>NZ_JAHHZN010000008.1 GCF_018760735.1 Hymenobacter piscis
CACGCGAAACCTTCCGTCAGCACGCGAAACCTTCCGTCAGCACGCGAAACCTTCCGTCAGCACGCGAAACCTTCCGTCAGCACGCGAAACCTTCCGTCAGCACGCGAAACCTTCCGTCAGCACGCGAAACCTTCCGTCAGCACGCGAGATTCCTCGGCTTCGCTCGGAATGACGTTTTTCTCACCTCTTCCCCCCAAACCTTAGGCCCGCACCCATAACCTGCAGCGCGCTTCCACAGTTGAATTAGCGAGGCCCCGGCGCAAAGCTCCGGCCTTGGCCGCCAGCACCTAAGCCCGCAGCCAGCCGCTACCAGCTAACCGTCAACGCCATGAACATTCTGCTCACCGGGGCCACCGGCTACATTGGCCAGCGCCTGCTGCCGCTGCTCGTGGCCGCGGGCCATCATGTGGTCTGCCTCGTGCGCGACGCCCGCCGCTTCGAGTTTCCCGAAGGCCTGCGCGCCAACATCAGCGTGGCCGAAGGCGACCTGCTGCGGCCCGATTCCCTGACTGATCTGCCCCGTACCATCGATGCGGCCTACTACCTGGTGCATTCCATGAGCGGGCACGACAAAGACTTTTACCGCCTCGAGCAGGAATCGGCGCGCAATTTTGTGGGCTACCTCAACGGCACCGGCTGCCGGCAGGTCATCTACCTTTCGGGCATTGCCAACGACCGGGCCCTGAGCGTACACCTTCGCTCCCGCAAGGCCGTGGAGAAGGTGCTCGGCCAGGCCGCTACGGCCCGGCTCACGGTGCTGCGGGCCAGCATCATCATCGGCTCGGGCTCGGCCTCCTTCGAGATTATCCGGGATCTGGTGGAAAAGCTGCCCGTGATGGTGACGCCCCGCTGGCTCAATTCCCGCTGCCAGCCCATCGGCATCCGCGACGTGATGCACTACCTGCTGCAGGTGCTCGACAACCCCGCCGCCCGGGGCCGCTCCTTCGATATCGGCGGGCCCGACGTGCTCACTTACCGCCAGATGCTGCTCGGGCTGGCCGAGGCCCGGGGCCTGCGCCGCTACATTATCACGGTGCCCGTGCTTACGCCCCGGCTCTCGTCGTGGTGGCTGTACCTGGTCACGAGCACCACGTTCTCGCTGGCCCAGAGCCTGGTGGAGAGTTTGCGCAACGACACCGTGGCCGACCCCGCCCGCAGCATTGCGGCCGTGGTGCCCCACCCCTGCATGAGCTACGCCGCGGCCGTGCGCCTGGCCTTCCAGCGCATCGAGCAGAACGAAGTGGTCAGCAGCTGGAGCGACGCGCTCAGCAGCGGGGTGATGAAGAAGCACCTGATGGACCACATTCAGATTCCGCGCTATGGCCTGCTGCAGGACCGCCAGACGCTGCGCTTCACCCGCCCGCCCCAGCAGGTGCTGCAAAACGTGTGGAGCATCGGGGGCGAGCGGGGCTGGTACAAGGTCGACTGGCTCTGGCGCATCCGGGGCCTGCTTGATAAGCTGGCCGGGGGCGTGGGCCTGCGCCGGGGCCGCCGCTCCCCCACCGACCTGCGCGCCGGCGACCCGCTCGACTTCTGGCGCGTGCTCGTGGCCGACCGCGCCGGGGGCCGCCTGCTGCTCTACGCCGAAATGAAGCTCCCCGGCGAAGCCTGGCTTCAGTTCCAGGTGCGGCCCAACGACGACGGCTCCCACACCCTGGAGCAGCTGGCCGCCTTCCGCCCCCACGGCCTGGCCGGCCGCCTGTATTGGTATTCGCTGGTGCCCTTTCACTTCATTATTTTCAAGGGCATGATTGAGAACATCGTGCAGTACGACGAGCCGACGGCCTCCCCGGGCCGGACTGCCGGATCCGGTCCGGCCGTGTCCTCGCCGGTTCGCCTTTCCTAGCCCGCGCCGCTGCCTGCCCACGTCAGCCGGCCAGAGCCCCGCAGCTGAGCCCAACAAGCTCCGCGGCGGCTTCCGCCCTGAGCCCCGAATTGCCCGGATGGCGCGTCCGGCGGGCGGCGCAGACCCGCCCAGAAGTCTGCTAAAAGCCGGGCTACCGGCGGTAAAACCGTCTTTACAGGGTTTTCGGCGCGAAAGGTAAAGTCTGAATAGCGGCTATTCTGGTTGGCGGGAGGCGCGGGCGTGGCGCTACCTTGTCAGCAGTAGTCATCCCCCTATTCCCGTGTCCGGCTTCCCCAAGCTCCCCGTTACCAACCCATCCTTACTTCCTGATCCGGGCCGTCGCCGAAATCCTACTTGTGGTCCGGGCGGCGGCCTCTTTATTTCTGCTTAGCTTACTTCGCCCGTTGCCGCCGGCGGCTGGTTATTACTTCCCCAATTCATTCCCGTGCTTATGCTCCTATCTACGCTTGCTCCGGCCTGGACGCTGGCCGTGCCGGCCGACCCGCACTACGATTTCTACACCCCGTTTTACGTGCTGGCCTTCGCCCTCAACCTGGCGTTGCTGGTGTGGGAAGGGTGGCGGCGCGGCTACGCGCTGCGGCCCTGGCTGGTGGTGCTGGCCTGCACCACCCTGGCCTTTATTCTGGGCACCAAGCTGCTGGCCCTCACCGCGCCCGAGTGGCAGAGCCTGCTGCACACCGGCCGCTGGCCGGCTTCGGAGGCGCGCACGGTGCTGGGCGGAGCCCTGGCGGGCACGCTCACGCTGCTGGCCCTGCGCCGGCCCTTTGGCTTCAGCTGGCACGTGTTCGATGCGTTTACCCTGCCCATGTGCGCGGCCCTGGTGGTGCAGTGCCTGGGCTGCATCCTGACGGGCTGCTGCTTCGGTGAAGCCACGGCGGGCGGCTGGGGCTTTACCTACCCGCCCGATACGCTGCCCTACCTGGTGCAGGCCGTGCAGGGCCAGCTTCCGCGCGGGGCGGCGCATTCGCTGCCGGTGCACCCTACCCAGCTCTACTCCCTGCTGCTGTGCGCGGGCGTGGCCCTGGTGCTGCTGATGAGCCGGCGGCGCACCTGGCCCGGGGGCAGCCAGCGCCTGCTTCATTTGGGGCTGCTGCTCACGGGCCGGTTCCTGATTGAGTTCTGGCGCGACCCGGCCGGTGAGCAGGCGGGCAGCGCCATGCATAGCCACGCCGGCCTGGCCCTCAAGCAGGTGCAGTGGGTGCTGCTGCTGCTGGGCCCGGCCGTACTGGCGCTTTGGGTCTGGCGGGTGCGCCGGGGCTCCGTGCGGCGCCCCGAAACCGGCCCGGTTCAACACCCGGTGCGCAACCTGCTGGCCGTAGCGGCCCTGCTGGCCCTCACGGCCTGGCTGGGTCCGGTGGCCCTGGTGCGGCCCGAAGTGCTGGTTATCAAAACCCTGCTGCTGGCCGTGGTGGTGCTCGAAGGCGGGGCCCTGCTGCTGGGGGCCGCCGAGGCCGCCCGGCCCGCCCGCGTGGCCCTGCCCCTGGGGCTGGCCTGCACCGTATTCGTGCTCACCAGCCAGGCCCCCGTAGCCGACAGTACGCATCACGAACGATTCACTACTATCAGTGGGAGCCTGAGTACCGGCTCGTTCGAGCGGCTCCAGAACACGGGCAGCGGGGGCTGCGGCGGTTCCTCGCAGCTGCTGGCCTACCGCCACCGCTACACCACCGGTACCCTCGATGTTTCGTCCAGCAATGTTTACCACACCCCCGATCAGCCGGACTGGGGCGGCAACACGTACGGCGTACGCCTGCACGCGGGCTCCGATCAGCAGCGCGTTTTGCTGCCCGATACTGTCCCCTTCGCGCCTGATTACAGGGCGCGCTCACTCATCCTGGCCATCAACCCTTACATGCGTATGGAGCGTCACTGGGTGGGCTTCGGGGCAGGACTCATGGTGGGTAGTCTGGGCTTCCATCGCATCAATTTCGGCGACGAGCAGAGCGCGCTGGACGTGCAGGCCTCCGTGCGCATCGGGCCCCGCAAAATCGTGTACGGGCTGGCTGAATATAACTTCCTGGGCTACGGCTCGGCCAACCCCCAGCACCGACTGGGCCTGGGCACTGGCTTCAACGGTTCGCGCTGGCAGCTGCTGGCCGGCGCCGCCACGGCCAAAGACTACGAAATCCTGCCGGGACAAAGCCGGTGGTCGGGCTTCGTGGAGGCGCAGGGGCAGTTTTCGGACCGTTGGCAGGCCAGCACGTTCCTACTGCTCGGCAACCCCAACCAGCGCCAGGCCGGCCTGCGGCTGGGCTACCGAATTCCCCGCAGGTAACCAGGACGAAAGCCGGGCTGCACGCCTGGCAGCCTTAGGTTATTGCCACGCAGCTGCCCCGGCGCGGCGGCGCGCATCGTACTGGCCGTGCAGCTGCTGGAGCAGGTAGGTACTGAGCGTGGCCGGGGCCTTCCAGTCGAGGACGTGGTAGGGCCTCTGGGCGGCCGCCGGCCGGGCCAGCAGCAGCCCCAGCAACAGGAGTAGCGGAAGAAGTGGGCGCATGGGTGGAGGTGGGTCGAGTGATTGTTCTGGTGCGTTGGCTTGTGGAATTCATTTAGAAAGCTAATTTTGATTCTGAGGCAAATACGCTAGACTTGCCAGACCATAAAATCACCTCTCTTCTTTTGCTATCTAATTCGGATTCATGAAAACAATCGTATCGAAAAGGCGTTTTTCTAAATTTTATCTACCGCTGATAATTACATCTTTCTTGTATTTCGCTTTAGGAAGCCTACTTGTTTCAGGCGCAATATTCTCTCTTAATGAGGATAAATCAAAAGATAATAGCTACTTCTTTTTAGTAGTTGGTTTTATTTTCTATATCTCCTTTATTTATAACATATATACATATTTTAATAATACACCCTTGATAAAGCTAAACTCAAAAAACATCTATTTTAATAATCATAACTATTTAATATCCGAAATAAATAAAATAAATTTATCAGGAAAACAACCTTTTAATCATATAATAAACCTTCCCAAGGAAGGCGCTGAATTAATATTCAACGATGATAAATCAAGATATATTTTTGATGATATGTATTCTAATACGTGGGAGATAAAATCTTTTTTGGCAGAAATTTTTGAGAAAAACAAAGGCACTTCACCCGAACATATCAATTATATTTCATCAGATGATAATTCTCTATACTCATTCAAGGGACATCAACTATTATCTTTCACTGGAATTTCATTCTGGTCTTTAGCAATATTTTTTTTATATATAATATTAGCCGGAAACAGTGACAGTTTTATGTTCTTAGGAATTGTATTTTCACTACTGCTTTTGCTTCTAATTTGTATAACATCATTCATGAATTATTTTCAAATATTAAATAACGATTTAATCATCGTAAATCACATCATATTTTGGAAAAAAGAATTGTATAATATGCAAAATATACGAGAAATCGTATTTGAGCAGAATGGAAATTTACCAAATATACTAAGAATAATTACACATGACTTTAAAAGCAAAACCTTCTCAGCCACTACCCTTAGCAATAAAAAATGGCTCGACTTCAAGCACAAGCTAGAAGAATACGACATTAAGGTCAGAAATGAATCTGTGTATTAGATAACTACCGATAGCTAAAATAAACATGTAACAGTAAAGAAGCCCCGCCCGAAGCATGCAGCTTCCGGCGGGGCTTTTCGCTGCTAACGGGCCTGAGGTGCCGGGGGCAGCGGCCGGTTTTTCCGGGGCTGGCCGGCGTTTCGTGAACAGTGCAACCCGGCTGCTGTAGAGACGCATAGTTGCGTCTCACGTTGAGCGACGACGTAATAACGACGCGTACAAGGAGACGCAACTATGCGTCTCTACGATCAGGCATACCGTTCACGAAACCGCTACCTAACCGGCCGGGGCTAGATGTGCTCCGGCAGCAGGGTGGCATCTTCGAAGTTGCCCAGGATGGCTTTTTCACCTTCCGTGACGGCTTCCACCAGCAGGGCGCCGCCCACGAAGGCACCCTTCCACGACTCGCCGAGGCCGCCGAACACTTCCTCCCGGTCGCCGCGGCTGCGGAGCTTGTTGAGGCCCACTTTGAAGGCGCGCACTTCCTTGGCGGTGCGGGCGGCCCACTTCTGGTCGTCGGAGGCCAGGGCGGCCACCAGGGCGCCGTTGCTGATGTTCATTTCGCCCACCAGCTCCTCCACCCGGTCCACGAGCACGATGCTGTCGATGGGGCCGAAGGGCTCCTTGAAGTAGAGCTCGCTCTGGCGGGGCAGGTTCACGAGGGCGCGGGGGGCGCGGTAGGCGCTCCGGTCCTGGCCGGGCAGGAACAGGCTTTCATCCAGCTTGCCTTCATAGATGGGCGTGGCGCCGGTTTTGAGCGCGTCCTGATAGAGGCGGTCGAGGTCTTCGGCCTGGGCGCGGTTGATGACGGGCCCGAAAGCCAGGTCGGGCAGCTGGTCGTCGGCCGAATCCACGAGCGTGGGGTTGCCCACTTTCAGGTTCTTGATGGTGTTCCAGTAGGTTTCCACGAACTGCGGGAACAAGCGGCGCTCCACCACGAAGCGCACGTAGGCCGTGCAGCGCTGCTTGCCGTAGTCGTAGCCCTTCTTGAGCTGCTCGGCCAGGCCGTCCCAGTCGGAGTAATTCCAGATGCCGTAAGTGTTCACGCCTTCCATTTCCAGCATGTAGCGCTTGTCGTTCTGGCCCAGGGCGTCGGCAATGTTGCGGCCGTTGTAGCGCCCGCCCACGAAGCTGAGGCAGTCCACGGCGTCATTCTTCACCAGCACGTCGCTGAGCTCCCCGCCCGAGCCGCTGACCAGCGTCACGGGCAGGCCGCAGCGGCGGGCAATGGCGAAGGTCAGGCTGAGCGAAATGAAGCCGCCATCAGTGGGCGTTTTGGCAATCACGGCGTTGCCGCACAGGGCCTGCACCAGCACCGCGTGCAGCAGCACCGACATGGGGTAGTTCCAGGAGGCAATGTTGCTGACTAGGCCCAGGGGCTTGCGCTGCCCGAGCATGCTTTCGATGTTGTCCACGTACCACTGCACGCCGTCGATGGCGCGGTCGATGTCGGTGAAGCCCAGCTTGTAGGTTTTGCCGATTTCCCACATCAGCAGCTTGCCCACCAGCTCCACCTGCGGGCGGAGCTGGTCGAGGCAGTCCTGCACGCGGCGCTTGCGCTCATCGAGGTCCACGCGGGCCCAGTCGGCGGCTTCTTTTTTGGCGGCCTGCACGGCGCGCAGGGCGGTGGCTTCATCGAGCATGGGCAGCCAGCCGAGCTGGGTGCCGTCGATGGGCGAGATGAACTCGCGGGGTTTGCCGGGCTCCTGCCAGCGGCCTTCCATGAGGTTGAGGAAGCCGTTGCCGTCGGGGGTGAAGATTTCGGGGGCGGCGGCTTTGGTCTGTTGCAGCAGGAAGCCAAACTCCACCTGCGGGGAAATCATTTTTGCCATGGGGAAAGAAAGTGTAGGGTTTCGGAGGGCGGCAACCGCGGCCCCGGGGAGAACGTGCGCGTCAAGGTAAGCGCTGCGGGCGGTTTGCCCGCACGCGGACTAACAACCAACTGGAATTTCTACGGGTTTTAGTTGGACTCCGCCGTTTCCGCTAACAGACTGGCTACCAGCTCTGGGGAGCCAATAAACAACGGGCTGCCCTGGTGAAAATCTACGGGTTCCAGGTCGAGCACCGGCCCCGTTCCCGTTTCGGCCCGGCCAGCCCCAGCAGGGCCAGCAAGACAGGTAGCCTTTTCATAGCTCAGAAAGCAAGGAGAGTTAGGCCGCAGGAGCCGCGTCGAGGTCGATGCGCTTCATGCGGGGAGCCAGAAAGTGCATCAGCACCCAGGCCAGCAGGTAGGCCGCGCCGCAAATCCAGAACATGATGAAATAGGCCTTATCGAGCTGCCCGATGCTTTCGTAGTACACAAACATGCGCTTCTGCACCAGCGCCGACAGCACAATGCCGCCGAAGCCCCCGGCCATGCCCCCGATACCCGTCACCGAGGCCACAGCTTTCTTCGGGAACATATCCGACACGGTGGTGAAGATGTTGGCGCTCCAGGCCTGGTGGGCCGCCGCCGCAATACCAATTACCAGCACCGCCAGCCACATATTCACCTGCCCCAGCTGCTGGGCAAACACAATCGGGAACACGCACAAGGCAATGAGCAGCATGCTGGTTTTGCGGGCCCGGAACGGAGCCCAGCCGCGCTTGATGAAGCTGAGCGGAATCCAGCCGCCGCCCACGCTGCCCACGCTCGAGAGCAGGTACACCATGGCCACGGGCAAAGCAATATCGGTGCCCTTGAGGCCGTACTGCTTGCTGAGGAAATCGGGGAGCCAGAACAGGTAAAACCACCACACCGGATCAGTCAGGAACTTGCCCAGCACGAAGGCCCAGGTCTGACGGAAAGTGAGCAGCTTAAACCACGACACCTTAGGCTCGGTGGTAATGGCCGCGGCGGCCTGATCGTCCACGTCGCTGTGGATGTAGTCGAACTCGGCCTGGGTGAGGCGGGCCTGGCGGGCGGGCACTTCATACAGCCAGAACCACAAGGCCAGCCACACGAACCCGAGCGCCCCGGTAATCACGAAAGCCCACTTCCAGCCGATGGTTTCGGCAATGAGCGGCACCGTGAGCGGGGCAATGATGGCCCCCACGTTGGAGCCCGAGTTGAAGATACCGGTAGCCAAAGCCCGCTCCTTTTGCGGAAACCACTCGGCCGTGGTTTTGATGGCTGCCGGAAAGTTGCCGGCCTCCGTAACTCCCAGAAACGCCCGCGCCACCGAGAACCCCAGCGTGCTGCTCACAAACGCGTGCCCAATGGCGGCCAGGCTCCACAGAAAAGTAGACAGCGCGTAGCCAATTTTGGTCCCGAGCTTGTCGATAACCCGCCCCACGCCCAGCATACCCAGCGAATACGCCAGCTTGAAGGCAATTTCGATGTTGGCGTAGTCGCCCGCGTTCCACTTGAACTCGACTTCGAGGTAAGGCTTGAGCAGGGAAATAACGGCCCGGTCGAGGTAGTTGACGGTGGTGGCGAAAAACACCAGCCCGCAAATCGTCCAGCGGTAGCGGCCGAGGCCGGTAGTCGGCGGTGCGGCCGGGGGCGCAGCGGCGGAAGTCTGTATCATGGCGCTCATGGGAATTCGGGGGCTGATACTGGAAAGGAAATTTGGAGCAGCCGGCCGTTGGGGCAACCGGCGCTGTCGGGGTATTTGGCCGTTTCAGGGCATTTAGCGCTGTCATCCTGAGCGGAGCGAAGGACCTTATCCCGTTAGCACGGCTCGTTCAGGCGTGAGAAGGTCCTTCGCTGCGCTCAGGATGACACGGCGGTCAGGATGACACGGCGGTTTGGGCAAAGGCCAGCAGGTCGGCAATCTGCCGGCTGAGGGCCTCGGTATCGTTGGGGTTCTTGAAGAGTTGGGAACCCATACCCACCACATTCACGCCGGCCCCGAACCACTCACGCAGGCTGGCTTCGGTGGGCTCCACGCCGCCGGTTACCATCAGCGGCACGCTTGGCATCGGCCCGCGCAGGCTTTTGATGAAGCCCGGACCGAGCACGTTGCCGGGGAAGATTTTCACGATGGCCGCGCCCAGGCGGGTGGCCTGGAAAACTTCCGAAACCGTCATGGTGCCGGGCAGCCAGGGCGTATCGTTGCGGCGGCAGGCATCAGCTACGTCGGCCGTGAGGCAGGGCTGCACCACGAAATCGGCCCCCGCCTGAATAAAGCGCTTGGCCTCTTCCGCCGTGTAAATGGTCCCGATACCCAGCAGCATATCCGGGCAGTGGTCGTGCACGTAGGCCACCAGCTGCTCAAATACATCAAAGGCATTGCTGCCCCGGTTGGTAAACTCAAACACGCGCAGCCCGCCCGCGTAGCAGGCCGCCAGAATTTGCTGGGCAAATGCCGCGTCGGCGTGGTAGAACACCGGCACCACCGGGTAGCGCAGCACGGTTTCGAGGATATGTTCGGGAGAGAAGCGGGGCATTTTGCAGTTAGTTATTAGTTGTTAGTTGCTGGTTGTCAGTTGTCAGTGGATTGATTCACTGACAACTGACAACCAGCAACTAACAACTATCTGAGTAGGCGGCCAGTGGTGTTGCCGGCCACGATGTGCTCGACTTCGGCGGGGGTTACCAGGTTGATGTCGCCGGGGATGGTGTGCTTGAGGGCGGAGGCGGCCACGGCAAACGTGAGGGCCCGCTGCACCGTGGCGTAGGTCAGCTGGCCGTAGATGAAGCCCGAAATGAAAGAGTCGCCGCCCCCGATGCGGTCCACCACGGGGTTGATGTCGAAGAACTCGGTTTCGTGGTACTCGCCGCCGCTGAAGGCCAGGCCCTGGATGCGCTCATGCGAGGCGCTGCGGGTGTCGCGGCGGGTGGCAATGACCGTCCGGATCTGCGGAAACCGTGCTATCAGCTGCTCACTCATCGACACAAAGCTGTTGTCGGTATCGGGGGCGGCTTTGATGCCGAACAGGTCCTCGGCGTCGCCTTCGGTACAGACTACCAGGTCGCAGCCGGCCACCAGCTCGGGCATCACGTCCTGGGCGCGCTGGCCGTACTGCCACAGGTTGCGGCGGTAGTTCACGTCGGCCGAGACGGTGAGGCCGAGGCGGCGGGCGGCGGCAATGGCCTCGCGGGTGGCCTGGGCCGCCGTGGCCGAAATGGCGGGCGTGATGCCCGTCCAGTGCAGCCACTGAGCGTTCCGGAACACCTCGTCCCAGTTAAACCACTCGGGCTGCAGGTTGGCGAAGGCCGAATCGTAGCGGTCGTACACGATGCGGCTGGCCCGCAGCGAAGCGCCTACTTCCAGGAAATACAGCCCCAGTCGCTGCCCCCGAAACACGCAGTGCTGCATGTCCACGCCGTGGCCGCGGAAGTGCTGAGCGGCAGCCTGGCCCACGGCGTTATCGGGGAAGCAGCCGGCGTGGGCGGCCGGCACGCCCAGGTAGGCCAGCCCGGCAGCCACGTTGGCGTCGCCGCCGCCGTAGGTGATATCCAGCGAGCTGGCCTGCGACAAGCGGTTCTGCAACGGCGGCGACAACCGCATCATGATTTCACCAAAGGTGACGACTTGCTTCATGTGTAGGATGATGCTGGGGATGTGAGAACGTCATTCCGAGCGTGCGAGGAATCTCGCGTGCTGACGTTGTAACGCTAGCTCCGAAGTCAGCACGCGAGATTCCTCGCACGCTCGGAATGACGTTCATTTTACACTTACACCGCGGCCGGTTCGGCAGGCACTTTCTCGAAGCCGAAGTAGGCTTTGGCGTTGTGGTAGCAGATGTTCTGCACGATGCTCCCGAGCAGCTCCAGGTCGTCGGGCAGCTCGCCGTTTTCCACATCGGTACCCAGCAGGTTGCAGAGCACGCGGCGGAAATACTCGTGGCGCGGGTACGAGAGGAAGCTGCGCGAATCGGTGAGCATGCCCACGAAGCGGCTCAGCAGGCCCATGTTGCTGAGGGCGTTGAGCTGCTTTTCCATGCCGTCCTTCTGATCCAGAAACCACCAGCCCGAGCCGAACTGCACCTTGCCGGCCACCGAACCGTCGTTGAAGTTGCCCACCATCGTGGCCATCAGCTCGTTGTCGGCGGGGTTGAGGTTGTAGAGGATGGTTTTGGCCAGCTTGTCCTGCCCGTCGAGGCAGTCGAGGAAGCGGGACAGCGCCCGGCCCTGCGAGAAGTCACCGATGGAGTCCCAGCCGGTATCGGGGCCGAGCTGGCGCAGCATGCGGGCGTTGTTGTTGCGCAGCGCGCCCAAATGGAACTGCTGGGTCCAGCCCTTTTCCCAGTCCATTTCGGCCAGCAGAATCAGCAGAGCCGATTTGAACAGCACCACTTCAGCGGCGGTCAGCTCCGCCCCTCCCCGAATTTTGAGGAAGATATCGTTGATTTCCGCGTCGGTGTAGTCGGCGGCGTAGAGCTGCTCCAGGCCGTGGTCGGAAAGGCGGCAGCCCAGGGCCGCGAAGTAGTCGTGGCGCAGGCGCAGGGCCGTTTGCAGGTCGTGGTAGGTGTGGATGTCCACGGCCGCCGACTGGCCCAGCTTGTCGAGGTAGGCGTTGTAGGTGGCGGCGTCCTCCACGGCCATGGCCTTATCGGGGCGGAACGTGGGCAGCACCTGAATTTCAAAGCCGCTGCTTTGCAGGGCGCGGTGGTGCTCCAGGGAGTCAGACGGGTCGTCGGTGGTGCAGAGGGCCTCCACATTCATCTTGCGCAGCAGGTTGCGCACCGAGTACCCGGGGGTTTGCAGCAGGGCGTTGCACTGGTCGTAGATGCGGCGGGCGGAGGCCGGATTCAGCAGCTCCGTGATGCCGAAGTAGCGCTGCAGCTCCAGGTGCGTCCAGTGGTAGAGCGGGTTGCGCACGGTCTGGGGCACGGTTTCGGCCCATTTTTCGAACTTCTCCCAGTCGGAGGCGTCGCCGGTGATGTAGCGCTCGGGCACGCCGTTGGTGCGCATGGCCCGCCACTTGTAATGGTCGCCGTAGAGCCACACCTGCGTGATGGTGTCAAACTGCCGGTCCTCGGCAATCTGGTCGGGCAGCAGGTGGTTGTGGTAATCAATGATGGGCATCTGCTGGGCATACGCGTGGTAGAGCGTGCGGGCCGTAGCGGTCCGAAGCAGGAAATCCTCGTTGAGAAAGGGCTTCATAAGCGGCAAAAACCAGTGGGTGGTTCCCGGTGGGGGGAAGGATGGGTCGGTTAAAGATACCGGGTTCCCTGCCCAATAGATGGCGTTTCCGGCGCCTGCACGCATATTTACTCTACGCAAACGTTCCCGGTAGCCGGGGTTTCATTGTTGGTTGTTGGTGGGTGGTTTTTCGTTATGCTGCGCTCGTGGCGGCACCGAGCCAGAGCCGCAGCATCCTCTGCGCTTCGTGGCGGCAGTAGTCCGACGGAGTGGCGCCGGGCGCCGGGCTGCAGGCGCGTTAGCCGCCTGGGCGGTAAGCAATGATGGCGGGCTCGACGGTACGGGCGGCGGGACCCCAGACCGGTTTTGCGGTTTCGAATACGGTCTTGCCGGGCAGAACAGCCTGCCCGCATGGGCTGCTGCTCCGGATGCAGGAAAAAGCGCCAGCCCGAAAGCTGCGGCCAGGGTATTGCTGCGCGGCATTTGGCTACTACTTCGGGCTGGTCTGGCTGCCCGTTACGCGCTGCAAAATAGCATTTCCCCTACCCGCCCAGCTTCCGCCCCAGCCACAGCAGCGCGCTCAGCACCACGCTCACCACCAGCATCGACACCCAGGGCACGGAGAGCCGGAAGCCCGGCCGCTCCACCCGCACGTCGCCCGGCAGCCGCCCGAACCAGCCCAGCAGGCTCCCGCCGCCCAGCCACAGCAGCGCCCCGAGCAGCATCAGGCCCAGCAGGAAGAGGGTTTTACCGACATGGGGAGGCATACAAGATGGTCTTAAGGTCTACCCAATTCATGCAACAAGGCATATAGCCGCCGCAACCCCAAAGTCCCCATTCCATTCAGATCATCTATGTTTTTCTTTTTCCCACGCTCATCCTCTACCATTAACTCAACATAGGGGGTATGATTAACATGAATGCTGCCGTAACTACTTCGCAGGGCAGAATAATTGATATAAGACAGTAATTGAATGAGCCGCTGCCGTTGCGCGGGCGTCAGTAGTTTTCGCTGTTGAGCTAGTGAATTCTGAGTGCTGTCACGACTATCCGTACGTTGCTCCCAGAACTGAATAGAGTCTCCTCTTACTGCAATGCGGGTATGAATAGTTTGATGGTAGGAGTAACTGCTTTCGTATGTGAGCTGTCTAATCTGGCGAGGAACAGGCTGGGAGTTATATTCTACGAATCCACCAGATACGAAGCTCAATAGCGAAATGCGACGGCCTACCAATTGCCCCCTCCCTCCTCTCCTTCTGGCAAAATCAGCGTATTTCAGTAGGTCCTGACCACCGCGCGCAACTACCCGGGCCACGGGCTGACGACGTTTCACGGCGTTATAAAAATTGCGCACTACCTGGAATTTGGTCCCCGTATCCAGCACGCAAAACACAAACGGAATATCCTTGCGCCGGGCCAGTACCAGCAAATCGGGCAATCCGTTGTGGTCGAAATCGGCCTTAAACCACGTCTGTGCTCCCCGCACCGCAAACCGGGTGGAACGATACGGTTGGTACGCCGACACGGCCGAATCGCCCAAGATTGCTTCTTCGAATTCCCAGCCAAACGGACGGATAAGCTCTAGCACCTGCGCGTCCGTTTTTATGGCCGCAATCTGGCCGGGAATATACTCCTGCGCCGCTATTTGCAGCGGCAAAATCCCGAACAGCAGTAAAATCAGGCCGAGCAGGAAGATGGTTTTACCGAGGTGAGGAGGCATAGAATTGGACTTATAAATAACTATGGAATCAACAAAAAGACCATCATGCTGAGCGGAAGCGACGCATCTCTATTGCAAGGCTAATCATGTCGATTGCGACGAAGCGGTAGAGATGCTTCGACTCCGCCTCCGGCTGCGCTCAGCATGACGGTCTTTTGGCCTCGCGTATCACCTGCATCACCCCTTATTATCAAACACCGGCTCAATGCGCCCTTCGGCCCCTACCTGCAGGGCGGCTTCGTAGCGGTTGCCGGTTTTGCTGGAGAGGAAGCCGCGGATGACGCCGGTTTTACCTTTGCGCAGGAGCAGGTTCATCTGGGTGTCGGTGAGGGTTTTGCCGCCCCAGGTGAAGGGCACGCGGAACTGGCAGTCCTCACGGAAGCGGGAGCAGCCCCAGGCGCTGTTGCCGCGCAGCATCTGGCCCAGGCGGCACACCGGGCAGGGTATCTGGCCGGGGTCCTGGGCGGTGGTGGGCTTGCTTTCGGCGGCGCGCACCAGCTCCAGGGTGCGGGCGGACGTGAGCCGGATGGCGGCATCGAACTTGTGGCCATCGTCGTCCAGAAAGCCCTTCATCACCTGGGTGCGCCCTTTTTTGATTAGGTCGGCGGCCTGTTTATCGGTAATTTTCTTGCCCTCGAACTCGGTGGGCAGCCGGAACTGGCAGCCTTCCTTCCAGCGCGAGCAGCCAAACGCCGCCTTGCCCCGCAACACGTGCCCGGAGCTGCAAACCGGACAGGGGCCCAGCCCTTCTTTGGTTGCTGGTTGTTGGTTGTTAGTTGTTGGGCGAGCGGGCGCGGCCTTGCCCGCCGTGGCTCCCTTTCCCGCAAGAGCCACGGAACCCGCTGGCGGCGCCACCGTGCTAATCGCCCTACCGGAGCCGTCCTGCTTCACTTCCTGCACCATTTCGCGTACCAGCTGCTTGAGCTCGCCCAGAAACTGGTCCTGGTTCAGCTCGCCCCCCTCAATCTGGCGCAGCTTCTTCTCCCACTGGCCCGTGAGCTCCGCCGATTTGAGCGTGGGGTTGCGGATGAGGCCAATGAGCTCGATGCCGGTGGCCGTGGGCACGATTTTCTTCCGGTCCCGCACGATGTAGCCGCGCTTGAACAGGGTTTCGATGATGGCGGCGCGGGTGGAAGGGCGGCCGATGCCGTTTTCCTTCATGGCCTGGCGCAGCTCGTCGTCGTCGACGTTGCGGCCGGCGGTTTCCATGCCGCGCAGCAGCATGGCCTCGGTGTAGTCGCGCGGGGGCTGGGTCTGCTTGGCGTCGAGGCGGGGCTGGTGGGGACCCGATTCGTCCTTCACGAAGGCCGGCAGCACGGTGCCCACCACGTCATCATCTTCTGGTTGTTGGTTGTTGGTTCTTGGTTGTTGGCCCGGCGCCTGCTGCTTCTCCGGGTCGCCGTACACTTCGCGCCAGCCGGGGCTCAGAATCTGCCGGCCCCGGACCCGGAACGTGAGGCCCGCCACGTCGGCCGTTACGGTCGTGTTCGACACTTCGCAGTCGGGGTAAAACGCGGCCAGGAAGCGGCGCACGATGATGTCGTAGACCCGTTGCTCGTGGCCGCCGAGGCCGTTTGCGCTGGCCCCGGTCGGGATGATGGCGTGGTGGTCGGTGACTTTGTTGTTGTTGAAGACCTTGGCGCTCTTGCGGATTTTGGGGGCTGCCAGCAGCGGGGCCGTGAGGGCCGCGTACCCGCCCAGGCCGCGCAGGATGCCGGCAATTTTGGGGTATTGGTCGTCGGGCAGAAACGTGGTATCCACGCGGGGGTAGCTCACCACCTTCTTCTCGTAGAGGCCCTGCACCGTCTTGAGCGTGTCCTCGGCCGAGAGGCCCAGCTGGTTGTTGCACTGCACCTGCAAAGAGGTCAGGTCGAACAGCGCGGGCGGGCTTTCCAGGGCTTTCTTGATGATGACGCTGGTGACGGTCAGCGGCTGGCCGGTCACGCGGGCCAGGGCGGCGTCGGCCTCCTCCTGGGTCACGAAGTAGCCGCGGGCCTTGAGGCGGGCCTTTTCGTCGGGCTCGTCGTCGTCCTTGCCCGGTTTCACCACCGCCACGTGGCTGAACAGGGTGCTGCGGTACTCGGCCCGCAGCACCCAGTAGGGCTCGGGCCGGAAGTTCTGGATTTCGTGGTAGCGGTCAACCAGCAGGGCCAGCGTGGGCGTCTGCACCCGCCCGATGCTGAGCACCTGGCGCTGACCGGGGGCGTACTTGAGCGTGAACAGGCGGGTGGCGTTCAAACCCAGCAGCCAGTCGCCCACGGCCCGGCTCTTGCCGGCCTGGTAGAGCGAGTCGAACTCCGAGCCCTCGCGCAGGTTCTGGAAGCCCTGGCGGATGGCTTCCTCGGTGAGGGAGGAAATCCAGAGGCGCTTGGTGGGCTTGCGGTATTTGGCCTCCAGCAGCACCCAGCGCTGAATCACCTCCCCTTCCTGGCCGGCGTCGCCGCAGTTCACTACCTCGTCGGCGGTAGCCAGCAGGTTTTTGATGACGGTGAACTGGCGCACCACGCCGTCGTCGCGGCGCATGAGCTTGATGCCGAACTGCTCGGGCAGCATGGGCAAATCGTGGATGCTCCAGCGCTTCCACTCGGGGCGGTAGTCCTCGGGCTCGCGCAGCTGGCAGAAGTGGCCGAACGTCCAGGTCACCTGGTAGCCATTGCCCTCGTAGTAGCCGTCCAGGCGGCGGTCGGCCCCGAGAACCTGGGCAATTTCACGGGCTACGCTGGGCTTTTCGGCAATGCAAACAATCACGGATTACGCTGATTTGGGTCGCTGATTTCGCTGATTCGGGGGGCAGCGGGGAATCAACAAAGATAGGCCGGGAAAAGGTCGCGGGCCCGGTGGGAGCCCCCGCCTTCCGGGGCGTTTCCACCGGGCCCGCAACCTTTTCCCGGTCCTTCCGGCGTAGGTTGCGCTGTAGTTTACGGCCCCTGGTCTGGTTTGACCGGGCTTCCGGCCGGGGCGGGGCGGGGCATTTCGTACTCGCCCACGCGGCCGAAGTTGCGCTCGTGCCGGATGCCGGCGTCTTCGCCGTAGGGGTGGCCGCCGAAGCCGTGGCGCATCATGGCAATGGCCTTGGCCCAGGTGGGGTTCTGGTCGCGGGAAGTAAAGAGCTGCATCACCGACTGCGCAATAACCGGAATGGGCACTTCCATGCGCAGGGCGTCGGCAACCAGCCAGTTCACCTCGCCGGTGTCCTCGATGTAGCTGGGCACGTTGAAACTTTGGTCCTGCTCGTCGTACATCTTTTTCATCAACTCCACCAGCCAGGAGCGCACCACCGAGCCGTTGTTCCAGAGGCCCAGGATGGCACTGATATCGAGCTCGTCCCGGAAATGGGTGAGCATGCCCATGCCCTCGCCAATGGCCTGGAGCATGCCGAACTCGATGCCGTTGTGCACCAGCTTCACGTAGTGGCCCGAGCCGGCCGGGCCGGTGTGCAGGAAGCCGTTGGGCACGGCCGTTTCCACGAAGAAGTCCCGGAGCTGGCTGACGGCCGCCGCCTCGCCGCCCACCATGTAGCAGGCCCCCGTGCGCGCGCCGCCCGGGCCGCCGCTGGTGCCGCAGTCGATAAAGTAAATGCCCTGCGTTTTCAGGCGCTCGGCCCGGCGGATGGAGTCGCCCCAGTAGGAGTTGCCGCCATCCACGATGATGTCGCCGGCCTCGAAATGGGGCAGCAGCTGGTCGATGAGGCCGTCTACGGCGGCGCCGGCCGGGATATAGAGGAACACCTTGCGCGGGCGTTCCAGCCCTTTAGCCAGCTCGGCAATGGTGGTGACCACGTGCAGGTTGTCGGTTTCCAGATCCGGGCGCGGGCGAATATCCATGCCGACCACGGAGTAGCCTTTTTCAGCGGCCTGCTGGGCCAGGCCGGCGCCCATTTTGCCTAAGCCAATGACGCCAATTTGCGTTTTGTTCATCTGTGTATGAGGGAAGGAGTGAAAGGGTGACCCGGTGAATGAGCAACCCAGTGCGTACAGGAAGTTTCATTGTTGCGGCGCGGGAGTGCCCCGCAGCAGCGGACTGCCAGGTGCCGAGTCACTCATTCACCGAGTCACTCATTCACTTCTGCCCTACCGCCGACGGGCAATGACGCGGGCCGGGGCTCCGTCGGCGCCGGCAATCTTGAGGGGCAGACAGATCAGCTCGTACTCACCCGGCTCGGCGTGCTGCAGGGCCAGGCCCTCGATGACGCTGATACCGGCTTCAAGCAGAATGTGGTGGGTATCGGCGGGGCCCACGGAAAGGTAATCCACCCCCACGCAGACTACGCCCTGGTCGCGGAGCCAGGTGGCGGCATCGGCGCGCACCCGCACGAAATCGGGGTCGAAGGGCGCGGTGGCCCACTGGCGGCGGGAGTTGCGGGTTTTGAACAGCACCCGGCTGCCTTTGCCCAGCTTCAGGTGCTCGATTTCAGCCTTCGTGATGAACTGCGGGTCCTCAATTTCGACCACCAGCGCCGGGCCCATGAGCGTGTGCAGGTCCAGAGTGGTGGCGTCGCCGCCGTCGGCCAGGAAGTGCAGGGGCGCATCGACGTGGGTGCCCGTGTGCACGCTCAGGCTCATTTCCGTCACGTTGGCCGCGTCGCCGGCGGCCAGGCTGAGCGTTTTTTTGATGTGGACCGGGGCGTTATCGGGCCAGTAGGCCATGCCGTCGGAAATCGTCGTCGTGAAATCGAGCCAGTTCATGCGTTGGTTGTTGGTTGTTGGTTGTTGGTTGTTGGTTGTTAAGGAAAAGGAACGTCATTCCGGGCCAAGGCGCGGCCGAGGAATCCCGCGTGCTGCTGTTGTGCTGGTAACTCAACGTCAGCACGCGAGATGCCTCGGCTGCGCTCGGAATGACGTTCTGTTGAGGTTGTACTTATTGGCAACTGACAACCAATCACTCCTCACCAGCAACCAGCAGGCTATTCGCCGTTGCCGTGGCGGGGCTGCATGAGCTTGGCAATGAGGCCGGTCCAGCCGGTTTGGTGGCTGGCGCCGAGGCCCGCGCCGGTGTCGCCGTGGAAGTACTCGTGGAAGAGCAGGTGGTCGCGGAAGTGAGGGTCGTTCTGGAGCTGGGCGTTGGAGCCCAAGGCCGGGCGCCGACCGTTGGCGTCGCGCAGAAACAGGGCCGTGAGTCGCTCGGTGAGCGAGCGGGAGATTTCCAGCAGCGTGGCGTACTGCCCCGAGCCGGTGGGGTATTCCACCTTGAAATCGGGGCCGTAGTAGTGGTAAAAGCGCTGCAACGACTCCACAATCAGAAAGTTCATGGGCATCCAGACGGGTCCGCGCCAGTTGCTGTTGCCCCCGAACAGGGACGTGGTCGATTCGGCCGGCTCGTACTGCACCACCGCGTTTACGCCATCGGCGGTGCTGAACACGAACGGATGCTCCCGGTGATAGCGCGACAGGGCCCGCACGCCGTGCTCCGACAAGAACTCGGCTTCGTCGAGCATGCGGCGCAGCAGCAGCTTCATGCGGTGGCCGCGCAGCAGGCTCAGCAGGTGGCTCTGCCCCTTGCCCGGCTCCTGCCAGCGGCTGACCAGGGCGGCCAGCTCGGGACGGTTGTCGAGAAACCAGTTGAGGCGGTACACAAACTGGGGCACGTCCTGGAGGGTGGCCGTGTCGAGCACTTCCACGGCGAAGAGCGGAATCAGGCCTACCATGGACCGGATGCGCAGCGGGAAGCGGCCGTGCTCGGGCGTGTTCAGCACATCGTAGTAGAAGCCGTCCTCGTCGTCCCACATGTCGATGCGCTGGTCGCCCATGTTGCCCATGGCCTGGGCGATGTAGAGGAAATGCTCGAAGAACTTGCTGGCCAGGTCCTGGTACACCGGATTGGTGCGGGCCAGCTCCAGGGCCATGCGCATCATGTTCAGGGCGAACATGGCCATCCAGGCCGTGCCGTCGGCCTGCTCCATGTGGCCGCCGGTGGGCAGCGGGGCAGAGCGGTCGAACACGCCGATGTTGTCGAGGCCCAGGAAGCCGCCTTCGAACACGTTGTGGTTGTTGCGGTCCTTGCGGTTCACCCACCAGGTGAAGTTGAGCAGCAGCCGGTGAAATACGCTTTCCAGAAAGGCCGTGTCGCCGAGGCCGCCGCGCTGCTTCTGGTCCATCTTATACACCCGCCAGGTGGCGTAGGCATGTACCGGCGGGTTTACGTCGTCGAACTTCCACTCGTAGGCCGGCAGCTGGCCGTTGGGGTGCATGTACCAGTCGCGGCAGAGCAGGCGGAGCTGATTCTTGGCGAAATCGGCGTCCACCATGGCCAGCGGCAGGCAGTGGAAAGCCAGGTCCCAGGCCGCGTACCAGGGGTATTCCCACTTGTCGGGCATCGAGATGATGTCGGCGTTGTTGAGGTGGGGCCAGCTATGGTTGCGCCCCGACTGCCGGCTGGCGGGCGGGGCGGGCAGGGCCGGGTCGCCGCGCAGCCATTGGGCCACATCGTAGTAGTAGAACTGCTTGCTCCAGAGCATGCCGGCCAGGGCCTGGCGCTGCACGAGGCGGGCGTCGGGGTTTTCGAGGCCCGCCTGCAGGTCCTGGTAGTAGGCGTCGGCTTCGCGCTGGCGCAGTTCCCGCAGCCCGTCAAACTCCCCGAACGGGTCAGTCAGGCCCGGCGCGGCCAGCCGCAGGCGCACCGTGCGGCTCTCCCCGGCCGGAATGCGGAGTTGGTAGTGCACGGCCACCTTGGTGCCCACCTGGGCCGGGTTTACGGCCGCCGTCTGGCCGTGGAGCAGGTAGTTGTTGATGCCGTCCTTGCAGTAGGGCGAGGCGTTGGGGGCCTCAAACAGAGCGGCGGCGTTGGTTTCGTTGTCACAGAAGAGCAGGTCGGCGGGCTGGCCAGCGGGCTGGTCGTAGTAGAGCTGAAAGTCGGGCAGACTGCCGTGGTCGATGGCCACGGCCGCGCCCTCGGCCGGGCGTAGGGTGGGGCGGTAGCTCTCGTGCCCCCAGGCCCAGGTGTTGCGGAACCAGAGTTGGGGCAGCACGTGCAGGGGCGCTTCCTGGGGGCCGCGGTTGTGTACCGTGAGCTGGAGCAGCAGGTCGTCGGGGCCGGCTTTGGCGTACTCGATGAAAATATCGAAGTAGCGGTTCTCCTTGAAAATGCAGGTGTCGGCCAGCTCGAACTCGGGCTTTTCGCGGCCCCGGCGGGCATTTTCCTGCACCAGCCAGTCGTAGGGAAAGGCGTGCTGTGGATACTTGTAGAGCATCCGCATGTAGCTGTGGGTGGGCGTGTTGTCGAGGTAATAGTACAGCTCCTTCACGTCCTCGCCGTGGTTGCCCTCGGGCCCCGCGAGGCCGAAAAGCCGCTCCTTCAGAATCGGGTCCTGCCCGTTCCAGAAGGCCGGGGCCAGGCACAGCAGTTGCTTCTCGTCGCAGACGCCCCCGAAGCCCTCCTCCCCCCAGCGGTAGGCGTAGCTGCGGGCCATGTCGTGGGTAGTGTAGCGCCAGGGCTGCCCGTCGGCCGAGTAATCCTCGCGCACCGTGCCCCACTGCCGGTCCGACACGTAGGGCCCGAACCGGTGCCAGGCCGCCTTCTCCTCCCGCAATTCCTGCTGCCGCTGCTGCTCCTGGTTCATTGGTTGGGGTCTTGGGGACTGGGGGTCTTGGATGAGGTTCTGATTTGTTCAACGTCGCGCCCCCGCCCCCTATCTATAAAGAAGTGGGTCGCCGGACAGGAATTCGGCGTCAAAGAGGTAGCACACGTTAACTCCGGGGCCAAGAGGTTAGGGGCTGGGGGGCTGGGATAATTGAGCAGGCATAACACCAGGCTATGAATCAAGCCCGAACGTCATCCCAGACCCTAAGCCCCCAAGACCCTACTCAACCATTATCCGCAAAACCGGGATACAGGGTCATGCCGCCATCGGCGAAGATGCTGGTGCCGGTGACGTAGTCGGCTTCATCAGAGGCGAGCCAGACAGCTACTTTACCGATGTCGGCGGGCTGGCCGATGCGGCCGTAGGGAATGAGCGTGAGCAGGTCGCGCTCCTCCTCGGGCGTGTCGCGGGCGGTAAGGTTGATGGGCGTGGCAATGGCGCCGGGCGCGATACTGTTGATGCGGATTTTATGGGGCGCCAGTTCCTGAGCCATACTTTTCATCAACAGCATAATGCCGCCCTTGCTGGTGGCGTAGTTCACGTGGCCGGCCCATGGAATGACTTCGTGCACCGAGCTCATGCAGATGATTTTGCCCAGGGCCGCCGAAATTTCGGGCTCGGGGCCGCGGCGCAGAAACTCGCGGGCCGCCTCGCGGGCGCACAGGAACTGGCCGGTCAGGTTCACGTCCATCACCTTCTGCCACTGCTCCAGGGTCATATCCACGAACTTGGCATCGACCTGAATGCCGGAGTTGTTGACCAGAATGTGCAGGGTGCCGAACTGCTCCCGGATGTGGTCGAACATGCGCAGCACGTCCGCCTCCTTGCTCACATCGGCCTTGAAATCAATGGCCTTACCGCCGGCTTCCGTAATTTCCTTCACCACGGAAGCCGCCTCGTCGGCGCTATGGGCGTAGTTTACGATGACGGTAGCACCTTCGGCCGCCATGGCCCGGGCCACGCCCGCCCCAATGCCGGAGCTGCCGCCCGTGACGAGGGCAATTTGATTCTGGAGTCGGTGCGAAGATGCGGGAGTAGCCATGCGGAAAGTGGTATAGGGTTCCCTTAGCTAGACTCCCCTTTTTGCGCTTTGGTTACATGAACTTTCAATGAAGCCCTGACTATCAACGAGTAAGCAAACAAAATAGCCCGAATTATTTCCTCTTCCCTTTCCGGCCTCCTGTTTCCTGCCCCGCATCCGACAGCCATTTTACCTTCGGCGCGCCACCAACTGCGGTGGGTTGCGTATGGGTCAGGACCATTGTTTTGTGAGCTGTATGTGGATTGTTTTTTCGTTGCTGGCCGCCCTGTCGGCCGCCATTGTCGTGACGCTTTCTAAAGTAGGCGTCAAGAATATTGAATCGAGTCTGGCCTTCGCCATCCAATCGGTCCTGATTGTGAGCGTGGCCTGGGGCGTGGTGGCCTGGCAGGGTCATCTGGGCCAGGTTCAGCAGATCGACCGGCGCACCTGGCTGTTCCTCATTGCCGCCGGCGTTATCACCTGCCTTTCGTCGCTGTTCTCTTTCCAGGCCCTCAAGCTGGGTCAGGCCTCCCGCACCGCCTCCTTCGACAAAATTTCCCTGGTTTTCGCCATCGTGCTGGCCGTATTCTTTCTCAAGGAGAAAGTCACCTGGCAGCTGGTAGCCGGCGCCGTCCTGATGGCCGGCGGCGCCATTCTCATCGCCTTCTCAGGCGCGGAAGAGTGACGTGGTGAATGCGTGAATGCGTGAATGAGTGAGTGAAGCGGAACGTCATCCTGAGCGGAGCGAAGGACCCTATCAGGCCGAAACGATAATCGTTTTTACGACTCGTTTTTAACGTGATATGATCCTTCGCTCCGCTCAGGATGACGTTCCGCTTCACTCATTCATTCACGCATTCACGCATTCACCACGTCACTCCACCGTGAGCACGATTTTGCCGTTGGCGTGGCCGGTTTCGCTGTAGCGGTGGGCGGCGGCGGTTTCCGATAAGGGGAAGGTTTTATCGATGATAATGCGCACGGTGCCGGCCTGCAGCCAGGCCGAAATCAGGGCCAGGTCGGTGCCGCGCTCCTTGGCCAGGAACACGTGGGCCGATTTAGTAGAGAAGGCCGCCGCCAGCTTGTCGGTGAGCACCGTAGCGGGGTCGGGGGTGGTGGTCACGTAGCGGCCGTTGCGGCGCAGAGCCTGCTGGCTGGCCACGAAGGTGCTCTTGCCCACGGCGTCGAAAATCACGTCGTACTGGCTCAGGTTCAGCACGTAGTCGTGCTCTTGGTGGTTGATGACGTGGTCGGCGCCCAGGCTGCGAACCAGGTCCATGTTTTCGGGGCCGCAGGTGCCCGTTACTTCGCCCGCGCCCAGGGCCTTGGCAATCTGGACGGCAAAAGAGCCCACGCCGCCCGAAGCGCCGTTAATCAGCACCCGGTCGCCGGAGAGCAGCTGACCGTGGTGGTGCAGGGCCTGCAGGGCCGTGAGGGCAGCCAGCGGCACGGCGCCCGCCTGTTCGAAGCTCAGGTTGTCGGGAATGAAGGCGGCCACGGGCTCGGCCAGCAGGGCATATTCGGCGTTGGCCCCGCCGGTGCCGTCGTTGGGCATGCCGTACACCCGGTCGCCCACCTTGAAGCGGGTGACGTTGCTGCCCACGGCGGCTACTTCGCCGGCCACGTCGCGGCCCGGAATTTTCGGAAACTTCTGGCCCGTCATGATTTTCAGGTCGCCCTGGCGCACTTTCCAGTCGATGGGATTTACGCTGCTGGCCCGCACGCGCACCAGAATCTGGTGGGGCTTGGGGGTGGGGGTGGGCTGTTCGCCGTAGCGCAGTACATCGGCCGGGCCGTATTCTTCAAAATAAATGGCGTTCATCAGTTTATTTGTTAGGGGAGAGTCAATGCTGATTCCTTACGCAAAGCACCGGGTCGGGCGTTGTAAAAAAGCTTCACTTCTCCTCTTCCAGCACAAAAAAAACCGCCATTCTCAAAGAGAATGACGGTTTTACACATCGATAGCGCACTCCCCTCAGACTACGCCCGATGATATTCCATATCGGTTTGGGCCGCGAGCCGGAACTGCGGCAGCCGGCGACTTACAACGGAAGGGCGGCACCGGCAGACAGCCGCTGGACCATTCTGACAGCAATGGTACGCCGGCCGGGTTAAGCTCCCATTAAAAGGAAGTGAAAAGGTCATTAAAATTCCGGGGCCGGCTCAGGCCGCCGGCAGTTCCAGCGTCACGGCCGTGCCCTGGCCCAGCTGGCTTACGATCCGGATACTGCCCCCGTGCAGCTCCATAATCTTGGCCGTGAGCGGCAGCCCGATGCCGTGGCCGGGCACGGTGCGCACGGCCTCGGAGCGGAAAAAGGGCACGAATACCTGCTGGCGGTCGGCCTCCGTCATGCCCAGCCCCTGGTCCTGAATAGTGAGGCGCACGTGCTGGCGGCCGGCCGCCAGCGTGGCCAGCACCGGAACGGTAGTACCGACCGAGAATTTGCAGGCATTCTCCAGAATATTGAGAAACGCCGACAGCAGCAGCGCCTCGTTGCCCAGTACCTCGAACGGAACGGGACGGCGCGCGGCAGGCGTTTCCGTGAAATCCAGGTCGATGCGGCAGGTGGGGTGGCGGCGGTGCACTTCCTCGTGGGCCTGCAGCAGCAGCTCATCGAGGCGCAGCAGGGTGCGCGGTACCTGCGACGGGTCGTCGGAAGCGCGGGCAATCTGGAGCAGGCCGTTGGTGAGGTCCTTGAGCAGGCGGGCCGCATCGAGGGTGCCCTGCAGTACCCGGCGGTATTCCTGAGGGCTACGCTCCTGCTGAAGCAGGGCCACTTCCAGCTGCCCGATAATGGCGGCCAGGGGCGTGCGCAGCTCGTGGGAGGCGTCGCGCACAAAGGTGCGCTGGCCGGCAAACGCCGTTTCGAGGCGGTTGAGCAGGCTGTTGAAGCGCTGGGCCAGCAACGACACCTCATCGAGGCCTTCGGTCTGGCTCAGGCGGCGGTGCAGGTCGGAGGCCGTGATGCTGTCTACCTCCTTCACGATGCGCTGCATGGGCTTGAGGGCCTGGCCGGCAAAAAACCACCCCCCGATGCCCACCAGCACAAAGGAGCCCAGCAGTCCGAAGGTCAGTACCGTGAGCAGGTCGTTGAGCTTGAGCCGGCTGTCCGAATCCACCGACGAAGCCACCACCACGAAGTCGCCCCGGGCCGCGTCGCGGTAGAGCAGGCTCACGGTCTGCCGGAAACCGTCTTCGAGCAGCACGTCCTGGCCGGTGCTGCGTACTTTCTCCAGCAACGCCCCTGGCACCACCTCGCGGCCGCTCCGCCCCTCCTTGAACACCACCCGGTTGCGGGCGTCAAACACGCGGACTTCCTCCTCGGGCAGGGTGCGGTAAAACTGCCGCAGGTAGCGCCGGTACGTTGTGCGGCTGGCTTCATCCTCGCGGCGGGTGCCGTCGAGGTAAACGTGGGCCACAATCCGGGCCCGGGCAAAGAGGCTGTCGGTAAATGCCTCCCGCCGCGAGTGGTAGGTAAAGAAGTATATCACGGCCGAAAACAGCAGCAGCGTCAGCACCAGAATAACGGCGAACTGCAGCGCGAGCCGGGTACGAATAGACATGTAGCAAATGGGGTGGAATGTGGAAAATGTGACGAATGTGAGCAGTGCGGTGCCGTCAGAATGCAGGGAGCGGCCTAGGCCCGTTTTCACCCAGGCCCTGCCCGACATTTCGCACACTCCACCACATTATCTCACATTTTACACACTACGAAGCTACTCTTCCTTCATCACGTAGCCCATGCCCACGAGGGTGTGAATGAGCTTGGGCGTGAAGTCTTTGTCGAGCTTTTTGCGCAGGAAGTTGATGTACACGTCGATGACGTTGGAGCCGGTATCGAAGCTGGTTTCCCAGACGTGCTCCAGGATATCGACCCGCGACACGACGCGGTTCTGGTTGCGTAGCAGGTATTCGAGCAGGGCAAATTCGCGGGCCGTGAGCTGAACGGACTGGCCAGCCCGCTGCACCACTTTGCGCACGGGGTCGAGGGTGAGGTCGGCCAGGCGCAGCACGTTGTCGGCCGAGGGAGCTTCGTGGCGGCGGCGGGTGAGGGCGCGGATGCGGGCCAGCAGCTCCTGAAACGCGAAAGGCTTCACCAGATAGTCGTCGGCGCCGGCGTCGAGGCCCCGGATTTTGTCGTCGGTTTCGCCCAGGGCCGTGAGCATGAGAATGGGCACGCTCGCGTCGTGGGCGCGTACCTGCCGGCAGACCTCCAGCCCGCTCAGGCCGGGCAGCAGGGTATCGAGAATGATCAGGTCGTAGGTGGTTTGCCGGGCCCGGCGCAGGCCCAGCAAGCCATCGGTGGCCAGATCCACGCTGTGGTGTTGCTCCGTGAGGCCCTGGTGCAGAAAGGCGGCCACGTTGGGTTCGTCTTCGACGAGCAGAATTTTCATAGGAAAAGATTGGTGCGGATTCGGGCCGGCAAGGTAGTGCCCGCGTCGCAATGGGTGGCTGCCGGCCCCGGCTGGGGCAGAACCCGACTCCCAACGCAACAGACCATACAATGCAAAAAAATATACGAATAATTTAAATATAACTTGACATTACCGATTCCATCCAATACGTTTATGGAAATATTCTATAGCCTTGCCTTCGTCCCGAAACATGGCTTACGGTCATTTTCTGCGCCTTTCCCCTCTTCGCCCTTCTCCTGCTCCTCTATGGTTCTGCCTCGCCGCCTTCGCATTCTGCTGTTGCTGTTGCCCTTGCTGACCGGACTGGGTGGCTGCGTTTCGCAGCAGAAACTGCCGTACTTACAGGGGCGCGACTACAATACCCGCACGCCGGTAGCGGTGGAAAACGCCCGCCAGCAGTACCGCATCCAGCCCGGCGACGTGCTCAGCATCCGGGTCCAGAGCGTGCAGCCCCAGCTCAACGAGATTTTCAATACCGTCGATACGCGGGCCGTGTTTAATGGCGACCCGGGCAACCTTTATCTGACGGGTTACTCCGTGGATGAGGCCGGCACCATCAACCTGCCCACGGTGGGGGTAGTGAAGGTGCAGGGCCTGCTGGTAGAAGAGGCCCAGCGGACCTTGCAGCAGCAGGTAAACAAGTTCGTCCGCGACGCGAATGTGCTCGTCAAGCTGCTTTCGTTCAAGGTCACGGTGCTGGGCGAAGTCCGCGCGCCGGGCCGCTATTTCGTCTACAACGCCCAGTGTACCGTGCTCGAGGGCCTGGGCCTGGCCGGCGACCTGACCGAGTTCGGCAACCGCCAGAACGTGAAGCTCATCCGCCAGTCGTCCAAGGGCTCGGAAGTCGTGCTGCTCGACCTCACCGATCCGGCCCTGCTGGCCTCGCCCTACTTCTACCTGCTGCCCAACGACGCCCTGTACGTGGAGCCGCTGTCGGCGCGCAATGCCCGCGGCAACGCCAACAACCTCGGGCTGGTTTTCGCCGGCATCTCGTCCCTGGTTCTCATTCTCAGCTATCTGAAAGTATTCTAGCCGTTGGTTTTTAGTTGTCGGTTGCTGATTGTCAGTTGTCAGGACCGCTCTCCGCTGACCATGCATAGCAACTGACAACCAGCAACTGACAACTAATCCTTCTCTCATGGAACCACGCTCCTCCTCTTCCGCCGACGAACTCGACCTGCACGAGTTGTTTTTCCGGCTCCGGCAGCGCTGGCCGCTGTTTCTGGTGAGCCTGCTGCTGGCGGGAGCGGCGGCGTTTCTGTACCTGCGCGTGAAACAGCCCGTGTACGCCTTCCGCGCCACGCTGCTGCTCGGCGACCAGGGCACGGGCTCCAAACAGGCCCAGGAGTTGCTCAAGATTCTGGAAGTAAAGGAGAAGGGCACCAAGATGGAGGACGAAATCGGGCTGCTGACTTCGGCCGACATGGTGCGCCAGGCCCTGGACCGGCTCCCCTACGCGGTGGCCTACTACGCCGCCCCCAAAACCTGGCTCAACGCTTACAAAGACGTCCAGGTGCAGGAGCGGCCCCAGGGTTCTGTGCCCTTTCGTCTGCTGCCCGACCCCAACGCGCCTCAGCTTACGGGCGTGCGCATTTACGTGGAGTCCCGGCCCGACGGGCGGTTCCGGGTCCGGGCCGAGGCCGACAAAGGCCAGCTATACAGCCTGCCCACCGGCGAGCTGATCCGGGACGTACGCGACCCGCATATCGATAAGCTGGTGCGCGCCGGCGATACGCTGCGCACGCCCCTGCTCACAGCCGTGCTGCTGACCGAGCCCGGCTACCCCACCGACGACGACCAGCCGGAGCGCTACTTCGTGACCCTGCACGACGCGGCCAGCCTCACCGGCGAATACCAGCAGCACCTAGCCGTGCGCCCCATCGACCGCGAATCGCGCATCGTGGAGCTGACCAGCAAGGGCGGCGTGCCCCAGAAGGAAATTCAGTTTCTGGACACGCTCATGCACGTGTACGTGCAGAACGACCTGCTTGCCAAAAACCAGACCGGCCAAAAAACGGTAGCCTTTCTCGACAAGGAAATCGGCCACCTTTCTGACTCCCTGCGCCGGTCCACGGCGGCGCTCAGCACCTTCCGGGCCGCCCGGGGCGTGGTGGACGTGGGGGCGCAATCGGCCAGCGGCATTCAGCAGCAGGGCGAGCTGCAGATGCAGCGGGCCCGCATCAGCACCAACCGCAAGTATTACCAGAACATGCTCGCCTACCTCCGCTCCCACCAGGGCGTGGGTCAGCTGGCCGCCCCCACCAGCGTGGGCATCGAGGACCCGGTGGTGAATAACCTGATTCTGCAGCTCACCGACCTCAACAGCCAGCGGGCCGTGCTGGGCATGAACGCCAGCCAGGAAAACCCGATGGTCACCATCCTCGACGAGCGGATCCGCGTCGCCAAGGAAAGCCTGACCCAGACGCTGGCCAACATGACCCGGGCCGCCGACATTGCCCTGCGTGATCTGGACGGGCAACTCAGCCAGGTACAGGGCGACATGAGCCGCATGCCCGAAAACCAGCGGCAGCTGGCCACCCTGCAAAGCAAGTCTGACTTCAACGACAAAAACTACCAGTTTCTGATTGAAAAGCGCGCCGAAGCGGCCATTGCCCTGGCCACCAACGCCACCGACAAGAAGGTGGTAGACGTGGCCGCCCTGAACGGCGACGGCCCGACGGCCCCCAAAAAGGGCTTCGTGGTGCTGATGGCCCTGCTGGCCGGCCTGCTGATTCCGACCGGCATCACCCTGCTGCTGGACAAGGCCAACCGCCGCATTCAGAGCAAGGAGGACCTCTCGCGCATCACCACCATCCCGATTCTGGGCGTGGTGGCCCACGGCACCAAGCAGGACAAGGAAAACATGCTCCGCGACCCCAAGGGGCCCATTGCCGAGTCGTTCCGCTCCATCCGCGTGAACCTGCAGTATCTCTCGGCCGGCCTCGATAAGAAGGTGGTGGGCGTTACGTCCTCGGTGCCGGGCGAGGGCAAGAGCTTCTGCGCCGTGAACCTGGCCGCCGAAATTGCCCTGAGTGGCCGCCGGGTGCTGCTGCTCGAGTGCGACCTGCGCCGCCCCACCGTGGCCAGCTACTTCGGCCTCGAAGGGGCCTGCACCGAGCACGGCCTGAGCACCTACCTGATGGGCCTGAGCACCTTCGACGACTGCCGCCACGACGCGGGCGTGCGCAACCTCGACGTGATCTGCTGCGGCCCGATTCCGCCCAACCCCACCGAGCTGCTCGAAGGCCCCCGCATGGCGGAGCTCATGGCCCACCTGCGCCAGCACTACGACTACGTGCTGATAGACACGCCGCCCACGGGCTACGTGGCCGAGTTCTTCATGCTGCTCCACCACCTCGACGCCAACATCTACGTGGTGCGCCAGAACTACACCGACAAGGGCCTGATCAGCCAGATCAACGAGCTGCACCAGGAGAAGAAGATCAAGCAGATCTACATGATCATCAACGACATGCACTTCACCAAAACCTACGAGTACCGCTACAAGGAAAAAGCCTACACCTACGGGTATTAGTGGGAAATGAGTGCCCCGGGGAATGGGTGAAGTAGTGAGGGAAGCACGTCATTCCGAGCGCAGCGCAGCGGAGCCGAGGAATCTCGCGTGCAGTGGTAATCCTTGCCGTTGGGCGGAATAAGGTGCTGACGTTGAATTAGCTGGCGCAACATCAGCACGCGAGATTCCTCGGCTCCGCTCGGAATGACGTTCTGTTTGCCTCACTCACTCATTCACCACGTCACTCATTCACTCATTTCCCGAGCCACTCATTTCCTACTCCGCTCCTTCTCTCTCCCGCTGCATTTCGCACCTTTTCTCTCGGATGGCTTCATGGCATCTTCTGCTCCCAACCTGACTTCTGCGGCCGTTCACGGCGTGAAATGGACTACGGCCGCTACCGTTATCACGGCGGTGCTCCAGATTGGCTACACGGCCACCATGGCCCGGCTGCTGAGTCCGGCCGCGTTTGGCCTGGTGGCGCTGGCGGGCGTGATTCTGCGCTTCGGCTCCTACTTCGCCCAGATGGGCATGGAGCAGGCCATCATCCAGAAACCCGACCTCACCCGGGCCGATATCCGGGCCGCGTTTACGTCTTCACTGGGCCTGGGGGCCTTATTTGCGGGCCTGCTGGTGCTGGGCGCGCCCCTGGCCGCCGACCTGGTACGTCAGCCCGAGGTGGTGCCGGTGGTGCGGGTGCTGGCCGGGGGTATCTTCCTGACCGGCCTCAATGCCACGGCCCTGAGCCTGCTGCGCCGCCGCATGCAGTTCCGCACCCTGGCCGTTGTGGAGGTGGTCAGCTACGTGGTCAGCTACGGAGCCCTGGGCATCGGGCTGGCCCTGCGGGGTTACGGCGTCTGGAGCCTAGTGGCGGCCGCCCTGGGCCAGAATCTGCTGCTGACCTTGCTCAGCTACGCGGCCGAGCGCCACGACCTGCGCCTGCTCTTCGACTGGGCCACTTACCGGCCCCTGGTGGCCTACGGCGGCCGCATGTCGGCCATCAGCTTTCTGGAATTCGTGACCGGCTCCCTCGATACGCTGCTCATCGGGCGGCTGCTGGGGGCGGCGGCCCTGGGCATCTACAGCCGGGGCTGGATGCTCATCGGCCTGCCGGTGTACCTGCTGACTACCAGCGTGTCGAAGGTGGTGTTTCCCTCCTTCAGCCAGGTGCAGGCCGACCGCCCCCGCCTACGCACGGTGTACCTGGGCAGCATCACCCTGATTGCTGCCCTCGTGATTCCGATCTGCGCCGGCGCGGCCGTGGCGGCCCCCGAAATTGTGCGCGTGATGCTGGGCCCCGACTGGACGGCAGCCACGCCCATTCTGCGGGTGGTGTGCGCGGCCTTCGCCCTGAGCATGGTTACGATGTTTGCCGGTGTCGTCTGCGACGCCACGGCCACGCTCACGCCCAAGCTCTGGCTCAACCTGCTGTACGTGGTGCTGCTGCCGGGCCTGTTCTACGGCCTGAGCCGCTACGGCCTGCCGGGCGTGGCCGCCGCCGTGGTGCTGGGCGAGGTGGTGCGCACCATGCTTTACCTGCTGCTCATGCGCCGGGTGCTGGCCGTAACGGTGGCCCAGGTGCTGGGGTCTTACGGGCCCGGTTTGCTGATCGGGGGGGGGGTGGCCGCCGGCATTGCGGGCCTGCGCCTGCTGCTGCCGCCCGGCACGCTGCCGGCCGTGGTGCTGCTGGGAGCCGAAATGCTGACCGGCGCCCTGCTGGCGCTGGCGGTGGCCGGAGGGGCGCCGCCAGCGCGCCTGCGCCAGGTGCTGCGCCGCCTGCTGGGCCGCCTCCACGAAGCCGACGCCCCGGCCGGCCGCCTCAGCCAGCTGCTGGCGGCGTACTCGGCCCGCCTGGCCCGCCTTGATGGCGAACCGGCTCCCGTACCGACACCCGTTTCCACGCCGCTCCGCCGCCCCCATCCCGCCCTGCTGTCCGACCCCGAAACCGAACTCGTGTAGCTATGCGCCTTCTTTACGACCATCAGGCCTTTTCGCTCCAGGATTTCGGGGGCGTTTCGCGCTACCACCACGAGCTGCTCTGCCACGCCAGCTGGCAGTCGGAGCTGGCCGTGGTGCTGAGCAACAACCTGTACCTGCGCGAGGGCCGGTACCGCCCCCGCACTTTCCTGCCCGATTCGCGCCTGCCGGCCCGCTGGCGCGTGATTCGGTATGTCAACGAGCGGGCCTCGCGCCGGGCCCTGCGCCGCAACGCCTTCGACGTGTTCCACCCCACCCTGCTCGACGACGACTACTTTCTGCCCTTGCTGGCCCCCGAGCGGCCTCTGGTGGTTACGATTCACGATATGATTCCGGCCCTGTTTCCGGCCCACTACCCCGACCGCGACGACACGACGTTGCGCAACATTCTGCAGCGGGCCAGCCGCATCATCACCGTTTCGGAGCACACCCGGGCCGATGTACTGCGCCTGCTGCCGGTGGCTCCCGAGCGGGTGCGGGTGGTCTACCACGGCTACACCGAGCCCGCCGGCGCCCCGGCCGCCGCGCTGCCCGTGCCCGCGCGGTACGTGCTGTTCACCGGCAGCCGGGCCCTCTACAAGAACTTCGGCTGCCTGCTCGAAGCCCTGGCCCTGCTGCCCGCGGCCGAAACGGCGGACCTGCACCTGGTCTGCGCCGGGGGCGGACCGTTTACCGGGGCGGAGCGGGAGCAGCTGGCGCGGACCGGCTGGGCGAACCGAGCTCACCAGTTCGGGCCGGTTTCCGACGCCCAGCTCTCCGCCCTCTACCGCGGGGCGCGGGCCTTTGTGTTTCCGTCGGAGTACGAGGGGTTCGGGCTGCCCATTCTGGAGGCCTACGGGCAGCAGTGCCCGGTGCTGCTGAGCGCGGCGTCCTGCTTCCCCGAAATTGCCCGCGACGCGGCCCTGTACTTCCCCCCCGATCAGCCCGCCGCCCTGGCCCAGCAGCTCAGCCGTTTGCTTGAGGATGCGCCCCTGCGCCGCCAGCTGGTGCAGCTGGGCCAGCTCCGCCTGCTCGATTTCACCTGGCAGCACACCGCCCGCCGCACCCGCGCCGTGTACGAGGAGGCCCTGCAGGAAGCCCGCCCGGGTGCGGCGGCCACCCTTTCTTCCACCCCGCTGCCTGCTCTGAAGCTATGAAAATCAGCCTGCGTTTCCGTCATGCGCTGCCCCTGCTGCTGCTGCTGTTCACCGACCGGGCCTTCAACGAATTCCTGTTCGCGGATGAGGAAGACCCCGTGCTGGGGCTCTATAACTACGCCCTGCTGGGGCTGGCGCTGCTGCTCATTGCCGGGTATTTCCGCTACCTGAACGCCCCGCTGCGGCGCTGGCTGCTGGTGCTGGGCGTGGCCCTCGGGGCGCTGGCGCTGGAGTCGTATAACGGCTGGGGCTCGCCCATGGTCTACCCCCACGTGTTTGCCAAGCTTACCATTCTGCTGCCTGCTTTCGGTTTGTTCGCTTACTACCGCCGCCATGAGCTGCCGGCGGGCCTGCTGATGGCGCTGGTGCTGGCCGGGCTGCTGCTCAACCTGGCCCTGTACCATCCCGATGCGCTCAGCCTGTCGGCCTTTCTGGAGAATGAGCGCGGTTTCCAGGTGACGTCGGCCCTACTGCTGCTCTTCGTGGGGCTCTACTATTTCAACCAGTACCTGCGCTGGGGCGGGCTGGTGCGCCTGGGCGTGTTCTTCCTGATTATGGGGCTCATCGTGTTCCTGCAGCACCGCACCGTGTGGCTGGCCGCCGGCCTGGCCCTGGTGCTGAACGGCCTGCTCATTGCCTTCGGGCGGGTGGAGGGGGTGCGGTTCACGGCCCCGCGCCTGGTGCCCATGCTGCTGCTGCCGCTGGTGGTGGGCGGCCTGGGCGGGGTGGCCACCGTCCTCGATAACCCCCAGGTGCTGCGGCGGCTGGAGGAAAGTGTGGGCGACATCCAGAATGCCGACAAGCAGGGCACCGGCAGCTGGCGCCTGCACCAGCTGGAAGCGTACCAGCCCTTTGTGGAGGAAAATCCGCTGCTGGGCCTGCGCCTGGCGGGGTTCGAGCTGCCGATTCAGTTTTACGGCGAAGACGACCAGCCCCTCTGGCAGGACCGCACCGGCCACCACTTCCACAGCTTCTACCTCGACCGGCTCTTCTACTTTGGTATACTGGGCCTGCTGCTGGTGGTGGCCGTGCCCATTGGTCAGCTCATCCGGCGGGTCCGCCAGCCGGTGCCCCTGAGCCCCACGGCCGCGGCCCTGGTCTGCTTCACCGGCTGCACCCTGCTCTACGGCTTTTCCTACGACTGGCCGCCCTTCCTCTACGCCGTACTCGGCCTCACCCTGGCCCAGGCCGCCCCCCTGCCCTACGCGGCGGTGGCCGGCTACCGGGCGGCGCGGGCCGCCGGCCCGCTACCCGCGGCCGCGCCGCCACCTGAGCCCAGCTCCATGCCTGCTTCCTATGCCGCACTCTCCTGACTCTGCCCCCTCCCTGCGCACGGCCGTGCTGCTGCTCATCTTCAACCGCCCCGATACCACCCGGCGCGTGTTCGAGGCCGTGCGCCAAGCCCGGCCGCCCCGTCTTTACGTGGCCGCCGACGGCCCCCGCACCGCCCACCCCACCGACACCGCCCGCTGCGCCGAGGCCCGCGCCATCGTGGCCGCCGTGGACTGGCCCTGCCAGGTATTTACGCTGTTCCGCACCACCAACCTGAACTGCGGCGTGGGCCCGGCCTCGGCCATCGACTGGTTTTTCCGCCAGGAGGAAGAGGGCATCATTCTGGAAGATGACTGCGTGCCCCACCCCACCTTTTTCCGCTTCTGCGAGGAGCTGCTGACCCGCTACCGCCACGACACGCGCGTCATGCACATCGGGGGCAACAACTTCAGCCGCGAAGCCCGCCGCCCCCAGCCCGCCGGCACCGACTCCTACTACTTCTCCCACCAGGTGAACAGCTGGGGCTGGGCCACCTGGCGCCGGGCCTGGCAGCACTTCGACTTCCTGCTCACCCACTTTGAGCGCCTGCGCAACGAGGGCCGGCTCGGAGGGCTTTACAGCTCCCGGCTCGAAAACCGCTACCGTCTGGGCAAGATTGCGGGCGTACTGGCGCTGCCGAGTCCGCCCCACGTGTGGGACTACCAGTGGCACTTTGCCATTGCGGCCCATTCGGGGTTGTGCGTGGTGCCGGCCGTGAACCTGGTGGGCAACATCGGGTTCGGGGAGGAAGGCACCCACACGCTGGACGCCCACGACGAATTTGCCGACGTGCCCACCCGGGAGCTGGCGTTTCCGTTGCACCACCCCGATTTCGTACTCGCGGACCGCCGCCGCGACCGGCAACGGTTCCGCGAGTTTCTGCTGGGCCGGCTGGTTGCCAAAGTCCGCCGTTCCCTGCGCCGCTCTCCTGCTCCTGCTTCTGTTCCGCTCCCGCTCCCGGCTTCCGGGCCGGCGGCGGCCGCCGCTCACGCTCATACCCAAGTCGCATGAACGTTCTACTCTCCGCTTACGCCTGCAATCCGGCCCACGGCGGCGAAGACGGGTTTGGTTTCAACTGGACCTGGCAGACCGCCCGTCACGGCCACCGCGTGTGGTGCATTACCAACCCCGACGGCCGCGCCGGCATCGAGCCTTTCCTGGCCGAGCACGGTCGGGAGCTGGCCCCCGGTCAGCTGCAATTCCTTTACGTGAAGGTCCCGGGCTGGGTGCAGTTTCTGCACCGCTGGCAGTTCGGCGTATACCTGCACTACCTGGTGTGGCAGTACCTGGCCTGGAAGAAGGCCCGGGAACTGAGCCGCACCGTGAATTTCGACTACGTGCACCACGCCACCTACGGCAGCCTGCAGATGGGCTCCTGGATGTGGCGCCTGGGCAAACCTCTCGTGTTCGGGCCCGTGGGTGGGGCGCAACGGGCCCCGGCGGCCTTCCGGCGCTACATTCCCAACTGGTTTTCGTCGGAAACCATGCGCAACGTGGTGGGCTGGCTGCTGATGACCTTCGACCCCAACGTGCGCCAGACCCTGCGCCACGCCACCACCGTACTGGCTACCAACTCCGAAACGGCCGGGCTGGCCCGTCGGCTCGGTGCCCAACGCGTGGATTTGTTCCTGGATTCGGGCCTGCCCAAGACGTTTTTCCCGGCCACTTTTCCGGAACGCAAGGCCGCCCCGGAGCTGCGCCTGCTCTGGCTGGGCCGCCTGTTTCCGCGCAAGGGCCTGCTGCTGGCGCTCGATGCCCTGCGCCAGGTGAACCCGGCCGTTCCGTTCCACCTGACCATCATCGGCGACGGCCCCCAGGGCGCGGAACTGCCCGGCTGGCTCGCCGCGCACGGCCTGACCGGGCGCGTAACCTGGCGCGGGGCCGTGGCCTGGAGCGAGGTGCGGGCCGCCTTTCTGAGCCACGATGCCTTCCTGTTCGGCAGCCTGCGCGACTCCTTCGCCTCCCAGTTTCTGGAGGCCATGGCCACCGGCCTGCCCATTATTACCCTCGACCACCAGGGCGCCCACGATTTTATTCCGGCTGCGGCCGGCATCAAGGTGCCCGTGACCACGCCCGAGGCCACCGCCGCGGCCCTGGCCCGGGCCGTGGAGTACGCCTACCACCACCCCACCGAGCTGCGGAATATGGGTCGCGCCGGCTACGAATTCGCCCTCACCCAAACCTGGCAGGCCCGCACCGGCCGCCTGCTGGCTCTGATTACGCCGCTCTTGCCCCGCCAAGCCGGGTGGGAAGCACTGGAAGAGGATTTCGCCGAGGCTCTCCCGCACCTGGCCCGCACCTGATGCCCCGGTCCGCTCCCGTCGCCCCTTACTCATAGCCCGCAGGTAACCGTTGGCGGCCATCTTCCGCCCTTAATCCCCATTCAGATGCTCTACCTCATCATTCCCGTTTTCAACCGCAAGGAATTTACCCGCGCTTGTCTGGAGTCGTTGCGGGCGCAGACCAACCTGGCTTTTCGGGTGGTGGTCGTGGATGACGGCTCCACGGACGGCACCGGGACCATGCTGCGCACGGAGTTTCCGGAGGTGCTCATCGAGGAAGGCGACGGCAACCTGTTCTGGACGGCCGGCGTGAACCAGGGCATCCGGCGGGCCCTGGCCGAAGGGGCCACCCGCGTGCTCACCCTCAACAACGACGTGCTGGCCGCCCCCGACTTCGTGGCCCGCATGCTGGCTACGGCCGACGAGCACCCCAGCGCCGTGCTGGGCGCCCTGGAGCTGGACGCGGCCACCGGCCAGCCCGTATACGGGGGCGAAATCCTGGACTGGCGCACCAACACCCGCCGCGACCTGCTCGAAACCCTGCCCCCCGACCAGCGCCGGGGCCTGCACCCGGTTACCTACCTGCCGGGCCGGGGCCTGCTCATTCCGCGGCGGGTGCTGGAAACCATCGGCCTCTTCGACGAAAAGCGCCTGCCCCACTATCTGGCCGACTACGATTATACCAGCGTGGCCCGCCGCCACGGCTTCCCGGTGTACTGCCACTACGAGGCCCGCCTGAGCACCTACCCCGAGGAAAGCGGCCAGGAAATCACCCGGCGCCAGCGCAGCCTGCGCGGCTACTACCAGCACCTGTTCGGTATCCGGGGCGGGGGTAACCTGCGCAACTTCACTCATTTCAGCCTCAAAAACTGCCCCCGGCCCTACCTGCCCTACTTCCTGCTCAACGGCTACGCGCGCCGGCTGGTGGGCTACTTCCTGCACTAATTCGTTTCCGGGGCGGTCGGCTCCAACCAACGTACCCGCCATGCTGCAGCTCTATCTCGTATCCGTACTCGAATTTCTACTGCTGCTGCTCAGCACGTCCTGCTCGGGGCCGGGTTCCGCCGACGGCGCCGCGCTGGTCATCCGCCGGGGCGGCACTTACTCCGGCCGCTACGAGAGCCGCCGCTCCGACCAGGCCTGCATCCGGATTGCCACCACCGAGCCCGTGGTACTGGACGGCTGCGAGCTGCGCGGCCCGGGCCGCCTGATTGATGCCACCGCCGGCGGAGCCCGCCTGACGGTGCGCAACTGCCGGGGCTTCGGGCAGCAGCCTACCACCAACAACCGGGCCCGGGGCCGCTTTCTGGAAATCAATGACGGGGTGAGTCTGCGGGCCGAGCACAACTACCTGGAGCACACGGCCGGCCTGCTGGTGTTCCGCTGGCAGGGCAGCGGCACCCCCAATGAATCCGTCACCATCCGCTACAACCAGGCCCGCAACATCGATGGGCGCTTTCGCAACGGCGGTGGGGCCAAGGTGAGCTTCGTGCAGCTCAACGAGGTACATGGCCTGGAAAACGTGGCTATTGCCTGGAACGAGGTGATAAATCTGCCCAATGAAAGTCTGGTGGAGGACAACATCAACCTGCACAACTCTTCCGGCACGCCCCGCAGCCCCTTGCTGGTGCACAACAACTACCTGCAGGGCGCCTATCCGCTGCCCGCCACGGCCCCCAAGTTCACCGGTTCCGGCATGACCACCGATGGCGACGCCTCCTCGGCCCTGACGACCACCGCCTACGTGGAGGCCCACCACAACACCATCGTGAGCACCTGCAATGCGGCCATGAATATTGCCGCCGGCCACCACAATTACTTCCACCACAACTACCTGCTCACCAGCGGCCTGCTGCCCGATGGCACCCGGCTGCGGGCCACCTACGCGGCCACGGCCATCTTCAATGCCTACGACCAGCCCGCCACTGTGTTCTTCGCCAACCGCATGAGCGACAATACCATCGGGTTCGTGCATTGGGGACGCAACAGCCCCCTGCCCGACCGCCACGACCTGAGCACCGAGGCCTGCGCCGACTGTACCGGAACAGTGCATTTGCCCAATCCCATCACGCGCCAGCAGGAAACCCAGGCCCATGCCGCCTGGCGGGCCCGGCTCGGCCGGCAGCAGCAGCATCTGGGTCCCGTTTCCCGGCAACCGGGCGGCCGGATTCGAGCGGCCGCGGCCCGGCGCTGAATGCGGCTCCCGGGCAACCTACCCCGGTCGCGCCGGATTAGGTTGCTTGGCCCCTGCCCGGCTAACCCCCTAGCTGACTGCCTTTTATAACGTACATTATTTTGGCATTACTGGTTTTGCCTAAAAATGGCCCGCTGGTATCCGGCGGGCCATTTTGCGCATATGACAGCCTAATCATTATTTTAATAATACAATTTCGATTAACATCCCATCTTGCTTCATATCAAACCGACTTTCTATATTTGTCATGAACCTCAGGCACCAATATGGTACTTTTACAAGTACACACTTGGTCGGATTCTTCCAAATCAGCCCACAGGCGGTGTACGCCGCTATTTGAGTTGGACTGGTAAAGAGAATCAACTGTTCAGCGGGTTGTACGCAACCCCTGGTGGCTGCAGATGGGATTGTGTAGAGTGATAAAGGGTTTTGCCACCGTATTTTAAAGACTTTGCAGGAGTAGCCCGGTACATTTTGGTCGCAGCAGCGGCCGCTCCAAAGCCGGAACAACGGCTGACGTTACCCGCGCCAACCAGCTTCGGGAAGCTCGACCGGCAGTCAACTCGAGGTCTTTTTCACAAATAGCACAAATTTCATTCGGCCACCTGGAACGATTTGACGAAGGGGAATGGTTTAGCAGACATTCCTATATATTATTTCTTCACTAAAGGCTCGCAGAATGCAAAAAGGCCTCGGATCAAATTTTCCACTGATGACTAAACGCAACCTTGCTGGCGCCCGCCGACTGTCGTTTTCGGCAGCCGCCCTCCTGCTCCTGAATCTGCTACCGGCCCCGGTCCGGGCCCAGGGACAGTACCCCACCAACATCACCTACGCCGCCCCCATTACCATCACGCAGGGCGGCACCTACACGGGCAACTTCCGCAGTACGGATTCGAACACGCCCTGCATCCGCATTCAAACCACCCAGCCGGTAACCATCACGGGCTGCGTACTGGTAGGAGCCGGCAACCTGATTGACGCCAAAAACGGCGGCTCTACGCTGGTGATTACCAATAATAAAGGCTACGGCATCCGGCAGAGCGTGGACAACCGCCGCCACGGCCGGTTTCTGGAAGTGAACACGGGCCGCTCGGTGCGGGTGGAAAACAATTACTTCGAGCACACCTCGGGCATTGCGGCCTACCAGTGGAGCGGCGACGGCTCGGCGTCGCAGACGCTGACCGTGCGCTACAACCAGGCTAAAAACATTGACGGCCGCTTCCGCAACGGCGGCGGCGAGTACGTGCAGTTCTGCGGCCTGAACCAGGTGCGTAACGTGGGCAACATCCAAATCAGCTGGAACCAGGTGATCAACGAGCCCAACAACAGCTTGGTGGAAGACAACATCAACTTCTACAACTCGGGCGGCACGGCGCAGAGCCCGGCCCGGGTGCACAACAACTACGTGCAGGGCGCCTACCCTTATCCGGCCAACGGCAGCAAGTTCACCGGCACGGGCATGACCACCGACGGAGACGGTTCTTCGGCCAGCACGACGGCAGCTTACATTGAGGCCGCTTACAACCAGTTCATCTCGACCTGCAACGCGGCCATGAACATTGCCGCCGGCCACGACATCTACTACCACGACAACCGGATGGTGACCAGCGCCCTGCTGCCCGACGGCTCGCCCCTGAATGCCACGTACGCGGCCACGGCCATCTTCAATGCCTACCAGCAGCCCAGCAGCGTGTTCTACGGCAACCGTACGACGAACAACACCATTGGCTTCGTGAAGAACGGCTATAAGGTGCCTTTCGCTAACCGCCACGACCTGAGCAGCGGAGCCTGCGCCAACTGCACCGGCACCACCCACCTGCCCAACCCGATTACCTTGCAGACCGAGCAGGGCGAGCGGAACCTGTGGCAGCAGAAGCTCCAGCAGAACAACATCAAAATCGGCGCCGACGGCACCAATACCGGCACCACCACCCCACCAACGACCAACCAGGCCCCGACGGTGAGCCTGGCCGCGGCCAGCTCCTCGGTCATCGTCAACTCAGCCCTGGCCCTGACGGCCACTGCCGCCGACGCCGACGGCTCGGTGAGCAAAGTGGAGTTCTTCAGCGGCTCGACCAAGCTGGGCGAGGACACCGCCGCCCCCTACACGCTCAGCTTCTCGCCCGCCGCCACCGGCACGCTCAGCCTCACGGCCCGCGCCACCGATAACGCCGGCGCCACCAAAACGTCGGCCCCGGTGAGCGTCACCGTCACCGCCGCCCCCGTGGCCACCACGCCACCCACAACTTTCCCCGGCCCCACGGGCGCTACGTTCCTGCGCGGCATCAACATCAACGGTACGGCCGTGAAGCTGGATAACAACCAGTGGGAAGCCGCCAGCGGCGCTGCCAACGTGAGCGTACGCGGCACCAACTTCCGCAACCCGGCCAGCACCCCCTCGCCCGCCGTGGACGCCACCCGCGCCGACATGCTGACGTCCGCCGTGGGCGGGACCACCGTGGGCGCTACCATCGGGGGCCTGAGCAACGGCACCTACAGCGTGTACGCCTACATCTGGGAAGATAACAACCCCGAAACCACCAACATCCTGGTTAATGGCCAGACCGTGCGCACGGGCTACAACACGGGTTCGGCCGGACGGTGGGAGCGGCTCGGTCCGTTCCAGGTGAACGTAACCGGGGGCAGCATCGCCCTGACGACCTCCGGCGGCCACCCCAACCTCTCGGGCGTGGAAGTGTGGAAGCACACCACCACCTCGACCAACCAGGCCCCGACGGTGAGCCTGGCCGCGGCCAGCTCCTCGGTCATCGTCAACTCGGCCCTGGCCCTGACGGCCACTGCCGCCGACGCCGACGGCTCGGTGAGCAAAGTGGAGTTCTTCAGCGGCTCGACCAAGCTGGGCGAGGACACCGCCGCCCCCTACACGCTCAGCTTCTCGCCCGCCGCCACCGGCACGCTCAGCCTCACGGCCCGCGCCACCGATAACGCCGGCGCCACCAAAACGTCGGCCCCGGTGAGCGTCACCGTCACCGCCGCCCCCGTGGCCGCCGCCACGTTCTTCCGGGCTATCAACCTCAACGGTTCGGCTCTGACGGTGGACGGCAATGCCTGGCAGTCAAGCTCGGCCGGGGGCTACTCCACCAACGGGCAGTCCTTCGCTAACCAGGGTGTGACCCTGGCGCCGAGCACTACTACGGCCCGCGCCCAGATGATTCGCTCGTCGGTGTATAGCCGTAACCTCACCTTCACGATGAACAACGTGCCCAACGGGGAGTATGAGGTGTACGCCTACCTCTGGGAGGATAACAACGCCCAGACCGTGAGCCTGAGCCTGAATGGCAAGTCGGTACTGAGCAACTACAACACCGGCTCGGCCGGCACCTGGAAAAAGGTTGGGCCCTATGCCGTTACGGTGACCAACGGGGCCATCACGCTCAACGGCAGCGGCGGCGACCTGAACCTTTCCGGCGTAGAAGTATGGAGCAAAAAGAGCGGCACGGCCTTCCAGCTCAACCCCTTCCGCCCCACGACGGCCGCCCTGGCCGCTGTGCTGACGCCCGCCCCGGCCGGCACGCCCGCCGCCTCGGCCCCCCAGCCGGGGTTAGGCACGGCCCTGGCCTGGTCGGCTGAGCGCCAGCGGGCTACCAGCCGCGTCCTGTAGCCGCTTCGGCCGCTTAACCAGCCCGATTTACGACAGAAGCCAGACTCCACCCGGAGTCTGGCTTCTATCGTTCGGACCCGTACCATCCCGGCTGGGCGCCAATTTTACTTATTCAATAATTAAAATAAATATTTCAGTAGATCATGTTGCATATGTAATTTATAATGCAATAATTTGTAATAAAAGTTCTATGCGCTACTCCGGCGCTTCTCCTTTTGTCTTACGTCTCATTTCGCACCTCTATGAAGCGCGCACTCATCACGGGCATCACGGGCCAGGATGGCTCTTATCTGGCCGAATTGCTGCTCAACAAGGGCTACGAGGTTCACGGCATCAAGCGCCGCTCGTCCATGTTCAACACCGAGCGGGTGGACCACCTCTACCAGGACCCCCACGAACAGGACGTGCGCTTCAAGCTGCACTACGGCGACCTGAGTGACGCTACCAACCTCATTCGCATTGTGCAGGAAGTGCAGCCCGACGAGATTTATAATCTCGGGGCTATGTCGCACGTGAAGGTGAGTTTCGATACGCCCGAGTACACGGCCGACGTAGACGGCATCGGCACGCTGCGGCTGCTGGAAGCCATCCGGATTCTGGGCCTGACCCAGAAAACGCGCATCTACCAGGCCAGTACGTCCGAGCTTTACGGGCTGGTGCAGGAGGTGCCTCAGCGCGAAACCACGCCCTTTTACCCCCGCTCGCCCTACGCCGTGGCCAAGCTCTACGGCTTCTGGATTACGGTGAATTACCGCGAGGCCTACGGCATGTACGCCTGCAATGGCATCCTCTTCAACCACGAAAGCCCCCAGCGCGGCGAAACCTTCGTGACCCGCAAGATTACCCGCGCGGCCGTCCGCATTGCCCTGGGCCTGCAGCCGAAGCTGTACCTGGGCAACCTGGATGCCAAGCGCGACTGGGGCCACGCCAAGGACTACGTGGAAGCCATGTGGCGCATGCTCCAGCAGGAACAGCCCCGCGACTACGTAATTGCCACCGGCGTCACCACCACCGTGCGCGAATTTGTGCGCCTGGCTTTCCGGGAACTGGGCATTGAGTTGGGCTTCAGCGGTGACGGGGCCGCGGAAACGGCCTTCGTAGTGGCCTGCCACCACCCCGATTACCAGTTGCCCGTGGGCCAGGAGGTAGTGGCCGTGGATGCCGCCTACTTCCGCCCGACCGAAGTGGAGCTGCTCATCGGCGACCCGACCCGCGCCAAGACCGAGCTCGGCTGGGAGCCCCGCTTCGACCTGCCGGCCCTGGTGCAGGACATGGTGCAGGCCGACCTGCGCCTGTTCCGCCGCGACGCCGTGCTCCGGGAAGCCGGGCATCAGATCATGTACCACGATGAATAGGCCCAGTCTGTAAATGTGATGAATGCGGTGAATGTGAATAAGTGAAGTCCTCAAGCAACAGACTTCGCTGATAAACACCTCATTTCAAATTCACATTTAGCACATTCATACACATTATCTACCTCCTCCTTCCCTCAACACGCCTGAAGATGATACATCCTGACGCCCGAATATACGTAGCCGGTCACCGAGGCATGGTGGGCGCCGCCCTGGTACGACGCCTGCACGAGGCTGGCTACCACAACCTGATTCTGCGCACGTCCCGGGAACTGGATCTGCGCGACTGCGCCGCCGTAGAGGACTTTTTCGCCCTCGAAAACCCGGAGTACGTGCTGCTGGCCGCCGCCAAAGTGGGCGGCATCGTGGCCAATAACACCTACCGCGCCGACTTCCTGCACGACAACCTGATGATTCAAAGCAACGTGCTGCGCGAAAGTCAGCGCCGGGGCGTGCGCAAGCTGCTGTTTCTGGGCTCGTCCTGCATTTATCCCAAACTGGCGGCCCAGCCCATCCGGGAGGAATACCTGCTGACCGGTCCCCTGGAGCCCACCAACGAGCCCTACGCCATTGCCAAGATTGCCGGCCTCAAGCTCTGCGAAGCCTACCGCGCCCAATACGGCTGCAACTTTATCTCCGTGATGCCCACCAACCTCTACGGCCCCGGCGACAATTACGACCTACAGAACTCCCACGTGCTGCCGGCATTGCTGCGCAAGTTCTCGGAGGCCGTGGCCCGGGGCCTGCCCCGGGTAGCAGTGTGGGGAACGGGCACGCCCCGCCGCGAATTTCTGCACGTGGACGACCTGGCCGATGCCTGCCTGCACCTGCTGCAGACCTACAACGAGGCGACTCCCATCAACATCGGGACGGGGCGCGACATCAGCATTCAGGAGCTGGCCGACCTGGTGGCCGAGCTCACGGGCTACGCCGGCGAAATCCTGTTCGACTTTTCCAAGCCCGACGGCACCCCACGCAAGCTCCTGGATGTGAGCCGCCTGCACGCCCTGGGCTGGCAGCACCGCACCGGGCTGCGGGAGGGCATCACGGCCGTGCTCAGCTCCAGCGAGTGGCAGCAGGCCACCACCCGATACGCCGAGCCTCAGCTAGCCGGCGCCTGATCTTTCCCGGTGTTATAGCTCTGCCGAATATGCACGATATACTGATCCGGGCCCGGCGCAAAGCGGGTCGTTGGCTGCGCGAATGGACGCCTCACCTGATTCAGTACCGGCCCGGGGGCGTGCACGGCAGCAGCCGGGAACTGGCTGCGCGCCCGGGCAGCGGGGCCGCCTATTTCGGGGTGGTGCCCGGCTATACCTCCTACCTTACTGTTCCCGATGCGTTTTACGCCCTGGCCTCCGAATTTTCGGGCCTGCACGGCAAACCTCATCGCCAGGAAAAGGTACCGCCCGCCTTCGTAGTGGAGCTGACCAATGGCCGTCTCTACGCCGATAATTTCGACAGCGTCGCCATCATGGCGGCCGACGGCTACCTGGTGGGCGACGTCTCGTTTCAGTACAGCAGTCAGCACTGGAGCCTATGCCCGCCCCAGGACAACAACATCTTCCGCCAGGCTTATTTCGAGCCGCCGCTGGAAATTGCCGGTACCGTCTGCAGCCTGCTTTCGGGCGGGGGCGCCGCCAGCGGCAACTACTACCACTGGCTGATTGACTCCTTGCCCCGCCTGCACCTGGTGCGGGAAGCCGGCCTTCTCGAAGCCGTGGACTACTTTGTCGTCTACGATAAAACCACCTCCTTCGTGCGGGAAACCATGGCTGCGCTGGGCATCGGGCCCGAGCGCCTGCTCGACGTGGCCACCCACCCGCATCTGCGGGCGCGCACGCTGCTGGCCACTTCCAGCGTGCGGGGCAACCTCACCCACACGCCCACCTGGGCCCTCGATTTTCTGCGCTGCCACCTGCTGCCCCCGCCACCGGTAGAGCGCCGCTTCGGCCCCCGCATCTACATCAGCCGCCGCGACGCTCCCGGCCGCCGCATCCTCAACGAGCCGGCCCTGGAAGCCTTGCTGCGTGCGTACGGCTTCGAAACCCACGTGCTCACGCCTTACTCCCAGGCCGAAAAAACAGCTCTTTTTGCGCAGGCCCAGGTGGTGGTGGCAGCGGTGGGAGCCGGCCTGGCCAACCTGGTCTTCAGTCCGGCCGGCGCTCAGCTCATCGAGCTGTTCCCGCCCGGTTTTGTGGTGGCCGATTACCTGGAGTTCACCTCCCGGCTGGGCATCGGGCACCAGTATCTGGTGGGCACCTCGCCCCGGGTGAGTACCTCCCGTACCAACGCCCAGCGTGACGACCTGACCGTGGACCTGGCGGCCCTGCGCCGGCTGCTGGATACGGCCCTGGTCCGCCCTGCCAGCCCTCCGGTGCTCTGAGCCGGCCCCCGGCCTTGCCGCTCTTTCGTTTCCCGCTGTTCTTTCGCGCTGCCTATGTCTTCTGTTCTGCTTTCCGTTGTTACCTGGAATAGTGCCGCCACCATCGACGCCTGCCTGGAGTCGGTATTGGCCCAGTCCTACCCAGATTTTGAAGTCTGGGTGGTTGACAATGCCTCCCAGGACGATACGCGGGCCCGGGTGGCGGCCCTGGCGGCCACCGATGCGCGGCTGCACCTGCACGCGCTGCCGACCAACACCGGTTTCTGCGGCGGCCACAATTACGCCCTCGACCGCACCTGCCACGACCTGGTGCTACTGGTGAATCCCGACGTGGAAATGGCCCCCGACTACCTGGCCCGGGCCGTTGCCGCCATGCACCAGGATGAGCGCATCGGCACCGTTTGCGGCCTGCTGCTGCAAAGCCGGGAACCTGATCCGCGCATCGACAGCGCCGGCATGGTGGCCCTGCCCGATGGCCGCTACCGCCTACGCCTGCACGGCCGCCGCCTGAGCGAAATACCGGCTCTCACCACCACGAGCGTGGACGGCGCCGATGGGGCCCTCCCGTTGTTCCGCCGCCGCTTCATCAACGATTTGCGGGTGGAAGGGGAGTTCTTCGACTCCCGTTTTTTTGCCCACAAGGAAGATTGGGACATTGCCTGGCGGGGGAGGCTTTACGGCTGGCGCACGGTGCTGGAGCCGGCGTGCCGGGCCCTGCACCCGCGCCAGTTCCTGCCCGCCAACCTGCAACTGCGCCGCCGTCTGAGCGGGGCTATCAAGGCGGATGCCGTAAAAAATCAGTGGCTGCTGCTGCTCAAGAACACCACCACCCATCAGGCGCCGGGCCTGCTGCTCCGGGCTCTGCCCCGCCAACTGGCCATTGTGGCGTATTCGTTGGTGGCCGAGCGGGCCTCGCTCCAGGCCGTGCGCTACTTCTGGCGCCACTGGCGCGCCGTGCTCACCAGCCGCCGGGTAGTGCAGCAGCGGGCCCGCCACGGGTGGCCTCCGCCAGCCACCCGCCCCGCCCCGCCGGCAGCTCCCCCCCTGCTCAGTATCTGCGTGCCCACCTATCATCGCCCCGACCTGCTGGCCCGCGCCCTGCGCTCCGTGGGGCCCTTGCCCCCCGAAGTAGAACTGCTGGTATCCGACAACTCTACCGCCAACGACTACGGCCAGCAGCTAACGGCCCACGTACTGGCCGGGCAGCCCGCCCACCAGTGGCGCTATTACCGCAATGCGGCCGGCGGAACCAGCACCACCAACTGGGTGGCCTGCGTAGAACGAGCCCGTGGCGAGTACATCCTCATGCTCCACGACGACGACTATCTGCAACCTGGTGGCCTGGCCAACATACTCCGGGTGTTGCATCGTACGCGGGGCCAGCAGCACGCCGTGCTGTTTGGGGTTGATGTGGTAGATGCCCGCCGCCGGATTATTCAGCACCAGACCCCGGCCCGCGAGCAGTACCTGGCCCCGGACACGGCGGTTGAATTTCTGCTTTCGAACTCTTCCCTGGTGCGGGTACCGGCCATGGTGGTGAGCCGAACCGTGTACCAGCGCACCGGCGGCCCCGACCTTACCCAGCGCACCACCGACGACACCGACCTCTGGTTGCGGGTTTTTGCCCAGGTGGGCGTTTACCGCGTTCCGGTTACCACCTGTGCCTACACCGTGCACGAGGGCGCCGCCACCACGGGCGTTTTCAACGAACAGACCATCCAGCTGCTGCTGCGCATCTTCCATAAGGCGCGTGCGCAGCAACTGCTCCCCCCCGACCGTTTGGCCAGGGCCCAGGCTCACTTTTTTGCACAATTCGTGCTGGCCGGGGCCTACCGTTCTCTGCGTCAGCAGGACCCGGCCGCGGCGCGCCGGACGCTGCAACTCCTTAAGCTACCCGAGTTGCATCAGATGGGGTTGCCACTACGTTGGCGGCCGGTACACCTGTTTATGCACCTGTTTATGCGCCTGCGCTGGACGCCCCCGCAACCCCGTTCCCTGGCCTGGCTCACACCCGTCAGCTAAAGCGCGTGCCCGGGTGCCCGTATGCTGCCCCAGGATCTTTCCTCCTCCCACCAGCGCCAGCTCTGCCCGCTGATATCCGGTCGAAATTCCACTGTGACGCTGAAACTCCTGGTGCCCCGCCCGCCAACGCGCAGCCCCTTCTCCCGTTGTCATCTGCTTTTTGACACGGAAGAAGGGGCTGCGCGTTGGCGGGCGGGGCACCAGGAGTTGCTTATACAGCCGTCCCTGCCTGACAACGGCCCCGAAATCAGGTTAACGAAACCAGTCTCGGCTTTGGGCGTCCTCGGCATTATCTGCCTTATTGATCCGCCGCCTGGCTTGTCTCACGGCGGGCAACTGCACAGGCACGGCCGGATCAGGCCATGGGTTCCGAAACCGGCGGGCCGTGCGAAATAACTGCTTCGCCAAAATAAAGCGCCTGCTCCCGGCGCAGCTGGTCGATGAGACGGCCTTCGGGCAGCAGCACATCGTCGTACGTAAGCACCTGGTCCTGGGGCACGTCGTGGCGCAGAATGCAGCCTTCGGCCACGCCCAGGGGCAACAGGTTTTCGCGGCGGGTGATGTCGGCGTTTTCAGCCAGGCCGTAGGTGTGGTAATGCCCGATACCATCGAGCACCTGCCCGGCGTGGAGATTGATTTTGGCGGCCGTCACCACTTCCACGCACATGGGCCCGGCGGGGGCCAGGGCCGCATCCTGAAAGAGCACAGCCCGGGCCACGGTGGTCGGCGTTTCGAAGTGGCAGAGATGGTAGGGGGTGTAGAAGCAGTAGAGCGGCCCCGCGCCCAGCTTGTAGAGCTTGAGATAGTGCTGCTGCACGGCATCCTCAATGGTGCCCAGCACGAACACGCCCGGGCCCGGCTCGGCGCCCACCACGTAATCCACGATGCCGGGGCCGCCGCTGAGCAGCAGTTCCTGCGGGTACCACTCGGCAGCCTTGGTGATGGGCGTGCCGGGCGCCACGGTAGGGCCCAGCATGCCCCGCCGGGCCACCTGCATGCCCAGGGCGTTGGCCGTTACGGCCTGCTCGAAGCTGATTTTGCTGCCATCGGCAAAGCTTGTGACCATGCTTGGGTTCTGGCCCCACTGCCGGGCGAAGCCCTCCTGGGTGGTGGGGTTGCGGTAAGGGTCGTGGAGGCCCTTGATGTTGCCGCACAGCACCGGCCGGATGCCCAGCCCTTTCACGAAGCGGGCCAGATTGAGCGTCACGCCCGGCTGGTCACCGTCGGCTACGGTATACACCACTCCGGCCCGGTCGGCGTACACTTTCAGGATGGGCCCCACTGTGCCGTCGAGTTCGGCGTTGAGCAGGACCACGTGCTTGGCGTGGCGGATGGCTTCGAGCACGACATGCGCGCCGTGCTCCACGGCCCCGGTTACCTCGATGATGGCATCGATGCCCGCGGCCCGGCTCAGCAGCAGGGCATCAGCGGTGATGGCGGGGCGGCCCTGGGCCAAAGAGGCTTCGAGCTGAGCTACGGACGCTACTTCGGCCACCTCCAGCACACCGGCTTCGGCGTAAATGGCGCGGGCTTTTTCGGGGGTACGGTTGGCAATGGCCACCAGTTCCATGCCGGGCACGTAGCAGCAAATCTGCCGGGCCACGCCCCGGGCCATGAAGCCCGCGCCCACCATGCCCACCCGAATCGGACGGCCTTCACGCTGACGTTTCTGCAGGGCAGTATCAATGATGAGCATGCGCTTCTGAATTAGAAAATGGAAAGTAAAATTTCAGGAATTCAGATGGCGCCGGGGGCTCAAGCACCCTCTGAACCGTTTTTTGTTGCCTGCTTCTGCCCTTTTAATTGATTTCCTCTACCGGCACGTTGAGCTCGAAATCGGGGTGGCGCTGGTCTTTTTCGGAAACGAGCACCGGCTCGAAAGGCCACTGAATCCCGATGGCGGGGTCGTTCCAGCGCAGGCCCCGCTCGTGGCCCGGCGTGTACTTGGCCGATACCTGGTAGCAAACATCGGTATCGTCCTGCAGCGTGATGAAGCCGTGGGCGAAGCGGCCGGGCACGAACAGCATCCGGAACGAGTCGGCGGTGAGCTCCACGCCCAGCCACTGCCCGTAGGTTGGCGACTCCTCGCGCAGATCCACAATTACATCGTAGATGGCCCCGCGGGTGCAGCGCACCAGCTTGGTTTCCTCGTAGGGCGCGAGCTGGAAGTGCATGCCGCGCAGGGTGCCGCGCCGGGGGTTGGAAGATACGTTGGCCTGCAACGGGGGCATCAGGATGCCGTGGGCCGCAAACTCGTCCTCGCACCAGGAGCGGGCAAAAAAACCGCGCTCATCGGCCATGCGGTCCACGTCAATAATAAAGGCGCCGGGCAGTTCGGTTTCGGTGAAAATCATAACAGAGACGGTTGGAAAGATGAAAACGAAAACAGGGGCCGGCGGCGGACGCGGCTACGCTTCTACGGTCTGGGCCACCTCAGCGGGGCGGGCACTCACCAACGCCCGCCAGCTCAGGTCGTCGGTCAGCTCGCGCGACTCCCGCAGGCTGGTGAGCACCCGCAGGCGCATCAGTTCGGAGGAGCGGAAGGCTTCGTCGCGGAAATTCATGGCCAGCAGACCATCGCGCAGCTCGTCGATGGCATCCAGGAGCGTGCGGCGGGGCTGGTGGGCCGGGGCCAGCTCGCGGTAGAGACTGAAATCGACGCGGTAGGAGCGTTTATCCGGGGGAGCATCGGCGTTCAGGCTCACCAGAGTGCCGGGCAGCGAGTCGGCTACGGCGTGGGCCAGGTCGCGCACCTGGTAGTTCCAGTGGTCGGAGCCGGTGTTCACGGCCAGGAAGTTGCCGCCCACCTCGGCCGGCCGGCCAATGGCCCATTCAATGGCGCGGGCCATGTCCTGTACATGAATCAGGGGCCGCCAGGGCGTGCCGTCGCTCAGAATGCTGATTTCGCCGGATGCTACGGCACCGGCCACGAAGTCGTTCACCACCAGATCCAGGCGCAGCCGGTCGCTCCAGCCGCAGGCCGTGGCAAAGCGCAGGCAGGTAACGAGGAAATCGTCCGAAGCCAGCGGGCGCAGGTCCTGCTCGCTCATCACCTTGGAACGGGCATAAGCCGTGAGCGGGTTAAGCTGGGCCGATTCGGTTTTGGCGCCCTCGCCCCCGGCTCCGTACATGCTGCAGGAGGAGGCGAATACGAAGCTGCTCACGCCGGCTGCCTTGGCCCGGCGGGCCAGCTCAATGGTCGCGCGGTAGTTCACGTCCAGGGTCACGTCCTCGTAGGTCTGGCCCATGGGGTCGTTGCTGATGGCGGCCAGGCTCACTACTGCATCCACGCCCTCAAGCAGGCCGGCCGGCAGGTGGCGCACATCGCCGAACAGCTGCCGGTCCAGACGCGACTCGGGCAGGCGCTGTGCGCCGGTGAGGCAGTGCGCGAAGTAGCCCATATCGAAGCCGATGAGTTCGGCGTGCGGAAACTGCTGGCGCAAATGGCGCACCACGCCGGGCCCCACGTAGCCCATGTTGCCCGTAATCAGGATGCGTTGCATAAGGTGTGAATGAGAGGCTCAGTGAATGAGCGAGTGAGCAAATAACTGCCTGCGTGAAACCCGATAAGAACATGGTGAGCCTGCATGATGCGGTAGCAGCGCCCTAATCGGCTGCCCAAGGCGATACTCGCTTGTTACTGCCCGCATGCATCGCCTCACTCACTTACCACTTAATCAGTTTAATCAGCGGGCATGATGGTGGGCGCAGCCACGCGCTCGTGGCTGGGAGCCACCAGAGGCAGGGCCAGAATGTCGGCCAGGACGGGGTCGGGTTCCAGGGGCTCGGGCGTATCGCTCCAGACCTTCCAGCGGGCGCGGCCCTGCTGCCACATTTCCTCCAGCATGTTCTTGTCGCGGAGCGTGTCCATGGGCTGCCAGAACCCGGTGTGGCGGAAGGCGGCCAGGTTGCCCTCGGCGGCCAGGCGCTCAAGCGGCCCCTTTTCCCAGACCGTGTCGTCGTCGGCAATGTAATCGAGCACGGCCGGCTCGAGCACGAAAAATCCCCCGTTGATCCAGGGTGTTTCGCCACCTTCGGGCTTTTCCGTGAAGCTGCCGATTCGCTCGCTCTCCTCCGTGAGGTTGAACACGCCGAAGCGGCCCGGCTGGCGGACGGCCGTGAGCGTGGCCAAGGCGCCCTGCTCGCGGTGATAACGCACGGCCGCCCGCAGGTCCACGTCGCCTACCCCGTCGCCGTAGGTCAGGCAGAATGGCTCGCCGGGCGTGAGGTAGTCGCGCACCCGGCGCAGGCGGCCACCGGTCATGGTTTCCTGGCCGGTGTCTACCAGCGTCACGGTCCAGGGCTCGGCGTGGTTGCGATGAATCTGCATCTCGTTGCGGTCCATACGGAACGTCACGTCGGAGTTGTGCAGGAAATAATCAGAAAAGTACTGCTTGATCAGGTGGCCCTTATAGCCGCAACAGACCACAAAGTCGCGGATGCCGTGGTGGGCGTAAATCTTCATAATGTGCCACAGAATCGGCTTGCCCCCGATTTCAACCATGGGTTTGGGCCGCACGCCGCTTTCCTCGCTAATTCGGGTGCCGTAGCCACCCGCTAGTATTACTGCTTTCATAAGATGCCGGAATGAGTCAATGAAAAAAGCCTGAAAGACGGGTGGCAGAGCAGACAATAAGCTGATTTCAGACGGCCGCTGTGCTGGGGCTAAAGTTTCTGAAATATACAGTAAATTATAATCTTGTCAATATTTTTTATTACTATTTTTTACAATGATAAAATAAAAGAGCGCAATTATCCTGTAAGAGCATACTGGCTCCTTTCTCCTGCCCTAGCCTGAAGGATACTGCTTTGTCTGGGTCCGCGCACCTGACTGAGCGTCAGGCAGTGGCCCGGGGTGCGGGACGGCCTACCAGATGCGCCACCGAGCGGCGGGCCAGCAGGTACACGAAGCGGGAATTGGTTACCAGATAGCGCTTCCAGAGACGGCGGGGCTCCAGCCACAGCCGGTAGGCCCATTCCAGCCACAAGCGCCGGGCCCACCGCGGCAGGCGGGGCTCTAACCCGGCATATACCGGGAAGGCCTGCCCCACGCCCAGCATGCAGGCCCGCACACGGTCCTGGTGGGCGGCCATCCAGCGCTCCTGCCGGGGGCAACCCAGAGCCACAAACAGCAGATCGGGGTCGGCGGCGTTGATAGCGGCTACTTCGGCGGCATCCTCGGCGGGCGTGAGGGGGCGAAAGGGGGGGGAACAGGTGCCTACGATGCGCAAGGCAGGTAATTCGCGCCGGGCCCGGGCTACCATGGCGGCCAGCACCGGTTCGGTGGTACCGTAGAAGTACACCGACTGCCCGCTGGCGGCGGCGGCGGTCAGCAGCTCCGGCAGCAGATCCATACCGGCCACGCGGGGCTGGGGCGGCGACCCTGCATTCAGCCAGTGTACCGCCGCCGCCACCGGGCTGCCATCGGGGGCTACCAGAGCGGCGTTACGCAGAATCTGGCGAAACCCGGCATCGCGCTGGGCTTCCACCACCATATGCACGTTGGCAAAACACACGTAGGCCGAGGCGCGCAGAGCTCCGAGCTTCAGAATAGCCGCCACGAAATCGGCCGGCGCACCGGTGGAAATCCACGAGTCCAGAACGGGCAGCTTGGGTAGCATCGGTGAGGTAGTGATAGGGTGGAATGGCGGGTTTGACGGTCAGGTGGGCCTTACGGCGCAAACGGGGAAATCAGGAGAATGAGAACATCCAACTCACCATTTCACCACCACAGTATCTGACTGCCTCACTGTCAGTAGGCGTTCTTTTCGCCGCGCACCATATTCCAGAGGGTGAGCCAGATAATTTTCATATCCAGGCCAAAGGACCAGTTTTCCATGTACTTGAGGTCGTACTCGACCCGCTTTTCCATGGTACCGGCTTCGCGGGTTTCGCCCCGGAAGCCGTTCACCTGGGCGTAGCCCGTAATGCCGGGCGTCACGGCGTGGCGCATCTGATAGGTGCGGATGTGCTTGCTGTATTCTTCGAGCTGGGAAATCATGTTCGGGCGCGGCCCTACCACCGACATGTGTCCCAGCAGTACATTGAAAAACTGGGGCAACTCATCGAGGTTGTACTTGCGCAGATACTTGCCCACCCGCGTGATGCGGGCATCTCCCTTGGTGGCCTGCAGCTCGGTGCGGCCGTGGTCGGTGCGCATGGTGCGCAGTTTGAAGCACGGAAACAGCTGGTTGCGCTTGCCTGGCCGCAGCTGCTTGAAGAACACGGGGCCCGGCGAATCGAGCTTAATCAGCAGGGCCAGCACCGTGAGCACCAGCGGAAACACCAGCACGATAACAGCCAGGGAAAATAGCACGTCAAAAGCCCGTTTCACGGCCAGATTGGCCCCCATTCCCAGGGGTTCGTGGCGAATGGTGAGGATGGGCAGGTGGTCGTAGAAGTAAACGTTCACATCTTTACGGACGGTACCGCGGAAATCGGGGACAATGCGGAAGGAAAGGAAGTGCTCGTCGGCGAAGCGTGAGAGGTCCTCAATCAGCTGGCGCCGGTCCAGCGGCATAGCAAAGTAGATGGCGTCAATCTGCTCCTGCAGGCAGTAGGCCTTAAGCTCCGCGAGGCGGCCGCGCACCGTGGCTTGCAGCTCGGCGGGCACTTTGTCGGGCGCATCGGTGAAGAAGCCCATGAACTGATTGGCAATCGGGTCGTGCGACTCCAGAAAGCGGTACAGTTCCCGTCCGCTGGCCCCCGCCCCTACTATCACGAAGCGGCTGTGAGGCCGCGCCAGGTGACGGTGGTAGGTGCGATACACAAACGTCATCAGAAAGCGCCCCGCTACTACGGCCGTCACGGCAAAGCTGTACACGGCAAACAGGTAGCGGGCCGGGGGCCAGTACAGTTTCAGCGCCACAATCACGAGGAGCACCACACCGGCGTGCAGCAGAAACGTGCGCATCAGGTAGAGCAGCTTCTCGGGATAGGTGATGAGCCGGTCAGTGCGGTAGAGGTTGGCGAACTGCCCCGACAAAATCCACCACAGCAAGGCGAAAATGACGAAGAAGAAAGGGTAATACCCCCCGAAATGCCAGCTACCCAGTTGCTGCAGACCCGCCAGCCGGAAGGCGCCGAAAATCAGTAGTACGTCTACCAGGGGCAGAATGAGGCGGGAAGTGTCCGTGTAGTGCCGGTAACGTTCCATGAGACGGGGAGTGAAGTGTACGTGGGCAGCTCAGATAGAACGGGTGGGTAGCGTTGCGAGGAGTGGGATACGGTAGGGTCCGTTTCTACAAAGGAAACTATTTTTATGTTTAAAGCAATATTTAATATAATTATTTTTGATAAAGATTATAAAATTAGCCTGAATGATTCACTTGTGGGAACGACCCATCCCAATGTGGAAAAGGGAACCGGCAGTCTGCGTATGCCTGGGCTGCTTTCGCCTTTGGGTTCAGGAAATTGTTCTACCTCTGCGCCTCCCTTGCGTTTCTTGCTCTCGGAAGGTTCGCCTTGCCGTTGGCTTCTGTTGGGTTGAGTACGACGCGGCTATCGGCGCGGGCGTGTTGGCTTACTCCGGGCTCCTACTGACCCGGCGCCATTAGGCAAGAAAAAACCCTCACCACGGAGCGTAGTGAGGGTTTTTGGTGATCCCGCTGGGATTCGAACCCAGGACCCATACATTAAAAGTGTATTGCTCTACCAGCTGAGCTACAGAATCAGATCCGCTTCGTTGGCCAGGCCTTTTCGGAAGGGAGTGCAAAAGTAGAGGTTCGTTTTATATCTGGCAAGCCCTAGCTCCTATTTTAAATTACAAATAGTGCTAAAGCACTGTCTTCCAGATCCATTATTTCAGCCTTCACCCCGTTAACCCCTTGCCGCGGCCAGCTTTTCAGCTTCTGTAATCCGATGCAGCAGGCAAATCCGCCAGCGCATCCTGGCCAAGCTGGAAATAGGCGCAACCGATCCTATAGGCTTCGGGCCTGCTCCGCTTCTTGGCAATGGCGGCCTTTCGTACAATGGCAGCCTGGTCACCGTGCTGATAGAGGCCTTCAATGCGTTGTCCGTGTGCTACAAAGTGGGTAAAAGGCAGATAGGGCAATAGGATAGAACGGTAGCACTAATGGTTAGGCAGCAGGAGCTATGATACAGCGTTTCTTCAGGTCAGCCAAGCGGCCGAAATTGTTGTCTGGTTCAGGCAGGGCTCACCCGTGCAGGTTTCCCCTGTGTGCCCGGCGGTGCCAGTGCTGCTGAACCGTCTTAACTTGCGGTTTCCCTATCATTCATCTTCTCCATTCCAGCGCCGGCAGTAACGCTCAGGGCCCTGTGGAGAAGAGGAGTACCGATTATACATGAAAATTCTCCGCGTCCGCTTCCTCAACCTCAACTCCCTGCGCGGCGAGCATACCGTGGATTTCAGCCTCTCGCCCCTGGCCGACGCGGGCCTGTTTGCCATCACGGGCGCTACCGGGGCGGGCAAAACCACCATCCTCGACGCCATCACCCTGGCCCTCTACGGGCAAGTGCCCCGCCACGAAACCACCGGGCCCGAACAGGTGATGAGCCACGGCACAGGCGAGAGTTGGTCGGAGGTGGAGTTTGAGGTGAACGGCCGGCAGTACCGCAGCAAGTGGGGCCAGTACCGCGCCCGCAAGCGCGCCGAAGGCAAGCTCCAGGACCCGAAAATGGAGCTCAGCGAGCGGCAGCAGGCCGCCGATGGCACCGAAACGTGGGAGTTTCTGGAAACATACAAGTCGAAGGTCGCGCCCCGGGTGGCCGAGCTGAGCGGACTGGAGTACAAGCAGTTTCTGCGCTCCGTGCTACTGGCCCAGGGCGACTTCACCCGCTTCCTGAAGGCCCCGGCCGGGGAGCGGGCCCAGCTGCTGGAAAAGATTACCGACACCAGAAAGTACTCCGACATCTCCCGGGCGGCCTTCGAGCGGGCCAAGCAGGAAACCCAGCGCGTGGACGAGCTGCGCCAGGGCCTGGCTGGCGTGGCCCTGCTCTCGGCCGAGGAAGTGGCGTTTTTGGAAGGCGAAGCCCAGGACCTGAGCCGGCAGCTGACCGAGGTCACCACCCGCCAGGAGCAGCTGCGCGAGGTGCAGCAGTGGCACCGCCAGCTCCGGGACCTCCAGCAGACGCTGCTGCACACCCAGCAGCGCCAGCAGCAGCTCGCGGCCCAAACCGGAACCCTCGCGCCCCAGCGCCAGCGCCTCGCCCGCCACCAGCAGGCCCAGCCCCTCGCCCCCGCCCTGGCATTGCTCCGCGAAGCCGAAACCCACTTGGCGCGGCTCCAAACCGAAACCACCCGCCTGCGCGAGCAGCTGCCCCAGCTGCAAGCCCGCCGCGCCGCCGCCGAAACTGCCCGCACCACCGCCCAGCAGGCCCACGAATCGGCCACCGCCACCCGCGAAACCCAAGAGCCCCAGCTCCGCGCCGCCGAGCAGCTCGACCAGGCCATTGCCCAGCAAATCGAAGACTTGGGCGGGAAACGTGCGGAATACGAGAAGCGGCTGGGCGCCTGCAAAGCCCTGAGCGCCGACCTAGCCGCCGAAACCGCCCGCACCGCGCAGGCCCACACCCAGCTCACCACCACGGCCGAGTGGCTGCGCCAGCACGGGCGTCGGGCCGAGATGATGGACGTTTTCGCCGCCTTCACGGGCCTGGTGCAGGACTACGACCGCCTGCGCACCGAGGACGGCCAGCTCGGCACCCGCGTGGCAACGCTCGAGGGACGCCTGCGCGAAGCCCGACAGCAGGAGCAGCAGGCCGCCGAAACCACCCGCCTAGCCCGCCACGACCTCACCGCCCACGAGCAGCAGGCCCGCGTAGCCGCCGCCACCCGCGACGAGCGGCTGCGCCTGCTCCAGCACCATGTGCACACCCTGCGCCGGGAGCTCGGCGAGAAGGAGGCCCGCCGCGAAACCCAGCGCCAGCTGGTGCAGGCCCACCAGCTGATTCTGAGCCATGAGGAAGCCCGCCGGGAGCTGAAGCCCCACGAGCCCTGCCCGCTCTGCGGGGCCCTGGAGCATCCCTACGCGGCCGGCGTGCTCGGCCTCACCGATGCCGGACTGGCCCGGGAGCAGGCCCAGGTGGAAAGCCTGACCCAGGAAGCCCACGCCCTCAACACCCGCGTCAACCGCCTCAATACCTTTATCAACCTGCTCGAAAATGCCGGCGGCGACGCCAGCCGGGTAGCGCCCGACGCGCCCCTGCAACTCGTGACGCCCGCCCGTGAGGAAGCGGTACCCGCCGAGAGCCGCGCCCTGGCGCAACAGCTCAAGGACCTGGCGCAACAGCGCATCGACGCGGAGAAGCAGCTGGCCCAGGCCGCTTCGGAGCAGCAGGCTGCCCAGCGCGCCCAGGCCAGCGCCCAACAGGACTTACAGGAAACCCAGCACCAGCTCCGCGACGTGCGCGAGCAGCTGCCCACCGTAAAAACCCAGCTCGAAAGCCTCTTGCGCAACTTCGACCTCACCTTTACGGGCGAAAACGCGGCGGCCATGCAAACCCGGCTTCGGGCCCTGGAGGCCGAGTATAAAGCCCGCCAAGCCGAATTTAACGAGGCGAATAAGCAGGCCGAAGTGGGACAGACCCTTATCGATAGGCTAACCCGCGACGAAGCCGAGGCCCGGGCTTGGCTGAAGGCCCACAAGCAGGGCCTCGTAGACCAGCACCAGGCCATTGAGCGCCAGAGAGCCGAGCGCCACGCCCTGCTGCCCGAGCCCGACGTGGCCCTGGTGCGCCGCCAGCTGGAACAGGCCGCCCGCGCCGCCGACCAGCGCCGCCAGCAAACCGACCAGCAGTTTCAGCAGCACGACCTCGCCCTGACCGTGGCCGCCGACCAGCTCCGCCAGCGCGAGCTGGACACGGCCGCCCAGCACCAGGCCCGCGAGGAGCGCCACGCCGCCTTACTAACGGGCCTGACCGCGGCCGGCCTCCCCCCCGACCCGGCCGCGTTGCCGACCCTGCTGCTGCCTGCTGCCGAAGCCGCCACCCTGCAAGCCCAGCTCCGCCAACACGAGCAGGACAGCGCCCTGGCGGCCCAGGTGCTGGCTGATACCACGGCTCAGTTTGAGCGGCAGGCCGCCCGCGCCCTCACCACCGATGCGCCCGAGCACACGGCCCAGCAGCTGAGCGCCGTCGGTGAGCAACTGGCTGCCCTTAACCAGCAGCTGGGCCAGCGTCAGGAACGGCTCAACGCCCACCGCAGCGGGCTGGCGCGCCACGCCGCCCTGGCCGAAGACCTGGAAAAACAGCAGCAACAGGCCCGCCGCTGGCGCCACCTGGCCGAGCTCATCGGCTCGGCCGACGGCAAGAAGTTCAGCGAGTTTGCCCAGGGCCTGACCCTGGCCCGCCTCGTGGACTTGGCCAACCGCCATCTGCACCGCTTCACTGACCGCTACCGCATCCTGCGCAACCCCGACCAGCACCTGGACCTGCTCATCCAGGACGACTACCAGGCCGGGGCCACGCGCTCCATGAACTCGCTCTCGGGCGGAGAAAGCTTCCTCGTGAGCCTGGCTCTGGCCCTGGGCCTCTCGGAACTGGCCGGCCGCAAAACCCAGATCGATACGCTCTTTATCGACGAAGGCTTCGGCACCCTCGACCCCGACACGCTGGAGGTGGCCCTCTCGGCCCTGGAAATGCTCCAGGGCTCGGGCAAAACCATCGGCATCATCTCCCACGTCGAGGCCCTCAAGGAGCGCGTCGGCACCCAGATCAACGTGCGCAAGGGCGCCGGCGGCATCAGCTCCCTGCAGGTGCTGGGGTTCGATGGGGCGTTGTAGAGTGCGTAGTATGCCGGGGCATCGTCCGTCGTGAGCGAAGGCCGCATTGAGGCGACAGCCACAGGCCGTTCGGCTAAGCGCCGCCGCCCGCCGCCCGGATTGCCGCCCAGCTCCAGTACCGCCTGGGCTCGATGCCCGCGTAGCCGGCCTCGAAAAAGGCCACGACTTCCTCTTCCAGCTCCCTGGCCGGGATGGAGGACGAGTAGATCGGGCGCTGGTCGGGGTCGGCGTAGCGCTGGGCTTTGCTGAGGCCGCGGCCGCTCAGACGCAGCAGCGGGCCGGTGTCGGTGATGCCGTCGTGGGTCCAGCGGCGGGGGGTTTGCTCGCGGGCGTTGAGGCGGGCGGCCAGGGCACCGAGGGGCAACCGGGGCCGCGTGGGGCGGCTTTCCAGATCAATCCAGGTGGTGTACTTGTACTCCAGCTCGTAACGCTGCCCATCGTAAAGGCTCAGCACGATGTCGGTGCCGCGGCTGGGGCTGAACAGGGCGTAGTAGGGCAACGGCTCGGGCGTGCGCACCACCGTCAGCCCGATTTCGGGGTAACGGCGCACGGCCGTGGGGGGACTCTGTAGAACTTCCACCGCCCGTTTCACCCGTTCAAACTCCGGCTCCCAGGCGGCCCGGCCGACTTCGGAGTTTTCCAGCATCTGGGCGAAGCGGGGCAGAAACCAGGCGAATTTGACGGCCGAGGCCTCGTCCTCGCGCTGCCGCCGGGCCGGGGCTCCGAAGGGCTCGTAGAAGCGGGCCTTTTCCTCGGCGTTCAGCCAGGCCACCAGTTGCAGAGCGTGGTCGGCCAAAGGATGGTGCCAGTCGATTTCGCGGAAGTCGCCCAGAACAGCCACCAGGCGCAGCAGCGTTTCGTGGCGCCGGGCCAGTTCCGGGTTCAGCAGGGCCCACACCCCCACGAAGCCGTCTACGTCGAAGTGGTTGGCCGTCACGGCCGCAGCATCCAGGCCGGGCGTGGCGGGCGCGCGCAGGGCCCGCAACACCGAGCCGGCGCTGGTATCGTCGCGCAGGGAGGCGGGGGTGGCGGCCCCGCGCCAGTGGGCCAGCGTGAGGACGGCCCCCAGGCCCGTGCTGTCCACTACAATAGTGGGTTGCCGACGTAGTTCACGGAACGGAACAAAATTTTTTTGCACCATCAGCAGATGAGCTGGAAAAATTCAAAGTACGGTCATTCGCCCGGAAAATACCCGGATTCGGCTCCTGAATCGGTTGGTTAGGCGCTTGCTTCCCATTTTTTAGCTTGTTTTAGCCGAAATAGCACCGCCTTCCGCTCATTTTCCCCGAATAAGCCGGCGGCCAATGCCGCCGTAAATTCCGGCAAACCGCACTGCACCCTTTACATGCTGATTTTCATGCGTTATACTAGGGGCTTGGGATGACTTGACAACTCCTTTTTCTGAATGCAAGCTGCAGTAGCCGGCTGGTAAAATAAAGGCCAAAATTTTATTGCTTCTGCTTACGAACGGCTATATTTGATTGCCTTCCAATAGTCTATCTGCTTGCCAGATTCCTTACCCGGAGTTTGAGTCCGTTAGTTTTTTTTCTTCTGAGCCTGCCTTTTTCCTCACTCTTTACCTTTTTTCTATGCGTCTTTCTACTCCTGCTTCTCCTTTGCGCCGTTTTCTGCAAGTGGCCGTTCTGCTGCTGGCTCTGGTGGCTTTTGCCCCCCGGCAGGCCCAGGCTCAGACCTGGCTGGTTTCTACTGATGCCTACGTTAAGCTGGGCGTAGTGGACAAATTCGGCCAGTTGGGCGCTTATACGGCCAAGTTTGTGGTAATCAACCAGCGTACCGGCAAGGAATACATTTTGACCAAGGAAATTCCCAAGGGTCAGAACGGGATTGATGTGGTGTATCCGTCGCCTGCTTCGGAAGCTGATTATTTTAAGGCGGCTTCGGGCGAGGCAGGTACGGCCGCGGCGGGTAGTTACCTGTGGGAATGCCAGGTAAACGGCAAAAAAGTAGTGGGCGGACGCTTCAGTTTCTCGGAAGTAGCCAACGACGTAACCATGGTGGGGCGCAACTAGGCCTTCTTTCCTGCTCGCTCACCAACCCCTGATTCTCGGAAAGCCTGGTGTTGCAGCATCAGGCTTTTTTGTACCCGCCCCGGCCGGTGGCGTTACTTTTTGGCGGTTCCGCCCGTACACGTAGGCCTGCCCGACGACGTGCGCCGGGCCCCGGTCAACCCCTTGCCTTATGCCCAAGAAATCCTTTTCCGAACTCATCAGCAGCCCCGGCATGCCCGTGCTGGTCGATTTTTACGCCGACTGGTGCGGCCCCTGCAAAACTATGGCGCCCATTCTGGAGCAGGTCGCCCAGCAGCACCAGGGTAAGCTTAAAGTCATCAAGATTGACGTGGACAAGAACCAGGCAGTGGCCCAGCAGTTCCGGGTCCAGAGCATCCCCACGCTGATTTTGTTCCACAAGGGCCAGCCTGTGTGGCGGCAGGCCGGCGTGGTGCCCGCCGCCCAGATCAGCCAAGTAGTGCAGGGCGTGGGCCAGTAGCGGCAAAATCCGGCACCGGGGCAACTTTTCGGGCCCTGGCCGCTTTCCTTCGGGGGAGCGAGGTTCCCCGGGGCCGCCGTACCTTTGCGGGGCCCCATACGGCTGGATTAAATGACGCTACGGTTCTTATTGCTTGGTTTCTTTATCGGGTTCTGCACGCTGCTGCCCCCGGCCGCGCAGGCCCAGGTACGCCACACGCTCAGCGGCCTGGTGCGAGCCACCGGCACGGCCGAAACCCTGCCCGGGGCCACCGTGGCCGTGCCCGCCCTGGGCCTGGGAGCCACCGCCGACGCCCAGGGGGCCTATTCGCTGACCCTGCCCGCCGGCCGCCACCAGGTGGTGGTGTCCTTTATCGGCTACCAAACCCAGACCCGGGAGCTGAACCTGACCCGCGACCAGCGCCAGAATTTTCAGCTGGCCGACGCCGGCAACCAGCTTGGCGAGGTGGTGGTGCAGGGCAGCGGCACGCTGGAGCAGAAACTCCAGACTACCCAAATGAGCGTGGAGCGCCTCACGGCCAAGGAGGCCAAGCTGCTGCCGGCCCTGTTCGGGGAAGTGGACATTCTCAAAACCCTCCAGCTCAAGCCCGGCGTGCAGAACGGCGGCGAAGGCACCAGCGGCCTGTTCGTGCGCGGCGGCTCGGCCGATCAGAACCTGGTGCTGCTCGACGATGCGCTGGTGTACAACCCCAGCCATTTGTTCGGGCTGTTTTCGGTCTTCAACCCCGATGCGGTGCAGTCGGTGGACTTGTACAAGGGTGGGTTCCCGGCCCAGTACGGCGGCCGGCTCTCCTCGGTGGTGGATGTGAAGCTGCGGCCGGGCAACCCCGAGAAGTTCACGACCAGCGGCGGCATCGGCCTGATTTCGTCCCGCCTGACGGTGGAAGGGCCCATCAAGAAAGGCAAGGGTGCGTTTCTGGTTTCGGGCCGCCGCACGTACTTCGACATCTTCACCCGCCAGATCAACAAGCTCACCGAGGACGACCCCGACTCCAACCCCATCCCCGACTACTACTTCTACGACCTCAACGCCAAGGCCAACTACAAGCTCGGCGACCGGGACGAACTGTTCCTTTCGGGCTACCTGGGCAACGACGTGTTCGGGTTTAACTCCCCCAACGGCTTCAACTTCGATTTCAGCTGGGGCAACAAGGTGGCGGCGCTGCGCTGGAGCCATCAGTTCAACCAGCGCCTGTTTCTGAACACCACCACCTCCTACACCGGCTATAAGTACAGCATCAGCAACCGTCTCGACCAGTTCGCCTTCAATCTGTCCTCGGATATCCGCGACTTCACCCTGCGCTCCGACCTCGACTACCGGCCCAACGACCGGCACACGCTGCGCTTCGGGGCCACGGCCACGGCTCACCGCTTCGGCACGGGCCGCCTGCGGGCCGGCTCCGAGGACGGCCGTCTGAATCTGGGCTCCGACATTACGTACGACGGTCAGGAAGCCGCCCTGTACGCCTCCGACATCTACAAACCCTCCGACAAGTGGCAGTTTGAGTACGGGCTGCGGGCCTCGGGCTTCCGCTCGGGCCAGGATCAGTATGGCGGCCTGGAGCCCCGGGCGGCGGCGCGCTACTCGCTCACGCCCAACGTCTCGCTCAAGGGCAGCTACGCGCTCATGTATCAGTACGTGCACTTGGTCACCAACTCCGGGGCTTCGCTGCCCACCGACATCTGGTATCCCTCGCGCCAGTCGGTGCTGCCGCAGCGCAGCCAGCAGGTGGCGGCGGGCGTGAGCTGGCTGCTCGGCGACGGGCGCTACCTGCTCACCAACGAGGTGTACTACAAGTGGGCCCAGCGCCAGATCGACTTCAAGGACGGCGCCCAGTTGTTCGTGAATCCCGACCTCGACTCGGAATTCCTCTTCGGCAAGGGCTGGGCCTACGGCGACGAAATTTACCTGGAGAAAAAGCAGGGCCGCACCACCGGCTGGATCGGCTACACCCTTTCCTGGACCAAGCGGCGGTTTCCGCCCCAGCGTGGCACCTCGGGCATCAACAACGGCGACACCTTCTTCCCCACCTACGACCGGCGCCACAACCTGACGGTGGTGGCGCTGCACAGCCTCTCCGACCGGGTGAAGCTCACCGGCTCGTTCGTGTACAGCTCGGGCCAGGCCACCACCCTGCCCCTGGGCCGCTTTCTGTTTCAGGACGTGTACGGGGCCGATGCCGCCGCCGTGCCCATCTACCCCCAGCGCAATACCTACCGCCTCGCCCCCTACCACCGCCTCGATGTGGGCGTGGTCTGGCAGCTGCGGCCCAACCGCTGGATTCCCGAGTCTGACCTGACCTTCAGCGTGTACAACACCTACAGCCGCCGCAACCCCTACTTCGTGTACTTCGACCAGGTGAAAGACCCCGAAACGGACCAGGTAACCAGCTTCCGGGCCCGGCAGGTGTCTTTGTTTCCGATTATTCCGTCGGTGACCTACAACTTCAAATTTTAAGCGCGGATTATGCGGATTCCTCTCATTTCGCGGATTTTGGATACGTGGCCGGTCCGCCTGAGCGGGCGGGCGGCCCGGCTGGCGGCGGCCGGCACGTTGCTGGCCGGCTGCGGGCTGCAGCAGGATATTGACGTGGTGCTGCCCGCCTACCCGCCCCAGCTGGTGGTGGAAGCCTACCTCGAAGACGGCCAGGTGCCGCGCCTGACCGTGACCGAATCGGTGGAATACCTGGCTACGCCTACGCCCCAGGTGCCCACCGACGTGACGGCCACCCTGCTGCTGCCCGACGGCCAGCGCCAGACGCTGCGCTTCGCCCCCGGCCTGGATGCGCGCACCGGCAAAGCCTACACCCACCTGGGCACCCAGGCCCTCACGATCCGGGCGGGCGAAACCTTCGGCCTCGACCTCACCGATAGCCAGGGCCGCCGCGTCACCGGCACGGCCACCGCGCCCCAGCCCGTGCCCATCGATACGGTGGAGTGGAAGTTCAACGACCGGCCCGAGGAGCAGCGCGAGGCCTACCTGCTCACCCGCTTCCGGGACCCGGCCGCCACCACCGACTACTACCGCCTCCAGATTCACCGCGACAGTATTTCCCGGGAACCGGAGGTGGAATACACCGTGGAAGACCGCCTCAACAACGGCTCTGAGTTCTCCCTGGGCACCAGCTACCGCTTCGACCCCAATGACACCCTGCTCGTCACGCTCTACCACCTCGACCGGGCCTATTTCCAGTTTCTGCAGTCGGTGGAGGATGCGCGTAACGCCAACGGCAACCCCTTCGGGCAGCCCGCCGGCATCAGGAGCACCGTTACGGGCGGGCTGGGCGTGTTTACGGTCCTCGTCTATGACCGGCGCCGGGTGATTGTGCGCTAGTCGCACCGCGCCAGCCAGCGGGCGGCGTGCAACCTTTCCCGGCCAGCTGGTATCCTGGCGGCAGTATTCATCCTATTTCCATTCCGTATGCCCCGCTTACGCTTTCTATTTCCCGTTATGCTGCTCACGCTCGGCGCAGCCACCAGTTGTTCCCAGGACAAGGAAGACCCTACTCCGACTACGACGGATGGCTCTATCCTGAAAGCCCAGCTGGTGCAGAAGTGGCAACTGGATGAAATTTACCTGAATGGTACCCTCTCCGCCAGCGGAACCAGTATCAAGGACCGCTACATCATCCAGTTCAAAGCCGACGACACCTACACCCAGACTCTGCTCAGCGACGGCACTGCCTTCAAGGGCACCTGGAAGCTGGAGCCGGGCACCGCCACGGTGCTGCACCTGACCGATCATAAGGGCGATGCCCAGGATTATGTTATCGGGGCTTCTTCTGTTCGGGAGCTGCGCTACGCCCGGGTGAACAAGGAGGGCAAAACGGAGGAATTGCGCTTCAGCAGTACGCTGTAAAACCTCTTGCTTTCCCAAACCGAAGGCCGCCGCAGAATCTGCGGCGGCCTTCGGTTTTTCCGGCGTACTATTCGCTTCCTAGAGCTTGGCCAGCACCGTTTTGATGATGGCCGTCAGGCGGGGTTCGGCCACGGCGGCGGTGCGCAGGATATCAGCAATGTTGACCTTTTTGAGCTTGCCGGGGGCGCACAGGTCCGTGATGACGGAAATGGCCAGCACCGGCAGGCCCATGTGCACGGCGGCAATAACTTCGGGCACCGTGCTCATGCCCACGGCATCGGCCCCGATGGTGCGCAGGTAGCGGTACTCGGCGGGGGTTTCGAGCATGGGGCCGGGCAGGGAGGCGTACACGCCGCGGCGGATGTATTCATCCAGGTTCAGGTCGCGGGCGGCTTCCTCGGCCAGGCTGAGCAGGCGCAGGTCGTAGGGCTCCAGCATGTCGGGGAAGCGCAGGCCCAGCTCGTCGAGGTTCCGGCCGATGAGCGGGTTGGTGGGCTGGAGGTTGATGTGGTCCTCGAGCAGCATCAGATCCGCGTAGTCGTAGTCGGGGTGGAGGCCGCCGCTGGCATTGCTCACGAACAGGTTCTGGATGCCCAGCAGCTTCATGACCCGCACCGGAAATACCACCTGCTCCATCGAGTAGCCCTCGTAGTAGTGGAAACGGCCGCGCATCACGAGCACCTTCTTACCCGCCAGCGTGCCCGCCAGCAGCTCCCCGGCGTGGCTCTCCACCGTCGAAACCGGAAAGTGCGGGATGTCGGCATAGCTGAAGCGGTGCTCAATTTCCACGTCCTCCACCAGCGCGCCCAGGCCGGTGCCGAGGATGATGCCCGCTTCGGGCCGGAAATCTTGGAGGGTTTGCTTGAGGTAGGCGGTGGCTTCGTGGAGTTGTTGCATTATCGGTTTTGGTGGGTGGTTATTGGTTTTTGGCTGATTACCGTACGGAAAGGTCTGAAAAAAGAACCGTATGACTTCCGCCACTGGTTCGAACGGGTGAGAATCGGGCCTGTCCGGCCGCAATTCTCATCAAAAGCTCTGACATGGTACCTTTAGGCCCGCCGCGGCCCTGCTGCGGGACTTCCGCGTGTTCTCTGCCCGCCCGCTTTATGGCCCTCCCCTCCTTGTCTGCCACCTCATTTCAGAGTTCACCCGTTACGTATCTAAAGCTTACCTATGAGAAGCGCCCCCTGATAGTGCGGGCCCTGGCCGTAGTGGCGCTGTACGGGCTGTACTTTCTGCTGGGTGGTGGCCTTACCGGCCAGCGGATGCCTTACGACGCAGGTGAATACTGGGAACTGGCTACTTCCTTCAGAGGCCCTGACCGGCAATTCTCTCTGCTCACTTACCATTATGCTATGCGCGGGTACTGCGCGGCACTGGTGCAGTTTCCGGCGTTGGTCGTGCGGCTGCTAACCAACAGCTCCATGCCCGTGGCTGCCAAAACAGCGGGTATTGGTTGGGCCGTGCTGTTAATGGCCTGGCTATTGCCCGCCTTGTGGCAAAGTATAAAGCCGGGACGCCTGGACGGGCGCCGGTGGCTGGTATTCCTGCTGTTGAGCTTCGCCTTTTGGCGCGACCATTTCAGCTTTTCGCTTACCGATGTGCCAGCCCTGACCCTGCTGCTACTAGCGCTATGGAGTCTGAGCCGATCTGCTGTCGTGTGGTGGTTGGTAGCGGGTCTGAGCCTGGCAGCGGCGTTCAACAGCCGGCCTGTTTACCTGGCCTCTGTGGTACCGGCCCTGGGGCTGGCCGTGTGGTGGAGCAGTCAGCATCCTTCCCGGCAGCGGGTTGGGCGCTGGGTAGCGCTGTTACTTGGCCTGGCCCTGGTGATGAGCCCGCAGCTGCGGATCAACCAGCTTCACTTTCAGCGCAACACCCCATTCGTGCTGGCTCGTATCGATCCGAAGGTGGATGCCTATCTATACCTTCAGCAGCTTACCTGGGGCACGCGTATTCTGCGCTATGATACCAGCCTGGAGCACCGGCTCTTCTATGCTGATCCGGCGGGCGTTGCCTTGCTGCGGGCGAAAGGAATCGGGCAGTATGCGTCGTATGCCGAATATCTTGGCGTGGTGGCGCGGCACCCGCTGAACTTTGCCTTCCGATACCTGCGGCACCTCTTCAATGGCCTCGATGTTCAGCAGCCCGCGCCCTATTTGCTACGAAGCTACGGCTGGGAAACGCCATGGGTGCAACTACTGAACTACTCGGCACTGGGTATTGCGCTGGGCTTAATCCTCCTCACCCCGCCCCGCCGCTGGCTTACGCTGCCCCGGGCACTCCTGCTGCTGGCCATTCTGATACCTTGCCTGGCCAGCGTACCCACCGCCATTGAAGTCCGGTTTCTGCTGCCTTTGCACCTGCTGCTGCTCTGGCTCACGGCCTTCTGCTTTTCGCCCTCCCGATGCCGGCTTGCGCTGGCTGCCAGTCCCAGGCAGGCGCTAGTCATGCTCCTGGCAGCAGTAGTATGGCTGGGAGGATGTTTCTGGCTGTCGGCGGCTACTTTCCGGAACCTGGCCCCCGACACCGGCGAACTGCTGGCCCTTTATGCACCGCCGTACCTGCCGGCTGTCTGCTCTACGCCCCCCCGCTCCGGGGCCGGCAATGCGGCCTGCTGCAGGTCGGAAGCCATACGGACTGGGTGGATCAGAGCCCCGCAGAGTCAGGGCCTAATTGGGGTTGAAGGGCCGGCAGCAACTACAAGCGGGTGCTCCGGGCAGAATTTCTCGCCCGGAACACCCGCTTAAAATCAGCCCGTTACTTTACTGCACGTTCAGCTCGTAGGGCAGGCGGGCCTGGGCACCCTTCATTTCCGAGAGCTTCTTGTACTGCTCGAACAGGGGGTAGAGCGGGCCCATCTCCGATTTCACGAGGCGCAGGCGGGCTTCCTCGTTGAAGGAGCTGAACAGGTTTTCGGCGAAGGATTTCTGGCGGGGCAGCTTCTGGAGGCGGTAGTCGCCTTGCTGAAGCTTGGCGCGGCGGGCGGCAATGCGCACGGCGTCATCCAGGGAGCCCAGCACGTCCACCAGGCCGCGGGCCTTGGCTTCGGTGCCCGACCACACCCGGCCCGAGGCGAAGCGGCGCAACCGCTCCACCGGCATGTTGCGGCCGGCCGCGGCCTTGGTGGTGAAGTCGGCGTAGATGCGGTTGATTTCCTGCTGGAATTGCTGCTGCTCGAAGGGCGTGAGGGCCCGCGTGATGGTGGGAAAATCGGAGAACTTACCGGTAGTCACGCGGTCGGTGGTGATGCCGATTTTGTCGCTCAGGAAGGGCGCAATGTTAGGCAGCACCCCGAACACCCCGATGGAGCCCGTGATGGTGGTCGGGTGGGCCACAATCGTGTCGCAGCCCATGGCGATGAAGTAGCCGCCCGAGGCCGCCACGTCCGACATGCTGGCGATGATGGGCTTCACTTTCTTGGTCAGCATTACCTCGCGGTAGATGATGTCGGAGGCCAGGGAGGAGCCGCCGGGCGAGTTCACGCGCAGCACTACGGCCTTCACCTTGTCGTCGAGACGGGCCTTGCGGATGGCTTCGGCGAAGCGGGTGCTGCCGATGCTCTCGTTGCCGCCCTTGCCCGTCACGATGTCGCCCTCGGCGTACACCACGGCAATGCGGTTGCTGCTTTCCTCCTCGTCATCGGCCGACTTGCTGTAGTCATCCAGGCTGATGAGGTTGAGTTTGGCGTCGCGCTTCACACCCAGCTTGCCCTTGATGTAGTCGGTAGCCTGATCGTAGTAGCCCAGGTCGGTGACCAGGCCCAGGCGCTTGGCGTCGTCGGCGTTGTGCACCAGCATGGAGTCGGAAATCACCTTGAGGCGGGCCGGGGCGATATTGCGGGCGGCGGCCACGTCGGCGAGCATGGCGTTGTTGAGCGAGTTGAGGAACGAGGACGTCTGCAACCGGGCCGAGTCGGACATGCTGGTGCGGAAGTAGGGCTCCACGGCGCTCTTGAACGAGCCCACCCGGAAAATCTGCACCTGCACGCCCAGCTTGTCGAACAGGTTTTTGTAGTACATCGGCTCCGAGCTCAGGCCGTTGAATTCGAGCGTGCCCTGGGGGTTGAGGTAGAGCTTATCGGCCACCGAGGCCAGGTAGTAGCTCTTTTCCGACTGGGCATCGGCGTAGCTCACGATGAACTTGCCGCTTTTCTTAAACTCCACCAGCTCCTGGCGCACTTCCTCCAGCGAGGCCATGCCACCCTGCACCAGCTCCAGGTTCAGGAAAATGCCCTTGATGTCGCCATCCGTTTTGGCGTGGCGGATGGCGGCTTTCAGCTCATCGAGCCCGATGCTGCTGGCCTGCCCGCCCACAAAACCCGATAGCGGATTGCTGAAGCCCCGCTCCCCGATGGGCTTATCGAGGGTGAGCTGCAGCACCGAATCCCGGGCCACGGTCACGTCTTTATCGGAAGAAGCCAGGCCTAGAATCAGGCCCACCAGCAGCACGGTGGCAATCAGGCCCAGCACCAGCACGCCGGTGATAGTGGCCAGCACATATTTTAAGAACTGTCTCATGATGAAAAGCAACTAGCAGGTTAGGTCCTGTAACAAATGTAGCGGCTTTCGGGCCCCGCCGCCGGGTATTCAACCAACGGGCTGTTTTCGGGCCGGAACGAGGTGGAGGAGCGAGGTGTAGGAGTGAGGAGTTAGGAGCACATAATTCCTGGCTCCTCCCTCCTATCTTCCAGCTCCTCACTCCTACATCCCGTACTTCTGGCCCCACAGGGCCCGCAGCCGTTCCCGGGCTTTGGCTTCGGCGGGGTTGTCGCCGGGGTGGTAGAGGGTGGTGCCGCTCAGGGGTTCGGGCAGGAACTCCTGGTAGGCGAAGCTACCGGGGTAATCGTGCGAATACTGGTACTGGCTGCCGTAGCCGAGCTCCTGCATGAGCTTGGTGGGGGCGTTGCGCAGCGGAATGGGCACCGGCTGCACACCCTGCTGGCGCACCAGCGCCCGGGCCGCCCGGATGGCTTTATAGCTGGCGTTGCTCTTGGGCGAAGTGGCCAGGTACACCACCGTCTGCCCCAGAACAATGTCCGATTCGGGCATGCCGATGACCGTGACGGCCTGGAAGCAGCTCTGGGCCAGGATGAGGGCGTTGGGGTTGGCCAGGCCCACGTCTTCGGAAGCCAGAATGAGCAGGCGACGGGCAATGAACTTGGCGTCCTCGCCGCCTTCGAGCATCACGGCCAGGTAGTAGAGGGCCGCGTTGGGGTCGGAGCCCCGGATGCTCTTGATGAAGGCCGAAATGACGTCGTAGTGCATCTCGCCGCCCTTGTCGTAGCGGGCCAGGTGCTGCTGGGCCAGCTGCTGCACGCCTTCGTCGGTGATGAGAATCTGGCCGGTTTGGGGGTCGGGGCGGCTGGCTTCCACCACGATTTCGAGCAGGTTGAGCAGCTTGCGGGCGTCGCCGCCCGAGATGGTGAGCAGGGCGCCGTAGTCCTGCATGTGCACGTTTTTAGTTCTGAGTACCTCGTCCTCGGCCAGGGCTTTGTCCACCAAGCTGGTGAGCACCTCCTTGCCCAGGGGCTCGAGCACGTACACCTGGGCGCGGCTGAGCACGGCCGGAATGACCTCAAACGAGGGGTTTTCGGTGGTAGCCCCGATGAGCGTGACCACGCCCTGCTCCACGGCCCCCAGCAACGCGTCCTGCTGGCTCTTGCTGAAGCGGTGAATCTCATCAATAAAGAGCACGGTGCCGCGCTGCTTGCGGGCCCGCTCTATCACTTCGCGCACGTCTTTCACGCCCGCATTCACGGCGCTCAGCGAGGCGAAGGGCTTGCCCAGCTCCTGGGCCAGCAGGTTGGCCAGGGTGGTTTTGCCCACGCCCGGCGGGCCCCATAAAATCAGGGAGGGCAGGCGGCCGGCATCGAGGTAGCGGCGCAGCACGCCTTCGGGGCCGATGAGGTGCTTCTGGCCGGCGTACTCCTGCAGGGTGCGGGGGCGCAGGCGCTCGGCCAGGGGGGCGTGGGCCCCGGGCCGGGCGGGTTGGGGGGCCGGGGTGGGGTCGGAATCGAACAGGGAACCAGTAGAAGACATAACGAGGATTTCAGGCCGCAAGCTACATGCTGTGGGCCGCCGGCCGCCGGTTGGGGGCGAACCGCCGCCGCAGGTGTAAGGCGAACTGGCTGTAACCCTTTCCGGCTTTTTTAGTTTCCATCTGCGCCACCTGCGGCCGGCAGCGCGTAGCTTGCGGTCTGAAACTCCCCTCATGAAGAATTCCGTCCGGGTCCACGCGGCCTTGTTTGTGGTCGCCCTGATTTACGCGGCCAACTACAGCATTTCCAAGGACGTGATGCCGCGCTACATGGGGCCCTTCGGGCTGGTGCTGCTGCGCATCGTGGGGGCGACGCTGTTTTTCACCGTCGCCAGCCGCCTGGCCGCGCCCCAGGACCGCATCACGGGCCGCGCCGACCAGCTCCGGGCCGTAGCCTGCGGGGTGCTGGGCATCGGCCTGAACCAGCTGCTGTTCTTCTCGGGCCTCAACCTGACTTCGCCCATCAACGCCTCCCTCATCCAGACCATTGCCCCGGTGGTCACGGTGCTGGCCTCGGCGGTGCTGCTGGGCGAAAAGCTCACGCTGCGCCGGGTGCTGGGCGTGGCCGTGGCCGGCCTGGGGGCGGCCAGTATCATTCTGAGCAAGGGCCCCGTGGCGGCCGGCGGCCAGGACGGGCTGCTGGGCAACGTCTATATCCTGCTCAACGCCACCGCCTTCGGGGTGTACCTGGTGCTCGTGATGCCGCTCATGCGCAAGTACCACCCGTTCACGGTGCTGGCCCGCATCTTCCTGGTGGGCGCCTGCCTGGCGGTGCCGGCCGGCTGGGAGCAGGTGCAGGCCCCCGATTACGCCAGCTTCCCGCCGGGTATCTGGGCGGCCATTGCCTACATGGTTATCTGCCTGACCATTCTGGCTTACCTGCTCAATAACTGGGCCCTCAAGTACGCCTCCCCCGCCCTGCTGGGCGCCTACATCTACCTCCAGCCGGCCCTGGCCGTGCTCATTGCCGTGAGCCTGGGCAAGGACCACCTCACCTGGGACCGGGCCTGGCAGGGCCTGCTGATTTTCATCGGCGTGTTCCTGGTCAGCCGCAAGCCCCGCCCCGCTCAGTTGGCCGCCGTGCCCCCGCTGGAGCCCGTGCAGGATTAGGCGGCGGCTGGCGCTCCTCCCCTCCTATTCCTTCTCCTTGTCGGCGGCTTCCTGGCGGCGGGCGTCGCGGATGCCGAGCAGGATGGCCACGAACGTGGAGAGCAGCGGCACGAAGAACCCGAACAGCAGCCAGGGCCAGAACCGCCGCCCGTACATGTGGGCAATATAAACGGTCATCACCGCCGACAGCAGGCAGACGGGCAGGGCGAAGAACAGGGTATCGAAGAGTTGCATAGCACGAAAGTAAGCCGCCTACTGATAAGCGGCCGGAATCTGGGCCAGCTGGGGCGGCAGCTGCCAGCCGGCGGGCCGCACGTTGGGGTAAAACCACTCGGTGCCCTGCTCCAGCCACTTGGCCCGAAACTGCCGGGCCGCCTCCGGGGTGGCGTCGTGGTAGCCGAATTCGGCCCCGCAGCAGGCGCACAGCGTGTGGTCGGGCGTGCGCCCATCCGCGCCCCACGGCGACTCGTCATAATCCAGGCCGCAAACGCGGCAAAACCAAAGGGACATAGGTGGTGAAGATTAAGAGGGATGAAAGCAGACGGCTTTATTTTACCTACGACTGAACATATAAGAGTGTCTTTGTTCAGGCCAGCTGTAACGGTCATTATCTAATGCGACACAGCCAAATCAAAGCGGAAATACCGAAATCGATGCAATACCTTTATTTTTTAATAATTTCCTCTAAAACAATCCTTGCTACATCTGTATTCACCAAGCAATCTGCCAATTGCATATCTTTGCAATTATCTTCTTTCATATTCAGAATAAAGACTAAACTACTTTTCTCGTTAGCAAAAATGAATGATCTAATATTTTTTGATTCATTCATTTCCACTATCAACTCTATCTGCCACTCTCCACCGAGCTTTCCATCACCCTCTATACGCTGTTTACGCATATTGCCATAACTTTCAACTATCTTTTCTATAATTGATCTATCATTCACTACAATCTGATGATCTATCAAACTATTATACCTATCTAACGGAATTATTTTAATGCGTTTGACATTTTTACTGCTAATATTTTTCAACATCAACAAGTCATCATCCAAGCGGTTATATCTCTTCACCGTATCTGCAATAAAATCTCTCATTAACACCAATATAATAACACATAAAACTAATGACAGTATTCTATTACTCATAAAATTAGCCACTAAAAAATTATCATCTTTAAAATTAGTCTGTTCTATTTTTCAGAGAAGCCGGAGTTGTAATTTTCTTGCATGCCCCTACCCAGGCACATTACCCCCGCACCTTACCGCGCTTGACCAGGTAAGCGTAGAGCACTTTATCGAATGGCTCGCGGATGTCTACTGGCACGAAGTCGATTTTGTACTGGCCGCAGCGCAGGGCCAGATCGTGCTCGTAGCGGCGCATGGCGGCTTGGTACTGCTCCCTCACCTGGCTGGGCTGGAGCTTGAGCGTCTGGCCGGTTTCGAGGTCTTCGAACAGGTAAGGGCGGTCCTGGAAGTTGAAATCGGCCTCGGTGGCGCGGTCCATCACGTGGAACAGCAGCACCTCGTGGTGCTGGTGGCGCAGGTGCTGGAGGGCAGCCAGGGTTTCGTCCTGCTCCTCGGGGGCCCGGCCCAGCATGTCGGAAAACAGGATAACTAACGAGCGTTTCGGGATTTGCTGGGCGATGGTGTGGATGACGCCCGCCACGTTGGTCTGGGCCCGGCCGGGCGCTGCGGGGCGCTCCAGCAGCTGTTGCAGGGTGAGCAGCAAAGTGTGGCGGTGGGTGCTGGTGGAGCGCACCGGCGTCTGCAATTCCACCTCGTTGGCGAAGGTAACCAGCCCCACCGCGTCGCGCTGCTTCTGTAGCAGCGTGGTGAGGGCCGCCGCGCACAGCACCGAGAACCGTAGCTTGTCGTGGTTCGGGGCGGGGTAGTACATGCTCGGGCTCACGTCGAGCAGCAGGTGGCAGCGCAGGTTGGTTTCCTCCTCGTAGCGCTTCACGAAGAGCTTGTCGGTGCGGGCGAATACCTTCCAGTCGAGGTGGCGGGTGCTTTCGCCGGGGTTGTAGAGGCGGTGCTCCGAGAATTCCACCGAGAAGCCGTGGTAGGGCGACTGGTGCAGGCCCGTGATAAAGCCTTCCACCAACTGACGGGCCAGAAACTCCAGGTTTCCGAAAGAACTGACGGCGGCAAGGTCAAGCGGTTGGGCCATGATGCGGGACAAAAAAGGGCGGACGGGCAAGATACAACGGAATCAAACGAGGGCCCGCCCCGGGCCCGACCGGGCCCAATCGTCACGTAACACCTTTTGCCCGACAAGGCAGGAAATCTAATCTTGATTTAATTCTATGAAGCGCCCAACGGTACGATTCATATGTAAACTGTGATTTTACGTGATTATGCACGATTTTTCGAAATTTCATCCCGGAAAAGGAAAAATCAGGCCTTAAAATTTTACTATCTGCCTGCTACTCCGTATTTTGCGCTGAACTTCAATCATCTTGGAATAACCAAACTTTACGCGAAAGGACTGTGGAAGACCGTCACGACCAGGAAGAGATTTACTCCCAGCGCATTAAAGCCGGTAAGCGCACGTATTTTTTTGACGTGAAAGCCACGCGCGGGCAGGACTATTATCTGACCATTACGGAGAGCAAACGTCGCCTGCGCGACGACGACACGTTCTCCTACGAGAAACACAAAATCTTCCTTTACAAGGAGGATTTCCTCAAGTTTGTGGATGCCCTCCAGGACGCCGTGGATTACGTGCGCGACGAGCTGCTCACGCCCGAGGAAGTAGCTGAGCTGGACCGCCCCCGCCCCGCCTACGACAGCGACCCACGCGACGGCAACTACAACCGCGCCGAGAACGGCAACGCCACCTACTAACCCCCTATTTCCCCTCGCCTAGCGAAACAAGCTTACTCTTTTTTATTGCTGATTGCCCAACAGCACAACGGCGCGCCCGGCTTCGGCTCTGGCGCGCCGTTGTGCTATTGGGCCGAGGGGTAGCGACGCATAGTTGCGTCTTGTCATTGAACAAAATCAGCCGCCCAGTGCGGACGATGAGACGCCCATATGCGTCGCTACATTATCCCGGATAAAACCGGTTCTTACTAAGATCATGCTCTGGAATGGGCACTTATTGATCTGAGCTGGTTGGTTTGGTTTCGCTATCCGCCCGCAAACGTGTAACGCAGGCTTCCTGCACCCAACGCACGCCCACCGTGCTTTCCCCGAAAAAGCCCCGTACCTTTGCCCCCTGAATCGGGCCGATAGCCCGGCTCGCTATTTCACCAACTCACCATTTTACCTTATGGGTCTCCGCTGCGGTATCGTCGGCCTGCCGAACGTCGGCAAATCCACGCTTTTCAACGCCCTTTCCAACGCCAAAGCCGAATCGGCCAACTACCCGTTCTGCACCATCGAGCCCAACGTGGGCGTGATTACCGTGCCCGACGAGCGGCTGCAGATTCTGGAAGCCCTGGTGAACCCCAAGCGCGTGCTGCCCACCATCATCGAGTTCGTGGATATTGCCGGCCTCGTGAAGGGCGCCAGCAAAGGCGAAGGGCTGGGCAATAAATTCCTGGCCAACATCCGCGAGGTAGACGCCATCATCCACGTGGTGCGCTGCTTCGACGACGAGAACATCGTGCACGTAGCCGGCGGCGTGGATCCCGTGTTCGACAAGGACGTGATTGACACCGAGCTGCAGATCAAGGACCTGGAGAGCGTGGACAAGAAGCTGGCCAAGTCGGAACGCTCGGCCAAGAGCGGCGACGCGGCGGCCAAGAAGGAAGTGGTGGTGCTCCAGAAGTTCAAGGCGGCCCTCGAAGGCGGCCAGAACGCCCGCGCCCTTAACGCTACGCCCGAGGAGCTCGAAGCCGTGGCCGATCTGCAGCTGCTCACCATCAAGCCCGTGATTTACGTGGCCAACGTGGACGAGGGCAGCATCCAGAACGGCAACGCCCACGTGGCCGCCCTCCAGGCCCACGTGGCCCAGGAAGGCGCCGAAGTGGTGCTCGTATCGGCCGCCATCGAGTCGCAGATTGCCGAGATGGAAGACCCCGAGGAAAAGGAGATGTTCCTGGGCGAGTACGGCCTCACCGAATCGGGCCTGAACCGCCTGATCCGCGCCTCCTACTCCCTGCTCAACCTGATTACCTACTTCACGGCCGGGGTGCAGGAAGTACGCGCCTGGACCATCCACCGGGGCGACAAAGCCCCCGCCGCCGCCGGCGTCATCCACTCCGATTTCGAGAAGGGCTTCATCCGGGCCGAGGTTATCAAGCTGGCCGACTACCAGGAGTACAAGACCGAAGTCAAAATCAAGGAAGCCGGCAAAATGGCCGTGGAAGGCAAGGAGTACGTGGTCCAGGACGGCGACATCATGCACTTCCGCTTCAACGTGTAGCTGAACATCCCCGCGCGTCATGCTGAGCGCAGCGGAGCGGAGTCGAAGCATCTCTACCGCTTCGTTGCAGTACTAACTTTAGCGTCAGGATTACCACTGCGGTAGAGATGCTTCGACTGCGGCTGCGCCTTTGCTCAGCATGACGTTCTTTTTACCCTTTCCCTCCCAACCTCATGGACGTAAAAGACAGCAACGGCAACCTGCTCGCGGAAGGCGACTCGGTGACGCTCATCAAGGACCTGAAAGTGAAAGGCTCCTCGCTCACGCTCAAGCGCGGCACGGTGGTCAAGAACATCCGCCTCACCAACAGCCCCGCCGAAATTGAAGGCCGGGCCGGCGGCAGCACGATGGTGCTCAAAACCGAGTTCCTGAAGAAAGCATAACGCCGCAGTTTCTGCCGCCTCCGCCGTACCTTAAGCGCCCCGCCCGAACAATTCGGACGGGGCACTTTTTTTATTCAAATGGAACAATTCATGTACTGTATAGCTGGGCTATTTCTCAGCACGTCCTGCCAGTCAAAACCGCCTATTCTGCATGAAACAGGATTATTGGTAATGGACAGAGCGCGCAACTGTACGAGCGGTGATTACTTTATTCCGTGCAGTTTCAGCGACACCCTTTCACTGGGCCAGAATGTTATGTCGATAACTGCGCATACAGCCCGCATTGTATCTCCCGCCCAGTTTGAATTCGCATTAATGAGGCATTCTTGGCCCAGTTCGCCCGACTCATTCTACGTGAAAGGCAGCTTTGAAGAACGGTCTTACATATCTGCTGTTGAGCTTACTCTACAACGTGAGGACGATCTATCAGTTAACGAAATATATAAAACCACACCTCGGCGTATGGCGGGAGCCGTCGTGATTAACCAATTCCACCCTGGCTATTACCGGATAGTACACGCGCAAATGATTATGCTCATTGAATAAAAGAGAAGAGGTATTCACAACCATTAATGCCTCCTCTCTTTTATTCAATGAGCATAATCTTGCTACTTCCCCACCACCTTAAACAGCGTCCCGGCGCTGAGTTTGTCGGTGGTTTTCATGCCGTTGAGGATGGCCAGCTCCTCGTAGCGCTTCGAGGACACGCCGTTGGCGGCCAGGGCCTGGGCCAGGGTCTGGCCGGCTTTGGCGGTGCGGATGCGGATTTTCTCCGATTGACGGTTGAGCTTGCTGGCATCGGTGAGGCGGCGGAAGCCCTGGGCCGTGCGCTGGAAGGTGGCCCCGTAGCTGCCGAGCGTGCCGGGGCCGCAGAGGCCGATGAGGGCGTACATCGTTTTGCCATCCTGGATGATGTAGGACAGCGTGCTGGCCGTAACGCCCTGCTGCCCCTGCTGATTCTGCCCTACCTGGTCGCCCTGAATGGCCAAAGCGGGGAAGCTGTTGATGGTGGTGCGGCTGGCCTGGGGCGAGTTCAGGTTGAGCTGTTTGGCCAGGGCCTGCCCCGCCTGCTCCAGGGTGGCACCGGGGGCCAGGGTCAGAATCTGGACGGCTTTGCCGTTGGGCTCGGCCATCTGGAACTGGCTGGGCGAGTTCTGGTGCTGCCAGCCCTGGGGGACCGGAAACTGGAACTTCAGCTCGGGATGATAGAATACGTTGCTTTCCACGAAGCCCTGGCGCGGGTCGTCGCCGTACGGCAGGCCTTCGAGCATGCGCAGGTAACTGTTGCGGTTTACGGTGAGGGTGCGGCCGCCGGCGTTTTGCTTGGCCTGGGCCGCCAGCTGCTTCACGGTGGTGTACCGGTCGGCGGAGTTGGGGTGGCTGCTCAGAAAGGTCGGCGTGCCGCCCGCGCCGCTGGCCTGCTCCTGCCGCTGCAGGGTCAGGAAGAAATCGGCCATGGGGGCCGCATCGTACCCGATTTTGCTGGCGTAGGCCACGCCCAGCTTATCTGATTCCCGCTCATCGTCGCGGCCGTACTTGAGAAATACCAGGCCCACGCCCTGGGAAAGCGGCTGGGCCACCGAGGCTACCCGCTTCGAGAGAATGGAGCCCAGCAGCAGCGCCCCGGAGGCCAGGGTGGAACGCGTCTGCTGCTTCTGCCCGTGCTTGGCCGTGATGTGGGCAATTTCGTGGCCCAGCACGCCGGCAAACTGGGCCTCGTTGTTGAAGTGGGCCATAATGCCGCGCGTAAAGTACACGTTGCCGTCGGGGGCGGCAAAGGCATTAATCATCGGCGAATCGAGGATGGTGAACTGGTAGCCGTAGCTGGCGCGGTCCGAGACGGCGGCCATCTGCTGGCCCTTCACATCAATAAACTTCTGCAGGGCCGGGTTATTGAGCAGCCCGAACTGGGCCACCACCTGCGGGTCGGGCTCCTTGGCCGGGGGCAGGGGGCGGAACGCCGTGGAACCAGCCAGCGGCAACAGCAGAGCCAGCGCACCGAAACGGAAGGAACGAAAGAGCATCATATAGGGAAAGCAAAAGGTGGGAATACCCCGGCAACGAGGCGGGGTAATGGAAAAGTAACGTTGGGCGGGTTGGGAACCAGAAGGTCTAACTACACCCGTCATTCCTTGGCTGCGCTCGGAATGACGGCCATTTGGTAGTACAGGGTGCTCTATTTCCCCACCACCTTGAACAGCATGCCCCGGCCCAGCTTGTCGGAGAGCTGCATGCCGTTGAGGATGGCCAGTTCCTCGTGGCGGGCGGCCGGCACGCCGTTGGCGGTCAGGTTCTGGGCCAGGGTCTGGCCGGCTTTGGCCGTGCGGATGCGCACGCGCTCGGGCTGGCGGTTAAGCTTGTCGGCGGCGGTCAGGCGCTGGAAGCCCTCCATGGTACTGGTGAAGACGGGCGCGTAGCCGGCAAAATCGGCCGGGGCGGCGGCCCCGATGAGGGCGTAGATGGTTTTGCCGTCCTGAATCAGGTAGCTCAGCACCCGCACGCCGGCCACCTGCTGGCCCGTCTGAGGGTCCTGCTGCACCTGGTCGGCCACGAAGGCCACGGCCGGGAAGCCGTGCACGGTGAGCTTGCGCGACTCGGCCACCTGGAGGCTGAACTGCTTGGCCACGGCCTGGGCAGCTTCCTCGGGCGAGGCGCCGGGGGCCAGCATGAGCATCATCAGGGCCTTGCCGGCGGGGTCGGCCATCTGGAACTGCTGGGGCGAGTTCTGGTGCTTCCAGCCCCGGGGCACCGGAAACTGGAATTTCAGCTCGGGGTGATAAAAGGCGCTGTTCTCCACGAAGCCCTGACGCGGGTCCTCGCCGTAGGTGATGCCGTCAATCAGGCGCAGGTACTGGTCGCGGTTGACTTTGAGGGTGGTGGGGTTGCCATTGTTTTTCTTCCAGGCGTCGGCCAGCTGGTGCACGCGGTTGTACCGGTCGGCGGGGTTGGGGTGAGTCGAGAGGAAGTCGGGAATGGGCTCGGCCCCGCTTTTGGCCTGCTCCCGCTGCAGGGTCTGGAAGAAATCGGCCATCTGCGCCGCATCGTACCCGATTTTGCTCGAGTACTCCACCCCCAGTTCGTCGGACTGGCTTTCGTCGTCGCGGCCGAATTTGAGGAAGAGCAGCTGCATGCCCTGCATGGCCTGCTCGCCGAACTGAGCCAGCCGGGGCGAGGCAATCATGGCCCCCATCATACCCACCTGGCCCAGAATGGCGTTGGTTTGCTGCTTGGCCGAGTGCCGGGCCGTCACGTGGCCGATTTCGTGGCCCAGCACGCCGGCAAACTGGGCTTCGTTGTTGAAGTGGGCCATGATGCCGCGCGTGAAGTACACGTAGCCGCCGGGCACGGCAAAGGCGTTAATCACCGGCGAGTCGACGACGCGGAACTGGTAGGTGAGGTCGGCGCGGTGGGAAACGGCGCCCATCTGCTTGCCCTTCTCATTGATGAAGGCCTGCAGTTTCTGGTCGGGATAGAGGCCGAACTGGGCCGTCACGGCCGGGTCGGTTTGCTGGCCCATGGCCAGCTCCTGCCCTTCCGATACCAGCATCACCTCCCGTTTGCCAGTCACGGGATTGGTGGCGCAGCCGGGCAGCAGCAAGGAAGCCGTAAGGGCAGGGAGTAGAAAGCGTCGGAGCATAGGGAGAGGAATGCCGGTGAGAAGTAGGCGTTCAACGCAATTTTCCCGCCAACTGTTGACGTTCCCCGGCCAGGGGCCCCTCACGAGCCGGAAGCCGGCGCCGGGTTTTCCTCGTGGCGCGACGGCCCGGCGGTGGTCTGCTCCTCCTCTTCCTGCACCGTGGGTCGGCCCTGCTGCCGGTCGAGCCAGTTCATGACCGGCGTGGCCAGCACGCCGTGCAGCACCACCGACACGAGCACCGTAAACCCGACCGTGGCCCACAGCTCCCGGCCAGCCGGAAAATAACGGGTATCGAGGGCGAAGGCCAGGTAGAAAAACGAGCCGATGCCCCGAATGCCAAAAAACGAAATTACCAGTCGTTCCGGCCAGCTCAGTCCGCTGCCCATCAGCGTGAGCATGCCGCCCAGGGGCCGCAGCCCCAGCACCAGCAGCAGCCCCAGCGCCGCGCCGGTCCAGGTCAGGTAATCGAACAGGCCCCAGGCAATGGCTCCGCCGAATAGCATGAGAATTACCACGATGAGCAGGCGCTCCAGCTGGTCGGTGAAGTCGTGCATCTCGGTCTGGTATTCGTGGCTGCGCTCGTGGCGGCGCAACGTGACGGCGGCCACGAACACGGCCAGAAAACCGTAGCCGTGTACCAGCTCGGTGAGACCATAGGCCGTGAGCGTGACGGCCAGGGCCACGAACCCGTAGGCCTCGGGCCGGATACGGATGCGGTGGGGCAGATCGAAAATCAGGTACGACAACCCCCGGCCCGCCAGCCAGCCGCCCAGCACGCCCATGGCCGTGCGGTAGCCCAGATCCATCCAGGCCCAGTGCAGCAGGCGCGCCCCCAGGGGCTCGGCGGCCACCGGCAGCAGGGCCAGGGCCAGGTACACGAAGGGAAAGGCCAGGCCGTCGTTGAGGCCGGCCTCGGCGGTCAGGGCCAGGCGCACGTTGTCTTCGCGGCCCTCACCGGGCTCGCCCACCTGCACGTCGCCGGCCAGCACGGGGTCGGTGGGGGCGAGGGTGGCGGCCAGCAGCACGGCCGAGGCGGGCAGCATGCCGAACAGGCCCCAGGCAATGCCTGCAAAGCTGCCGATGGTCAGCAGCATCAGGCCCAGCACCAGCACCAGCGGAATCCGCCAGGCCCGAAGTGAAAAGCGCTTGTCAATCTTGAGGCCGGTTCCGGTCAGGGCTACCGTCACGCAGATTTCGGTGAGGTGGGTGGTGAAGGAGGAAAACTCCACCGGGTCGGGGTCGGGCAGGCCCAGCGGCAGCCAGAACAGCAGCATGCCCAGCCCGATGAAGAAGATGGGGTACGAGAGCGGGTAGTTGCGAAGCAGGGAAGGCAGCCAGGCCACGCCCAGAATAGCCACGCCCAGCACGACGAGAATCAGATTATACAGGGACATGCACGTGAGGGTCCGGGGTAGTTGGGGTCCGGGGGAATAAGTTGATCGGAGTTGACAGTACGTTAGGCGGAGCGGAGTCGGAGCATCGCGCGCGCAATGGTAACGCCTAACAGCCGGCTTGGTTCTGCAACAGCAGTACGCGAGATGCTCCAACTCCGCTCCACTTCGCTCAGGAGGACCGTTCGTTTACCTCGTCTCTCAGCCCTCATCAACCCGGTTCCCCCCACTTACGGGCGGCGGCGGTTCACGTCGAGGCGCTGGTAGCCGATGAGCAGGTCGGTGCGGGTACCGGGCGGACGGTAGTACACCAGCAGGTCGTACTGGTTTTCGGTTTCCTGGTGGCTGCCTTCCCAGGGCACGCTGTTGGCCCCGGTGGGCGTCTGGGTGGCGTAGTAGTAGTTATAGTAGCCCTGCTTGAGCAGCGCGTGGCCCCGGTACGCCTGGTTGGCGGCGTCGTAAGTCAGCCGGAATTCGTCGCGCAGCTGCCAGTCAGAGAGGGCGCCCAGCACGTAGACGGGGCCGGCGGCGGGAGCTTCGGCCCGGAGCAGAAAGGCCACGTCGAAGTACTCGCCGTTGGTGTCGCCGTTGCCGTACTCGCGGCTCTCAATCACGCGCTGGCCGTTGATGTCGTCGTACTGGGTGTAGCCCTGGCCGGCGCGGGTGGTTTCGGGCTGGAGCGCGGCGGTGCGGGGCGTGGCCTCGGCGTCGATGGCTGCCACCCCGATGCCCAGGGAGCGGAAGGTGCGCAGGTCGAAGAAGCGGAACTCGCTCAGGCCGGGGAAGGCGTTTTCGAAGTTGAAATACTGGTAGTCGAGCTGCTGCTCGGCGTCGCGCACGAAGGTGGGGCGCAGGTTGTAGTGAGCGTTATCCCAGCGGAAATTCTGGCGCAGCACCACTTTCACTTCCTGGGCCGGATTCACGAGCTGCCGGTTGTAGCGGATACCGAAGTCAAGCTGCTGAAGCGTGTAGCGCTCCTGGCCCGCCACCGGAATGCCCTGCTGTAGCCGCACCTGCACCGCGCCTTCCTCAAACACGAGCACCCGGCGGCTGATGAGCGGGGTGCCGCCCGCCCCCTGCACCACCCACAGGTAGTTGCCCGAAATCGTCACCCGTGGCATCTGCACCGAATAGTGCAGGTAAGGCACCTTGGTGTTCACCGAGGCCCGGTAGGTGGTAATGTTCTGCTCGTTGATGTCAGTCAGAAACTGCATGTCCGTGAGCACCGAGGGCTGCCAGTTCAGGTCGCAGTGGATGAGCTTGGCCGTGACGCGCTGACCCGGCCCGCCGAGCACGTCAAACTCCAGCTGCACGGGCTGGCCCTGGCTCAGGGGCACCACCGGCGGGTTGAACACCTCCCCGGCCTGGCCCGTGGGCACGTAGCACTGCACCGTGCGCACATTGGGGTCGTAGACGTAGTCCTCGTAGCGGAGCTTTTTATCGGCGTAGTACTCCGCCCCCGTCTGGCCGGGGGTGGCGGGCCGGCGGGCGGCGTTGGGGTCGGTGATGGGCGTACCCAGCGGCACGCAGGCCGTAGCAAGCAGCAGCAGAAGCGGAATGGTGTAATTGCGCATGTTTGCGAAGGTACGGGATGCTCCCTATCTTACCGTACTACCCAGAAATGCTACGATGGGACCATGCTGCGCCACTCCTACGCCACGCATTTGCTGGAAGCCGGCAACCGATATTCGTATTATTGAGGACCTGTTGGGCCATGCCAGCATCAAAACCACCAAAATCTACACCCGTGTGGCCCGACGTAACCGCCCCGCCTCCCCTCTCAACAGTCTTGGCCTTTAACCGACCAACTTGCGGTTATAGTGCCACTGTTGGACATATAACCGCTACTTACCTGCGGGCTAAGTAGATATAACCGAAACTGAACCACCTATGCCAGTAGCGGCAATAAGAATGTTATGTGCTACTTTAGAACGACACCAAGCCGACAATGAAAAACTTTAGCAAATCAACTTTTACCATTTCGACAATTATATTTGGACTTTTATTAATTCCGAGTTTTTTGGCTGCTTGGGCAGAAGACGAAGGAACACTTGGAACGAATATAATTTGGACAACATTTGCTAAACTATTTTATGTTCTCCATTTCCCGACACACACTTTACTGTGGACTTCTATAACCAAATTTGGTGCGACAGTTCACTTTCTTGGACTTGCAATTAACTGTGCATTTTATGGTCTAATTACAGAGCGACTTATTCAACTTTATAGACAATTAAAGGCTGACAATAGATAATGAAAAAAGTAACCATCTTATTAATTTCAATATTTGCGTTAGCTGTTGGGGCGTATTTAATTTGGTGGAGACTTCCAGTGACAATTAACAGAAGTGCAGACGTTAAACTTGGAAATGAAATCATAAACAAAATTGAAACATATAGCTTGACAAATAAACTCCCTGAAAATAACGATTGGGAAAATCTACGACAATTTGGATTTAAAGATAAAATTGACTTTTTACAACCAGAATATAGTAAATTAGATGACCATACTTTTGAATTAATTTTTGTTGGAGGTTTTGACGAACCATATTTAATGTGGAACTCAAAAGAACGAAAATGGAAAAATGGATTTCCGACAATTAAAAAAAATGAATAAAAAAGCAGCACATAACATCGGCTTGGCAATATGGCGGCTGAAGTGCTTCTATGAAACATTTGTGCAAGGTTCAACAGCATTAATTCTATTGAACTTTTGTGCTAAAAATCCGCCACATCGCCAAGCCGAAAAACGTTACAAATAATACAACACACAAAACCGCCCCGCTCAAAGCGTAAAGCTTCGGGCGGGGCGGTTTGCTATTTATTTACCTGTTTGCCGGTTTTAGCGGTGCAGGTCGAAGCGGTCCAGGTTCATGACCTTGGTCCAGGCAGCCACGAAGTCGCGCACGAACTTCTCGCCCGCGTCGTGGGTGCCGTACACTTCCGCAATGGCGCGCAGCTCCGTGTTCGAGCCGAAGATCAAGTCGACGCGGGTGCCGGTCCACTTCACCTCGCGGGTTTTGCGGTCGAGGCCTTCGAACAGCTCGTCGGCCTCGGAGGTGGCGCGCCAGGTGGTGCCCATGTCCAGCAGGTTCACGAAGTAGTCGTTGGTGAGCTGGCCGGGACGGTCGGTGAACACGCCGTGGCGCGAGCCGTCGTAGTTGGCGTCGAGCACGCGCAGGCCACCTACCAGCACCGTCATTTCGGGAGCCGTGAGGGTCAGCAGCTGGGCGCGGTCGATGAGCATGGCTTCGGCCACGGCCTCGTGGTGCTGGGCCAGGTAGTTGCGGAAGCCCTCAGCGCTGGGCTCCAGGGCCTCAAACGACTGAGCGTCGGTCTGCTCCTGGGTGGCATCCGTACGGCCGGGGGCGAAGGGTACCTCCACCGACTGACCCGCCGCGCGGGCCGCCAGCTCGATACCGACACCGCCGCCCAGCACAATCAGGTCGGCCAGGGACACCTGCTTGCCGTTGGTCTGGCCGGCGTTGAATTGCTGCTGAATGGCCGTGAGCTTGTCCAGCACTTTGTCCAGCTCGGCGGGGTTGTTGGCAGTCCAGTACTTCTGCGGAATCAGGCGGATGCGGGCACCGTTGGCGCCGCCGCGCTTGTCGGAGCCGCGGAACGTGGAGGCCGAGGCCCAGGCCGTGCGCACCAGTTCGGCAACCGTCAGGCCCGAGCTGGCCAGCGCGTCTTTCAGCGCAGCCACGTCGGCCTCATCAATCGGGGCGTAGTCGGCTTTGGGCAGCGGGTCCTGCCAGATGAGCTCCTCGGCGGGCACCTCGGGGCCTACGTAGCGCGAAATAGGACCCATGTCGCGGTGGGTGAGCTTAAACCAGGCGCGGCTGAAGGCATCGGCAAACTCCTCGGGGTTTTCGAGGAAACGGCGCGAAATCTTTTCGTAGATGGGGTCTACGCGCAGGGCCAGGTCGGAAGTAAGCATGAACGGCGCGTGCTTCTTCGCGGGGTCGTGAGCATCCGGAATCAGGCCTTCGCCGGCGTTGTTTTTGGGGCGCCACTGGTGGGCACCGGCGGGGCTCTTGGTCAGCTCCCACTCATACTCAAACAGGAACTTGAAGTAGTCGTGGCTCCACTGCGCGGGCGTGGAGGTCCAGGCACCTTCCAGGCCGCTGGTGATGGTGTCGCCAGCGTTGCCGGTACCGTAGGAGTTCAGCCAGCCCTGGCTCTGCTCGGCAATGCCGGCGGCGGCGGGCTCGTGCTTGATGTACTTGGCGGGGTCGGCGGCACCGTGGGTTTTGCCGAAGGTGTGGCCACCAGCAATCAGGGCCACGGTTTCCTCGTCGTTCATGGCCATGCGGCCGAAGGTTTCGCGGATGTCGCGGGCCGAGCCCATGGGGTCAGGGTTACCGTTGGGGCCTTCGGGGTTCACGTAGATGAGGCCCATCTGTACGGCTGCCAGCGGCTTTTCCAGCTGCCGGTCGCCGGTGTAGCGCAGGTCGCCGCCCAGCCACTCTTTCTCCGAGCCCCAGTAGATTTCGTCCAGCGGCTCCCACACGTCGGCGCGGCCACCCGAGTAGCCGAACGGCTTGAAGCCCATCGACTCCAAAGCGCAGTTGCCAGCCAGAATCATCAGGTCGGCCCAGGAAATCTGACGGCCGTATTTCTGCTTCACGGGCCACAGCAGCAGGCGGGCCTTGTCGAGGTTGGCGTTATCGGGCCAGCTATTCAGCGGAGCGAAGCGCTGCATGCCCGAGCCGGCACCGCCACGGCCGTCGGCAATGCGGTAGGTGCCGGCCGAGTGCCAGGCCATGCGGATAAAGAACGGGCCGTAGTGGCCGTAATCAGCGGGCCACCAGTCCTGCGAGGTGGTCATCAGTTCGAACAGATCCTGCTTCACGGCATTCAGGTCGAGCTTCTTGAACTCTTCCACGTAGTTGAAGCCCGGGTCCATCGGGTCCGACAGGGTGGAGTGCTGCCGCAGGATGTTGAGGCGGAGCTGATTGGGCCACCAGTCGCGGTTGCGGGTGCCGCTGCCGGCCGCCTGCTTCAGCTCCCCGTTCAGGAACGGACACTTCGCCACGGAGGTGTCGTTCATGAAGTACTCGGTGGTGTTGTTTTCGGGGGCGTGCCCCTGTTGTTCGTGCGCCATGAGGATGTTTAAGAAGATGTAAACGGAACGCTGGGAATACTTCGGAGTCACCGCCAGCGCGTGGCGGCCGGATGGTCAGACCCGCCGTTTCAGCGGCGGCTGGTTGTCGGGCTCAAAAGTAGGAAATGACTCCCAGATAAGAATCATTCTTATGTAGAAAGACAAAATAATGGTCCCGAATGTTCGCCGCCGCTGGTTTATCAAGGCGCTTACAGCCGTTCTTACGTCTCGCCTCACCCCCCGGCCCCCTCTCCGGAAAAGGAGAGGGGGAGCCTGACGTGTTGCGGTGCGGCCGGCAGTAGCGCGAACTGTGTAGTTCGCGTCCCCGCGCCATCCGGACGATTTCGTTCTGGGGCGCGAACTACACAGTTCGCGCTACTGCCGCCGTCCCTACTTCTCCGCACTTACATCGACCAAACCGTGCAACGAAGCGGTAGAAATGCTTCGGCTACGCTCAGCATGACATTTTTTTAGCCAGTACATCGTCTCTCTCATACACGCAAAAAGCCCCGCCGGATGCCGAAGCATCTGACGGGGCTTTTTGTATTTGGGGAATCCGTTGGCTTACATTTCAGCCAGCATTTCCCACCGGTCGTTGAGCTGGGCCAGCTCTTTTTTCACCTGCTCAAACTTGAGGGTGGTGTCCTTGAGCTGGGCGGCGTTCTGGTAGATCTGGGGGTCAGCCAGCTGGGCTTCGTACTGGGCCAGCTCCTTTTCCCGCTCGTCAATCTTCTTTTCCACCTCGGCCAGCTCTTTGAGGGCCTTTTTCTGGTCGGGCGAAGGGGTTTTGGCGGGCGCGGCTTCTACCTTCTTCTCCTCTTTCGGCAGGGGCTTGGGGGCCGAGGGCGAGGGCAGCCCGGCCTTCTTGGCGGCCTTCTCGCGGTCTTCCTGCCACTGCTCGTATTCGGCATAGGTGCCGGGGTACTCCTTGAGCTGGAAGTCTTCGATGTACCAGATCTTGTTGGCCACGTTCTCCACGAAGAACCGGTCGTGGCTAATCACGATGTAGGTGCCCTGGTACTGGTCGAGGGCCTGAATCAGGATGTTCACCGACTGCATGTCCAGGTGGTTGGTCGGTTCGTCGAGCAGCAGGAAGTTGGCCTCCGAAATCAGGGTTTTGGCCAGGGCTACGCGGCTTTTCTCGCCGCCCGAAAGCACCTTGATTTTCTTGTACACCTCGTCGCCGGTGAACAGGAAGGAGCCCAGCACTGAGCGCAGCTCCATTTCCGAGCGTTTCGAGCCGGCTTCCACCATCTCCTGCAGAATCTCATTCTCGATGCGCAGGCTTTCCAGCTGGTGCTGGGCGTAGAACGACATAATCACGTTGTGGCCCAGCTGGTGGTTGCCGTTGGTGGGTGCCTCCTGCCCCGCTACCAGGCGCATCAGCGTGGATTTGCCTTTGCCGTTGGCCCCGATGAGGGCAATTTTGTCGCCCCGCTCGATGTGGACGTGGGTGTCGCGGAAGATGATTTTCTCGCCGTACTTCTTGCCCACGTGCTCCATGCGCAGGATGTGGCGGCCGGGCGTGACGGTGAAGTTGAACTTGATGTTCACTTTGGCGTCGTCGGCGGCCACGTCTTCGATGCGCTCCAGCTTGTCGAGGGCCTTCACGCGGCTTTGGGCCTGCTTAGCTTTGCTGGCCTTGGCCTTGAACCGCTCAATAAACCGCTCGGCCTGCTTGATCTGGGCCTGCTGGTTCTCGAAGGCGCCTTTCTGAATGGCGTTGCGCTCCTCCTTTTCTTCGAGGTAGAACGAGTAGTTGCCGGCATAAGGCACCAGCTTGCCGCCGGTTACCTCCACGGTGGTGTTGGTGGTGCGGTCCAGGAATTCCCGGTCGTGGCTCACGATGATAACGGCGCCTTCGTAGCCTGCCAGGTAGTTTTCAATCCACTTGATGGAGGGCAGGTCCAGGTGGTTGGTCGGTTCGTCGAGCAGCAGCAGGGAGGGTTGCTGGAGCAGGATTTTGGCCAGCATCACGCGCATGCGCCAGCCCCCCGAAAACAGCTTCAGCGGGCGCTGCAGCTCCTCGGTAGTGAAGCCCAGACCTTCCAGAATTTCCTCGGTGCGGGCCTGCATGGTATAGCCGCCCAGGGCCTCAAAGCGTTCCTGCAGGTCGGCCAGCTTCTCCACCAAGTCGTCGGTGTAGTTGGTTTCGAACTCCAGCAGGATTTCGTCAATCTTCTTCTGAATATCCAGCGCCTCGCCAAAGGCCTGCATGGCCACCAGCAGGATGGACTCGTGGGAATCGTAGCTGAGCAAATCCTGGTTGAGGAAGCCCAGGCTCACGTCCTTACTCATCGAGATGGAGCCGCCATCAGGCTTGTATTCGCCCACCAGAATGCGCAGCAGCGTGGATTTGCCGCGGCCGTTGAGCCCGATCAGGCCAATCTTATCCTTGGGTTTGATGTGCAGGCTGGCCTTGTCGTAGAGCGTACGGGAGCCGAAATGGAAGTCGAGGTCGGTAATGGAAATCATCCTACTTTGCGGGGCTTGAAGCCGCAAAGGTACAGGTTTACCCACAGAGGTAGGCACTCTGCACTTACCTCCTTACCGCTTCACCCCCCCCTTAAATCATGAGGCCCTCCTATGAAGTATATTCTATTCGCCCTGAGCGCGTATCTATTTTGCAGTTGCGAATCTGAGGTCAGCCAGTATAAGAGAACTGCTATTCGATTACCCGCAAGCAGGGAAGTGTATACGTCTGGTGAAGCCGTCGATACCGTAGCCAGCCCACTGGATTCAGTTAGTGATTATTTACCCCGTGATATTACTCAACAACTGGAATCTACTCTAGCCAGCCACGCGGGCGGCGATATTAAACGCGTCTATACATTCAAAGAGAAGACGTACCCGTTCGGTGATAAGGCCACAGCGTTTGTGGCCAGTGCAGTCCTTATTAACCCCCGGAAAAATGTGGATTTTATTGGCCTGTACAGAAACGACAACGTCGATTTTTTCACTGAAATCCGCGCGTTTAAGGACAGCACTACCACCGACACCAGCATTGGCATCACGAAGCTGGAACAAGTCGGAAAGGACTACAAAATCACGTACGTCACCCGATTGAAGGGCATAAAAAAGCACAGTCGAATAAGCTTCCGTGACACGGTGGCTCAGCTTCAGTGGTATAAGCTCGAAGCAGGCCGGTAGCCCGGTGTTTCGTTTCAGGTAACTTATCTCCCTCTCTCACCCCGCTCTGCCCCATCTGCTGCTCCGGCAATGTGACTACCGGAAGCAGGCCGGGCATACAGAACTCGCCGCGTAGCTGGTAGCGGCCGGTTCAGCCTGTATCTTGCGGACTCAATCCCCTCTCCTACTTCTGCCGCATGATTCGTCGCCTGTTGCCCGTTGCCCTGCTTCTTGCTTTTGCCGCCTGCCGCTCCACGGAGCAGGAAGGCTCGGTGGCCGAATCGCGCGACCAGAACCTGACGGCGCTGGAAGGCGAGCAGTCGACCACTGAGAAAGTGGGCAACACGGGCCGGGGCCATGCCTATGTGCGCCGCTTCTACGAGCAGAAAGGCCGCTACTACGCCGTGCTCGATTACGTGCAGTTTCTGAAGGGCCCCGACGCAGTGGCCGCCGCCCAGCGCCGCGGCGACGCCATGACGGAGATGCAGAACGGCGACACAGTGTATTCAGTACCCAACAACTACTACATCGTCAACGACGTGAAAAAGGAGCGTACCCTGCCTTTGGGCACCAGGGCCACGTTCCGGTTCTGGCAGAACGGCGGCAACGGCCTGGCCCAGCGCCCTCTGGCTCCGGCCCAGGTTCTGGCAGCGCCCCCGGCGGCGCTGCAGTATGCGCCGTTTGTGGTGGTTACCCGGCAGGGCGAAATCGTGAGCCTGACGGAGCAGTTCGTGCCGTAGCAACAACGGCCGGGGTGGCAGAGCGGCGTTAAATCGACGTTAAACGGCCCCGGACGGCAACGTTTTTGTGGGCGGGGCCGCTCATCCTCGTCTTTCGTCATGATTCCGTTTTTCCGCCTGATCGTTGTAGCCGCGCTGGGGCTGCTGGCACTGCCCGCCGCCGCCCAAACGCCCGATTCCCTGGCCAATCCCCGGCTCGACAGCCTCTACATTGCCGAAACCCAGGACGTGAAGGGCCCTGACAAAGTACTGCACGCCGAGCCCCTGTTCATCGACCTGATCCGGGACCTGGGCGCGCGCAAGGGCGAGCGGGAGTGGAACGTGGGCCTGGGCCTGACCGATAACTTCAGCTACGACAGCCACGAGCTGCTGGTCGAATACGAATGGGCGCCGGTAAACCGGCTGGGCCTGGAGGTGGAAGTGCCGGTTACTTTCTACTCGGGCCGCCGCCAGAACGACACGCAGCGGCCCAAAAACCGACTGAATGGCCTCAAAACGGCGTTTCAGTATTCCTTCTACGTTTCAGAAAAGCACCAGACTTCCCTGGCTTTGGGCTATATCAATGAAGTGCTGCTCAATGATTTTACGGCCCTGAGCCGCCGCGCCGTCACGGGCAACGCCTACAGCCCGTTTCTGGTGGCGGCCCGCCGCTGGGGTTCCAATGTGCACTCGCTCATCTATACCGGCCCCATCTGGGAGCAGCACTACGGGCGCGAAGGGCACACCGAGTTCAGCTACCAGCTTAACTCGAGCTTTCACTACATGATTCCGGGCACCCGCAATTTCATCGGCCTGGAGACTAACAAGGTTTGGCAGCACGGTAGCTTCGACCTGACTTTCCGGCCGCAGATGCGCGTGAGTGTGGCCGACAACCTGATTATCGGCATTGTGGGCGGTATTCCGGTACGCCGCGAGAACGAGCGGCTCAGCTCCTTTCTGCGCCTGATTTACGAGCCCAGCCATAATCACCGCTAAGCTTGCCGGCGGCGGCATCCCGGCGCCAAGGGCCCTCTACCCCACAAACGGCCCCTTGAACTCCGGGGCCACGCGGTGCCTGGAGGCTTGCTCGTAGGCGTAGGCCAGGGCCAGCAGCGGGCCTTCCTGCCAGGCCCCGCCCACGAAGGAAAGGCCTACCGGCAGGCCGTGGGCCTGGCCCATGGGCACCGTAATGTGCGGGTAGCCCGCCATGGCCGCCGGGGAGGAAAAGCCCGGTCCGCCGCCCGCGTCGCCATTAATCAGGTCGATGCAGCGGGCGGGGCTGTTGGTGATGGCCACCACGGCATCGAGGCGGTGTTGCTGCAGCACCCCGTTCAGGGCCGCCCGGGCCCCGTCGCGCGAGGTTTGCAGGGCTTTGCGGTAGGCCGGGGTGGTCAGGTCGCCGAGCTTGTCGGAGGCTTCCAGAATTTCCTGCTGGAAAAAGGGCATGGCCTTGGCCTTGTTCCGGAGGTTGAAGGCAATGACCTCGGAGAGGTTCCTGACGCCCGCCCCGGCCGTGGCCAGGTACTGGTTCACGCCGTCCTTGAACTCGTAAAGCAGCACATCGTACTCGGCCTGGCCCAGCGGATCCGTGAGCTTTTCCACTTCCACTTCCACAATAGTAGCGCCCTGGGCCCGGAGCACGGCCAGGGCCGCCTGCAGCAGGGCCACGCCTTCGGAGTTGCCGGTCAGGTGGTTTTTCTCCACACCCAGCCGCTTGCCCTTCAGAGCGTCGGCTTTGAGGAATTCGGTGTAGTCGGCCGGGATGTTGCCGGCGCTGGCCCGGGTGGCGGCGTCCTGGGGGTCGGGGCCGGCCAGGGCCGTGAGCAGCAGGGCGGCATCGTGCACCGAGCGCGTCATGGGCCCGGCCGTGTCCTGGGTGGCCGAAATGGGGATGATGCCCGAGCGGCTCCACAGGCCCACCGTAGGCTTCACCCCCACCAGCCCGCTGCACGAAGCCGGCGATACAATGGAGCCGTCGGTTTCGGTACCGATGGCGGCGGCGCACAGGTTAGCCGAGGCCGCCGCGCCCGAGCCCGCGCTGGAGCCGCTGGGCGTGCGGTCGAGGATGTAAGGATTTTTGGTCTGGCCGCCCACGCTGCTCCAGCCGCTGGTGCTGCGCGTGGAGCGGAAGTTGGCCCACTCGCTCAGGTTGGTTTTGCCCAGCACCACGGCCCCGGCGGCCCGCAGCTTCTGCACGATAAAGGCGTCCTGCTTGGCGCGGTGCCCGGCCAGGGCCAGGGAGCCGGCCGTGGTGGGCTGCCGGTCGGCGGTATCGATGTTGTCCTTGAGCAGAATGGGAATGCCGTGCAAAGGTCCGCGGATTTTGCCCGCCTTGCGCTCCTGGTCCAGCTGGTGAGCCAGGTCGAGCGCCTCGGGGTTCACCACCAGCACCGCGCTGAGGCGGGGGCCGGCCTGGTCGAGGGCTTTGATGCGGTTGAGGTACTGCTCCGTAATGCCGCGGGCCGTGAGCGTGCCGCGCTGCATCTTCTCCTGCAACTCGGCCAGCGTATTTTCCAGCAGCCCGAAGTCGGCCGCCACCGGTTCGGGGGCGGGGGAAGCGGCACCAGCCGCCCCCGCCCCCGAACCGGCGGGGGGCGTCTGCTCGGGGGCGGAGGAACAGGCCGCCAGGGAGAATACGGATAAGGACAGCCCGGCTACGGAGCCGGTACGAAGGAAAATTCGACGATTCATGGAGGCAGCGGTTGAATGCTCAAGATAGGCGGCAAACCCGGAATCCAGGCTGGGTCGGCCGGAATTTACCGCACCAGTCGGTTTTCGTGCGCCCCTCACACCCGTTGCAACGCGCGCCGGCTCCCGGCGGCAATCCGGTAGCGCCAGCCCGGTAAAACAGAAGCCGGGCAGCCCGCGTACTGAGCTTGCAGCCCGTTACCCAGGCCTTAATTTGGCCCCGTGCTGGCTCGTATTGCCGCCTGCTATTCCTTGCGTTACTACCTGAATATGCCCTTGCTACCTGTTCTGGAAGCTCCGGAAATTATCATCAGCTATGACACTGAAAACCAGTGGCTGTACGCTGACTGGCAGGGCGAGCACACGCAGGACTCGGCGCGCGTGGGGTGCCACCACATTCAAACGGCCCTGGGCCAGTACCCAACCAGCAAACTGCTCAACGATAACTCCAACCTCTCCCGCCCGCAGATGCAGCTCACGGAGTGGGGGGTCAACTGGCTGCGGGAAATGTACGGCCAGGGCCTGCGCTTCGTGGCCTGGGTGTACGCCCCCGACTACCCGGGCCGCAAGCCCTCCGATGCCCTGGTGCGGTACCTGGAAAAGCCCACCGTGCTGGCTTTCGACGATGTGGCCACGGCCTTTCTCTGGCTCAGCCGCCAACAGGTGCGCCAGGCACCGGACGGACTGCCCGGCTCGTAGCGCACCTTTTTTTTCGTTGTTTCGGGTAGAAGCCGGGGGGCTATCCGCCTTCGCTGAGTTTTTTGGCCAACGGTTTCGGGACGCCGGCACTGTTGAGCAGGCCACTCACCAGGCCCTGCCGCCAGAGGGTGAACACCGAGTAGTGACGCTCCCGGCCCGAGTGCATACTGCCGGATTTCAGCGCCTGCCCGGGCCGGCGGGGATTGTTGTCGCGGATAACCAGGCCGTTGATGAGCGTGGTTTGTACCCGGTGCAAAACGCCCGGCTGGTTCCGGCGGTTGAGGCGCTGCAGCTTCAGATCAGAGTACCGGGCCCACATGGTGCCGCGGGCGGCCCGCTGGTCGAGCTGCATGCGGAACCGGATTTGCGCAATGCTGCCGCGGCGAAACCGGATGCCCCGGGTAGGTACAGTCATGGAATTGAGGATGGCCAGCGGGGCCGCGTAAAACGTGCCGCTGACCGTGTGCCGCCCGGTTGGGTCGAGCACATTGGCCCGCAGGGTTATCCGGGCCCAGCATTCCCCCTGGAGCAAACCGGTGGCCTCGCCCGTGAGCGGACGGGCCGCCCGCATGCGGGCCGGGTCGTTGCTCACGTTGCGCAGCGTGGCGGCAAACCGGGAAATCTGCAGAATGCCCGGCTGCGCCTGCCGCGGGGCGCGGTACTGCGTTGTGATGGTTCCCCCGCGGATGCGGAACTCGTCGAGTCCGAACTGGAAAGGGAGCCGGCCCAGGGCCTCAGGGGTGATGTGGGACACGGCGGGGTTCTCGGGGAAGCGTCCGTCGCTGCGGGTACTGATGCGGGGGTGGTCCATGGTCAGCGTGCCGGCCCGCAGCTGGTGGCCGTTGGCGGCTGCGGCGAAATCGAGGCCCACCAAACGCACCACGGGCAACCGCGCCGTCAGGTGAGCCACCTGGTGGCCCTTGCCCCGCGCCAGCGCCACCACCGACCGCGTGGGCACCACCGCTACCTGCTGCAATTCCAGGCGCCGGGCCCGGGTATCGGCCCGCAGCTGCTGCCAGGAAAGGTGGTAGTAGGGGGCATCGAGGGTGGCCGTGGCCCGGCCGGTGCGCAGCCGCCAGGCTTCGGCATAAAAGATACTGGTTCCGGGCGGGCGGTAAGGCAGCACGCGCAGGCCGGAGCCCCGCACCTGCACGCGGTCTGCGGCCGGGGCCAGCCCGGTACCGGCCACGCGCAGGCGGCCGCTGGTGGCTACCAACGCGCCCAGGCGGCACTCGCGCAGGTAAGGAGCCAGCAACTCATGGAAGGGCGGCGGGGGCGTGGCGGGCAGCGTGAGGGCCAGGTGCGGGCGCCGGAACCCGAGCGTATCGGCCCGGAAGCGGCGGCGGCCAAGGGCGGCGGCATCGAGGCCGCGCAGCACCAGCTGGGGCAAAGCCAGGCTCACGCGCAGGGCCGCGCTGCGCCGGTTGTTAATGGGTTGGGTGGGATGAATGGCTACGGAATCGAGTACGAGCTGGCGGACGGTGGTAGCGAACCGCAGCCGCCCCAGACTTACGGTGTGGCCGGGCACCTGCGCCACCAGCCCCCGGGCCCGCCCCGCCACCGAAGCCGCGTAACCGACCCGGGCCGAATCGGCGGCGCCGGCCGCGCTCAGGCGCAGGTCTCGGACCGTCAGGTCGGCCCGGGCCAGGCGGCCCGCCGGTTGGGTGGCCGGCCCGATGCGGCCCGTAAGGTGGCGCACCGTCAGGTACTGCACCCGCAGGCCGGCGCCCGGTAGCTGCTCGTGCAAAGGCCGCGGGTCGTCGGCTTGCGGGAGACGGTCCAGGCTTACGGCCACTGAATCGAGGCGGAGGCGGCCGATGGGCACTTCCCGCCCGCGCACCAACGCCCACAGGCCCACGTCTTCGACCAGCACGCGGCCCAGGGCCAGCGCCAGCCGGGGCCGGCGGGCCGAATCGGTGCCCACGGTGCGCAGCTGCACCCGGCGCACCTCGGCCCGCTGGCGCAGCAGGCTGGTGCGCAAGTGCCCGATGCGCAGCTGGTAGCGGCCCTGGCTGGCCGTGCGCACCTGCTGCTCCAGCGTGCGTTGCAGCCAGGGGTCGAGCAGAAAGGTAACGGCGGCCCAGATCGTCACGGCCAGCCCCGCCAGCACACCCAGCAGCCCGCGGCCCCAGTGGCGACGCAGCCCCGACCCGACGCGGGAAGCAGCAAAGTGGGAGAGAACTGGCACGGCTGGGCTTACGACGGCAATCGGGGTCGCGGCTGAACTGACTGCACATTTTTTTACCTTACCGTCCGACTGCCACGTAATCCAATCCGGCCGGAACGGCTACCTTGCACAGCGCCGAAGAACCCCGCCGGGATTTCGTTCGACTAACCGCCCAACCTATCGCCCGTGTTTGCAGTTAACTGCCCGATGCTCGCCATAACTTCTCTGCTCAACGCCCAGAACGCGGACCGGATCAACCGGCTGATCAAGAACCTGGAAACGGAATTTGGCCTCGACGACGTGCAGGCCACCCCCGATCCGCACATCACCTACCAGCTGGCCGGGGTGCGCAAGCGTAGCGCCCTCAAGCAGGTACTGCGCGAGGTGGCCCGCCACACCCAGCCCTTCGTGGCCCATACCAGCGGCCTGGGCGTGTTCCCGGGCCCCAACCCGGTTATTTACATCCCGGTGCTGCGCTCCGACGCCCTCAACCAGCTCCACCACCGCATTCTGCGCGCCACCGCGCCCCTGTGCCTGCGCACCGATAAGTTCAGCGGGCCCGACTGCTGGCTGCCCCACATTTCCCTGGCCCTGCACGATACTACGCCCGAGCTGCTGGGGCCCGTGATGCAGTACCTCAACCAGCAGACGTTCAATCTCAAGCTGGCCATTACCAACCTGGCCATTCTGCGGCAGGAAGACGATTTGTACGTGCCGGAAAAGATTTACGCCTTTGAGGGCCACAAGTACGAATCCTCCCCCACCCTGTTTGAAACGGCCCAATAAGCCGCCGGCCGGCCGAATGTGAATCCGGGCGTGTACTTTTGGACGCCGGTCCCGACTTTTGCCGGCTCTCCTACATCTTTCTGCTTTCTTTTGCCCATGTACCAACCCATTCTGCTGCTGCACTCCTGGACGCGCTGGCTCGTCCTTGTTTTTGGTCTGATTGCCATTTTCCGCGCTTTCGCCGGCTGGCAGGGCCGCAAGCCCTGGGTGGGCGCCGACAACGGCATGGGTGCCGCCTTCGTGGGCTCCATGCACCTGCAGCTGCTGCTGGGCATCATCCTGTACTTCATCAGCCCCTACGGCGTGAAGGCCTTTGAAACGGCGGGCAGTGCCGTTATGAAAGACCCGACCGGCCGCTTTTTCGCCGTGGAGCACCTGGTGGGCATGCTGCTGGCCGTGGTGGCCGCCCAGGTGGGCCGTACCCTCTCCAAGAAAGCCTCCGACCCCGTACTCAAGCACAAGAAGGCCTTCACCTGGTTTCTGGTTGCACTAATCCTGGTATTAATTATGATTCCCTGGGGCATATGGAACCCGGCCCGCCCGGTATTTCACGTTTAAACCGCCGGATAAGGCCGGTTTGGTTGTTTATAAAAAGGTCGGCCCCGGGGTCGACCTTTTTTAGTTATTCCATGATTGACATTCTCTAAATTTCTATATTGGCTACCCGCATCCCATCCTTCTCACCCCTTTCCATCCTATGAAAAAGCTTCTACCTCTGGGCCTGCTGCTGCTGCTGGGCTGCGAGCAGGCCGCCACTTCCGACGTGCAGCCCGCTGCTGCCGCCGCTGCCGCGCGGGCTTCCGTTTCCGTTGATTCGTACATGCGCGGCTTCGCCCTCTACGATCAGTGCATCTGGGGCTACGGGGCCTGCGCCGTGGCCGTTACGGAGGCCAACTCGCCCGAGGCAACGGGCCGGACCAGTAGCGCCCCCTCACGCATTCCGCGCGTACGCCTTACGCTGAGCCCGAGCCGGCTGCACGTGCAGTTCCTGACCCCTTACGATCCGGACGTGAAGCGTATCACCATCCGGCCCGGGGAGGAGTTCTTCGTGGCCCAGCCGGAAACCGACGCCCTGGGCGCCCACGCCATCAAAGTAAAAAGCGGCACGTATCCTGTTGATACGAACTGGGGTGAACACGGTGGAGTCCGCTTCAACGTGCAGGTGTACTAGCGCCTGAAACAACAGTTTAAGGGTTGGAAAGGGCGAAAATGCCGGCAAAAACGCTACCAGCAAGACTGGCATTTCCGTTCCTGACTCAGGTAGCGCTACACCCAACAGGGGCTTTCCGCCCGCCCTCTGCCCGAAGACCGGGGCCCGCCCCCGGAGGCCTTCTGCCGTGGTCTGCGGGGGGCAGGCGGATTTGTAACAGTCGTGCCAGGGCCGTAGGTTTACCGTTCTGCCTTCCGGCAGCATCCCTCCGGGACAGTACTTTTGCCCGGTGTGCTGCCCGTCCGGTACCCGGCCTTGGGGAGGGCGCGGCATTCGTTGCCCGGTTTTTGCGCCCGGCTGGCCCCGGTGCTTTTTCTCTCGTCAACCCTGTTGCTTTTGCGTTTTTCCGTTCTCGTTGGTCTGCTGTTTCTGATTTGTCCGGGGGTACTTGCCCAGCGGGTGCCTGCCACCGTGGTGGCCCGTCCCGGCGACGGGGCCCACGCCCTGCTCCGCCGCTACGGCCTCACCTCCAGCCAGCACTTCCAGCAGTTTCTGACGCTCAACAAGGCCAACCTGACCGCCGGCAACGGCCTCGTGGCGGGCCGCACCTACCGCCTGCCCACGGGCGCGGTTACGCCCGCCCGCCCGGCCCCTCCGGTTAGCGCCTCGGCACTGCAAGCCCCGGTTTTCGGCCCTTCCTACGCCCGGGTAATTGTCCGCGACCGGGCGCTGCGCGGGGCCGTGTACTACCTCTCGGCCGGGCACGGCGGCCCCGATCCGGGGGCTATTGGCAAGTACGGGGCCTACCGCCTGGCCGAGGATGAGTATGCCTACGACGTGACCCTGCGCCTGGCCCGGGTACTGTTGGAGCACGGCGCCACGGTGTACATGCTGGTGCAGGACCCCAACGACGGCATCCGCGACGCGAGCATCCTGCCCATCGACCACGACGAGGTGACCTACCCGCACCAACGCATTCCGCTCAGCCAGCTTCGGCGGTTGCAGCAGCGCATTGCCCAGGCCAACAAACTCTACGCCCGCCACAAGGGGGCCTATCAGCGCCTGCTGGCCCTGCACGTTGATAGCCGGAGCGCGGGCCAGAACATCGACGTATTTTTCTACCACCACGCCAACAGCCCGGCCGGCCTGCGCCTGGCCCGCAACATCCACCAGGTATTCACCAACCGCTACCGCCGCGCCCAGCCGAATCGGCCCTACGCCGGCAATGTATCGGAGCGCAGCGGCCTTTACGAGGTGCGCACCAGCCACGCCCCGGCCGTATTTATGGAGCTGGGCAACATCCGCAACGCCCGCGACCAGCAACGCTTCCTGCGCGCCGATAATCGTCAGGCCCTGGCCAACTGGATCTACGAAGGCCTGCTGGCCGACTACACGCGGAAATGAGTTGCTGGTTGTCAGTTGTCAGTTGTCAGTTGTCAGTTGTCAGTTGTTAGTAAAAGAACGTCATTCCGAGCGGAGCCGAGGAATCTCGCGTGCTGATGTTGCAGTAGTAACTCAACGTCAGCACGCGAGATTCCTCGGCTCCGCTCGGAATGACGTTCTTCTACTGACAACCAGCAACTGACAACTGACAACTCCATTACGGGTTCATCAACAGGAAGAGCAGGTTGTGGTAGAGGACGCCCTGGTCGCCGTCGTAGATGCCGTCGAGGCCGGCGTCTTCCATAATGGCTTCTACCTCTTCGTAGTCCTGGAGGAAGTCTATTTCCACTTCCTCCTCGCCGGGCACCTGGCTGTGGGTGAGGTAGCGGCGGCGCGGCTCGAGGGTGATGAAGAGCTTCTGATACTGGGTGCAGGCTACCAGCAGCGCCTGCCGGGCCTGAAGGGTTTCCTCGCCGTCCTCATCCTCGCCATGAACGTAGAAAGTCGTTTTTTCGGCTTCGGTCGTGTGCTGGAGGTAGGTCAGAATATCCAAGGACATGGCGCGGCGGGAAAGGGAGGGTGAGCCCGAAGGTACACGGTTGCAGTGGGAAATGCCGGCTTTTTTCGGGGCGGGTTCGCGGGAAACGGTAACTTCACGCTACCCAATTTTCCCACCCACCCTCCACTTCCCACCCGCATGACCAACCCCACCGACCACGCCTGCATCAACGGGCAGCGCCTGAACCCCGAGAGCCTGATGATGAGCTACGGCTACACGCCCGCCTGGAGCGAAGGCGCCATCAAGCCCCCTATTTTCCAGACCTCCACCTTCGTATTCAGGAACGCCGAGGAGGGCAAAGCCTTCTTCGAACTGGCTTATGGCCTGCGCCAGCAGGGCCCCGACGAGGAAATGGGGCTGATTTACTCCCGCCTCAACAACCCCAGCCTCGAAATCCTGGAGCACCGCCTCACCCTCTGGGACGGGGCCGAGGAAGCGGCCTCCTTCGCCTCCGGTATGGCCGCCATCAGCACCACGCTGCTGGCCCTGCTGCAGCCCGGCGACGTGGTGCTGCACTCCGAGCCCGTGTATGGTGGCTCCGATTTCTTCCTGAAGAACGTGCTGCGCAAGTTCGGCATCGAGGCCGTGGGCTTCCGCCCCACCGCCACGCCCGCCGAAATGCGGGCCCAGGCCGCCGCTATTGCCCCCGGCCGCCTGGCCATGGTGTACGTGGAAACGCCCGCCAACCCCACCAACCACCTCATCGACCTGGAAGCCTGCGCCGCCCTGGCCCGCCAGTACGCCACCCCCGACAAGCCCGTGCGCTTCGTGGTGGATAATACCTTCCTGGGCCCCGTGTTCCAGCACCCGCTCCGGCACGGCGCCGACGTGGTGCTGTACTCGGCCACCAAGTTCCTGGGCGGCCACTCCGACCTCATTGCCGGCGCCGCCCTCAGCTCCCACGCCCTGATGAAGGAAATCAAGGCCATGCGCACGTTCATGGGCACCATGTGCGACCCCAACACCGGCTGGATGCTCATGCGCAGCCTCGAAACGCTCAAGCTGCGCATGGAGCGCGCCGCCCAGTCGGCCCAGGTAATTGCCGACTGGCTGCGCGCGCACCCGCTGGTAGAGCGCACCCACTACCTTACCCACCTCGAGCACAACCCCGCCCAGCAGGACATCTACCAGCGCCACTGCCTCTCGCCGGGCTCCATGATTTCGTTTGACATCCAGGGCGGCGAGGCCGAAGCCTTCCGCTTCCTCAATGCGTTGCGCCTCATCAAGCTGGCCGTGAGTCTGGGCGGCACCGAGAGCCTGGCCGAGCACCCCGCCACCATGACCCACTCCGACATCACCGTGGAGGACCAGAAGGAAATGGGCATCACCGCCCAGATGATTCGCCTGAGCATCGGCGTGGAAGACCCGCAGGACCTGATGCTGGATTTAGGCCAAGCGTTTGAGGCCGTGGGCGTGCCGCAAGCAGTGCGGGAGGTGGCGGAGGTAGCGTAGGCCAGACCACATAAGGTTTGTGCATGGAACGCGGCTACCTCCTTGTTGAAATCGATATACCCCAGGACTGGGAACTGGATTTACTGGTCAAATGCCATGAGGTAGTCCGCTGGGCTTTTCCCGGTATCCTACCCGAGGCCTCAGGTAGTGCGTTTGATCTGATAGCCGTAACCAACCCGCATAATCCCGGGCTGGACCCGCACTATCCGGCCATTGGCATCCATTGCCCCGACCAGGCGGCCGAAGACTCTATAGCTGGCCTGCCGTTTTTTGACTTCTATGACCGCGCTAATCAATGGATTGCGGCAACCGGTCTGGAAGAGCTGAAACGCCACGCCTGCACCATTCACGATGTCAGCTGGTCCCTACTGAAAGCCCAACGTATGTATCCTGACCGCTAAAAAAAACATCAAAAAGGCCCGCCGCTGAATCCAGCGGCGGGCCTTTTTATATAGTATTTCCTATTATTAATCTTTCAATCCTCCCGTCACCTGTTCTCTGCCTTCCGCAGCATGCCCTCCGTTTCCCTACCTACCGCACCTGTTGCCGCGCATCAGTCCCATTCTTCAGAAGCGGCGCACACCTCTTCGGCCTGTCTGAATTGCGGCCACCCCGTGCCCGACCGGTTTTGCGGGCGTTGCGGCCAAGACGCCCACCACACCCACCGCTTCACGATGGCCGACATGCCCCACGACGTGCTGCACAGCATCTGGCACGTGGATAAGGGCATTCTGTACACGTTGCGCACCATGATCCGCCGGCCCGGCCCTACCATCCGGGAGTATCTGGCCGGCAAGCGCGTCGACCATTTTCGGCCCCTGGCGCTGCTGTTTATGATAACGGGTCTGTACGCGCTGCTGTCGTCGGTGCTGCACATTCAGATGATGCCGCCCCGCGACCCCACTATGCCCGAGGCAGTGTGGAAGATGCAGCAAGCTTCCACCGGCTTCTTCATGAAGTACCTGAGCTGGTGCTATGTGGCCATGGTACCGGTATGGGCGCTGTTTGCGCGGTGGTTTCTGCGGCGCGGCGGCTACAACTACGCCGAATGTCTGATTATCGCGGCCTTTGTTACAGCCATCATCAACTTCTTTGCCTTGCTATACCTGCCAGTCATGTACACGTATAGCGGTACGCACCAGATTAGTATGGCCAGCATGTTGTTCATGCTGCCGGTGGTTGCCTACGCCACCTGGGCGTATGGCAGCTTGCTCAAGCACACTACCCTAAGCCTGGCCCGCCGCCTGTGGTGCGGCTTCATGACCTACATGCTAGGCTACATAGTCTGCGTGCTGGTGATTGTGATTACTACCTACGCCATCAACTGGTCTACTTTCAAAGAGGCTATGAAGCAGCAGATGGAGCAGCAACGGCTGCAGCAGGCCCGCGTCGGTAAGCCCGCTGCGGCGCTACTTCGGTAGTTTTGCCCGTTCCTCAACAAACACAAAAAAGTCCCGCCGCTGAATTCAGCGGCGGGACTTTTTTCAAGATGATGCGGAGGCCTATTGCCCGAGCACCATGGCGAACACCAGCGGCGCTACGATGGTAGCGTCCGACTCGATGATGAACTTGGGCGTGTCCTGGCCCAGCTTGCCCCAGGTGATTTTCTCGTTGGGCACGGCGCCGGAGTAGGAGCCGTAGCTGGTCGTGGAGTCCGAAATCTGGCAGAAGTAGCCCCACAGCGGAACGCTGGTGCGGCCCAGGTCCTGGTGCAGCATGGGCACCACGCAGATGGGGAAGTCGCCGGCAATGCCGCCGCCAATCTGGAAGAAGCCCACTTTGCTTTCCTCGGTGGCCTGCTTCGTGTACCAGTCGGCCAGGTAAATCATGTACTCGATGCCGGTGCGCACGGTGTGCACGTTCTGGATGTCGCCCGAAATAACATGGCCGGCGAAGATGTTGCCCAGCGTGCTGTCTTCCCAACCGGGGCAGATGATGGGCAGGTTCTTCTCGGCGGCGGCCAGCATCCAGCTGTCCTTGGGGTCAATCTGGTAGTACTGCTCCAGCTCGCCCGACTTCAGGATCTGGTAGAAGAACTCGTGGGGGAAGTACTGCTCGCCGGCCTTATCGGCCTTTTCCCAGAACTTCAGCACCGAGTGCTCGAGGCGGCGCATGGCCTCTTCCTCGGGAATGCAGGTGTCCGTCACGCGGTTCATGTGGCGCTCGAGCAGGGCCTGCTCGTCGGCGGGCGTCAGGTCGCGGTAGTTGGGCACGCGCTCGTAGAAGTCGTGGGCCACCAGGTTAAAAATGTCCTCTTCCAGGTTGGCACCGGTGCAGCTGATGATCTGCACTTTGTCCTGGCGGATGAGCTCGGCCAGCTGAATGCCCATTTCGGCGGTGCTCATGGCCCCGGCCAAGGTAATCATCATCTTACCGCCCTCGGCCAGGTGCTTGTTGTAGCCCTCAGCGGCATCAATGAGCGCGGCGGCGTTGAAGTGGCGGTAGTGGTGCTTGAGGAAGTTGGTGATTTGCATGGATTGGGTTGTCAGTTGGTCGTTGTCAGTTGTTAGTTGTTCGTTGTTCGTTGTCAGTTGTCAGGATAAAACGACCTGACAACTGACAACGAATAACTAACAACTACGCTATACCGGCTCCTCAATCATGAGGTTGTGGTTGGTGTATATGCAGATGTCGGCGGCGATGTGCAGGGCCTCCTCCACCATCTGGCGGGCCGTGAGGTGGGGGGCGTGCTTTTTCAGGGCCAGGGCGGCGGCCTGGGCGTACATGGAGCCCGAGCCGATGGCGGCCACGTCGTTGTCGGGCTCCAGCACGTCGCCGGTGCCGGCGATGATGAGCAGCTCGTCCCGGTCGCAGACGACCATCATGGCTTCGAGCTTGCGCAGGTACTGGTCTTTGCGCCACTCCTTGGCCAGCTCGATGGCGGCACGGCGCAGTTGCCCGCTGTAGTTGCCGAGCTTCTCCTCGAACTTATCGAGCAGCATAAAGGCATCGGCGGTGGAGCCGGCAAAGCCGGTGACCACTTTGCCGTCGTGGAGCTTGCGCACTTTGCGCACGTTGCTTTTGGCCACGTGCTTGTCCATGGTAGCCTGGCCGTCGGCCCCGAGGGCCACCTGGCCGTTGTGGCGCACCCCCAGCACGGTAGTAGAGCGGATTTTCATAACGGATTCAGAAGAAAGAGCGCGCCGGTGGCGGCGCAAAGAGCAAAGCTACGGGAATCCGGCCGGAACGGCGGCGGCCCGGATTCCCGTTGGCCGCCGCCCCCAGGGCCGGAACGGTGGCGGCCGGGCTTACCGGGCAGCAGAGGCAGCCGGGGGCCGGGAGCCGGCCTGCAGGTACTCGTAGAACAGCGAGGCGGCCGCTTCCAGCAGGGGCTGGTCGGTGGTCCGCTCCTGGCAGCGCTGCAGGTCGTAGTGGCACAGTGTCCCGAAGGGCTGGCCTTGGGCATCGCGCACCAGCACCCCGCAGTAGGAAACCACGGGCGTATCGATGAGGCCCCGCACGCGGGCGTCGGTGGTGGCATCGGTTATTTCCAGCGGAGCCTGCTGGCGCCCGACCAGGGAGCAGTAGGTAACGGCCATCGGCACGTCGGCACCTTGCTGCACGGCGGGCTGCAGCCGGTCGAACAAGGCCTCGTTGCGCAGCAGCTCCCCATCGAACCGAAACACGCCGGTGTAGCGGTGGGGCGTGCGGTGGTTGAGGTACTGCAACGCCGCGTGGAAGCCCTGCTGCTGCATGACCCGTCGGAGTTCGTTTATTTCATCCTGCATGGTAGGAGGGAGCAAAAAATTATCGGCCTCAAAGATACATTTTACCCCCTTTTTATAATCGGGGCCGTATTACGCCCGAGCCTGCCTGGCGGCGCGGGCCCCGGGCGAGCGGCCGCCTTTGCCAGCAGGGAGCCGGTGAGCTGCCGTGGGCGGGCCGGTGGGAAACCGGGTTACTGTTTTGACCAGCTGAGCGTTGAGCGGCCCCCGCGGCCGTGGCGCCGGGTTGTTGCGCTTACTGCTACTGCTTTCTATGCCTGATTTTGCTTCTGTTAGCCCTCCCCTACCCGACTTTAACCCGGCCGGCCTGGTGGAGGTTTTACTGACGACTTCCCTCGACGGCATTCTGCTGCTGCGCCCCCGGTACGCGCCGGAAGGCCCGGAAATTATTGATTTTGACTGGGTGCGCCTCAACCCGGCCGCCCAGCAGATGCTCAATCTGCCGGAACATCCCACCGAAAGCTTCCTGACCCTGTACCCGACCGCCAACAGCATAGGCGTATTCGATTTTTACCGCGAGGCCTTCGAGTCGGGCCGGCTCCGGCAGCGCCAGAACCTGTACCAGCACGACGGCCTGGATGGCTACTACGTGCTGCGGGCCCAGCGCCACGAGAACGTTTTGGTCGTCAGCTTCACGGATGGCAACGACCAGGAGCGCACAACCATTGAGGAAACGTTGCGCGCCAGTCAGGCCCGGGAGCGGGAAGCCCGCGCCGAGGCCGAGCGCCAGCGCAACCAGTGGCAGGCCCTCGTCAACCAGGCCCCGGTCGCGCTGGGATTGTTTGAGGGCCCCGAGCTGCGCATCACGGCCGCCAACACCCGCCTTGCCGACATGTGGGGCCGGCCGCAGGCCGAACTGCTCGACCGCCCCCTGCTCGAAGCCGTACCCGAATTGCGGGGCCAGGGGTTTGAGCATCTCATGGAGCAGGTGCGCGACACCCGCGTTCCGTACGTGGGCACGGAGGTGCCGGCCCGGCTGCTGCGCAACGGAGAGCTGACGACGACCTACTACAATTTCGTGTATCAGCCCCTCTACGATGCCCGGGGGGAGGTGCTGGGCGTGCTCGATGTGGCCCTGGAAGTGACCGAGCAGGTGCTGGCCCGCCGACAGGTGGAGGAGCTCAATCAGGATCTGGAAGCCCAGGTGCTGGAGCGGACCCAGGCCCTGCGCCACGCCTACGCCGCCGCCGAGCAGCAGCGCGAGCAGCTTTACCAGGTGTTTGAGCAGACGCCGGTGGCCATTGCCATTCTGCGGGGCCCCAACCTGCGCGTGGAGCTGGCCAATCCCGCCATCCTGGCCATCTGGGGCCGGGAGGTCAGCCAGGTAATGGGCCGCCCCTACCTGGAAGCTCTGCCCGAAACGGACGGCCCGGGCTTTGGCCAGGTCCTGTCCGGGGTACTGGCGACGGGCCAGGCCTCCTTTCTGGTAGATGCCCCCGTTACGCTGACGCGGACCCACACCGGCCAGGCCAACCAGGCCTACGTGAGCTTCGCGTTTCAGCCCCTCTTCGATGCCAACGGCGAAATCAACGGGGTGATGGCCAGCGGCACCGAAGTCACGGAGCAGGTGCTGGTGCGCCAGCAGGTGCAGCAGCTCAACCGCGAGCTGCAAGCCAGTAATGAGGCCCTGGAAGCCCGGGTAGAAATCCGCACCCGGGAAGCCCAACGGGCCCAGATGGCGGCCGAGCGCCAGCAGGGCGAGCTGGAACGCGTGCTGGAACAGGCCCCGGTGGCCATTGCCGTGTACCGCGGGCCGCAGTACATCATTGAGCTGGCCAACCCTACCGTGTGCCGCCTGTGGGGGCGCAACCAGCAGGATATTATCGGCAAGGGCCTGTTTGAAGCCCTGCCCGAAGTGGCCGGCATGGGCTATGAAGAACTGCTCGATGGCGTAATGGCCACCGGGGAACCCTACGTGGCCCACGCCATGCCCGCCCAGCACGACCGGAACGGCCGGCGCGAAACGGTGTACTGGGACTTCGTGTACGTACCCATGTATGAGGATGACGGCCGCATTTACGGCGCCATGGTGGTTGCCACCGAAGTGACCGAGCAGGTGCTGGCCCGCCAGCAGGTGCAGCAGCTCAACGACCAGCTGGAAGTGCGCGTGCAGGAGCGTACGGCCCAGGCCCACGCCGCCCTACGCGAAGCCCAGGACCAGCGCGAACAGCTGCGCGAGCAGCAGAATCTGCTGAGTCAGATTCTGGCCCAGGTACCCGCCGCCGTGGCCACGCTCAGCGGACCAGACCACCGCTTCACTTTCTTCAACGACCAGTATTACGCTCTTTCCGGGAACCGCGCCCGCCTGGGCCAGACGGTGGCCGAAGCGCTGCCCGAAATAGTGGAGCAGGGCTTTCTGCCCCTGCTCAACCAGGTGTACACCAGCGGGGAGCCCTTCATCGGGAAGGAAATTGCGGTTCTGCTGGCCCAGCCCACGGGCCCGGCCAGCCAGCAGTACCTCGATTTCACCTACCAGCCTCTCACCGACCGCCAAGGACAAGTTTACGGGATTCTGGTATTTGCCCTCGATGTTACGGAGCAGGTGCGCACCCGCCGCCAGGCCGAAACCCTCCAGGCCGCTGCCCTGGCGGCCGTGCAGCGCCGGGCCCAGCAGCGCCAGGAGCTCTACCAGATTTTTGCCCAGACCCCGGTGGCCATTGTGCTGCTGCGCGAACCCGACCACCGCATCGACTACTTCAACCCCGCCTTCGAGGAGCTGTTTCCGCCCGAGGAATGGACGGGCACCGACATGCACGGCCATACCCTGGCCGAGGTGTACCCCCGCATCAAAACGGCGGGCCTGATTACGCTGCTCGATGTCGTATTTGAGACCGGGGAGCCCCAGGCCGTGCTCGACATGCCCCTGGCCAACCTCCACCCCGGCAGCCCGCGCTACGTCACGTTCTCCTACCAGGCCTACCGCGAGCAGGGCCGCATTGTGGGCGTGGCCGCCTTCATTTATGATGTAACGGATCAGGTGCGGGCCCGCCAGCAGGTGCAGTTTCTCAACGAGGAGCTGGCCACCATCAACGGGGAAATGCAGGCAACCAACGAGGAGTTGCACCTCACCAACGCCCGCCTCACGCGCACCAACACCGACCTCGACACCTTCGTCTATACCGCTTCCCATGATCTGAAGGCGCCCATTGCCAACATCGAGGGGCTGCTGCTGGCCCTGCGCCAGGACCTGCCCGCCCACGTGCGCCAGGGCCCGGTGGTGGCCCGCCTGCTCGACCTGATCCAGGATTCGGTTACGCGCTTCCAGCGCACCATCGGCCACCTCACCGATATTTCCCAGCTCCAGCAAACCGAAGCCCCCGAAACCATGGACCTGGCCGCCCTCATTGCGGGCGTGCAGCTGGATCTGGCCCCGCTCATCGAAGCCGCCGGGGCCACCCTCTCCATCGACCTGGCCGGGTGCGAGGCCATCCACGTGGCGCCCAAAACCCTGCGCTCAGTGGTTTATAACCTGCTCAGCAACGCCGTGAAGTACCGCACCCCCGACCGGCCGGCCCAGGTCTGGCTGCGGGCCCGCTGCACGCCCGAGCGTCTTACCGTGACGGTGCAGGACAACGGCCTGGGCCTCACCGAAGCCCAGCAGATTGACCTGTTTGGCATGTTCCGCCGCCTGCACACCCACGTAGAAGGCTCGGGCGTGGGCCTGTTCACGGTGAAGCGGCTGGTGGAAAATGCGGGCGGCACCATCATTGTGGAAAGCCAGGCCGGACAGGGCTCCACCTTCACCGTTTCATTGCCGGCTTAGGCTGGCCTCATTGTCTTTTATTTTTCCTCATGGAGAAGCTTTCGAGTATCCTGCTGGTCGACGATGACTCGACTAATAATTTCCTGAACGAGCTGCTCTTCAAGCAACTCAACGTAACCGACCACCTGCTCACGGCCGAAGACGGGGCCCGGGCTCTGGAAATCATTGCCGACACGCCCGACCAGGATGAACCCGCCCTCATCCTGCTCGATGTGAACATGCCCGGCATGGACGGCATTGCCTTTCTGGAAGCCTACCGGCAGCTACCCGCCGTACAGCACCGGGCCACCGTCATCATCATGCTCACCACTACCATGGATGCGCGCGACCTGAGCCGCCTGGAGGAACTCAACATTGCCGGCCTGGTCAGCAAGCCCCTCACCAAGGAAAAAATCGACCATATCCTGCAACTGCATTTCCGCCGCAGTCTGCCGGAATAAGCTGTTTTTGGCTGGTTCCGGCCTCCCTGCACACAGAAAGGCCGCCCGCCGGAACGTATCCGGCGGGCGGCCTTTCTGTGTGCAGGGAATACGTCCTCCTACCGGGCCCATTTCGGCGCGCTTTCTTTCGCGCAGGCGGCAGCGGGCGGACGGCACTTACCGGGCCGCCGTGCGCGGGTCGGCAGCGGGCGTGAGCTGGTAGTCGTGGGGGGGCTGGAGGCCGGCCAGGTGCTCCACGAAGTAGTCCCAGCGGCGGCGCATCATATAGTACGACGAGCTGCCGTAGCTGTGGGCCGCGTTCGGGAACACCACCAAATCGTAGCTCTTGTTGGCCTTGGTGAGGGCCTCCACCACCAGCCAGGTGTTGTAGGGCGGCACGTTGTCGTCGAGCAGGCCGTGGGCCAGCAGCAGCTTGCCCCGCAGGTTTTTGGCGAAGAGGGCGTTGGCCTGGTTGTCGTAATTGGTGGTGCCGTCGGGGTTGGTTTTGAGCAGACCGATGTAGCGCTCGGCCCAGTCGTCCTCGTAGTTACGGTTTTCGTGGTTGCCCGATTCGGCGATGCCCACCTGGAAGAACTCGGGGTAGCGGAACATGGCCGCCGCCGTGGCGTAGCCCCCGCCCGAGTGCCCCCAGATGCCGGCCCGCGCCAGGTCGATGTAGGGGTAGCGCTGGGCCAGCTGGCGCATGCCGGCTATCTGGTCCGAGAGCGTGTTTTCGGCCATGTTGCCGTAGCAGGCGTCGTGGTAGCTTTTGGAGCGCAACGGGTTGCAGCTGCCCTCTATGACGACCACCACGAAGCCCAGCTCGGCCAGGGCCTGGTGGTCGGAACGGGCCGCACTGAACGACCAGCTGCCTACGCCCCCGCCCTGAGGCCCGGGGTAGATGTAGTTGATGATGGGGTACTGGCGGCCGGGCTCGAGGGTGGTGGGCGTGAACATCAGCCCGTAGAGGTCAGTCCGGGCATCGGCGGCCTTCACCGTGATGGGCGTGGGCGGCTGCCAGCCGGTGGCGAGGAGGCGGGAAATATCGGTTTTCTCCAGGGTTCTGAGCAGCTTGCCCGCGGCCGAGCGCAGCACCGAGATGCCCGGCTGATCGGGCTGGGAATAGGTATCCACGAAGTAGCTCCCCGAGGGCGCAAAGGTGACCTGGTGGTGGCCGGGCTCGGGGGTGAGCAGCCGGAGATTTTTGCCATCGAGCCCGATGCGGTAGAGGTGGCTGAAGTAGGGGTTGCCAGGCTCCCGGCCGTTGGCCAGAAAGTACAGCTGCCGCTCCTGCTCGTCCACTTTCAGCAGCTGGGTCACCACGAACTCGCCCTTGGTAATCTGGTTCTTGACCCGGCCGGTGGTGGCGTCATACAGGTAGAGGTGGCCCCAGTTGTCGCGCTCCGAGTACCAGATGATTTCCCGGGTTTTGGGCAGGTAGCGCCAGTTGATAGCGCCCTGGCCCGACTCATACTGGGTGGCCACGGTTTCGGCGAACACCTCCCGCACGGCCCCGGTGGCGGCATCAGCAATCCGCATTTTTTCCTCTTTGTGGTCGCGCGAAGTCGAGACGAAGGCCAGCTGCGTGGCGTCGGGGCTCCAGTCCACGTCGTCGAAGGTGCCGCTGCTGGAAATATCGTCGGAGAGGGAGCCGCGGTGGGGGTCGGGCGGCACCTGCAGGCGCACCACTCTGGCCGGACTCACCTCCACAATTACCCGCTCAATCGTGATGATGTCCGGGTCGCCGGGCAGCGGATACTTCCAGGTTTCCAGCTTCGGGCGGCCTACGTTGGTGGTGGTCAGGTACATGTTGCCCACCCGGCGCTGGTCCTGGCGGAAGGTGGCAATCTTGCGCGAATCGGGCGACCAGCGCAGCACGGGCTTCTCACTGTGGGTCCAGCCGGCGTTGTCGGTGGCGTAGCCGTAGTCGGGCGCGCCATCGGTGGTGAGCTGGGTGAGCTGGCCGGTTTTGGTGTCGCGCATCCACAAGTTATGGTCCTGAATGAACGCGGCCCGCGCCCCGTCGGGCGACAGGATTTCGTTGGCCTCGTTGACGTCCTTGCCCTTGGCCGGCTCGGGCGCGGCGGGGGTCAGCTGGCCGGCGGCCACGTCGTAGCGCCAGGTTTTGCCCGCCGCCGTGAGGGTCAGCGTTTTGGCATCGGGCGAGAGCGTGAGCCCGCGCAGGGGCAGGCGGCTGGCCTCGTAGGGCTGGCTGGTGGCCTGCGAGAGGGCCGCCGCCAGCCGGGCCTGGTCGAAGGCAGCGGTGCGGGTGTTGCGGGCGGGGTCCACGAGCACGATTTCGCTGCCCCGGGCCGTGAGCACCCGGTACCAGAACCGGTCGTTGGCCAGCCAGTTGGGCGGGCCGGCGCTGCCATCTACCAGGGGCTGGGTGTTGTAGCCCAGAAAACGTTCGGCCCGGGCATAATCCGGGGCGGTAAGGGCCGGCCGCGCCTGGGCCGCAGCTCCCGCGGGAGCCAGCAGCACCGCCGCCGCCAGCGTCAGTACGTAATTCTGCATGGAATTGAGAGAGGGTGGAAAACCCGCCACGGCGGGTGGGGCGGAAGGTAGCACACATTCACCAAAATCGGGCGCCCCGCCGCCCCCAAACGCCAACTACCGGACGAAGCAGGGCCAGGCCCCGGTCCATCCGGCAGTTTGTTGTTGCACGCTGTAGAGACGCATATTTGCGTCTCGCCGTTGCTGACGTTAGGTTGAAACTGCGCGGTTTTGGTTGTTCAACGATGAGACGCGAGGTGTCGCGTCTCTACAGCGCGCCGGCTGCCGTTGGGTTATGATTGCGCGGTTTCGGTTGTTCAACGACGAGACGCAAAATATTGCGTCTCGTCGTCGTTCCTTTCATCGACTAAAATTTGGCCTGCAGCTTGGCGAAGTAGAAGCGGCCGTTGGCGCCCATCTGCACCGGGTCCCAGGCCCCGCCGGTTTCCGTGAGCTGGGGGTTGAACAGCGTGGGGTAGCGGTTGAACAGGTTGGTGCTGCCCACAATCATCTGCAGGTGGTCGGTGAGGGCGTAGCTCAGCGTCAGGTCGGTGGTCACGCGCGCGTCGTAGTTCATCGGGTTGCCGTCCCAGTCAATCAGGTCCACGCCGGCGAAGCGCACCAGGCGCAGCAGTGTGCCGAAGCGGCCGAGCTGGTAATCAAAGGTGAGGTTGATTTTGGACGGGGGCGCCGACGCCTTCACGAAGGCCTGCTCGCGGGGCCCGAAGAAGTCGTCCTCCCGGCCCGTGAGGCGGCCGGAGGTCTGCACCCGGTCGATTTTGAGCTGGTTGAAGTTGGCGGCCAGCGTGGAGCTCAGGCGGCCGGTGCCCAAGGTGGCAGTGTGGTTGAGCACCACGTCGAGGCCCAGGGAGCGGGTGTCGGCGGCGTTGGCGAAGAACTGGGCCTGCCCCACGTTCAGGGCCACCAAATCGGGGCCGATAACCGGGTCGTCGTTGCCGAACTGGCTGGTGAGCACCACCCGGTCCTGCACCTTAATGTAGTAGCCGTCCACGGTCAGGCTCAGCGAGGAGCCGATGCGGCTGGTCAGGCCCACGTTGGCGCTGTTGGAGGTTTCCTGCCTGAGGGTCGGAATGCCCAGCTTCTGAGTAACGGGGCTGTTGTTGCGGGCCAGCAGCACTTCCACCGGCTGCCCCTGAATGAAGTTGGTGAAGGTGGAGTTGAAGTTGATTTGGGCCAGGGAGGGCGCCCGGAAACCGGTGCTGTAGGTGCCGCGCAGGGTCAGGAAGTCGGTCAGGTTGTAGCGGGTCGAGACCTTGTAGTTGAGCGTGCCGCCGAAGTCGGTGTAGTTTTCGTAGCGCAGGGCGCCGGCCAGCAGCCAGCGTTGGGTCACGCTCAGCTCGGCATCCACGTACACGCCCACATTGTCGCGGTCGGCTTTGATGGCATCGGTGGGCTGGAAGCCGGGGAAGCCCTGGGAGCCGCTGGCCCGGCGCTGCTCATCGGGCGTACCGGCCGGGTCGTAGTTGGCGTAGGAGGTTTCCTCGCCCGCGAAGAGCGAGTACCACTCGCGGCGGAATTCGGCCCCGGCGGCCACGTTCAGGCCGCTGAGCACGCTGGCGTAGTTGCGGGTCAGGCCCAGGCTCACCACATTCTGCTGGAGCTGGAAGCCCCCGGCATCAAACGACGTGGGCGAAGCCGCGCCCAGGGAGGAGTTCAGCGAGTTTTTCACCCCGTACTCGAAGCGGTTGGAGCCGAAGTTGTTGCTCAGGTCCAGGTCCCAGCCGCCCAGCTTCGTGCGCAGGCCCGCCACGGCCGAGGCATCCCAGATGTCGCTGGTAATGATGGGGTCGAAGCCGTTGGGGTAAATGGCGGGCACGTTCCGGTCGTCGTCGGCGAAGCGGGTCCAGGCGTAGGCGTCGCCCTGGCGCTTGTTGCCGCCCCCGAACACGTAAATGTGGGTCTGGTCGGTGAGGGCGAACTTGGAGTTGAGGTAGGCCGAGAGGTTCGACACCTTGGGGTCGCCGTACTCGCGGCGGGCCAGGCCATCGGGGGCCGGCACGGCGGCGCGCTGGGTGTGCTGGCGCTGGTTGAAGTCGAGGGTGGTGTTGATAAAGCTGCCCTTCTCGCCCAGGCCGAGGCCGTAGTTGACGTTGGCGTTGAAGTTGCCGCCGTCGAACTGCTCGTTGTCGCGGCGGTACTTGGCCTCGTAGGCCCCGTAGTTGACGTTGGCCGTGAGTTCCTTGACGGCGGTTTTGAGCACGATGTTAATCACGCCCGCAATGGCATCGGAGCCGTACTGGGCCGCCGCGCCGTCGCGCAGAATCTCAATCCGCTCGATGCTGGCGGCCGGAATCACGTTCAGGTCGGTGCCGGTGTTGCCGCGCCCGCGGGAGCCGAACAGGTTCACCAGCGCCGACTGGTGCTGGCGCTTGCCGTTCACCAGCACCAGGGTCTGGTCGGGGCCGAGGCCGCGCAGGGAAGCCGGATCCACGTGGTCGGCCCCGTCGGAGCCGGTCTGGCGGTTGGAGTTGAAGGAGGGCGCCACGAATTGCAGCAACTGGTTCACGTCGAGCTGGCCGGTTTTGGTGGTCACTTCGCGCAGGTCAATCACGTCGACGGGCGAAGGCGAATCCGTGACGGAGCGGTTCTGGCTGCGCGAGCCCACCACCTGCACGTCGCCGAGGCTGTTGGTGGCGTCGGCCAGGCGCACGCTCACTTCCCCGCTGCCGGCCACCTCCTGGGCTCCGTAGCCGATGGAGCTGATTTGCAGGCGCGGCGCGGCCGAGCGGGCCTTGAGCACGAAGCGGCCGTCGTTGTCGGTGGCGGTGCCGTTGTTGGTGCCTTTTTCCACCACCGTGGCCCCAATCACGGGTTTGCCGGCGGCATCGAGGACCCGGCCGGCAAGCGTCTGTCCCTGCCCGAAAGCGGTAGTGGCGCTGGCCACGCAGAGCGTAATGGCAAGTAGATTCTTCTTCATACAGAGTCTCGATTGAGCAATTCACAATCGGGTGCCGCCGGCGCAACGCCCACCGGCGGCAAGTATAGCCGTTTTGCCGGAAAACCAAGGAATTATCTCCTCCTCCCCTTCCCAATCAACCCCTCAGGCGCCGCAGTACTATTGATTTCCGGCGTTTCCCCTTTTTTCCCTGCCCCGCCATCCGCTGGCAGGCCGGCTAGCACAGGGCCCGAAGTACCAACAAAAAAAGCCAGCCCCGGCAAGGGACTGGCTTCTTTCAGAAAAAGCGGCGGCTGAGCTTAGATAAGCATGCGCAGCGGATCTTCGAGCAGGCTCTTGAGCGTTTGCAGGAAGGCCGCGCCGGTAGCGCCGTCCACCACGCGGTGGTCGCAGCTGAGCGTTACCTTCATCACGTTGCCCACGGCCAGTTCACCGTCTTTCACCACGGCGGTCTGCTTGATGCCGCCCACGGCCAGGATGCAGGCATCCGGCGGGTTGATGATGGCCGTGAATTCCTCGATGCCAAACATGCCCAGGTTGCTGATGGTGAAGGTGCTGCCTTCCCACTCGGCGGGCTGGAGCTTCTTGCTCTTGGCCTTGCCGGCCAGCTCCTTGACCTCGGTGGCAATCTGCGACATGCCTTTGCCGTCGGCGTTGCGCACCACGGGCACCAGCAGACCCTCATCCACGGCCACGGCCACCCCGATGTTGACCACGTGGTTCTGACGGATTTTGTCGCCCAGCCAGGACGAGTTGACGGCCGGATGCTGCTTGAGCGCCACGGCGGCGGCCTTGATGACCATGTCGTTGAAGCTGAGCTTCACCGGCGAGAGGCCGTTGAGCTGGGTGCGCACTTCCATGGCCCGGTCCATGAGGATTTCCATCGTCAGATAGAAGTGCGGAGCCGTGAACAGGCTCTCGGAGAGGCGGCGGGCAATGACTTTGCGCATCTGCGACACCGGCGTATCGGTGTAGGTGCCGTCGGCGGGCTGGGCGGCCGGGGCGGCCGCAGGGGCCGGAGCAGCAGCCGGAGCAGCCTGCGGAGCCGGAGCGGCGGCGGGCTGGGCCACCGGAGCAGCGGCCGGTGCCGGAGCCGCGGCCGGGGCGGCTTCCAGGTCGCGGGACACGATGCGGCCATTTTCGCCGGAGCCTTTGATGGTGTTCAGGTCGATGCCTTTGTCCTTGGCAATGCTCTTGGCCAGGGGCGAGGCGAAGATGCGGCCACCGGCAGCGGCGGGCGCGGTTTCGGCAGCCGGCGCGGGCGCCGAGGTGGAAGCGGAAGCCGGAGCAGAGGCTTCGGCCGCCGCAGCCGGGGCGGCTTCGGCCGGCGCGGGAGCTCCCCCGAGCAGGGCCTGCACGTCGGCTCCTTCTTCGCCAATGATGGCCAGCACGCCGTCTACGGCCACGGCTTCGCCTTCCTTGGGGCCGATGTAGAGCAGGGTGCCATCTTCGTAGTTGTCGAGCTCCATGGTGGCCTTGTCGGTTTCCACTTCGGCCAGGATGTCGCCGGATTTTACTTTGTCACCGACCTTCTTCAGCCAGGCGGCAATGGTGCCCTCGGTCATCGTGTCGCTCATTTTCGGCATCCGGATGACGGTGGCCTTCTTGCCGTTGCCGGCGGGAGCGGCCGGGGCGGCCGGCTTGGGGGCCTCGGCTTTGGGGGCTTCGGGCTGGGGAGCAGCGGGAGCCTCTTCCACTTTGGGGGCTTCGGCTTTCGGTGCTTCGGCAGCGGGAGCCGGCTCAGCAGCCGAGCCGTTGAGCAGGCCGGAAATATCTTCGCCTTCCTTGCCGACAATGGCCAGCAGGCCATCCACGGCTACGGCTTCGCCTTCCTTCGGACCGATGTGCAGCAGGGTGCCATCCTCGTAGTTTTCCAGCTCCATGGTGGCCTTATCGGTTTCCACTTCGGCCAGAATATCCCCGGATTTTACTTTGTCGCCTACTTTTTTGAGCCACGAAGCAATGACCCCTTCGGTCATCGTGTCGCTCATCTTGGGCATTTTTATGAGTTCGGCCATCTGCGTCGTCGTCGTTGGGTTGAGTGGGGTCAAAATTAGCCCGAAAATCCGGGGGTGCAAACGAAAGTCTCGCCGAAGCCGGTGCCGGTCGGGAGCGAATTTTCGCCTGCTGCCGCCTCTAAACCATTCTTTGTGAGGTCTGCCCCACCCCACTGGCGGCGGCCTGGCGACCCTCGTTCGGTGTACCTACTACAGCTCCCGCACCCAGATGTTGCGGAAGCTGATCGGCTCACTCGGGTCGCCGTGCGACTGAAGCTTGATGGGCGACGGGCCGTGCTGCTGGTAGCTGGGCGGGCCGATGTACACGGTGGCGCCTTTCAACTCGGTGTTGTTCTGCACCAGTACGCCGTTGAAGAGCACCGTCACGCGGGCGGGCGTCAGCAAGGAGCCGTCGGGCTTGAAGGTGGGCGCGGTCCATACTACGTCGTACGACTGCCACTGGCCGGGTTTCTGGGTGGGGTTGGCCAGCGGGATGAACTGCTTGTAGATGCTGCCGGCCATGCCGTTCACGTACGTTTCGTTCTGGTACGAGTCCAGAATCTGCAGCTCGTAGCCCAGGTCGCCTTTGCCCAGCGAGGCCAGAAACAGGCCGCTGTTGCCGCGCACCTGCCCCTTGCCGCTGATGGTGGCGGGCACCCGCCACTCTAAGTGCAGCTGGTAGTTGGTGAATTTCTGCTTGGTTTCGATGTTGCCCGTCTTCTTATCCACGGTCAGCACGCCGTCGGCCACCTTCCAGCCGGCCGGCTTGGTGCGGTCCTCCACCGATACCCACTGCGTCAGGTCGCGGCCGTTGAAGAGCACCACCGCATCGGAGGGCGGCGCGGTGAACACGCCGGTAGCCGCTACCACCTTCGGCACCGGTTTCCAGACTTCGGTTTCCTCGGGTTTGCCTTGCGGCTGGTTCTGGCCCACGGCAGACAGGCTGATAAGTAAAGCGGGAAGGAATAAGGCGGGTTTCATGGGCAGGGAAAGGGTAAGGCAGGTGGAAGTAAAGAACGTCATGCTTCATCTGGCATCCGCTTTGCCAAAGCATCTCTACCGCTTCATTGATCGATTGTAAAGACGCGACACTTCGCGTCTCCTCGTTGCTGACGTTGGGGCGGCCGATTCGTTCTGGCGGGAGACGCGAAGTGTCGCGTCCCTACATCGTTCAATGAGGCGAGATTCTTCGCGCTGCTCGGAATGACGTTCTGATGGGTTCGGCGCTACACGTCGCACAGCCGCACCGCCTCGCGCAACGACTTTAACCCGTCGGCCTGGCGGGGCATGAACTCCTGGGCCACGTAGCCCTGGAAACCGGTGGCCTGGATGGCGCGCATGATGGCGGGGTAGTTCAGCTCCTGGGTGTCGTCGAGCTCGTGGCGGCCGGGTACGCCGGCGGTGTGGTAGTGGGCAATATAGCGGTGGTGGGCGGTGAGGGTGCGGATGACGTCGCCCTCGTCGATTTGCATGTGGTAGATATCGTAGAGCAGCTTGAAGTGCTCGGAATTCAGCCGTTTGGCCAGCGCCACGCCCCAGGCGGTCCGGTCGCACTGGTAGTCGGGGTGGTCGATTTTGCTGTTGAGCAGCTCCATCACCAGCACCACTTTGTGCTTGGCGGCCAGTTCCATCAGCGGCTGGAGGCCCGCCACGCAGTTGGTGAGGCCGGCCTCGTCGGAGAGGCCGCGGCGGCTGCCGCTGAAGCAGATGAGGTTGGTGTAGCCGGCCTGCGCCACCTGCGGAATCATGGCGGCGTAGCGCTGCCGCAGCTGGGCGTGGAATTCGGGGTCGTTGAAGCCGTCGGTGAGGTTGATTTCCGCGCCGTTGCACATCGGCGAGTCGAGGCCGTACTTTTTGAGCGTGGGCCACTCGGCGGGGCCCACCAGGTCGATGCCCCGGAGGCCCATTTCCTTAGCCGCCGCGCACAGCTCGTCCAGGGGCATCTTGCCGAAGCACCAGCGGCACACCGACTGTTTCAGGTTGTTCTTCAAGGGTATTGAAGCGGTTTTTTGGTCCTCGGCTGCACACGCCGCCGAAACGCCCAGCGTACCTACTGCTGCCGTGCCGGTTATCAGGCCCTTCAGGGCGGCTCGTCGGTTCCAGGTGGCCATGGCTAAACGGCCTGGGTGAGTGGGGTGGCGGGGTCGCGCAGGGTATCAGCGGCGGCAGTGGTTTGCGGCTGGGGCTGCTCCCGGAAGAAGGCCAGGAAGGCCAGCAGCACCACCACGGCAATGCCGGCCGGAATCAGCCAGATCATGCGCCAGTCGTGGGTGGTGGGCGTGGTCTGGTACGCGTCGAAGATGCGGCCCGAGAGCAGCGTGCCGATGAGCATGCCCACGCCGTAGGTGGCCAGGGTGATGAAGCCCTGGGCGGAGCTTTTGAACCGCTCCCCGGCCAGGTTGTCGGTGTAGATCTGGCCCGTCACGAAGAAGAAGTCGTAGCAGACGCCGTGCAGCACGATGCCCGCAATCAGCATCCAGTAATTGCCCAGGCCGTTGCCATAGGCGAAAAACACGTAGCGCAGCACCCAGGCCGCCATGCCGATGGCCAGCATCTTCTTCACGCCCAGCCGACTAAAAAACAGCGGAATGGCCAGCATAAACAGCAGCTCCGATACCTGCCCCAGGCTCTGCACCCCCGCCGCCGACTTCATTCCGACTTCGTTGAGAAACGGATTGGTAAACCCGTAGTAAAAGGCCAGCGGAATGCAGATGGCAATGGACGCCAGGAAGAAGATCAGGTAGGAACGGTTGCGCAGCATGCCAATGGCTTCCAGCCCCAGCAGGTTGCCGAGGGAGCTGGTCTGGTCCTTTTTCACGGGCGGGGTGGCCGGCAGCGTGAAGCTGAATACGCCCAGCAGGGCCGAGGCCCCGGCCGCCATCAGGAAGGTGCTTTGCAGGCTGTTGGTCTGCTCCCAGTTCAGCCAGCCAATGGTGAGGCCGGCCACAATCCAACCCAGCGTGCCCAGCACCCGGATGGGCGCAAACTCCTTCTGCGGGTTTTGCATCTGCCGGAAGCTGATGGAGTTTACCAGCGCCAGCGTGGGCATGTACAGCACCATGTAGGTGAGGATGCTGGGGTAGAAGCTGCCGAAATCAGGCGCCACTGAGGCCCGCCACAACAGCACCGCGCCAGCTAGGTGCAGCACGCCCAGAATCTTTTGGGCCGAGAAAAACCGGTCGGCAATGAGCCCGATGATGAACGGCGCCACAATGGCCCCGATGGACTGCGTCAGAAACGCCACCCCCACCTGCGTGCCCGACGCGCCGAGGTTGCGCAGCAGGTACGTGCCCAGCGTCACGAACCACGCGCCCCAGATGAAGAACTCCAGGAACATCATGATGGATAGCCGTATGCGGATGGAAGCAGTCATGGGCAGGTGGGGATTAGGAATAGGTTGATTTTAAACGTCATGCTGAGCGGAGGCGCAGCCACAGTCGAAGCATCTCGCGTGCTGACATTGCAACGATTGCGCCTCACCCCCCGGCCCCCTCTCCAGGGGGAGAGGGGGAGCCAGACGATTGACTGGGTGATGTAGAGACGCAATATTTTGCGTCTCCTTGTTGCTGACGTTGTTTTGGCTGGTGCGGGAACCGGTTGTTCAACGCCGAGACGCTGATGTTGCTGGTACTGGAGACAGTCGTTCAACGACGAGACGCAAAATATTGCGTCTCTACAATCGGCCAACGAAGCGGTAGGGATGCTTCGGCAAGCTCAGCATGACCGTTCACCTCAACTGCCGCTGCTCCGACTACTTCAGCGCCAGAATGTAGCGGGTCATTTCCTCGGCGTCTTTCTGGGAGAGGGCGGGGTGGGGCGTCATCGGGATTTCGCCCCAGTTGCCTTTGCCGCCGGTAATGATCTTCTTGGCCAGCATGGTCACGTTGGCGGCGGTGTTGGGGTATTTGGCGGCAATTTCCCGGTAGCCGGGGCCGATCAGCTTTTCATTTTCGCGGTGGCAGCTGGCGCAGTCGGAGCCCTCCATCAGCTTGGCTCCCACGGCCACGGCCCCGCCGGTCGGGGCCGTGCCGATTTTGGTGACGCTGGTATCTACCTGGGGCTGGCGGGCCACGGCGCTGAGGTTGGCGGTGGTGGTGCTGTCCTGAGCGGGAGCCGATTCGTCGGCCAGGGTGTATTCCTCTTGGGCTTTGGTGGAAGCGGTGTTATCGGAGCCGCAGGCCAGCAGCAGGGGCCCGCAGGCGAGCAATAGAAAAGCCTTTTTCATGGAAAGGAAGCGTTAGAGACCGAGAAGCTGGTGGTTGAGGGATTGGTCGATGCCGGAAGCGGCAAAATCGTCGAAGGCCTTGTCGGTGACGCGGATCAGGTGGCTCTGGATGAAGGGCGCGCCTTCGCGGGCACCGTCTTCGGGGTGCTTGAGGGCGCACTCCCACTCCAGCACCGCCCAGCCGGGGTAATCATACTGGGTAAGCTTACTGAAAATGGCCTTGAAATCCACCTGCCCGTCGCCGAGGGAGCGGAAACGGCCGGCGCGGTCGGTCCAGCTCTGGTAGCCGCCGTACGCGCCCTGCCGCCCGTTGGGCCGGAACTCCGCATCCTTGACGTGAAACGCCCGAATCCGCTCGTGGTAGATGTCGATGTACTCCAGATAATCGAGGCACTGCAGCACGAAGTGCGAGGGGTCGTAGAGCAAACAGGCGCGCGGGTGCTGGTGTACTTCGGCCAGAAACCGCTCGTAGCTGACGCCATCGTGCAGATCTTCGCCGGCGTGCACCTCGTAGCACACATCCACTCCGCACGCGTCAAACGCATCCAGAATCGGCCGCCAGCGCCGGCCCAGCTCGGCAAAGCCGTCCTCCACGAGGCCGGCCGGCCGCTGGGGCCAGGGGTACAGGTAGGGCCAGAGCAGCGCCCCGCTGAAGGTAGCGTGGGCCGTGAGTCCCAGCCGCTGCGAGGCCTGGGCGGCGTACTTCAGCTGCTGCACGGCCCACTGCTGCCGGGCCTTCGGGTTGCCGCGCACGGCTTCCGGCGCGAAGCCGTCAAACAGCACATCATACACCGGATTTACAGCTACCAGTTGCCCCTGCAGGTGCGTGGAAAGCTCCGTGATTTCCAGCCCCGCCGCCTGCACCCGGCCCTTCAGCTCGTCGGCGTAGATCTGGCTTTCGGCGGCCAGCTGCAGGTCGATGATGCGCGGGTCGGTGGTGGGCAGCTGCACGCCCTTGTAGCCCAGCCCGGCCGCCCAGGCGCAGATGCTGTCCAGGTTGTTGAACGGGGCCTGGTCGCTGAGGAACTGCGCCAGAAAGATACCGGGGCCTTTGATGGTTCGCATAGGCGGCTAGCTAGTTATCAGGAGGTAGTTGTCGGTTGTCAGTGGGGAGTTGTTGGTTGTCGAGCGAACTGACAACGGGCAACTACTCACTGACAACTACACGGTAAAATCAGTCCACTTCTGCGCGGAGCGGCCCGAGGCAATGACGGTTTCGATGAAGGCCATGCCGCGCAGCCCGTCCCGGATGCCGGGATAGTCGGCGGCTTCGGGCGGGGCGGGCGGGCCGCCCAGGTCGGCGCGCAGGGTGAGGGCGAAGTTGCGGTAGAGGTTGGCAAAGGCTTCGAGGTAGCCCTCGGGGTGGCCGGGCGGGATGCGGCTGTTGTGGCGGGCGGCGGCGCAGAGGTAGCCCGCGCCCGTGCGGCGAATTTCCGTGGGCCGGTCGGGCCACTTCACCAGCAGGGTGTTGGCGTCGGCCTGCTGCCATTCCAGGCCGCCTTTTTCGCCGTAGATGCGCAGGCGCAGGTTGTTTTCCTCGCCGGCCGCCACCTGGGTGGCTACCAGCACGCCGCTGGCCCCGCCGGCAAACTGCAGCAGCACCGCCCCGTCGTCGTCGAGCTGGCGGCCGGGCACCACGGTGTGGATGTCGGCGCAGAGCTGGCTTACTTCCAACCCGCTCACGTACTCGGCCAAGTTGAAGGCGTGGGTGCCGATGTCGCCCATGGCACCGGCCACGCCGCTACGGGCAGGGTCGGTGCGCCAGGCGGCCTGCTTGTTGTCGGCGTTGCCTTCCTCGAAACTGCTGAGCCAGCCCTGCGGGTACTCCACGTACACCTTGCGCACAGTGCCCAAAGCCCCCGATGCTACCAAATGGCGGGCTTCCTTGAGCATGGGATAACCGGTGTAGGTGTGCGTGAGGCAGAGCCGACGGCCAGTGGTCTGCGCCACGGCGGCCAGCTCCCGGGCCTCAGCCAGGGAAAACGTCATCGGCTTATCCAGCACCACATCGAAGCCCAGCTCTAAAGCCATTTTGGCGGGCGCGAAGTGCAGGTGGTTGGGTGTCACGATGCTGATGACCTGCACCCGCTCCTGGGCCGGCCGCTGCGCCTCCTGCTCCAGCAGCTGCTGGTACGAGTCATAGACCCGCCCGGCGTCCAGGCCCAGCTCCTGGCCAGTGGCGCGGGAGGTAGCCGGGTTGCTGCTGAAGGCCCCGGCCGTCAGCTCGTACAGCCCATCCAGCGCCGCCGCCATGCGGTGCACCGCCCCAATAAAGGAGCCCTGCCCCCCGCCAATCATGCCCAAGCGTAATTTCATACAGTGCCTGTTATGTTATTAGGTAATCTACTGGCCGTCATGCTGAGCGCAGCCGAAGCATCTCTACCGCTTCGTTGTAACTCTAGTCGCCTCACCCCAACCCCTCTCCGAAAAAGGAGAGGGGCTCTAGATCTAGCTTTCTAGATAGTGCTTTTAGGTCTAGTTCCCCCTCTCCTTTCGGAGAGGGGCTAGGGGGTGAGGCGACTAGAGCTAAAGGCTACGTCGTAGCCCAGGCCCGGTCGCCTTTTTTGTAGGGCACGTTGCCGTCGTATTTGCCGGGGACGGGGAGGTAGCGCAGGGCTTTGGTGGCGCCGGGCTCGGAGGTGAAAAAGCCCAGCAGCGTCAGCTCCTTCACCATGCGGAAGTAGTGGTTGGGCTGCTCCGGGGTTTTGGCCTTCTCGTACTGCTTCATTTCCTTGTCGAGGGCGGTGAGCAGGGTGGTGCGCTGCGCGGCATCCAGGGCCAGAAAGTCCTTGCCGCCGCTTTTTTTGGCCGCATCCTCCAGCTTAGTCAGGCCGTCGAGGAAGATTTTCTGCTCTTCCGGCTTGTAGCAGTCGCGCACCATCACGGCCATGAAGCCGCCCACATTGGCCTCCTTGGCCCCCGGGGTTTTGGTGGCCGGCAGGATAGTTTCGCCTACTTCGTTGAGCAGGTTGATTTGCTGGGCGTTCAGCACCTCGGCCAGCTTTTCGGGCTTGGCCGGGGCGGTTTTGGCTTTGGTAGCGGTCTTCTTGTCGGTGTCGGCGGTGCAGCCGGACAGGAAGTAGTCGGCTCCGATGAGCGTGCCGCCCATGAGGAGGGCTACGCGGGCTACGGCGTCTCTTCTGTTCATGATGGGCGGGGTTAGACGTTCTGTTTTTTCAGCTCGCGCACGGCGTGGTCCACGGCGCGGGCCGTGAGGGCCAGGTAGGTGAGCGAGGGGTTCTGGCAGGCCGCCGAGGTCATGGCTGCGCCGTCGGTTACGTACACGTTGGGGGCGTCCCAGACCTGGTTGTACTGGTTGAGCACCGAGGTTTTCGGGTCGCGGCCCATGCGGGCGGTGCCCATTTCGTGGATGCCGCCGCCCAGCGTGTAGCCGTTGTTGTAGGTCCTCACGTTCTTCACGCCGGCCTTTTCCAGCATTTCCTGGGCATCGGCCATCATGTCGATGCGCATTTTCTGCTCGTTGTCGCGGATGCTGGCATCCATCACCAGCACCGGCAGGCCCCACTTGTCTTTCTGGGTTTTGGAGAGCGAAATCTGGTTGTCGTGGTAGGGCAGCGTTTCGCCGAAGCCCATGATTCCCATCGTCCAGTCGCCCGGCTCGGTCAGTGCGTCCTTGAAGTCGCCGCCGATGTTCATCTCGGCAATTTCGCGGCCCCAGCCCTCGCGGCCGGCCCCGCCCTGGTAGCCGAAGCCCCGGATGTAGTCGCGCTTGTCGCCGAACAGGTTGCGGTAGCGGGGTACGTAAATGCCGTTGGCGCGACGGCCGTACACGTACTTGTCTTCGTAGCCGGGCATTTCGCCGGAGGCCCCGGCCCGGAAGTGGTGGTCCATCACGTTGTGGCCCAGCTCGCCACTGCTGCTGCCCAGGCCGCCGGGCCACACGTCGGTGGCCGAGTTCATCAGCACCCAGGCCGAGTTCAGGGCCGAGGCGTTCAGGAAGATGATTTTGGCGTAGTACTCGTAGGTCTGGTTGGTTTCGGCGTCCAGGATTTCCACGCCCTTGGCCCGCTTGGTGTCCTTATCGTAGAGGATGCGCGTGACGATGGAAAACGGCCGCAGCGTGAGGTTGCCGGTCGCCACCGCCGCCGGCAGCGTGGCCGACTGCGTGCTGAAATACGCCCCGAACGGGCAGCCCAGCCAGCACTTGTTGCGGTACTGGCAGCTCACGCGGTTGTTATGGTTCTGAGTGATATTGGCCGTGCGGCCGATGATCATGCGGCGGTGCTCGTAGTGTTTTTTGAGGCGGGCCGCCACGTCCTTCTCCACGATGTTCATCTCCATGGGCGGCATAAAGTCGCCGTCGGGCAGCTGGGGCAGGTTCTCGCGCGAGCCGCTGATGCCGGCAAACTTCTCGGCGTGGCTGTACCACGGGGCCAGGTCCTTGTAGCGGATGGGCCAGTCCACGGCAATACCGTCTTTGGCGTTGGCCTCGAAATCATAGTCACTCAGGCGGTACGACTGCCGGCCCCACATCAGGGAGCGGCCGCCCACGTGGTAGCCCCGGAACCAGTCGAAGGGCTTGGCCTCCACGTAGGGGCTTTCCTTCTCATTTACCCAGTAATCCAGGTTGCTTTCGTTGAGGGTATAGTCGCGGCTCAGGACCGGGTGGTCCTTGATCATCTGCTGCGTTTTGCCGCCCCGGTGCTCGTATTCCCAGGGGTTCTTGTTGGCATTCACGTAGTCCTTGATGTGCTCAATGTTGCGCCCCCGCTCCAGCATGAGGGTTTTCAGGCCCTTCTCGGTTAGCTCCTTGGCCGCCATACCGCCCGAAATGCCGGACCCAATGACAATGGCGTCATACGTGTTCTTTTCCATAGAATGTGGTGGGATGAGGGTAGGCGGATGAAGGCAGAGTATTTACCAGAACGTCATTCCGAGCGGAGCCGAGGAATCTCGCCGGCGGGTAATCAAATTACTTTGGCAACGTCAGCACGCGAGATGCTTCGCTCCGCTCAGCATGACGCTCTTCTGGACCTACACCAGGCTGCGCTTGATGTAGCTGATGCTTTGCTGGATGCTGTCGAAGGGCGAGCCGGGGGTCTGGTCCTGCTCCACGAAGAAGTGCCGGAGGCCCGCCGTTTTGGCCTGGGCGAAGATGCGCTTGAAGTCGATGGAGCCGTTGCCGACTTCCGTGAAGCTGTGCGGCGGCGTTTTGGCCATGTCCTTCACGTGCCAGAGCGGGAAGCGGCCGGGGTTCTTGCTGAACAGCGCTACCGGGTCGTGGCCGGCTTTGGTGGCCCAGTACAGGTCCAGTTCCATCTTCACCAGGTCCTTGTCGGTGGTGAGCAGCACGTCGTAGGGCAGCTTGCCATCCTGAGCCACAAACTCGAAGTCGTGATTGTGGTAGCAGAGCTGGATGCCGGCTTTTTTGCACCGTTCCCCGGCCTTGTTCAGTCGCTCGGCCAGCAGCTTGTAGTGGTCGAGGCTGCCGCGCTCCGACTCGGTGAGCCAGGCACACACCATGTACTTGATGCCCACCTGGGCCGCGTCGTCCACGGCCTTGTCCCAGCCGTGCAGAATGGTGCCGGCCGTGGGCTGGCCATTGTTCTGCTGCTCACCCAACAGGTAATGGCTGCTGGGCATCCGCAGGCCGGCTTTCTTGAGCACCTGAGCAAAAGCGGCCGGCGTCATGTCGTAGAACTTCAGGCTGCCCGTGTAGGTGGCGCCTTCCACGGTGGTGTAGCCCATCTTGGCCACCTGCGCCAGCGTGCCCACCGGGTCTTTCAGCATGGCGTCGCGCAGGGTGTAGAGCTGCAGGCCGATGTCGGTCGGGCCCTTGGCCAGCAAAGCGGGAGAGGCGAGCACGCCGGCGGAAAGCAGCGCGGCAGATTTCACGAAGGCACGACGGGAGTGGAGCATAACGGCAGGAATGGGGCGGGAGACAGAACTGCGCTTTTCCGGATAGACGCCTGCCTTTGCGGGCGGGCGCCGACGGCCTTGTGGGAAGCCGTTCCGGACTTTGTCACTTGCGGGCAGACAGCGCACATGCTGCCTGGCACTCAGAGCGAGTAAGTTACAAGTTGTTCTCACTAAACAAAATGCAGCCAGCGCGTTAGTTTACCAGCCCAACGGCCGTTACGGCATGGGGGGGCTCCAAACTCCCCTTTTGGGAGCCGGCAAGGACATACTTTCTCTGCCCGAACCAGCGAAAGTCCGGGCGCAATCGATTGTTAAAACACTATATTAAGAACCGATCAGCAGCACATTTCCGGCGCCGGCGCCCTTCTTCCGGCAGCGAAACCGGGGCCGCAGCGCGAGGCTGGCGGCGGTTATACATATCCAGCTGAACGGCCTTTGCTGAAGTCCGGCCCCGGCTAGCGCGCTTCCTGCAAATGCTGCACGTTCAGGAAGCTGCGCACCGTAAAAAAGGAGCCGGTGTAATCGAGCTGGTAGAGGCCCAGGTTGTGGTGCTCGAAGTAATCCATCTGGCTCAGAGGATAGTTCAGCAGCTGGCACAGCAGCACCCGCATGGCGCGGCCGTGCATGCACACAAGCACCGTTTCCTCCTCGGGCCGGCTCAGCAAGAGCTCCACGAACGGGCGCTGGCGGGCGGCCACCTGCTCGGGACTTTCGCCGCCCTCCAGGCGGGAAGTGGTGTGGCCGGCCCGCCAGTCCTGGAGCACGCGGTGGTATTCCTCGTCTTCCTCGGGCGTGATGCGGGTGCCTTCGCGGGTGCCCCAGCTGATTTCGTTCAGGCCCGCGTGCTGCTCGTGGGGCAGGCCCAGCGCCAGAAATCCGGCCACCGACTCGTGGGTGCGCCGCAGCAGAGAGGTGTACACTTTCTGGAAGGGCACGTGCCGGTAGGCCGCAAAAAAACGGGCCGCCTGCCGCCGCCCAGCCTCGTTCAGGGAGGAGTCGACGCCGCTGCCCTGCACGATGCCGCGCAGGTTGTAGTCGGTTTGCCCGTGGCGAATGAGGTAGATTTTTTTGACGCCCATTTTCCCGCTAGTTTTGCTGTTTGCCCCGTTAAAGTACGGTCTTTTTACCCGGATGCCTGTCGTTACGGCCACTTTTGCCGTAGTAAATGGCCCGGCCGGCCGGCCAATCGGGCAGCTGGCCGGTTGTGCAACCAAACTATGCCTGGCGCCGCCGCCCGGTCCTTCTCCCCCGCCCTAGCTTACTTCCCGCATGACCCTGGAGCAACTCAACCAGTGGGTATCCACCCGCCCCACCCTGGCCGACGTGCTGGGCATTAAACTGACGGCCCTTACCCCCGACTACCTCGAAGGCCGCATGCCCGTGGACGGGCGCACCCACCAGCCCATGGGCCTGCTGCACGGCGGCGCCTCGGTGGCCCTGGCCGAAACCCTGGGCAGCATTGCCGCCCACACCCGCCTGGCTGACCCCACCAAACAGGCCTGCGTGGGCCTCGAAATCAATGCCAACCACCTTAAGGGCGTGCGCGACGGCTACGTTATCGGGCGAGCCTCCGCCCTTCACGTGGGCCGCAGCACTCAGGTCTGGGAAATCCGCATCACCCACGAGCAAACCGGCGCCCTGGTCTGCATCAGCCGCATTACCATGTCGGTTATCGATTTGAAGTGAGAAGAAACGCTCCAACGGCGTCGCCCGCACGGTTCAGTAGGCCAGGGTTTAAACCCTGGCCTACGGAGCGGGGGCGTTAACTCTGGCATCCGGATTTACCGTTGCGGTAAAGATGCTTCGGCTGCGCGGACATAAGTTGAAGCATGACAATGTTGTTATACTTCAACTTATGCCTCAACCAACTTCGCCCCGCCCTCATCTCCCTACTTAATACTCAATACTCACTACTCAATCATGCTCCAACCCGTTGCCTGGAATCCTGACCTGACGCCGCCGGAGCGGCTGCGGCAGCTGGTGGCGCTGGCCCTGAGCAGCGGCCGGCCGGTGGCCCTGTGGCGGCTGCCCGGGGCGGCCCAGGCCCGGCTCTGCCTGAGTCTGCGGGTAGAAGCAGCCTACGTGGGGCTGCCGCCGGTGCTGGAGGCCGCCGCCCCGGCCGGCTTCGCCTTCTTCCCCTTCCAGGAATCCGACCACAACCCGCCCCTATTCCTGCCGGCCGATGTGTATTTCGACCTAGCCCGCCCCGAGGAAGTATGGGTGAGTCCGGCCGCCGCCGCCCGCCTGCCCGAGCTGCGGCAGCGGTTCGCGGCCCTGCCCCGCCCCGCTCCCCTCGACTGGCACGTGCGGCCCCGGCATGCCCCCAAACCCGCCTCCCGCACCGAGTACGAGGCGCTGGTGGCGGCCGGGGTGGAGGCCATCCGGAGCGGGCGGGTGCAAAAGGTGGTCTCGAGCCGGGCCGTGCAGCGGGAGCTGCCCGCCGGGTTTGATGCGCTGCGGGCCTTCGGGGAGTTGCAGCAGCGCTACCCCAACGCCTTCGTGTCGCTGGTGAGTGCGCCGGGGGCGGGCACCTGGCTGGGCGCCACGCCCGAGGTGCTGGCCGAGGTGGGCGAAGACCAGGTGTTCCGGACGATGGCCCTGGCCGGCACCCAGCCTTTGCTGCCCGGAAACCGGCCCAGCGAGGCCATCTGGCGGCAGAAGGAAATTGAGGAACAGGCCCTGGTGGCGCGCTACATCGTCAATTGCTTCAAGCAGCTGCGCCTGCGTGAGTACCAGGAAACCGGCCCGCGCACCGTAGTGGCCGGCGACGTGCTGCACCTGCGCACCGACTTTGCCGTGGACCTGCGCAACGTGCCCTTCGCCTCCCTCGGCACCGATATGCTGCGGCTGCTGCACCCCACCTCGGCCGTGGGCGGCATGCCCCGGCAGGCGGCCCTGGATTTTATCCGCGACCACGAGGGCTACGACCGCGCCTACTACGCCGGCTTCCTGGGGCCCGTAAACCTGCCCGCGCCCGGCGCGGCCCGCCTCTACGTAAACCTGCGCTGCCTGCAGCTGCGCCCCGGTCAGGCCGTGCTCTACGCCGGCACCGGCCTCACTCCCGACTCCGACCCGGCCCGCGAATGGGAAGAAACGGAGCTGAAGCTACGCACCGTGGGCGCGGTTTTGGGATGAATGCGTATCAAAAACCGGGTCATGCTGAGCATGACAGTTCTTTCAATACTCCCGAAAATTCCCCATGTCCACTCTGCAAGCCGTCCATAACATCCCCGAAATCTGCGCGCAGCTGGGCATTACCGACGTGGTGTTGTCGCCGGGGAGCCGGTGCGCGCCCCTGACCATTGCCTTCGCCCGCCACCCTGCCATTACGGTGCGCACGGTGCCCGATGAGCGGGCCGCCGCCTTCATTGGCCTCGGGCTGGCCCAGTCCCAGCGGCGGGCCGTGGCGTTGGTCTGCACCTCCGGCACGGCGGGCCTCAACTACGCCCCGGCCGTGGCAGAAGCCTTTTTCCAGCAGATTCCGCTGGTGGTGTTCACCGCCGACCGCCCCCCGGAGTGGATTGACCAGCTCGACGGCCAGACCATCCGCCAGACCAACCTCTACGGCGTGCACGCCAAGGGCGCCTTCACCTTTCCCACCGACACCACCCACCCCGACGCCCGGTGGCACGCCGCCCGCCTCGTGAGCGAGGCCATCACCCTGGCCGAGCAGTTTCCGGCCGGGCCGGTGCAGGTGAACGTGCCGCTGCGGGAGCCGTTCTACCCTAAGGCCGACGAGGAGCTGACCTTCGGGCCGGTAAAAGTAACGCGGGAGCTGCCCGGCCGCCCCCAGTTGCCCGCCGCCGTCCTGCGGGAGCTGGCCGATACCCTGCGCGCCACCAGCCGCGTGCTGGTAGTGGCCGGCCAGCACCCCGCCGATACAGACTTGCAGCTCGCCCTGCACCAGTTTGCCGCCGCCTGGCAGGTACCGGTGGTGGGCGACCTGATTGCCAACCTGCACCAGCCCGCCGCCGCCAGCTACGACCAGCGCCTGCTCCCCCTGGGCCGCCAGGATGTGTTCATGGCCGTGCCCGAGGCGGGCCTCAAGGAGGCCCTGCGGCCCGAGCTGCTCATCACCTTCGGCCAGTCGCTCATCTCCAAGGCCCTCAAGCTCTACCTGCGCCAGCACCGCCCGGCCCAACACTGGCACATCCAGGCCGCCGGTCCCGTCGCCGACACTTTCCAGGCCTTGACCCAGGTGGTGCGCCTGGAGCCCGCGGACTTCTTCGCGGCGTTGACCTCACCCCCCAACCCCCTCTCCTCAGGAGAGGGGGAGCCTGACATCAACAGCCCTAAAGCAGTCCGTCAGAACATTCCCCCTCTCCCCGAGGAGAGGGGGGCGGCCCCGGAGGGGTCCCGTGAGGTGATGCCCCAGGATGCCACCCGCGTGGCCCCGCGGCCCCGCCTGACCTGGCCCGTATCGGCGGAGGGCGGCACCGAAAAAGCGGCTTACCTGCGCCCCTGGCTGGCGGCCGAGAACTGGGCCACCGGCTTTTTAGCAGAGTTCATGCAGCGGCCCGACCAGCCGTTCAACGAGTTTTCGGCTATTCACAGGGTGTTGCAGCAGCTGCCCGCGCGGGCGGCCCTGCACCTGGCCAACAGCATGGCCGTGCGCTACGCCAACATTCTGGGGCTGCCGGCGGGCCACGCGGCCGAAATCTTCGCCAACCGGGGCACCAGCGGCATTGATGGGTGCACCAGCACGGCCGTGGGCAGCGCCCTGGCCCGGCCCGGGCGGCCCACCGTACTGCTCACCGGCGACGTGGCCTTTTTCTACGACCGCAACGCGTTCTGGCACAACTACCCGGTGCCCAACCTGCGGGTGGTGCTGCTCAACAACCACGCGGGCGGCATTTTTCGCCTCATTGAGGGGCCCCGCCAGCAGCCGGAGCTGGAGGAGTTTTTCGAGACACGCCAGCCGCTCACGGCCGCCAATACGGCCCGGGATTTTGGGCTGCGCTACTTCCCGGTGGCGGATTTTTCTGAACTAGAGTCGGTGCTACCGGTTTTCTTTGCAGCGGAAGGCGGCGCGGCCCTGCTCGAAATCACCACCGACAGCCCGACCAATGCCGCCTTCTTCGACCATTACCGGAACGCGGTAAAATCGTCCTTTTCCTAACTGACCTCTTACGCTGACGAAGCAAGCATCTGCCCACGGCTGCTTTCGTTGGCTTATTCCCCACCTTGCGGCGCGGACGTGGTAAGATGCTTCGCTTCGCTTAGAACGCCCCCCTTTTATGGCTGAACAAATCACCTGGACTCCCATCAAGGAGTTTAAAGAAATCCTCTTCACCCAGCACGGCGGCATTGCCAAAATCAGCATCAACCGCCCCCAGGTGCACAACGCCTTCACCCCGCTCACGGTGCAGGAGATGATTGAGGCCATGCACATCTGCCGCGACCGGACCGATATCGGGGTGGTGATTCTGACGGGCGAGGGCGGCAAGGCCTTCTGCTCGGGCGGCGACCAGAGCGTGCGTGGCCACGGCGGCTACGTGGGCGACGACGCCGTGCCCCGCCTCAACGTGCTCGATCTGCAGAAACTCATCCGCTCCCTGCCCAAGCCCGTCATTGCCATGGTGGCCGGCTGGGCCATCGGGGGCGGCCACGTGCTGCACGTGGTCTGCGACCTGACCATTGCCGCCGACAACGCCCGCTTCGGCCAGACCGGCCCGAAAGTGGGTTCGTTTGATGGCGGTTTCGGTGCCTCTTACCTGGCGCGTATCGTGGGTCAGAAGAAGGCCCGCGAAATCTGGTTCCTCTGCGACCAGTACGATGCCCAGGAGGCCCTCGACATGGGCCTGGTGAACAAGGTGGTGCCCCTGGCCGAGCTGGAGGCGGCTACCGTGAGCTGGTGCCACAAAATCCTGCAGAAGAGCCCGCTCTCACTGCGGATGCTCAAATCCAGCTTCAACGCCGAGCTCGACGGCCAGGCCGGCATTCAGGAGCTGGCCGGCAACGCCACCCTGCTTTACTACCTGAGCGAGGAAGCCAAGGAAGGCCGCAACGCCTTCGTGGAGAAGCGCCAGCCCGACTTCGACAAGTATCCCAAGTTCCCGTAACCGGAGCGGCATCTGGTCACCGAAAGAACCGGCCAAGCTGGCTTCTGCGGGCTTTTTTACGCCTTTTTCACCCTCGTCCGTCTCTTGTATTTACCTGATGAAATCCTTATTGCTCCTGCTGCTGCTCAGCACGGCCCCGGTCACTGCAGCGCTGGCCCAGTCGGCTCCCAAAGCTGCGGCCACCCCCGATAAAACCCAGCCGGTGCAGGTGGTGGAGGCCGCCTGCGGGCAGTGCCGCCTGGACCTGCCGGGCAAAAGCTGCGACCTGGCCGTACGCATCGAGGGCAAGAGCTACTTCGTGGACGGCACCACCGTGGACTCCCACGGCGACGCGCACGCCGCGGACGGGTTCTGCCAGAAAATCCGCAGAGCCGAGGTGCAGGGGCAAGTGGTGAACGACCGGTTTGTGGCTACCTACTTCCGGCTGTTGCCCGAAACGGCCCGGTAACCGGCGCGCCGGATTGATTTACCGAGTAAAACGCCGCGCCACCCGGGAAGGGGTAGCGCGGCGTTTTGGCAATGCACGAGCCGGCAAGGAGTGGAATCAGGGGCCGCGGCCGACGTGGGAGGTGCCATGTAGCCGGGTGTTTTGCTTGCCTCGGCTTCTGGAATAGGGCCGCTACCACAAATTTATTCTCGTGCCTGTTGCCGGCAGTAGCCCCCACCCCCATACAGACCAAGGCCCGTCCGTGCAGCGTTGCGGACGGGCCTTGTTGGCGGACGAATACAGCCGAACGACGTGCCGAGCTTGCCGGGGACGGACGTGCTGCCGGGTCTTGCGGCCCTAAAAGATGGAGCCCAGGGCGCGGCAGGCCTCGCACCAGCCGTAGAAGTCGCGCATGCGCCGGTCGTGGCGCTCCTGCTTGCGGCGCAGGCGTACGGCCTCGGCGGCGGCGCGCAGGTCGGTGAGGCGGTGGCGGACGGTGAGGTAGCGGCGGAAAACGAAGGTGCGGGCCAGGGCAAACGGACTCACGGGCTGGGCAGACATGGCGGGGCGCGGTTGGTGAAAAGCTTAAGATACGACTTTAATCCCCTCATTGTCAAGTCCAATTGCGCCACCAGCCGCCCCAACACAACCCGGCGGTTGGGGTTGTGGTTGTTTCTGGAAACCTTTGCGCCCAGACCTCCTGCTTCTTCCCAGCCCCCTGCCCATGCCGGCTCCCGATTCCAGCCCCCTGCTTCCCGATTCGCTGCTGCTCAACGGCCGCGAGTTCCGCTACGCCGACATCCGGCAGTACCCTGCCAACGCCCCCCGGGACCTGAACGGCTACGAGGCCCGGGTGCTGGATTTCGTGCGCCAGTGGCTCAACGGAGCTCAGGAATTCGGGTTGCGCACCTCCGGCTCCACCGGCCAGCCCCAGCTGGTGCAGATGAAGCGCCGCCAGCTCGAAGCCTCCGCCCGCCGCACCGGCGACTACTTCGACCTGGGGCCCGGCGACCGGATGCTGGTGTGCCTGAACTGCGAGTTTGTGGGCGGGCTGATGATGCTCGTGCGCGGGCTGGAGCGGAATATGCACCTGACCATTGTGGAGCCCCAGGCCGACCCGCTGGCTTTGGTGCCCACTGCGGCCGAGTTCGACTTTGCTTCCTTCGTGCCCCTGCAGCTGCGGGCCGTGCTGGCCGCCGGCCACGCCCCGCGCCTGAACCGGATGCGCGCCATTCTGGTGGGCGGGGCGGCCGTGGAGCGCAGCCTGGAGCGGGAGCTGCAGGCGCTGCGGGTGCCCCTCTACCTCACCTACGGCATGACGGAAACGGCCTCCCACATTGCCCTGCGCCGCCTCAACGGCCCCCAGGCCCAGGCCAGCTACCGGGTGCTGCCCGGCGTTACGGTGGGTCAGGATGCCCGCGGCTGCCTCACCGTACGCGCCGACGTAACCGATAACCAGCTCATCACCACCAATGACCGCATCACGCTGGCCGACGACGCCCAGACGTTCGAGTGGCTGGGGCGGGTTGATTTCGTGATTAACAGCGGGGGCGTGAAGGTGCAGGCCGAAAAGGTGGAGCAGGTGCTGGAAGTGGCCCTCACGGAGCTGGGCCTGCCCCACCGCGCCTTCGTGGCCGGCCGGCCCGACAAGCGCCTGGGCGAGCAGGTCACCGCCTTCCTCGAAGGGCCCACCCTCCCTGAGGCTCAGCAGCGCCAGCTCCTGGCCCTGCTGGGCGGCCGCCTTGCCAAGTACGAAGTGCCCCGGGAGCTGGTGTTCCTGCCCGCCTTCCGCACCACTGCCTCCGGCAAGCTCGACCGCCCCGCCACCCTGCGCAGCCTGAAGCGGTAACCGGGGGTCCAGGGGGCTGAGAGGCTAGAAGAAGTCCTGTCATCCTGAGCATTCCGCGCATCAAGCGGCGACGAAGGACCTTGTATCCCAACAGCAGGTGGTGCAAGGTCCTTCGTCGCCGCTTGATGCGCGGAATGCTCAGGATGACAGTTTTTGTCTTGTACCCCCAGACCCTCAGTCCCCCATTACCCCAGTCCCTAGCAATTGTGAAATTATCCGTTGATTTGTACAAGTTCCTTTTCTAGTTCCCCGTTCATGACTCCCACTCGCTTCTCGGCGGCGGTGCTCCTGTTGCTCACGCAACTCGGCAGCGGCTGCGCCAGCACTTCCACCACAACCACCCCACCTACCGCCGCCGTCAGCACCGCCACGGCCGATGCCGTGAACCAGCTGGGCGCGGCTACGGCCGCCGCCCCGGCGGTACCTGCTCAGCCGCCCTTCAAAGTGGTGCTGGAGCAATTCGCCGACCTGCGCATTCTGCGCTACCAGGTGCCCGGCTTCGAGCAGTTGGAGCCCCGCCAGAAGGAGCTGCTGTACTATCTGTACGAGGCGGCCCTGAGCGGGCGCGACATCATTTACGACCAGAACTACAAGCATAACCTGCGCGTGCGCCGCACCCTGGAGGCCGTGTGGCAGGCCAACGAGGACCGTCGCACCGCCAGCACCAACCAGACCCAGATCGACCAGGCCGAGAAGTTTGCCACCTATGCCAAGCGCGTGTGGTTCAGCAACGGCATCCACCACCACTACAGCACCCGCAAGTTCGTGCCCGAAAGCACGCCGGCTTACTTCCGGGAGCTGATTTTCGCCACCGACTCCAAGCTGCTACCCCTGGAAAAGGGCGAATCGGTGACCAAGTTTCTGGCCACGATGACGCCCATTATCTTCGACCCCACCGTGGCCCCCAAGCGGGTGAACCAGGAAGCCGGCCAGGATTTGGTGAAGACCTCGGCCACCAACTTCTACGAAGGTGTTTCGCAGGCCGAAGTAGAGTCGTTTTACAAGAAGAAAATCAATCCCAAGGACGCCACGCCCATTTCCTACGGCCTGAACTCCAAGCTGGTGAAGGACCGTCAGAACCGGATTACGGAGCGCGTCTGGCGCACCGAGGGCATGTACGGCGAGGCCCTGACCAAGGTGGTCTTCTGGCTCAAGAAGGCCATGGACGTGACCGACACGCCCGAGCAGAAGCTGGCCCTGCAGAAGCTGGTGGAATTCTACCAGACCGGCGACCTGAAGAAGTGGGACGAGTACAACATTGCCTGGGTGCACGATACCAAGTCGCGCACCGATGTGGTGAACGGCTTTATTGAGGTCTACGGCGACCCGCTGGGCTACCGCGCCAGCTACGAGTCGGTGGTGTCGTTCAAGGATCTGGAGGCCACCAAGCGCATCCAGGCCATCGGCGACGAGGCCCAGTGGTTCGAGGACAACTCGCCCATCAAGCCCGAGCACAAGAAGCAGAACGTGGTGGGCATCACGGCCAAGGTGATTACGGTGGTGGTGGAAGGTGGCGACGCGGCCCCCGGCACGCCCATCGGCATCAACCTGCCCAATGCCACCTGGATTCGCAAGGAGCACGGCTCCAAATCGGTGAACCTGGGCAACATCGTGGATGCCTACGGGGCGGCCGACGCGGGCGGGATGCTGGAGGAATTCGCCTTTGATGAAGCCGAGCAGGAGCGGGCCCGGCAGTATTCCGGCCTGGCCGGCAAGCTCCACACCGACATGCACGAGGTCATCGGGCACGCCTCGGGCCAGATCAACAAGGGCGTGGGTACGCCCAAGGAAACCCTGAAAAGCTACGCCTCGGCCCTGGAAGAAGCCCGCGCCGACCTCGTGGCCCTTTACTACCTGCCCGACCCCAAGCTGGTGCAGCTGGGCGTGGTCCCCTCGGCCGACGTGGCCAAGGCCGAGTACGACAGCTACATCCGCAACGGCCTGATGACCCAGCTCGTGCGCCTGCAGCTGGGTGAAACGGTGGAAGAAGCCCACATGCGCAACCGCCAGATGGTGGCCAAGTGGGCCTTCGAGAAGGGCAAAAAGGACAACGTGATTGAGCGCGTGACCCGCGAGGGCAAAACCTACTTCCGCGTGACCGACTACGAGAAGCTGCGCGGCCTGTTCGGGCAGCTGCTGCGGGAGCTGCAGCGCATCACGAGCGAGGGCGACTACGCGGCCGGCAAGGCCCTGATAGAAACCTACGGCGTGAAAGTAGACCCTGTGCTGCACAAGGAAGTGCTGGCCCGCTACCAGAAGCTGGGCATTGCCCCCTACGCCGGCTTCGTGCAGCCCCACCTTACCCCCGTCATGCGCGACGGTCAGATGGTAGACGTGAAGCTGGACTACCCCGCCAGCTTCAGCGAGCAAATGCTCGACTACGGCCGCAAGTACAAGCTCCTGCCGAATTTCAACTAGGGTTTTGAGGGTCTGGGGGTCTGGGGAACTGAGTTGGTATATATTCATTCCCCAGACTCTCCGCTTCCCCCGCAACCCAGTTCCTCGAAACCCAGACCCTCAGTTCCCCACAACCCCATGAAATACCTCTTCTCCTTCCTGCTGCTGGGCGCCAGCCTGGCGGCCGGTACTACCGCCCTGGCCCAAACGGCCCCGGCCAAGCCAGCCGCCGCGCCAGCCACGGTGATGGTGCAACCCGCCCGCTACGAATACTGCGAGCTGACCCACGTGGGCGTCATCAACAGCGGCACCGGCACCCCCGACAAAGGCAAAACCGAGGACATCTACGTGGATTTCGGCTACGGCTACGAGAAGCTGGGCGGCTCGGAGCAGATGAAGCGCGAGGCCGGCCGGCTCGAAGTATTTGCCACGCCCATCAGCGCCATCAACTACATGGGTGGCCTGGGCTGGGAAATCGTGCAGATTCTGGAAACGCCCGTCAACAGCCGCGCCGCCGCCGATGCCAGCCGGTACGTGCGCCGCTACGTGCTGCGCCGCGCCCTCTCGGCCAAAGCCCTCACCCCCGGCCGGTAGCGGGGAATGCGTGACTCGGTGAATGAGTGAAGTGGCGAATGAGTGAGCTGGGGAATGGACCTGTCATCCTGAGCGGAGCGAAGGACCTTATCAAATAGAAAAGAGTCGTTATAAGAGCCTTTTTTACGGGATAAGGTCCTTCGCTCCGCTCAGGATGACAGGTCCATTCCCCAGCTCACTCATTCACTCTTTTCAGCCCTTTCTGGGTGAAGAGCCGCTCCCGGCCGCGCACAACTTTGTGCAGGTCGCCGAGGAAGAGCTTGACGCGGGCGAAGAAGATGTAGCCGCTGATTTCGTCCGCGGGCTTGGGGCCGGAGGCGAAAATCTGCCGGTAGCCGGTGCCCGCGCCCAGCCCTACCCACCGGAACACGCGGTAGTGGGCGGCTACCGAGGGCTCCACCAGGTACAGGATTTCGGAGGGCGTGCGGTACACGCCCCCATCGGGGTAGGAATACTTGGTATAGTAGCTCCCGATGCCGATCTGCAGGGGCGTGCTCAGCTCCCAGCGGCGGTTGCCAATGAACACGTATTCGCCGTAGCCGGCCAGGTAGCGGAAGCGCACTTCGTCGCGGGTACCGGGGGGCGTGCCGACGGGTTGCGCCGCCCGGGTGGGCACGCCCCCCGAGAGGCGGTACACGCCCAGGCCCGCCCGCCAGCGCCCCCGCCACTCCAGCCCGCCTTTCACCCCGTTGATGCCCACCACCTTGCCATTGAGAATGGAGAAGCGCTGGTCGAACTGAAAAACGGGCCGCCGGTGCCCATTGCGCACAAACGTGGTGTCGAACCGGGCAATAACGGTGGCGGCCGCCGGCCGGGCGGCCAGCCAACCAGCCGTCAGCAACGGCACTACAACAACCAAACGGGCAACTTTCACGGGGCAAAGGTAGGGGCAGAGGCGGGAGCGGCGCCCGGCTCACCCGGGCGGCAACGCCGTTCCACCGGCCCGGTCTGCGGGTTCACCCCGCATCCGGTGGGCCAAGTGGCGGCTTTTGGACATGTTTACGGGTGCAAACCAACCGTGGTGGTATATGTTCCTCTCCCCCGACCTGCTGTTTTCCCTGGCCAACCCCATCGCCCTGCTGGGTTGGGCCTTGCTGGTGCTGGCTCCGCGCTGGCGCGGCACCCACCGGCTCGTACTCAGCGGGGCGTTTCCCTTGGTATTGGCCGGGGCCTACGCCCTGCTCATTGGCAGTCATTATCTGGGTCCGCACGCTACCGAGGGCGGCTTTGGGTCCCTGCGTGAGGTAGCCGCTCTGTTCCGCAGTCCCTGGGCCCTGCTGGCCGGCTGGGTGCATTACCTGTGTTTTGATCTGAGCCTGGGCATCTGGGAAAGCCTCGATGCCCGCCGCCGCGGCGTGCCCCACCTGCTGCTGGTCCCCTGCCTGCTGCTCACCTTCCTGTTCGGGCCGGTGGGGCTGCTGCTCTACGCGCTGGTCCGCCGCTTCTACGCGCCCGTGTCGGCAGTTACACCCGTTGCTTCGGTTCCTTCCTAACCACCACCGCCATGTTATCAGTCGCCATTGCTTCGCCGAAAAACACTGCCGCCAACTCCCAATTGAACACTGGGCCGAGCTGGCTGCGGGTGCTCCACCGCGTGAACCCGGTCCTGAGCCTGACGGGCTGGCTGCACCTGGGCCTGCTGGTGGCTACGCTGGTGCTGCTGCCCCTGGACGGGCGCCTCGTGACGGGCGCGCCGGTGTGGCTGAAGCCGCTCAAGTTCACCGCCTCCATCGTGGCCTACGTCTGGACGCTGGGCTGGCTGCTGGCCGATTTGCCGGCGGCCACGCAGCCCGACGTACGCCGCCTCAGCTGGGGCGTGGCCCTGAGCATGGGGGTGGAAATGGCCTGCATTTTCGGGCAGGCAGCCCGGGGCACCACCTCCCACTACAACGCCGCCACCACCTTCGACGGGGTTTTGTTCGGCCTCATGGGCGTGTTCATTCTGATGAACACCCTGCTCACCGGCTGGGCCGTTTACCTAGTCTGGCGGCACCGGCCCCAGGGCCCGGCCGGTTACGTGTGGGGCGTGCGGCTGGGGCTGCTGGTGTTTCTGGTGGGCTCGGTGCTGGGCGGCATGATGATTCACCTCAGCCAGCACACCGTGGGCGCCCCCGATGGCGGCCCGGGCCTGCCCGGTCTGGGCTGGAGCACCCGGGCCGGCGACCTGCGCGCAGCCCACTTCCTGGGCCTGCACGCCCTCCAACTCCTGCCCCTGCTGGGCTGGGCGCTCAGCCGCTGGCTGCCGCGCCACGCCGGCGCGCTCATCTGGCTGGGCACCGCGGGGTACGTAGCCGCCGTGGCGGCCCTCTTCATCCAGGCCCTGCGCGGCGTGCCGTTGGTGAGGTGGTAAATGAGTGAAGTGGTAAATGAGTGAAGTGGTGAATGCGTGAGATGCTGATGTTGTGGCTTTATGCCTGACGTTGGCATCCCACGCATTCACCACTTCACTCATTCACCGCTACCGCAGGCGGGTGAATTTGCGGCGGATGATGTCCTGGACGGGGACGTTTTCGATTTTGCTTTCCAGCCAGGAAATGATGTCGAGGTAGAGGAAGGGGCGCCGTTCGTAGGGGTTTTCGGCAATGCGGGTGAGCTGGTTTTTGAGCTTGGTGAAGGCCTCCCTGAGCTGGGACGGCGTCCAGTCGCCGAGGGTGCGCAGGAAGCGGAAAATGGCCTCCTGCATGGGCTGCTGGTCGTTCATCTTGCCCAGGAAGCGGTACACCGACCGGATCTGATAATCCAGGGCTTCGTCGCGGCCGGCCTCGTAGTGGGCAATCAGGCTCAGGATGCGGGCGAAGCACTGGATGTCTTCGCGCAGGCTGGCTTCCTTGAAGTAGATGACCTTGTTGAGGTACTCGATGGCCGGGCCGGGCTGGCCGCTGCCAAAGTAGAGGCTGGCAATTTTGTAGTAGAACACTAAGCGGCGGTGCGGGTCGAGCTGGAGGCGGAACCGCTCCAAGTTTTCGAGCAGCTCGGGCACGATTTGCAGCCCCTCGGTGAACTGCCCGCGCATGAAGTAGCCGTTGAGGCGGTTGGTGTAGAGGTACAGAAACAGTAGCGTTTCGAGGTTGGGATTGGTGCGCCGGTCGGGGTCCTGGGCGTAGGCTTCCAGCCGGGCCAGCACCTGCTCAAACCGGCTGTAATAGAGCATGTTGTAGGTGGTCACGAGCAGGTTGTGCAGGCCCTTAAGGTAGAGCATGGGCTGCTGTTCCCGCATCAGGTCGTTGTGCTCGAACAAATCCACCCACTTCTGGGCGTAGCGGAAGCACTGGCTGAAATTCTGCGTGATGGTGTAGTACCACACGTGAGCCTGGTAATAGTAGAGCTGCTCGAAAAAGCTGGCTTCCCGCAGGTTCAGCCCCGGCAGCCCTTCGCGGAAATAGGCCGTTATCTTCTCGTAATCCTGCTGGTTGCGGGTGTGCCCGATTTTGAGGTAGCGCCCATACATGCGCAAAGCCAGGTTGGAGAGCTCGTGCTCCCGGCTTACGTGGGCCACCGTGTGACTGGCCTCGTCGGAAAGCTGGCGGGCCCGCCCCCGGATGCTGCGCGTGATGTACTGGCCCTCAATGAGCTTCTCGAATTCCAGAACCTGCAACACAATGTGGCGCATTTCGGCCTGCTGGGCAGTGGTTTTCACCTTTTCCAGCATCCGCAGGCTGTGCTGGTACAGCCCTCGGTTGTAGAGCACGCGCGCAAAATCCAGCTGCTCGTGGAGCTGAATATCGAGGTTGTGGCCCGCGTGGTACATGCGCAGACTGGAGAGCAGCTGGCGGTAGAGGTTGGCCTTGAGGTTGGCGAGTTGTATTTTTCTGATGGCCGGCACCTGGGCCAGCACCCGCTCCTCATCGTAGCGCTCCTGGCCGTCGAGGGCGTCGAAAAGCTGCAGAAACTTGAGCCCCTCAGTGGAGCCCTGCCGGTTAGCAAACAGGCGGAAGTGCCGCTTCTCGGTGCGGCTCAGGGTCTTTATCAGCTGGAAAACCGGGTCGTTACTTCCGTTGGGCATCGTAGGCAGTCAAAAGTCAACGTTTTGATTTACAATTACTTATTTCCAAAAAACAATTTTATAGAAATAGTACCCAGCCGGGATAATAGTTTCCTGAGGCGAGGTAGCCGGTGGTACTTGCCGACAACAATAACGGGTAAAGATGCCATGTCCACACTATTTTTCACTCCCTGGCCGATACTATTTTCGGCTCTCGTAACGGCGGCCCAACAGGTTCTCCGGCGAGCGGCCACCCCGCCCGGCCGGCGCAGAGCCCTCGCCTCTATACCATCCCGAATTGAACCAAACCAAGGCTTCTACCAGCCCGGAAGCCGGCCGGGCTCTTACACGCTCTCTCCCCTCCGGCAGCGCTGATTCTGGCAGGCGGCCCGAATGCGCCGGCAGGGTGGGGAAGCAGGGCCGGACGCCGGAAGCCGGCCCTGGCTTCCCCAATGTTAGAGTAGGGAGTACCGGGTAGTGAGCAGGGAGTACTTAAATTCATTTGACTGACTAACAGATCACTAGCAAGGCTGAGCACTCATTACCCCCTACCCGGCACTCCCTACTGAATACGCAATCCTCATTTCCCTTCATGTACTACTCTCCCGATACCGTGGCTTTCCTGGATGGCGAATTTGTGCCGGCCGCGCAGGCTACCTGCGGCGTGTATGCCCAGGCCTTGCACTATGGCTACGCCGTTTTTGAAGGAATTCGGGCCTATAATACGCCCGCCGGCACGCGCATTTTCAAGGCCGAGGAGCACTTCGAGCGGCTGCACTACTCCTGCCGGGTCATTGGCCTGCCGCTGCCCTACTCGGTGGAGGAGCTGACGCGGCTCAGCTACGAGGTGCTGGAGCGCAACGGCCTGACTGATGCCTACATCCGGCCGCTGGTGTTTGCCGGCGCGCCCAACATGAGCCTGAAGGCGGCCAGCACCAGCAACGTGCTGGTAGCCGTGTGGGAATGGGGCAAGTATCTCGGCGACCAAAGCCTGCGCCTCACCGTCTCGCCCTACGAGCGGCCCAACCCCAAGGCCGTGCCCATCGAGGCCAAGGTGGCGGGCCATTACGTGAATTCCATCATTGCCAGCACCGAGGCCAAAGGCCGGGGCTACGACGAGGCCCTGCTGCTGGACATGCACGGCCACGTCGCCGAAGGCCCCGGGGCCAACTTCTTCTTCGAGCGCGACGGGGAGCTAATCACGCCTCCGGCCGGCAGCATCCTGCGCGGCATCACCCGCAACACCATCATCGACCTGGCCCGCGAAGCCGGCATCACCGTCACGGAGCGGTTTTTCGGCCCTGAGGAGCTACGCACCGCCGAGGCCGCCTTCATGACCGGCACCGCCGCCGAGGTCATCGGTATTGCCTCCGTGGATGAGGTGGTGTTCGAGCGCCCCTTCCAGCAAACCATCGGCGGCATGCTGGCCCAGCACTACCACGCGCTGGTCACGGGCCAGTCGGTTAGAACGGAGGGCTTAGAGGTGAGAGCTTAGAACTGAGAGCTTAGAGCTTAGAATCCAGAAGTAAGAACCCAGAAACTAGCGTTTTCGACACCAAAGCAACTGGTCCATCCTCTCTACCCACAACATCAGCAACGACGAGACGCGAAGTGTCGCGTCTCTACAACCACCAACCCGTCTGCCTACTCCACCAATCGTCTGGCTCCCCCTCTCCCCCTGGAGAGGGGGCCGGGGGGTGAGGCAACCCAGCCTACGCACTAAGCACCAGGCACTACCCCCTACCACCATGGCCCTCAACAAATACAGCCGCATTTACACCCAGGATGACAGTCTGCCGGCCTCGCAGGCCATGCTGATTGGCTCCGGCATTGCGGAGGCCGATTTGCGCAAGCCGTTCGTGGGCATCTGCTCCACGGGCTTCGAGGGCAACACCTGCAACATGCACCTCAACCAGCTGGCCGACGCGGTGAAGCAGGGCGTGCAGGAGCAGGCTTTGGTAGGGCTGCGCTTCAACACCATCGGCATCAGTGACGGCATCACCAACGGCACACCGGGCATGCGCTACTCGCTGGTGTCCCGCGAAATCATTGCCGATTCCATTGAGGCCATGGCCGGGGCCCACAACTACGACGCCCTGGCCTGCGTGGTGGGCTGCGACAAAAACATGCCCGGGGCTCTGATTGCCATGGCCCGCCTCAACCGCCCCAGCCTGATGGTGTACGGCGGCACCATCCGGGGCGGCACGTTCAAGGGGCAGCAGCTCAACATTGTATCGTGCTTTGAGGCCTACGGGCAGAAACTACAGGGCCGGATTTCGGACGAGGACTACCGCGGCATTATCCGCAACGCCTGTCCGGGCCCGGGAGCCTGCGGGGGCATGTACACGGCCAACACCCTGGCCGCCGCCATCGAAACACTGGGGCTGAGCGTGCCCTACTCCTCGTCGGCCCCGGCCGAAAGCGCCGAGAAGCAGCAGGAATGCCGCAGCACCGGCGCCTACCTGCGCCGCCTGCTGGAGCTGGACCTCAAGCCCCGCGACATTCTGGTGCGCGAGGCCTTCGAAAACGCCCTGGTGGTGACGACCGTGCTGGGCGGCTCCACCAACGCCGTGCTCCACCTTATGGCCATTGCCCACGCCGCCGGCGTCCGGCTCACGCTCGAAGATTTCCAGGCCGTGAGCGACCGGACGCCGGTGCTGGCCGACCTCAAGCCCAGCGGCAAGTACCTGATGGAAGACCTTTCGGCCCGGGGCGGGGTGCCGGCCGTGCTCAAAACCCTGCTCAACGCCGGCCTGCTCCACGGGGATTTACTGACCGTAACGGGCCGCACCCTGGCCGAAAACCTGGCCGACGTGGCTCCACTGGGCCCCGAGCAGGACATTCTGCGCCCCGCCAGCAACCCCATCAAGCCCGACGGCCACATTCAGATTCTGTACGGCAACCTGGCCCCTAGGGGCGCGGTGGCCAAGATTACCGGCAAGGAAGGCACCCGCTTCGCCGGCCCGGCCATCGTGTTCGACTCCGAAGAGGAGCTGAACGAGGGTATTGTGCAGGGCCTGATTCAGCCGGGCCACGTGGTCGTGATTCGGTACGTGGGGCCCAAGGGCGGGCCGGGTATGCCCGAGATGCTCAAGCCCACGTCGGCCATCATCGGGGCCGGGCTGGGCGACAAAGTGGCCCTACTCACCGACGGCCGCTTTTCGGGCGGCACCCACGGCTTCGTTATCGGCCACGTGAGCCCCGAGGCCTACGACGGTGGCCCGCTGGCCCTGGTGGAAAACGACGACTGGATTACGCTGGACGCCGCCGCCAACACCATGAACGTGGCCCTGAGCGACGAGCAGCTGGCCCTGCGCCGCCAGCAGTGGCAGCAGCCCGCGCCCCCGGTCAGCCAGGGCGTGCTGCTGAAATACATCCGCACCGTGAGCGACGCCAGCCACGGCTGCATCACCGACTTAGCCGACCACCGCCATGTTCCCGAACCCGCAGCTTCAGTCCGCGCCAGCCTCGCCTGAGGCCCTGGCCGCCCCGCAGGTATCCGGGGCCGTGGCCCTGTTGCAGGGCTTGGTGGCCGAGGGCGTGGACACGATTTTCGGCTACCCCGGCGGGGCTATCATCCCCATTTACGATGCCCTGTATGATTTTCAGGAGCAACTGACGCACGTGCTGGTGCGCCACGAGCAGGGCGGGATTCACGCCGCCCAGGGCTACGCCCGGGCCTCGGGCCGGGTGGGCGTGGTGTTTGCCACCAGCGGCCCCGGCGCTACCAACCTGGTAACCGGCCTGGCCGATGCCCAGATTGATAGCACCCCGCTGGTGTGCATCACGGGGCAGGTGTTTGCGCATTTGCTGGGCACCGATGCCTTCCAGGAAACCGACATTCTGAACATCACCACGCCCGTTACCAAGTGGAACCACCAGATAACGGACGCCCGGGATATTCCGGCGGCGCTGGCTAAGGCCTTCTACATTGCCCGCAGCGGCCGGCCCGGCCCGGTCCTGCTCGACATCACCAAAAACGCCCAGCTGCAGCTGTTTGAGCACGCCGGCTACGAGCCCTGCACCCACATCCGCAGCTACCGGCCCCGGCCCGTGGTGCGCCCCGAGTACGTGCAGCGCGCCGCCGAGCTTATCAACCAGGCCCAGCGCCCGTTGGTGCTCTGGGGCCAGGGCGTGCTGCTGGGCCAGGCCGAAGCCGAGTTCCGGGAATTCATCGAAAAAAGCGGCATTCCGGCGGCCTGGACGATTCTCGGAGCCGGGGCCCTGCCCACCGGCCACCCGCTGAACGTGGGCATGCTGGGCATGCACGGCAACTACGGCCCCAACGTGCTCACCAACGAGTGCGACGTGCTAGTGGCCATCGGTATGCGCTTCGACGACCGGGTAACGGGCCGCCTCGACAAATACGCCCGCCAGGCCCAGGTCATCCACCTCGACATCGACCCCACCGAAATCGACAAGAACGTAACGGCCACCGTGCCGGTGTGGGGCGACTGCAAGGAAACCCTGCCCCTGCTCACGCAGCTGGTAGCCGCCCGTCAGCACCCCGCGTGGCGCCAACGCTTCCGCGACCATGACGCAGAGGAAGTGGCCGCCGTTATCCAAGACGAGCTGTTTCCGACCCAGGACGAGCTGACCATGGGCGAGGTGATTCACCAGCTCAACGAGCTGACCCAGGGCGAGGCCATCATTGTGACCGACGTGGGCCAGCACCAGATGGTGGCCTGCCGCTACGCCCGCCTCAACCACCCGCGCCTAAGCATTACCAGCGGCGGGCTGGGCACCATGGGTTTTGCCCTGCCCGCCGCCATTGGGGCCCGCTACGGCGCGCCGCACCGCACCGTGGTGGCCGTCATCGGCGACGGGGGCATTCAGATGACGATTCAGGAGCTGGGCACCATCATGCAAACCGGCATTGAGGTGAAGATTCTGCTGCTCAACAACCAGTTTCTGGGCATGGTGCGGCAGTGGCAGGAACTGTTCCACGAACGGCGCTACTCCGCCGTGGAAATTGCCAGCCCCGATTACGTGACGGTAGCCAACGGCTACGGCATTGCCGCCCGCCGCGTGGACTGCCGCCCCGACCTGCAACCCGCCCTGCACCAGATGCTGGAGCACCCCGGCTCTTTCCTGCTGGAAGTGCGCGTGACCCGCGAAAACAACATCTTCCCGATGGTACCCCAGGGCTGCGGCGTGGGCGAAATCCGGTTGAAGTAAAGTGTCATTGCGAGCCAGAGGCAACTGTCATTGCGAGGACGAAGGACGAAGCAATCCGTCCTTATCAAAGCGCAAAGCCCTGGAGAACTGACAAGCCCTGACCGGAGCTACCGATAAAAGGCTTTGGACTAGGTCGGAGCTTTTGCCCTTGAAAAGGAAGGATTGCTTCGCTTTGCTCGCAATGACATGCGGGCTGCCCGTCTCACCTCTCATGTTTCATCGCCTCATGTCCAAGCAAGAATATAACATCACGGCGTACACCGAGAACCAGGTGGGACTGCTTAACCGGCTGGCCATCATCTTCTCCCGGCGCAAAATCAACATCGAGAGCCTGAACACCTCGCCCTCGGAAATCGAGGGGATTCACCGCTTCAACATCGTGGTGCACGAGTCGGAGGAGGTGGTGCGCAAGATTGCCCGCCAGATGGAAAAGCAGGTGGAGGTGCTGAAGGTGTACTTCAACCCCAACGAGGAAGTCATCTGGCAGGAAATGGCCCTCTACAAAGTGCCCACCGACGTCATTGCCGAGCGGGCGCTGGTGGAGCGGCTGCTGCGCGAGCATGGGGCCCGGGTGGTGCTCATCCGCAAGGATTACACGGTGTTTGAAACCACCGGCCACCGCGAAGAAACCGACAAGCTGCTGGCCGTGCTGCACCCCTACGGCCTCATCGAGTTTGTGCGCTCGGCCCGCATTGCCATCATCAAAACCAGCCAGGGCTTCCACCACAAGCTGCGCGAGTTCGAGCGCCAGCAGCCCGGCGAGGAAGTCAGCGAAAACGAGTTCCTCGGCCGCCGCGACAAGGTGTTTTCGATGTGACCCCACCAGAACGTCAGTCCGAGCAGCGCGAGGAATCTCGCGTGCTGACGTTGCCAAGCCGCTCCGTAGCCCAGGGTTTACATCCTGGGCTGGTGAATAACCCGAACGAAGCGAGAGAGATGCTTCGGCTTCGCTCAGCATGACAGTCCTTTCAGAACTGACAACAAACAACTACCAACTAATAACCCCAACCATCATGGCAACCATCAACTTTGGCGGCGTAGAAGAACACGTTGTAACCCGCGAGGAATTTCCGCTGGAAAAGGCCCGCACCATTCTGCAAAGCGAGACGATTGCCGTGCTGGGCTACGGCGTGCAGGGTCCGGGGCAGGCCCTGAACCTGCGCGACAACGGCTTCCGCGTGATTGTGGGGCAGCGGCCCGATTCGGCTTCGTGGCGCAAGGCGGAGGCCGATGGCTGGGTGGCCGGCGAAACGCTGTTTGGCCTGGAAGAAGCGGCCGAGCGGGGCACCATCCTGGCCAACCTCCTCTCCGATGCCGGCCAGATTGCCGTGTGGCCCACGCTTAAGCCCCACCTCACGGCCGGCAAAACCCTGTACTTCTCCCACGGCTTCGGCATCACCTTTAACGACCAAACGGGCATCATCCCGCCCGCCGATGTAGACGTGGTGCTGGTAGCGCCCAAGGGCAGCGGCACGAGCCTGCGCCGGCTGTTTGTGGCCGGGGGCGGGCTGAACTCGTCGTTTGCCGTGTACCAGGATGCCACCGGCCACGCCTACGAGAAGGCCGTGGCCCTGGGCATCGGGGTGGGCTCGGGCTACCTGTTCGAAACCGATTTCCGCAAGGAAGTGTACTCCGACCTTACCGGCGAGCGGGGCGTGCTGATGGGCGCGCTGGCCGGCATCATCGAGGCCCAGTACCAGGTGCTGCGCCAGCGCGGCCACTCGCCCTCCGAGGCCTTCAACGAAACCGTGGAAGAACTCACCCAAAGCCTGGTGCCGCTGGTGGGCGAAAACGGCATGGACTGGATGTTCAGCAACTGCTCCGTCACGGCCCAGCGCGGCGCCCTCGACTGGAAAGGCCGCTTCCGCGAAGCTACCCTGCCCGTGCTCAACGAGCTGTACGACAGCGTGGCCTCGGGCCAGGAAGCCGCCCGCACCATTCAGCGCGGCTCTACGCCCGGCTACCGTCAGGAGCTGGAAGCCGAACTCAAGGAAGTGCGCAACTCAGAGCTGTGGCAGACCGGCGCCACCGTGCGCGAGCTACGCTCCCGCGCCGCCGAAAAAGTAGAACAGGAAGAAGCCTACGCCCTCACGGCCGACGGTAACTAGAACGCAACCGTCTGTCATATTTCTTCTGTCATCCTGAGCAGAGCGAAGGACCTTATCACGTGAAAACGGTAATCGTAATAACGACTCGTTCCAGCGTGGCAAGGTCCTTCGTCGCCGCTTGATTCGCGGAATGCTCAGGATGACAGGTGTTTTTCATTTTCCCGATGCATCCTCCCCAACCCGCCACCCTCACCCAAGCCCTGCCGCTGCCCCTGGTGGAGCAGGCGGCCCGCACGCTGCAGGGCGTCATCAGCCCCACGCTGTTGCAGCACAATCTGGGGCTTTCGGCGGCCTACGGGGCCACTATTTATTTGAAGCGGGAAGATTTGCAGGTGGTGCGCTCCTACAAGATTCGGGGGGCGTACAACAAGATGGCGGGGCTGCCGGCCGATGAGGCCACCCGGCCGGTGGTGTGCGCTTCGGCCGGCAACCACGCCCAGGGCGTGGCCTACGCCTGCCAGTTGCTGGGGCGGCGGGGCTACATCTTCATGCCCGCCGCCACCCCCGCCCAGAAGGTGGACAAAGTGCGCCTGTTCGGGCGCGACCAGGTGGAGATTGTGCTGACCGGGGCCACGTTTGATGATTCGTCGAGGGCGGCGCAGGAGTTTTGCCAGCAGCGCCAGGGCGTGTACGTGCACCCGTTCGATGATGCGGCCGTGGTGGCCGGGCAGGCCACCGTGGGCCTGGAAATCCTCCGCGACGCGCCCGCGCCCATTGATTTCGTGTTTATGCCCATCGGGGGCGGCGGATTGGCGGCGGGCGTGAGCAGCGTGTTCCGGCAGCTCAGCCCCGCCACCCGGCTGGTGGGCGTGCAGCCCCTGGGCGCGCCCTCCATGCACCGGGCCATCCAGACGGGACAGCGGCAGCCGCTGGAGCACATCGAGAGCTTCGTGGATGGGGCGGCGGTGAAGTGCCCGGGCGAGCTGACGTTTGCCATCTGCCGGGAGCTGCTGGATGAGGTGGCGCTGGTGCCCGAGGGCCAGGTGTGCGAGGATTTGCTGAAGATGTACAACGAGGAGGGCCTGGTGCTGGAACCGGCCGGCACGCTCAGCGTCTCGGTGCTGCACCAGTACGCCGCCCAGATTCGGGGCAAAACGGTGGTGTGCATCCTCAGCGGCTCCAACAACGACATCACCCGCATGGAGGACATCAAGGAGCGGGCCCTGCGCCACCAGGGCCGCAAGCACTATTTCCTGGTCACCTTCAACCAGAAGCCCGGGGCCCTGCGCCGCTTCGTGAACCACGTACTGCGCGAGGACGACGACATCATCCAGTTTCAGTACATCAAGAAGAACAACAAGGAAAAAGGCCCCGTTTTCGTCGGCCTGGAAGTGCAGCGCCCCCACGACATTGCCGAAATCCAGCAGCGCATGGTGGCCGAGGGGTTTTCGTATGAGTATTTAAACGGCAAGCAGGATTTTCTGAGTTTACTGGTGTGAAGTGTAGCTATTTTTTATAAATCATATTCACTATTTCTTCTCCCGATTGATTGCCCAATATTATCAATTCTTTATTTCCCCCTTGAACTGTTTCAATATAGACTCTTCCATCATGAGGATAGTATCCCATTCCCCATTTTTTATTCGAATTATGCCAAGCTGATTTAATATCATCTCTTGAAATCACAAAGCTACCTTTATGCTTATTCAATGCTTCATCACTCAGAAAATTTATATTTTCTATATCTCTAATATATTTTTCCTTTATATATGAATATGGATTTGATAAATCACCCCTAACAACTAATGATTTGACCATCTCATTTGCGAGAATATTCCCACCACTTTCTATACTAACCATCCCATTTACTTTTAGCGCAATTAACTTCTCATGAGTCACAAGCACTAAAAATATTCTATTCATGATTAAATTATAATATTCCATCGCAACAAAATGGTTGTTCTCTTTCAGCACAAACTCTTTTAGTGTCATTATCAACGCAATTATGGTAACTTGATGAGTAGTTTCTATTCGAAGATAACACAAGTAACGAAGACCATACCCACCGTCCACAGAACCGCATGTGACCTTTATCTGAATCGTATTGGCCCTCGTAAGCAAGAAACATTCAATATTCTTTAAATCAGCGACTTACAGCCACATCAGCAACTTTTTGAAATAGTAGGCGTGCCGAAAACCGGTTTCGGGGGGCCGGGGCTGGGGGTGTACTTGGGGCTTTCCTTCTGCCACGAAGTCATTGCCCATGTCTACCGAGAAAGTCCACATCTTCGATACTACCCTGCGCGACGGGGAGCAAGTGCCCGGCTGCAAACTGAACCGGGACGAGAAACTGCTCATTGCCCGGCAGCTGGAGCTACTCGGCGTGGACGTGATTGAGGCCGGCTTCCCGGTTTCCAGCCCCGGCGACTTTGCGGCGGTGGCGGCCATTGCGGCCCAAACCCGCGAGGCCACCGTCTGCGGCCTTTCCCGGGCCGTGGAAAACGACATTCGCACGGCGGCCGAGGCCCTGAAAGCGGCCCGCTACCCGCGCATTCACACCGGTATTGGCACTTCGGAGTCGCACATCCGGTACAAGCTGCTGAGCACGCCCGAGCAGGTGCTGGAGCGGGCGGTGGCGGCCGTGAAGCTGGCCAAGTCGTTTGTGGAGGACGTGGAGTTTTACGCCGAGGACGCCGGCCGCACCGACAACGAGTTTCTGGCCCGCGTGTGCGAGGCCGCCATTCGGGCCGGGGCCACCGTGCTCAACATCCCCGATACCACCGGCTACTGCCTCTCGGCCGAATACGGGGCCAAAATCAAGTACCTGGCCGACAACGTGCGCGGCATTGAGCGGGTGCGCCTCTCCACCCACTGTCACAACGATTTGGGCATGGCCACGGCCAACTCCATTGCGGGCGTGTTGGGCGGGGCCCGGCAGGTGGAGTGCACCATCAACGGCGTGGGCGAGCGGGCCGGCAACACGGCCCTCGAAGAAGCCGTGATGGTGCTCCGCCAGCATCCCTACCTCAACTTCAGCACCGGCATCAACACCAAGCTGCTGGCCGAAACCTCGGCGATGGTGTCGCACCTGATGAGCATGCCGGTGCAGCCCAACAAGGCTATTGTGGGCGCCAACGCCTTTGCCCACTCCAGCGGCATTCACCAGGATGGTGTGATTAAGCACCGCGAAACCTACGAAATCATCGACCCGCGCGAGGTGGGCATGCCCGATTCCAGCATTGTGCTCACCGCCCGCTCGGGCCGCGCCGCCCTGGCCTACCGCCTCCAGAAAATCGGCTACGACTTCGACCGCGTGGCCCTCAACAAAGCCTACTCTTCCTTCCTCGTGTTGGCCGACCGCCAGAAGGAAGTCATCGACACCGACCTGCACCAACTGGTAGAACAGGCGCAACTGGTTACCGCCAGCTGACGCCTGTTTTTTTATGCGGTCACCCTGAGTAAAAAGAACGGGTGATGCTGCGTAAAAAGAACGTCATGCTGAGCGCAGCGGAGCGGAGCCGAAGCATCTCGCGTGCTAACCTTGAATTAGCCTCACAACGAAGCACGCGAGATGCTTCGGCTGCGGCTGCGCCTTCGCTCAGCATGACGTTTTTTTCGCTCAGCATGACATGTTCTTCTCGCCCACTCACCCACTCACTCGTTCACCGTCCCCACCCCTTCTCTCATGTCCAGGACGTTATTTGATAAAATCTGGGACGCGCACGCGGTGCGCGAGCTACCCGGCGGCCTCACCGTCTTTTACATCGACCGGCACCTGATTCACGAGGTGACCAGCCCCCAGGCCTTCGACGAGCTGACGGTCCGGGGCCTGACCCTGCGCCGGCCCGGGCAGATGCTGGCCACTGCCGACCACAACGTGCCCACCCGCCACCAGAACCAGCCCATTCAGGATCCGCTCAGCCGCTCCCAGGTGGACAAGCTCACCGAAAACTGCGCCCGCCACGGCGTGGAACTGTATGGCCTGGGCCACGCGAACCAGGGCATCGTGCACGTCATCGGCCCCGAACTGGGCCTGACCCAGCCCGGCCTTACCATCGTTTGCGGCGACTCGCACACCTCCACCCACGGGGCGTTCGGGGCTATTGCCTTCGGCATCGGGACCAGCCAGGTGACGCAGGTAATGGCCTCGCAGTGCCTGCTGCTCGATAAGCCCCGGCGCATGCGCATTACCGTGGACGGGGAGCTGGCGGCGGGCGTGTCGGCCAAGGATGTGATTCTGCACATCATTGCTGCCCTGGGCACGGGCGGAGCCACGGGTTACTTCGTGGAGTACGCCGGCAGCGCCATCCGGGCCCTGAGCATGGAAGGCCGCATGACGGTCTGCAACATGAGCATTGAAATGGGCGCCCGCGGCGGCCTCATTGCCCCCGATGCCACCACCTTCGACTACCTCCAAGGCCGCCCTTACGCCCCCCAGGCCGAAAACTGGAACCGGGCCGTGGCCTACTGGCAAACCCTGCCCACCGACGCCGACGCCGTGTTCGACGCCGAGCACCACTTCGAGGCCTCAGCCATCCGGCCCATGATTACCTTCGGCACCAACCCCGGCCTGGGTATGCCGCTGGGCGCTACCATCCCCGTGCTCACCGACGTTGCGGAGGCCGCTGGCCTCGAAAAATCCTTGCGGTACATGGGTTTTACGGCGGGCGAGTCGTTGCTGGGCCAGGAAATCAGCCACGTGTTTATCGGCAGTTGCACCAACTCGCGCATCGAGGATTTGCGCACGGTGGCGGCCTTTGTGAAGGGCCGGCAGAAGGCTCCGCACGTGGAGGCTATCATCGTGCCCGGCTCCCAGCAGGTAGCCCGCCAGGCCCGGGCCGAGGGCCTCGACCAAGTGCTGGCCGCCGCCGGCTTCGAGCTGCGCGAACCGGGCTGCAGCGCCTGCCTGGCCATGAACGAGGATAAGATTCCGGCCGGGGCCTACTGCGTATCTACCTCCAACCGCAACTTCGAGGGGCGCCAGGGCCCCGGCGCCCGCACCCTGCTGGCCTCCCCGCTGGTAGCCGCCATCACGGCCGTGGAAGGCCGGCTGGTAGACGTGGCCGAGTACGTGCAGCAACTGGCAGATGTGTAACCATAGCAACTGGCCCTGAGCAGAAAGCACGTCATGCTGAGCGCAGCCGGAGGCGTAGTCGAAGCATGACGTGCTTCTCGACTTCTCCCCCGCTTTCCCCACCCCTATTTCTCACCCCTGATGGAACAATTTCAAACTCTGCGCTCCGGGGTGGTCCCGCTGCCCGTGGAGAACGTGGATACGGACCAGATTATCCCGGCCCGCTTTCTGAAGGCCACCACCCGGCAAGGCTTCGGGAAAAACCTATTTGCTGACTGGCGCTACGGCGCCGACGGCCAGCCCAAAACCGGCTTCGTGCTCAACGACCCGCGCTACCAGGGCCACCGGATTCTGCTGGCGGGCCAGAATTTCGGGTGCGGCTCCAGCCGGGAGCACGCCGCCTGGGCCCTGTACGACGCCGGTTTTCGGGTGGTGGTCAGCAGCTACTTCGCCGATATTTTCCGGGGCAACGCCCTCAACACCGGCCTGCTGCCCCTGCAGGTGACGGAGCCCGAGCTGCAGGCCCTGTTTGCCGCCGTGGCCGCCGACTCCGACCTGGCCCTGACCGTGGATTTGGCCGCCCAGACGCTGAGCGTACCGGGCCGCTCGGAACCGATCCGCTTCGAGCTGGATGCTTATAAAAAAGAGTGCCTCCTCAACGGGTACGACGACATTGATTTTCTCCTGAGCCAGGAATCGGCCATTACCACCTTCGAACAGAACCGACCATGGATATTTTAAGCAAACGGATTGTGGTAGTACCCGGTGATGGTATCGGGCCGGAAGTGTGCGCCGAGGCCGTGCGCGTGCTCAAAGCCGTAGCCGACCGGTTCGGGCACGAGTTTCAGTTTGACTACCAGCTGCTGGGCGCCTCGGCCATCGACGCCACCGGCGCGCCCCTGCCCGCGGCTACCCTGGCCGCCTGCCGCCGCGCCAACGCGGTGCTGCTGGGCGCCATCGGCGACCCCAAATATGATAACGACCCCACCGCCCCGGTGCGCCCTGAGCAGGGCCTGCTGGCGTTGCGTAAGGAGCTGGGCCTGTACGCCAACATCCGCCCCATCACGGCCTACGACCAGTTGCTGGAACACTCCCCGCTCAAGGCCGAGCGCATCCGGGGCACCGACATCCTCATTTTCCGGGAGCTGACGGGCGGTATCTACTTCGGCGAAAAGGGCCGCTCCGACGACCGCGCCAGCGCCTACGACCACTGCACCTACCACCGCGACGAAATCCTGCGCATTGCCCACCGCGCCTTCCGGGCCGCCGAAACGCGCCGCCACCAGCTCACGCTGGTAGACAAGGCGAACGTGCTGGAAACCTCCCGCCTCTGGCGCGAAACCGTGCAGAGCATTGCCCCCGAGTACCCCAGCGTGGCCCTCGACTTCCTGTTCGTGGACAACGCGGCCATGCAGATCATCCTCAACCCGCGCCAGTTCGACGTCATCCTGACCGAGAACATGTTCGGCGACATCATCTCCGACGAAGCCTCGGTCATTGCCGGCTCGCTGGGGCTGCTGCCCTCCGCCTCGGTGGGGGATACAGCGGCGCTGTTCGAGCCCATCCACGGCTCCTACCCCCAGGCCAGGGGCAAGGGCATTGCCAACCCCATTGCCACCATCCTGTCGGCCGCCCTGCTGCTCGACCACTTCGGTCTGCCCGCCGAGGCGGAGTGCGTCCGCGACGCCGTCCAGCATGCCCTTAACTCCGGCGTGGTCACCCCCGAGCTCAACCCGGCCACTGCCTACACCACCGAGCAGGTCGGCAGCTTCATCACCTACGCCGTCCTCGACATTCACGACTGCGAAATGCACCGCAACAACATCCAGCTCGGCTTGAGCACGATTATTTAAATGAGTGACTCTGTGAATGAGTGAGTTGGTGAATGAGTGAACTGTCATCCTGAGCATTCACTCATTCACCAACTCACTCATTCACTCATTTCAAAAACACCCCAGGGGTGGGGTAAAAGCCCGGGTAGCTGGTCGCCGGACCAGTTGCCTGGGCTTTTTTGCGGGCGGACGGACGGCCCCGGCGGGTCCGACGGTTCACCCGGGCCGGGCGACGGTTCACCCGGTTTGCCCTCGGGAAAGGCGGGGCTTTGGCGGATGTTTGGGACATCGAATCCAACCTATCACCGCTACCAACGCCCGTTATGAAAACGCTCCGCCCCGCCGCCGCCCTTGTTCTGCTTCGTTTCCTGGGCGCGCTGGCCCTGATTTTCACCCTGCACTTCTCCGCCCCGGCCCGCCCCCTGACCAACGGCCCGGTGGCGTTCCAAACCTCCGACAGCGTGCGCCTCTACGTGCGCGTGGCTGGCCAGGGGCCCGCCTGCCTGCTGGTGCACGGCGGCCCCGGGGCGGGCAGTCAGGCCGTGGAGGTGCTGGCCGGCCCGCGCCTCGAAGCCGATTTGCAGATGATTTACCTGGACCAGCGCGGCAGCGGCCGCTCGGCCAGCGCCGCGCACCAGAACTACGCCCTGGAGCGCCAGGTGCAGGATATGGAAGAGCTGCGCCAGCACCTGCACCTGGATAAATGGACGCTGATGAGCCACTCCTTTGGCGGGATTCTGGCCACGGCCTACGCCCAAAAGTACCCCAACCGTGTGCGGGCTCTGGTTCTGGTCAACAGCATCCTGAACCTGCCGGCCGCTATGGAAGCTACCACGGCCCACGGCTACACGCTGCTGGACGCCGCCACCCGCCCGCCCCTGGATGCCGCCGCGCCCCTGCCCCAGCGCTATTTCCTGGTCACCGGAATGCTCCAGCAACAACACCGCTACAACCAGCTCCAGTTTGCTTCCGATTCCGGGGCGGCGCGGGTGAGCCGGGTGCTGCGGGGCCAGCCCCAGAACCACGATTTCGCCGCCAACCTGTTCCAGAACCCCGGCCGCTACCTGGAAGACTTCACCGCAGCCACAGCCGCCCTGACCATGCCCGTGCTGGTGCTTACCGGCGCCCAGGACTACCTCACCGGCCCCGACCACTACCGCGCCTTCCGCTTCCCCCGCCAGACGGTGGTAGTATTGCCCGGCCGGCACACGCCCTTCATAGACAACCCTGCGGAGCTGAGCCAGGCCCTCCACGGCTTCGTGCGCCGCCTGCCTCGCTAAGGGTCCGGGCTAAGGCCAAACTGCTATTTTAGCCCCATGAACGACCGTCGGTTTTTGTTGCTGGGCATCCCGGTGCTGGCCTTGCTGGTGCTCTTACCCCGGGACCTGCTGGGCATCCGCTCGGTGCCGGTACTACTCATCAACTACGCCTGCTCGCTGGCCTTCACCTGCGCGTTCTGGCTGTCGGGGCGGGCGCTGTGGCGGGCCCTGTTCCGGCGCTTCCCACGGGTGGAGCAAACCAGCCGGCGGCTCTGGTGGCTGGCGCTCATCAATACAAGTACCACGGCAGCCGTTACGCTGGCGCTGGGCGAGTTGCTGGCCCTGGCCCAGCAGGGGCACCTTACGGCAGAGTTCTTCTGGCGCGAATTCGGGCTGAACATGGTACCCACGGTAGTCATTCAGCTCATTTACGAGAGCAGGAGCTTCTTCCAGCAGTGGGAGCAGAACGTGCGCCGGGCCGAGCAGCTGCAAAGCGCCGGGGTGCAAAGTCAGCTCGAAGCCCTGCAAAGTCAGCTCGACCCGCACTTCCTGTTCAACTCCCTCAACACCCTCTCGGCCCTCATCGAACCCGAGAACGAGCCGGCCCAGGAGTTCGTGGAGCAGCTCGCCGACGTGTACCGCTACGTGCTGCTGGCCCGCGACCAACCCACCGTGCCCCTGCACGAGGAACTGGCCTTTGTGGATACCTTCCTGGCCCTGCACAAGGCCCGTTTCCGCGACAACCTGCGCGTGCGCATCGACGTGCCGACGGCCCTGCGCCAGCGCCGCGTGGCCCCGCTCAGCGTGCAGCTGCTGGTAGAAAACGCCCTCAAGCACAACGTGGCCTCCCGCGACCAGCCCCTGCAGCTCCACCTGAGCGCCCACCCCGCCACCGGCTACTTCACCGTCGAAAACACGCTCCGGCCCCGCTCGGCCGGCCTGGCCCCGGGCACCGGCACCGGCCTGCGCAACGTGCGCCACCGCTACGAGCTCCTGCGCGCCCCCCACCCCGTCACCGTCAGCACCGACGACGGCTGGTTCCGGGTGCAGCTGCCGTTGTTGATGGGTGATGGGGTGACAGGTGAGGAGGTGACAGGTGATGAGGTGATGAGGTGACAGGTGAGGAGGTGATGGGGTGACAGGTGAGGAGGTGACAGGGTAGAGAAAGAACGTCATGCTGAGCGAAGGCGCAGCCGTAGTCGAAGAATCTCTACCGCTTCGTTGCGTAGTTTGCCCTGCCAACGTCAGCACGCAAGATTCTTCGACTACGGCTGCGCCTTCGCTCAGAATGACGTTCTTTCTCTACCTCATTCCCCCATTACCCCATCACCTCATCACCTGTCACCCCATCACCTCATCAATCCCAACTGAATGACCGTTTTGCTGCTCGAAGATGAATACCCGGCCGCCGAGCGGCTGCAACGGCTGCTGCGCCAGGCCGCGCCCGAGGCCCGGGTGCTGGCCGTGCTCGATACCTTGGCCGGGGCCCTGAACTGGCTCGATACCCACCCCGCCCCCGACCTGATTCTGTCCGATATTCAGCTGGCCGACGGGCTGAGCCTGGACGTGTTCGAGCAAACGGTGGTGCGCAGCCCCATCATCTTCACCACCGCCTACGACGCCTACGCCATCCGGGCCTTTAAAGCCAACAGCGTCGACTACCTGCTCAAGCCCGTGAAGCTAACCGAGCTGACGGCCGCCCTCACCAAGCTGCACGCATGGCGCACCCCAACCGCCTCCCCAATCGCCCCTGACGATACCGCCCAGCGCCTGGAGCGCCTGCTCGATGCCCTGCCCCGGCCGGAGCGGCAGCATAAAACCCGGTTTCTGGTGCGCAGCGGCGAGCAGCTGTTGCCGCTGGCCGCCACCCAGGCCGCCTGGTTTCAGAGCCGCCACGAAACCACCACCCTCTGCACCCTCGACGGCCGCCGTTTCGTGGTAGAGTACCCCTTGGAGCAACTCGAAAGCCTGCTCGACCCCGCCCAGTTCTTCCGCCTCAACCGCCAACTGCTGGCCCAGCTGCCCGCCGTGCAGCGCCTCCACCCCCACTTCAACGGCAAGCTGCTGGTTGACCTCCACCCCGCCCCGAACGAGGAAGTGCTGGTGAGCCGGGAGAAGGCAGGAGCTGTTAAAAATTGGCTGGAAGGATAGTATATTGGCCTAATGAAGCACACATATTTTGTAGCCTACGCTGCAATTATCTGCCTGTTGGGTGCTTGCCACTCAGATTCTACCATCTCTTCAACGGTGACAACATCAGTGTCACCACCTGCTACGGGTGGTTTGCAACGCTTGAAAGGCACCTGGGCTGGCTATGATAAAGGAGGTTTTACGCTGGTAAAAATCAAGGCCGATTCTACGGGCGCCTACACCACGTTTACTGACCGCGAGAGGGAAACCGGGCAACCTTCCCCAGACGACCGTTACTTCCTATACGAGTCGGCCATAAAAGTACGCTATAAGCCTGGCAACCAGTATCAACCCGGAGTAGCCATTTATACTGACAACTTCCGTTTTGATTACTACCTGAGTGGCGATACGCTCATCGAGTATGATAAAATGGGCGAACAAGGCCGCCTCGTGCGCGTGCAACCTGATCCGCATTAGCCAGACAGGTGTTTCACCGATCCAGCCAAGCCTTGAAGGCGTTGACCTTTTCGCGGCTGACCAGCACGGTGTCGTTGTCGGGAGCGGCGGGCTTGAGGATGGTTTGCAGGCGGGAGTTGGTGTAGTGGATGATGTCGTGGATGGCCTCGGCGTGGGTCAGGTAGGCGCGGTTGAGGCGGAAGAATTCCAGCGGATCTAGCAGACCTTCCAGCTGTTCCAGGGTATAGTCGACTACGAAGCGGCGGCCCTCGCGGGTGTGCAGCAGCGTGACTTTCTCCAGACTGGCGAAGTAGGCAATCTGCTCCACCGGAATGGCCTTCAGGTGCTCGCCCACCCGCACCACGAAGCGCGTTTTGTACTCGCGGACGGGCTGGGCCTGCTGCAGCATGCGCGTGAGCAAAGCCGCATCGAACTGGGGCGCAGCCTGCTGCTGTTGGCGGTGCAGCTTGTCGAGGGCCGCCGTCAGCTCCTCCGGGTCGATGGGCTTGAGCAGGTAGTCCACGCTGTTCACCTTGAAGGCGCGCAGGGCGTACTTGTCGTAGGCGGTGGTGAAGATGACGGGCGTGCGGATATCCAGCCGCTCGAACAGCTCGAAGCTCAGCCCGTCGGCCAGGTGAATATCCAGGAACAGCACGTCGGGCGGAGCCGCCTGCAGGCTTTGCAGCAGCAGCACGGCCTCCGCCACCGATTCGGCCGTGCCCACCACGGCTACCGGCTGCGGGTGTTTTTTCAGCAAACCGGCCAGCCGGGAGGCAGCCAGCGGCTCATCTTCCACAATCAGGGCACGCAGGGGGGTAACGGTTGGGAGCATAGGCGAAAGTAAAGGGCGGCAGGAGCGTAGCAGAAGGGGCGGGCAAGATACGTAACGGGCTGCTGGGTGCCTGGACACCGCATGGCTACTGCAACTCCAGCAGCGGCAGCGTTACTACGAACTCGGTTTCGGAGGCTTCAATCAGCACGGGGCGGGGCGTGAGGAAGGCGTAGCGGGCCTGCAGGTTTTTCAGGCCCACGCCCCTAGACTCGCCCTCGGCCAGGCGGCGGGTTTGCCGAGAGTTACGCACCAGCAGCGTACGGGCAGCCTCGTTTAGCTCGATGCGGATGCGCAGCGGGTTGCGCTGGGAGGTGGCGTTGTGCTTCAGGGCGTTTTCCAGCAGCAGCTGCAGGGCCAGCGGCGGCACCAGCCAGCTTTCCAGCGCGGCGGCCGGCTGCGGCGGCAGCGCCACCTGCAGCCCTTCGCCCAGGCGGGTGCGCTGCAGAAACAGGTAGGCCTCGCCGAACTTCATTTCCTCGGCCAGCGTCACCACTTCCTGGTCCTGCGAGTCGAGCACGTAGCGGTACACCTGGCTGAGCTGGCGGATAAAGCGGGAGGCCCGCGCGGGGTCGTTTTCCTCCACCAGGGAGGTCAGCGCGTTCAGCGAGTTGAACAGGAAGTGCGGGTCAAGCTGGCGGCGCAGGCTGTCGGCCTGGGCCTGGGCGTTTTCCTTTTCCAGCCGCTGGGCCCGCACCGACACCTCGCGCCAGCTCAGCAGAAACGAGCGGCTGTGCATGAACAGCGACACGACCAGCGTAATGCCCAGCGGCACCACAAACGCCTTCCAGCTGATGCTCCAGAGCGGCTTGTGAAAATAACCCACCCGGAACGCCGTCGTCACCCCGAAAATCACGACGCTCGAGGCCAGCAGCGACACGGCCACCGTGGTCATGAACCGCCGCAGCGGGTTCTCCGTCCAGTCGACGTAGCGGTTGAGCAGTTCGGAGGGCACGCCGTTGGCCAGCCACAGGCCGGTAGTGTAGCAGAAGTTGTAGCCGAAGGTGACGAGAAAATCCTCACTCCGGAGGGCGCAGCCGGGGCAAAAGGCGAAGCTCAGCCCCACCGACAGCACCAGCATCAGGCCCAGCGTTTTCAGCCAGTGGTACTTGGGGTAGTATTTACCCAACACCGAGGATTGTTCCATGAGCAGGCAGCGTAACAAGCGAAGCGAAAAGATACACCGCCGTTGCGGAACCAGGGTACCTGGCCTGCCATACGCGCCGTAGCGCGAACTTTGTAGTTCGTGCCCCAGCGCCGTTCGGACGGTTTCGTTTCTACGGCGCCGTAGCGCGAACTACAAAGTTCGCGCTACGGCGCGCCACGGGGCCGGCTATTTGGCGGCGGCCGTGGTGGTTTCGTACTTTTTCAGGCGGCCCAGCACCTGCCACTCGCCCCAGTTAGGGGCCAGGGCCGAGGCGGGCCGGAAGGCGGCAAAGCGGGCCCTGGCTTCCTGGTAAAGCGGCCGGGCCGCTTCGGCCCCGCCCCCGAACATGGCGGGCGTGTAGTACACGTTGTTGGCCGCCACCAGGTAGGCGCGGGGGTTGGCCGGATTCAGGGTTTTGGCCTTGGCCACGGCCTCCTCCACCAGGCCCGAGTATTTCATGGAGCGCAGCATGGGCGAGATGCCCAGCCGGGCCTGGTAGAGGTAGGCCTGGAGCACCAGCACCTCCGATTCGTCGCCGCCCAGCTGGCGGGCCTGGGCCAGGGCTTTTTCGGCCTGGTCGAGGAGCTGATCCTTGGCGTCGCCGTCTTCCTTGCTCTGAAAAACCTGAATGATGAGCGCGTACGCCCGGTAGTAGCGGGGCAGCCAGTCCTGGGGCTTCACGGCGGCGGCGCGCTCCATTTTGGCGGCGCTGGCCCGCAGCACGGCCGGGTCGCCGGTGCTCATGAGCTCGGCAATGGCTCCGGCCAGGAGCGTGTCGTAGGCATCCGCGGGCGCGGCGGCGGCTACCGGGGCGGCTTTGGGGGCGGCGGGTTGCTGGGCCAGGGCCGCGAAGGAAGCGGCAGCCAGGGCGAGGGTGAGCAGGGTCGTCTTCATACCAAAAGGGATTTGTGGTGGAGGATGAGTCAAAGGTGCACCCCACCCGCCGCCCCTGAAATTTGCCGTTACCGAAGCGTCGGATAAAGGGGATGAAGCGTCAGGGGAGGTAAAATGGTGAGGTGGTGAGGTGGTGAGGTGGTGAGATGGTGAAATGGTGAGTTTGACGTGCCAGATGCCTGTCGGCGCCAGTAGCACGGCGGGTTTTTATAGACGGCTAGCCGACAATTACCAAAGTCTACTTCGCGCCATCAGCGCCGCCAGCACGTCAAACTCCCCATTTCACCACCTCACCATTTCACCTCATTCCGGCCGCTCGTTCACGCTGGCGGGGTTCTGCTTGTTGATGGAGACGAACACGCCCAGAAACACCATGCGCGGGGCCGTGGGGCCGATGGCCACGCGGTTGAGCTGGCCGGTGGCGGCGGCGGGCTGGGTGGCGTAGCGGTAACCGAACACGTTGGGGCGGGCCAGCACGTTGGTTACAGCGGCGTGCACCACGGTGAACTGCCCGAACAGGCGGGTGAGGTAGCTGGCGTTCAGGCTCAGGTCCTGGTAGCTGGGCAGGCGGCCCTGGTTATAGCCGGCCTCAGGGTGGTTGAGGTCGTGGTAGCGGCGGGGGCTGCCGTAGCTGGCCGTGGCCCCGAACTGGGTGTGCAGGGCCGGCACCCAGTACTTGGTCACGAGCGACACGTTGTGGCGGGCGGCGAAGGTGGGCACGGCCGCTACGGGGTCCTGGCGGTACTGACGGCGGGTGTCGAGGAAGCCGTAGCTGAGGTAGTACTCCAGGTATTTCACCGTTTTCCGGTCGCGCCAGAGCACGTCCACGCCCCGGGCGTACCCGGCGCCACCGTTGTCGAAGGCCCGCGGGTTGCGGGGGTTGAGGCCATCGAAGCGGGTGAGCTGCCGGTAGGTTTTGTGGTAGGCTTCCACCTGCAGCAGCTGGCCGGCGCGGGTGTACTGGTAGGTGAGCACCGCGTGGCGGGCCTGCTCGAAGCGCAGCTGGGGCGCGGCCACCAGCAGCAGGTTGTTATCAGGCGTCTGGTAGAAGTGGCCGTAGGCTCCCGAAACGGAACTGTTGTCGGTGGTCTGGTAGGCCAGGGCGAGGCGCGGGGCGGCGTTCCAGCGGCCCAGCAGGCCCGAGTACTCGGCGCGTGCCCCCACCCGGCCGGCCAGCCGGTTGAAGAGCTGAAAGTCACTTTCCACGAAGCCGGCCAGCCGCTTCTCCCGGAACTCCGGCCGGTAAGTCAGGGCCTGCGCAGCGTGGGGCTGCACCGTCTGGCTGACCTGCTGCACCAGCCCCTCGGCTCCCACCTTCACATTGAAGCGGGCTGCGGCCGAATCGTTGATGAGCACCACCCGGGCCGTGAGGGCCTGCTCCAGGGTGCGCAGGCGCACGGAATCGGGACGCAGGCGCTGGTCGTCGCGGCTTAGGGCCAGGCCGCTTTGCAGACTCCAGCCCCGGCGCAGGGGACTGCGGAAGGTAGTGTTGAGGTAGGCATTGCCGCTGCGCAAACCCACCGTCTGGGTGCCGGCCGGCTCGGGGCTGGGCTGCCCGATTTGCAGCTGCTGCCCGTTCCAGGTGCCGTACACTTTCAGCATGCCGGCGGCCCCGGTGCGGTGCTGCAACGCCACCGAGGTGGCGAGGCCGCGCGGGGCCTGGTCCCAGCGCACATTCTGGGGCAGCAGGGCGGCGTAGGGCGCCAGGTTGGTGTAGTCGGCCGTGAGAGCCAGCGAAGTCCGCTCCCAGCGCTTGGTGCGCGAGGCCCCCAGGAACACCGAGGTGGCCGACAGGCCGGTTTGCGTTTCGGGGGCCAGGTCGGTGGAGTGGAGCAGCAGCACGCCCGACAGCGCCTGCCCGTAGAGGGCCGAGTAGCCGCCGGTACTGAACACGGTGCCCTTGAACAGGGTGGGCGAAAATCGCCCCCGGGCCGGCACGGCCGCCACCGTGGCGTTGTAGGGGTTCTGCACGGGCAGCCCGTCGAGGTAGACTTTGGTTTCCGCGGCCGCCCCGCCCCGCACGAACAGCATGCCGTCCTCGCCCACCCGGGTGGTGCCGGGCAGGGTGTTGAAGGCGGCCGCCACGTCGGCCAGGGCCCCGGCGGTGGTCTGGATGTCGCGGGTGGTGAGGGCGGCGCTGCGGTGCTCGTCGCTGGCCTCGAAAGCCCCGGCCGTAATCACCACCGAGCCCAGGGCGTGGGGCGAGCTGCGGAGCACGAAACTCAGCGGCGCGGCCGGCGCGGGCAGCGTCAGGGGCTGCTCACTGGTAATGAAGCCCAGCAGGCTCGCCTGCAGCACGTAGGAGCCGGGGGCGGCCCCGGTTTCAAACCGGAACCCGCCCACCGAATCGGTGCTGGTGCCATCGAAGGTGCCGCGCAGAAACACGTTCACGCCCGGCAGGGGCTGGCCGGCCGCATCGCGCACGGTACCGCGCAGGGTGGCAGATTGGGCCCGGGCAGTCAGCACGGGCAGCAGCAACAGGAGCAGGAACAGCAGGCGTTTCATAGCGGTAGCGGGGAAGGTTGCCCAAAAGTGGGTCGCCGCCGGAGCCGCTGAAACTCGCCCTTACCGAACCGTCGGATTTCCGGGATGAAGCGTCGGTTGAGTTGGTTGTTGGTTGTTAAAGAAAGAACGGCATTCCGAGCGAAGGCGAAGCCGGAGCCGAGGAATCTCGCGTGCTGAGGTTGCCACACTACTTCTGTCGTCTGGTTACCGTCCCAGTGTCAGCACGCGAGATTCCTCGGCTGCACTCGGAATGACGCTCCTTTTTACTGACAACTGACAACGAGTAACTGACAACCAACTCACTCCTGCGTCACGCCTACCATCACGCCGAAGTCGCCATCGGTTTGGAAGCTGCCGCCGGCCGGCCAGTAGGTGCGCGACACGAACCCATCCAGATACAGCGCCTCCCGGCAGCCGCAGCGCTGGAAGTAGCGGGCGAAATCGTAGAAACTGACCTTCCGGCGCGACATCACCAGCAGCACCCGCCCATCGGGCAGCAGCCCCACGCCGTTGCGCACCTGCACATTGGCCGAACCAGCCCGAAATGCCGGGTTCAAGCGGCCGTGCACCAGCAGCAGCGGCCCCGACTGGGTGGCAAACTGCACCGACCCCACCCCATCAAACGCAGCCGTGGCGCAGATGCCGGCGCGGCGGGCAGCTGTGAGGTAGAACACGCCGTTGGGCGGCAGGTAGAAGTTGCCCGCGCCCCGGCCGGTATCCAGGGGCGTGCGCGTCCGGCCGTTTTCCACAAACAAACCCACGGGTCGGTGGTCGGGGCGGTACATGCCGCCGTTGCAGGCAAACACCAGCCGGCGGCCGCGCCGGGCCAACCAGTCGCGCAGCCGGCCCAGGCTGCCCAGCCGCGTGCCGGCCTCGTCCTGGTAGTAGAGTTGCAGGTGCTGGCGGCGCGGGTCTACCTCAAATGCCAGAAACCGGTCGTCGTCGTCAGAAGTACCCGCCGCGGCGGGCGCGGCCCGGTGTTGCCAGAGTAGCAGCAGCCCACTCAAAACGACCAGCAGTGCGTATCGGCGGCTCCTCATCTTGTTTCATTCGCCATCCGCACCCCCTACCCCGCCGGCAGCGTGAGCACGAACCGGGTGCCCACGCCTTCCTCCGACTCCACCCGCAGGGTGCCGCCGTGTCCGTTTACCACCACATCGTGCGATAAAGACAAACCCAGACCAGTACCCTCGCCAGCGGGCTTGGTGGTGAAGAAGGGCTCGAAGATGCGCGCCTGCACGGCCGCCGGAATGCCCGTGCCGTTGTCCTGCACCCAGAGCTCGACCCCGCCCGCGGGGAGCGGCCGGCTCCCGATTTCCACACTGGGCACGTAGCCGGCGGGGGCCGTGCGCTGGCGCTGGCGCACGGCGTACAGGGCGTTGGTGCAGAGGTTAAGCAGCACCCGGCCCAGGTCGGCGGCCACTACGGGCAACGCAGGCAGCCCGGACGCCAGGGCCGGCGTGAGGGTGGCCGTAAAGTCCGGAAACTGGTGGCGTACGCCCTCGTAGGCCAGGTGCAGGTTGGTGCGGGCTAGTTCGTTGAGGTCGGTGGCGGCGCGGGGCGACTGGCCGGTGCGGGCGTGTTCGAGCATGCCCTTGATGATGGCCGTGGCCCGCTGCCCGTGCTGGCTGATTTCGCGCAGATTTTCCTTTAGCCCCTCGTAGATGTCGTGCTCCAGCCGCTCGTTGCGGGCCAGCTGCTGGGCCCCGCTGATTTCATCCACCAGGTTGGCACTCACGGCCGCAAACTGCTTCACGAAGCCCAGCGGGTTTTGCAGCTCGTGGGCTACGCCGGCCGTCATTTCGCCCAGAAAAGCCATTTTCTCGCGCTGCACCAGCATCAGCTGGGCTTCCCGGAGCTCGGCCAGGGAAGCCTGCAGGGCGGCGTTGGTGCGCTGCTGCTGCCGGTCGTGGCGCACGAGCAGGCCGATGAGCAGCAACAGGCCGCCCAGACCGGCCAGCAGCCCGTAGGTCTGGTAGCGGCTGGTGAGCTCGCGCGCGTCGGCCGCCGCCCGCTGGGCCCGCTGCCGGGCCTCGTAGTTCACGTTTTGCAGGCGCATCACTTTTTCCTGGCCAAAGAGCGTGTCCTTCATGGCCACCAGCAGGCTCTGGTAGCGGAAGGCGCTGTCGGGCCGGTTCAAGCGGTCGAACTCCCGGGTGAGCAGCACGCTGCCATTGAGCACGCCCCGCAGGAAGCCGTTGGCCCGGGCGGCCTGCACACCCAGCCGGGCGTAATAAATCACCGAATCGGCCTGGCCGAGCTGCTGGTGCAGGGCGGCCAGGCCCAGGTAGGAGAAGTTGAGGCTGCGCAGGTGGCCCCGCCGCTCCGACTCGGCCAGACTGCGCCGGTAATAGGCCCGGGCCTGGGCTACTTGCCCGCGCTGGCGGGCTACATTGCCCAGGCCGTAGAGAATGTAGTTGGTGGAGGAGTGCAGGCGCCGGGCCAGGGCGTAGGCCCGCTCCTGGTAGTAGGCTGCCGAATCGACCTCCCCGTAAAGGTCGTAGGCCAGCCCGATGTTGCTGATTTCCACCACTTCGCGGCGCTCATCGCCCAGCAGGCGGTCGAGAGCCAGGGCCCGGAAGTAGTACGAGAGGCCCACCTGCCGGTCGCGCAGGTACACGTAGATGATGCCGATGCTGCGCAGGTTCTGGGCCTGCAGACTGGTATCGCGCAGCTGCTGGCCAATGCGCAGGGACTGCTGAAACAGGCGCAGGGCCTCGGCCAGGTTGCTCTCGCGCAGGGCCGCGCCCAGGCGGTTGAGCGCCGCGCCCTCGCCCCGGCGGTGACCCAGCTGCCGGGCCAGGGCCAAAGACCGGTGGGCATACGCGGCCGCCGAATCGGTATTGGAAGCCCAGAACTGGTCGCTGAGGCGGTAGAGCAGCTCCACCCGGCTGCTGTCGGCGGGGGTCTGGAGCACCAGTTGGCGCAGGCTGTCGATGGCGGAGCGGTGGGCCGAGGGCTGAGCGACGCCGGTCACGCTCAGCAGCCACATCGCGCAGAACAGTAGAAAACGGCCGCTGAACGCCATACAAAACACGGATTTGCCGGGCGGAGCGGGCGGGGCGGAAATATGTCTCCCGCAGCCACCGTCAGGCTTACCGCGAATATCCAACAAAATAGATAAATACCAGCCGGGCCGGGCAGCCCCCTGCCCTTGACCACCCGCTCCGCCCTGCTACCTTTGCCCCATGCCCCTGACCTGGACCCTCAAACCCTTCGCCGACCTGACTACGGCCGAACTCTACGCCCTGCTGCAACTGCGCTCCGAAGTTTTCGTGGTGGAGCAAACCTGCCCGTTTCAGGATATCGACGGCCAGGACCAGGCCGCCTGGCACCTGCTGGGCTACACGGCGGCGGGCGAACTGGCCGCCTACAGCCGCCTGTTCGGGGCCGGCATCAGCTACCCCGAGGCCAGCATCGGGCGGGTGGTGGTGAGCCCGCGCCACCGCCGCGGCGGCCACGGCCGGGAGCTCCTGCGCGAGTCGTTGGCCGCCCTGGCGCAACTGTTCGGCTCCCAGCCCATCCAGATCGGGGCCCAGCGCTACCTGCAGGCGTTCTACGAGAGTTTCGGCTTCCGGCAGGTGGGTGCGGGCTACCTCGAAGACGGCATTCCGCACCTCCACATGGTGCGGGCCTGACGCCGGCTGCCCCGCCGCCAGGAAAAAATGGGCCGGCCTTGTGCGGCTAGGCAGCCGGGGTAGCTCCCGCGCCGGTTGCCGTAGTATTAAAGTACAACGCCCCGCTCACTACGTGAGCGGGGCGTTGTACTTTATCCATGTACTGGATTATCGACGTGCTGGCTACTTCGTGCCGGTCGGGCCGGCGGCCTTTTCGGGGGTCGGGGCGGGGGCGTTCTTCACGAATTTATCGAGCCAGCTGTTCATCTCCCAGAGCATGTGCAGCAGTGATTCCCTGCCGGTGTAGCCGTGGCTCTCGTAGGGCAGCAGCACCAGGCGGGTGCTGGCGCCATAGCTCTTGAGGGCCGTGTAGTAGCGTTCCGACTGCATGGGGAAGGTGCCGGTGTTGTTGTCGGCCTCGCCGTGGATGAGCAGCAGCGGGGTCTTCATCTTGTCGGCGTTCTGGAAGGGCGACATGGTATTGTACACGTCGGGGGCCTGCCAGTAGGTACGCTGCTCATTCTGGAAGCCAAAGGGCGTGAGCGTGCGGTTATAGGCCCCGCTGCGGGCCACCCCGGCCCGGAACATGTTGCTGTGGGTGAGCAGGTTGGCCGTCATGAAAGCCCCGTAGGAGTGGCCGCCCACGGCCACGCGGTTGGCATCCACCACGCCCCGGCGCACGCCCTCCTCAATGGCGGCCCGGGCGCTGGCCACGAGCTGGGTGACGTAGGTGTCGTTGGGCTCCTTGTCGCCCTCGCCCACGATGGGGATGCTGGCGTTATCGAGCACGGCGTAGCCCATGGTCACGAAGGCCGCCGCCCCCCAGTAGCTGATGCGGTTGAACTGATAGGGCGAGCCGTTGACCTGGCCGGCGGCGGCGGCACTCTTGAACTCGGCCGGGTAAGCCCACAGGAAGGTGGGCAGCGGGCCGTCCTCCTTCTTATAGCCCGCGGGCAGGTAGAGCATGGCCGTCAGCTCCACCCCGTCGGCCCGCTTGTAGCGCAGCTGTTCCTTCTGGATGCCTTTAAGCTGAGGGTACGGGTGGGGAAAATTGGTGATCTGCAACGGGGCGATGCGCCGCACGAGGTTGCGTACGTAGTAGTTCGGGTTTTCGGCGGGCTGCTCCTGGGTGGTGAGCAGCACCCGGTTCCGGGCATCAAGCACGGCCACGGGCCGCTCGAAGACGGGGGCCTGGGAGCGCCAGAGCTCCTGGCTTTTGCCGGTTTTGAGGTTGAGCAGGCTCACGAAGGGCCGGTCGCCATCGGCCGAGGCGCCCGTGCCATTGAGCAGCAGCAGTTCGTTCTGGGGCAGCAGGTTGAGTACGTCGCGGCCGTACTGGTTGCGGCGGGTATCGGGCCGGCCGGGGTCGGAGTAGCGGTCTTCAAAGGAGCGGTCGAAGAGGGTACTAGCCTGCCAGGTGCGCGGCTTCACAAGTTTAGTGAGCGTCTTGCGCGACTGCCACCACGTTTCCGTGGCCAGGGCCACGTTGTCGTCGCCCCACTCAAAGCCGCGGAAGCGGTATTGGGCAGCGTAAATCTGCTTGGGTCTGCCCGTAAAGGGCGCTTCGAGGGCGAATACTTTGTCGCGGATGGCGGCCGGCTGCCTGGGGTTGCCCCCGTCCTGGGCTTCGGTGTAGTAGACGGTGGCCGGCGCGTCGTTGCGCCAGTCGTAGTCGCGTGGGCCGGTGGGGGCGCCATCGGGGCTGTAGGGCACGTTTTCCTGGGCGGGCGTGTCGGCCAGTAGTTTCACCCGGGTGCCATCGAGGGTAAACACCTCCGTGCGCGTGGGGAAGCGGTACACCGGCACGAGGTAGGAGAACGGGGCGTGCAGGGTCTGGGTGAGCACGTAGCGGCCATCGGGTGAGGGCTGGGCCTCGGCCATGATACCCGGCTGGCCGATGGGCCGGGTCTGGCCATCAAGCCCCAGGCGCATAACCTGGGCCGTGGCGTAATACTGGAACTGCGCCTCGTCGGAGGGGTTTTTGAGCAGGTCCTGGTAGGTGGGGGCCTGGCCCGAGCGGCCGAGGTTTTCCTGTACCGTGGGGCCGGCCGGCACCCGGCTCACTGCCGGCGCGGGCCCGCGCCCGGCCGGTACGGCCCGCACGATAAAACCCTGCCCATCGGAAAGCCAGGCATAGGGCGTGCCCAGCACGGCGTTCAGGGCCACGCTGCCCACCCGCCGGGCCGCGGCGGTGGCCACGTCGGCCACGTAGAGCTCGATCTGGCTATCGGTGGTGTGAGTGAAGGCAATCCGGGTTTCGTCGGGCGACCATTGCACGTAGCTCAGGCGGGCGTCGGCGGGCAGGCCCGTTACCGGCACTTCGGCCCCGGACGGTATTTTTTTGAGCTTCAGCCCGGTCAGGTACTGGGCCCGGCTGGGGCCGGTGGTGGCGGGATTGAGGCGCAGGCCCGCCAGCCGCAGCTCGGGCTGCGAAAGCTCGGCAATGGTGGGGTTGGCGGCCCGCTCCAGAATCACCAGGTACTGGCCCTTGGAGTCGACGCTCACGCCCGGGGTGGGCGGCACGGTTACGAGGTCGGCCAGGGCCTGGGGCGGCGTCTGGTACGTAGCGGCATCCTGGGCCACGGCATAGGTGCTGAGCAGCAGCAGCCCCATCAGGAGTTTTTTCATAACGACTTGCTTTTAATTGCGACGAGCTAAAGTTTGCCCAAAATGTCCGGAAACCAAGCCGGGCATTTCAGATGGGTACTCGCCCTCCGCCACCAGCCCTGGCCAAGCACGCCGGGGCCGCGCCGCCGCCGCCGGCAGGCCTGGTAGTCAGGAAGTACCCGAACAGGGAGCACCCGAACAGGAAGCCACGAGAATACTGCGCGGCTTTTCGGGTAAAAACCCCGAATATTGACCGGCTGATTCTTCCGGCAGCCTGCGCTGAGGCCGGGACGTTTGTGAATGCGGGCACCGGGCCCTATTTTCCGACTGATATGCTTATTTACGGTTACCGCGCTTCGCACCTGCTTACCGAGCCCGTGGCGGGCACCTGCCCGGCCTGCGCCACCTCCGATGGACTGCGCACGAGCGTATTCGGGCGCTACGCGCACGTGTACTGGTTTCCGCTGCTGCCCATTGGCAAAACGGGGGCAGCAGAGTGCGCCCACTGCCAGTTCGTTGTGCGACCCAAGGAAATGGATGCCTCGCTGAAGCAGGCATTCCGGCAGCTCAAGCAGCGCAGCCGCGCCCCGTGGTGGCATTTTGCAGGCCTGCTGGTAGCCCTGGTCGGACTGGGATGGGGGCTGGTAGCTCACAGCAACGATGCGCGGGCCAACCAGTCGTTTATCACCCTGCCCCACAAGGGCGACCTCTACCACGTGCGCACCGCCAACGGCCACTATTCGCTCTGGAAGGTTCAGGACGTGACCGGCAACGCCGTGAAGCTGCTGGCCAACAACTACGAAATCGACAACCAGACCAAGGTCAACGAGCTCAACCGCCCCGAGAACTTCGGCTCCGACCCGCTCGAGCTCACCCGCTACGACCTGAACATCATGCTGGCCAAGGAAGAAATTGTGGACGTAGAACGGCCGGCGGAAAAAAACTAAGAAGGCAGAGCGAAGAAAAAGTCCGGACGGGCCGCCTTTACGGGCCGTTTACAGCCCCTTCGGCAGGCGGATGGCGTCGAGGTAGTCGCGCAGGCCGCCGGAGTGCTGGAAGAGGTGAAGGAACAGGATATGCTCCGAGTCGTACTCGCACCATTCCTCGGCGTAGAAGTCGGCCACCGCAAACAGGCGCAGGCGGAAGCTGTCCTGGCGCCGCTCGGCCAGCAGGCGGCCGTGCCGGCGCAGGTACTCCGTCTGGCGGTACATGTGCAGCTGTTTGAAGTCGGCGTATTTCATGGCGGCGGCGCCCCAAGATACGGCCGGCCCGGCAGACGTCCGCCGCCCCGCTTCCAGCTGGCCCCGGCCGGGCCGCCGGAAGCCGCCGCTGGTTTTCCGGCCGGGCTTACCGAAATTTGGGGGTGGAACCCACCGCCGAAACCCGCAAAATCATTCACCTCGACATGGACGCGTTCTACGCCTCCGTGGAGCAGCGCGACCAGCCGGAGCTGCGCGGGCGGCCCGTGGCCGTGGGCGGAGCCCGGGCCCGGGGCGTGGTGGCGGCGGCCAGCTACGAGGCCCGCCGGTTCGGGGTGCGCTCGGCCATGCCCGCCGCCACGGCCCTGCGCAAGTGCCCGGAGCTGGTGTTCGTGAAGCCCCGCTTCGAGGTGTACAAGGAAGTTTCGCGGCAGATCCGGGCCATCTTCGCCGAGTACACGCCGCTTATCGAGCCGCTTTCCCTGGATGAGGCCTACCTCGACGTGACCGAAAACCTCAAGGGGCTGCCCCTGGCCAGCGAGGTAGCCCGCCACATCCGGGCCGAGATTCTGCGCCAGACCCAGCTCACGGCCTCGGCCGGCATCAGCTACAATAAGTTTCTGGCCAAGCTGGCCTCCGATTACCGCAAACCCAACGGCCAGTTCGTGATCCGGCCCGAGCAGGGGCTGGCCTTCGTGGAGAAGCTGCGGGTGGGCGAGTTTCACGGCATCGGGCCGGCCACCGCGGCCCGGCTCAACCAGCTCGGCATCTTCTCGGGCCTCGATTTACGGCAGCAGTCGGAAACGTTTCTGCGCCAGCACTTCGGCAAGGCCGGCGGCTACTACTACCTTATCGCCCGGGCCCAGGACCCGCGGCCCGTGCGGCCCGACCGGGTGCGCAAGTCCATCGGCTCGGAAACCACCTTCGAGCACGACCTGACCAGCTACGACGACCTTTGGGCCCGCCTGCTGCCCTGCCTCACTGCCACCTGGGAGCAGGCCCAGCGCCTGGGCCTGCGCGGCCGCACGCTCACGCTCAAAATCAAGTACGCCGACTTCCAGCAAATCACCCGCAGCCGCACCCTTTTCGCCCCCCTGCCCCACCGCGACCAGGCCGAGCGCCTCGCCCAGGAACTGCTCCGGGCTCAGCTGCCGCTTCCCCGGGGCGTGCGCCTGCTCGGCCTCACCCTCTCCAACCTTGAAAGCCAGGAAGACCTGGTCGGCCAGCAGCTGGGCCTGGCGTTGTGAGTTGTTGGTTGTCAGTTGTCAGTTGTCAGTTGTCAGTTGTCAGAAAGAACGGTCATCCTGAGCGGAGCGAAGGATCTTCTCACATTAAAACGATTCGTTTGTGCGATGGTCGTTCCAGCGTGACAAGGTCCTTCGCTTCGCTCAGGATGACCGTTCTTTCTGACAACCAACAACTGACAACCAGCAACTCTACTTCAGCAACTCGTGCAGGACGGTTTGCATGGAGAAAGTGCGGTTGCCGGCTTCCTGAATGATGAGGGAATTGGGCGAGTCGAGCACGGCGTCAGAGACTTCCACGTTGCGGCGCACGGGCAGGCAGTGCAGGAACCGGGCGTTGTCGGTGAGGGCCATGTGTTCGGGCGTGAGCATCCAGGAACGGTCGGTGCTCAGCACCTGGCCGTAGTCGTAGTAGCTGCTCCAGTTCTTGGCCTGCACGTAGTCGGCGCCCTCGAGGGCCTTCTGCTGGTCGTACTCGATGCGGGCGCCGCGGGTGAAGATGGGGTCCAGCTCGTAGCCTTCGGGGTGAGTAATGACGAAGTCCACCCAGTCGATATCGGTGAACCAGTCGCAGAACGAGTTGGGCACGCACTGGGGCAACGCGCGCACGTGCGGGGCCCAGGTGAGCACCACTTTCACGCGCTCCTTCTGCTTGGTTTCGGCCACCGTAATCAGGTCGGCGAAGCTTTGCAGCGGGTGGCGGGTGGCGCTTTCCAGGCTGATGACGGGCACGGTGGCGTACTGCATGATTTTGTTGAATACTTCCTCACTGTAGTCGGCCTCGCGGTCCTTGAGCGTGGGGAAGGTGCGCACGCCCAGCACGTCGCAGTACTGGCTCATCACGGCAATGGCGTCTTTGATGTGCTCCTGGGTCGAGCCGTTCATCACCGCGCCGTCGTTCATTTCCAGGGTCCAGGAGTCGGCGCCGGCGTTGAGCACCCAGGCTTGCGCGCCCAGGTTGTAGGCCGCCTTCACCGAGCTGAGCCGGGTGCGCAGGCTGGGGTTGAAGAAAATCAGCCCGACAGTTTTGTTGCGCCCGACGTGCTGGTAGCCGAAGGGGTTGGCCTTGATTTCCAGGGCTTGCTGCAACAGGGCGTTATGGTCGCCCGCATCGGCGAAGGACGTGAAGTTTTTCATGGGATTTTCTACGGGGTTTCAGAACGGCAGACGAAAGGGGCGGTCTGTCGTTTGGTCGTCATGCTGAGCTTGTCGAAGCATCTCTACCGCTTCGTTGATTTAATATGGTGCTTAGTGCTGGCCTAGATGCTTAGCGTACTCGTTTTGTATCATCCCACCTGTGACAAACTTATCTATAGCAGCTCCATAGGCTTCAACAGCAAAAGCAAGGGCTTCCTCCACTGAGTCAAACTCATGAGTGACGCCATAAGGAGCATCCTCCGGGTCGAGCACAGAAAACTCATGTACGTCATGAAAGTCTTCGTCCCCTTCATCGAACGATTCAAAGTAGGTGACGATAAACTGGTTTTTATTCTTGCTGAGGACCATCCACCTTATGAAGGTATATTCCGCCTCCTGCTCGTGGGAAAGCCACTGCTCTACCTCTTTTCCTAGATGTAGACGTGCTGTTAACTCCGATGCTGCGAGATAGTGAGACATAGCCACGGTTGGAACAAGACTTACAAATACAAGAACGTCATGCTGAGCTTGCCGAAGCATCTCTACCGCTTCGTTGAACTTATCCTGCCCACGTCTGCAAATCAATAGCCTGCCACGTCGGATTAAAAGCCGCAATCAGTGCGTCTTTCTTCTGCCGCGTCCAGCCTTTCAGCTGCTTTTCCCGTGCAATGGCCTGCGTGGCATCCGGGCACTGCTCGAAGTACACCAGCAAATCCGCTTGATAGCGGCCGGTGAACTTGCCCGCGTCGCCGCGGACCTGACTGTGCTCGTATAGGCGGCGGGCCAGGTCGTTGGTGACGCCGATGTAGAGCACGGTTTGGGTCGGGTTGGTCAGAATGTAGACATACATGCGGCTACATTACGCAGAACCGCCGAAAAATTAGAACGTCATGCTGAGCGAAGCCGAAGTATCCCTCCAGGGGGCGTCCTCACGAGAGGAGTTACTATCAGGAGAGATACTGTGGCTTCGCTCAGCATGACGTTCTGGCTTTATTCGGTCAGTGCTGATGCTGGGCAACGAAGCGGTAGAGATGCTTCGACAGGCTCAGCATGACGTCCCTTTCTGTTTATTCAGCCGACCAGCTTACATGGCCTTAAATTCCTTCCAGCTCTTGATGCTCAGATCCTCGAGCTTCAGGGTGGTGAAGGCGTGAATGAAGGCTTTGGCCAGGCGGGCGTTGGTGATGAGCGGGATGTTGAAGTCCACGGCCGTGCGGCGGATTTTATAGTCGTTGTCCAGCTCGCCCTTGGTCGTGTTCTTGGGGATGTTGATGACCAGGTCGATTTTTCGCTCGCGCAGGTAGGTCAGGGCGTTGGGCTCCTGTAGCTCATCGGGCCAGTAGACCAGGGTGCTGGGCACCCCGTTTTCGGCGTAGAAGCTGTGCGTGCCGTGGGTGGCGTAGAGCGTGTAGCCCTTCTGCACCAGCACCTGCGCCGATTCCAGCAGGGCCACTTTGGACGTCAGCGGGCCGCTGGAAATCAGCACCGTTTTCTCCGGAATGCGGTAGCCCACGCTCAGCAGCGACTTGAGCAGGGCTTCCTCGGCCGTGTCGCCCAGGCAGCCTACTTCGCCGGTACTGGTCATGTCCACGCGCAGCACCGGGTCGGCGCCCTGCAGGCGGGTGAAGGAGAACTGCGAGGCCTTCACGCCCACGAAGGGCAGATCGTACACCAGCTCGCTCGCGTCGCGCTCCACGTGCTGGCCCAGCAGCACCTTGGTGGCCTTCTTGATCAGGTTGTGGCCCGAAACCTTGCTCACGAACGGGAAAGAGCGCGAGGCGCGCAGGTTGCACTCAATCACGCGGATTTCGCGGTTTTTCTCCAGGAACTGGATGTTGAACGGCCCGCTGATCTGGAAGCGCCGGGCAATCTTCTCGGCAATGACCTTGAGCTTGCGCACCGTGCCCACGTACACGCGCTGGGGCGGGTAGTACATGGTGGCGTCGCCGGAGTGTACGCCGGCAAACTCCACGTGCTCGGAAATGGCGTAGCTCACGATTTCGCCCTGGTCGGCCACCGCGTCCAGCTCGATTTCCTTGGCATCCTGGATGAACTGCGACACCACCACCGGGTACTCGGCACTCACGTCCACGGCCAGCTTCAGGTACTCCTCCAGCTCCGGCACGTTGGACACCACGTTCATGGCCGCGCCCGACAGCACGTAGCTCGGCCGGATCAGCACCGGGAAGCCCACTTCCTTCACGAAGCCGTAAATGGCCTCCATGGTGGTCAGCTCGCTCCAGCGCGGTTGGGCAATGCCCAGCTCGTCCAGGATGCTGCTGAACTTGTGGCGGTTTTCGGCCTCGTCGATGCGGGCGGCGGCGGTGCCCAGGATGGGCGCGCCGGCCGCTTCGAGGCGGGTGGCAATGTTGTTGGGAATCTGGCCGCCGGTGCTCAGAATCACGCCCTGGGGCGTCTCGAAGTCCAGAATATCCATCACCCGCTCGTAGCTCAATTCCTCGAAGTAGAGGCGGTCCGACACGTCATAGTCGGTGCTCACGGTTTCGGGGTTGTAGTTGATGATGATGGACTTGTAGCCTTCCTCGTTCACCGTCTGGGCCGCGTTTACCCCGCACCAGTCAAACTCCACCGACGAGCCGATGCGGTACACGCCCGAGCCCAGCACCACCACCGATTTATCGGTTTCTGGTTCCAGGTCGTTTTCGGTGCCGTGGTAGGTGAGGTAGAGGTAGTTGGTCTGGGCCGGGAATTCGGCCGCCAGCGTGTCGATTTGCTTCACCACGGGCACCACGCCCAGGGCCTTGCGGCGGGCGCGCACCAGCATTTCGTTGGCCTTCACCTCGGCCGAACCGAGAAGCTGCACGGCCAGCTGCTGGTCCGAAAAGCCCATTTTCTTGGCCTGGCGCAGCAGGTCGGTTTCCAGGGCGTCGAGGCCGCCCTGCCGGCGCTTTTCGGCCAGCTGCTGGCCCAGTTGGTAGATGCCGTAGAGGCGCTGCAAAAACCACCGGTCGATGCGCGTGAGCTCGTACACGCGCTCCACGTCGTAGCCAGCCTGGAAGGCCTCGTTGATGGCGAAGATGCGCTCCTCGTTGGGCTCGCTCAGCAGCGTGTCGAGCTTGGTCAGGTCGATGGGCTCGGGCTTGTTGGCCACGAAGCCGCGCCGGCCGGTGTCGAGCATGCGCAGGCCCTTCTGCACGGCTTCCTCGAAGGTTTTGCCGATGGCCATCACCTCGCCCACACTCTTCATGGCCGAGCCAATCTCGCGCTGCACGCCCGAAAACTTACCCAAATCCCAGCGCGGCAGCTTCACCACCAGGTAGTCGAGCGAGGGCTCGAAGAAGGCCGAAGTGGTCTGCGTGACGCTGTTCTTGAGCTCGGCCAAAGAGTAGCCCAAGCTCAGCTTGGCGGCCACGAAGGCCAGCGGGTAGCCCGTGGCCTTGGACGCCAAGGCCGAGGAGCGCGAGAGGCGCGCATTCACCTCAATCACGCGGTATTCCTCCGAGTGCGGGTCGAGGGCGTACTGAATGTTGCACTCGCCCACGATGCCCAGGTGGCGGATGGTCTGGATGCCGATGCTGCGCAGCTTGTGGTACTCGCGGTTGCTGAGCGTCTGCGACGGGGCCACCACGATACTCTCCCCGGTATGGATGCCGATGGGGTCGAAGTTTTCCATGTTGCAGACGGTGATGCAGTTGTCAAACGCATCCCGCACCACCTCGTACTCCACTTCTTTCCAGCCCTTCAAGGACTCTTCCACCAGAATTTGGTCGGACGTCGAGAAGGCCTTCTGGGCCAGGGTGCGCAGCTCATCCATGTTGTTGGCGAAACCGCTGCCCAAACCGCCCAGGGCAAAGGCGGCGCGCACGATGATGGGGAAGCCAATGCGCTCGGCCGCGGCCAGGGCGCCTTCCATCGTGGTTACGGCTTCGCTGCGGGCCGTGAGCACGCCGATCTGGTCGAGCTTTTCCTTGAAGATGTCGCGGTCCTCGGTGTCGATGATGCTTTGCACGGGCGTGCCGAGCACGCGCACGTTGTACTTCTCAAACACGCCGCCGCGGTACAGGGCCACGGCGCAGTTCAGGGCCGTCTGGCCGCCGAAAGCCACCAGAATGCCGTCGGGCTGCTCCTTCTTGATGACCTCCTCCACGAAGTAGGGCGTCACGGGCAGGAAGTACACGTCGTCGGCAATGTCGTCCGACGTCTGCACGGTGGCAATGTTGGGGTTGATGAGGATGGTGCGGATGCCTTCCTCCTTCAGCGCCTTGAGGGCCTGCGAGCCGGAATAATCGAACTCCCCGGCCTCGCCAATTTTGAGGGCGCCGGAACCAAGGATGAGGACTTTGTTGGGTTTGTTCATTAGGTCGTGAGGGTTGGGTAACAGACTGCGCGGGAGCAGCCGTGTTCAAAGGCAATGGCGCGAAACCGGCCGCAACCGGGGCGCAACAGATTTAGCGGGAGTACACCGTGTCGCTCTTGGTGACGTCCCAGGTACCCGAGGGCTGGCGCTGCATGCTGGTTCGAATGGTGGCGGTGGCTTTTTCACCTTTCAGCACGAGGTGGAACGTGAGGGAATCCTGCTGGGGACCTGGCTTCCCGGCCTTGAGTTTACGGGAGACGATTTTGCCGGTGTGGTTCAGGATGCGGGGCGAAACCGGCCCCCAGTCGGCGGCCGAAAGCACCGCTCCTGCCTTCTTACCCAGTGCCAGCCGCATGACGTCCTCCCCCGTCAGCTGCTTGCTGCCGTAGTATAGTCCGAATGCCACCAGTCCCATCAGCAGGTATGCCCAGGAAGGAATGCCGGAGTTTTTCTCTTTCATGCGCTTAACGGAACAGCAAAAACAAAACGCAGTACAGAAAGCAAGTCAACCGAAACCACCACGCCCGACCGTTACCGGCCGGCTTTGTAGGCCGCTACCGCTTTCAAAAAGTCATCAAACAGAAACTCCGTATCCTGGGGGCCGCCGGCGGCTTCGGGGTGGAACTGGGTAGAGAAGAACGGCTTGGACGCGTGCTTGATGCCTTCGCAGGTACCGTCGTTGAGGTTCTCGAACAGCATGTCCCATTCGGCGGGCAGGGTGGCGGTATCCACCGCGAAGCCGTGGTTTTGGCTGGTGATGTAGCAGCGCTGGGTGCCGGTGAGCTTTACGGGCTGGTTGTGGCTGCGGTGGCCGTATTTCAGCTTGAACGTGTCGCCGCCGGCGGCGAGGCCCATGAGCTGGGAGCCCAGGCAGATGCCGAAGATGGGCTTGTCCTGTTGCAGGGCTTTCTGGAGGTTCTGGATGGTAGCCTCGCACATTTTCGGGTCGCCGGGGCCGTTGCTCAGAAACAGGCCGTCGTAATCCAGGGTCGTGAAATCGTAGTCCCAGGGCACCCGAATCAGCTCCACGTCGCGCTCCAGGAAGCAGCGGATGATATTGGTTTTGGTGCCGCAGTCTACCAGCACGATTTTGTGCTGGCCTGTGCCGTAGTGCTGCACGCCCTGGGGGCTCACCTGGGCCACCAGGTTTTCCAGGTTGGGGTCGTGCAGGGGCACGTCCTGCTCGGCCACAATCTTGCCGAGCATGGCGCCCTTCTCGCGCAGCTTCTTGGTGAGCATGCGGGTATCGACGCCGAAGATGCCGGGGATGTTGTATTCCGCCAGCCAGTCGCCCAGGCTCTTGGCAGCGTTCCAGTGGCTGTGCTCCTCGGAGTAGTAGTTGACCACCAGCCCGGCAATGTGAATCTTGTCGGACTCGAAAATCTTGGAAATCGACTCGTACAGCTCCTCACCGGGCACGCCGTAGTTGCCCACCATGGGGTAGGTGAGCACCAGAATCTGGCCGGCGAAGGACGGATCGGTGAGGTTTTCGGGGTAGCCGGTCATGGCCGTGCTGAATACCACTTCGCCCGCGGCGGAGGTGAAGGCGCCGAACGACTGGCCCTCGATTTCGGTACCGTCTTCGAGAACAAGTTTTACTGTTTGATTCATACGATTGGCCTCACCCCCTAGCCCCCTCTCCTGCAGAGAGGGGGAACTAGTTTCTAGTTTGTAGGCTAGAATCTGTGACTGGTGATGAGGTGTAAAAGGGTTAGTTAGAAACTACTTTTTAAACATTAGCCCTCTCCTTTCCGGAGAGGGTGCCAAGAGGTTAGGCGACCCGCCTACACGGCCTCTAGATGTCGTCCTGGCCCGGCAGGCCCAGCAGCGCCGCCGCCTGGCGCGCCACCGTTCGGACGCCTGCCACGGCCGAGCCGGTGATAGTGAGGTGGCCCATTTTGCGGCCGGCGCGGGCCTGCTGCTTGCCGTAGAGGTGCAGGTGCGCGCCCGGCAACGCCAGCACGGCGGTCCAGTCGGGCTCCTGCGGCTGGCCCTGGGTATCCAGCCACACGTCGCCGAGCAGGTTGAGCATGATGGCCGGGGAGTGCTGGCGGGGCGGCAGCAAGGGCAAGCCCGCCATCGTGTGCACCTGCAGGTCGAACTGCGAGGCGTCGCAGGCATCCAGGGTGTAGTGGCCGCTGTTGTGGGGGCGCGGGGCCATTTCGTTGACGATTAGCTGGCCTTGCTCACTGCCATCGGCCACCACAAAAAACTCCACGCACAGCACCCCCACGTAGCCGATGTGCCCGGCAATAGCCACAGCGGCGGCGCGGGCCTGATCGGCTAATGCCGGTGGCAAAGCCCCTTCGTAGGCGTGCGTCACGGCCAGAATACCGGCCACGTGCACGTTGCGCTGGGGCGCGAAGCTCACCACCTGCCCGTCCCAGCCGCGCGCCACCAGCACCGAGCACTCGGCCGTGAGTGGCAGCATCTTTTCCAGCACGCAGGCCACGCCGCCCAGCTCTGCCCAAGCGGCCGTCAGCTCCGCCGCGGTTTTCACCCGGATCTGGCCCTTGCCGTCGTAGCCCAGGCGCGCCGTTTTCAGGATGCCGGGCAGCAGGTCGGGCCGCTCGTTTTGCACGGCCTGCAACTGGGCTTGCGTCTCTAGTACGGCGTAAGGCGCGCACGTCACCCCCGACACGGCGGCGCAGGCCGCGAAGTGGGCTTTTTCCTCGATGCGGTCCTGGGCAATGGCTACCGCAGCCGCGGCCGGGGCCACGGGACGGGCCTGGGCCAGGGTGTGCAGCACCGCGGCGGGCACGTTTTCAAACTCGGTGGTGATAGCCTGGCACAGGTCAGCCAACTGCACCAGCCCGGTCGGGTCGTCGTAGTTGGTCTGGATGTGGTGGTGGCTCACCAGCCCGGCCGGGCTTTGCGGGTCGGGTTCCAGCACGGCGGTGCGGTAGCCCAGGCGCTGAGCCGCGTGTACCAGCATACGGCCCAGCTGGCCGCCGCCCAGCACGCCCAGCGTGGCCGGCCGGCCGGCGGCGTCGGTGCTGCCGGGGAAAACGGGGGTCATGGTGGTCATATCAGGAGCCTCGCTCATACTCATACTGGCAGCTTCATGGCCCGGGCGGCTGCGGTCTGCTCGGCCCGGAAGGTGTGGAGTTGGGCAGCCAGGCGGGCATCGTGCAGGGCCAGCTGGCTCACGGCAAACAGCGCCGCGTTGGCGGCCCCGGCCTCGCCGATGGCAAACGTGGCAACGGGAATTCCCTTCGGCATCTGCACGATGCTGTGCAGCGAATCGACGCCCTGCAGGTGGCGGCTGGCCACGGGCACGCCCAGCACGGGCACGGTAGTTTTGGCGGCCAGCATGCCTGGCAGGTGGGCCGCGCCGCCCGCTCCGGCAATGATGGCCTGCAGGCCCCGCGGCCCGGCCTGCTCGGCGTAGGCAAACAGGTCGTCGGGCATGCGGTGGGCTGATACCACGCGGGCCTCGTGGGCTACGCCAAACTGCGTGAGGATCTGCACGGCGTGCTTCATGGTTTCCCAGTCGCTGCTGGAGCCCATCACCACACCCACCAGGGGCTGGTCGGCGGCGGGAGTATCGGAGGAAGGTGTATTCATTGAAGTTATTTAGTCGTCATGCTGAGCGAAGTCGAAGCATCTCTACTGCTTCGTGGAGCGGTCAACGAAGTTCTTTTTGGTAGCCCGATATGTTGTCTACATGTATCCAAGTAGCCGTTGCTTGAAAAACGACTACTTGCGGCTGGGTAGTGAATGTTACCTGAAAGCGTTTCCCGTCGTGCATGATACTTAGGTCTCCAATGCCGCTTCCGCCAGGAATAGTGCACTGAATCAGTTCGGTTTGAATCAGGTTCAGGCTCAGTTGAACTGTGTTACAATTCCGCTGTACCCATTTGATCGGGGCGTCAGCAGGAAAATCCTTCAAATTGAAATGAAGCTTACACTGTAGGTCACCGCCGCAAACAATGGCTACCTCAGCCAGCTGTATCTGCTCCAAGGACGGAGGTTCAGTTGGGTAGATACTCGTTATGGTCTTGGGGTTCAAAACGTGCTCAATCCACATCAAGACAGTGCCTATTAGGTTCAGACTTTGCTGCCGTGCACACGAAGCGGTAGAGATGCTTCGGCTGCGCTCAGCATGACGTTCTTTATTGCGATTAGCTAGCCGATGGCCACCGTGGCTTCCCGCTCCAGCAGGATTTCCGAACCCAGAATCACTACATCCACCCGGCCTTGCAGCGTCTGGTTGATGAAGGGCGTGTTCTGGGATTTGGACTTCATGAACTCCTTGGTGAAGGTGGTTTCGGCTTCGGTGTCGAACAGCAGGCACTCGGCCGGCTGGCCGACTTCGATGGTGGGCACCGGCAGGCCCATCAGGCGGCGGGGCTCGGCGGAGTAGCGCTTCACTACCAAATCCCACCCGAATTTCTCGGGCCGCACGAAGAAGTGGTAGAGCGACACCAGCGCCGTTTCCAGGCCGGTGATGCCGTTGGGGGCACTGATGAAGTCCTGGGCTTTCTCGAAGGGCGTGTGCGGGGCGTGGTCGGTGGCAATGAGGTCGAATACACCTTCCTTGAGCCCTTCCAGCAGCGCGTCGCAGTCGGCCTGAGTGCGCAGCGGCGGGTTCATCTTGTAGTTGGTGTCGTAGTCGCCGATGTGCTCCTCGGTGAACAGCAAATGGTGCGGGGCCACCTCGGCCGTCACCTTCACATCGCCGCGCGACTTCCACCACTTAATGGTTTCCATGCCCATTTTGCTGGACACGTGCTGGATGTGCACGTGCGCCCCTGCCGCCCGGGCCAGCCGGATGTCGCGGTCGATGATGATTTCCTCGGCGCAGGCCGGCGAGCCTTTGATGCCCAGCCGGTAGCTCATCACGCCTTCGTTGAGGGCGCGCGGCCCGGCCAGCTCCGGCACTTCGCAGTGGCTGGCGAAGAACATCCCGAACTCGGTGGCATACTGCATGGCCCGCAGCAGCACGGCCGGGTCGCCGGTGGTGTCGCCGTCGTCGGTGAGCATCGTCACCCCAAGCAGGCGCATGCCGTCGATTTCAGCCAGCTCCTTGCCTTCGCGGTCCTTGGTGACGCAGCCGGAGGTGTACACCGGAATCCGGGACTTGCGCTTGGCGCTTTCCAGCACCGTGGACACCACCGCCGCCGAGTCGATGGCCGGGCGGGTGTTGGGCATCATCACCACGCCGGTCACGCCGCCGTTGATGGCCGCCTCGCTGCCCGTGGTGATGGTTTCCTTGTTCTCGAAGCCCGGGGCGCGGAAATGGACGTGGGCATCAAACATGGCCGGCATCAGAATGCGGCCGCGGGCGTCGATGACGCGGGCACCCTCCGGCACAGCCAGACCAGGACCGATTTGCTGGATAATTCCGTCGACAATCAGCACATCACCCTCAACAAGCACGGGGGAGTTTTCGGAAGCAATGCGGGTGTTTTGGAGCAGAATCATGGGAAGATAAGGGCTGTTAGCGGGCAAGATGGGGGAATAGAAATGCGGTTGGCAGGAGATGAAAAAAGCGGGCGGCGCTCAGGGCATTACCAGCGCCGGGGCAGCCCCGGACCGGGTGGCGTACGCCGGCTCGGGCTTAGGCAGGTCGCCACCGGGCGTGAGCCAGTCGAGCACGGCCATGCGCACGGCAATGCCGTTTTCTGCCTGGTTGTTGATGAGGCTGCGCTCATAGTCCATCACGGCGTCGCAGAGCTCCACGCCCCGGTTGACGGGGCCGGGGTGCATGATGTAGAGGCCCCGCTGGCGGATGTCCTCCAGGCGGGTGTTGGTGATGCCGTAGATGCGGTGGTACTCGCGCAGAGTCGGGAAAAACTGCACGTCCTGGCGCTCCATCTGCACCCGCAGCAGGTACACGAAATCGGGGCCCCAGGCCATGGCCTCGTCGTAGTTGGTGAAGCGGCGAATGGAGGCCGGGCCGAACCTGGGCACCAGGGAGCCCGGCCCGAGGTAGGCCACTTCCACGCCCAGCTTCTGCAGCAGCGTGCTGGTGGAGCGCGCCACCCGCGAGTGCAGAATGTCGCCGATGATGAGCACCCGCTTGCCCCGGGGGTCAGCAAATTTCTCCTTGATCGTAAAGGCATCCAGCAACGCCTGCGTGGGGTGCTCGTGTGCCCCGTCGCCGGCGTTGATAACCGACGCCTTGGTGAGCCGCGCAATCATGCCTGGCAGGCCCGACCGGCTGTGCCGCACCACGATGTAATCGGTGCGCATCGCCTGGAGCGTCTCAATCGTCTCGCGCACCGATTCACCCTTGGTGATGGAGGAATGGGCCACGTTGAAGTTGGTGACTTCGGCCGAGAGGCGCTTGGCAGCCACCTCGAAGGAAGAGTGCGTGCGGGTGCTGGGTTCGTAGAACAGCATCAGCACCGACTTACCTTCCAAGACGGGCACCTTTTTCCCGGAGCTGATGAGCAGCTGCTTGAAGGCAGTGGACTGGTCGAGCAAAAGCTCAATTTCCTCACGCTGCAGGGAGGCGATGTCGAGCAAATCTTTACGGGCCATACGGGTAGGAAGAAAAAGTGAACTGCTAGAGGAAAGCCGACGAACTCAATGGGCATAAAAAAACCGTTTCGGAATCCGAAACGGTGGCGGGGCAATACCCAGAAAAAACAACGAAAGCGACAGAAGGAAAATCAGGAAAACCAATGGTATCGAAGACCTTGCGGTCCACTCGCGGTTCCTGGTTGAGCAAGGTTCCGCGCTTCATCAACAAGTTGTGTGCTTGAAGCATGGTGCAAAGCTACGGTATTGTACCGTTCGGCAACATACCGGCGGGGCTATTTTTTTCGCCCTGCGCCTCTCTCTTGTCCGGTTATCCTGTCTGGCTGAATGCGGTGTTTTTTCTGCGGTATAGCCTCCGCCGGCGTTTCGGTACTCCGGCAGCCGCGCCAATCGGCACGGCCCTCCGGGGTAGTCCACCTAGCAGGGTACTTGTTCTGTCGTGTGCCTCACCTCCTAGTCTGCTCTCCTGCAAAGTGCGGAGCCAGCGTTTCGCTTTTGAGACTGGTGGTCAGTGGGAAAGCAAAGCTAAAGAGCTTTCAGAGCCGTGCAGAGACGCAATATCTTGCGTCTCGTCGCTGAACGACCGGAGCCGCGCTTACTGAACAACATCAGCAACGACGAGACGCAAGATATTGCGTCTCTCCCCCCTTCTAATCTAGGGCCGAGGCTTGCTGAATGGCTTCTACTGATTTCGCCGTCAGCGCGTACAGCGCCTGCAAGAACCGGTCTACCTCGGCTTTGGTAATATTCAGCGGCGGCAGCAGGCGCAGCACCGTGGGGTCGGAGGCGTTGCCCACGAAGATGTGGTGCTCCGCGAGCAGCTGGTCGCGCAGGTCCTTGATGGGGAAGTCGTACTTGATGCCCACCATCAGGCCCCGGCCCCGGATTTCCTCGGCCCCGGCGTGGGCCAGCAGCTCCGTGCGCAGGTAGTTGCCCAACTCGGCGGCGTGCTGCACCAGGTTTTCCTGCTCAATAACTTCCAGCACGGCCAGCGCGGCGGCGCAGGCCAAGTGGTTGCCGCCGAAGGTGGTGCCCAGCAGGCCGTAGGACGCTTTCAGCTCGGGCGCAATCAGGATGCCACCGATGGGGAAGCCGTTGCCCATGCCCTTGGCCACCGAAATAACATCGGGCCGGATGCCGGCGTGCTGGTGGGCGAAGAACTTGCCGCTGCGGCCGTAGCCGCTCTGCACCTCATCGGCAATGAGCAATGCGCCGTATTGCTTGCACAGCGCCGCCAGCCCCTGCAGGAACTCATCCGAAGGCATGATGATGCCGCCCACGCCTTGGATGGGCTCGATGATGACCCCGCACACGTCGCCGCCCTGTAGCACCTGCTCTACTGCCGCCAGATCGTACTCCAGGAAGCTGATGTGGTGGTCGGCGTTGAAAGGTGCCACGATTTTGGCGTTATCCGTAGCGGCTACCGCGCCCGAGGTGCGGCCGTGGAACGCGCCCTTGAAGGCTATGACGCGCTTTTTGCCGGTGTGGAAGGAAGCCAGCTTCAGCGCATTCTCGTTGGCCTCGGCCCCGGAGTTGCACAGAAACAGCGTGTAGTCCTCGTAGCCCGACACTTGGCCCAGCTTCTCGGCCAGCTCCCGCTGAATCGGAATCTGCACCGAGTTGGAGTAGAAGCCCAGGTTCTGCAGCTGCCCGGTGAGGCGCTGCACGTAGTGCGGGTGGCTGTGGCCGATGCTGATAACGGCGTGCCCGCCGTAAAAATCCAGATACTCCTGGCCCTTGTCGTCCCAGAGTTTCGCCCCCAGCGCCTTCACTGGCGTGATGTTGACGAGCGGATACACATTGAAAAGCTCCATGATATAGATGTAAGAGCTGAGAGGTTAGAACTTAGAAACGTACGGCAGAACTCGAAGCTGAACGTCATTCCGAGCTTGCCTAGGAATCTCGCGTGCTGATGTTGTAATGGTATTCCGGACGTCAGCACGCGAGATTCCTCGGCAAGCTCGGAATGACGTTCAGCTTAAAACAGTCCGGCCTTCAATCCCAGTCCCGTCGTTTCGGGCAGGCCGAAGATGAGGTTCATGTTCTGCACGGCCTGGCCGGAAGCGCCTTTCACCAGGTTGTCGATAACGGAGGTGATGAGCAGCTGCTTGCCGAGTTTCTGCACGTGCAGCAGGCACTTGTTGGTGTTGACTACCTGCTTCAGATGCACTTCCGTGTCCGACACCGTGGTGAACGGGGCGTCCTGGTAGAACTGCTGGTACAGCGCGCGAGCCTCGTCCTGGGTCAGATCCGACGGCGTGTAGACGCTGGCGAAGATGCCCCGGGTGAAGTTGCCGCGGTACGGGATGAAGTGGATGTCCACGTCCAGCTCGTGCTGCAGCTGCGCCAGGCTCTCCCCTATCTCGCCCAAATGCTGGTGCGTGAAGGGCTTGTAGATGGACACGTTGTTGGTGCGCCACGAGAAATGCACGGTTTCCGAGAGGCCCTGCCCCGCGCCCGTGCTGCCCGTAATGGCCGATACGTGCACGTCGTCCTGGAGCTTGCCGGCCTGAGCCAGCGGCAGCAGTGCCAGCTGAATGGCCGTGGCAAAGCAACCGGGGTTGGCAATGCTCTGGGCCTGCTGAATTTGGTTCTTGTTCAGCTCCGGCAACCCGTACACAAACTCTCGGCCTTCAAACTCGGCGTCGGCTTCTAGGCGGAAGTCGTTGCTCAGGTCGATGATGTGGGTGGTTTCGGGCAGCGGCTGCTGGGTCAGCCAGGCCTTGGAGTTGCCGTGGCCCAGGCACAGAAACACCACGTCCTCGTCGCCCTGCAGCGCGGCCGCGAAACGCAGTTCCGTTTCGCCCACCAGGTCGTCGTGCACCTGATGGATGGGGTTGCCAGCGTTGGAGGAACTCACGATGCCGCCCAGCTCCACAAACTCGTGGTGCAGCAGAATCCGCAGCAGCTCCCCCGCCGTGTAGCCGGCCCCGCCGACGATACCAGCCTTAATCCGGCCGCAGGTCGCCTCACCCCCTAGCCCCCTCTCCGGTAGAGAGGGGGGACTAGTTTCTAGCTTTTTAGAGCTAGCAGCTGGCTCCCCCTTCTCTACCGGAGAAGGGGGCTGGGGGGATGAGGCATTCGTTGAGTTAGATGAGTTATTCATTGAACGAGCCATGAATCCGCAGCTGGTTGCTGAAGATTTTGATGAAGCCTTTCGCGTCGCGCGAGTCCCAGGCGTTGTTTTCCTCGCCGTAGGTGGCCACCTTCGACTGCATCATATCAAAGGGCGACTCCACGCCCAGCAGCTCAAACTGGTAGGGCTTCAGCGTTACGTACACCGTGCCCGACACCCGCTCCTGCGACGACTCTAGGAAGGCCTCCATGTCGCGCATCACCGGGTCGAGGTACTGCGCTTCGTGCAGCAGCGTGCCGTACCAGTTGGCGATGTAGTCCTTGTGCAGCAGTTGCCAGCGGCTGGAAGTGTGCTTTTCCAGCAGGTGGTGGCCTTTGATGAGAATCAGTGGTGCGGGGGCCTCGAAGCCCACGCGGCCCTTGATACCCAGAATCGTGTCGCCCACGTGAGTGTCGCGGCCGATGGCATACTGGCCGGCCAGTTCGTTGAGGGCCACAATCAGGTCCACCGGCTTCATGGTTTCGCCGTTCAGGGCTACCGGCTCACCTTTCTCGAAGGTGATGCTGATTTCCTGCGGCTCGTGCTTGCTCAGCTGCGTCGGCCAGGCCGACTCGGGCAGGCCCTGGCGCGAGGTCAGGGTTTCCACGCCGCCCACGCTGGTGCCCCAGATGCCTTTGTTGATGGAGTACCGGGCTTTTTCCCAGCTCATCTCCACGCCATTCTGCTGCAGATATTCGATTTCCTGCTGGCGTGAGAGGCCCAGGTCGCGGATGGGCGTGATGATTTCGGTGTTAGGCGAAATCACCGAGAAGGCCACGTCGAAACGTACCTGGTCGTTGCCGGCGCCGGTGCTGCCGTGGGCAATGTAGTCGGCCTTGTTCTCCCGGGCATACTCGGCCAGCGCCAGGCTCTGGAACATGCGCTCGGCGCTCACGCTCAGCGGGTAGGTATCGTTTTTGAGCACGTTGCCGGCCAGCAGGTAGCGCAGGCACTGCTGGTAGAACCGCTCAGTCACGTCAATCACCTCGTGGCGGGTGGAGCCCATTTCGTAGGCGCGCTGCTCGATGCCGGCCAACTCCTCCTGGGAGAACCCGCCCGAGTTGACAATCACCGTGTGGACTTCCAGACCCAGCTCGCGGGTCAGGTACACCACGCAATAGGACGTATCCAAGCCGCCGCTATAGGCGAGAACTACCTTTTTTTTCATGGAGTGCTGAAGATTATGAGAACGTCATGCTGAGCTTGCCGAAGCATCTCGCGTGCTAATGTTATGGGAAAAGAACGTCATGCTGAGCGAAGCCGGAGGCGTAGTCGAAGCATCTCGCATGCTGATGTTGTGGGAAAAGGAACGTCATGCTGAGCGAAGCCGAAGCATCTCGCGTGCTGATGCAGGAGTAGTAAGCAGACGTCAGCACGCGAGATGCTTCGGCAAGCTCAGCATGACCGCCAATTATACTTTGTGGTCTTCCTGCGCCAGAATTTCAATGGATTGCTGCGTGAAACTGTCGTCCAGCGTATCGTACACCATGCCGGTACAGAGGCACATTTTGCGCTGGTTTTCCATCAGGATACCGTAGTTTTTGCAGCTGGAGCAGCCCTTCCAGAAGTCGTCCGACTGCGTGAGCTCGGGGAAGGTCACGGGGCGGTAACCCAGCTCGTTGTTGATCTTCATCACGGCCGCCGAGGTGGTGATACCGAAGATCTTAGCCGCCGGGTACTTGGTGCGCGACAGCTCAAACACGCGGTGCTTGATGGCGCGGCCCAGGCCCTCTTTGCGCAGTTCGGTGTTCACAATCAGCCCCGAGTTCACCACGAATTTCGCGTCCTCGAAGGTTTCGATGTAGCAGAAACCCGCCAGTTGGTCATCGATGAAGGCAATGATGGCATCACCCTTTTCCATCTTCTTAATCAGATAGTTAGGATCACGCTTGGCAATGCCTACGCCCCGCGTTTTGGCGGATTCGGCGTACCATTGACAGAGGGTTTCCACATACTGCGCATCGGCAGCATCGGCGACTCGTAGGAACATGGTCAAAGCTCGGTGGGCTGCCTGAGTTGGGCAGCAGACTCGGGAAGACGAAAAGCGGGAGGGGAACGGCGCGGGCCAAGCAAAGCCTATGCTCAGGCAGAAACGCCGATAGCGACAAAAACCCAAAAAGAAGGTGGGGCCAGCAGGCCGGGGAGCGGGGTATCCCGGCGGATGCCGGGCAACGTCACACGAAGGCTTACACTCGGACTAAGGTCGGTTGATTCGTGAAAGGTCTCTTGGGGCGGGCTCCGGAGGGAGGACCCGGCGTCGGTTCGCGGTAGAGGCGGAACCCGGACGTACTATTGCAGCCAGCGGTTAAGCTGGCATGATTCGCACGACCAGTCGAGGTCGTCGCAGAAGCGCAATAGAAGAGAGTTGAATCATGACGGGTGCCGCGGGGCGGCAAGGGAGTGTTTTCACGGTTTAAATCGTTTAAACCGCTAAATCGTTGCAAAACTAGATGATTTTTTTCGGAAACTTTGCCGCTCCGGGAGCAAAAAAAATTCTTCCCCGGTTTGGCCGGTCCACTCCGGCCGGGGCCCGATGAGCCTCCTTTTGGCAGCGTACGGCGCGCAGTGCCTCATTTCTCCCTACTTGCATCCTATGAGCGAAGGCCTGAAAATTTTTAAAATCGGGGGCGGCATTATTGACGATGACGCCCAGCTGCAGCGGTTTCTGCGGGAGCTGGCGCGGGTGCCGGGCCGCAAGGTGCTGGTGCACGGCGGCGGCAAAGGTGCCAGCCAGATGCTGCGCGACCTGGGCCAGGAACCCCAGATGGTGCAGGGCCGCCGCATCACCGACGCGGCCACCCTCGACATCGTAACCATGTTCTACGCCGGCAAGACCAACAAGCAGGTGGTGGCCGGCCTGCAGGCCGCAGGCGTAAATGCGCTGGGCCTCTCCGGCGCCGATGGCAACGCCATCTGGGCCGTGCTGCGGCCGGTAAAGGACATTGACTACGGCTTCGTGGGCGACCTGCCAGCCGACGCGGTAAACGTGCCCCTGCTGCGCCAGTTGCTGGAAACCGGCCTGCTACCCGTGTTCTGCGCCATCACCCACGACGGCGCGGGCCAGCTGCTCAACACCAACGCCGACACCATTGCCAGCGTGCTGGCCTGCGCCCTGGCCCCGCACTACGCCGTAGATCTGCACTACTGCTTCGAGAAGGACGGTGTGCTGCGCGACGTGGATGATGACGCCTCCGTAATTCCGCAGATTACCGCCGCCGAATACCAGCAGCTAAAGGCCGCGGGCATCATTGCGGCCGGCATGGTGCCCAAGCTGGATAACGCCTTTGCCGCCCTGGAGGCTGGCGTGGAGCGGGTAGTCATCGAGCACGCGCTGCGCATCAACGAGCCCGTAAAAACCGTGCTATGCCGGAGCTAACCGCCCTCACCGACGACGCCATCGAGCTGCTGATTCAGCTGGTGCAGACGCCCTCCTTCTCGCGGGAAGAAGACCAGACGGCCGAGCTGATTTTCCGGTTTCTGGCGTTCCGCGGGGCCCGCCCCCAGCGCGACGCCAACAACGTGTGGGCCGTTTCGAAGCACTTCAACCCAGCTAAGCCCACCATCCTGCTCAACTCCCACCATGACACGGTGAAGCCCGGCGCGTCCTGGACCACCGACCCGTTCGGGGCCGCGGTGGAAGGCGACCGGCTGACCGGCCTGGGCAGCAACGACGCGGGGGCTTCGGCGGTGAGTTTGCTGGCTGCGTTCCTCTACTTCCACGAGCAGGAGAACCTGCCCTACAACCTCATCTGCGCCATTACGGCCGAGGAGGAGGTATCGGGCGTGAACGGCATCCGCCGGCTGCTGCCGCTGCTACCCCGGATTGACCTGGGCATCGTGGGTGAGCCGACGCAGATGGACCTTGCCGTGGCCGAAAAAGGTCTCGTGGTACTCGACTGCGTGGCTCACGGCCGCACCGGCCACGCTGCCCGCGAGGAAGGCGAAAACGCCCTCTACAAAGCCCTCGACGACGTGCAGCGCCTGCGCGACTACCGGTTCGAGCGGGTATCGGAGCTGCTGGGCCCGGTGAAGCTGACGGTAACGCAGCTCCAAGCCGGCACCCAGCACAACGTGGTGCCTGACCGCTGCACCTTTGTGGCCGACGTGCGCACCAACGAGCTGTACACCAACCCGGAAGTGGTGGAGCTCGTGCGCGGCCTCATCGGGGCCGACGTGACGCCGCGCTCCACCCACCTCAACTCCTCGCGCATCCCGCTCACGCACCCGCTGGTGCAGCGCGGCGTGGCGCTGGGCCGCCGTACCTTCGGCTCCGTCACCCTCTCCGATCAGTCGATGATGCCCTTCACCACCGTCAAAATCGGCCCCGGCGACTCGGCCCGCTCCCACACCCCCGACGAGTACATCCTGCTCAGCGAAATCCGCGCCGGCGTGCAAGGGTACGTGGAGTTGCTGGACGGGCTGGAGTTGTAGCGCGAAGCCTTTGCTTCGCGTATCGTCGGACAGTAACTGATATTGTTCAACTGTACGCGCAACAGAAGCTGCGCTATGAAAATCCGTTTACACGATACGCGAAGCAAAGGCTTCGCGCTACACCGCACCACACCATGAAAATCTGGGATAAAGGCATTGCCGTTGATCAAAAAATCGAGCAGTTCACCGTCGGACGCGACCGGGAACTGGATATGTACTTGGCGCAGTTCGACGTGCAGGCCTCCCGCGCCCAGGCCAACATGCTGGCCGGAGCGGGACTGATTTCCGCGGCGGAAAACCAGCAGCTGCAGCAGGGCCTGCAGGAGCTGGCCGCGCAGTTGGAAGCCGGTACGTTTACCATCGGCGAGGACTTCGAGGACGTACACTCCAAAATCGAGTCCTACCTGACCGAGCATTACGGCGACGCGGGCAAGAAAATCCACACCGCCCGCTCCCGCAACGACCAGGTGCTGACCGCCATTCAGCTGTTCCTGAAAGACTACACCCGGCGCGCGGCCACCAAAACGCTGGAGCTGGTGGAGGTGCTACTGCAGAAGGCGGAAACGCACAAAACCGACCTGATGCCCGGCTACACCCACTTCCAGGCGGCCATGCCCAACTCGTTCGGGCTGTGGTTTTCGGCCTACGCCGAGCACCTGCTGCTGGACCTGGCCCTCTTCGAGGCGGCCCACACCGTGGCCGACCAGAACCCGCTGGGCTCGGGCGCGGGCTTCGGCAGCTCCTTCCCCATCGACCGGCTGCAGACGACGCAGGAAATGGGTTTCGGCAACCTGGCCGTGAGCAGCGTGGGGGCCCAGATGCTGCGCGGCAAAACCGAGAAAACCGTGGCCTTTGCCCTGGCCGGCATGGCCGCCACCCTGGCCAAAATGAGCTACGACCTGGTGCTCTACAACGGGCAGGACATGGCCTTCGTGGAGCTGCCCAAGGAGTTTACCACCGGCAGCAGCATCATGCCCCACAAGAAAAACCCCGACGTATTCGAGCTGATCCGGGCCCGCTGCAACGCCTTGCAGGCCCTGCCCAACACGCTGATGCTGGCCACCGGCAACCTGCCCAGCGGCTACCACCGCGACTTCCAGATTCTGAAGGAAATCCTGTTCGAGCCGATGACCCAGTTTCTCGACATCCTCGACATCGTGCTGTTTGCCCTGCCCCAGCTGCGCATCAAGCCCGACCTGCTCAACCAGCCCAAGTACGACGCCGTGTTTACGGTGGAGAACATCAACCAGCTGATCCAGACCGGCACGCCCTTCCGCACGGCTTACAAGCAGGTGGGCCTGGCCGTGGAAGACGGTTCCTACGTGCCCCGCAAGCAGTTCCAGACTACCCACCTGGGCAGCGTCCATAACCTCGGTCTAGAAGAAATCCGGGCGAAGGTGGCGCGGTTCCGGGCAGGCAGTCATCTGATCGAAACTCCTGGGGCATAAAATGCCAAAATCTTGAACAACGCGCTATTGCAACTGAATTTCAGTTAATTAACTTCTAAATCGAGAATAGTAAGTAAGCACTCACCAATTAAAAGTAAGCTAACACTTACTTTATTGGAATTCGTTGTGTAATATTGCTCCCGCTATCAGATAACGATTCCCACTAGTTGCTGGCAGCCAATTCCCACGCCCTGATTATCCGGATGAATTCCCACCCTCGTCCGGGCCCCTTCGAAAGCCGCGCGGCTTTGCCCCCGGCCCTGCCGCCCGCTGGCTTTCGGAACTCACGTAGCCGGCCGATTCGGATTCTCCGAATCGGCCGGCTTCTGTTTGGAGCCGGCTGAGTGGAAGAAACAAACGGCTTTATTTTTTTGCATTACGCGTTTTTAGCGTTCTGAGCGCGAACTTGCAGCCTCAACCGATGCTCTGCCATCAACATCCCGAATCACTATATTCGGGGGCTTAACCGACTCTGTTTATGACGAACCGCAAGCAGGACATTGCCGAGGTAGCACTGCGGCTCTTTGGGGAGAAAGGTTTCGAGAACACGTCTACCCAACTTATTGCCAAGGCCGCCGGGGTTTCCGAGGCCCTGATTTTCAAACATTTCGGCTCCAAGGATCAGCTCCTGGAATTTGTTATCCGCAACGGCTACAAGCGCATCATTGAGGATAACCGCGGTGGCCTGGGCGAGCCTGACCCGCTCACGTTCATCTACAGCGTGATTGAGCTGCCCTACAAGCTGGTGCAGGCCGAGCCCCACTTCTGGAAGCTCCAGTACCGCCTCGCCGACTCCGAAATGGCCCGCCAGCAGCACGAGCGGTTCATGAAGCCCGTGCCGGCCCTGCTCCGCCAGGCCTTCGAAAAGCTCGGCTACCCTGATCCGGACAAGGAAACGGCCCTGCTGCTGCTGCTGGTGGAAGCCCTCTGGAAAATGGAAGCCACCAAAACCGAAGACCACGGCCGCTACATGCTCGACTTCATCAAAGGCAAATACCAAGCGCAGTAAATATTCTAGGCGTAGTGGCCAACCCAAGGGCCTAAAAAGCGAAGTCCCGGCCGAATTTCGGCCGGGACTTCGCTTTTTGAATGAATGCTGAACGCTCCTACAAGTGAATTACCTCCCCGTAGGCAGCGGCGGCGGCTTCCATCACGGCCTCGCTCATGGTGGGGTGCGGGTGCACCGATTTGATGATTTCGTGGCCGGTGGTTTCGAGCTTGCGGGCTACCACCACTTCGGCAATCATTTCGGTTACGTTGGCCCCAATCATGTGGGCGCCCAGCCACTCGCCGTACTTCTTGTCGAAGATGACTTTTACGAAGCCGTCCTTCACGCCGCCGGCCGAGGCTTTGCCCGAGGCCGAGAACGGGAATTTACCCACCAGAATGTCGTAGCCCTGCTTTTTGGCTTCGGCTTCGGTAAGGCCCACCGAGGCAATTTCCGGCGAGGCGTAGGTGCAGCCGGGGATGTTCTGATAGTTGAGGGGCTCGGGATGGTGACCGGCAATTTTCTCGACGCAGATAATGCCTTCGGCCGAAGCCACGTGGGCCAGGGCGGGGCCGGGCACGATGTCGCCGATGGCGTAGATGTCGGGCACGTTGGTCTGGTAGAAATCATCCACCACCAGGCGGCCTTTCTCTACTTTGATGCCCAGCTCCTCAAGGCCCAGGTTTTCGATATTGGTGACCACGCCGGCGGCGCTCAGCACCACGTCGCAGGCAATCTGCTGGTCGCCTTTGGCCGTTTTGATGGTCACGTTGCAGCCTTCGCCGCTGGTATCGACGGCCGTTACTTCGGCCGACGTGAGCACGTTCACGCCGATTTTCTTGAAGGATTTCTCCATCTGGCGCGACACTTCCTCGTCTTCCACGGGCACGATGCGGGGCAGGTATTCCACCACCGTCACTTCCGAGCCCATGGTGCGGTAGAAGTAGGCAAACTCGACGCCGATGGCGCCGGAACCCACTACCACGAGGCGCTTGGGCAGCTCGGGCAGCACCATAGCCTGGCGGTAGCCGATGATTTTCTTGCCGTCGATGGGCAGGGCGGGCAGCTCGCGGGAGCGGGCCCCGGTGGCCAGGATGATGGACTTGGCCTCGATGGTATCCTTGCTGCCATCGGCCTTGGTGAGCTCGATTTTGCCGGGGGCCAGCAGTTTGCCGGTGCCCATGATGGCGTCAATCTTGTTCTTTTTGAAGAGGAAGTTGATGCCCTTGCTCATGCCGTCGGCCACGCCGCGGCTGCGCTGAATCACGGCGCCGAAGTCGTAGCCCACTCCTTCCGCCGACAGGCCGTAGTCTTTGGCGTGGTTGAGGTACTCGAATACCTGGGCGCTTTTGAGCAGCGCTTTGGTTGGGATGCAGCCCCAGTTGAGGCAGATTCCGCCGAGCGACTCGCGCTCTACCACGCCTACTTTCAAGCCCAGCTGCGAAGCCCGGATGGCGGCTACGTAACCGCCGGGGCCGCTGCCGATAACGACCAGGTCGTATTGCAATGCCATGTTATGTTCGGTTGAAGGGTAAGAAGAAGGGCTGCGCGCCGCATCGGGCAGCCCGCAAGCCAAGCCGGGCAAAGATAGGCACCCCGGGTGAGTGTGCCACCCTTCCGCCGGCCGGAGCGGCCAAACAGTTCCGGACAAAATTTTGGGCTAACCCGCAGCCCTAACGGAACGCCGCGCGTACATAGAGCCGTTGTTGCCTAACGCTGGCCGCTGAGCCCGTTATTTCTTCTTTTTCACCTCGTTTCATGAACTCATCCATACTCTCCCTGCTGGCCGCCACTACCCTGCTGCTGGCCGGTTCCTGCGCCCGCAGCACTACCGCCGACCGGGAACGGCCAACTTCTGCCGCCCGTAATATGGCCCGGGAAACAACCATAGCCCAAACGACCGGAGCCAGCGCCGAGGCCGCTACGGCCGTTGCTTCCGTTGCGCCGACTACGGCCCCGCCGACGGTGGTGGAGCCCGCCGCCCGCAAGAACAGTACCGACTACCGGGAGGAAATCCGCCTGGCCGATGCCCGTCTGAAAGCCACCCCACGCAACTTCGAGGCCCTGCTGGCCCGGGCCAAGGCCAAGAGTCACCTCAAAGACTACAAGGAGGCCATGACCGATTACAACGCCGCCGCCCGCCTCAAGCCCACCAACGCCGAGGTGTACTATAACCGGGGCCTGAACCGTCTGAAAATGAAAGAGTACAGCGGGGCCATTTCCGACTTCAGCAAGGCCACCAAGTACAACCCCCAGGATAAAGAGGCCTTTTTTGGTCGGGGTGCGGCCAAGATGCAGATCTTCAACTATAAGTCGGCCATTCCGGACTTCACCCGGGCCATTGCCCTAGACCCCGCCTACGCCGACGCCTATGAGTACCGCGGCATCAGCTACTCCTCCATCAACAAGCCCAAAGAAGCCAAAGCCGACCTCGAAAAAGCCGCCCAGCTCAACCCCGAGGCCGAAAAAAGCCTCCGTCGTTACACGAGTAAGGAGTAGCGCTGGTTTTTTGGTTGCTGGTTGTTGGTTTGTAGTTGTTAGTTTTTGGTTGTCAGTTGTCAGTAAGAGAACGTCATCCTGAGCTTGCGAAGGATCTTATCACGGCAGAACGAGTCGTTAAAGCGGTACTCGTTCCGGCCTGACAGGATTCTTCGCAGGCTCAGGATGACGTTCTCTTACTGACAACTGACAACCAAAAACTAACAACCAAAAACTCGCGACTCACTTTCCCAGCAGGAGCTTGAGGTAGAAGCTGGGCTGGCGGAGCCGCTCGCGCAGGTCGAGGTCGAGGAACATGTTGCTGATGGTTTCGGCCAGGGTGGGGTTGTTGGCGGCGCGGTTGGCAATGAAGTTGAACAGCCAGGGGTAATCGAGCAGGCGCTGCATGGCCCGGCTCAGGCGCAGCTCCTGCCAGAGGCGGTTGTACACGGCCCCGTCGTAGCCCTTCAGGAACCCGGGCGTGACGTTTTGCGCGGCCACGGCCCGGGCGGCCCAGTCGGCAGCGTGGCGGCCCGAGACCATGGCGTGGCTGATACCTTCGCCCGAAAACGGGTCGATGAGGGAGCCCGCGTCGCCGAGCAGCAGGTAGCCGGGGCCGGAGAGCGGGCGGCGCTTGGAGCCCAGCGGCAACCCGAAGCCGCGGACCGGGCCCAGGCGCTCGGCCGTGGCAAACCGGTCTTTGAGCGCCGGGTGAGTGCGCAGGATGTCGTCGAGCCGCTCGCGCAGCTTCACCTTCTTCTTCGATACGGCTTCCGAGAGCATGCCCACGCCCACGTTGGCCTCGCCGTTGGGCAGCGGAAACACCCAGAGGTAGCCGGGCAGAAACTCCTTGATGAAGTGGAGCTCGATGAAATTATCGGGGTGCAGGCCAGTTACGCCGCGGTAGTAGGCCCGCAGGCCGGCGCAGTGGTGGGCCGGTTCCAGCGCGTGCCCGCCCACCACGCGCGCAAAATTCGACTGGGCCCCGTTGGCCACCAGCAGCAAGTCGGCCGTCACGATTTCCTCGTTATCGGCCCCGAACAGACGCCAGCGGCCGTCGGGCAGCTGCTCGTGGCGGGTGACGTCGGTGTTTTCGCGGAAGTCGATTTCAGGGCGCTGGCGCACTTCTTCCACCAGGAAGTTATCGAAGTGCAGGCGCTTGCTGATGTGGCCGGCGGCGCGGTCGTGGGCCGCGTGGTAGTGGGGCTTGAACGGCACGGCCAGGCGCCGGCCGTTGGGGGCGTAGAAATCGATGCCCCAGCTGGGTACCTGAATGGGCGCGGCCGCCAGCCGCTCCGGCAGGTCCTCCCCGATGCGGCGCAGCTCGTTGATGACTTTACCGCTGAGCGCATCGCCGCACACTTTATCGCGGGGGAAAGCGGCGCGGTCGAGCAGCAGGCAGCGGTGGCCGGCGTTGGCCAGGTGCAGGGCCGCCGTGGCCCCGCCCGGTCCGGCGCCGAGGATGCAGATGGTCATGGGGTTGGTATTTGGTGGGTGGTTTCTGGTTTTTGGCACTTGCAGCACCACGCGCTTACGTTCGCGCTGCATTGCCTCCTGGTTGCCCTCCGTTAGGGGCAAAGGTGGCAACTTAGCGGGACTTACTTTCCAGGTTGAAAGCCAAAAACCACGAACTAAAAACCAAAAACCAATACTTTCGCCCCATGACAAAACTGCTCGACGGAAAAGTGGCCCTGATTACGGGGGCTTCCAAAGGAATTGGCCGCGCCATTGCGGTGTATTTTGCCCAGCAGGGCGCCCAGGTGGCCTTCACCTACCTCTCCAGCGTGGAGAAGGGCCAGCAGCTGGAACAGGAGCTGGCCGGCTTCGGCACTAAAGTAAAAGGCTTCCGCTCCGATGCCTCCGTCTTCGCCGAGGCCGAAAAGCTGGTGGAAGACGTGGTGGCCGAGTTCGGCAAGCTCGATATCCTGGTCAACAACGCCGGCATCACCCAGGACGGCCTGCTCATGCGCATGAGCGAGCAGCAGTGGGACCAGGTGATGGCCGTGAACCTGAAATCGGTGTTCAACCTCACCAAGGCCGCCACCAAGCCCATGATGCGGGCCAAGGCCGGCAGCATCATCAACATGTCGTCGGTGGTGGGCGTGAAGGGCAACGCCGGCCAGGCTAACTACGCGGCCTCCAAGGCCGGCATCATCGGCTTCACCAAGTCGGTGGCCCTGGAGCTGGGCTCGCGCAATATCCGCTGCAACGCCATTGCCCCCGGCTTCATCGAAACCGAAATGACCGACGCCCTCGACGCTAAGCAGGTAGACGAATGGCGCAAAGCCATTCCGCTGCGTCGCGGCGGCTCGCCCGAGGACGTGGCCCAGGCCACGGCCTTCCTGGCCTCCGACAACTCGTCCTACATCACCGGCCAGGTATTGCAGGTGGATGGCGGCATGCTGACGTAGGAGTCAACGGCAATTCAGCCAAAAGTAAAAGAGCGTCAGGCCCTCACGGTGGCCTGACGCTCTTTTTTTACGGTTTCGGAACGTTGCGTTATTTATCCATTAAAAGGCAAAGCTACTCCCCCAGCCGCCGCAGATACTGCGGCGGGACGGCTTCGGTGAGCCAGACGCCGTTATCGGCTTGGTAGAACGGGTTGCCGTCGGCGTGCATTTGGGCGGTATCGACTACCAGCACCACGGGGACTCCGTGGCGGCTGCCTACCTGCCGGGCCGTGGCGCTATCGGCACTCAGGTGCACGTGCTGGCGGTTCATTTTCAGCAGCCCCTGTTCCAGGATGATTGACAGGTAGCGCTCCGTCGTGCCGTGATACAGCGTGGCGGGCGGCACCATCGGCACGTAGCCCAATTCTACCGCCACCGAGTGGCCCTGGCTGGCGCGGATGCGCTGCTGGTCGTCGGAGAGGCGGAAGCGCTGCTTGGGGCTGGTGGCCACAAGGTGCAGCAGAATTTCGCGGGTTCAGTGGCACCTGGTGGCCCCGGGCCTGGGCCAGCAGCGTATCAACAGCTACCCAGCCCTGGTCGTCCAAGCTCAAGCCCAGGTGGGCGGGGTCGTGGCGCAGCACCAGGCTCAGGAGCTTGCTGAGGCGGGTGGTTTCTTTGTCGGATAGCATTATTCTGATTCTAGCTTAAGATAATCATTAATGGCCGCATCGGATACCGCCCAATCAGCCCCTTTTATTTCATGAAGGTAGGCAAGGCCACATAGCTCAAGGGTAGAGTAACCGACCAGTCGCAGCTCCCCCTTGCGTGCCACCCACCAATCCGGCTCCTTTTCATAGAACACCTCATATCCCCTCTCAAGAAGCAGGTGATACGCGGGCGCAAGTACGTCAGCAGCGGCTGACAGACTCTCCATACTCTTCCTTACAGCACCTGCCCCAGCCCGAACAGCAGCGTGAACACGAGCGTGGTGAGGGCCATTTGCTTGAGCAGCGGGTCGAGTTGCAGGCTGTCCTGGCGCTGCCACACGGCGCGGGCGTTGCGCAGCAGCAGCGGGGCACTCAGCAGGAACAGCCACTGCCAGGGCGAGTGGTAGGTGAAGGCCACGTACAGCACGGCCGCCGAAAAGCCCAGTGCCAGCAGCAGCCAGTGGTAGCGGCGCGCGCGCACGGGGCCCAGCCGCACCGGAATCGTGATTTTGCCGGCCAGCTGGTCGGAGCGGATGTCGCGGATGTTGTTCACGTTGAGCACGGCCGTAGCGAAGCAGCCCAGCGCGGCGGCCGGCAACAGCACTGGCAGCGGCAGGGCCTGGGTCCAGACGGGCACCTGGCTGTAGGCCTGCAGGAAATAGGTGCCGCACACGCCCACCAGGCCGAAGAACACGAACACCGACAGGTCGCCCAAACCGGCGTAGCCGTAGGGCTTGCTGCCCGCCGTGTAGTTTACCGCCGCCCAGATGGCCGACAACCCCAGCAGCAGAAACGCCAGAAACACCCAGGCCCCGGCCGCGCCCAGCGCCACCCACAGCAGCAGCAGCCCACTCCCGAGCGACAACGCCCCGAACACGCCCATTCCCTTCTTCATCTGGGCCGGCGAAATGGCGCCGCTCTGCACGGCCCGCTGCGGCCCCTCGCGGTGCACGCTGTCGGCCCCGTTCTGGGAGTCGCCGTAGTCGTTGGCCAGGTTGCTCAGGATTTGCAGCAGGATGGTCGTCAGGGCCGCCAGGGCCACCACGGCGGGCCGGAACTGGCCGTGACTGGCTGCCAGAAAGCCCCCGGCCATAATGCTGGCCAGCGCCAGCGGCAACGTGCGCGGCCGAAACGCCGAAATCCAGGCTTTAGCGGGACTCAGGGGAGCAGAAGAAGTCATTGCGGGCAATGGGGGTGACAGGTGACAGGTGACAGGTGACAGGTGACAGGTGACAGGTGACAGGTGACAGGTAAAAAGAACGTCATTCCGAGCTTGCCGAGGAATCTCGCGTGCTGATGTTGCCAAAGTAATTCTGGTGTAAGAGTTACCGGCACAACGTCAGCACGCGAGATTCCTCGGCAAGCTCGGAATGACGTTCTGTTTGTACAGAAATACCGGGAGCATCGGCCCCAAATTTACGCCTTAATCCGCTGCAATGGCCGCCACGCGGGCCGCGGTCAGCTCCTGGAAGTGGGTCACGACCAGGTCGGCGTGGCTCAGGTCCTGAAGGGGTGAATGCACACTGTTGTAGCCGATGCAATAGAGGCCGGCGGCCTTGGCGGCCGTCACGCCGTTGGCCGAGTCCTCGATGACCACGCACTGAGTTCGGGGCGCGGTGGCCAAAGCGGCGGCCTGCACGAAAATGGCCGGGTCGGGTTTGGAGCGCGGGAAGTCTTCGCCGCTGAGCAGGTGGGTGAAATACGGGCCCAGCTCGAAGCGGCGCATGACCCGCCCGATGGTGGAGTGCGAAGCCGAGGAGGCCAGAATCAGCTCCAGGCCGTGGCGGTGCAGGTCTTCGATGAGGGTCCGTACGCCGTCGAGCAGCTCCAGGTCGGGCTTCTCGTCGAAGGCCCGGTTGAACAGCTCCCGCTTGCTGAGCACCAGCTCTCCTACCCCGGGCGCGAGGCCGTGCCGGTCCTTGAGGTGCTGGTACACGTTTTTGGTGGAGCGCCCGGTGAACTGCGCGTACTCGGCATCGGTAACCGCAATACCCAGCTCCTCGAAGTGGCGGAAATAGGCGTAGCGGTGAACAGGCTCAGTATCGACGATAACGCCGTCCATGTCGAAAATAACGGTCCGCATAATGGGCGAGAGAAGTAAGTGAGTCGCTGACCGGTGGTGGCCCGGACTTCCGTCCGTGGCCCGGCGGCAGGCAGCAAACGTACGAAAAAGGGCGCCGGACGGAAGTCCGGGCCACCACCCGTCAGTCTGCAAAACACCTGGCCTACTTGCGGATGGCCGTCAGCAGCTCCTCGCTCAGGGGGCTCACCTTCGAAGGATAAAAGGCCTGCACGTGGCCGGTTTCGTCGATAAGGTACTTGCAGAAATTCCAGTTCGGCTTCTCGTCCGTAACGCCGTTGCGGGCCTTGCTGCCCAGGTACTGAAACAGCGGGGCGGCATCGGGGCCGGCTACGGATACCTTGCTGAAAAGCGGGAACGTGACGCCGAAGTTCTTCTCGCAGAAGGAGGCAATCTGGGCGTCGGAGCCGGGCTCCTGGCCGCCGAAGTTATTGGCCGGGAAACCCAGCACCGTTACCTGCCCGCCGTACTGCTGGTGCAGCTGCTCCAGCTCCTTGTACTGAGGCGTGTAGCCGCACTCGGAAGCCGTGTTCACGATGAGCAGCTTGCGGCCCTCGAACCGGCGCAACGCCACCGGCTGACCATCAATGCCGTTGAGGGTGAAATCGTACACGGACTGGGCGGCAGGGGTTTCAGACATGGCAGTAGCGGCAGAAGAGGAAGAGAAAGAAGAAAAGGAGCGGGTCAGCGCGAGGCCTGCGGCCAGCAGCGCGCCCACCAAGACAACGGATTTCATACAGGGGCCGGCAAGTAGCGGATAATTCCGACAAACCGCGGCGCCCCCCCAATGTTCAGCCGGCGGCCCCGCCCGCCCCGGCCCGACGGCCCGCCCGGAAATAAATTGCCGGAATTTTGTACGTCGGCACCCGGCCCTACCCAAAAAGCCCCTACTTTCGTCAATTGCCGCACCATCACCCTTCTACTAATCTGCTCATGCATAAGACGTTCCATTCGGTCATTACCGGAACAGGCTCTTATCTACCGACCCGGATTGTCAAAAACGAGGAATTTGTTCCGACTGCGTTTTACGATGCCGAGGGCCAGCGCCTGACCAAGCCGGGCGCGGAAATCGTGGAGCGGTTTGCCCAGATCACCGACATCCGGGAGCGACGCTACGCCCAGCCCGACCAGGTAGCCTCCGACCTGGCCTTTCTGGCCGCCGAAAACCTGTTTGCTTCCTGCTCCGCCGACCGCGAGCAGCTCGATTATATTCTGGTCGCCCACAACTTCGGCGACATCACGGAAGCCAACCGCCGTTCCGATTTCGTGCCCTCCCTGGCCGCCCGCGTCAAGCACAAGCTCGGCATCGAGAACCCCAAAACCATTGCCTACGACCTGCCCTTTGGCTGCCCCGGCTGGCTCCAGGGCGTCATTCAGGCCGATTACTACCTGCGCTCCGGCGACGCGAAGCGGGTGCTGGTGATTGGGGCCGAAACCCTCTCCCGGGTCTGCGACCCCCACGACCGGGACAGCATGATTTACTCCGACGGGGCCGGGGCCGTGCTCTTCGAAGCCCGGGAAGGCGCGGTGCCTACCGGCATCCTCTGCCACGGCTCCCGCTCCGATACCCTGCAGGCGGCCCATCTGCTGCGCATGGCCACCTCCTGCAACCCCGAGTACCAGGGCCAGGAGCTGTTCCTGAAAATGGAAGGCCGCAAGCTCTACGAGTACGCCCTCAAAACCGTGCCCCAGGCCATCAAGGACTGCCTCGACAAGGCCGGCCTCGGCATTGCCGACATGGGCAGGCTGCTCATTCACCAGGCCAACGGCAAGATGGACGAGGCCATCCTCAAGCGCCTCTACGCCCTCTACGGCGAAACTGCCATTCCGGCCGGCGTGATGCCGATGACCATTTCCTGGCTCGGCAACTCCTCCGTGGCCACCCTGCCCACCCTGCTCGACCTGATTCTCAAAGGCCAGCTCCCCGGCACCACCATCACGCCCGGCGAAATTATTGTCTTTGCCAGCGTCGGGGCCGGCATGAACTGCAACGCCGTGGTGTACCAGATGCCCACGGAGTAAAGCGGGCTCAAATAAAAGTGTCATCCTGAGCGGAGCGAAGGACCTTATCACACAAGAGCAAATCTTGTCGACGTAATAAGGTCCTTCGCTCCGCTCAGGATGACGCTTTTTTGTCTTCGCCTATCGGCTACGTCGTTTTCGGGGTGAGCCACTTTTCCAGTTCGATGGGCTCGTAGGCCAGCATGGCGTCGAGGATGCCGTGGGGCTCGGGGTTGCTCAGGAGCTGGTTGCGGTTTTCGCGGCGCAGCAGGCCTTCGTCGGCCATGTGGTTGAGGGCGCGGAGCAGGTGGTCGTAGTAGCCGGCCACGTTGAGCACCCCGATGGGCTTTTTGTGCAAACCCAGCTGCCCCCAGGTGAGCACTTCGAACAGCTCCTCCAGGGTGCCGTAGCCGCCGGGCATGGCCACGAAACCTTCGGCCAGGTCGGCCATCATCAGCTTCCGCTCGTGCATGGTTTTCACCAGGTGCAGCTCGGTGAGGCCGGTGTGGGCCAGCTCTTTGTCGGCCAGGAAATCAGGAATCACGCCGATAACCTTGCCGCCGTGCTGCATCACGGCATCGGCCACGGCGCCCATCAGGCCCACCCGGCCGCCGCCGTACACCAGCGTGAAGCCCCGCTCGGCCAGGGCCTGGCCCATGGCAATGGCCTGCTGGGTGAACAATTCGTTGGTGCCGCTGCTGGCACCGCAATACACGGCTACGCTTTTCATAAGCAAACCGGACTCGGCCACGCCTCGCCCGTCATTAGTGACAAAAGAAAAAACAGCAGCAACGCCCACTACTGGCGTTGCTGCTGCACTACAAACAACTGTTAACTGTCATGCTGAGCATGACGTTCTGAGGGGAACAAGCCCCGTACCCTACTGCCGTTACATCCGCTCGGGCACCTGGATGCCCAGCAGGCCCAAGCTAGCTTTGATGGTGCGGCCGGTTTGGGCCGAGAGGGCCACACGGAATGCCCGCTTAGTTTCGTCAGTCTCCGAAAAAATCGGAACCTCTGCAAAAAGACGATTATACGCTTTAGCTATGTCGTAAGCATATTGTGCTACCACTGCTGGTGATTGGGTTCGGGCAGCTTCCGCAACAATCGACGTGTAGCGCCCTAGTTCCTGTATCAATTCACGCTCAGTAGCCTGCAGCTCAGTTATACCGTCCAAAGAAGAATTCAGATCAATATTCTTTTCGGCAGCTTTGCGCAGAATACTGCTGATACGGGCGTGGCTATACTGAATGAATGGACCAGTATGGCCTTCTAACTGCACCGATTCCTCAGGGTTGAAGAGCATGCGCTTCTTGGGGTCCACCTTCAGCAGGTAGTACTTGAGTGCGCCCAAACCCAGCATGTGGTAGAGCTGGGCCAGCTCGTCGTCGGAGAGGCCTTCGGTTTTGCCTTTTTCGAGCGTGGCGGCTTTGGCGGCTTCCACCACTTCGCGCACCAGCTCGTCGGCGTCCACCACGGTGCCTTCGCGGCTTTTCATCTTGCCCGAGGGCAGGTCCACCATGCCGTAGCTGAGGTGGTAGATGGCGTCGGCGTAGGGCTTGCCCAGCTTCTGGAGCACGGCCCGCAGCACTTGCATGTGGTAGTTCTGCTCGTCGGCAATGACGTACACGCTCAAATCGTAGCCGAAATCCTGATACTTGAGCTCGGCCGTGCCCAGGTCCTGGGTGATGTAGACCGAGGTGCCGTCGGCGCGCAGCAGCAGCTTCTCGTCGAGACCTTCTTCCTTGAGGTCCACCCACACCGAGCCGTCTTCCTTCTTGAAGAACACGCCCTTCTGCAGGCCTTCCTCCACCCGCTCCTTGCCCAGCAGGTAGGTGCCCGATTCGTAGTAATACTTGTCGAAATCAACGCCTATGTTGGTGTAGGTGGCGTCGAAGCCTTCGTACACCCAGCCGTTCATCTGCTTCCAGAGGCTAACCACGGCTTCGTCGCCGGCTTCCCAGGCCCGGAGCATGTCCTGGGCCTCCAGCATCATGGGGGCCTGGCGCTTGGCTACGTCGGGGGCCACGCCTTCGGCTTCCAGCTGGCGCACCTGCTCGCGGTAGTGCTTCTCAAACAGCACGTAGTACTTGCCGGCCAGGTGGTCGCCCTTGATGCCGGCGCTCTGCGGGGTTTCGCCCTGGCCGTACTGCTGGTAGGCCAGCATGGATTTGCAGATGTGGATGCCCCGGTCGTTGACCAGGTTAGCCTTCGTGACGGTGGCGCCGGTGGCTTTCAGAATCTCGGCCACGGAGTAGCCCAGGAAGTTGTTGCGCAGGTGGCCCAGGTGCAGGGGCTTGTTGGTGTTGGGCGAGGAATACTCCACCACCACGTTGCGCGGGCCTTCGGTAGTGACGGGCGCGCCGGCCGGCTGCTGGCGCAGGTCGGTGAACAGCTTCACCCACTCGGCGTCGGCAATTTCCAGGTTGAGAAAGCCCTTCACCACGTTGTAGCCGCTCACGATGGGCGCGTTGGCCACCAGCCACTCCCCTATGGCCTGCCCGATCTGCTCGGGACCCTTGCCCAGGGTTTTGGTGAACGGGAACGTAACGAGCGTAAACTGGCCGGCAAACTCCTTGCGCGTGGGCTGCAATGTGAGTTGGGCGGCGGGCACTTCGGTGCCGAATACGGACTGGACAGCCGCCCCGAGGGCGGATTTGAGGGTTTGTTCGAGTTGTTGCACAGGGATAATGCGAAAAGGAAGCCCCGGGGCTTCGGCACAGGTTGAGGTCAGGAACACCGGCGGAAACGGCGGCAGCGTAAGTCCGGGCCACGGGGGCCGGTACTTACGCTAGAATCGTCGGAGCGCAGGGAAACAGTGAGTCAACATGAAGGCGGCGGGAGCGGGCCGCGCCGGGCTGCTCCCGCTACAAAGGTAGACACCCACCCCGAAGCCACCGAAAAAACTTACCGGCTCACCACCTTCTCCATGCGCAAACGGTTCTGGATGGCATCGGTGGCGGCTCGCCGCTGGTCTGGGACTGCTATATTTGCCAGCGTTAGTGTTTTCTACTTCTTATTCGATTGCTCGTGCGTTCCTCTCTTCTTGCTGCCCTGGCCCTGCTGGGCTCACTACTGCTAGCCGGCTGCCGCCCGGATAAAGACCCCGCGCCCGACCCCTGCGCCGCCGCCCAGGCCAACCCGCTCACCTTCCGCTTCCTGGAAAACTACGGCACGCCCACCCCCGACACGGCCTACGCCAAGCAGGACATCACCTTCGAGGGGCCCGGCGCCCCCTACACCAGCTACGAGTGGCGCGTGGGCAACGACGCGCGCCGCTTCACCGACCGCCGGTTCAGCCTCTACTTCGACGAGCGCGACGCCGGCAACTACCCCGTGCGCCTGATTGCCCGCCGCCCGCCCAACACCCGGTGCTTTCCCCAGGACGACGGCGTGGACACGCTCACCCAGGTGCTGCACCTGGTGCCGCGCTCCTTCCGCCAGGGCCCCATTTACGGCAAGTTCCAGGGCAGCACCACCGATGCACCCAGGGACACGTTCACCATCCGCATCTTCCAGGGCCTGGACCCCTACAACGTGGGCAGCCCCATCCAGTACGATTTCCTGCGCAACCTGAGCCGGGGTTGCCAGTCGCCCTACTTCACCCTGGGCCTGACCTGGCGCGGCATTCAGTTTGATTACGGAGGCAACGATTTTAGCTGCCTGACGGAGAGCGGCATTGGCTACCTGACCACCCGCGACTCCATTCGGGTGGACTACTCGCAGTTTGAGAATGACCGCAGCCTCAAGCGCGTAAACCGCGTTTTCCGGGGCAAGCGGGTGCGCTAGAAAGCGGCTTCGTCCCACAAATCACGCGCCTCCTGCCAGTAGCTGACAGGAGGCGCGTGGTTTACCGGCTCACCACTTCGTCCATGCGCAGGCGGCGCTGGATGGCGTCGGTGGCGGCTTCCAGGATGTCGAAGGCGTTCTGGGCCATGGTGTTTTCCGAGTCGAGGGTGGGGTTGATTTCCACCATCTCGAAGCACACCACCCGGTCGTTTTCGAGCAGGGCGCGGCACAAACTGATGGCTTCCTCCACGTTGAGGCCCTCCTCCACGGGCGTGCCGGTGCCCTTGCTGAAGCGCGAGTCCAGCGAGTCCACATCGAAGCTGATATACACCAGGTCGCAGAAGCGCAGCCGCTCGTAGATTTCGCGGGCCACCTGCCGGGTGCCCTTCTCCTTTACTTCGGCGAGTTGGTAGTTTTTGATGCCCAGGCGCTCGATAATGGCGTTTTCCTCCTCCTCCGTGTCGCGCACCACCACGTACACGAGGTGCTCGGCGGTGAGCTTGGGGCCGGGTTCGCCCAAATCCTGGAGGCGCTGCCAGAAAAACTCGGTTTCGGCCTCGGGGGCGTTGCGCTGGCACTGGCGATTATCGTCGCCGAGGCTGATGGCCAGCGGCATGCCGTGCACATTGCCCGAGGGCGTGGTGTAGGGCGAGTGAATGTCGGCGTGGGCATCAACCCAGACGACGCCCAGCGTTTTGTGGGGGTAGGCGGCCTTAATGCCGGCAATGGTGGCGGCGGCCGAACTATGGTCGCCGGCCAGCACGAGCGGGAATTCGCCCAGGCGCAGGGTTTGCTCCACGGTGCCGGCAATGGCCTTCTGCACCGTATAAATGGAATCGATGTACCGGGCGTAGGGGAAATGATTCCGGTCGAAGAGCACGTGGTTCTGGTCGGGCACCTGGACCGCGTTGAACCGTCGGAAGTAATCGGAGCCTTTGTTAAGGCAGGCCACCTTCAGGGCGTCGATGCCCATACTGGCCCCGCGGGTTCCGGCCCCGAGTTCGGAGCGGACTTCCACAAGCTTAATGCGTCGCATACTACATTGGCAGAAAAGAGGTTAGAGTGGTTAAGTAAGTAGTGAGTAGCTGGTATTGAGTAGTGAGATGATATAGTCAAGCAAACATCATCTCACTACTCAATACCAGCTACTCACTACTTACCAAATGCTTGCCGATTGAGGGGATGATACCTCCCCTCAGGCTTGACGCGCGCGGACCTTCCGGTGCAACCAACGAACAAAGCACAACCAAAACCCCGCGCACGGGGTATCTTTGCGGATGCAATTTAGTGCATAGTTGATAGTGCTTGGTGCTTGGTGTGGAGTTTCCTCTTCGTACTTGCCCAGCCAGACTGCTACGCATCCCGTACTCTTTCCTTTTGTTTCCACCCCTAAGCACTAGGCACCCAGCACTAGGCACTACTAAATGGATACCTACCACGACCTCATCTCGCAGACCTTTGACTTCCCGACCGACGAGTTTACGGTGGAAAACAATGAGCTGCGCTTCGAAGGCATTGATCTGATGGCCCTCGTGAAAAAGCACGGCACGCCGCTGCGCCTGGCCTATTTGCCCAAAATCAGCTCCCAGATTCAGCGGGCCCAGGCCTGGTTTAAGCGCGGCATCGAGCAGACGGGCTACCGGGGCAAGTACTCCTACGCCTACTGCACCAAGGCCTCGCACTTCAGCTTCGTGGTGGAGGAAGCCCTCAAAAACGACGTGCACATCGAAACCTCGTCGTGGTTTGATACCAACATCATCCGGGCCATGTTCGCCAAGGGCCGCGTGACCAAGGACACGTTCATCATCTGCAACGGCTTTAAAACCGAAGAGTACAAGCACGAAATCACCCGCCTCATCAACGACGGCTTCGTGAACTGCATGCCCATCCTCGACTCGCCCAACGAGGTGGATTACTACCACGATAACGTGCGCGAAAAGTGCCGCGTGGGCATGCGCCTGGCCTCCGACGAGGAGCCGCGCTTCCAGTTCTACACCTCCCGCCTGGGCATCCGCTACGCTGATTCGGTGGCGCTCTACGAAAGCAAAATCAAGGACGACCCGCGCTTCGAGCTCTCGATGCTGCATTACTTCATCAACACCGGCATCAAGGACACGAGCTACTATTGGTCGGAGCTGAGCCGGTTTGTGCACCAGTACTGCGAGCTGCGCAAGGTCTGCGATACGCTCACGACCATCGACATCGGTGGCGGCCTGCCCATCCAGACGTCCATTCAGAAGGAGTACGATTACCCCTACATGATTGAGGAAGTGCTGCGCACCATCAAGCGCATCTGCGACGAGGAAGGCGTGCCGGAGCCGGACATCTTCACCGAGTTCGGCATCTTCACGGTGGGCGAATCGGGGGCCACGATTTACTCGATTCTGGACGAGAAGCTGCAGAACGACAAGGAGCTCTGGTACATGATTGACGGCTCGTTCATCACGAACCTGCCCGACACCTGGGCCCTGAACCAGCGCTTCATCATGCTGGCCCTCAACGGCTGGAACAAGAAGTACAAGAAAATCCAGCTCGGCGGCCTCACTTGCGACTCCCAGGACTACTATAACGCCGAAAAGCACATCTACCAGGTGTTCCTGCCCGAGCGCAAGCCCGCCACCGATACCGAGCCGCTCTACGTGGGCTTCTTCCACACGGGCGCCTACCAGGAAAGCCTCTCGGGCTACGGCGGCGTGAAGCACTGCCTGATTCCGGCCCCCAAAATCGTGATTCTCGACCGCGACGCCGAGGGCAACCTCACCGACCGGGTGTTTGCCGAGGAGCAGACCGGCGAGTCGATGCTGCGTATCCTGGGTTACGAAGTATAGCCCCCGGCCAACCCGGCCAGCGGCGAAAACGGGAGTTCCGGCCGGAGCTCCCGTTTTTTTATCGGCCCCGGCGGGTCCCTCGCCGAAGCCGGCGTATTCCTGAGTTGCAAGCCGTTGCCCGGCAGGTTACCTTTACTGCCGACACGTACTCCGGGCGGTGCCCTTTATTTATCAGACTCATGAAAAAACTTCTCCTCTTCGCCTGCGTGGCCGGCCTCGGCCTGGGCTCGTGCAACAAAAAAGCCCAGTGCCCGGCTTACAGCAGCACCAAGGACGCGGTGCGCGTTTCCTCGCCCATCATGGCCCAGCACGCCACCCCTGCCCCCGAACGTCAGTAGGCTCCGGCCCGCTTGCCTATATGTTAGGAAGGCTTCTCTCCGTGGTGGAGGGGAGCCTTTTTGCATTCCGGCCGGATGAAAAACTTAGGCAGTACCAACAATTTCGCGGCAGTTGAATCGTTTGGCGGCCGACGGGGTTCTTCGTACACGACCTGCTCTCCCCCGGCTCGCACACCTTTTTAGCATTTTGCCATGAAAAAGCTTCTTCTATTGGGCGTACTGGTTTCGTTGGGAGCCGTATCCTGCCGCAACCAGTGCCCGGCCTATTCGGCCACCAAACCGGCCACCCGGCAAGCGGCTCCGGTAGCCGCCCCGGTGCTGGCCAGCACCGCCGCTACCGCGCCACTGTACTAACACGGTTGCCCGCTGCCGATGCCGGCCGCTTTTGCCCCGGGGCGGAAGCGGCCGACGTCGTTTAGAATACTCCTATCAATCAGCCGGCGGCCAGAATCAGGCCGGTGGCGGCGCGCAGGTCGGCTACGTGGGGCTGGTAGCCGGTGGCTTCGTCGGGACCCACCAGGATGCCGCGCACGCCTACTTTGTGGCCGGCGGCGATGTCGCGCGGCCGGTCGCCCACCAGCCAGCACTGGGCCACGTCGAGGCGGAACCGGGCCCGGGCCTGCTCCAGCATCAGCGAGTCGGGTTTGCGGCGCAGGCTCTCCGAGACGCTGGGGTGGCCGGGAGCGTAGTAGAGGGCGTCAATCAGCCCGCCCACGGCCTGCTGGAGCTTGGCGTGGCAGGCCTGCACATCGGCGGCGGAGTAGAGGCCCCGGGCGATGCCGGCCTGGTTGGTGACCACGATGAGCAGGTAACCGGCGGCCTTGAGGCGGGCCAGGCTCTCGGCTACGCCCTCCATGACCACGAATTTCGCCGGCTCCCACACGTAGGTCCCGATTTCGTGGTTCAGCACGCCGTCGCGGTCCAGGAATACGGCTTTGTTACGGAGTGTCATCGGGCAGAAGAAAGTAAGTGAACAGGCCGCAAAGGTAGCCCGCCGCCGGTAGTTCAGCCCCCATCCGCCGCCCGTGGCCCGCCCGGCCCGCTACAACGACTTGGTGAAGCTGACCTTGATTTTGAGCTGAAACTCGCCGATGACCTTAAAGATTTCCTTGAGCGTGACCTGCTCCACCTGGGTCAGGGCCGTGGGGTCGAGGTAGTTGGTGGGCGCCTGCCGGTCGTGGATGAGCTGGCGGGCCTGCTTCTGGAGGCGCATGCCCATGAGGTAGTAGTAGGCCTGCAGCAGCTCCTGGTATTCCTGCTCCCGAAACACGCCTTGCTCGCGCAGCCGGGCCAGGCGCGCGCCGGTATTGGTCTCGAAAATCTGGTGGCGCAGGGCGTACACCCGCACCACGTCCACGATGGGCGTCATGGCCTTCTTGAGGTCGAACACCTGCTGGCCTTCCTGCTCGAAGGTGCGGAACCGGCCCCGGAATGAGGTCAGGGGCGGCTCGTACTGCAGGGCGTTGCGGGCCATAAAGAACAGAAACCGGTCGAGCGGCTGGGTCAGCTCTTCGCGCAGAAACGCGTGGAGCTCCTCCATCAGGCCGGCCTCGCCGTAGAGGTAGCGGCAGTCGAAGAAAGTGGCCATGCGCATCACCGTTTCGGGGTTCGACTCGCTCATCCACTCCTGGTAGTTGCGCTTCCAGTGCGAGAGGGAGTGCGTCCACTTGGGGTTTTTGGCCATGAAGCCGCCCGTGCAGTGGTGCAGGCCAATCTCGTTCAGCTCGTCGGAAACGGCCGTGGCGAAACGCAGAAACCAGGCCCGCACTTCCTCCCGGTGCTCGTTGGCCTTGTCTTCGTAGATAATGGCGTTGTCCTGGTCGGTGAGCAGGGTTTGCTCCTGCCGGCCCTCGCTGCCCAGCACCATGAACACGAACCGGGCCGGGGCCGGCCCCTGGGCCGCCAGCACGCGCTCAATCACCGTCAGGGCCACGGTATCGGCCACGGTGCTGATGACCTGGTTCACGATGTCGGCCTTCACGCCCCGGCTCAGCAGCTGGTTTACAATGTCGGGCACCATGTCCCAGCGCCGCTTGAGCTCCCGGGTGCTCTGGGCCAGCTTCACGGCCTGAATGAACATGAACGGCGACTGGGCCAGGTCGGTGAGCAGCTTGTTGCGGCTCAGAAAGCCCCGGTAGCCGCCTCCGGCCTGCTCCACCAGCAGGTAGCGGGTCTTGGTCTGGAACATGCGCAGCACCGCCTCGTGCACCAGCGCCGACTCGGGAATGCTGACCAGGGGCGTGGCGGCCACGTCCGCCACCGGCCGGCGAGGGTCGAGGCAGCGGGCAATAACGGCGTCGCGCAGGGTGATATCGGTGCAGTAGCCCACCACCTCTTTGGCCGCATCGAGCACGAACAGGCAGCTGACCCTGGCCGCCGCCATGCGCCGGGCGGCCTCGTGAATGGGCAGGTGGCCGGGGCAGGTGACCAGGGCCCGCACCTCCAGGGTGCTGATGCGGCGCGAAAACAGCTGGTCGGCCACCAGGTAGTTCTGCTCCGGCGCGGCCTGGGGCTGCACGAAGTGGGCGTACTCCTCATCGAGCATCCGCTCCCCGAAGCGGGCCGTGAAGTAGTGAAAAAACGGTGCGTAGGCCAGGCACAGCGCCCGGAAGTCGCGGCGGGGCAGGTGCAGCACCCGGGTGCGGGCCTGCACCCGCACCGTGCGCAGGGAGCGTTTCTTGTTGAGCAGAATCGACATGCCGCCGTAGCAGGTGCCGGGCCCGTAGGTTTCGGCCAGGCGCTGGTGCTGGTCGCTGTCGAGAAAGAAGGTTTCGTAGCCGCCCGCCACGATGATGTCGAGGCTGCGCAGCTTGCTGGTGCCCTGCTCGTAGAGCAGCTTCTGGTGGGGGTGCTCCTCCTCCACCAGCAGGTCGAGCACGCCGCGCACCACCTCCTCGGGCAGCAGGTTGAAGGGCACCACGGTCCGTAGAAACGCCAGTCGATTATCCATTGCCAAACCAGTAAAGCCCCAGCAGCAGGGCAACCACCATCAGGAGAAGCCAGCCCAGGCCGAAGCGGCCCCGGCCGGAGTCCTGCTCCCGGCCGGGTTCCGTGAGCCGCGGCTGACCCGTGAGTACGCCGGCCGGTATCAGGCCCCGGCGGCGCAGCTCAAAAAAACAGCGGGCCGTGGCCGCCGCGTCCACGGCCGCATCGTGCTGCCGCGCCAGGGCCTCCCTGAACAGTTCCTGGTGCAGCTCCTGGAGCCGCAGCTGCCGCCCCGGGCTGCCCAGGCGCGCGTCCTGGGTGATGCGCATGGTGCAGAACTGCGGCAGCCCGGGCAGCGGATTGGGTAGCCCCGCCCCGGCCAGTGCCGCCCCAATCACGTGGAAGTCGAGGCGCAGAAAATGGCCGACTACCCGGGGCTGGTACCGTTCCAGATCGGCCAGCAGACGGGCCAGCACGGCGGCCGGAGCCTGGCCGTGCTGGGCCAGAAAGGCCTCCGTGAGCCCGTGCACAGCTTCGGCCGCGGCCGTCATCCGCCCGGGCGGCACGCGCAGGTAGGCCTGGTCCTGCCTGATGAGCTGGCCCTCGACGGTGAACACCTGCCAGCCCAGCTGGGCAATGGCCGGCCAGTGCCGCGGCCGGGCATAGGGCCGGTTCCAGCTGGTGGGCAGGCCGGTGGTTTCAGTATCCAGAAACAACAGGTACTGCTCACTCATGCCTCGGCCGGGCCGGGCCGGGACACCCGCAACGAAGAGCCGCGCACCAGCAGCTCCGGCTGGAGGACCGTCTGCCGGGGCGTGAAGGGGGTGCTGCCGGCCTCAATCTGTTCCAGCAACAGGCGCACGGTGGCCTGCCCCATTTCCTCGCAGCGCTGGTCGATGGTCGTGATAGTAGGCTCGGTAATGAGCGTGAAAGCCTCGTTGCTGAAACCACTGATAGCCACGTCCTCGGGCACCCGACGGCCCTGCCGCCGCGCCTCCTGCAGGGCCCCGAGGGCACAGTAGTCGCCGGCCGAAAATACGGCGTCGGGCGGGTTGGGCAGCTCCAACCACCGGCGCATGGCCGCCGCCCCTTCCGCCTGGGCCATGTCGGTGAACACCACCAGCTCCTCCTCCAGGGGCAACCCCGCTTCGCGCAGGGCCGCCAGGTAGCCCTGGTAGCGGTTTTTGTAGATACTCAGGTGCTGGGGCCCGGCCAGGTGCGCCACCCGTCGGCAGCCCTGACTGAGCAGGTGCCGGGTCGAAATCAGGGCCCCTTCGTGGTCGTTGAGCACCACGGCATTCACGTCCTCGCCCCCCATACTGCGGTCGAAAAACACCAGCGGCAGGCCCCGGCTGCGTACCTTCTCGAAGTGCTGGTACGTGCTGGTAGTGCGCGCCAGCGACACCATAATGCCGGCCACCTGGGCGCTGAGCAGGGCTTCCACGTTGCGCTGCTCCTGGGCCGCGTCCTCGTTCGACTGGCAGATGATGACGTTGTAGCCGGCCCGGCTGGCGGCCGTTTCGATGCCGTGCACTACCGAGGGGAAGAAGCGCCCCTCAATGTAGGGCACGATGATGCCCAGCAGCTGGCTTTTGCCCTTGCGCAGGGCCGCGGCCAGGCGGTTGGGCTGGTAGTTGTACTTTTTAGCCAGCTTGAGCACCCGAGCCTTCATTTCCGGCCCGATGCTGTGGTGGTTGCTCAGGGCCCGGGAAATAGTAGTCATCGAAACGCCCAGCTCCCGGGCCAAGTCGGCCATGGAAACGGGGCTGTTGGTGGTGAGTGCGGCGGGGTTCTTTTTACGAGGAGCCATGTACGAGGGCGCTACACAATGCTTTGTGTAAAGAAAGTATTTTACCCCCGTCGGCAGCGCCGGTTTCCGGGAAACCGCAACAGGGGGCGAATGGCAGCATACGCGAAGTTCCGAAAAGATAATTGCCCAGGGCAGGGAGGACCGGAAGATAGATTATTTTCTCCAAATCCGGCTCCCGCGCCTACTTAGGGCTGCCGTTCGGGCCGGGGTGCGGCCGCCCAACGCCCCCCCGCGGCCCGCGCCATCTCCGCCCGACAGACCGAATAGTCGGACTGTACCTAACACAAACGTTTGTGTTAAGAGGCGTATTTCGCTACTTTTGGAAACACCCAGCCCTCATTGGCTACCGGTACCGATTCCGGTCCTTTCTTTCGGGCCGGCAGCTTGCGCCCCAGCATCGAAAGACCCTATTTCACTCCTGCACTTTCTACTTTCTTCGCTTCATTTCGCTTCCTTCTGCCGTGCCCGACTCCACCGATTCTCTTGCCCAGCAAAGTGTGAACACCCTCCGGCTGCTGTCGGTGGATATGGTGCAGGCCGCCAACTCCGGCCACCCCGG
>NZ_JAHHZN010000009.1 GCF_018760735.1 Hymenobacter piscis
GCGTCTGCGCCCACACCTGCGCCTCGCCAAAACCGGTAGAAATGCTCATGCCCGCAAGCTACCCACCGGCCACAAAAAAAGCGCTGACCCACTGGTCAGCGCTTTCTGAGTTTTGGGTAAGGACAAGCTCAACTAAGTTGAGCGGGGCTTCTGCTTGTAGTGCAGGTAGTAAGCGAGGCAGCTTACTTCTGGTTCTGGTCGTCTTGGGCGGATTTGCGGACGGCTGACTCGTCTACCTGCTCGCTGATGGGGGCGCTGGCGTCGGTTTCGCCGTCGGCGGCGGTAGTCGTGACCTTGGTGGCCCCGGTGAGGTCAGTGGCCGTGCTGCCGGTTTTATCGGAGTATACCTGGTTGTCGTTCTGAGCGGAGGTTTTTTGCGAATCGGACATGGAGAGCGGGATTTAGAGGTTAAAAACAGGCAGCTACCGGCCCGAAGTAAAAACCGGGCCGGCAGCCGTTACCAGTTAATACGGCTGGTAGAGGCCGGGAGGTTTATACTTTGCGCATAATGCCCCTATTTTGCTATTCTTCCGGGTTCTATTTTTGGCGCATCGCGCCTTTGCTCGGAAAGCCTCCGCTGCTGTCCGCCATTACCGTATTCATGCCCCGTTCCCTGCCCGGCACCCGCCCTACTTGCTTCGTTTTGCAGGGTTCCAGCCCTTTTATGGCCGTTCTGTTTAGCGGTCTGGCAGCCTGGGTGGGCTATTACGGGGAGGTCGTGCTATTGATACCCGCCTTGCTGCTGGCCCTGTTTTACGGCACCGGCAAACGCCTCCTGGAAATTGACCCGGTACGCCGCCGCTACCGGGTTGGCATGAGCGTGGGCGGCTTCCTTTCGGGCCGCAGCTACCCCCTGCCCGATGCGCAACGGGTTATCCTGCGCATCCTCTCCGAGTCCGACTGCACCGTTTTGCTGGCCGGCGGGAGTCAGCTCCGGGCCCAGCAGGTACTTAGCAGCACAAGCTACCGGCTGGCCTTTCAGGTCGCCTGCTTCCTGGGCGAGCTGCTCCGGGTGCCCGTGCTGGAGTACGACCGTTTCAAGCGGGAAACCGTGTTGCAGGAACCCGAAAACGAAACGCCCGCCGCTGAATAACCGCGCGGCCGGAGCCGCTAAAACACGAAGCTGAACGAGGCCTGGTAGAGCAGCCCACGCAGGTCGCGGCTGCGCTTATTGAGGGGAATGAAGTAGCTGGCCTTGTTGTCGAGCAGGATGTGGCGGGTTTTGACCAGCTCCAGACCCAGCCCCAGGTTGAGGTTGGGAATGAAGTCGTTCTGCTGGTCGTCGTCGCGGTTGAGGATGAAGCCCCCGATCTGGTAGCTGGTGTAGAGGTTGAGAAACTTCTGGCGGCCCCGCCCAAAGTTGCGCGGGTAGAAATCCTGGCCGAAGTTGATCATGAACAGCTCGTTGACAAAGGCGGAGTCAGTGGCGCTTTTTTCCGTGGGCTTGTACACGCCCAGATTGAAGTAGCTCTTGCCCCGGGTGAAGTGGTACTTAATGGAATAGCCCTGGTAGGACCGGCTGGTGAGGCCCGCTTTGGGGTTATCGAGGCGCAGGTAGCCATATTCCACGCCCGGCATATTCACGAAGGCCACCTTGTGGTTACCCGTCGGGAAGCTGACTTCGTCGTAGAGCCGCAGCACCACGTAGGCCTGGCCCTGGTGAGCCCGCAGGCGCTGCTGCTGCTGCCGGGCCTGGGCCAGCTGACTTTGCAGACTGATGATTTCTGTACCCAGGGTTTCGCGCTCCGGGGCCGGCAGCTGGGGCGCGAGCAGGCGGGTTTGACTGTAGGCCAGCTGGGCGGTGAGCCGCTCCTCCTCGGCGGCCAGCTGCTCCAGACGCGCGGTCAGGTTGTGGGCGTTGAGGTTATTTTCGAGCACGAAGCCCAGCGTCGCCACCAGCGAGTCGAGGGGCGGCAGCGCGGCCGTGGGCAGTACGAACTCGGCGGTCAGCTGCCCGGGGGCTTCTTCCTGCTTCTGCACCCGCACCGCCCGGGCCCGGATGAAGCGGGTAATGCCCAATTGGGCCTCGGCGTACTTCGTGACGCCCACCGTCAGGCGCTTCTGGGTTTCGTAGGTATCCTGCTCCGGGCTGCCCTGGGCCGCCGCACTGGCCAGAACCCCGATATGCAGCAACAGCAGTAGTTTAAGTCGGACCAGAGCACGGCAGGAAAAGCGCATGGTTGAAAAGTCAAAGGTTAGCCCTTCCGGTAGTAGAAGGCCCCGGCAAGTTGGACGGTTGCGCGGGATGAATCAGCGCAAAAACCAAGCTCATCAGACTTTTTCCTGCGGACTAAAAAGACCTGTATGCTGCGTTCATACCGCCTGCAAATGAATTGAGGCCACCACTAACCAGACTTTTCAATTACAGTAAATCCCGTTTCACCTCTGCTCCCAAAGCCGGCGGGAAGCTGGAATCGACCACCTTACGCGGTCAGCACGCAGGCAGCCCTCAATCAGGAAGCTGCAGATCAGTGCTTCACCACCCGGGTGATGAGGGGTAGCCCGTTGGTGACCACGCGCACCAGATAAGAGCCGGCGGGCAGTTCGCTCAGATTAAGCCGTCCGGCCGCGGGCCAGGGCTGGCGCAGTACCACCCGCCCCCGCAGGTCCAGCACCTGCACGCCGGTCGGGGTGGCGCCGCCGGGTTGCAGCAGCAGTTGCCCACTGGTAGGGTTGGGATAGGCCACCAGCCCAGCCACCGCGCCGGCCCGGCGCAGCGTGACAACGGCCGAGAACGTGGCTTTGCCATCCTGGTCCAGCTGGCGCAGGCGGTAGTAGAGCAAGCCGGCGGGCACTTCGCGGTCCAGCCACTGATAATGCCGGGGGCTGGGGCTGCTGCCGGCCGCTTCCCGGTCGCCTACCAGCTCGTAGGTGTGGCCGTTGCGGCTGCGCTGCACCTCAAAGCGGGCACTGTTTGTTTCCGAGGCGGTGGACCAGCGCAGCAGCGCGTGGGGGCCCTGGAGGGTGGCAGTGAAGTCCGTCAGCTCCACGGGCAGGGGGTTCACGCTCAGGTCGGCGGCGGTGGTGGCCAGGGCGAAGTCGCTGAATGCGGTGAACGGGGCCGAGGTAATGGTACCGGCGGGCGCCGCAGTGCCGGTACCGCCGATGGTTTGCCAGTTGCCCCCGCCGCTCGACTTGGCCACCCGCAGCGACGCCGGATCCGTTACCTGGTCGTCGGGGCCGTAGCTCAGCCTGATCGTGCCACTACCAAAGCTACCCGGGCCGCTGGGCGTTACGGTAAAGTAGCGCACGCCCGAAACCCGGGTGAGGGGGGCGTCGAGGGGGCGGCTGGGGGCACTGGCGGGCTGTTGCACGGCCGTATAGGTGAGCGTACCCGTCTGGTTGGTGATGGCCAGCGCGAGCGGGCGGTAAGCGTTGGCGGCTCCAATGGGAAATGTCAGCGTAGTGGGGCCGGTAGCCACGCGGGCCAGCGGCCCCTGCACGTAGCTGGAAGCCGAGCCCCCGCTGACGGTAGCCGAGGCTTCCAGCTGCACCGGGTGGGCGGGGGTTGTCATCAGCAGGCCGTCCAGCAGGTCGAGAGCACCCTCTACCCTCACCTGGGCGGTAGTACCGGTGGATAAGCCGGTAGTCAGAGCCGTACCCCCAGCCAGGGCCAGGCGGTAATAGGAGCCGGGCGTCACGTAACTGGCCGACGTTACGGCGACCTGGCCCACAACGGCACCCCAGCCGGTAGCCACGCGCAGGTTGTCGAGGCGCAACACGGGCGCACTGCTCGCACTGCCCTGCCGCAGGGCCACGGCGGCCAGCGCAATATCAGTAGTGGCCGGGGTCGCCACGTCGGTAATCAAAGCCGCCACCGGTTCCGCAGCCAGACTGACTGCCGCATCGAGCACGTACAGGCGGGCGGCATCGTCGCCGGCATTGCTCGTGGCATTGGTTGCATACCGGACAACCACGGTGTAGGTCACGCCCAGGCTGAACTGGCCGGCCGCGTAGGTGGGCGTGTTGTTGGCGATGCCCAATCCGAAGTTGATCTTCGTGTTGTCACTGGCATCCTGCCGCACGTACACCCGGCCGCGGAAGCTGTTAGTGGTGGCATCAATGAAGTGCAGAAAATAGTCACCGGCCGTGGTGGCTGACGCTACCTGCACCAATGCCGCAGCGTACACGGCTTGCGGCGGGGCGCTGGTGGCAGCAAACGTCTTGTTCACATCCTGACCAGCCAGCAGCTCCACCGCCGCCGAGGCAGTGGAGCTACTGGCCGCTATTCCCTGCGGGTAGCCACTCCGGCTCAGGTTACCCGCTACCGTCCTGATGAGGTTGGTGTTGCTGGCGCTGGTGCCGCCCTGTACAGCCCAGCCCGTGGCAGGGTCCGGCGTAGCGGTGCTGGAGTTGGCATTGTTGAGCACCGTACCCGCCGCATAGTCGAAATTTTCCTCCAGCAGCAGCACGTTCTCCTCCGAAGGCCGGTCGTCGCCTACGATGGTGACGGTGGCCGTGGTATTGACGAGCGTAACCGGGCCGCCGCTGACCAGGGCCAGCTCCAGCACAATGGTTTCATCGCCTTCCATGTCGGCATCTCCGTTCACGGTCAGCGTCAGCGTTTGAGTGCCCGCCGCCGCAAACGTGAGAGGCTGGGGAGCGAAAGGCAGGTAGTCAAGGCCGGCCGTGGCCGAGCCGGTACCCGCGTCGCTTACCAGTACGGCCAGGGGGCTGGCGGGGGTGCCGGTCAGGGTCACGTTCAGTGCCACGGCGCGGGTGCCGGTGTTGCCTTCCGGCACGAGAGCGGTAATCGGGGCAAATCCTACGAACGCGGCGCAGGTCAGCGGGGCATCGAGGCCGGTAAATGCCAGCGGGGTGGGCCCGCCCGCGGGTGAGGCCGTTACTACGCCGCTGGGCCAGGTGCCGTCGGCGGCGGTGGCGGCGCAGCCGGTCAGGGCCCCGGTGATCAGGTCGTACTGGGCCAAGCGCCGGATGCCGCGGGGGTTGTCGTTGGGCGTGAGCGTGCCCCAGGCGCCGGCCACGCCTTCCACCCGAGCGGCGTAAAATTGAGCGTAGCTGGTACCGGTTGCACCGTCACTTTCCACAAAAGTGCCCGCCAGTGGGCGGCCGGTGCCGGCCACGTTATCGTAAGCAAACACAAAATTGGACGCCGGAGCGTACGATTGCCCGGTTACGCCGGTAGCCTGCCCACCCGCGCCGCCCAGCTCACGCACCTGCACGGTGCTGGTGGTAGTTGGGTACGAAATGGCGCTGCTGCCGCCGGCCCCGTCGTTGAGCACGATGCGCATACGGACTTCCTTACCACCATCAAACCGGCTGTTGGAAGTGGGCTCGAGCACAAACCAGCCGGTGTAGCGGCCGCTGCCGTCGGCTACAAAGCTGCCGTAACTGCCGGCGCTGCTCAGATTAGGGGCGGCCACGCGCACGAAGCCACCTGCAGTCAGCGGAAGGATGGTCGCACCCCCGCCGACGGCAGTGGGTCCGTCGGTAGCTTCCACGGCCGTATTGTAATAGCGGTAGGTGGCGTTGGGCGTCAGGTTGGTAAGCGTGGCACGGTAGGCGTAAGGCAGACGGTCGGGGTGGCTGCTGCTGCCCGCGGCGTGGCCCACCAGGTACTGGGGCAGCAGCACTTCGGTCAGGGTTACCACGGGGGCGGGCGTAGCCGAACGCTCCAGCCCATCGCTGTAGCCGTTGTTGTTGGTTACAAAGGCCTTGAAGTAGTACGTGGTGCCGTTGGCGAGGCCCGTGATGGCGGCGCTGGTGCCGGGCCCATCGTACACCACAAACTGGCCGGTGTTGGCCCCGGCCCCCAGGTCAGTGCCGCTGCCGAACTGCGCGTTGGCCGTGAAGGCGGTGCCGGCCGGGGGCTTGACGGTGACCGGGCTGCCGGCCCGGGCCACCACCACCACCCGCGCAAAGCAGCTTGCAGGATTCAGCCAGTTCAGTTGAGCCTGCTGGTCGGTGGCCAGCGCCGTATAACTGCTCACGTTGCTGGTCAGGTAGTTGATGAGCGTGAGGTCAGCCGTGTTGGGAGTGCCGTTGCTGGCGGGGCTGCTGGCTTCTACCCGGATGCGGTAGTTGGAACCCGAGGCCACGCTCACCGGAATAGTGCCGCTAATGGTGCCGTCCGTCGTGCCGCTGAGCGTGCCCAGCGCCGTTTTGGTGGCGAAGCCGTCGTTGCTGATATAGGCCGTGAACACGTTACCCGCCGCAAAGGGGCCGTTGCTGACGGCGAAGGGCACCGCCAGGGCCTGTCCGCCCTGCCCCACGCAGAACGGCGCGCCATCGATGGTTCCCGTAACGGTGCCGGGATTGGCCGGGCTGCAGCTGACGGCCAGATCATCGAAGGCCAGGTTGCCGTTGCTTTTCGCGTACGTGAACCGGAAGCGCGTGTACGTGCCACCCGCCAAGGAGGGGACAGAGCTGGCATCGTACGTCAGGGTCGTGGCAGAAGTCGGCAGCGGCTGAATGGTGGCAATGGGCACGTAGGCCGACCCGGTGTAGCCTTCCACCAGCAGGCTCGACGCGGCATCCGTACCGTTGCCTCTGATAAAGAACGATAAGCGCGTGGCCGTGCCCGAAAGCGCGGGCGTCTCCAGCTGGTCATCGGTGGTGTTGAACTGAGCCGAATTAGGAGCCGCGCCCGCGTTGTTGCTGGTTGAGTAGATGCCCAGGCCCGTGGCTACCACCCCCGACGCCAGCGTGACACTCGCGCCCCCCGCGAAGGAGTCAAAGGATTCACTCAGGCAGGCCGCCCCTGGTCTGAGCATCCCGGCCGGCGCCACGGGGGCTGCAACCCCGCCCCACCCCGGCAGGTGGCCCGGTATAACAGCTGGTGCAGCGGGGAAGTGATAACCGGCAGCCGGCCGGGCAACGGGTGCCGGGCGCTGGCTGCTTAACGGGCCGCCCCCGTTGCCGCTGCTGCCGGGTTGCGCCCACCCCGGCAGCAGCGGCAAAAGCAGTAAACCAATAAGTAAAACGGGGCCGGACGGGCGCGCGCGAAACGACCGGCTGACGGTAACGGTAGAGGCCATGGGCAGCAAGAGTCAAGGAGTTGAATCAGGGCGGGGCCGGCCAGAACTGGGTGCGTCAGTTAAGGCCAATAGCGAAAACGGTCAGACTAAATTTACTGACCAGCAGGCATATATCCCATAATTACTGTCACTTTTCCCAGGCAGCCCGTCGTAGGCCTCTCCCTGGCCTCTGGCGGCCTTACCCTCCCCCGGGCTTTGGTGGCCCCGTTGCTCTCCCGGCCGCTCCGGACAGCTTTTCAGATCCGCGGTTCTCACCATGCCCGCGGCCGGCGCAGGTTGCGGCTCATCCACTAACCCATGCCCACCAAACCTGCCCGCCCCTTACGTACCCGCCCCTTACGTACCCGCTGCCGCAAGGGCGCCGCGTTGCCGCCACCCGGCATCTGGCGGATTGTCCGTGATGGGCCGCGCCCCCTAGTCGCGGGGAGGGCGGCGGGGTTGGCGGGTGCCCAGAATCAGCAGAATCAACAGTAGCAGCGCCGCCACGGCCAGGCTATACCAGGTAATAACCGGCAGGCCCCGATAGTAGGGCATGGCCGGCGAATAGCGGCCCAGCAAACTCAGCCCCGCAAACAGAATGGTAGCCACCGTCACGGCGGCCAGAATGCTGCGGCTCACCAGTTCGTCGGCCTTGCGTAGCAGCAGCTGGTAGCCGCTCAGCTCCACGCGCACCCGCAGGTCGCCGCGCGAGATTTTGCGCACAATCTGCCGGATGTCGGTGGGCAGGGTCTGGAGCAGGGCCAGCAGCTGGGTGCCGGTGTAGAGGGCTTCGTTCTGGATGTTTTCGCGCGAGTACTGCTCGGCCATGATGCGCGCCCCGTAGGGCCGCACGAACTCGAAGGTGTTGAAGCGCGGGTGCAGCACCTTGCCGATGCCTTCCAGAATCACTAAGGCCCGCAGAATCAGGAACACGGCCCCCGGCACCTGCAACTTGTAACGGTAGATGACGCCCTGCAGGGAGTCGGCCAGGTCCGACATGCTCATCTCCTTCACGTCGAGGGTGGCAAAATCCTCAATCAACTGCGCCAGATCGGCCTCGAAGGCCCGCATATCCGTGATTTCGGAGGTCAGGGCCAGGCGGCGGAAGTTGAGGGCCATGCTGCGCGGATCCTGCCGGGCCATGCCGATGAACACGCCCGCGAAGGCGTACTTCTGCTGCCTGGTCAGCCGGCCCACCATCCCGAAGTCAATCAGCACCACCGTGCCATCGGGGCGCACCAGCACGTTACCCGGGTGGGGGTCGGCGTGAAAGGCCCCGAACTCGAAAATCTGGGTCAGGTAGATGTCCATGCCGGTTTCGGCCACCTGCTCCGGGCGCAGGCCCCACTCCAGCAGCTGGGCCCTGTCGGTAATCTTGCAGCCGCTCACGAACTCAATGACCAGGATGCGGCTGGTGCTCAGCTCCCGGTAGGGCCGCGGAATGTAGAACGTGTCGTAGTCTTCGTAGAGCTTGCGGAACTGCTCCATGCTGCGGGCCTCGGAGGTGTAGTCCAGCTCCTTGGTCATGCTGCGCTCGAAAGCGTCCACAATGTCCTGGGGATTGCTCAGGCCCTGTTTGCGCAGGAAGCCGGCCGTCAGGCGCACCAACTCGTGGAGCAGACTCAGGTCGGTGCGCACCTTTTCCTGCACGTTGGGGCGCTGCACCTTCACCACCACTTTCTCGCCCGTGCGCAGCCGCGCCCCGTGCACCTGCCCGATGCTGGCCGAGCCCAGCGGCACCTCGTCGAATTCCTCAAACACGTCTTCCAAAGCGCAGCCCAACTCCTGCTCGATAATCTGGCGGGCCTGGGCCACGGGGAAGGGCGGCACGTTGCTCTGGAGCTTCTCAAACTCGTCGATCAGGGCCTGGGGCAGCAGGTCGGCGCGGTTGCTCAGGGCCTGGGCCAGCTTGATGAAGGTGGGCCCCAGCTCCTCGATAATCATGCGGATCCGCTCCCAGCGGGTGGTTTCAAACACCGGCTGCTCCCCTTCCCGCCAGGAGCGCCGCCGACTCTGGGGCACCAGCCGCCGCAGGGCCGTGCTGGTTACCACATCCTCAAAGCCGTAGCGGATCAGCACTTCGGCCACCTGCCGGATGCGGGAAAGGTTGGATATCGTGTTCTTGAACATGCGGGCAGGATGGGCAGAAGTGTCCGGGCAAATTACAGCTTATCGGGCAGTAGCGACGGGAAAATTCCCGGCCGGCCCACACGCACAAAACCCCATTCGTGCGGCACGAATGGGGTTTCGGCAGGTAAGGCAGGCGCCGCGGCTTACGACTTGGCTTCGCTGGCGGCGTCGGCCTTGTTTTCGGCCTGCTTGGCGGCTCCGACCTTGCCGGCGGCCGATTTCTGGGTTTTGCTGGCGGCGGTGCTGGTTTTGTCAGCGGCTTTTTTCACGGTGCCGGCGGCCTTGCTGGTGGCGCTGGCCACGGCTCCCTTGGCGGCGCTGGCCGTTTTGGAAGGTGCGCTCTTCTTGGTCGAGGAGTCGGCAGATTTCGAGCCCTTCACGCTGCGCTTGAGCTCCTCCACTTCGGAGTTGGGCGCCACGCCCACGGTCTTCATCAGGCGGTCGGCCAACCCTTTGGCCTGCTTTTCCAGCTCCTTGCGCTTGGAATCAGTGTTTTTCTTCAGGTCGTCCATGATTTTGGCGCCTTCCTTTTCCGAGAGCTTGCTTTCCTTCACCAGCGCGTCGATGCTTTTCTGCACCCGGTCGTTGGTCAGCGAAACAAAGCCCACACCGGCATTCACAAACTTCTTAAACAGATCTTCCATAGGATTGAGAGGGTTGAGGTAGAAGGGTTGAAGGAAAGAAAAAGGAGGTTTCAGGATGAAAACAGCCTAAAATAGTATGCAAGCCTACTATTTTTCACAAACCTACGAAAACACCACTATATAGTTGAAGATGAGTACGTTTTTTCTTTCATCAACTGCTATAATTTCACGACAAATCCACTCTGCAGCGGTAGTTTTCGGGTTTTCAGGCAGCTTTGCGAGTCGCCGGCTCGTCGGCCGCCGTGGCCCAGACCTGGCGGGTAAAGGCCGCTACCTGGTCGAGGGCGGTGCGGGCTTCGGGCAGGAAGCGCCAGAACAGGTGCCACCAATGCACCAGCCCCTCAAACACCTGGAGCGTGACGGGCGTGCCGGCGGCGCGGGCCTTGGCGGCAAAGCGCTGCACGTCGTCGCCCAGCACCTCGGCGTTGGAAATCTGGATGAGCAGGGGCGGCAAATCGTGGAGGGCGGCCTGCACGGGCGACAAAAGCGGGTGCGTAAGGGGCGTATCGGCGGCGTAGAGCGGGCCCCAGCCCCGGATTTCCAGCGCCTCCAGCACTTGGCTTTCCTCCTGACACACCCGGCGCAACGTGCCCACGGGCAGCACCAAATCGGTCCAGGGTGAGAGGCCGATGGCGGCGGCGGGGCGGGGCTGGCCGGCCTCGCGCAGGGCCAGCAGCAGGGCCAGGGCCAGCCCGCCCCCGGCCGAGTCACCGGCCACGATGATATCGGCGGGCGCGTAGTCCTGGCGGAGCAGCCACTGGTAGGCCAGCTGGGCGTCATCGAGGGCGGCGGGGAAGGGATATTCGGGGGCTTTGCGGTAGTTGATGGTCAGGGCCGTGACGCCGCAGCGCTGGGCCAGCCGGCCCACCAGACTGCGGTGGGTGTTAAGCGAGCCCAGCACGTAGCCGCCCCCGTGCAGGTAGAGCAGCACCCGGCCCGGCGCGGCCCCGGCCGGCCGGATCCACTCGCCGGGCATACCGGCCACGTCGGCGTCTTCCAGCAGCACGTTCCAGGGCATGAGCTGGCCGAACGATAACAGCTCGGCGGCCAGGCGCATGGCCGGCAGCCGGGGCCGGCGGCGCGCCAGCGGCCCGGTAGCCGCCGTCAGGAATTGCTTGAGAATATGATGCTGAACGGAGGGCATTCTTTGGGGGAATTATGAATGATGAGTTATGCTTATGAATTGGCAGTGCCGGTTGTACGCCGCTATTCATAGTCAAAACGCATAATTCGGGGTGGGATTTGGGGGCGGCAAGCAGAGCAGAACGAATTCTTAATTCTTAATTCTATTTACCGATTCGGTGGCCTTTGTAGCCGCGGATGGCGATGGGAATCCAGCCTAGTACGGGAATGAAGAACGTGAGGGTGAAAGGGTTGCGCCAGAGCATGCGCCAGTAGGTGCCGGGGCTGCGCAGGTCGAGGTCGAAGTGACGGCGGCCGGCGCGGATGTACTGGCGCTCGAACTCCTGGAACAGCGCCGGCCAGGCCCAGGGCAGGAAAAACGGGAAGTAGCGCCAGTTGGCCCTGATGCGCTGCCACAGCTCCCGCCACCGGTAAGGCTGCCGGCCGTACTGGGCCACGGCCGCGTCCAGCTCCCGCTGCATGCGGGCCCGCAACTCATTGGAAAGGGCCTGGTAATCCTCGCGGGTGAGGTCTTCGGAGGCCTTGTCGGTCATCTCGTAGGGCTTGATGCGCTGGCCGAGCACGAAGGTGAGCTTGGCCGGGAAGGCCATGTAGAAAAACCAGGGCTGCAGCAGCACCAGCAGCAGCACGGGCCCCATCGGGATAAAGGGAATCCCGATTTTCTTGCTCAGGCGGTTCACCCAGCCCCAACTGTAGGTGTAAGGGTTCAGGTACTCGCCATTGACGGTGTAGAACGGGATGATATCGGTGCGGTGCTCGATGCCCAGGCGCACGATGCTGGTGGCTAGGCGCTGAAGCTGGTACTTGTTGTTGAACCCCTTCCCGATGCCCGGCACCCCCTCGGGGTAGAGCATCAGGTTGTGGTCGTTGTAGTACATCATCGTCTCGAAGTTGAGCGTGGTGGCGTCTACGCTGCCGGCCCGCTTCCAAAAGTCGCGCACCAGAAACGGGTTCATCAGCACCGACTGCGACAACATGGGCGCGGCCAGGGGCCGGGGCAGGTCGCGCTGGTCGGGCAGGCGGCGCCACAGGTGCGAGAGGGCCACGATGGCGTCCCAGGGGAAGGCCATGCCCGAGTGGTTGGAGGCGAAGATGAGGGGCCGGTCGGGGTTGTTGCGCTGGGGATAGTCCTCGAACCCGATCAGCTCCGAGCGGAACCACACCCGGTCGAGCATTTGCAGCACGTTCTGGTCGAGCGTTTCCACGAACTGCTCATCGAAATAATCGGAATAAATGTGCTGATTGGCCCGGATAGCGGGCGGCGGCTGAGGTAAGGCAGCGGGAGTATGGGCCATGGAGTGGCAAGTGGGAGTATGGGCGGGCTTCTAATGTACTGATTTTGCTTACTTCTGCCTACGGCAGATGGCCCGGTTCAGATCTGGCGCCTGAGCCGGACGCTAGCCGTGAACAGCTCCCCGTCGGGCCGGCGCACCACAAACAGCAGCTGGCGGCCATCCTGGGAATGCAGCATGCGGCTAAGCTGGTTGAGGTTGAAGAACTCGGCCGGCAACAGGTTAATCGACATGATTTCGTCGCCGGATTGCAGGCCCGCCTGGTCGGCCGGACTGCCCGCTTCCACCCGCAGCAAACGATACTGCCGGTACTGGGGCCCGAAGGCCAGCACATCGAAGCCGCACATATCATGCTCAAACGGGTCGCGGAACGTGCTGTTGGGTTCGAGCAGCAGCTGGTTGTGGCGGTAATCGATAACGATGCGGAAGCGTTTGAGCAGCTCGAAGCCCAGATTGCCGTTGCGGGGCGCATCGGCCCGCAGGGCTACGTCGGTTGAATCGGGGAAGGACGTGAGCAGGGACGGAATCCGGTAGCGGCCCAGCTGCAGGGCGGGCACCCGGCCCAGGTAGCCGTTGATGTTGCCGCTCAGGCCCCGGCCCAGCTGGGTGCGCAAACGGGCCGCGGGCAGGCGCAGGCGGGGGTCGGAAGTGGTTTCCAGCGACAGAGCGTGGCCGGCCCCGGTATCGAGCACCAGCTTTGCGGGCATGGTCAGGGCCGCACTCAGCTGCAACGGAACCGTCAGGTAAGCCTTGCGGCCTTCCATATCGAGGGGGAGGCGGGCCCAGCGGCGGCTACGCGGGGCGCGGTAGTGGTCCGGGGCGTGGAAGGTAAGCTGCTGCTGCTCCGGGTCGACTTCCACCACGAAGCTGCGGAACACGTCGGAGCCCAGCAGGCCGTGAATGGGCATGCCCACGTAGCCCGAAAGGTTGAGCACGTCGTCGGAGAGCAGCAGAAACGAGGCGCCGGCCGCCTGCACGCCATCGGCCAGCGTCACGGCCACGTCGTTGGCCTGATAGGCTTCCAGGGGGCTTTCCTCGCCGGCTCCGGCCACCAGAAACCGGCCCTGGAGGCGCAGGTTCAGGTCCTGGCCCAGCCTCGGATCGGTAATCAGGGAGCTGCTGATGCCGGTATCGAGCAGAAAGTTGAAGGGCCCGCGGCCGTTGAGCAGCACTTCCACCACGATGAGGTTGCGCTGGAGCAGAAACGGCAGGCGGGCCCGTCGGATCTGGGGCCGCCGGAACTGGTACACGGCCGGTTGCGCCGCCACCTCCCCGATGCCAAGCAGCAGCAAGGCCCACAACCCAGCCCAATGGGCACGCCGGCACTGCTGCAGTAAACTTCGGATTCGTAACCACATAACCTGAGCAAAGCAACTCAGGGAAGATACTGAAAAATCCTATTTCCGACGCATTCCCGGCCCGGCCATTCAGCCGGGTTCCTCCCAGTGCCCGGCCGGCGCGTAGTGCAGGTGGCCGGCCCGGATGCTGAGCGGGGCCTCCAGGTTGTTGTGGTAAAGCTGGCCCGTGCCTAACCCCTGCGGAAACCCGGGCCGGCCGTAGGAGCCGGCCAGCTGGCTGATGGCGTTGAGCCCCACGTTGGATTCCAGGGCCGATGTCAGCCACCAGCCTATACGGTGGGTTTCGGCCAGTTCCATCCAGGCGCGGCTGGCGCCCAGGCCGCCCAGCAGCGTGGGCTTGAGGATGAGGTAGGCAGGTTGAGTGAGCTCGAGCAGCTCCCGCTGCCGGGCGGGCTCGGTCAGGCCGATGAGCTCCTCGTCGAGGGCTACGGGCACGGGCGAGTGCCGGCACACCCGGGCCAGCGCCGGCCACTGCCCGGCGGCAATCGGCTGCTCGATGGAGTGCAACTCGTAGCGGGCCAGCTGCTCCAGCTTGCCCAGGGCCTCGGCCGCCCCGAAGGCCCCGTTGGCATCCACGCGCAGCGTGAGCCGCTCCGGACCCGCCACCGCCCGGATATCGGCCAGAATGCGCAGCTCGGTGGCAAAATCGAGCCCCCCGATTTTCAGCTTCAGGCAGTCGTAGCCGGCGGCCAGCTTTTTTTCAATCTGGTCCCGCATAAAATCGACCTCGCCCATCCACACCAGGCCGTTGATGGGCAGGCCCGCTTCGCCCCGGCTGAAGGCGTTATCGTAGAGCTGATGCCGGCCGCCGCGCTGCCAGTCGAGGGCGGCCGTTTCGAGGGCGAAGCGCAGGGCGGGCCACTCGGGACCCACTAGGGCGGCAGCTTCTTCGGGCAGCAGCTCGCGCAGCTGGCGGCGGTTGAAATCGCGCACGAAACCTTCCAGCGTAGCGGCGAAATCGGGCCGGTGGTCGGGACTGAGGCCGGCCAGCGGGGCGGCTTCGCCCCAGCCTACCCGCCCGGGCGCGGCTTCGTCGTGGAGGTGCAGGTAGTGGGCCGTGTGCTCGGTGAGGGCGCCGCGGGAAGTGCGGGCGGGAAAGTTGAAACGTAGCGTGCGGCGGCTGTGGCGCAGTTGGAGCATGGGCAGAGCAGGAACGGAAAGCGGCAATATACGCGGGCCGCCCGGAACCGGAACGCCGCCCGCAGGCCGGAAATCCGGCCCCGGGCGGCGTGTCATGTGGGAAGAAGCGGGACGAACCGGCCCGCGCCCCCTGCCTGGCGGCAACCGTTACGCCGTGGCGCTGTTCTGCGGGCCAGTGCTGCGGCTGGCCTGACCGCCCTTGCGGCCGGCTTCGCGCGCTTCCTCCGAAGTGAAGCGGTGGCCCCGGCCGCTCAGGTGCGAGGCCCGGCCGCCTTCGCTGGCAATACGGCGCTGGGTGGCGGGGTCCATGGCGGCAAAACCGCGCGGGCGTTTGGTGACCGGCGTTTCGGAAGCTGGGGTGCGGCGGGCGGAGGTGGCTGCTTTCGTATTCATAGCGTCTGCGTGAGGTAAGTGAACGAACAGGTTGAAAAGAACAGGTTGGGAAGGAAAGGAGGAAGAAAGTAGGCGGATGGATGCTCGTCTTACGCCAACAAGAGGCCTGACAGAGGGGATTTACGGTCTGATTCAGGGTTTATTCCGGAAAATACCGCTTTCTACTGAGGAGCTGTTCGGTATAAATACGGAGGGGCTGCGCGCGCGCCAAAACCAGCCGGACGGGCAGCCGGTCAGCCAACAACCGGGGCGGTTTGCCGTTACAGCTATACATTCGGTTTCTTATCCTGCTGCTTTATGTCTGCTCCTTCCGCCCCCGGCCTGGCCCCGGCGCCCACCATCGTTTCCGCTCCCCAGGCCCGTTACCAGGCCGTCCGCCGGCAGTCGGTGGCCTTGTGCGAGCCCCTGCTGCCCGAAGACACGGTAGTGCAGCCCATGCTGGATGTGAGTCCGCCCAAGTGGCACCTGGCCCACACCACCTGGTTCTGGGAAACGTTTCTGCTGCGCGACTACCTGCCCGGCTACGTCGTGTTCCACGCCGATTACGCCTTTCTGTTCAACTCTTACTACAACTCCCTGGGCTCCCGCGTAAACCGCGCCGACCGGGGCACCCTCTCCCGCCCGCCCCTGCCCGACGTGTACGCCTACCGCACCGCCGTCGATGCCCGCATGCAGGAGCTATTGGAACAGGCCGATACCCTGCCGCCGGCCTTCTGGGAGGTGTTTGAGCTGGGCCTGCAGCACGAGCAGCAGCACCAGGAGCTGCTGGCCACCGACATCAAATACATCCTCAGCACCAGTCCCTTGGCCCCGGCTTACCTGAGCGAAAAATCAGAGGAGGGAAAGGATGAACTGCCGCCGCAGGCTTCCTGGCTGCCGATTCCGGGCGGGGTGTACCGGATCGGGTTCGAGGGCGAGGGGTTCTGCTTCGATAACGAGCAGGCCCCGCACGATACCTACGTGGCCGATTTTGAGCTGCAAAACCGCCTCGTGACCAATGCCGAATACCTCGAGTTCATGGAAGCCGGCGGCTACCGCGACTTCCGGTTCTGGCTCGGGGAAGGCTGGGACCTGGTGCAGCAGCAGGGCTGGGAAGCGCCCCTGTACTGGGTGCTGCGCGACGGAAGCTGGCACCGGTTCACCCACCACGGCCTGCAATCCGTGAACCCGGCTGCGCCGGTTACGCACGTGAGCTTCTACGAGGCCGATGCCTACGCCCAGTGGCGGGGCTGCCGCCTGCCCACCGAGCAGGAATGGGAAATTGCCGCCCGCCGCTTCCGGCCCGAAAAAGCCGGGGGCACCTTCTTGGAAAGCAGCCTCCTCGACCCCCAGCCCCTCCCCGCCCATGCGGCACCCGACCAGTGCCATCAGCTCCTCGGCGACGCCTGGGAATGGACCTACTCGGCCTACCACCCCTACCCCGGCTACGAGCGCGCGGCCGGAGCCCTGGGCGAGTACAACGGCAAATTCATGCTCAACCAATTGGTGCTGCGCGGGGGATCCTGCGCTACGCCCGAAAGCCACATCCGCCTCACTTACCGCAACTTCTTCCACGCCGACAAGCGCTGGCAGTTCACCGGCATCCGCCTGGCCCGGTAATTTTTGTTCTTTGGCTGTTAGCTGTTAGCTGTTAGCTGTTAGCTGAAAGAACGAAAGCCAACAGCTAACAGCCAGAGGCCAACAGCCAACAGCTAGTCGTAGTCCTTTCCTCTCTCCTTCCGCTCATGCCTGCACCGTCTACCCCGTCCGTTTCTGAATTACCCGTTCCCGATCATGCGGCCCTGCCCGATCCGAATACGTTTCTGCGCCAACACGTGCGCGAGGGGCTGAGCCGGCCGTTTAAAACCTTGTCGTCGATGTATTTCTACGATGACGAGGGCAGCCGGCTGTTTCAGCAGATTATGGCCCTGCCGGAGTACTACCCCACCCGGACCGAGTTCGGCCTGCTGACCCACCACCGGGCGGCCATCAGCCAGGCCTTGCGGCCCCAGGACCCGGCCGAGTCGTTTTTTCTGCTCGAACTCGGAGCCGGCGACGGGCTTAAAACCAAAATTCTGCTGCGTGAGCTCCTCGAAACCGGGGCCAGCTTCACCTACGTGCCCGTCGATATTTCGGCGGCGGCCCTGGAGGGGCTGGCGGCCAGCCTCCGGGCCGAGCTGCCCGACCTGCGCGTGGAGCCCGTAGTAGCCGATTACGCCGACGCGTTGCGCCTGATGGCGGGCCGGCCGGGCCGTAAGGCGGTCCTGTTCCTGGGCTCCAACATCGGCAACTTCCTGCCCGCCGACCGCCACCAGTTCCTGCTCGACCTGGCTCAGCCCCTCACGCCCGATGACCGCCTGCTCATCGGCTTCGATCTGCAGAAAGACCCGCGCCGGATCCGCGCCGCCTACGACGACACCCAGGGCGTGACGGCGGCCTTCAACTTCAACCTGCTCCACCGCCTCAACCGCGAGCTGGGCGCCGACTTCGACCTCGACCACTGGCAGCACTACACCGATTATGACCCGCTGGACGGAGCCGTGCGCTCCTTCCTGGTCAGTGCCCGCGCCCAAACCGTGCAGTTCAAGGCCCTGAACTGGACCGTCGATTTTCGGGCCTGGGAGATGATTCACACCGAAAACTCCTACAAATTCACCCAAAGCAGCATCAACCAACTGGCCGAGGAAGCCGGCTTGCAGGTCGCCAATTTCTTCACCGACGAGCAGGACTTCTTCGCCGACGTAGTTTTAAGAATTAAGAATTAAGAATTAAGAATTAAGAATTAAGGTGTATTGACAGCACCCAGGCAGGGTTGCGCGAAAGTGAAACTCCTTTTGACTTTCGCGCAACACAAGCTTCCAGAAAAGTGCATCCATAATCCATAATCCATAATCCATAATCCATAATCCATAATCCACATGCCGATTTCCCTGGCTTCCGGGTACGGAAACTTTGCCGTTCCGGCCGCAGCTAGCGCGGCCGCGGCCCGCCTGTTGGGTAGTGGTCCGCTGGAGGTGCTGCCTGCGGCCGGTTCGGAAGCCTTGCGCACGGCTCTGGTGGCTGCCGGCCGGCCGGCTGGCGCGGTGCCGCTGAGTGCCGAAAACGTGGTCGTGACGCCCGGGGCGAAAGCGGCTTTGTTTGCCTTGCTCAAAACCGTGCTGCGGCCCGGCGACGAAGTGCTGCTGCCCACCCCCAACTGGTTCGGGTTTGCGGCCCTGGTGGAGCAGGCCGGCGGCAGGCTGCGCACCCTGCCCCTGAACCCGGCCGACGACTACGCCCTGCGGGCCGACCAGCTGCGGGCGGCCCTTTCGGAGCGGACGCGGGTGCTGCTGCTTTCCAACCCTAATAACCCCAGCGGCCGCCTCTACCGCCGCGCCGAGCTGACCGAGTGGCTCACCGTGACCCGGGACTTCCCGGACCTGTTCGTGCTCAGCGACGAAATCTACAACCTCATTCACTTCGTGGCGGAGCCCGCGCCTTCCCTGCTTGATTTCCCGGACCCGCGGGGCCGTCACCTGGTGGTGAATGGGTTCAGCAAGTCTCTGGCCCTCATTGGCTGGGGCGTGGGCTACCTGGTGGCCCCGGCAGCCGTGGCCCGGGCCTGCGCCGACTGGCAGCACGCCACGGGCTGCGCCGTGCCGGCCCCCACCCAGGCGGCGGCGCTGGCCGTTACGGAGCAGGCCGCCGTTATCGGCGCGAAATTGGTGGCGCAGTTGCGGCCCAACCGCGCCCGCCTCCTCGATTTTCTGGCGGCCCGCCCCGCCATTCCGCCTGCCCGCCCCACGGCCACTTACTACGCCTACCCCGACCTGCGCGCCTACCTCCGCCCCGGCCTGCCCCCCGCCGAAGCCTCAGCCGAGCTAATCACGCGCCTCCACCAAGCCGGCGTGGACGTGGTGGACGGCACCAGTTGCGGCACCCCCGGTTTCGCGCGCATCTCCTACGCCATCCCTGAAACCGACCTCACGGAGGCGCTACGGCGGATGAGTGAGGTGTTAGGCAATTGAATGGGTAAATGATTGAACTGTCATCCTGAGCGGAGCGAAGGATCCTATAACGTCAGCACGACAGTATCAACGACTTGTTCAAGCGTGATAAGATCCTTCGCTCCGCTCAGGATGACAGTTCAACCGTCCAACCGTCCACCCATTCAACCATCCACCCAGTTAACCATTCCCTAACCCGTACCTTTGCGGCTCTTTTTGCTGCTGCCGTATGTCTGCCACTCCGTTTCGCTCCCACCTTCGGCCTACGCTGGCCCTGGCATATCCCGTAATGCTGAGCCAGCTCGGGCACGTACTGGTAAACGTGGTGGACAGCATGGTGGTGGGCCAGACGGGCAAGGTGCCGCTGGCGGCCGTGTCGTTGAGCGTGAGCGTGAGTACGGTGGTAATGGTACTGGGCCTGGGCCTCACAATGGGCATTACCCCCCTGGTAGCCGGGGCCGACGGCCGCCGCGACGTGGCCGGGCTGGGCCGCCTGCTGGTGAATGGCGTGTGGCTGAGCGCGGTGGCCGGCTTGGTGCTGGCGGCACTGGGGCTGCTGGTGCCGCTGGCCCTGCCCCACCTGCGGCAGGCCCCGGCCGTGGTGGCCCTGGCCGCACCCTGGGTGAAGGTGATGTTTCTGTCGTTTTTCCCGCTGATGATTTTCCAGGGCTTTAAGCAGTTTGCCGAAGGCCTGGGCCTCACCCGCCAGGCCATGCTGCTCTCGGTGCAGGCCAACCTGCTCAATGCGGTACTCTGCTACGGCCTCGTGTTCGGGAAGTTGGGGCTGCCGGAGCTGGGCATGATGGGCGCGGCCTGGGCCACGCTCCTGGCCCGCGTGCTGATGGCCGTTCTCATGGCCGCCTACGTGCTCCGGGCTGCCCGTCTGCGGGCCTACCGCGAAGCCGCCGCCCTCAACCTGCGCCCCGACGGGGCGGGCCTGCGCCGCCTGCTGAATCTGGGGGCGCCCATTGGTGTGCAGATGACCTTTGAGATGGGGGCGTTCAGCTTCTCGGCCATCATGATTGGCTGGCTGGGCGCCACGCCCCTGGCCGCCCACCAGATTGCTATCAACGTAGCGTCCGTGACCTATATGGCGGCCAGCGGCATCGGGGCGGCGGCCACCATCCGGGTGGGCAAGTTCTTCGGGGCCCACGACGCGGCCGGGGCCCGGCAGGCCGGCCTGATGGCCTACCTGCTCACCTTCGGCTTCATGGGGCTGATGGGGCTGGTACTGGTGCTGGCCCGCCACACCATTCCCTACTACTACAACCACGACCCGGCCGTGGTGGCCCAGGCCTCTGGGCTGCTGCTGATTGCAGCCGCTTTCCAGATTTCCGACGGCCTGCAGGTAGTGGGGCTGGGGGCACTGCGGGGGCTGGAAGACGTGAAAGTACCCTCCGTGGTGGCCCTGCTGGCCTACTGGGCGGTGGCCCTGCCCCTGGGTTATGTGCTGGGCTTCTGGCTGCACTGGGGCGCGCTGGGCGTGTGGCTGGGCCTGCTCACGGGGCTTTCGTTGGTGGCGGGGGTTTTGCTGTGGCGCTTTTACCGCTGGCCGGTGCTGGCCGCCGCCGCCGTGAACGAACCCACCCTGGCCCTGCGTTAACGGCCCGAGTGCCTGCCCCCCCGCGGGCGGTTTCCCTTTTCATCCTGCCCCTGTTTGGCTCCGTATGTCACTTTCGTTTGCCCCTGTTTGGCTCCTGAGTCTGCTGTTTTCCGCTCCCGTGGCGCCCCGGGCCCAGGCGGTGCCCCCGGCCCCCAAGCTGGAGTGGAGCGCCGACCGGCTTCTCACCTGGGACGATTTCCGGGCCCGCCCCAACACCGACCGCCTGGCGGCCCTGACGTCTTCCACCATTGACGCCACCATCGGCTGCGTCGACTACCAGTTCTCGGGCCAGGTAACGGCCGTGTTTACGCCCTCCGAGTCGTGGGTGCGCAACGCGAAAGGCGCTACCCCGGCCCTGCTGCGCCACGAGCAGCTTCACTTCGATCTGACTGAAGTGCACGCCCGCCTGCTGCGCCAGAAGCTCACGCTCGTCAAGTTCGACTGCCTGCACCTGCAGCCGGCCTTCAACAACCTCACCAAAGTGGCCTTCCTGACCTGGCAGCGCGATGAGGCCCGGTACGACCAGGAAACCAACCACGGCCTCAACGCCGCCAAGCAGCAGGAGTGGGACCAGAAAATCCAGCAACGCCTCCAAGCCCTGGCCGCCTACGCGAAGTGAGATGGTGAGGTGGTGAGTTGACGTTCCGTCAGCCGACTGGCACCATTCCCACCTTTAGTTCCGCCTGAACCTTCACTCACCATTTCATCACCTCACCGCATGATAACCTGGGCTGATTTTGAGCGCGTAGACATTCGGGTGGGGACAATTGTGGAGGCGCGGGAGTTTCCGGCGGCGCGGCGGCCGGCTTACCAGCTGCTCATTGATTTAGGCCCGGAAATCGGCCTGAAAAAGTCCAGCGCCCAGATTACCCACCACTACCAGCCCGCCGATCTGCCCGGCCGCCAGGTGCTGTGCGTGGTCAACTTCCCGCCCAAGCAAATCGGCCCCTTCCGCTCCGAAGTGCTGGTTACGGGTGCCCCGGACGCCGATGGCCACATCATCCTGGCCACCCTCGCCGCCCCCCTGCCCAACGGCAGCCGTCTGGCGTGATGGGGTGATGGGGTGATGGGGTGAGGAGGTGAGGAGGTGAGGAGGTAAAAGGAACGTCATCCTGAGCGGCGCGAAGGACTTTGTAACGTCAGCACGAACTGCTACAACGACTTGTCTCAGCGCGATAGGGTCCTTCGTCGCCGCTTGATGCACGGAATGCTCAGGATGGCAGGTGCTTTTCCCCTCCTTCCCCCATGACCTCATCACTTCATACCCCCATTCACTCATTTACTGATGCGCGGGCGGGGCGTCGGCGGGACGGCGGCGGGTTTCACGTCGGGCCAAGCTATCGACCACGGCGGAGTAAATAGCGTCCAGGTCTTTGCCGTGAATAGCGTAGTAGCGGTAGCTGCGCGTGAAAACGGAATCGGTGACGTTGAACTGCCGGTAGAGTTTTTTCTGCTCCTGCCGGAACAGGGCCCGGGCCGAATCCAGGGGCAGGCCCGCGCCGTCGGCCCGGGCCTCCAGGGTGTGCAGCTCCACCAGCAGGCGCACCATCTTTTCCGAGGCAATAAGCCGGGGCGGAACGGGCACTTCTTCGGATTTCTGACAGGCGCTGAGGCCCGGCAGCAGGGTACTGAGGGCCGCCAGCAGGCGGAGGGAATATCGTTTCACAGAAGCAAAGTTAGGCGGATGCCGTAGTTTAGTCGAAATGAAAGCCGCCGATTCTCCTTTTCAGCAACTCGTGCGCCGGCTCCGGCAGATGGAAATCCGCATTCTGAAGGCCGTCGACGCGCAGCTGCAGGGCAACTTCCACTCCGTGTTCAAAGGCACCGGGCTGGAATTCGACGACGTGCGCCTCTACCAGTACGGCGACGAAGTGCGGGCCATCGACTGGGCCGTGTCGAGCAAGGGCCACGGCACGTTTGTGAAGACCTACAAGGAAGAACGCGAGCAGCAGGTGCTTTTATTGTTCGACGTGAGTGCGTCCCAGCAAGTAGGCGCCGCCGGCCGCCGCAAGCTCGATGTGGGCCGGGAAATCTGCGGGGTGCTGGCCCTGGCCGCCGCCCGCCAGGACGCCCAGCTCGGTATCCTGGCCTTTTCCGATCAGAAGGAGCTCTACCTGGCCCCCGGCAAGGGCACCAACCACGCCTACTCGCTCATAAAGCGGCTCTTTGCCCTGGCCCCCCGCAGCCGCCAGACGGCCGTGGCCGCCGGCATCAAGCAGGCCCTGGGCCTGCTCAAGCGCCACACCATTGTGCTGCTGATTTCCGATTTTATTGACGCCGACTACGAGCGGGAGCTGACCATGCTGGCCCGCAAGCACGATTTGGTGGTGCTCCAGCTCCTCGACCAGCGCGAGCGGGAGTTTCCGCCCCTGGGCATCATTCCTTTGCTCGACCAGGAATCGGGCCGCACGGTGTGGGTGAATACCTCGTCGGAAGCCTTCCGGGCCCGCTACCGCGCCACCTACGAGCAGAACCGGGAGCAAATCGGCCAGATCTGCCGCCGCCACCGCACCGAATACCTCTCCATTGCCACCGACTCTGATTTCATCCCCCAACTGGTGAATCTGTTCCGGCGGCGCAACCAGCGCGGCAGCCGTGGGTAAGCGCTTCCCGATGCTACTACTACTGCGGCGCAATGCCTGGCCGCTGGCGTTGCTGCTGGTGCTGCTGCTGGCCGGCCCGCCACCGGCCCGGGCCCAGACGGGCCCGCCCCTCGATTCCGTGCCCCAGGGCCTCTTCCGTCAGCGGGCAGTGCGGGTGGGCGAAATTGTGGAATACGAGCTGAGCTTCCGCCACGCGCCCCGCCAGGAAGTTATCTTCCCCGATTCGGCGGCTGACTTCGCGCCCTTCGAGTACGTGGGCCGGCGCTACACCCCCACCCGCACCCGCCAGGGCCGCAGCTTCGACCAGGCCACCTACCGCCTGCGCACCTTTCAGCTCGATTCCCTCCAGACCCTGACCCTGCCCGTGACCGTGCTGCAGGGTCGCGACACGCTGCTGCTGCCCACGGCTCCGGCCCGCATCCGGCTGGTGCGCACGGCCCCGGCTGCCTCGGCGGCCGGCCCGCCGGTGTTGCGCCAGAACCTGGCTTTGCGGCCCGTGGCGCCGCGCTTCAATTACCCCTACTGGCTGGCCGGGCTGGCCGCCGTGCTGCTACTGATGGGCGGGCTGGTGCTGGGGTTCCGCAGCAGTCTGCGCCAGCGCTACCGCCGCTACCGCCTGCGCAAAAACCACGCGTATTTCCTGGCCCAGTATGCCCGTCATGTGGAGCGCTTCAACTTGTCCCGCTCCCTGACCAACATGGAGCGGGCCATCACGCTCTGGAAAAACTACCTGTCTACGCTCGAAGACAGCAATATCACCAGCCTGACCACCCGTGAAATCGTGGCCCGCTACCAGCACGACGCCGACGTGCGCCTGGCCCTGCAACTGGCCGACCGCGTTATCTACGGCAACCAGTTCACCGAAGACGACACCGAAACCGACCTGGCCTTCGTGCTGCTGCGCAACTTCGCCGAGCGCCAGTACGCGGAGGTGAATGGGTGAATGGGTGAATGGGTGAATGGGTGAATGGGTGAATGGGTGAATGGGTGAATGGGTGAATGGGTGAATGGGTGAATGGGTGAATAAGAAAAGGTACGGCGGGCCGCACATGCGAAGGAAGTTTATCCGTAGAAAAAGGTGCTTTTTTATCGTCCGTCGTACAGGGAAGAGTCCTTTGCAAGCGAAGGATGACGTTCTTTGTGCTTACGCCCCCCCGTATTCACTCATTCACCGAGTCACTCATTTACTCTATGCCCGACCTGCTGACTGCGGCCCTGGATAGTGTGCGCTACGCCACGCTGGCCAGCTACAGCTGGGAGCAGCCCCGCCTGCTGCTGCTGGTGCCGCTGGTGCCGCTGCTGTTTGTGCTGCGCTGGGCCCTCTCGCGGCGGCGGCGCTCCAAGCTGGGCGTGGCCTTCGTGGCGGGCCAGGTGCCGCGCGACTGGAGCACGGTGCTGCGCTTTTTGCCCCAGGTGGTGCTGGCCCTGAGTTTGGGCTTCGGCATCGTGGCCCTGGCCCGCCCCCAGCGCGTGGATGAGCGCGTGGTGCAGACCGGCGAAGGCATCGATATTCTGCTGGTCCTGGACGTGTCGGGCTCCATGGAGCTCCAGGATTTACGCCCCAACCGCCTGGAGGCCGCCAAGCGCGTGGCCCTGGAATTCCTCAACGGCCGCCGCGGCGACCGGGTGGGGCTGGTCGTGTTTGCCGGCGACGCCTACTCCCTCGCGCCCCTCACCACCGACTACGACCTGCTGCGCGAAAACCTCGAAAGCCTGCGCCTGGGCATGATTCCCAACGACGGCACGGCCATCGGCACGGCCCTGGGCGTGGCCACCAACCGCCTCCGCGACTCACCCTCGCGCACCAAGGTGTGCATCCTGCTCTCCGATGGCGAAAACACGGCCGGCTCCCTCGACCCGCTCACTTCGGCCCAGCTGGCCCACGCCTACGGCCTCAAGCTCTACACCATCGGGCTGGGTCAGGACGGCACCGTGCCCTATTTCACCGAGGCGTCCGGCCAGACCCGCTTCGTGGAAACCCGCCTCGACGAAACCACCATGCGCCAGATTGCCCAGGCCGGCGAGGGCCGCTTCTTCCGCGCCACCGACAACGCCGGCCTCCGCCAGATTTTCCAGCAGATCAACCGCTACGAGAAGTCCGAAATCAAGCAGACCCGCTACCGCAACACCCAGGATTACTACCGCCTCTACCTGTTCTGGTGCCTGGGCCTCTGGCTGCTCTGGCTGGCCCTCAAAAACACCTTCCTCACCAACGCCCTCGAAGACTAAATCACTGATTCAGGCTGATTAAGCATGATTTCACTGATTTCCTGGGGCATCTTTCGAACGCGGCGGCCCAACTTTGAGCTGGCGGGAAGGTTGTGGCAACAGCTGCTGACGGGCGGTTTACTTCCGGCACGACCTGAAATCAGCAAAATCCTGCTTATAGCGGTTTTCAGGTTGCTGTACGGGGCGTAGAGACGCAACATTTTGCGTCTCGTCGTTGAACGGACCAGCCGAACAACGTCAGCAACGACGAGACGCAAAATATTGCGTCTCTACATTCTGTATATCGACTCGAAATTTGCTCTAATCAGCGTACATCAGTGCTTATGATCAAGGAAAATCTGGACCGCATTCAGCAGGAGCTGACCGGCACCAACGCCCGCCTCGTGGCCGTCACCAAAACCCACCCGGTGGAAGTGCTCCAGGCAGCCTACGACGCCGGGGCGCGCATTTTTGGCGAGAACCGGGTGCAGGAAATGGCCGCCAAGCAGCCCGCGCTGCCCGCCGACGTGGAGTGGCACCTCATCGGCCACCTGCAAACCAACAAGGTGAAGTACATTGCTCCCTTCGTGCACACCATTCAAAGCATCGACAGCCTCAAGCTACTGCTCGAAATCGAGAAGCAGGCCGCCAAAGCCGACCGGGTTATCGAGGGCCTGCTCCAGTTCCAGATTGCCGACGAGGAAACCAAAACCGGCCTCAGCCTCCCGGAAGCCGAAGAAATCCTGCGCTCCGCCGAGTTCCAGGCCCTGCGCCACGTGCGCCTGACCGGCGTAATGGGCGTGGCTACCAACACCCCCGACCAGGACCAGCTCCGCCGCGAGTTCCGCCAGCTGCGCGGCTACTTCGACAAGCTCAAAAGCCTGTATTTCGCCGAGGAGCCCACGTTCCGGGAGGTTTCCATGGGCATGAGCTCCGACTACGGCCTGGCCCTGCGCGAAGGCAGCACGTTGATTCGGGTGGGCAGCGCTATTTTTGGCAGCCGATAACCGGGAATCACTCACCAGAAACCAACTACTACCATGACGGCTCGACTCATTATTCAACTGGCGGCGCTGCTGGGCGCTTTGAGCGTGGGCATCGGGGCCTTTGCCGCCCACGGGCTGCGCAAGAGCCTGGAAGCCGCCGGCCGCTTCGAGACATTTGAAACGGCCGTGCGCTACCAGTTTTTTCACACGCTGGCCCTGCTCGGCATCGGCATTCTGCTGCTGGCGCGGCCGGAACTGCGCAGCCTGAACACCGTGGCCTGGCTGTGGCTGGGCGGCATTCTGGTGTTCAGCGGCTCGCTCTACGTGCTCTGCCTGACGGGCATCACCAAGCTCGGGGCCGTCACGCCCATCGGGGGCGTGCTCTTCATTGCCGGCTGGATTATGCTGCTGCTGGCCGCCCGCCAGCTCTAGCCCGACGGGCTTCGTGTCAGCCACAAAAAAAGCGTCTTCCCGGCCAGGAAGACGCTTTTTTCAGCTAAGCCGGTGCGGTGCCGTCTTACGACTTCTTCTTGGCTTTGATTTTCCGGTCGTCGATTTTGGTTTTCTGCTTGCCGGCGGGCGCGTCGGTGTTCACCGCCGCTTCAGCGGCGTTGGCCGGGGCGGCGGCGGCCTGGAGCGGAGCCCCGGCTTCCTTCACGTCGCCCACCAACGACACCATGGCGTTGCCGCCCACGGAGTTGGATTCGATGGTCAGCACCTTGTTCTGCACACCAAACTTACCGGCCGAGTTGAATTTGGCCGTGATGGTGCCGGTTTTGCCGGGCATGATGGGCTCCCGGGTCCAGTCGGGGGTGGTGCAGCCGCAGCTCACGCCGATGTTGGAGATGATGAGCGGCTGGGTGCCCACGTTCTTGAATTTGAAGGTGTGGTCGACCACATCGCCGGTGTGAATGGCGCCGAAGTCGTACTTCATCTCTTCAAACTGAATCTGGGGGCCGGCTACCTTGGTCTGGGCGTTGGCGGGTTGCACGGACTGCGCCTGGGCGCTCAGGCCCATCACCGACAGCGACAGGACCAGGAAAAGCACTTTTTTCATGATGCGGATAAGTAAAAGACGGTGAAAAGTAAGCAAAAATCCGGGGCCGTTGCCACAGCCAAGTTCCGGCCGCCCCAGTGAAGCCGACGTGAAGCAGAACAAAAACCCGCAGGGTTCTGGTTCAGCTGCCCGCCCTAGTCCTCCGCCTCGTCGCCGATCAGCAGGGGGTTGAAGTTGAGCAGAAACAGCTTTTCGGAGGAGCGCGTGACGGCGGTGTAGAGCCAGCGGGCGAATTCGGAGTTCACCATGTCCTCCTTCAGGTAGCCGTGGTCGACGAAGACGGCCTGCCACTGCCCGCCCTGGGCCTTGTGGCAGGTCAGGGCGTAGGCAAACTTCACCTGCAGGGCGTTCAGGAAGGGATCTTTGCGCAGGGCCGCGCTCCGCTCCTTTTTGGTGGTGAGGTGGTCGTAATCCAGGCCCACGGCGTCGTAGAGGGCCTTGTTACGGTCGGCGGGCAGGGCCGGGCTTTCGGTGTGCAGGGTATCGAGCAGCAGCTTCACTTCCAGGTCGGGCTCGTCGGGGTAATCCACGAGGCGCACGCGGGCATCGGCGAAGCGGAAGCCGAACTCCTCGGTGGTCCGGATGATTTTGACCACCTGCACGAAGTCGCCGTTGGCCAGAAAGCCGATGTCGGAATCCTTGGGCAGCCAGTAGTAGTTGTTGCGCACCACCATCAGGTAGTCGCCCGACTCAATCTCGTCCTCGGCCTCGAACAGGATGCGGCGGATGTACTGGTTGTACTGGTTGGCGTTCTTGTTGGAGCGGCAGATGATGGTGCTGTTCTCGTGGCCGAAGTGCTTGTAGGCCCAGCGCAGGCCATCTTCGAGCTTGTCGGTGCCCATCGAGAAGATATCGGGGTAGCCTTTGGTGAAGAACTGGATGCGCGGATTATCCTCCCGCAACTCCTCGCGCAGCACCGTAGCGTTCATCAGAATCCCCGACTGCTCGGCCTGGCGCATGACCTGGCGCAGCTCCACCGAGCCCACCTCGGCCCGGAACCGGTCCCGCAGCAAATCCGGATCGAGGGCGGGGCTGAGCAGCTGGCCCACCGGCGGCAACTGGGCCGTATCGCCGATGAAGAGCAGGCGGTTGGAGGGCTTCTCGAACACGAAATTCATCACGTCATCGAGCAGGCCGTTCACGCCGAAGGCCTTCTCGTCGGAAATCATGGAGGCCTCATCCACGATGAAGAGCGTGTCCTGGGCGCGGTTGGGCTGGCGCTGAAACGTGAGGCCCTGGGAAGGCGAGCCGCTGGTTTGGCGGTAGATTTTCTTGTGAATGGTGCTGGCCGCCACGCCCGAGTAGGTGCTCATGACCTTGGCCGCGCGTCCGGTGGGCGCCATCAGCACGTACTTGCGGCCCATCTGGTGAAGCCACTGCACCAAGGCGCTGACCACGGTGGTTTTGCCGGTGCCGGCGTAGCCGCGCAGCACAAACGCCTTGCGCCCCGGCAGCGCGTCGCCCAGAAACCCATCGAGCTGGCGGAACAGCGTGGCCTGGTCCTGGGTGGGCTCGAAGGGGAAATAGTCGCGGATGGAAGGAGTTCGGACGGAGAGCATGGCAAGGGGATTCGGGTAGCAACAAAGCTACGCCGGTTTAGGCTCCCGCCGCGGCAGAATCTGGCTCAGGCCAGAACGGTGGGCAGCGTGATAGTAAACTCCGCGCCCTCGCCCTCCGCCGAATCGACGTGGATGGTGCCGCCGTGGCTGGTCACGATGTCGTGGCTGAGCGAGAGGCCCAGGCCGGTGCCTTCGCCCACGGGCTTGGTGGTGAAAAAGGCCGTGAAAATCCGCTGGCGCACGGCCTCCGGAATGCCCGGGCCATTGTCGGACACCCGGATCTGCACGCTGGCGGGCAGCAGACGGGTATCGACCCGGATGCCGGGCGCGTAGCCGGCCTCGCCCGCCTCCAGGCGCTGCGACACGGCGTAAAAGGCATTGGTGAACAGGTTCAGCAGCACCCGGCCCATGTCGGGGGCCACCACGGGCACCGCCGGCAGGTCGGGGGCCAGGTCGGTTTCCACCCCAATGAGGCCGGCGTGCTGGCTGAACTCCTGGCTCTGGCGGGCCAGTTGCAGGTACTCCATTACCAGCTCGTTGAGGTCGGTGGCCACGCGCTGGCCGGTGCCGGAGCGGGCGTGCTCGAGCATGTCGCGGATGATGGCCGAGGCGCGGATGCCGTGCTGGCTGATTTCCTGCAGGTTCTGGCGCAGGCCCACCAGAATTTCCTGCTCCAGCCCGCCCGGCCCGCCGGCCTTGTCCATGTTATCCACCAAAGACGTGCTCACCTCGGCAAAGCGCTTCATGAAGTTGAGCGGGTTCTGCAGCTCGTGGGCAATACCGGCCGATACTTCTCCCACGAAAGCCCACTTCTCCGACTGCACCAGCCGGTTCTGGGTCTGGCGCAGCTCGGTGAGGGTGCGCTTATTGATGCGCAGCTGCCGGTACACTACCAGCATCAGGGCCGTTATCAGGGCCAGCGCCACGCTGGCAACGGTCAGCAGGCGGTTACGCTGCTGCAGGCGCAGGGTCTGCAGGGTCTTTTCCTGCTGCAAGCGGGTAATCTGCTCGTTCTGGGCTTGCTCCACCCGTTCACTCTCGTACTGGGCCACCAGGTTGCTGCCCTGGGTGGCCTGGAGCGTATCGGCCAGCGCGAAGTAGCGCTGGGTGTAGGCGCGGGCCGCGGCCGGACTGCCGTGGGCCTGCTCCAGCTCGATGAGGCGGCGCAGGTAGCGGGGGCGCGCGGCCGGATAGTTGCCCGTTATGGTTTTGCGGTAAGCCCGTTCCCAGGCTTGGCGGGCTAGGGCGTAGTTCTGCTGAGTGAGGTAGTAGCGGGCCCAGGTATCGTCGAGCGCGAACTCGCCCGGCCGGTCGGATATTCTCAGCGCCAGCGAGTCGGCCAGGCGCTGGGCGCGGCGCAGCAGCGGCAGGGCCGCCGCGGGCTGGCGGCGGGCCAGCAGCACCTGGCTCTGCAGCACCAGGGCGTAGGCCACGCACATGGGGCCGGCTACGGGGTCGGTGGGGGCGGTGCGCCGGGCCAGTTGGGCATAGCGGTCGGCGGCGGCCACGTTGCCCAGCTTCAGGTGGAGCTTGGCCACGGCCTGCTCGGAGAAAAACTGCTGCAGGGGCGTAATCCGGACTTTCTGGGCCAGGCCGACGGCCTGCTGCAGGTACTGGAGGGCCTTCTGCGTGTTGCCCCAGTCGGCGTAGCTTTCCCCGGCCGCCACCAGCTCCGTGACGTAGTAGCGCGGGTAAAAGGGCTTGAACAGGTCGGCCGCGTGCAGGTAGTGGCTGATGGCCAGGTTGTGGTTGCCCACCTGTCGGTAGGAGCCGGCCAGCACGAGGTAGCAGGCGGCCTGGTTTTTTTCGTTGTCGGCCAGCTGATACTGCACCAGCTTGCGCCGGAAGTAGGCCAGCCGGCGGCGGGAGTCGTGGAGCTGGTTGTGCAGGGGAGCCAGGTCGATGAGCAGCAGCGGCACCGGGTGGGCGGCCTTATCGAACAGCTCAATGGCCTGGCGCAGGGCAGTGAGGGCCGCTTCCAGGTTGCCCCGCTGCCACTGCTGCACGCCGGTGCGCAGCTGCCGGTAGGGGCCGGCCTCGAAGCCGGACACCTGTGCACCAAGCCGGAGCAGCTCATCGAGCCGGGGCAGGGCCTGCTGCCGGTTCACCGCGGAGGAGAGTTCCGTCAGGTCGAGCAGGTGTACCAGAGTGCCTATGCGGGCTGATGGGGCCGTCTGCCGGGGCAGCTCGCGCTGCAGGGAGTCGTGATCAGCCGCCCAATAGCGGGGCTGCGCCACCAGGCGGCCACTGAGCAGCCCCAGCAGCCCCAGAATAATCCATTTCATAACGGCACTAACCTAAATATTGCCCACCGGGCCTCATCATTTTGCCAAGTTGGGAAGAATTTGGCAGAACTCCGGCACCTACCCGGGCACGGTGGGTGTGGCCGGTTCAAGCACGGCCATGGTGGCGGTGGCTTTGGCAATAAGCAGGTCGTCGCACCACACTTCCGACTCGCAGAAGTGCAGGCGGCGGCCAGCCTTGAGCACCCAGCCCACGGCCCGCAGGCGCTGGCCCACGCCGGGGTGCAGGTAGCTGGTTTTGAGCTCTACCGTGACTACGCCCGTGCCTTCGGGCACCAAGGTCACGGCCGCAAAGCCGGCCACCAGATCGGCCATGGTGGCCACCAGCCCGCCGTGCGCAAAACCGGTGTGCTGCTGGTGCTGCCGGTCGAGCACCAACTCGGCCTCCACCCGGCCGGGCTCAATGCGGGTCAGGTCGGCCCCGATGTGGTGCATGAAATGCTGGCGCACGAGCTTGCGGCGGATGCGGGCGGCCAGGGAGTCCGGAGAATCGGGGGCGGAGTGGGGGGCAGAAGTTGTCATAGGAGGGCAAAGTTGTATCTTTCTTTTGGCCGGAGGGCACTGTTGCTCCGGTTATCGACCAAGCATGCCGCATTTTGATCTTCTGGTAGCTGCCGCCCTGGGTCTGGCCCTGGCCGCCTGCAGCGGATTCCGGGTATTCGTGCCCCTGCTGGCGGCGGCGCTGGCGTATCGTACGGGCTACCTCACGCCGGCGGCCGGTTTTGCCTGGCTGGGCACCTGGCCCGCCATTGCCGCCCTGGGCACGGCCACCGTGGCCGAGATGCTGGGCTATTACGTGCCCGTTATCGACAACCTGCTCGATACGATTACCGGGCCGGCCGCCTTCATTGCGGGCACCATTCTCATGACCTCCGCCCTGCCCGAGCTGCCGCCCATGGTGCGCTGGGGCCTGGGTATTCTGGTGGGCGGGCTCTACCATGACCACGGCCGGCCTGGGCAACCCGGTGCTGGCCACGCTGGAAAACGTGCTGGCCCTGGCCGGTTCGGCGCTGGCGCTGCTGCTGCCGCTGCTGGTGGCGGCCCTGGCCGTGGGCACGGTGCTCTGGGTGCTGGGCCACCTGCGCCGCTGGCGGCAGCGCCGGGCCCGGCGGCGCCTTACGCCCCTGCCGCAGTCCACGGCGGGCCGGCATTCGACGGGAAATAGCGCTGGCTGATGCGCGTTCGGGGGCGGGGCCGTAGCTTTACCGGCTCTGCCACGCTGCTGTTCCCCCCGCCTATGTCGTCGTCGTCCAACATTTCTCCGCCCGATGGCCTGTTGCAGGCGTACGCGGGCGTGGCCCGGGTGCGGGTGTGCGGCCTGCTGGAGCGCGCAGGCGCCCTGCTGCTGACGGCCCACCGGGGCCTGCTGCCCGAGGGCCAGCCGTTCTGGTCGCCGCCGGGCGGGGGCTGGCAGTTTGGTGAAACGCTGCAGCAGTGCCTGCAACGGGAGTTTGCCGAGGAAACCGGGCTGGCCGTTACCGTAGGGCGGTTTCTGCACCTGCACGAGTACCACGGCCCGGGCCTGCAGGCCCTGGAGCTTTTCTTCGAGGTAATTGCCCCGGAGCAGGACGCCCCGCCCCGCCTGGGCCACGACCCCGAGCACGCCCCCGATGCGCAGGTGCTCACCCACCTGGAGTTCGTAACGCCCCGGCAGCTGGGCCGCCTGCTGCCCCAGCAGGTGCACCCGGTCCTGCGGGACCTGATCAGTACCGACGACGTTTTCATTCCCCAGATCCGGTTCCGGTAAGTCCTGCTTTTGTACCTTTAGTGGCCGAAACGACGCCCAGGCGCCCGATCGGCCACGTTTTTTTTCGTCGACCTTCTTCTGCTGCTGCTTATGTCGTCCACCGTTCCCGCTGCTGCTCTGGCCCCGGCCGCTCTGCACCGCCTGCGCGATGAAACCCTGGACCCGGAGCAGCTGGCGGCCTACAACCTCTACCTCACGGCCGGGCCTGAGGGGCTGCGCCTGGGGGTGGCCGACGTGCGGCGTAACAAATTTCTGGCTCTCGAGGAGTACGCGCTGCCGGAAGCCGGCGCGTCGGTAGCCCAGCAGGTGCAGGCCCTGGCCGCCGAGCACGATTTGCTGGGCCGCGCCGGCTGGAACCGGGTGCGCCTGGCGGTGCACAACCGGGCCTTCACGCTGCTGCCCGCCCCCCTGTTCCGCGCCGGCGACGAAACGGCCTACCTGCGCCTGCACCACGCCCTGGATATGCAGCACGAATCGGTACACGCCTACACCCACACGGGCCTGGACATTGTGAGCCTGTTTGCCGCCGACAAGCCCCTGACCCACTGGTTTGCCCAGACCTATCCGACCGGCCGCCTCGTGCACCGCACCAGTGCCCTGCTCCAGGGCGTGGCCCAGCAAAGTGAGCCGAGCGGCCCGGCGCGGGTGTACCTGAGCATCGCCCCCCAGCAGCTGACCGTGCTGGTGATGCAGGGCAAGCAACCGCAGTTCTGCAACGTATTCCCTTACAGTACCCCCGAGGACCTGATTTACTACACCATCCTGGTGATGCAGGAACTCCAGCTCAACCCCGATCAGGATCTGGTGATGGTGTGGGGCGACCTGATGCACGACTCGGAGCTGTTTACCATCCTGCGCAAGTACATCCGCAACCTGCGCTTCGGCAACCGCCCCTTCGACCTCAACTACAGCTACCGCCTCAACGACCTGTTCGAGTACCGCTACTTCGAGCTCTTCGCCCTCCACCTCTGCGAATAAGCGCGATGGTGGACCAGTGAAATAGTGAGTTGCTGTTCGGGAGGCTCCGGAGCGTGGTATTCGCCGTTGGCCTTTTCATTCACTTTGCGCCACTCTCGCCGTTAGGGCTTTCTGCATATCAACTCACCATCTCACCACCTCACCTTATGCGAATCGCGCTGTTTCCTGGCTCCTTCGACCCTTTCACCAACGGCCACCTCGATGTGGTGCGGCGCGGCACAGCGCTGTTTGATGAGGTCATCATTGCCATCGGCAACAACAGCAGCAAGCAGCGCTACCTGCCCGTGGAGCAGATGATAGCCTTCATCGAAGGCGTATTCCGGGACGAGCCCCGCGTATCGGTGCGCTCCTACAAGGGCCTGACGGCTGATTTCGCCCGCGAAACCGGGGCCCGGTTTCTGCTGCGCGGCCTGCGCAATACCACCGATTTCGAGTACGAGAACACCATTGCCCAGGCCAACCGCCATATCTACCCGGCCCTGGAAACCGTGTTTCTCATCACCTCCCCCACCCTGGCGGCCATCAGCAGCACCATCATCCGCGAAATTCACCGCTTCGGGGGCAACGTGGACGACTTCGTGCCCTTTCCCCTGCCCGAGCCAACCTTGTAGGTATCGAACCACCCCCAAAAAAGCCCGGCGGCCGGCCTGAGTGATACTCAGCCGGGCCGCCGGGCTTTTTTGGGGGTGGTTCGGGGAAATGGACGGGCTACTTGCGGTCCACCACGCGCATGCCAATGATGGCGCGGCTGTTGCTGGGGTCGGCCACGGGCAGCACCATGTAGTTGGGGGCCGTGAGGCTCAGGTTAGCGCGGCGCAGAATTTCGTCCTCGTCGTTGCCCACTACCACCATGTCGCGCACTTTGCGGGTGCGGGCGTTGAAGGTGGTCACGATGGTGAGTCCGCTCTGGTCGAAGGTGTTGATCCAGTCCTGGCCCTTGGTGGCCTGCATCTGCTCGGCGGTAGGCTCCAGGCCGATGGACTGGTCGCGGCCCTCCTTGGGCGGCCCCAGCTTGCGGCGCACCTGGTCGATGTTGCGGCCCATCAGCGCCGGCAGATCCACGGCAGCCGTGCGGGCGGCTTCCACGCTGCCCGCCGTGGGGCTGCTGCGCTCGGAGGCCGATTGGGAGCCGCTGCAGGCGGCCGTGCCGGCTAGTAAGAGAATGGCTGCGTAACGAAACGGGGGCATAAGCAGAGGGCTAAGGGTGAGTGATCAGGCAGTGGGTTCCTCGTGGCTGACGACCGGCTGCTGGCCGGCCAGGTTGCTCAGGTAGTGGCGCACGACCAGGGCAATGCTGGCGTACGACTCATCGAGCACGCTCAGCGCCTCCTGGGGCGACATCCAGCGCACGTCCTCGATGTATTCTTCGGCCTGGGGCTTCATGAGCGAGTCGTCGAGGCAGCGCATGGTGTACCAGTTCGTTTTTTTCAGGATTTTATTGCCGTTGTAGGCGTAAGAGTGCCAAGTGCTGGGCAGCTTGTCGCCCAGCTCAATCTGCACGCTGCACTCCTCCTCCACTTCGCGCAGGGCGCCCAGGGCCGGGTCCTCATCCTTCTTGAGCTTGCCCTTGGGCAAATCCCACTTGCCGAGACGGAAAATCATCAGCACCATGCCGTCCTTTTCCACCAGGCCGCCGGCGGCTTTCACAATGCGGAACTGGTCTTTGAGGTGCAGAATCAGACGTTTCTTTTTGCGGGCCAGCAGGGTGAGCGAAGTCAGTTTTTTCAGCTTTTTCACCTCCATCAGGCGCAGCAGCCGGTCCACAAACACGTCCGTTACGTCGCGCACCAGCACGTCGCCTACCAGATCCTTGGAGATAAACTCATCCTCCGGATTCAGAATCAGGTCGTACTTATGCTTGTAAATCTTTTCGCTGTTTTTTTTGATAATCAGCGGAATATCGTTGATGAAAACGTTCATCGCGGGGTAATCTGGGGAACAGAATGGGGACCGAAGCGGACTGCCGTAAAGCACAGCATATTTCCCCGAAAACGAAAGCCCCCGGGGTCGGGCAAGATACGGGATGTGGGCCGTTGTGTTGTGAGAAGGTGAAATGGTGAGATGGTGAGGGGGCTTGTGGTGAAATGGTGAGATAGTGAAATGGTGAGTTTGATGTTCGTGGTTCCTGACTGCGCAGACTGCGCCGCAAAGCCCAGTAGAACATCAACTCACCATTTCACTATCTCACTATTTCACCACAAGCCACCTCACCCCGTACCTTCGTCGTATGAAGAAAATAGGCCTGCTCTCCGACACCCACGGCTACCTGGATGCGCGCATTTGCCACCACCTGCGCGACTGCGACGAAATCTGGCACGCCGGCGACTTCGGTACGGCGGCCGTGGTGGAAGAGCTGGCGGCGCTGGCGCCCCTGCGCGGCGTGTACGGCAACATCGACGGGCACGACGTGCGCCTGACCCAGCCCCTGGTGCAGCACTTCGAGGTGGAGGGCCTGCGCGTGCTCATGACCCATATCGGGGGGTACCCGGGCCACTACAGCCCCGCCGCCCGCGCCCTGGTGGCCGAGCACCGGCCCGGCCTGTTCATCAGCGGCCACTCCCACATTCTGAAAGTAATGCCTGATCCGGCCCGGCAACTGCTGCACCTGAATCCTGGCGCGGCCGGCCGCCACGGTTTTCACAAGGTGCGCACCCTGCTCCGGTTCGAGGTAGCAAACGGCCGGGTACAGCACCTGCAGGCCGTGGAGCTGGGCCCCCGCGGGGCGGCCGAGTGAGCGGGATGGATGAGTGTGTTTGTTATCGTGGGGCGCAGCCGAAGCAATGCGTCCTGCCCGAAGAGCAACCCCCTGAAGAAGTGCAACGCCCCCTGGCCTGAGGATACCTTAGGCCTTTGAACAGGTCAAAGGTTAGCAGACGCTGAAGCACGGATTGCTTCGGCTACGCCTCGCAATGACAAACCCAGTACCCATTCACCGACTCGCTGCAACAAAAAAAAGTGCCCTTCCCGGGGGGGGAAAGACACTTTTGTGAGGGCTGACTTAAAAACCCACCGACGCCGGGACGGGGTAAGCCAGGGGAAGCGCTACTTAAGCAGCAGCTTCGGTTTTGGCTTCGCTCTTACCGAAGCGGGTCTTCAGTTCGTCGAGGTCCACGTTCTTGAGAACGGGGGTCAGGAGGAGTTGCTTGATGATGCGCTGCTTGTTGTTGGCGCGAGCAATGTTTTTGCGGTGCTTCCGCTTCAGACGGGTAACGCTCATTTTTCCGGGTCGGTTAAAGTCTTTCTGTAAATGAGGGGCAAAAGTAACGACTAATTTTGACACCGGGAAACCTTTCCCGATTTTCTGCCTTCTTTCGCCCATGACAAACTCCGTAATCGACCTGCGCTCCGATACCGTTACCCGCCCCACCCCGGCCATGCGGGAGGCCATGTTCCGCGCCTCCGTCGGCGACGACGTGTACGAGGAAGACCCCACCGTACGGGCCCTGGAACACGAAACGGCCGCCCGGTTCGGCCTCGAAGCCGGCCTGTTCTGCCCCTCCGGCACCATGACCAACCAGATTGCCATCAAGGCCCACACCGAGCCCATGAGCGAGGTCATCTGCGAGCAGACGTCCCACATTTATTTGTGGGAAGTGGGCGGCATTGCCTTCCACTCGGGCGCTTCGGTGGCCCTGCTGGCCGGCGACCGGGGCCGCCTGACGGCGGCGCAGGTGGAAGCCGCCATCCGGCCCGAGAACGTGCACTACCCCATCACCCGCCTCATCTCGCTCGAAAACACCCACAACCGCGGCGGCGGCAGCTGCTACGCTTTCCCGGAGCTCGAAGCCCTGGCCGAGGTAGCCCGCCGCCACCGCCTGCCCCTGCACCTCGACGGAGCCCGGGTGTTCAACGCGCTGGTGGCCACGGGCCAGGACGGGCGCGAATACGGCCGCCTGTTCGATACCGTTTCGGTGTGCCTGAGCAAGGGCCTGGGCGCGCCGGTGGGCTCGGTGCTGCTGGGCAGCCGGGCCTTCATCCAGAAAACCAAACGCATCCGCAAAGTGATGGGCGGGGGCATGCGCCAGGCTGGCTACCTGGCCGCCGCCGGCCTTCACGCCCTGGAGCACCACGTAGAGCGCCTCGCCGATGACCACCGCCGGGCCCGGGAGCTGGGTGCTATGCTGGCCGCCCGCCCCTACGTGGCCGAGGTGCTGCCCGTGGAAACCAACCTCGTTATCTTCCGCCTCCACGAGAGCCAGCCGGCCGAGCCGTTTCTGGCCCACCTGGAGCAGCACGGCATCCGGGCCTCCTCGTTCGGCCCCCAGCTAATCCGGTTCGTGACCCACCTCGACGTGGACGACGCCATGCTCCCGCGCATCGGGGCGGCGCTGCAGGCCCTGTAAACGGTACGCAAAGCTCGGCTCCGGCTGGGCTTTGTGCCGCCGATTCGCGTCATTTACCGCATCCGCCGCTTTTCACTCTTCGCATGGAATTATACAATACCCTCACCATCCTGCTCGTAGTAGCCGCCATTTTCGGCTACATCAACCACCGCTTCCTGCGCCTGCCCTCCACCATCGGCCTCATGATTCTGGCCCTGGTATCCTCGCTCACGGCCATTGCCCTGGGCCGGCTGGGCGTAACCTGGGTACTGAAGGCCAGCGTGTTAGTACGCGGCATCAACTTTCATGATGTGCTCATGGATGTGATGCTGAGCTTTCTGCTTTTCGCCGGCGCCCTGCACGTAGACGTGCGCACCCTGGGCAAGGAGCGCGGCCCGGTGGCGGCCATGGCCGTGGTGGGCACCCTGCTTTCCACCTTCATCGTGGCCGTCAGCGCGTATTACGTGATGCCGCTGCTCCACGTGCCGATGCCCTTCATTTATTGCCTGCTGTTCGGGGCCCTGATTTCGCCCACCGACCCCATTGCCGTGTTGGGCATTCTCAAGCAGGCGCGCATCAGCAAAAGCCTGGAAATCAAAATCGTGGGCGAATCCCTGTTCAACGACGGCATTGCCGTAGTGGTGTTCGCCAGTCTGTACAAGATAGCCCTGTCGGGGGCCGACCAGGCCACGGCTTCCATGGTGGGCAGCCTGTTTTTGCAGGAAGCCGTGGGCGGCATCATCCTGGGCTGCATCCTGGGGTATGCGGCGTACTGGGCCCTGCGCACCATCGATAACTATCAGGTGGAAGTGCTCATCACCCTGGCCCTGGTGATGGGGGGCACGGCCCTGGCCGCGCAGTGGCATACCTCGGGCCCGCTGGCCATTGTGGTAGCGGGCCTGATTGTGGGCTACAAAGGCCGGCAGAAGGGCATGTCGGATCTGACCCGGGAGTACGTGGACAAGTTCTGGGAAATGCTCGATGAGATTCTGAACGCGGTGCTGTTCGTGCTCATCGGGCTGGAAATGCTGATTCTCGACATCAGTACCAGCGTACTGCTGGTAGGCGGCGTGTTCATCGTCATTACCCTGCTGGCCCGCCTTACAGCCACGGCCCTGCCCCTGAGCCTGCTCCGGCGCTACTCCGATTTCAACGCCCCCACCCTGCGCGTGCTGGTGTGGGGCGGCCTGCGGGGCGGCATCTCGGTGGCCCTGGCGTTGTCGTTGCCCGAGTCTCCCTCGCGGACGCTGATTGTGGGCGTAACCTACGTCATCGTCGTGTTCAGCATCATCGTGCAGGGCCTCACCATTGGCCCCCTGGTCAAAAAGCTGGGACTCAGCACGGAATCGGAACCGGGGATGCACTAGGTTTTTTTAGCTAGTATGCCCATGTCTGCTCCTGATGCTGATGCTACCGCCCTCGAAGCGGCCCTGCGCCATTTGCGCGCCGCCGACCCGGTGCTGGCCCGCCTGATTGCCGCCGGCCGGCCCATCGCGCCGGCCGCCCACGAAGACCTGTACCTGGGCCTGCTGCGCGCCATCGTGAGCCAGCAGATTTCCACCAAGGCGGCGGCGGCCATCTGGCGGCGGTTCCAGGCCCTGTTCGGCCCCGAGGGTTATCCTGAGCCGGCGGCGCTGCGGGCCTTCTCGGATGAGGAGCTGCGCGCGGCCGGCCTCTCCTACCAGAAAGCGGGCTATCTGCGCGCCATTGCCGATTTCGCCCTCCAGGACCAGCTCGACCACGCCCAGCTCAGCCAGCTCAACGAGGAGGAACTGACCCGGCACCTGACCCGCATTAAGGGCGTCGGCCGCTGGACGGCCCAGATGCTGTGCATGTTTGCCCTCGATATGCCCGATGTGTTCCCGGAAGGCGACCTGGGCATCCAGAACGCCATGCGCCGCCACTACGGCCTGGAGGAAACCGGCCGCGCCCTGCTCCGCCGCATGACGGAGCTGGCCGAGCCCTGGCGCCCCCACCGCACCCTGGCCAGCAAGTACCTCTGGCAGTCGTTGGACGGCTGAGTTGGTTGTTGGTTGTTGGTTGTTAGAGAAAAGGAACGTCATGCTGAGCGCAGCCGAAGCATCTCGCGTGCTGGTGGTGCCCCAGTAATTCCGATGTCAGCACGCGAGATTCCTCGGCTTCGCTCGGAATGACGTTCTTCTGACAACCGACAACTATCAACCGACAACTATCAACCGACAACCAAAAACCCCGAACGCCTACCTTCGCGGGATGAAGACGATTCGCTTTCCGCATCCGCTGGTTTTGCTGGTGGGGTTTATTCTGCTGGCCTGCCTGTTGAGCTATGTGCTGCCGGCCGGCGTATTTGAGCGCCACCCCGACGTGGCCACCGGCCGCGACGTGGTGGTGGCCGGCTCCTACCACCGCGTGCCCGCCACGCCCGTCAGCCCCCTGCAGGCCCTGGTCGACATTCCGAAGGGCCTCATCGATGCCGCCGCCGTCATTTTCCTGGTGTTTCTGGCCGGGGGCGCCTTTACCGTCGTGGACCTGACCGGGGCCCTGCGCCGGGGCGTGGACTGGCTGCTGGAGAAGTTCCGGGGCCGGGAGGCGGTGGTGATTCCCATCATCTCGGTGCTGTTTGCCACCATGGGCGCGCTGGAGAACATGCAGGAGGAAATCGTGCCCCTGGTGCCCGTGCTGCTGATTCTGATGCGGCGCATCGGCTACCCCACCATCACGGCGGCGGCCGTCAGCATCGGTTCGGCGGCGGTGGGCGCGGCGTTCAGCCCGCTCAACCCGTTTCAGGTGGGCATTGCCCAGAAGCTGGCCCAGCTGCCCCTGCTGTCGGGCGGCGGCTTCCGGCTGGTGTTCCTGCTGCTGGCCCTGCTCCTCTGGATTGGCGGCACCGTCCGCCACGCCCAGAAGCACCGCGTAGCGCCCGAATCGTCCGTTTCCGCCGACCCTGGGGCACTGGCCCCGGGCCGCAACCACGGCCTCGTGCTGGCCCTGCTGTTCGGGGGCTTTGCCTTCTTCGCCTACGGGGTGCTCAAGCTGGGCTGGGAGTTCGAGCAGATGGCGGCCCTGTTTTTCACCCTGGGCATCGTGGCCGGCCTGGTGGGCGGCCTGGGCCTCACCGGCACGGCCGAGGGCTTCATTGCCGGCTTCCGCGACATTGCCTTTTCGGCTTTGCTCATCGGGTTTGCCCGCGCCATTTTTGTAGTGCTGGAGCAGGGGCAGATCGTAGATACCATCGTCAACAGCCTCTCGGCCCCGCTGGCGGGCCTGCCGGCCTGGGTGGCGGCCCTGGGCATGATGGGCGTGCACACGGCCCTGCACCTGCCCGTACCCAGCGTGAGCGGTCAAGCCGTGCTCACCATGCCTCTGCTGGTGCCCCTCTCCGACCTCATCGGCCTCTCCCGCCAGGTCACGGTGCTGGCCTACCAGTACGGAGCCGGCCTCTGCGAGCTGATTACGCCCACCAACGGCGCCCTGATGGCCATTGTAGCCGCCTGCGGGGTGCGCTTCGATGAGTGGTGGAAGTTCGTGCTGCCCCTCTACCTCATCCTGCTCGCCCTGAGCGCCGCCGCCGTCGTCATCGGCATTGCAGTGGGCGTGTAGTAAGGCGGTGAAGGAGTGAACTGGGGAATGAGTGAGCCGGATTGTCATTGCGAGGAGGCACGACGAAGCAATCCATCCTTCACGAAGTACTCAACTTTACCCTACGCAAAAGCCCCTGACGTGCGCACGTCAGGGGCTTTGCGTTTACTCAGGGTTTGGCACTGCGTGAAGAACGGATTGCTGCGCTTCGCTCGCAATGACAGCAACCTCACTCCTTCCCCACTTCACTCCTTCACTCACTCCCCCACCAACTCGTCCAACTCAAACACCTGTTTCAGCTTGCGTTTTTTCTCGACTAGCTGGAAGCGGAAGGTGTCGGTGGCTTCGTGAAAGTACACGTCGGAAATCAGGCCCTGGTGGAGCGGGGGCGCGGCCGTGCGCACCTGGTCGCCGAAGCTGAAGGCGGGCTTCTGGTAGAGCTCCTTGAACAGCTCGGGGCTCACCAGAAACTGCTGCTCATCGTAGCGCAGGCTGATCCAGTCGTCGGTTTCGTCAATCTTTTCGAACACCTTGCCCACCGGCTCCAGCCATTCAAAGGAACGGCGGTTGGCGGGGTGGATGTAGCGGTAGCCATAATCGGGCGTCCAGCTGTAGAGGCCGAACACGACGGGTTTGGGTCGGGGCACGGAAGTGAATTTAGAAGGGTAAGACGTAGGGCCATAACTGCCGACAGGCCGGCCGGGTTCAGCGCAAAGCTACGCGGCGGGGCCCGGTTCGGCGCCCGGCCGACCGGCGGCTACGCCTGGCCAACTAACCTTCAGGCCCTTATCCGGGTTAGGAAAACCTTGCGCGCTTTCCCACAGTAAAGAAACCTCAGCCGTCGGGTTCCGGCGGCTGCTTTTTGTACAATTCCATGTCGACTACGAATACTTCCGCACCCGTTGCTCCGTTGCAGGACGGGATGGGGGCCTTGCCGCACGCCCAGGGCACCACGTTTCGGGTATGGGCCCCGGCGGCTACGGCCGTAGCCCTGGTGGGCCCGTTCAACAACTGGGACGCCGCTCGCCACCCTCTCACCCACGAAGCCGACGGCTACTGGGCCGCCGACTTCGCCGACCTCGGTCCCGGTACCGAATACAAGTTTCACCTCACCACCCCCACCGGGGAGCTGACCAAGAACGACCCCTACGCCCGCGAAGTGACCCACTCGGCCGGTAACTCGGTGGTCCAGGACCCGAATTTTGATTGGGGCGACGACCATTTTGAGATGCCGGCCTGGAACGAGCTGGTGGTGTACGAGCTGCACGTGGGCACCTTTTACGCCCCCGACCCCGCCCGTCCCGGCACTTTTTACGACGCCATCGAGAAGCTTGATTACCTGCGCGAGCTGGGCATCAACGCCGTCGAAATCATGCCCGCCACCGAGTTTCCGGGCTCTTTGAGTTGGGGCTACAACCCGGCCCACCCCTTCGCCATCGAAACCGATTACGGCGGGGCCACGGCCTTCAAGGAATTCGTGAAGCAGGCCCACCGCCGCGGCATTGCCGTGGTGCTGGACGTGGTGTATAACCACTTCGGGCCCGGCGACCTGGATTTGTGGCAGTTCGACGGCTGGCAGGAAAACGACGGCGGCGGCATCTACTTCTACAACGACTGGCGCGCTGAAACGCCCTGGGGCCACAACCGCCCCGATTTCGGCCGCGAAGCCGTGCGCCGCTACATCCGCGACAATGCCCTGATGTGGCTCGAAGACTACCGCCTCGATGGCTTGCGCTGCGACGCCATTGCCCACATCCGCAACGTGGACGGCACCACCGACGCCAGCCGCGACCTGCCCGACGGCTGGAACCTGATGAAGTGGATTAACGAGGAAGTGCGGGAGAAAATGCCCTGGAAAATCATGATTGCCGAGGATTTGCTGGGCGATGAGTACATCACCCGCGACCCGGAGCAGGGCGGCCAGGGCTTTTCCTCCCAATGGGATGCCCGCTTCGTGTACCCCGTGCGCGACGCGCTGGTGACGCCCGACGACGCCGACCGCAACATGCACGCCGTGGCCGCCGCCGTGGAAGCCCGCTACAACCACGACGCCTTCCAGCGGGTGGTCTACACCGAAAGCCACGATGAGGTGGCCAACGGCAAGGCCCGCATTCCGGAGGAAATCATGCCCGGGGAGGCGGCTTCGTGGTTTCCCAAGAAACGCTCCACCCTGGGCGCGGCCCTGGTGTTCACCGTGCCCGGTATCCCGATGATTTTTCAGGGCCAGCCCATGCTCGCCGACGGTTCCTTCTCCGACGACCAGCCCCTGGACTGGAGCCGGGGCGAGGAGCACGCCGGCCTCGTGCGCCTCTACCAGGACCTGATCCGGCTGCGGCGCAACTTCGACGGCACCACCCGCGGCCTGCTGGGCCAGAGCGTGGACGTACACCACATCAACAACGACGACAAGCTGCTGGCCTTTATCCGGCGCGACCAGGGCGGCCCCGGTGACACGACCGTGGTGCTCTGCAACTTTGCCGACCGTGCCCACGAGAACTACCGCATCGGGCTGCCCCGCAAAGGCCGCTGGCGCGTGCGCTTCAACTCCGACTGGGAGGGCTACGACCACGAGTTCGGCAATTTCGAGAGCGTGGACTGCCACGCCGAAGAAGGCATCTACGACGACCAGCCCTTCCACGGCACCTTCGGGCTGGCCCCCTACTCGGTGCTGATTATTTCTCAGGAGCCGGCCTAGGGTGTTGGCCTTTGGCTGTTAGCTGTTGGCTTTCGTTCTTTCAGCTAACAGCCAAAGGCCAATCGGGTGTGGTTTGCGGCTCCACGGAAACCTTGTAGCTTGCAACTGACCGCCTGCGGCCCTTTTTTCAGCTGGCGGCTCCATTTCTATATTCCGTTCCAATGTCTGTACCCGTTACCTCGTCCGCGCCGCTTGCCCCCGATGCCCTGCTTGTTGAAGTCGCCTGGGAAGTCTGCAACCAGGTGGGGGGCATTTACACCGTCATTCGCAGCAAAGTACCCGCCACGGTGCAGGACTGGCAGGACCGTTACTGTCTGCTGGGGCCTTATTTCGCCCACCAGGCCCAGAGCGAGTTCGAGCCCTACGAGGACGCGCAGCTGGCCCGCCTGGATGATCCGTTTGCGGGGGCCGTACGCGAGATGCGCGCCCAGGGCTACGACGTGCAGCTGGGCATCTGGCTCGTGACGGGCCGCCCACGGGTGGTGCTCATCAACCCGTTTCAGGTCTATCCGCACCTGAGCCAGATCAAAACGGACCTCTGGGAGCACCACCACATTCCGGTACCCGACAACGACGACCTGCTCCACCAAGTGGTGGCGTTCGGGGAGCTGACCAAGGTATTCCTGCGGATTCTGGCGGCCCAGGTGGTGCCGCCCCAGCGCCTGGTGGCCCACTTCCACGAGTGGATGACGGGCGTGGCCATTCCGGCCCTGCGCCGCGAGCAGGTGCCGGCCCACCTGGTGTTCACCACCCACGCCACTCTGCTGGGCCGCTACCTGGCCATGAACGACCCCAACTTCTACGACCACCTCATGCAGGTGGAGTGGCAGGCGGAGGCACGCCACTTCAACATTGAGCCGGCCGTAACCATGGAGCGGGCCGCCGCCCACGGCAGCCACGTATTCACGACGGTGAGCGAGCTGACGGTGCGCGAGTGCATCTACCTGCTCGACCGGATTCCGGACGCGGTGCTGCCCAACGGCCTCAACATTGAGCGGTTCGTGGCCCTGCACGAGTTCCAGAACCTGCACCAGCAGTACAAGAGCAAGATTCACGAGTTCGTGATGGCGCACTTCTTCCAGTCGTACTCCTTCAACCTCGATGACACGCTCTACCTGTTCACGAGCGGGCGCTACGAGTATCACAACAAGGGCTTCGACCTGACTCTGGAAGCCCTGGCCCGCCTCAACTACCGCCTTCAGCAGAGCGGCCTGACTACCAACGTGGTGATGTTCTTTATCACCAAGCGGCCCTTCCACAGCATTAATCCTCAGGTGCTGCAAAGCCGGGCCGTGCTGGAGGAAGTGCGCGAAACCTGCGCCGCCATTGAGCAGCAGGTGGGCGAGCGGCTGTTCTACGCCGCCGCCGCCAGCGCCGACCACCGCCTGCCCGACCTGAGCACGATGGTGGATGACTACTGGAAGCTGCGCTACCGCCGCACCCTGCAAAGCTGGAAAACCAAGGCCCTGCCGCCCGTCATCACCCATAACCTGGTAGACGACGCCAACGACGACATCCTCAACTTCCTGCGCCGCTCCAACCTCGTCAACAACGAGCACGACCGGGTGAAAATCGTCTATCACCCCGATTTCGTGTCGCCCACCTCGCCCCTCTTCGGCATGGAGTACGGGCAGTTCGTGCGGGGCTGCCACCTGGGCATTTTCCCGAGCTACTACGAGCCCTGGGGCTACACCCCCCTCGAGTGCGTGGCCCGCGGCGTACCGGCCATTACCAGTGACCTCTCGGGCTTTGGTGATTACGTGCTGCAAACCGTGCCCCACCACGAGGACAAGGGCATTTTTGTGGTAGAGCGCCAGGAAAAGAGCTTCGATGAAGCCGCCGAACAGCTCACCGACATGCTCTGGGAATTCGTGCAGCTCAACCGCCGCGAGCGAATCATGCAGCGCAACAACGTGGAAAGCTCGGCCGAAATGTTCGACTGGAAAAACCTGCGCGTCCACTACGACCACGCCTACCAGCTGGCCCTGGAACGGGAGTAGCCTCTTACGCAGCACTACCAGGCCCGGCTTCTCTACAGAGGCCGGGCTTGTTTGTTAGCGGTTCAGTCGGCAGCGCGCATAAAAAAATCCCGGCCACGCAGGGCGTGGCCGGGAAGATATCAAACAGGCAAACCCTCCCGCGAATCAGGGCTGAAGTACTTGGTCGATGACGTGGATGACGCCATTCGTAGCCAGAATATTAGCGCTGGTGATGTTGGCAGCAGTACCGCTGGCGCCGCGTACCGTGAAGCCCGAACCGGCAGTAGCCACCGTTACGGGGCCGCCCAGGGTCGTGACCGTACCGGCAGTCAGATCCGAAGAAAACACCCGGCCCGTGCCGATGACGTGCCGCGAAAGGATGGCCGTCAGGTCGGCATCGGATACTGAACTGAGCGGGGCATTGCCCAGCAGCGCCCGGAAGGCGGCATCCGTAGGCGCAAACACTGTCACGTTGGCCCCCTGGGTACCGGCGGCCGTCAGGATGGGCGCGGCGGCGGGGCGCTGCAGGGCCTCGAGCAACAGCGTAAATTCCGGATTGGTGGCACGGGTGGCACTGGCTACCACCACGGCCGCAATGGTTTGACTGGGCGGCATCAGCACATTGTCAATGGCGTGAACGGTGCCGTTGCTGGCCGCTACGTCAGCCGTCACCACGCGGGTGTTGCCGTTGATAAAAACGCCCGTGGCATTGCTGGTCAGGTACAGCATGTTGTCGTTAATGGCCGTTCCGCCTACTGTCGTGGCGGGCCGGGCCGTGGTGACGGCACTGCTGCCGCTGGCAATGTCGCCCGCCTTCACGTTGGCAGTCAGTACGTGGTAGAGCAGGATGCCCCGCAGCGTGGCAATCTGGTTGGCGTCGGAAATGGCCGTGATGTTGGCCGCGTTGTTGAAGGGGGCCGCCAGCTTCGCAAAGGCGTCGTTGGTGGGCGCAAACACGGTAAACGGACCAGGACCGCTGAGCGTGGCACCCAGATCGGCCTTCGTCACGGCGGCCACAAGTGTAGTGAACGAGGGGTTGTTCTGCGCCACCTGCACAATATTTTGGGCAGGAGCCACGGTTACCTCATCATCGTCGTCGTCGCAGGAAGAGAGGCTTAGGCTGCTAAAGGCGAACAGCCCCAGCAACAGCATCCGAAGCGGCAACCAGGCATTGGGAAAGGAGGGTGCGTACATATGTTTAATCTTTAAGGGTGAAATATTAAACAATAGCAATACTACCAGCACTGTACCCGAATGTTTCAGCAGGACCAAAATTATGTAACCCGGTATTGGCAGAGAAAACCGCTAGAAATCTTTGCAGCTGGTCATACATGAACCTGTTGACCACAGCTATACCCAGGCGCCAGCCCGCTTCCCGCTACGGACGGCGAGCGGCAATACAGTGACGCACTCCTTTGTGGCGCTGCTGGCAACTGCTACTTTTTAAGCTAACTAGAGGCTCATTACCTCCCTGCAGACCACAGCGGCGGGACTTCCGTATCCTGTGGCTTACGCTGCTCCTACCAGTGTACCCGGCCAAGCCGGCCAATGGATGCTGGCCGGTGCTATCAGCATCGGTTTCGCTACCCGAGTAGGCGTGCCGAAAACATCCGGGAAGCTCAGGGTGGTTTCGGCGGGAGCAAAAAAACCAACTGTTTCTCTGCGGGAATTACCCATTAAAATCACACCTTACACGCATGTCCCCGGTAGCTTCTGCGCCGCTTCCCGGTTACCGAAGTTTAGCCATAGTCTGGTGGGGCAGTGTAACGCCACCGGCGGGTTATTCCGGTGGCGGGCAACTTTCTGTCTGTTCCTGATGCAGCGTGCCTTGTCCTTTGCGCTTCTGCTGACCGCCGGCACGGCCCTGGCCGGGGAGTTCTGGCTGGAGCCGGTGCGCTTCTGGATAATGCCAGGCACGGCGGTGCATCTGCGGCGGTTGACCGGCACGAACTTCACGGGCAGCCCCTGGAGCGGCGGAAGCAGCCGCCTCGCCGGGTTCTGGCACTACGCGCCCGGTCAGCCCGCCGTCAGCCTGCTCCCTGCTGCTTCAGTTCCCGACACCATTCAGAGCACCGTGACGATGCGGCAGCCCGGCACTCACTTGCTGGCCCTGACCACCAATTTCGCCCCGGCTACCCTGCCCGCCACCGACTTCACGCGTTACCTGCGTGCCTACCAGCTCGATTACGTGCTGGCGTTGCGCGAACAACGGCAGCAGAGCGAGCAGCCCGGCCGCGAAGCCTACCGCCGCTGCGCCAAAACGTTGGTGCAGGCCGGCCCCTACGCCGCCGCCGATACGGCCCGCGCCTGGGCCCGGCCCGTGGGGCTGCCGCTGGAGCTGGTGCCGGAGCAGAACCCCTACGGTTTGCAGGCCGGGGCCAGCCTCACGGTGCGGGTGCTGGCCGAGGGGCAGCCGGTAGCGGGCCAGCTGGTGCAGGTGTGGCAGCGCAGCCGGCCGGCCCGGGCCGCGCCGGTCAAACTCCACAGCAACCAAAACGGCCGGCTCCTGTTACCTTTGCTCAGCCCGGGCGAGTACCTGCTGAGCGCCGTCCGGATGGTGCCCGCGCGGGCCGACAGCACCGCCGACTGGCACAGTACCTGGAGCACGCTGACCTTTGCCGTAGCGGAAAAAAAGCGTCTTTGATTTATATTGGTTTGACTTTTTGGAAGCTTCACCCGGAGTTCACTCCCGAATAGTTTTTTTGTTACCTTCGCAACTCCCATAACCACCGAACGACCTGCGGTATGAAGTACTCCATAGATAAAAAAGAAACCTACACGATCATCACGATTGACGAGAAAAAGCTCGATACCACCGTCGCGCCCGACCTGAAATCGGAGTTTGTGAAGCTTAATGCAGAGGGTATCAATAACTTAATTCTGGATTTGAGCAACGTGAAGTACACCGATTCGTCGGGCCTTAGCTCTATTCTGATTGCCAACCGCCTGTGCAACTCTACCGGCGGCCTGCTGGTGATGACCGGTCTGCAGGATCACGTGATGAAGCTCATCACCATCTCCAAACTGGAGTCGGTACTCAACATTCTGCCCACGGTGGAAGAAGGCATTGACCGCATCTTCCTGCACGCCATCGAGCGGGACCTGACCAGCAAAGAGTAGCTTTTTTTGGAAGTTATTAGCTGTTGGCTATTGGCTGTTAGCTTCCCGCTGATAGTTGATAGCCAACAGTTTTTTTATTCCTCTCTGCCGCCCGGCAAGCAGGTTTTGCAGTTGTTTTTTCCGCCCAAGCTAGCGGCCAGCAGCTAGTAGCTAACAGCTAAATTTTGGAGTTCGAGCTGAAAATTCTGGGCAGCGCTTCGGCTACCCCATTCCAGGACCGCCACCATACGGCCCAGGTGCTGAGCGTGAACGGCACGCCCTACCTCATTGATTGCGGGGAAGGCACCCAGCGGCGGCTGCTGGAGCACAAAATCCGGCCCCAGCGCATCCAGACCATTTTCATCAGCCACCTGCACGGCGACCATTTCTTCGGGCTCTTCGGGCTGCTCGGCACCATGAACCTGACCGGCCGCACCGAGCCCCTGCAGCTCTTCGGCCCGGCCGGCCTCGATGAAATTCTGACCACCCAGTTCCGCCATTCCCACTCCCACCTGGGCTTCGCGCTGGAATTTACGGCCGTGGATACCACCCGGCACGCCCAGATTTTTGAGGACAAAAACCTGACGGTGCACACGCTGCCCATGCGCCACCGGGTGCCCTGCTGCGGCTACCTGTTCCGGGAAAAGCCTAAGCGCCGCCGCCTGCTGGCCGACCAGCTGCCCGAGGGCCTCGCCCCCGCCCAGCTCACGGCCCTCACCCTGGGCGAAGACGTGCTCGACGACGCCGGCCGCCTGCTGGTGCCCAACGCCCAGGTCACCACCGACCCCAAGCGGGCCCGCAGCTACGCTTTCTGCTCCGACACGCTCTACACCGAAAGCCTGGCCGACCTCGTGCACGGCGTGGACCTGCTCTACCACGAAGCCACGTTCCTGGACGACATGCGCGAGCGGGCCGCCGTAACGCACCACAGCACCGCCCGCCAGGCCGGCCTGCTGGCCCGCCGGGCCGAGGTACACCGCCTGCTCATCGGCCACTTCAGCAGCCGCTACCGCGACCTGGAGCCCCTGCTGGCCGAGGCGCGCACCCAGTTCGAGTGGACGGAGCTGGCCCTGGAAGGCCTTACCGTAGCCTTGGCCGAGTAGGCGCCGGGCCGACGGCTCGCTCCGTGCCGGGCCCCCAACCAGCCCAACGGCCGCAGCCGTACCCGAAATCAATCGGTGATTTCTCCCTTCCTGCTTATGCCCCCACCTCTGTCCCACAAAAAGCAGCAGCTGTACCTGGTGCTCAGCGGCATCTTCATCGTGAATGCTTTGCTGGCCGAAATCATCGGGGTGAAGATTTTCTCGGTGCAGGCCCTGCTGGGGCTGCCCGGCAACCTCACGGCGGGCGTGCTCATCTGGCCCGTGGTGTTCGTGACGACGGACATCATCAACGAGTACTTCGGCAAGGAAGGTGTGCTGCGGGTAAGCTACCTCACGGTAGCGCTGATTCTGTTTGCCTTCGGCGTGATTTACGCCACCACCAAGCTGCCGCCGGCGGCCTTCTGGCTGGAAGTCAACAACACCGATGCCGCGGGACGGCCTTTCAACATCGATTTCGCCTACCAGAGCATTTTTCGGCAGGGGCTGGGCATTATTGCGGGTTCCATCACGGCCTTTGGTATCGGGCAGGTGCTCGACGCCACGGTGTTTCAGCTGCTGCGCCGCGCCACCGGGGGGCGCTACGTGTGGCTGCGCGCCACGGGCTCCACGCTGGTGTCACAGCTCGTCGATTCGTTTGTGGTGCTGTACGTGGCGTTCTACCTGTTCGGCAACTGGACGCTGGAGCAGGTCTTGAGCGTGGCTAACACCAATTACTGGTATAAATTTGCGGCAGCCATCCTGCTCACGCCCGTGCTCTACCTCGCCCACTTCCTCATCGACCGGTACCTGGGCGACGAAGCCACCCGCGAGCTGCAGCAGGAAGCCGCTGCTGATACGGCAGTGTAATCAACCCTCGTTACTCACTTCCTATGCGTTATTTACTGTTGTTCGCCAGCCTGTTGATTCCCCGGCTGCTATTTGCCCAATTTGATGCGGGCTATTATGTGCTCACCCAGGAGCCAACGGTTCGTCATAGTGTACGGATCAAGATGCAGAATGAGAACACGCTGGTAATCAAGGACGGTAACAAGAAAAAGCAAGAACTCGACTTAGCGCAGGTAGCGTTTTATCGAATAGGCGAAAAAACATACCGTCCTATCGGCGGATTTTCCATTAAAAAAGGCCGTGAAAATATAACACGCGGCTTTGCTGAAGTACTCGACAGCGGCCAAGTAATGCTTTATGCTTATTCGTATCGTATTGCCAGTGGCCCGATGATGAGCGGCAATGGTACGATGTACGGTGGTGGATCCTCTTGGCAAACTATTTATCTGGTAGAAAACGCCGGTCAGCAAAATCTTACCACTATTTCCGCCAGTGCTCTTACAGGTACCAGCAAAGAATTCCGAGAGGCACTTCGTCCTTTCCTAGCTCCCCGGGCTGATTTAGTGAAACACTTGGATGAGAAACGCCTCCTGATTTATCATCTGCAGAGTGCTGTCCAAGCACTCAACCATGGTGAGGCTTTCATCCCGGTAGACCCTTGGCGAGCCACCACCCAATAATTTTTTCCCCATGTCCCGCATCCTCACCGGCATTCAGAGCACCGGCCGCCCGCATCTGGGCAACCTGCTCGGCGCCATCCTGCCCGCCATTGAACTCTCCAAAAGCAGCGCCAACGAAAGCCTGCTGTTCATTGCCGACCTGCACTCCCTCACCACCGTGCGCGACGCCGAGCTGCTGCGCCGGAACACCTACGCCGTGGCGGCCTCCTGGCTGGCCTGCGGCTTCGATACGGACAAGAATCTGTTCTACCGCCAGTCCGACGTGCCGCAGGTGACGGAGCTGACGTGGTACCTGAGCTGCTTCACGCCCTTCCCGATGCTGGCCAATGCCCACTCGTTCAAGGACAAGAGCGACCGGCTTTCCGACGTGAATGCGGGCCTGTTCACGTATCCGGTGCTGATGGCGGCCGACATTCTGCTCTACGACGCGGAAATTGTGCCCGTGGGCAAAGACCAGGTGCAGCACCTGGAAATTGCCCGCGACATTGCCTCGGCCTTCAACAACCGCTACGGCGAAACCTTCGTGCTGCCCCAGTCGCGGGTGGATGAGCAGATCCAGACCATCCCCGGCCTCGATGGCCAGAAGATGAGCAAGAGCTACGGCAACATCATCGACATTTTCCTCGACGACAAGGCGCTGCTAAAGAATATCAAGCTCATCGTATCGGACAGCACCCCGCTGGAAGCCCCCAAAAACCCCGATACCGACACCACCTTCAAGCTGTTCTCGCTGCTGGCCACGCCTGAGCAGACCGCCGAAATGCGCCAGAACTACCTCAACGGCGGCTACGGCTACGGCCACGCCAAGCAGGCCCTGTACGAGGTCATCCGGAGCCGTTTCGCCCAGGAGCGGGAGCAATTCAACTTCTACATGAACAACCTGCCCGAAGTAGACCGCAAGCTGGCCGAAGGCGCCGCTAAAGCCCAGGCCTACGGCTCCGAAGTGCTCAACAAAGTGCGCGAGAAGGTCGGCTACCAGAAGCGGTGAATGAGTGAATGAGCGGATGGGTGCATGGACCTGTCATCCTGAGCGGAGCGAAGGACCCTATTACGCCTGAACGTATGTCGTAAAAACGGTCTGTTCAAGCGTGATAAGGTCCTTCGCTGCGCTCAGGATGACAGGTCCATTCACTCATTCACTCATTTAATACGGCAGTCCGTCGATGGTGTGGGGTTGCTGCTGGTGGGAGAAGCTGAAACCCAGCTTGCTGCCGCGGCTGACCTGCTGGTTTTCGAGTTTCTGCTTGACGGTAATTTTCTGGATTTCGCTCATGGGTGGGGCCACCAGGTCGTTGTTGACGGCCGCAATCATGGCACTTTCCACGAACAGGCGCAGGCCGTCCTCGGTCACGGGGTTGTCCGACATGTCGTTGTCGGGCAGCTCGAGCTGCTGCACGCCTTCGAGGAAGTAGTGCCGCTCGATGTTGATGAGCAGGCGGCCCACCAGGTAGCCGGGGTCGTTGAAGCGCTGGTACTTGATGCTGTCGGCCATGAAGTTGTAGGCCATGATGTGGCCGAAAAACCGCCGCCGGAAGTCGCCCGCCACGTATTTGGTGGGCATGGGGCCGTAGTCGTCGGCAAAGGTGACGATGTTGGAGTGCTGCACGAACACGAGCAGGTCGCCGCTGAAGCGGATATGAAACTCCATCTCGTTTACCGGCCGGTACTCAATCACCACCGACGAATCGACGGGCGTGATACGGCGGCTGAGTTCCACTACCAGCTCCTGCGATACTTGCCGCAGCAGATCGAAGGCGGCTACCGTGTTGCGGTAAATGGCCTGCTTGGTAGAGGATTTCTGCCGGAGCCCGTCGAAAATCTGGTCGAGGCGGTCGGCGGGCGACGCGGCCGGTGCGCCGGGAGCGTTGGGCCGGTTGCCATCGGAGTTGGGCGTGCTGGCGCTATTGTCCGCGGCTTCCTTTGTGCCGGCGGGCGTGTCGGCATCGGCGGAATAGGCGCTGGTGTGGGGCATTTCGTCTTCCATGCGAGGTAAAGGGTGGGAGCTACGGCCCTTTGGGGCGCGCAGGTGAGAAAAAAAGGCGGCTGCTGAGTGTACGCGAAACCCGCCCCCGGAAGTTTACCAATCGCCGTTTTAGGGCGCGTCGGGGCCGGGCTCATCGGCCGCCGGGCAGCCCGGCGCGGGCGGCGGCAAGAGCGCGGCAGCCACGGGCCAGGCGCTGCTGCGGAAAGCCACCGTGCGCAGGCCCGGGTGCGGAAAGCTGGCGGTGGGCGGCAGCAGCATGGGTTGAGCAGCGGGCAAACTCAGGGCCTGTTGCACGGTGCGCACGGCCCCGGCGGGCACGGCACGGGCCGCCAGCTCCGCGAGCAGCGGTTCACCCGGCACCTCAGCCAGCCGCGCCGCCAGCAATTCCTCCAGGGCCTTACGGTGCGCCACCCGAGCGGGGTTGGTACGAAAGCGCGCATCGGCAGCCCAGGCCGGCCGGCCCAGCACGGTGCACAGCTGGCGGAATTGCCCGTCGGAGCCCACGGCCAGCAGCAGCTGAGTACCGTCGGCGGCCCGGTACACGGTGCCGTAGGGCACAATGCTGGGGTGGCCCGAGCCCAGCGGTTGCGGATCCTGCCCCGTGACGAGCACAGTGGCCGCCTGGTTGGCCAGCGAGGCCAGGGCGCTGTCGTGGAGCGATACTTCGAGCCGGGCGCCGCGGCCGGTTCGCTCGCGCTGGTAGAGGGCCAGCAGCACGGCTTCCTTGAGCTGGTGGGCCGTGAGCACGTCGAGCAGGGCCACGGGCATTTTCTGGGGCAGCTGGCCGGGCCCGGGAGCGTTGAGGTGCATGAAGCCGGTTTCGGCCTGGAGCACGGCGTCGTAGCCGGCGCGGGGGCTGGCCGGACCGTAGCCGGTGATGGCCCCGTAAATCAGGCGCGGATTGCGGGCGGCCAGGGTGGCGTAGTCGGCCCCGAGCTTCTCGGCGTCGCCGGGCTTGTAGCTGGTCAGCACGATGTCGGTGGTGGCGGCCAGCTCGTGCAGCTGCTGCCGGCCGGCGGCCTCAGTCAGGTCGAGAATGCGGCTGCGCTTGCCCCAGTTGGCACTGCTGAAGTAGGCCGTCACGGGGGCATCGGCTGGCTCGGCGGCCGTGCGCCAGGTACGGGTCACGTCACCGGCCGGGGCTTCGAGCTTGAGCACATCGGCCCCGAGTTCGGCCAAAAACTGCCCCACCTGCGGCCCCGCCAGCACCGAAGCCAGCTCCAGCACCCGCAAGCCGTGCAAAGGAAGGTCAGGCATTGGAGTGAGTAGTGAGTAGTGAGTAGTGAGTAGTGAGTAGTGAGTAACGATACGAGGTTCTGCTTCAAAGAACGTCATTCCGAGCTTGCCGAGGCATCTCGCGTGCTGACGTTGGATTACCATTACAATGTCAGCATGCGAGATTCCTCGGCTCCGCTCGGAATGACGTTCTTTCTACCTCTCACATTCTCACCTGTCACCTCATCACCTCTCGCCCCTATAGCAAACACCCCCGGTCGCGGAGGCCGGTGCGAGGGTTGGTAAAGCGTTCCAGGCGGCCGTTGTGGAGCAGGTAGAGTATGTCGCAGAGGGCCAGCACTTCCTTGTTGGTCGGTGAGCAGGATGCCTTTGCGGGGCCGCACGCGGCGGATTTCCTCGGCCAGCGTTTCGAGGTGTACGGGCGTGATGCCGGTGAAAGGCTCGTCGAGGAGGGAAAAATCCGTGTCGGTGTGCAACAGCAGCAGCACTTCCAGCCGCCGCGCGGTACCGCCCGAGAGTTCTTCCACCGGCCGGTACTGTTGCTGCCCGAACAGCTCTGAAAATGCCGCCAGGACGGCCAGATGGCCCCTACAACGCCTGCCCGGAATAGTCTGTCGGACGCTGGCGAAAGTATCAACGCCCGGCGGGGGCGCAGCCGGGCAAGAAAAAACCCTCACTGCATTACGCAGTGAGGGTTTTTGGTGATCCCGCTGGGATTCGAACCCAGGACCCATACATTAAAAGTGTATTGCTCTACCAGCTGAGCTACAGAATCCTTTACTTTGCAACCGGCGGGGGTTATTCGCTGATTGTGGCACAAAAGTAGAGGCCCAGATTTAATCGTGCAACTGTTTTGCGTAAAAAAGCCTGCCTTTTTTTCTTATTCCTGACTACGGTTCTCCAACCTGTTCAGGCCCAAAAAGTTAGTTCTGCGCTTCAGAAGGCGGATTCTCTGTTTCAGGCTGGTCAGGTGGCGCAGGCTTACCCACTGTTCCGGCAAGCCCGGGAGCAGGACGGGGTACAGTCGGGCCGGCAACTGCTGCGCATGGCCTACATTCAGGAGGCGCTCGGGCACTATCCGGCAGCGTTGTACTACCTGAGCGTGGCCCAGGCCTGGCAGCCCCGCTACGGCACCTGGCGCAAAATGGTGACCCTGGCCCAGGAGCACCGCCTCACCGGCTACCCTGACACGTGGCGGCAGAACTTGCTCATTGGTTTGCAACGCTACTACTACCGCCTGCTCCAGGTCATGCTGATGCTGGCCATTGTGGGGGGCCTGTTGCTGGGGCTGCGCCGCCGCACCGCCGACCGGGCCTGGTGGGGCATTTACGCGGCCTACCTGCTCAGCATCGGGCTGTTTCTGAACCTGCTGGCCCCGGCGCGGATAGGCTTGGTGGCCCGCCCCCGGGCCCCGCTCATGGCCGGCCCCAGCGCCGGGGCCGCCTGGCTGACCACTGCCGCCGCCGGGGACCGGTTTGAAGTGCGTGGCCGCCAGGACATCTGGTACCGCGTGCAGTGGCAGGGCCGCGACGCCTACATCCGCCGCCCCGATTTGCTCCTGGTGGAGTAAGGGCACCAGTTGTCAGTTTCTGGTTGTCAGTTGTCAGTTGTCAGTTGTCAGTAAAAGAACGTCATCCTGAGCGGAGCGAAGGACCTTATCACGTAAAAACGACATCGTAATAACGACCCGTTCGAGCGTGATAAGGTCCTTCGCAAGCTCAGGATGACGTTCTTTTACTGACAACTGACAACCAGAAACTAACAACCAACAACCAACAATACGCCTTACAGGCTGAAATCGGGCTCTTCTTTGCGGAAGTGGTTGAGCACGAGCTTGTCGGCGAGGCCAGGGAGCAGTTTATTAAGGAGCACCGTGAGCTTGCCCTGGCCGGTGAGCACCAGGTCGCGGCGGCGCTGGCGCACGGCCGCGAGCAGGTGTTGGGCCACTTCCTCGCTGCTCATCATCTGCTGCTCGTCGCGGGGCGACTCGCCCTGCGGGGAGCCGTCGGCGGCCAGGGCCACGTTGCGGATGTTGGAGGCCGTGAAGCCGGGACAGGCCAGCAGCACGTGCACGCCCTGGGGCAGCAGCTCGGTGCGCAGGGCCTCCAGGAAACCGTGCATGGCAAACTTGGAGGCCGAGTAGCCCGTACGGCCCGGCAGGCCCCGGTAGCCGGCAATGCTGCTGATGCCCACAATGGAGCCCTTCGCGGCCGTGATGTGGGGCAGGGCAAACTTGGTGGCGTACACCGTGCCGAAGAAATTGGTTTGCATCAGCTGGCGGATGACGTCCAGGTCGGCGTCGCGGAAGAGGGCGCGCATGCTGATGCCGGCGTTGTTGATGAGCACGTCGAGGCGGCCGAAGGCGGCTACCGTTTCCTGCACGGCCCGCTCCGAGTCGGCTTCCACGCCCACATCGGCCCGGATGGTTAGGTGAAGAATCCCGAGGCGGGTGAGTTCTTGGGCGGTTTCCCGCAGGCGGGCTTCGTTGCGGCCCGTGATGGCCACCCGGGCGCCGGCCTGCCCGAAGGCCAGGGCCGTGGCCCGACCGATGCCCGAGGTGCCGCCCGTGATGAGCACTACTTTATCTTTCATAACAGCAGAAAAAAACGGGGCGGCCGCAGCCCCCCCATGAGGGGCCGCAAAACTACGGCAAAATCAGCCGGCGTATCAGGTATCCCCGCCGGCCGGCGCCCGGGCCGCCGGCTGTAAAATCACGGTGCCGGAACCGCGCATTTTGTTTGGGATTGGGCTACCTTCGGGCTTCGTCTTACATCCGCTTTTATTCTCGATTGTTATGCCCCTACCTATACCCCGACTCCGGGGTGGGAAAACGGGATTCGCCCCGGCCCTGCTGGCCCTGGCCCTACCGCTTTTCCCGCTCCTGGCGCGGGCCCAGACCTGTCCGCCTGCCGCCGCCAGCTGCACCCCCGGCAACGCTCCCGCCGCCACCAGCGCCTTCGGCATGGGCATATTCAACGTGACGCTGGGCGGCCTCAACCATACCACCGACGGGGCCCAGGACGGCTATAAGGATTATGCCTGCTCCCAGACGGCTACCCTGGCCGTGGGCACCGACGTGCCCATCAGCATCCAGACCAACCCCAACGCCGACGAAACCGTGCGGGTCTGGGCCGATTTAAACAACGACGGCGCATTTGCCGCCACCGAGCTGGTATTCAGCTCCAACGCCAGGCGCCTGCACACGGGTACGGTGCGCCTGCCCGCCAGCACCGTGACGGGCCTACGCCTGCGCCTGCGCGTGGCCGCCGACTACTCCAACGCCCCCGTGCCCACGGCCTGCTCCACGCCCCAGTATTCGCAGACCGAAGATTATGCCCTGCTGGTCACCAGCAGCGCCCAGGCTCCGGTGGCCGATTTCCAGGCCACTCCCACCCAGACCTGCTCCGGCGTAGTACAGTTCACCGACCAGAGTCAGAACGGCCCTAGCAGCTGGCAGTGGAATTTCGGCGACGGCACCACCAGCACCCTCCAGAACCCGCGCCACACCTACGCCGCGGCCGGCACCTACACCGTTTCCCTCACGGCCACCAATACCGTAGGCAGCAGCACCAAAGCTCGCCCCAGCTATATCAGCTACGACAACCTGGTGCCCGTGGCGGCCGCCTGCACGCCCGCCACCACGGCCTACTGCTGCGGCTACGGCATCACGCAGTTTACGCTGGGCAGCTTTACCAACGCCTCGGCCAACGGACAGGCCGGCTACGAGGATTTTACCTGCTCGGGGAAGTCGGAAGTGACGGCCGGCAACCAGTATCCCGTGCGCCTGACCACCGGCCCGGCCAACCCCCAGGATACGCGGGTGTGGCTGGACGCCAACAACGACGGCGTGTTTGCCGCCGGGGAGCTGCTGTTTGAGGCCCTGAACACCATCAACCCCTCCGGCACCCTCCAGATTCCGGCCACGGCCCTGCTCGATACGCCCCTGCGCCTGCGCGTGGTGTCGGATTTCGTGGGCTCGCCCTTTACGGCCTGCGGGGGCATTCAGTACGGCCAGGCCGAAGACTACACCCTTACCGTGCGCGTGAACGTGGCCCCGCCCACCCCGGAATTCACCTCCGATTACGTGGCGGGCAGCTGCCAGACCAGCATCCGGTTCAGCGACCTGAGCCAGAACGGGCCCAGCAGCTGGCGCTGGGATTTCGGCGACGGCACCACCAGCACCCTCCAGAACCCGAGCCACACCTACGCCGCCACCGGCACCTACACCGTGTCGCTGGCCGCCACCAACGCCTACGGCACCACCACCAGCACCCGCCCCGGCTACGTGGTGGTAACGGTACCCTGCCTGCAATACTGCGCGGCCGCCGGCAACAACGCCGGTTTCTGGATTACCAACGTGCGCCTGGAAACGCCCCAGACCACCGCCTTCAGCAATACCTCCGGCGCCGACCCCCGGGGCTACGGTAACTACGCGGGCCAGCTCATGACCATGCGCCAGGGCCAGAACTCCACGCTCCAGGTAACGACCAACGCGGCCTACCAACGCGTAACCAGCGTGTGGATTGACTGGAACCGGGACGGGTTCCTGGCCTCGTCGGAACTGGTTTCCAATGACCTCAGCTACACCCAGACCAGCATTGTGGTGGCCGTGCCGACTACGGCCGACGTGACCGGCATCACGCGCATGCGCATCATGGCCCGCCTCGACAACAACACGGCCCAGCCCTGCACCGGCAGCCAGCTGCGCAACAACACCGAAATTGAGGATTACAGCGTGCTGGTAGTGCCCCTGACGGCGGCCAGGGCGGCCCGGAACCTGCCCGCCCTGGCCGTGTTTCCCAACCCCACCGCCGACGGCCTCCTGCGCCTGACCGAGCCCGGAACCCCCGATACCTACGCAGTGGAGGTGGAAAGCCCCCTCGGAGCCCGGCTCTACCAGGGGCAGCTGCGCCTGGGCTCCGGCCTCGAAGCCGGCCTCGACCTGAGCCACCTGCCCCGGGGCCTGTACGTGCTGCGCCTGCGCGGCACCCGCGGCCAGAGCGCCGTGCGCCGCCTCGTGCGCGACTAAGCTGAGTTACCGCCTTTGTTTTGAGTGGCCGACCTGCCCGGCAGGTCGGCCCGGTTCTTTTTTATCCTGCGTTATGCACCCACGTTTACTGCGTATTAGTTTACTTCTGTTCTGGCTGGCCCTGCTGGTGGGGGCGCGGCCGGCGGCCGCCACCCACCTGCTGGGCGGCGAAATGAATTACAAGTACCTCGATGCCAACGGCCCGGCCAATGCCCCCTTCCGCTACCAGATTGCGGTATTGGTCTACCTCAACAAGGAAGCCGGTTCTGTCGCCCCCGACGGCCGGCCCTGGGTAGACATCACGTTTTACAATAAGTCGCAGAACGGGGCACGCATTATGACCGTTTCGGTGCCGCGCTCCAGCTTTGCGGAAGTCACGCCGCCCACCTCCGTCAGCTGCACCCTGCCCAACAGCCAGCCCCCGCGCGTGACGCTGGCCAAGTACGAGACGACCGTGAACCTGCCGCTTTCCTTCGACGGCTACTACGCCCTCTACACGGACCTGGCCCGCAACGTGGACGTGACCAACATTCTGGACCCGGGCAACACCAACATGACCCTTTACACGGACATGGCCCCGCCCCTGCTGCCCAACACGTCCCCCGTTTTCTCCGATACGGCCGTGGCCGTCATCTGCCAGGGCGACACCAGCATCATCCTCAACAACGCCTACGACGCCGACGGGGACCGGCTGATTTACGCCTTTGGCACCCCCTACCAGGGAGATGCCCCCTTCGGCAACTTCTCGCCGCCGCCCCCATCCGTCAGCTACGCCGCGGGCTATAGTGCTACCCAGCCCTTTGGGGCGGGCAGTTATGCCTTTCTCAATGCCAGCACCGGCCTGAGCCGCTACTCGGCCCCGCGCCAGGGCAAGTACGTGGTGGCCGTGGATGTGAAAGAGTACCGCACCATCAACGGCCGGGAAGTACTGGTGGGCACCACGCGGCGCGATATTCAGCTGGTGGCCCGCCCCTGCCAGGCCAACCGGCCGCCGGTATTCACCCCGGCTTCGGTGGCCGTGCGGGATTATACCGTGGAAGAAGGCCGCCCCCTGACGTTCAGCGTGACGGCCACCGACCCGGAAGGCAAGCCCCTGACCATGAAAATCAACAGCGCCCTGCTCGATGGCTCCGGCGCCTTTGACTTCAGCGTGAACGGCAACCAGGGCACTCTGCCGGCGGGCAGCGGAGTGGGCAGCGCCAACGTGACGGCCACGGCCAGCATCACGGGCCAGTTTGAATTCAATACCCGCTGCGGCGACGCCCGGACCACGCCCTACGACGTGGTGGTGACCGTGACGGACAATACCTGCGGCAGCAAGAGCGTAGCGGAAGTATTCCGCATTATCGTGACCCGCGCCGCCGGCCCCAGCGGCATCGTGGGCGACACGGCCGTGTGCGACCGGAGCCAGGCGCTGACCTACGCCGCGGCCGGCCCCACGGCCAGCTCCTATCGCTGGACGGTGCAGGGCGGTACCATTCAGGGTTCCGCCACGGCCCGCAGCGTACAGGTGCTCTGGGGCACGGGCGCCACCGGCACCATCACGCTGCGTAGCCTCTCGGCCGGGGGCTGCGCCACCGATTCCATTTCCCGCCGCGTGACCTTCGGCCAGGGTACGCTGAACGTGACGCCCAACGTGACTATCTGCGCGGGGGCCGCCACCACGCTGACCGCCAGCGGGGGCCAAGCCTACGCCTGGACCAGCAGCACCGGCCAGACCTTCACCGGCGCCAGCATCACCGTTTCGCCCACCCAGACGACCACCTACACCGTCACTACCACCGGTACTACCTGCGCACTCAGCCGCCAGGTAACCGTGACGGTAAATGCCACCGCCGTAGCCAACGCGGGCGCCAACCGGGCCGTGTGCGCGGGCACTACCACCACCCTCGGGGCCGCGGCCCTCACCGGCTACACGTACCAGTGGAGCCCGGCCGCCGGCCTGAGCAGCGCCACCAGCGCCCAGCCCGTGTTCACGGCCTCCACTCCCGGCACCTACACGTTTACCCTCACGGCCACGGCCCCGGGCAATTGCACCGCGACGAATACCGTGACCATCACTGTAAACCCGGCCGCCGTAGCCAATGCCGGGGCCAACCGGGCCCTGTGCTCGGGCGAGGCCACTACGCTCGGGGCAGCCGCCCTCACTGGCTACACCTACCAGTGGAGCCCGGCCACGGGCCTGAGCAGCAGCACCAGCGCCCAGCCCACGCTCACGCTCACCAATGCCACCGGTGCCCCCGTCACGGCCACCTACACGCTCACGGCCACCACGGCCCAGGGCTGCACGGCCACCAGCACCGTCACGGTGACGGTCAATCCGGCGGCCGTGGCCAACGCCGGGGCCAACCGGGCTCTATGTTCGGGAAGCAGCGTGACGCTGGGCTCGGCGGCCCTCACTGGCTACACCTACCAGTGGAGCCCGGCCACCGGCCTGAGCAGTGCCACCGCGGCGCAGCCTACGCTCACGCTCACCAATACCACCGGCGCCCCCGTCACGGCCACCTACACGCTCACAGCCACCACGGCCCAGGGCTGCACGGCTACCAGCACCGTAACCATCACCGTGAACCCCGCCGCCGTAGCCAACGCCGGGGCCAACCGGGCCCTGTGTTCGGGCGAGGCCACTACCCTCGGCACGGCCGCCCTCCGCGGCTACACCTACCAGTGGAGCCCGGCCACGGGCCTGAGCAGCAGCACCAGCGCCCAGCCCACGCTCACGCTCACCAACACCACCGGTGCCCCTACCACGGCCACCTACACGCTCACGGCCACCACGGCCCAGGGCTGCACGGCTACCAGCACCGTAACCGTCACCGTGAACCCCGCCGCCGTAGCCAGTGCCGGGGCCAACCGGGCCCTGTGTTCGGGCGAGGCCACTACCCTGGGCACGGCCGCCCTCAGCGGCTACACCTACCAGTGGAGTCCGGCCACGGGCCTGAGCAGTGCCACCAGCGCCCAGCCCGTGTTCAGCCAGCCGAACACCGGCGCCCCCGTCACGGCCACCTACACGCTCACGGCCACCACGGCCCAGGGCTGCACGGCCACCAGCACCGTAACCGTCACCGTGAACCCCGCGGCCGTAGCCAACGCCGGGGCCAACCGGGCCCTGTGCTCGGGCGAGGCCACTACCCTCGGCACGGCCGCCCTCAGCGGCTACACCTACCAGTGGAGCCCGGCCACGGGCCTTAGCAGCGCCACCAGCGCCCAGCCCGTGTTCACGGCCCGCAACGCCACTTCGGCCCCGATTACGCTTACCTACATCCTCTCGGCCACTACCGCCCGGGGCTGCCTGACCCGCGACACGCTGCGCCTGACGGTGAACCCACGCCCCGCGCCCGACAGCATCCGGGGCTCGGTTTCGGTCTGCCCCACGGTGCAGGGCGTGGCCTATAGCATTCTGAACCCCACCAACTCGGCCTACCAGTGGGAGGTGACGGGCGGCACCATTGCCAGCGGCCAGGGCACGGCGGCCATTACCGTGAACTGGGGCGCGGCCACTGCCAACGCCTCGGTGCAGGCCTTCCAGTTTAACTCCTTCGGCTGTTCTTCTGACACCATCCGCCTGCCGGTGCGGGTGAATCGGCAGCTGGCCACGGCCCGGCCCACCGGCCCGCTGCGGGTCTGCCTCGCCGATGGCCCCTTCACTTACCAGACCGCCTACACCAACGGCTCGGTGTATGCCTGGCAGCTTGTGGGCGGCACCCAGGTCAGCACCAGCCAGGCCGCGGTGCAGGTACGCTTCACCCAGCCCGGCGTGGCCAAGCTGGTGGTAACCGAATCCAGCAACCCGGCCGGCGGCATCTGCCGGGGCCAGAGCGATACGCTCTACGTGACGGTGCTGCCTTCCCCGGCCACCACTCTCACCGTAGCCGGCCCCGACCGGGTGTGCGGGGCCAGCGGTGACCTGACCTTTACGCTGCCCGGCTCCGCTACCTCGGCCTACGTGTTCACGCTGAACGGCGCCCCCGTAACCTGCACCGGCAACACCGTTACGCTGCCCGTGCCCGCCGTGAGTGCCACGCCCTACACGCTCAGCGTCCGGGAAACCAACGCCAACGGCTGCGCCGGCCCGCTCTACAGCAAAATCTTTCTGGTAGTGCCCCCGCTCGCCATTACCGGGCCGGCCAACTACTGCCCCGAGTCCCGCACGGGTCTGCGCTTCACGGTGCCGGCCTACGCGGGCGGCCAGTTCCAGTGGTCGGCCCCCGGGGCCACCATTACCGGCGGCCAGGGCACCAATACGCTCACCCTCGATGTGCCCGCCGGCTCCACCAACGTCACGCTCAGCGTCACCGATGCCAACCCCGCCGCCCAGAGCTGCGCGGCCACTTTCACGCTGCGGCCCGATAACGCCGCCGTGGCCCTGAGCACGGCCTCGGTGGAAGCCGCCGGCCAGGACCGCAGCATCACGCTGGCCCTGGCCGTGCCCAACAACACGGGCAACGGCAACCGCGTCCGGATTCTGCGCCGCGACGCGGGCAGCACCGCCGCCTACGCAGCCGTGGGCGACGTGGCCAACACGGCTACCAGCTTCACCGATATCGGCGTGGACGCCGACGCCCGCGCCTACCAGTACCGCCTCGACCTGACCAATGCCTGCGGCACCGTGCTCAGCAGTGAGGAGCACACCACCATCCTGGCCACGGCCACCGCCACGGAAAGCCCCGACCCGCGCCAGGCCGGCATGGTTCAGGTGAGCTGGACGGCTTACCAGGGCTTCCCGGTGCAGGAATACCGCATCAGCCGGGTGGCCGACAACGGCGCGGCCGAGCTGGTGGCCACCGTCAGCGGCACCACCCTGAGCCTGGAGCAGGCCAGCGGCACGGCCGGCTTCAGCCAGTGCTTCCGGGTGCAGGCCGTCAGCACCGAGGCCACGGCCCGCACGGCCTTCTCCAACGATGCCTGCGTATCGTTTGATAACAAGCTGGGCTTCTACAACATCATCACCCCCAACGGCGACGGCAAAAACGACGTGCTCACCATCAACAACGTGCACCTCTACCCCGCCAACACGCTCACCGTGTACAACCGCTGGGGCAAGCAGCTCTACGAAACCCGCAACTACCGCAACACCTTCGGGGGCGAGGGCTGCAGCCCGGGCATGTACTACTACCTCTTCCAGCTCGATAACGGCACCAGCTACAAAGGCTGGTTTCAGATTGTCCGCTAGAGCCCGTCTGCTCACCCAAAAAGCGTCGTTCAGGTCCCATCTGAACGACGCTTTTTTGCGTGCACGCCTTCCCTTATTTGTCACGCAGCCTCTCCGACACGAACTCCGGGGCTTTCGACACGACTCCCAGCCCCTTCGACACGACTCCCAGAGCGTCCGATACGACTTTCAGAGCGTCCGACACGACTCCCAGAGCGTCCGATACGACTTTCAGAGCGTCCGACACGACTCCCAGAGCGTCCGATACGACTTCCAGAGCGTTTGACACGACTTCCGGAGCGTCCGATACGACTTTCAGAGCGTTCGACACGACTTCCGGGCCCTTCGACACGACTTCCGGAACGCTATCCGCAGAATCCGTGCAATCCGATGCATCCGTCTGAATTCGTGATTACCTTTGCAGCGTGAGAAAATCCGTTAAAAACATCCCGGCGGAGCTGCTCCGCGAAGTCGAAATTACCGACATGGTGGCCGAGGGCAAGTGCCTGGTGCGCCGCGAAAACCTGGTCATCTTCGTGACGCAAGTGGCCCCCGGCGACGTGGTGGACCTGCGCGTGACCAAGGCCAAAAAGAACTTCCTGGAGGCCGTGCCCACGCACTTCCACAAGTATTCGGAGCTGCGCGTGCAGCCGTTCTGTGAGCATTTCGGTACCTGCGGGGGCTGCAAGTGGCAGCATTTGGGCTACGAAACCCAGCTCCAGTTCAAGCACCAGCAGGTGGCCGACACCCTGCAGCGCATCGGTAAGGTGGCCCTGCCCGACATCCTACCGATTCAGGCCTCCCCCGACCAGACCTACTACCGCAACAAGCTGGAGTACACCTTCAGCCACAACGGCTGGCTCACCAACGAGCAGATTGCCAGCGGCCACAACTACGAGCGGCGCGTGTTGGGCTTCCACACCCCCGGCCGCTTCGATAAGATTCTCGACATCAACCACTGCTGGCTGCAGCCCGACCCCAGCAACCAGATCCGGCTGGCCGTGCGCGACTACGCCCTGGAGCACGACCTGCCCTTCAACAACCTCGTGACCCAGGAAGGCTTCCTGCGCAACCTCATCATCCGCACGGCCAACACCGGCGACCTGATGGTGATTCTGCAGTGCTACTATGCCCACGACGCGCTGTTTCCGCTGCTGGATTTCCTGCACGAGCGGTTCCCGCACATCACCTCCCTCAACTACGTGCTCAACGACAAGGGCAACGAAACCTTCCACGACCTGGAGGTGGTGTGCTACCGGGGTGAGCCGCACATTCACGAGGAAATGGAAGGCCTGCGCTTCCGCGTCGGTCCGAAATCGTTCTACCAGACCAACTCCGAGGGGGCCTTCAACCTCTACAAAATCACCCGCGACTTCGCCCAGCTCACTGGCTCGGAGCTGGTGTATGACCTCTACACCGGGGCCGGCACCATCGCCAACTTCGTGGCCCGGCAGGCCAAGCACGTAGTCGGTGTGGAGTATGTGGAATCGGCCGTGCAGGACGCCTACATCAACTCCGAAATCAACGGCACCACCAACACCGAGTTCTACGCCGGCGACATGAAGGACGTGCTCAACGCTGAGTTCATTGCCAAACACGGCCGCCCCGACGTGGTCATCACCGACCCGCCCCGCGCCGGCATGCACCCCGACGTAGTGGCCCGCCTCCTCGAAATGCGCGCCCCCCGCATCGTGTACGTCAGCTGCAACCCCGGCACCCAGGCCCGCGACCTGGAGTTGCTGGACGAAGCCTACCAAGTGGTGAAAGTGCAGCCCGTAGATATGTTCCCCCACACCCACCACGTAGAGAATGTGGTATTGCTGGAGTTGAAGTAGCTGGTGTGGCTGCCGAGGAACACATACCTATTATCTGGCAGAATCAGGAAATCGGGACTCTCCTGAATCCGGTGCCAGATATGTGGTATCTAGAAGGTTCCTGGGTTAGCAACAACACTCCATCTGCAAATTCCTTTGAGTCAGCAGCCAGAGCGCTCAATGCCACAGCCACATTCAACAATCTAAAGGAGGGGATTGAGGTTTCGTTACAGGATAATGAAGGCAGTCAGACACTCGCCATTGTTATTTCCTTAACTGACCCGCATACCCTGTTCTTACGAAGGATAAATAGCAGCTTACATGACGTACCGGCTGAGACAACTGAAAGTATTTTCAGTTCAATTCTTCGAAAAATCACTGCCTTGATAACCCAACTGTAGTAACAAGTTGACTACGAACCACACCAAAGCTCTCTAACTGAATAATTAAGTACCTCAGCACCACTACCAAGTATTTTGCAGAGTTGCGGCCGGCACATATGTTTCCCCACACCTGTCACAGAAAAAGCCTGATGCTACTGAAACTGAAGTAAAATGCGACCTATGGGTGTTCAGTTCGAACTAGTAAACCTTGATAAGGAGGAGGTTATTTCTTTTGCAGGGATTGATGCCGGCAATAAGATGCGAGAACTCGCTGGGACAATTGTTACCAGTAACATTGTAACATGGTACTTGCTCCAAAATATTGGGGACCGAATAAGTTTTGTAAATGACACAAATGAGTCGCATGTCTTGTTCGGTCGTACTTACAGCAAAGACACCTTAGCCGCTTATCGAGATGTTACGCATCAATCAATCAACCAATTGATTGATGCTGGCATATTACGTCAAGCAGGAAATAAGATGGTTGATGAAGAAGAAGGGCTTTCTTATCAAGTCTTGCTCAACATTTGGGATCCAGCCATTCCAAGTAATAAATAACGTAATGGACTACACCAACGACCCCGAACTGAACGGCAAATACCTCGGCACCATCACCAAGGATTTCGCTACCGTTTCTGATACGCTGAGCGAGGCTTCCTCGCAGATCCGCAAGCGGGATATTTCCAAGTATCCCATCTTCGTGTTTGCCCGCCAGGAGGTGCCGCTGGGCGGCCTGCTCATCAACGCCGATGAGCTGAACCTGGAGTGGCACGTGTTTGCCAGCTACCTGGAGCTGTTCGTGCAGCAGGGCATCGTGGGCCAGGACGGCATCGAAGCCTTCCAAAGCACCTACCGCGACCCAAACGAGTACTGCTGCCTGTTCGTGCTCGATGAGGAGTTCACCAACTTCGTCTACATCCCCTACCCGGAGGATTAACAAACCCTGTCATCCTGAGCAAAGCGAAGGACCTTATCACGTATGAACGACAATCGTATCAACGACTCGTTCCAGCGTGATAAGGTCCTTCGCTTTGCTCAGGATGACAGGGTTTTTATTCTACTCCCCCTACTCAAAATGCTCAAACCCCTGCGCCTTCAGCGGCACCGGCTGGCCGGCTTTGGTGATGAGGTTGGCGCCTTCGCTCTTGTCGACCATGTGGCCGATGATAGTGATGTCGGGGTGGTTTTTGATTTTGGCGTGGTCGGCGAGCGGGACGGTGAACAGGAGCTCGTAGTCTTCGCCGCCGTTGAGCATGCACATGATGGGGTCGAGGTTGAACTCCTCGGCCACTTCCAGCGTGGGGTTGGCAATGGGCAGGTTCTCGGTGAAGATGCGCGCCCCGGTGCCGCTGGCCTGGCAGAGGTGGAGCACCTCGGAAGCCAGCCCGTCGGACACGTCAATCATGCTGGTGGGCGTCACGCCCAGGTCGCGCAGCTCGTGCACCACGTCCATGCGGGCTTCGGGACGGAGCTGGCGCTGGAGCACGTAGGGGTATTTGCCGAGCTCGGGCTGGGTTTCGGGGTCGGCCTGCCAGGCCTGCTTCTCGCGCTCCAGCACCTGCAGGCCCAGGTAGGCCCCGCCCAGGTCGCCGGTTACGCAGAGCAGGTCGTTGGGGCCGGCCCCGCTGCGGCGCACGGCTTTGCCGGCTTCGGCCTGGCCCAGGGCCGTGATGCTGATGGTCAGGCCGCCGCGGCTGCCGGTGGTGTCGCCGCCCACCAGGTCCACGTTGTAGGCTTCGCAGGCCAGCTTGATGCCCTCGAACAGCTCCTCCACGGCTTCCACCGTGAAGCGGGCCGGAATGCTGACCGCCACCACTAGCTGGGTGGGCAGGGCGTTCATGGCGGCCACGTCCGATACGTTGACGGCCACGGCTTTATAGCCCAGGTGTTTGAGGGGGCAGAACGTGAGGTCGAAGTGCACGCCTTCCACCAGTAAATCGGTGCTGATAACCAGTTCCTGACCGGCGGCCGGGGCCAGAATGGCCGCGTCGTCGCCGATGCCGAGGATGGTGCTGGGTTGGGTGAGCTGCACGGTTTGCTGAATCCGGCGGATCAGGCCAAACTCGCCTACTTGGTCAAGGGGCGTCATATTCATCACAGATTACGTTGATTTCTCACTGATTTCGCTGATGCAAACGGCGCGGGGCCGTCTGGGGCCAAAACAACCGCAAAGGTAAGGCGGCCGCAAGTAAGGGCCCGTCCGGCGTCGGTGCCGGCCAGGACAGGGTTTCCCCGGGACCTTTTGCCCGCAACCAGCGGCACTTTCGATGGGCCCGGCTCCTGCCCTTACCCTTCGCCTTGCCGGGCAGCCGGCGCCCGTCCCGGAAGAGAATCGGCTTCGTGAGGCAGGCCCCAGCCACCCCTACTTATCCCTGATTCTGTGCAGAATAGCGAAGAGAAGGAGTCCAAACTTTTTCTTGCTAACGAACGTTAGCAATGGTATATTTGACCTGCTTTTCCCGCCCGCTCCTCCCCATGGAACCCACCCTGCTTTCCCGCAAAGACCAGATCGACCACGTGGCTACGGCCCTGTTCCGCACCCGGGGCTTTGCGGCCACCAGCATGCGCGAGCTGGCCACGGCCCTGGGCATGGAAGCGGGCAGCATCTACTCCCACATCCGCAGCAAGGAGGAAATCCTGCACCGCATTTGCTTCCGGCTTGCCGACCGCTTCTTTGCGGCTTTCGAAGACGCTGCAAAGAACGATACGCTGCCCGTGGCCGACCGCCTGCGCCGTGCCATAGAAAGCCACGTGCAGGTGCTCACGGAGGATGTGGCCGCTTCAGCCGTGTTTTTGCACGAGTGGCGCCACCTTTCCGAGCCGGCCCGCACCGAGTTTCTGGCCCTGCGGGAGCGGTACGAAGCGGGGTTCCGCCAGCTGCTCGGCAGCGGGGCCGCCGCCGGCACGCTGTATGCTCCCGACCCTGCTTTTGCGGCCCTTACCCTGCTGGCCTCCCTTAACTGGCTGCCCGCGTGGTACTCGCCTGAGGGCAAGCTGGCCCCGCCCGACATTGCCCACCGCCTCGCCAATCAGCTCCTGTTTGGGCTGGAAGTGCGGGCTTAGTATTGAGTAGTTGGTAGTGAGTAGTTAGATGGCGTTCGTTAGAACCCATTTTCAATTTCTACTCTTAATCTACGTTTCAAAGTCTCAATACTTCATACCAATTACTCAGTACTAACTCAAAACCCCACCACCATGTACGGCTCCGCTTCCACCCACGATATACCCGCCAAAGCCACCACCGGCCTCGAGAACGAAGACCCCATCCTGCTGGCCGAATTTGAGGCCCGCATTGCCCGGGGCGAAAAAATCGAGCCCACCGACTGGATGCCCCAGCTCTACCGCAAGCAGCTCACGCGCATGATTGAGCAGCACGCCCACTCCGAAATCATCGGCTCCCTGCCCGAGGGCACCTGGATTACGCGCGCCCCCGGCTTCCGCCGCAAAATGGCCCAGATGGCCAAGGTGCAGGATGAAGTGGGCCATGCCCAGCTGCTGTACTCGGCTGCCGAAACCCTGGGCAAAACCCGGGAGCAGATGCTCTCGGACCTAGTGAACGGCAAGAGCAAGTACAGCAACGTGTTCAATTACCCCACTCCCACCTGGGCCGACTCGAACGTAATTTCCTGGCTGATTGACGCGGGCGCCATCGTCAACCAGATGGCCAATGCCAAGGGCAGCTACGGCCCCTACTGCCGGGCCCTGGACCGGATCTGCGCCGAGGAGGCCTTCCACCTCAAATACGGCCACGACGCCGTGGTGCATATGGCTACCGGCACGCCTGTTCAGCGCAAGATGATGCAGGAAGCCCTCAACCGCTGGTGGCCCGCCATCATGACCTTCTTCGGTCCTTCCGACAAGATGAGCGTGCACACCGAAATCCTGATGCGCTGGAAGGTGAAGATGGCCACCAACGACGCCTGCCGCCAGCAGTTCCTGGATATGTACGTGCCCAAAATCTGGGAAATCGGCCTGACGTTGCCCGATGCCAACCTGCGCAAGAACGAAGACGGTGTGTGGGAATTCACGGAGCCCGACTGGGAAGATTTCAAGCGCGTGATTAACGGCGACGGCCCCTGCAACGCCGAGCGCATTGCCGTACGCCGCGCGGCCGAGGAAAACGGTGCCTGGGTGCGCCGCGCCCTGCTGCAGCCCCAGGCCCGCTACGTCCGCCCGCTGGCGTAATTTCTAATGTGTTGAATGTGGGAAATGTGTTGAATGTGCCGAGGGTGTACTCAACTCATTTTCCACACTCTGCACATTTTCCACATTCTGCACATTAGCCAAAATGCTTTCCTCCTTCGATCCGCGCATCAACCGGTTGGGCCTGCCCGAATCGGCCCCGCCCCCGCCCGATAAGGCGGCCCTGGACCAGTTCCCGACTTACGAAGTGTTCCACCAGCGCAAAGAAAACGCGGCCTACGCCTACGTGGGGCCGGTGCACGCGCCCGAGGCCGACGTTGCCTTCCTCTTTGCCAAGGAGCAGTTCAGCCGGCGCTTTCCGTGCACCGGTCTGTGGGTGGTGCCCACCAGCGCCATTCAGGTAACCGGGTACGTCGGCGACCAGGAATCGGTGTACGACCAGTTGCCGCTGCTGCCGGCCGATGCGCTGCCCGCCGCTGCTGCCGCAACGGATGAAGCCTACGATATCTTTCACCTAAAAAAGCGCGGCAAGGCGCACGCCCACGTGGGTCAGGTGCGCGCCGCCTCGCCCGAAGCCGCCTTGCAGCAGGCCAAAGCTGCCTTCGGCGACCAGCGCCCGGTCGTGAACGTGTGGGTGATTTGCAGCGCCGATGTGCTGCGCTCCGACGACGACGACCGGGACATGTGGACGACCACCCCCGACAAGAAGTACCGCGAGGCCATTGCCTACAAAGTGCAGGACCGCATCGACCGGTTCAAGCAGGAAGGCTGATTTTTTTAATGTGACTGAATATGGAAATGTGGGTGAATGTGCACCGGGCATTTTCACATTCACCCACATTTCGCCCATTTCCCACATCACAATCGATGAACCCCACCCTCGACCTTCTTTACCGCCTCGCCGACGACCAGCTGATTCTGGGCCACCGCAACTCCGAATGGAACGGACTGGGTCCGATTCTGGAGGAAGACATTGCCTTTTCGAGCATGGCCCAGGACAAGCTCGGCCACGCCCTGCAGCTCTACACCCTGCTCCACGAGCTGGGCGAGGCGGAGCCCGACACCGTGGCTTTCACCCGCAACGCCCCTCAGTTTCACTGCTGCCAGCTCACGGAACTGCCCATCGGCGAGTACGACTTCAGCCTGATCCGCCACTTCCTCTTCGACCACGCCGAGCTGCTGCGCTTCGAGGCCCTGGCTGGCAGCTCCTACGAGCCCCTGGCCCAGGTGGCGCGCAAGGTGAAGGGCGAGCTCAAATACCACGTGCTGCACGCCAACACCTGGGTCAAGCGCCTGGGCTCGGCCACCGAGGAAGCCATCGGGCGGATGCAGGCGGCGCTGGAGTTCACCCTGCCCTACGCCCTGGGCATTTTCGAAACCACGGACGCCGAGCCCGACATTATCCGCAGCGGCCTGTTCATTGGCGAAGCCGAGTTGCAGGCGCGCTGGGAAGCCAGCATTGGCAAGGTACTGGCCCAAACCGCCCTCACGCTGCCCGATCTGCGCACCCTCACGCCCGTCGGCGGCGGCCGCCGCGGCCAGCATACCGAGTACCTGCAGCCCCTGCTGGACGAAATGGCCGAAGTATTCCGCCTCGACCCCACCGCTGACTGGTAAGGCTAGATGAAATTATTGGATTACGCTAGAACGGCCACGCTGGTGAGTCGGCACCCGCCCCACGAAATTGCGCGCCGCCTGACCGTGGAAACTGCTCCTACCAAGTGGTATGATATCTTCACTATGCAGCAATTCGTAGGCGATGTTTATGCGGAGAGTGGCTTCCGTATTCAACAGACCGGCCGCAGTCAACTTCGCATTCAGGGTAGCATAAGGCCGCTGGATTTCGGGGGTAGTCAGATTGATTTGACGTTTGAGAATAGGACTTCTAATAAAGTGTCCCGAGCTGTTCTGCTTCTCATCGTCAGCGTTTTTCTGCTGACAGCCTGCATTTTTATCTGGCGCGAGGGTTTTTCCTTTACACATCTGTACTTTGTCTTGATTCCGCTTTTGATGGTGATTTTGATAAATCTAGGGCCTAACATGGAGTACGACCTTAGTCTGATGAGGCTTCGTGAGTTGCTCAATGCAAAAAATGCCGAATAAAACGGGTTGACCAGTTAGGTAGCGGCGGAATCAATTGTAGGTAACGGGGTAAGTCTTTGGCTGAAACCTGTTCCTCGCTGACCTATTCACAAAGCCCTGTCACCCCTCAACCCCACCCCACCCATGCCCACCACCGAAGCGCAAATTCTCGACTGGCTGCAAGCCGTGACGGACCCCGAGATTCCGACGATTTCGCTCGTGGATCTGGGGGTGATTCGGGAGGTGCGGGTGGAGGACGACGGGGGCGTGCACGTGCGTCTGACGCCTACCTTCGCCGGCTGCCCGGCCATGGACTACATGCGCCGCGACGTGGAAACGACCCTGCTGGCCCATGGCATCCCGCGCGTCACCACCGAAATCAGCCTGCGTGACCCCTGGACCTCGGATATGGTCACGGACCGGGGCCGGGAGGGGTTGCGCCGGCACGGGCTGGCCACCCCGCCCAAGCTCAACGGCGGCCTGCTCGACCTCGATATTCTGGAGTACGCCGAGTGCCCGCGCTGCCACACCACCAACACGGAGCTGCGCACGCCCTTCGGGGCCACGCTCTGCCGGGCCGTGCACTACTGCCACGACTGCCGCCAGCTTTTCGAGCAGTTTAAACCTATTTGACGGGTTGGGCGGCCCGGTTGTGGCCGGTTAACCAGCGCTGATTTTTTTTCAGGCAGAACCGATTGATTTTCGGGTGGTTTTCGTTGGGCTGCTACACGTTTTTTTTCGCCTGCCTGTCTATGAAGCGCTTTACCTCGCTGCTGCTGCTACTCACGGCCCTGCTTTCGGCCAGCTGTAACCGGACTCCCAAACCTCTCGATCCGGCTTCGGCAGAAGCGGTAAGGGTGCAGCTCAACATTCTGCGCGATACCGTGGCGGCCAGTTGGAGCGAAATGCTGGCCTCCGACGACGCCAAACTGCGCGATACCCGCCAGTTGCTGCGTGAACTCACCGCCCAACCCGGCCCCGACCGCGCCCAACTGGCTCAGCTCCAATACGCCAACGACCGGCTGCCCGGGCGCCGCTACAACCAGCTGACCATGGCCGAGTCGGCCCGCATTGATGCCTATGATGCGGCTCAGGATTCCTTATTACAGGTGGTGTACCGCCTAGCGCTGCCGGCCGACCGGGAGCCCAGCCCCATGGTGAAGGAGCTGACTGCCCGGATTCAGGCTGCCGACGCCGACCTGATTGCCTACCGCGTCCACTACGATCAGGCTGTCACCCGCTTCAACGATTACCTGGTGGAGCACGCTTCGGAGCTGCAGCAGCTTGGTGGCGCTTACGCTACACTAGAACCCCTGCCCCGGTTTACTATCGGGAAATAACAATCAACGTTCCAGCCTTATTTCCAGTCGGGCCGGGTCGCATTCTGGAACAGCCGCACACGGTTGCGTCCATCTAGGTCCATCACCCAAACCTCCGGCACCGACTGGGCTACGTTGTTGACCTGCACAAAAATAATCCGGGCCCCATCCGGGGCGTAGCGGGGCAGCACATCGTTAAAGCCCAGTGGCTTGCCCGAGGTGGACGTACCGCTTACTCCGGCTGACACATCGGTTACACCAGTACCATCCAGATTCTGCGTGAACACGTGCGCGTTGAGCTGGCGGCCGGTTCCATCCTCGAAACCGTCCAGGTCGCGGGTATAGAGCAGGCGGCGACCATCCACGCTGAAAGAAGGTGAATCGAGCCGGCCGGGCTGGTTGCGGACGGCCAGCGTCAGGTTGGTGCCATCGGCATTGAGCAGGTAGATTTCCGCGTCGTAGACGTTCACGCCTACCGTTTGCACCGCAATGCGGTTACCGAGCGCCGTCCAGTCGCACTCCCGGAAATGGCGGTTGGCGGGGGCCGTGGCCAGCAGCGTCAGCCCGGTTCCGTCGCGGTTAATGCGGTAGAGCTTGTTGTAGCTGCTGTAAATCAGCTGGGACCCATCGGGCGACCACCGGTAGCCGATGCCCTGGTTGAAATAACCATCCACCGGCTGCAACGTTACCTGCCGGCTGTCCGAACCGTCACGGTTCATCGTGTAGAGCTGAAACTGCCCGGTTGCGTTGGAAGTATACGCCACCCGGTCGCGGTTGGGGCTGAGCTGAGGGGCCGTTTCGATGAACGGAGAGGACGTGAGCCGGAGCAGATTGGCGCCGGTTTCATCGGAGGAATAAATATCGGTATTGCCATTCTCAGTGCGGGCAAACAGGTAGCGGTTGTCCGGCTGGCTTTTGGTCTGGAAGCTCCAGACCTCACCCCGCACGGTTTCGCCGGCCTTGTCGCGCACCGTTACCTGCCAGAAATAGGTGGTATTGTATTTCAGGTTCGTGACGGTCACCATCGTGTCGCGGGAGTTGCTCAACAGTTGGCGACGGTCGGTAGAGTTGCTTTCGTAGAGCAGCACATCGTTACGGAGCGTGTCGCTTTTGCCATCGGGGTCGCTGACGCGCCACGTCAGCGTGAGGCTGGCATTTTGGTCGGAGGCTTTGTCGGCAGGGCTGGGGCTGGCGGGCCCGTTGGGCCGGCGATTGGTACCCACCGCTTCTTCCAGCAGGATGCGCACCTCCGTCGTAGCATCCAGATTTACCTGCACGTTCACGGTTTCCTGCTTGTAATCCGTCTTCTTGACGCTCAGTGCATACTTCCCCACTGCCAGATTGGAGATATCGAATTTACCCTGGGCATCGGTGGTATAGGAGGAAGTAGCCGGGTTGGTGGTAATGACCACGTTGGCTAAGGGTTGATTGTCCTGACTATCGAGCACCACGCCCGAGAGGCTTCCGTTTTGAGCCGGTTCAATTGTCGTATCCTCACATCCCAACAGGGCTTGCACGCATAGTACAACCATCAGCAGCCGGGCTGCCAGGCGCAGATAAGATAACATCAGAGGGGGAAAACGGGTGGGAAACAAGCGGGAGAAAGAGCGGAAGAGGTGGGTAAAACCAGTGAATCAGAGCCGGACGAGAGAATCCTGGGCCAGCAGGCGGTTATCGGCCCCAAACAGGCGCAGATGCACCCGGTACTGATCGGCCTCGCCCACGTTCAGGGTACTTTGCGAAAGCACCCCACTCTCCCGGGCCCCAATCGTGAGGTATCCCGATTGTGCATTGTGGCTGGTACCGGCCGCGCCGCGCCGGTCGGTCACCATTTCGTAGCGGACTTCCAGCGTTTGGTCGGATGTATTATGGCAGCGGCCTACCAGCGTCAGGAGCGCCCCTTCGCGCCGGGCATCCAGGTGTACCTGGCAAGGGCTGGGCGACTGCGGCCATATTCCGCCCAGCGGGGCGAGCAACAAATATAAAAAGGGGTTCATACGACTGGCTTTTAGCGAATTGGCAAAACCTTACGAAGCACTCCGGGCAAACCCGGAATGCTTCGTAAGAGGATATTCAGGGCAGTTGGGTGGCTTTGCCCTGCTCAATCATCACGTTGATGCCGTTGCCGCGCATCGTTACGTTGTAGCCCGGGGCATTGCCCCCGGTTTCACGTTGCAGCAGGTTGTTGTTATTGCCCTGCTGCTCCACTGAATAGCGCTGGTTGTCGCGCACCAGTTGCTGATCCACTTGGTTGCGGTTGCCGTTCTGCAGAATGTTCGACTCGGTATTGTAGCCCGTCAGGTCGCTGACGGCCACGTTGCCTGTGCCCACCTGCGTGATGGTAGTGCGGTTAGCCAGCCCCGTTTGCAGGGCGGCGGCGGCATTGCCGTTGCCGGTTTGCAGAATGGTAGCCACATTGCCCCGGCCAGCACTCAGCAAGTGTTGCTCAATAGTCGCTTGGTTGCCGTTGCCCTGTTGGGTAAGCAGGGCCTGGTTCTGGTTGTCGGGGCTAGCAGCGGGCAGCAACGCCGGGGTGGCACCGGCCTGCTGAATCAGCTGCTGGCCCGTACTGATATCCTCCGGATCTTGGCTCCGCTGCGCCCGGGCCTGCGTAGCGGCCAGCAGTGCCAGGCCCCAGAACAAATGCTTGATTGATGGTATCATACATTGAAATTGAAAACGTGAAGAGAAGGCGTAGTACACTATATGTAGCCGGAACCGATGCTTTTACCAGTTAGCTATTATAAAAATAAGTTTAATTATTAACAATAAAATTATAAAATTAAACTTTATGATAAACCATAAAAGCACCCGCCGACTACATGCAGTGGCGTGGTGCTTTTACTAGGAGAGAACAGATGCACGAGGTACTGCAGTCAGCTCGGTATACGTCAGCAGGCAATGAATCCGATAGTGCTGGCAAGGAGGCCGACTGATCCGGCGGGATTCAGTCTGACCGCCCTTCGCCATGCTGCCCGGGCCATGCGCTGCTGACCGGCGGGAGCCGACTACGGATGGTTTTGCTTTACCAGGCTGGTGTTATTGCTGCCAATCTGGAGTACGTCGCTGGAGTTACCGGTCATGCCCTGGTAGGTTGAAGCCGAGTTGCTGGAGCCCAACTGACGCTGACGGGCGTAGTGGTCGTCGCCATCCTGATCGATGTAGGCGCTGTTACCGGGCCGGAAGTCGGCGGCGGCACTCTGCTCCTGCACGGCCGTGTTGCGGTAGCCGTCCTGCTCGATGCGGGCATTCTGCTCATCCAGCAACTGGGTCTGGGAGGCGCGGTTGTTACCCCCAATCTGCTCCACGTAGGCCCGGCTGTTGTAGCTGTGAATCAGGCCACCCTGGGTCTGCTTGGAGATGTTCTCGTAGCCGCTTTGCGTGGCCGTTGCTTCGTTGTACAGGCCCCGCTGGTCCTGATCGGCATTGTTGGCCCGGCCAATCTGCGAGATGCTGGCTTTGTTGCTCAGAGCGCTATAGTCGAGGGAGGCACGCTGGCGCTGGCGGGCGACGTTGCCTTCGCTGCCACTCTGGAAAATGGTGGCCTCGTTGGTCGTTCCGGTCTGCTCCTGGGTTGAGGTATTCATACCGCTAAGCTGAGTAGCCGTGGCTTTGTTGCCATTGCCAACCTGCGTCTGGGTGGCCGTGTTGCCATTGTCGCGCGGAATAAAGTCGCCCTGAGTTACCTGCGCCTGGTTATTATTACCAGTTTGGGTTTGGGTAGATGTCTGGAAGCTGTTTTTCTGAACCGAAGAAGCGGAGTTGGATGAGCCCGCGTTCTGAGTCTGGGTGATGCTGTTGCTGTTGCCCGTCTGCGTACCCGAGGCCGTGCTCGAGCTACCTGCCTGCGTAACTGTAACGCTGTTGCTGTTACCGAGAGAGGAAGAAGACTGCGTATTGCCCTGAGCGAAGGCACCACCGGCAATCAACAGGGAGGCGGCAAGGAAAGTGAGCTTTTTCATGATGAGAGTGGGATTTTACGTAAAGTTTACTTGCATTAAAGAACTATTTTTTATTACCTCCGGAGTAATAACATAAATCTATATCAATAAAGTTTAATTGCAAGCATGTGTTAAATAAAAATTGTTAAACTTAACTTTAAAATAATCATATATAAAGTGAACACCGCCAACAAGGCCCCATAAAACACTGATAAACAACACCATCTGCATTTAGCGAAGGGACTGGCGTTGGCCGGCGGGGTTGCGACCCAGATAAAAAGTGAGACCACCACGCAAGGAGCCATATGAATCATTATACGTTCCCAGCGTAATCCTATCGAGCTGATCAGTCAAAAAGTAACGCCCCTCCAGGCCCACACTCAGGCCCACCCGATCGGTAAGCAGGTACTCCACTCCCACGCCGGCCGTGAGATGCCCCAGAGCAGCACGGGCATTAGTCCCTCGTGCTCGGGCCGTAACGCCGCCGCCGGCCAGCACAAATGGCGTAAACCGATCCTGAGGAAACAACCGGTACTGGCCGCACGCTTCCAGGTAGTTAAAGGTTTCCCGGTAAAAGTCGCCGGCCCCCAGCTCAAAGCGTCCCAGGTGCACGGATGCGGCCAGCTTCGGGTTTACGGCCTGATAATGCAGACTCAGCTGGCCACCGGCCCGCAGCTGCGGGCTTTTGAAGTCACCGTTGTAGCGGGTAGCGGCTCCGCTCAGGCTTAGTCCCAGGCGCCCGCGCCGCTCCCGCTGCACACGGCCCAGCACGTCAGTCTGCTGGTTTTCGGCTTTCTCGCGCAGATAAGCGGCCACGGCGGGCCCTTGCACATCGGCCTCGTTCAAGGGCGACCACAGGTTATCACGAATGCCTTCATAAATCAGGGCTTCCACCGATTTTTCAATGGCCTCCTTCACCGCCATCTCGGTGGGCTCATTGTACGTGAAGCCGGTTTCAGTTTCCAGCAGGCGCTTAAAGTTCACGAACCGGAACAGACTGGCATCTACCTGCTGAGAGAGAATGGTTTTGGAGGTGTATACGGTTTTGAGAATTTCGCCCGTGCTGGTACTGATGGCCCGCAGATACACCGTTACGCGGTCCTGACGGTACTGGCCCGAGGCCCCGGCCCCAAAATAGCGCAACCCCGCCCCGCCCGTAATCACGTTGGCATCGTAGGATACTACCCCGCCTTCGAGCAGAATGCCAGCGAACAACAGGGAAGGCAGCGCCGGTTGCCGCTGGCCGGTCAGGTCCTGGTATTCGGCCCGGCTGGAACGGATGATTTTGCGCTCGTTGAGCAGGTTGCCCAGGTTTTCGCGCTCAATGGGATTAAACCAGCGTGATTCCTCCAGGGCCCGCAGCAAAATGCTGGTACTTCCCTGGGTGATGGCCGTTGAGAAACTCGACCCGTTTTGGCTGGGCTTGTACTGACCGGTCTGGTCGCGGAACTTATAGACGGCAGCCACAATCCGCTCCCGGGGCGGCGGCAGCTGATAGAGCGCCCGGTTGCCCTCCACATCGGCTCCCAGCCGGGCCTTTTCCGGCGTAAACGACTGATGAAAAAACGGGGCGCAGGCCGTAGCTGCCCCCCAAACCCCCACTCCCAACAACACCCGACGACACAAGGAACGTAGCATAGGTAGCAGTAGGCCGCATTAAAAGTAAGGCACCGTAACGGTGGTCTGGTTGCCGGTATTGGTATCGGTGATCTGGATGGAAAAGCCTCCGCTGGAGGGCACCACGTTGATCTGGTAGGAGCCGACGTTGTAGTTGCCCGCCTGCAGGCCCTGCCCGGCGCTGCCGAACTGATTGCCCACGAGCTTCTGAGCCAGCTGCCCCAGAATCTGCTGATTCAGGTTCTGCTCAAACTGCTTGATTGGGTCCTGTTGGAACGGGTTAGACGTGGAAGCCGCCGGGTCAGCAATGGAGTTCTGAGACTGAGCCGAGCTCAGCAGCCAGGAATAATTGAACGTGTTGCCTCCCCCGAAAGCGGGGTTTTTGGGCTCGTACACGAAATCCTGGCCCATTGCGCCATGCGCAAACAACGCGAGCAGGGCCACCAGCGCGGCACGGAGGATGGAAGAGTTCATACCAATGAAATGGGTGGAGTAAGACGAATCAGAATCGGGAGGCTCAGAATACTTCGGGCGGAACGCGGCCCCCGCGCTCCAGCTGGCGGCTTTCGTCGCGGGCACGCGCCAGGAACTCCTGGGCCACTGATAAAGCGTAGGCGGCCAGCTCCTCTACTACTTCCGCCTTGGGCTGAAGCGGCAATTCGAGCAGCTCGTTGTCGTTCACTTCGAGCGAAATCAGGGTACTGGTGCCGCGGGCGGGCTTTTCGCGCACCACAATGGTGAAATCCGTTACGCCCGGCGGCACTTCCCAGTGGGTGTAAAACTCGTCGTAGAAGTCGTGGCCAAACTTGGAAATCGTCTGATCCATGACCAGCCCGTCGATTTCAGTAGCCTTGAACTGGCGCCGCTCCTGCCCCGCCGACGAGTCGCCTACTGCCTGTAGCAACAGGCGCAGGGCTTCTTCGAGCTTTTTGGGCGGCAACGGTACGGCCTCCGACTCCTTGGTGGCGGCCGGTGGAGCAGGTTTGAGAGGTGGTTTAGGAGGTGGTTTAGGAGGTGTAACCTGAGCGGCCGCGCTCAGGCTCAGCAACACCAGCATCAGGCAACTTACCCCCAGGGCCCACGGCCGCCACCACAGATAATACACCACGGGACGCGCGGGTTTTTCAGACGAGGACGTGGATGTTGCAGGCATAACACAGTAGTTACCAACCGAGCAGCAGACGAACTGTAGAAGCCAGATTCAAGAATTGAATCATAACAAGTATTATTCGCCACTAAATCGACATAAATGTAATTATATAATAAAATAATACAAATAAATAATTGATTTATTCAGCGCCTTTTCTCAGCTTACTACTCGCCTGGCTTCCACACACAACCTAACCACTTCACAGTCAGGCGCAAAATAGCGGCATTCACCTGACTCCTTATGGATCAGACGAATGCCGCATCGACTCTAAGAACAAAAGCGAGCTGCTACTCGCTACTCCCAGAGCGGGTAATGCTCCAGGTGCACTTCCTGCCCGAAGAAGATGCGGGTGCTCTCTTCAAAGGAGCGCGTAAAATCCGACACGTAGAAGTGATGGCGGGGCGGGGTCGCACCCGCTTCGGCCAGCAGCTGCCGGCTTTCCAGGTAGCGGCGCACGTGCTGGGCCACTATGTCGGAGGCGTCCAGCACTTCGGTGCGGCCCTGGTAGAACTCGGCAATCTGCTGCTTGATGAGCGGGTAGTGGGTGCAGGCCAGCACCAGCGCCTCAATCCCGTCGAGGGCGGGGTTGGAGAGGTAGGTTTCGATGACGTTGCTGGCAATGGAGTCGTTGAAGAAGCCTTCCTCTATCATGGGCGCCAGCAGCGGCGTGGCCAGGCTGCGCAGCTGCACCTGGGCATCCAGGTCGTCGATTTTCTTCCGGTACACGTTGCTGTTGACCGTCTGCTTGGTGCCAATCAGGCCCACCGTGCGGCCCGCGTATTCCTGCCCCACGTGGGCCACAATGGGGTCGATGACGTTCAGCACCTGGGCCTTGGAGCCCACGTATTCGCGCACCAGCTCGTAGGCGGCCGCCGAGGCGGAGTTACAGGCAATCAGGATGACTTTGCACTGTTGCTTGAGCAGCAGGTCGCAGATTTTGACCGCGTAAGCTTGAATGGCGGCCGTGCTTTTGTCGCCGTAGGGCAGGTGGGCCGTGTCGCCGAAGTACACCAGCCGCTCGTGGGGCAGCACGCGGGCCACCGCCCGGGCCACCGTGAGGCCACCAATGCCGCTATCGAATACGCCGATGGGGCGCGTGGTCAGGTCGGGGGAAGAAGTCGGGGAAGTCATGGAAGGCGAAGGTACGGGATGCGGGCAGGGTTTCGCCGGACGTAAGTGGGGCCACAACTGAAAAAGCCGAAACTCCACGTCCGTCAGGGGCCACTCCCCTACCCACTCAGCCGCCCGTCGGCGGCGTAGCGCAGCTCCCCCAGCTCGACTAAGTCGCGGAGCAGGGCCGTGACGGCGGAGGCCTGGCCGGGGGTGTAGTGGGTGAGCACCTCGCGGGGCGTGAGGGGCGTGGCTTTCACCAAATCCAGCAGCTGAGTCCGGAGCTCGGGCAGCGGGGTGGCTTCCTGGCGGGCTTTTTTGCGGGCCAGGCAGAAGTCGCACACCCCGCAGACCGGCGCGTCCAGCTCCCCGAAATACTCCAGCAGCAGCTGCTGGCGGCAGCGCCCCCCGGCGGCGTACCGAATCACGGAGTCGGTTTTATGGATGGCCAGGTCGCGCTGCTGGTGTAGGCGCTTTTGCTCCAGTGGGAGCTTATCGGCATCGAAGCGCGGGGTCGTGAACAGGGCCTGGGGCGACTCGTGGCGGGGCTGAAACTGAATAATGCCCGAGCGGTGCAAAAACACCAGCATCTTGCGCAAATCCACCACGCTCAGGCGCAGGTGCTGGGCCAGGCTGTTCTCCGAAATCCGCTGGAAACCCGCGAACAGCTCACCCCCATGAAAGCGCAGCAGACTCTTGATAAGCTGGTCGTGCTGGGCGTTGGCCACTTGGAAGCGGTAGAGGTCGGTGTGGTCGATGGGGATGTGGACGCGGGCGGGGTTGTTGACGGCCTCATTCACCTGCACGAACCCCTCCCGCGTCAGCGTCCGGAGACTGTTGTGGGCATCGAGGGCCCGGATGCGGTAGGTTTCGGCGAACTGCTGGAGGTCGAAGTCGAAGGTCACCAGCTCGCCCCCGCCCACGGCCGTGCGCGAAAAGTTGGCCAGGGCCTGGTACACCCGCCGCACGGTATCGAGGGGCGGAAAGCTCTGGCGGGTGCGGCGGCCCAGCTCATCGGCATCATTAGGGCCAGTGAGCAGCACGGCAAAGGCGTATTTCTCGTCGCGGCCGGCGCGGCCCGCCTCCTGGTAGTAGGCCTCCAGGTTGTCGGGCGCTTCCAGGTGCACCACCAAGCGCACGTCGGGTTTGTCGATGCCCATGCCGAAGGCGTTGGTGGCCACAATGCAGCGGGTTTTGTTCTGCATCCAGTCCTGCTGCACGCGGGTGCGCTGGTCGGCGGGCAGGCCGGCATGGTAGGCGGCGGCGGCAATGCGCTGCTGCTGCAGGTAGTGGGCCGCGTCCTCGGTCTGGCGGCGGGTGCGGGCGTACACGATGCTCGTTTTATCGGCCCCCACCCCGCGCACCACTTCCAGCATGCGCCGGAGCTTGTCCTCGGTAGGGAGCACCGAGTACGAGAGGTTGGGCCGGGCGAAGCTCTGCTGAAAAACGCGGTGCGAGGCCCCGAAATGCAGCTTGTCCACAATATCCTGGCGCACCTGCTCGGTGGCGGTGGCCGTGAGGGCGATGCAGGGCACGTTCGGCAGCAGCTCCCGCAGCTCGGCAATGCGCAGGTAGGGCGGGCGGAAATCGTAACCCCACTGGGAAAGGCAGTGCGCTTCGTCGATGGCCAGCAGGCTCACCTTCATCTTCGATACCCGGGCCCGGAACATATCCGTCAGCAGCCGCTCGGGGCTCACGTAGAGAAACTTCACCGGACCGTACACGCAGTTGTCGAGGGTCTGGTCGATTTCCTGGTGGCTCAGGCCCGCGTACACGGCTTCGGCCTTGATGCCGCGCTTGCGCAGGTTTTCCACCTGGTCCTTCATCAAGGCAATGAGCGGCGACACGACCAGGCACAAGCCCGGCCGGGCCAGGGCCGGCACCTGGAAGCAGATGCTCTTGCCCCCGCCGGTGGGCAGCAGGGCCAGCGTATCCTGCCCGGCCAGCACCGAGCGGATGATGTCTTCCTGCAAAGGCCGAAACCGGGAGTGTCCCCAGGTCTGGCGCAGCACGAGCAGGATGTCATCGGTGGCGTGTTCAGGCATGCAGCAAAAGTACGAACTCAACCCCTCCCCTCCGGGAGAGGCATGGGGGTGGGGCAAAAAAAGCCCGGCTCCTTGCGAAGCCGGGCGTGAGCAGAGAAACATCGGGAGCTTAAGCGGCAGCAGACGTCTGGCCGTTTTCGCGGTCGTCGATGGCCGCTTTCAGCTTGGCGATGGCCTGGGTGGCGCGCTCCTGGTCGAGGCGGTTAATGTTGAGCAGCATCTTGGTTTTCTCAGCCCGGGAGATAACCGGGTGGTTGAGCAACCGAATGATTTCTTCCTTCTGCGAAGCCGTGGCGTAAGCCAGGGCCGCAGGCTCAGCGACGGCTTCCGCCGGAACGGCCTTCATGGCCACCGGCGCGGGGGCCGCGGCGGCAGGCTGGGATGCCGGAGCGGCGGGAGCTTCTGCCACGGCGGGTACATTGCCGGCGTAATCCATTTCCTCGGCCGGAGTGGGCTCGTAGCCGGCGGCGCGGATAATCCACGCCAGAATGTTGCGGTAGGCCTTGCCGATGGCCCGGGTCTGGGCCATGCTCATGATGGCAAATTCCTGGTAGAATTTCTTGCCCTGCTCCTTGCTTGAGCACACGGCAAAGCCGGCGCCCACCGTCTGCCCGCTCTTCAGATCAAAGAGAATGACTTTGGCCTGGTACTTTATTTCCTGCTCGTTGCTGACGTTGATGACGTGCTCCACCACGGGCACGATGCCCAGGCGGGAGCCGGCGTACTGCCAGCCTTCCACGTTCACGAACTCCTTGCCCTGCACGTTGGTAGTGAGCTTATTTTCCTTGATGAACTTCGCCAGATCCGTGGCCAGGTGCAGCGTCTCGTCGGAGTGCGACAGGTCGTAGCTCTCAACTTTGGGCTTGCGGACGGGCTCTTTGGGGGCTTTCACTGCTTGGCTCATGGTTTGTTTCCGTTAGGTTCCTGTAATACCGTGTTTGTTTACGTGAATATAACCAACAGCCCCCTTAAAAGGTGCAGTTTTTAGCAGTTTTTTTATCAATTTTTACCATTGATTATCAGACTATTACAAAAGTATAATCCAATTATTTTAGCCACATAATTTCCAATCACTTTCAACTAACCACATTCGCACCGCCGGGCCGGTCATGCCACTAAAAAAACCCGCAGCTCCGTCTGCTTGCGCGTCAACGGAATTGCGGGTTTTGCTGCACGGTCCGGCTCTGGGCGGACGCGTGACCGGGGTCGAGTACTTAATTAACCCTTATTAGTCTCGGTTTAGTTGCCCGCGGACCGGTGCAAAATACGGGGAATGGCCCTTTTGGCTGTCTGACAACGCATCAGGCCAGCAAAAAGCCGGCCCGGGGCCGGCTTTTGCTGAATCAGAAATCTGTGCTCCTGGGCGTAGATGCCAGGGCGGAATGATGCCCAGCGCTTAATGGCCGCCTTCCCAGATGTTGCCATCCTTCATGGTAATCGTGCGGTCAGCCATTTCGGCCAGCTGGTCGTTGTGGGTCACAATCACGAAGGTCTGGCCCAACTCCTTGCGCAGCAGGAAGAAAATTTGGTGCAGCTCCTGGGCGTTCTGGGAATCGAGGTTGCCGCTGGGCTCATCGGCGAAGATAATTTCCGGGGAGTTGATCAGGGCCCGGGCTACGGCCGTGCGCTGCTGCTCGCCCCCGCTCATTTCGGAAGGCTTGTGGTCGGCGCGGCGCTCCAGGTTCAGCATCCCGAGCAATTCGCGGGCCCGCACCCGGGTTTCCTTTTCCGAGCGTCCTGCCAGATAAGCCGGCAAACACACGTTTTCGAGGGCCGTGAATTCGGGCAGCAGGTTATGAAACTGGAAGATGAAGCCGATGTGCCGGTTGCGGAACCGGGCCAGATCGGAGCGGCCCAGGGAGCTGACCGACTCGCCATCGAAGAGCACCTCGCCCGAATCGGGGTTATCGAGGGTGCCCAGGATGTGGAGCAGCGTGCTTTTGCCGGCCCCCGACGAGCCCACGATAGAGACGATTTCCGACTTTTCAATGGTCAGGTCGATGCCTTTGAGCACCTCCAGCGTATTGTAGCTTTTACGGACGTTGATGGCTTGCAGCAAAACGGAGCGAGGAAGTAAAGTGAGCCGGAGTACGGAAAACAAATCTACGGAATGTCGGGCGTTGCGGTGGTAAATAAGCACGACTTGTCGAGTGAAGCTACCCGACACCTCCTTGATTCTCTTATCTTCCCTCTCCCTATGTCCGTTTTTGCCTTGTCCAACCGCTTTTCCCTGTCGTCGCGGCTCCTGCTGGGGCTGGTATTGCTATTGCTGCTGGCTTCGGGCTGGTGGCTGCGGCCCCGCTGGGCCTCAGTGGCGGCCCCGGCAGGCCCCGGCCCGATTACCGCCGTTCCCGGGGCCCGGGCCCCGGAACGGATGCGCGGCGTGAGCTGGGTGGGCACCGATTCGGTTCCATCCCTGGATCTGGGCCCGCTGACCCGGGCCGGCGTGAGCTGGATTGCCCAGACGCCCTTCGGCTGGCAGGCCGGCGCAGCCACACCCGCCGTGCGCGTGAGCACCGGCAAGGGAAACCGTCATTACTGGGGCGAGAGCGACGCGGGCCTGACCTTCACCACCCAGCGGGCCCGCCAACAAGGGATCCGGACGCTGCTCAAGCCCCATTTGTGGCTGCGCGGCGGGGGCGGCACCTGGCCCGGCGACGTGAAGATGACCTCCGAAGCCGACTGGCAAACCTGGTTCGCCAGTTACACTATCTTTATGCTACACTATGCCCACCTGGCCGAGCAGGAGCAGATGGATGGCCTGTGCATCGGGACGGAGCTGGCCCAGACGGTGAGCCACGAGGCCGAGTGGCGGGCCTTAATTAAGCAGGTGCGGCAGGTCTACCATGGACCGTTGACCTACGCAGCCAACTGGAGCGGGGAGTTTGAGCAGGTCCGTTTCTGGGATGCGCTGGACTTCATCGGGGTGCAGGCCTACTTCCCGCTCAGCACCACCGAGCGGCCCACCAAGGCGGCCCTGCTGGTCGCCTGGCGGGAGCCCCTGCGCCGCCTGGAGGCCGTGCAGAAGCGGTACAAGAAGCCCCTCGTCTTCACCGAAATCGGCTACAAAACCACTCCCAACGCCGCCATTGAGCCCTGGGCCTGGCCCGACCACCTCAACGTGCTTACGCCCCCCGACGAGGCCACCCAGGCGGCCTGCTACGCGGCCATGTTCGAGACGTTCTGGCCCCGGCCCTGGTTCGGGGGCCTGTTCATCTGGAAATGGTACCCCGGCCTCCAGCCCGACGGCCCCGCCCGCCGCCACCTCGACTTCACGCCCCAGCACAAACCCGCTGAGCGCATCATGGCCGAGTGGTTCCGGAAGTGAGAAGTGAGAAGTGAGAAATGAGAAGTGGTACGAAGGCCGGGCACAACCGGCCGCTTCACCGGGAGCGAAATAGACATTGTTACAGGGTTGAAATATATCGTGGGGACGGCTGGGGCGGCAGGGTCATATTGGGCGCTGCGCCGCCGAGGCCCTCGTTTTCGCCCGTTTCCCGGCCGCCGGGTGCCAACTATTCCCGCCGGCTTGCCAACTCCCAACGCAATTCTCCCTACTTTCGCGGTTAGAAACCACCCCCATAACGGATCCATAACTGACCTCTATGAACATTCACGAGTATCAGGGCAAAGACATTCTGAAGCGCTACGGCGTGCGCGTGCAGGAAGGCATCGTGGCCGATACGGCCGAAGAAGCCGTGGCAGCGGCCCAAAAGCTGACGGAACAAACCGGCACCAGCTGGTACGTTATCAAGGCCCAGATTCATGCGGGCGGCCGCGGCAAAGGGGGCGGGGTGAAACTCGCCAAAAACCTGGAGCAGGTGAAGGAAATTGCCGGCCAGATCATCGGCATGCAGCTCGTAACCAAGCAAACCGGCGCCGAAGGCCGTAAAGTCCACAAGGTGCTCATCGCCCAGGACGTGTACTACCCCGGCGAGTCGGAAACCCAGGAGTTCTACATGAGCGTGCTGCTGGACCGCGCGACCGGCAAGAACGTGATTATCTATACCACCGAAGGCGGCATGGACATCGAGGAGGTAGCGGAGGCGCACCCCGAGAAAATTCACCGCGAACATATCGACCCGCGCGTGGGCCTGCGCCCCTTCCAGGCGGCTAAAATTGCCTTCAACCTGGGTCTCACCGGCCCCGCCCAGAAGGAGATGGTGAAGTTCGTGATGGCCCTCTACAAAGCTTACGACGAAACCGACTCGGCCATGTTCGAAATCAACCCCGTGTTGAAAACGTCGGACAACAAGATTCTGGCCGTGGACGCCAAGGTAACCCTCGACGAAAACGCCCTCTACCGTCACAAAGACTTCATTGAGCTGCGCGACACCAACGAGGAAGACCCGCTGGAAGTAGAAGCCTCGGCCTCGAACCTGAACTACGTGAAGCTCGACGGCAACGTGGGCTGCATGGTGAACGGCGCCGGTCTGGCCATGGCCACGATGGACATCATCAAGCTCAGCGGCGGCGAGCCAGCCAACTTCCTCGACGTAGGGGGTGGAGCCAACGCCCAGACCGTGGAAGCCGGTTTCCGCATCATCCTGAAGGACCCGAACGTGAAAGCCATCCTCATCAACATCTTCGGGGGCATCGTGCGCTGCGACCGGGTGGCCAATGGCGTGGTGGAAGCCTACAAGAACATCGGCGACATCAAGGTGCCCATCATCGTGCGCCTGCAAGGCACCAACGCGGAGGAAGGCGCCCGCATCATCGACGAGAGCGGCCTGAAGGTGTTCTCGGCCGTGCTGCTGAAGGATGCCGCCGAAAAAGTAAAAGAAGTGCTGGCCTCGCAGGGCATCTAATTTGCTCATTTCGGCTGTTTTGCCACTCACTAAGCTCGTCCGTACCCACGGACGAGCTTTTTGTTTGTCGCCTGCCCAACCTCTTGCAGAATACTTCGTTAGAAGCAGTAAAATTGACTTTATCGTATGATAAATAAGACTTTTACTTTGCTGGCAGCTGCATTCTGTTTTTCGTTTGCCGTTCAGGCACAGGATGCCGAGCGTGATTACCCCTACCTGACTACGCTCGATTCTACCCCTTACCCCTTTGAGTTTAGTTCCCCGACCACCCCCTATCTGACCCGCTTTCGGGAAATGTTCGGGCTCAAGGGTGTAATCGGTAAGGAAACGTCTGATCTGGGGCGTGCGCGGGCTTTGTGCGAATGGGTGCATTTCCGGCTCGAGCACGACGGCCACAAATCGTTCAAGTCCCAGGACCCGTTCGCCATTCTTAAAGCGGCTCAGGCTGGTCAGCAGGTGCAATGCGTGGAATATGGACTGGTACTGGCCGCGGCCTTCAACGCCGTAGGTATTCCGGCTCGCCCCCTTTACCTGAAAGCCGCCGATGTACAGACTCGTCGCTCGGCTGCCGGGCATGCGCTGGCCGAAGCCTGGCTGCCTGATTTAGGTAAATGGGTAATGGTAGATGCGCAGGCTAATATCATTCCCCTGCTCGGCAGCAAGCCCCTTAATGCGGTGGAACTGCAACAGGCACTGCTGGCCAAGCGCGACGATCTGACGGTCCTTAGTTCAACCAGAGCACCGGCCGGCTCCTATTTTCGCTGGGTTGACCAGTACCTGTTCTACTTTGATACCGTGATGGACAACCGCTACGATGTTAAGTCGGCCCGTACCGGGCTGATGCTGGTTCCTGTGGGGGCTCATAAGCCCGTAGTTTTTCAGCGTACTGAATCCATCCATAATATTCGCTACACAAATTCCGTGGCTACCTTTTACGCTTCTCCCTCGCAGGCTGATCTGCCAATTGCCACGTCGGGTAGCGCAGCCGGCCACTAAAAGGCCGGACGCGTATGTTTCTAGACGCTAAACGGCCCCGGAATCCTGGATTCCGGGGCCGTTTAGCGTCTTGCGCAATGAGAAGAGCTTACTTGGCTGCGACGGGCACTACCTCGCCTTTCACGCGCAGTTCCACTTCCATATTGCCGCGGGTGCCTACCGAGTACGGACAAATCTGATGCGCCTGGCGCACCATATCCAGGGTTTTCTGCTCGTCGAAAGCCTTCAGATCAACGTCGAGCACGGCACTCAGGCCATAGCTTTCCCCTTCCTGAAATAAGGCAACGGAGCACTTCACTTCTGTCTGCGGGTCGAGCTTGTCGCCAGCCCGCTGGGCAATTACGAGCAGGGCCTGCTGAAAGCAGGAGGCGTACCCGGCGGCGAACAGTTCTTCGGGGTTGGTAGCCCCCTTCTTGCCGCCCAGTCCTTCGGGCACCGACATTTCCATATCAATGACACCGGTAGCGGAACGAACGTGGCCGCTCCGGCCGCCTACGGCAGTAGCATCGGCGGTGTACAGGGTCTTCTTTTCAGTGTTGGCCATAAAAAAATACTAGACGGGGAATGATTTGCTATACATAACTCCCCTGTGGGCCGCAAGGTTACCTTAAACCAGTACATGATTTTGCAGAAAAAGCGCCGCCTGGTTTGGCGAACAAGGGTTTTCTATCTAGTTTTGCGCCTCACTACCGGGTTGCGTAGTACAACGGATAGTATGGGAGCCTCCGAAGCTCTAGATCTAGGTTCGATTCCTAGCGCGACCACACCAAAGCCCCTATACGGTCTGTATAGGGGCTTTTTGCTTTTCCCGGGGGCAGCTCACGGGACGGCGGTCCACGGTAACTCTGCTTCAGCCGCAACGGCCGGCGCGTAAACCGAACACGGTAAAAGGGCCTCGGGTACAGAGGCTTTGCGCGGCCACAAGCCGGGCGAGGCATTATGTACCTGTTTCACCCGGTTCCAGGCCCTCCTCCCGGGCCTCAAGCTTTTCTAATTCGTGGAGCTCCTCGATAATCTGGCTCGGAGTAAACAAGCCCGTCAGCGCTACGACGTCTTCAATCTTGGGCAGCAGATGAGCCTCGTCTTTGGGCAATTGATCTGATGTGGGTTGGGTGGGTTTGAGCGTATCCATAATGACAAGAACCTAAAATTCTGTCATACAGTAACCATTCAGCAACTGTCTGACAGGGATAGGCCCTAATTCAATAAGCAGGATCTGCTCCGTTTGCCCCACGGCCTGGGGCATACACGAACACACAGGCCGCAAAAAGCCTCCCCATGGCACGGCAAAGGCCCATCAGCAGTGTGCTGATGGGCCTTTGCCGTGCCATGGGGATTGCACTAGTTAGTCTAGTACTGAAACCTGGCTTTTCATGATCTGGCGGGCCATGGCCAGGTTGGTATCGGCTGAGTTTACAGCCAGGTAAATGAATTTGCCGCCATCGGCAGAAAGCCGGAGCAGGTGCAGCTGATCGGTTAGCGTCAGCAGGATATCCTGGATAGTCTGATTCAGCTTCAGGGCCTGGATTGCCTTCATTTTCTGCTTTACTACCTCCGTGTTGTAAGCGGCGGCCGTCTCGGCATCAAACGAGGCCAAATTAGAGTGGTGAGCCAGGGGCATGCCGGTCTCCGTCTCTACTACGGCCACGGCTACCAGAGAAGGAAGCTCTTTCAGAATGTTTTGTACTACTTCTTTGGGCGTTAAAACAGCCATTGAGATAAAGAAAAAGAGTGTGAGATGTGAGGTTATTTTATGTTGTATGACGCCGCAATACGTCCCGGACCAGGGACATATTCGTGTCAATGGAACGCACTACGAGGTAGCAAATCTGCCGGCCTTGCCCCATAGGGCGCAGACAGTGCAGTTGCTCATCCAATACTACGATCATATCGGTTACCTGTTGTGCTTGCAGCCACGGGGTCTGGAGCATGCGGTGCAGGGTGCGCAGCAGATCAGCGCTACGGGCCGTAAGCTTATAAGGATCGAACTTAGCCGTGGCAGTATAGGCGGCTACCATTTTACTGGAGGCGGCATCGACCACTGCCACTGCCACTAGCTCGGGTAGCTCCCGTAACAGATCCTGAATCAGCGCGTCAGCCCGGCTACGCGTCGCTCCGACAGCATCTCCCGTAATTTTTTTCACCACCAACTGGTTTAGAAACGGGATACGCATGGAGTTTGTGCTATTTGCAGTTCTTAGATTAATAAACTATTCAAGCTGAGTTTCTGCTCTGGCCGGGCGTTTCGGCCATTACCAGGCAGCGTCACCCGCCAGACGGCTGCAACGGAAAGAACCGACGGGTTTCCCGATAAGAGGATACAGTCCCTTCCGTTGCAACGGCTGCCTTAAAAAAACAGCCAGCGTTTCTTGGCGGCCCGGACTTTATTGCCGCGGGGCAGCAGCGTTACGTTAGCGGTGCCGCCCTTCGAGCGGATTACCTCTTCCTCGGTATAGCCAGCGTAGCCATACTGCAGGATAGTAGGCCGGCCGGCCGCCATGCGCAGGTTATAGCGTCCCTGGCCATCGGTGCTGACACCCGTTTGAGTGCCTTTTACCCACACGGTAGCGCCCACCAGGGGCTTACCATTCTCGTCCAGAATCTGGCCGGCTACGGTAGTAAGGCGCAGCGCGTTGGCGTCGGCGGCCGTTTCGGCCAGTTCCGTTGGTGCTGGCAACGCCTCGGTGGGCGTATTGGGCAGGTTAGCGCCGGCAAATACGGCTCCGCTTACCAAGGCCCCGCCGGCCACCAGAGAAGCCGCCCGACGACGGAAACGCTCCGGCTCCGTGCGCAGCAAGTCAAACTGGCGCTGCACCCACCCTACGGGCTGTACCTGATGGCCTTTTTGCTTGAGCTCATGGAACCGCTCCAGCGTTTCATCAGCCAGTTGTTTGTCCGACTTTAGAAAGGCGTCTACCAGTTCCGTGTTGTGGCTCGACAGGTCACCGCGCAGGTACGCGTCCCGGTAAGCCGGCAATAGTTCCCCTGTGACGGGGTGAAATGGGTTGGCATTTAGTTTCATTCTGAGAATGTAAAGGTGTGATACGTAAGAGAAACCCGCCTGCATGTTATGGATAACTGAACGCAAAGTTGCTTACTACAGCCTGGAAATGACCATGTACGAGTTAGCCTTTTCGTTGGTTAGCTACTTTCAGCGGTTAAAGCCATCTTTTCACAAGGCGAAACGCCGTTCCCATTTTAGGAATAGCCCTAATTTTGTATGTATAAATATCTATACTTCCTTTCCACCAGTTCTACCCGGCCGTCAGCATGGCCCAGCAATACCAAAAGTTACTATAGTACTATTACCTGTTGAGCTTACTCCACTCTGCTTCCCGGCCGTGCCAAACCTTGCGCTGACCTAAAACTGATTAATTCGCCGCTGAAAGGACCTATATAGCGTATTCGTGAACGATGTATCTCGGTTGTAGAGACGCAGTATTTTGCTTCTCGTCGTTGCTGATGTTGACTGACCCATACCGTCGTTCAACAATGAGACGCAAAATATTGCGTCTCTACACTACAGGATACGCCGTTCAGGAAACTGCTATATGTGGAAAAGTTGATAACCGGCTGTCGGCATGCGAGGCGGCATCATCGGAATAAATTCAGGACAGGACCAGGGCCCACGCTAACATAGGGGTCTGACTATATCTTTTACTGGCTGACCACCGTATAAGGCGGCACCCGATTCCCGGGTAGATTTTCCATCCTAACCCCCTGCGCAATGAACAAGTACCTGCTTTCCGCTTTGGCCCTTTCGTTTACCCTCACTACTGGCTCGGCTGTGGCTCAGGGCCGGATGAAAAAGAAATCGGACGACGAAAAAACCAAGGTCACCACCGACGACGGCATGATGACCAAAACCAAAGTAGCCGACGATGGCAAAACCAAAGTCAAAGGCAAATCGGGTAACGGGGCCAAGATGAAGGCCACCACCAAGCCCCGCGAGGGAGCCGAGATGAAGGATATGTCGATGAGCAACAGCGCCGGTGTGATGGTGGGCGGGGCTATGATGACGCCCGACAAGGACATTGTGGACAACGCCGTGAATTCGGCCGACCATACGACCCTGGTAGCGGCCGTGAAAGCCGCCGACCTGGTAGGCACGCTTAAAAGCGACGGTCCGTTCACGATTTTTGCCCCTACTAACGCTGCTTTCGATAAGCTGCCCGCCGGCACCGTCAGCACCCTGGTGATGCCCGAAAACAAGGAAAAACTCACTACTATTCTTACCTATCACGCTGTACCGGGCCGTCTGATGGCCGCCGACCTGCAGGATGGCCAGACCCTGACCACGGTAGAAGGTGAAACCCTGACCGTGCATCGCTCGGGCAATACCGTCATGATCCATGACGCCAAGGGGGGCATGGCCACGGTGGTAGTAGCCGATGCCGTATCGAAGAATGGCGTTACCCACGTCATTGACACCGTGCTGATGCCGACCCGCTAACCCGGCTTTCGTTCCTGATTACCGGCACTGCCAGCCCCCGGGGGCTGGCAGTGCCGCGTTTATACCAGTCGAAGTCAGCTGAAACGGTGGTAATCCTGAAAGTTTCCCGACCTTTGGAGTCAGTTCTCTTTTGTACCCACACACCTGATTAACTGCTTCATGAAACACCTCTTCGCCTGGATGCTGGCGGCCACCTTGGGCTTGGGCCTGAGTTCGGCCACGGCCCAAACGCTCCCCCCCGCCCCCGCCACCAGCCTGCAGGGGCAGGCCCTGAAAGACTGGCTGCGCGAGAACTGGTACGACGGCAAACGTGTGGAGCTGAGCTACAGCGAGGCCCGCGGCCGGATGTACAACTTCATCGACAACCAGGATGGCCGGGTGGTATGCGTGTACTCGGGCTACACCGAAACCGTCAGGCTGGACTCTTCCAATACCAGCCCCGGGGTGGTTCGCCGCATCAACTGCGAGCATACCGTGCCCCAGTCGTGGTTTGATGAGGTAGTGCGCATGCGCTCCGACATTCACCACCTGTTTCCGACCTACGACACCTGGAACTCGAACCGGGGCTCTGATCCGTTTGCTGAAATTCCGGACAGCCAGACCCAGCTCTGGATGCGCGACGCCCAGAGCCAGACCTCGATTCCGACTGCCAACCTCGACGAGTACAGCGAAGACACGAACTCGCAGTTTGAGCCCCGCGAAGACCACAAGGGCAACCTGGCCCGCGCCGTCTTCTACTTCTACACCATGCACCAGGGTCAGCGGTTCGATAGTGGCAAAGGCGTAATTACGGCCGCCGCCGACCTCAACACCCTCTACCAGTGGCACCTGGCCGACCCCGTGGACGCCCGGGAGCGGGAGCGGAACCGGCGCACGGCCAAGAGCCAGGGCAACTTCAACCCTTACATTGCCTACCCCGATCTGGTGGCCCGCGCCTGGGGCTTCCAGGTACTGCCCACGTTCTCGTTTGCTACTGCCACCGGCAGCATCGTGGAAGGCAATGCCGGCACCAGCACTTACACCGTTAACGTAACGGTTACCCCCGCGCCCACGGCTCCGCTTACGGTGCAGGTCGGTTTCGAGGCGGGCAGCTCCACGGCCGTTAGCGGCCAGGATTTCACCTTCAGCTCGCCCCAGACGCTGACCTTCGCCGCGGGCCAGACGTCGCAGCCGGTTACCGTGACGGTGAACGGCGATGCGACGCCCGAGGCCGATGAAACGCTGGTGCTGGCCCTGCGCAACCCTTCCAGCGGCGCGGCCGTGGGCGGCCCGGCCCAGCACGAGCTTACGCTCACCAACGACGACGGCCCGGCCCCGACCATCCGCTTCGCCGCGGCCACGGGCACCCTGCCGGAAGGCGATGCCGGCTCGAGCACCTATTCGGTGAATGTGACGCTGAGCGGCAGCGCGCCCTCGGCCGCCGTCACCATTCCGGTAAGCGTGAGCACCAGCGGCACCACGGCCACCTCGCCCGCCGACTACACCCTGAACACGACTTCGCTCACCTTTGTGGCCGGCCAGGCCAGCCAGTCGTTCCCAGTGACGGTGACGGTGGCGGGTGATGCCCAGCCCGAACCCAACGAAACCATCCGGCTGGTGCTGGGCACGCCCACCACGGGCGGCGCGGTGCTGGGCTCCCCGGTAGCCCACGTGCTCACCATCACCAACGACGACCAGACGCCCCCCAGTTCGCCCTGCACCGACCTGTACTTCTCGGAGTACGTGGAAGGCGCGGCCAGTAACTCCAAGGCTATCGAAATCTATAACCCCTCTACCGCGCCCATCAGCCTGAGCGGCATCGAAGTCCGGCTGTTTGGTAACGGCGCAACCACTCCCAACGCCATCCAGGCCCTGAGCGGTACCCTTGCCCCCGGCGACGTGTACGTGATTGCCAATACCGGCGTGGCCTCACCCGTGGTGCTGGCCCAGACCGACCTGCAATCCAGCGTGGGCTTTTTCAACGGCGATGATGCCCTGCTGCTCATGGACGGCACCGATACGCTCGACATCATTGGGGTGATTGGCCAGCAGCCGGCGGGCGGCTGGCAGCTACCGGGCGGAGGCAGCACCACCAATGCCACCCTCGTGCGCAAAGCCACGGTGCAGGGCGGCCGGAAGCGCTGGAGTGAGGCCGCCGCCGAGTGGCAGTTCCTGGGCACCGACGTGTACACCAGCGTAGGCAGCCACACCAGCACCTGCGCCACGGCCACGCCTACTGCCCAGGCCGCACCCCTGAACCGCGGCATTGAGGTATTCCCGAACCCGGCCGCCAGCAGCCTGCAGGTACGCCTGCCGGGCCTGCGCGGCCGCCAGACGGCCGTTATCAGCCTCTGCAACGCCCTGGGTCAGGAAGTACTGCGCTCCACTCAGGCTCTGACGGGGCCGCAAGCGGCCACGCTGCCGGTTGAATCTCTGGCCAGCGGCCTGTACTTTGTGCGCGTTACGGCCGAGGGCGTGCGCTACACCAGCCGCGTAGCCGTACAACACTAACGGCCTTTCTCGGCGGGCCCCAGCCCATCAGCCCAAACCCCGTACGCCCCGGTTTCCTGCACGGAAGCCGGGGCGTACTGCGTTCTGCCACTCTGTGTAGCTGCCCGGGGCAATGGGCAGCGCCCGTTATGGGCGCCAGGCTCAGGACCGGGACTACTGCGCCAGCAGCGGCGCGTATTCGGCGTGGTCGGCCACAAACTGCCGCATAAACGAGCAGCTGGTACGTACCTGTAGCTGCTGCTCGCGGGCGTAGGCCAGGGCGGCCCGGGCCAGCTCGGCGCCCACGCCCTGCCCGCGCAGGCCCTCATCGACGAAGGTGTGGGTGAAATCAATTACCCCATCGGCGGGCCGACTGTAGGCCAGCTCAGCCGAGAGGCCGCCCTGCTCAACGGTAAATTCCTGGTTTTCGGGATGATGCGCAACGGTAGTGGCCATAGTGGAGAAGAGGAAAAGTGACGTCATGCCGACGGGCCACCGGCAGCTTCTGCTGCTGGGCACCGCCATTTCCCGCAGCTTTACGTATGAAGCACAACGGCGGCCATTTACCGGGCTGCCGCTTCCCTATTCTTCCCTTCTACTCTCCGTCTCATGCACAACGACGCGCCCAATTCCCCCACTACGCCCTCCAATCCGGCCAACGGCCACGACACGCCCCAGTACGGCGACTTTGGCAAACCGCAGCATGCCGCTTCCGATGCCACTACGCCCGATGAAAGCGTAACCCACGGCGGCCAGGCAGCTCCTTCGGTCGCCTTCCCCGAGCAGCGCGGCAGCAGCCCCCAGAACCTCGACCCGGCCGCCGTGCGCAAAGTGGAGGACGCTGAGTACGAAGAGCAGCGCGAAGGCTGGGCCAAGGACGACCCCCGCTATGGCGGTGGCACCCGCAACTGGGCTACCAACGAGCCGGCCAACGCCACGCAGGCTCCGGCCTCAGAAGAACGCGAGGAGCGCAACCCGAACGTAGGCAGCAACGACAACCCCGACGAATTCAGCGCCTTCCGCAACGATGAGGGCCGCGGCATTCCCGGGGCGGGCAAAGAGGATGAAATGCCGAAGCCGGACCAGCAGTAAAGTGGTTTGCGTCCAATTTCACTCACCTTCCTTTCCCTGTACTCATGAGCACTGATCAGAAAAAAGACTCCCACCAGGAGCCGAACCAGGACCCCGCCGCGGCCCTCAACGCCCAGGATACCAACCTCACTCCCGAGCAGCTCAAGCACCGCCAGGAGCTCTACGGCTACAAGCGCGATGAGGAAGGCACCCTGGATACCTCGGCCCGCCTCGAAAATGCCATGTCGGGCACGCCTGCCGGCAGTGCCACCACTGGCCCCGATCCGGACAATTCCAGCATGACCGACGAGCTGATGAACCCGGGTTTCAATAACCCCATCAACGACAACAACCGCTAAGTCTGGCTTTGCCGCCCGCTGGTATTGCCCCCCCTTTCGCCCCATGGCGGAAGGGGGTTTTTGTTGCCGGTAACCGCGCCGTCGGCCAGAGGCCCGGGCCGCGTTGGCAAGCATTCCTGCGTTCCGGGCCTGGAAGGGTATAGGAATGCTTGGGCAGTATGCTATTTTTTGGCCGAAAAGCGCGGTCTGGTGGGGGTTTTTGCGTATACTGGCCGGGCTATTTTCTTGGTATTTCCTGCTCCTAATCCGCTGTTGCCATGGCTGCCTCCTTTCTCGTGCTGACTGACTTTACCCCGGCCGCCGACCAGGCCCTGCGCTACGCGGCCGCCCTGGCCGAACCCGCGCAGGCGTCCCTGATTCTGCTTCATATCCGGCGCGAAACCCTGCTCGACCCCGACATCTTCAACGGCAGCATCCGGCACCTGAGCGAGGGCGAAATAGCCGCCGCCCTGCAGGAGCGCGTGGCCCCGCTGAACGTGCCGACCACTGTGGAGTCGGCCGTGGATGGGGTGGAGGCCGCCCTGACGGAGGCCGTGCGCCGCCACGCTCCCCACCTGGTGATACTGGGCAAGCCCAATACCGAGCGCACACCCGATGAGCTGGTGACCAGCACTGCGCTGAAACTGTTGCGCGTCACGCGCACGCCCCTGCTGGTAGTGCCTCAGGCCAGTACGGCAACCGTCCCGCCCCGGCGCGTAACCGTGGCGGCCGATAAAACCGCCATTGCGCTCAAACCGCAGTCGGAAGGCGTGCGGGAACTGCTGCGGGCCCTGCAACCCTGCCTGACGGTGGCCCACGTGGCCCAGCCCGAGGACAACGACAATTGTACCGATTCGCTGGATGCGGTGGTGAGCAGCGGCCTGATTCAGGGTATCGAGACCCGCATTCATACCCACGGCACCCGGCATCGGCGGATACCGGAAGGCATTGTGCAGGCCGCCACCGAAACCCGGGCCGATTTGCTGCTGCTCGTGGCCCGCCGACGCAGCTTCCTGGGCCAGCTGTTCAACCGCAGCGTTACGTCGCAGGTAATTTTACACGGCCGGTTGCCCATGCTGCTGGTGCCGGCCCTGAGTTAGCTGCCGGCCTCAGGGTTTACGCGCCCACCACGGGGCTGCGGCGCTCCAGCAGGCATACGTCGCGCCAGTGCCCATGGAGTTGGCCCAGCTTTTCGCGGATGCCCACCAGCCGAAAACCGGCCCGCTCGTGCAGGCGCAGGCTGGGCGTATTTTCGCGCAGAATACCGGCCTGCAGCGTCCAGATTCCGTGGGCTTCCGAATCCTGAATCAGCCGCTTGAGCAACTCAAGACCCAGGCCGCGGCCCCGGCGGGCGGCGGCCACATACACGCTCACTTCGGCCACCCCGCAGTACACACACCGTCCCGAAACGGGCGTGAGGGCCGCCCAGCCACCCAAAACACCGCTTTCATCTTCCATAACCCAGCGGCTGTGGGGCAGGTGGGCCGCGTCCCAGGCTTCCCAGGTGGGGACTTCGGTGGTGAGGGTGGCCTGGCCGGTGGCAATGCCTTCGGCATAGACGGCGGCTACGGCCGGATAATGGGCCGCTTGTAGGGGCAGCAGACGGGCAGCAGAAACTGACATAGTACGAGGCAGCAGCAGGCGTTGGCGAAGCGAAGAAAACCGCAATGCCACGGAGTAGGCAGCTGTTTCGGCCGGCACCCGGCCACCGGCTTCAGGCGGGCTGAGTGTGGCGGCGAAGGTAAAAAGAAGTTGGCCGGCCGCAACGCCCGCCCGCCGCCCGCCGTTGAGGCTACTTCCGCCATTTGGTCCTGCGTATGCTCCCCACTGATTCTTTCCGCTCCTCTTCTTCATCCCGGCGACAGTTTCTGCGCCGCGCCGGCCTGGCTACTGCCGTAGCCGCCGTGGCGGGCCCGGCTGCCGCCTTATCCCCGTCGCCCGCGACTATGCAGTACGCCAATGAAAAAAAGCTCGGGTTTGCCATTGTCGGCCTGGGCAAATTTGCCACCGAGCAGATGATGCCCGCCTTCCGGGACTGTAAACACGCCCGCATTACGGCCCTGGTAAGCGGCTCGCCGGCCAAGGCCGAGCGTCTGGCCCGCGAGTATGGCGTGGCGGCCGACAGCATTTACACCTACCAGAATTTCGACTCGATCAAAGACAACCCGGCCGTCGACGTAGTGTATATTGTGCTGCCGCCGGCCCTGCACGCCGAGTACACGGTGCGGGCGGCCCGGGCGGGCAAGCACGTGCTGTCGGAAAAGCCCATGGCTCCCTCAGTGAAGGAATGCGAGCAAATGATTGAAGCCTGCCGCAAGGCCGGCAAGAAGCTCATGGTGGCCTACCGCGCCCAGTACGAACCCTTCAACCTCGACGCCATCGCCCGCATCCGCAAAGGCGAACTGGGCCGGGTGATGCAGCTAACGGCCGACCACGGCCGCATCGTGGACCCCACCGGCGACAAGGCCGATGCGTGGCGGGTGGTCAGGAAAATGGCCGGCGGCGGCTCGCTCATGGACATCGGCATTTACTCGCTCAACGCGGCGCGCTACCTCACCGGTGAGGAGCCCGTGGAAGTAACGGCCACGGACATGACCGACAAATCGGACCCGCGCTTCCAGGAGGTCGAGGACCGGATTCATTTCACGCTGCGCTTCCCGGGCGGCGTGCTGGCCACCTGCACCAGCGCCTACAGCATTGCAGAGGTGAAGCGCTTTCGCGTGTTCGGCGACAAAGCCTGGCTCGACCTCGACCCGGCCACCGATTACTACCAGCACACCATGACCATCGGCACCAAGCAGGGCAAGCAGCAGATTGCCCTGCGCGAAGGCAACCAGTTCGCCGCCGAACTCGACCACATGGCCGAGTGCGTGCTCCAGAACAAAACGCCCAAAACGCCCGGCGAAGAAGGCCTGCGCGACATCCGTCTCATCCAGGCCATCTACGAAGCCGCCCGCACCGGCAAAACAGTGAAGGTGTAGGTGAGGTGGTGAGATAGTGAAATGGTGAGGTGATGTTCGGGAACCTTGATGGCGCTGTATGCGCCGATAGGAGCTCCGAACATCACCTCACCATTTCACTATCTCACCACCTCACTATCTCACCATTTCACCGCTACGCCGGCGTACCAGTTGCGGGCGGGGGCGGGCTGGAAGTAGCGGCTGCCAAAGGCGTTCAGGTCGTTGCCCAGGGAGTAGCGCCGGTCCGTCAGGTTTTCGCCGCCTCCGAATACATCCAAAGCCAGCGGGCCGAGGCGACCGCGCCAGCCGCCCCGGCTGCCGAAGGTCCAGTAGCCGGCCGCGTACTCGGTGTTGGCATCGTTGAGCGGCAGGCGGCTCTGGTGGCTGACGGTGGGGCTGAGGTAGAAGCCGTAACGCTGGCGAAAATCGAGGCCGGCCGTGAGCGTGTGCGGGGCGGTGCCCGTGAGACGGTTACCGCCGAAGTCCTGCCCACCGGTTTCGTAGTTTCCGAAGCGGTAGTAGTTGTAAGCGTAGCTCACAAAGGCGCGGAGGCTGGATTCGGTAAAGGTATTTTGGTGTGTACCTCCTACAAAGTACTGGTTTCGCACCCATCTTTCCTGCCACAACAGCCCGCTCAATGCCACTTCAACGCCGCGCTGGCGGGTGGTGCCGGCGTTGGTGAACAGTTGAGTGCCCAGGTCGGTGGTGCGGGTGGTGATGGTCTGGCGCAGGCGCTGGTCGTAGAGGGCCACGTCGTAGTGCAGGCGCCGGCGCCCAAAGTCGCCCCGGGCGCCGACCTCGTAGCTGGTGGCCCGCTCGGCCTGCAGGGCCCGGTTGATGGACCCGTCAGAAGGCCGGATTTCCTCCTCGGTAGGCGGCGAGAAGCCGGTGCTCACGCTGCCGTACACCGTCAGCCCCGCTCCAAATTCGCGCAGCAGCGCCACCCTCGGCGACACCTGGGGTTGGAAGTTGCGCGCCAGCTCGTAGCCAGCGGGGTTGGTAGCCGCGTCGGAGAGGCGGCTGATGCGGTAGCGCAGGCGGTTGTAGCTGGCCCCGGCCGTGAGTTGTAGCCCGGCGGGCAGCTCGTAGTCGGCCTGGGCGAAGGCGAAGCCGGTGAGGGTCCGGATTTCATCGTCGTAGCGCAGAGCCCCGGGCTGGCCGGCGCGGTTCTGGTAGTTGCGGGAGCTTTCGAAGCTGGTCTGGGCTTCGGCCCCGGCCTGCAGGCGCAGGGTGCGGCCGGCCAGGGCGGTGCGGTAGCTGAGCACCGTGCGCCCGCCCCCGCCCAGTAGGGTGTTGCGCTCGAAGTCGATGAGGAAGGGCGTGTTGATGCGGCTGCCGCTCAGGTAGAGCATGGAGTTCAGTCGCCAGCGGTCCGAGAGCCGGGCTTCGTGAGTGGCACCGAGCAGGGCGGCGCGGGCGGCGTAGTAGGTGCGCTGCTGCACGGTGCCGGGCGCGGTACCCGTGCCCGGCCGGGCCTGGCGCGGGTCGGCCCGAAACTGGGCCCGCGTCAGGCCGCCGGGCAGCTGGTAGCGGATATCAGCGAAGAGCGCGTGCAGGCCAACGGTCTGCCGGGCCGTGGGCTGCCATTCCCCATCGAGCGTAAGCACGTCGCGGCGCAGGGCACTCTGCTCCCGGTAGCCGTCGAGGCTCTGGCGGGCGTAGGCGGCGCGCAGGTAGCCAGTGGCCGAGCCCGTTTCCACGGCCACCGTAGTGCGCCGTAGCCCGAAGCTGCCGGCGGTGAAGCCCGCCGACACGGTGGTTTCATCGGCGGCCGGGCGGCGGCCGGTCAGGAGCACGGCCCCGCCGGTGCCGGCCCCGTACACGCTGGCGGCCGGCCCTTTTATCACTTCCAGCCCGCCCAGCAGACTGGGGTCGAGCAGGTTCAGGGGGGTGCTGCCGCTGGCTTCGGTGAGCGGGATGCCCTGGTAGTAGACCTTGGTATTGCGCACCCCGAAGGGTGAGCGGAGCGTGCTGCCCCGCACGCTGAGCCGGTAGCTGGCCGTGGCCCGCTCTTCCAGCCGCACTCCGGGCAGCGTGTTCACGGCCTGGGTAAGGGCATTCTGCGGGAACCGCTCAAAGTCGCGGGCCTGCAGGACACCCACGGCGGCGGCGGTGCGGCGCAGGGGCAGCTGCTGGCCGTAGCCGGTAATGGTGGCTTCGGGCAGGGCCACGGCGCGGGCAGTATCGGGCGGGGCGGTTTGGGCCAGGGCAGTAACGGGCAGCAGCCAGAGTGGCGCGGCGTAGCGGTAGGGCATTATGCAGAAGAAGGGAGAAATCAGAAGGGAGAACCAAGATGCGAAGCCGCGCTGGTTCGGATTTGCTAACCTAAAATCAGCGGTTAGGGTTGGGGAAAATCGAATTGGGAGTTGGCACGCGTTTTTGAGCGAGCAGTTAGTCCGACTACCCATGGGGCTTGTTGCGGTGGGTTGCGTTGAACGCCCGGCATATCAGTGCCGGGCGAGCGACTGGTGTAGTGGCAGCAACGGCCCCTTGAAGCGCCGCTTCCTACAAGAACGAGCCTATCAGGCTCTTACCGGCAAACGGCTAGTATAGAATAAAGGGAATCTATTGTGCTTTTTCGAGCTTATTGCCTGATTTCCGGAATTTTACAGTTGATTTGTTTCGCGTGAGAATCCGGTTAACCGTCGGATTTCATCCTTGATTCCCTCTCGCAAGTCTGGTCTGCACGTCGGGCCCTCCCTAACCACTACTGCCCCCTTTCCAATCACCTACACTTACTCGTATGACTTCACCCTTATTCTCCCGGTGCTGGCTGCCGTTGTTGGCGGCCTTACTGACGGTTCTGCCGGGTCGGGCCCAGAACCTGCTGACCAACCCCGATTTTGAAAGTGGTAACACGGGTTTCACGTCGCAGTACACGTACGTAGCTACTCCCGCCGGCAACTCCACGGCCGGTCGCTACGCCCTGGTTACCGACAGTAAGACCTTCAACACGGCCTTCGGTTCTTTCGGCGACCACACTACCGGCTCCGGCCAGTATCTGATTGCCGACGGAGCTACCTCGGCTACCACCATCCTGTGGGAACAGACCGTTACCGGACTTACCCCGAATCAGAATTACCAATTCTCCTTCTGGCTGCTGAATGCCATTAACACGAACCGGGCGCAGATCCAGGTTTCCGCTAACGGCACCGATGTCGGTACTTCGTTCACGAATCCCAACGACGGGGGAAACTGGCAGCTTAACACCGTGACGGTAAATCCCGGCAGCGGCACGCAACTCATCCTGCGCCTGCGCAACCTGAGAACGGCAACGGGTGGCAACGACTTCGGCATCGACGATGTGGCGCTGACGGCCCCGATGGCCAACAACCAGCTCACAGCAAACAACGTCACGACGGCGGTCATCAGTACGTCGGCTACCACTTTTCCCACTCAGATCAGCCCCCTGCGTGCCACCATCACCGGCCCGGCCGGGGCTACGGTGTCTTATTTCACGCTGCTGACCATTCCCGCCTCGGGAACCCTGCGCCTGGGTAGCAACGGTCCGCTCCTGACGGCCGGACAGTCGCTGAACGCAACGGAAGCTGGTCAGCTCTTCTATACGCCAGCCAGCTCCACCACGCAGAATCTGACCTTCACCTACCGCGTGACCGACAGCAACGGCAACTTCAGCCCGTCCGCGGCCACTTACACCATTCCCCTTGTGGCTCCTGCTCCGCCCGCCAACTGCGGACCGGCCTACGGCGGCGGGGCCCCTTCGAGTGGTCTCTCGGCCAATTACTACCCCGGATATTTTGCTGACAACCTGAATTTCTTTGCCACTACTACACCCGGGCTCACGCGCATCGATCCGCAGCTGAACTTTGGCGGCAGCAGCTGGGGCAACATTGTGCCCCCGGCTACAGGCACTGCCACCAACCCGAATCAGTTTTCGACCCGCCACCGTGGGAGCGTGTACGTTCCTGCCACGGGCGCTTACACCTTCTATCTGACTTCCGATGATGCGTCCTTCATGTGGATAGATGGCAATGCCTTCTCTCCTACCGTTGCGAATGCCTTCATTAACAACGGGGGTCTGCACGGATCGAGAACTGTACAAAACACCGTCACCCTGTCGGCCGGCCTGCACAACGTGTTGGTCTACTATGGCGAAGACGGTGGGGGCGATGTGCTGACGTTGGAATACAGCAGCGCGGCCGGCGCAGGCATCAGCCGGCAGGTTGTTCCCAACAGCGCCCTGTGCGCCGGGCAGAGTGCCTTGCCGCCCACGGCGACCAACGTAACCAACTCGCCGGCCATGCCCAGCAGCAATGCCGCTACCGGTATTGCCGCTCTGGCCGGCTCCGACCCCAACGCGGGCGGCTCAGTCACGCGCTATCTGATTGCCAGCCTGCCGGCTCCCGCCAGCGGCATCCTGTACCTGGGGCAGGGCGGCGCGCCCATCACGCTCAACCAGTCGTTGACGGCGGCGGAGGCGGCCACGCTTAGCTTCGACCCGGAACCTGGTTTCACGGGTAACGCCACGTTTACGTTTTACGCCGTTAACAACGCCGGCATCAGCTCCAACACGCCCGCTACGTACACCATTCCGGTGGTAGGACCGGTGGCCGATGTGACGACTTCCCTGAGCGGCCCCGCCACACTGGGCGCCAACCTGTCGTCGGGCACGTTTACTGTCACGTTCACCAATAATGGACCTCAGCCGGCTACTCAGGTCACGCAGACCGTGCGCCTGCCCACGGGTGCCACCATGACGGCAGCTCAACAGGCGGCCCTGCCTTCTACGGCTGGTTACGATGCGGCCACCAACACCATCAACTTTGGTACAGTACCCGTGCTCAACAGCGGTACTACCAACACCTATACATTCAGTTTCCGCTCCCCCGCTACGCAGGGCGCCAATACCCTGGTCAGTAACGTGGGCACCACCACCAGTCAGGGCTCAAACAGCGCCGTCGACCAGTTCACGCTGAACGTAACAGTGCAGGCCGGCAACTTCTTTGTAACCAACGACGACTCCAACGAAGTACCCGCCAATACCACCAAAACGGGCAACATCATCCTCAACGATGCCAACCCGCAGAACTTAGCTAATAACGGCTTCGAAGTGCAGCTGGTAGGCGCCGGGGTCAGCCACGGCACGCTTACGCTCAACGCCAACGGCAGCTACAGCTACACGCCCGTAGGCGGCTACCTGGGTCCCGATACGTTCACGTACCGCGTGCGCGTACCGGGTGCCTCGCCCGAGTTTTCCAACATCTCCACCGTTACCCTGAACGTGTATGACAGCAATCAGGTGTGTACCATCGGCACGGGTAACAACCTGGTGGTGAACCCCAGCTTCACGGATGGCAACACGGGCTTTAGCTCCGCTTACGGCTACGTGGTTGATGACCCGGCCACCAACCGCGAGCTGGTACCCGAAGCCCTGTACGGGGTTGGTGCCGAAGCCGCCAACTACCATCCCTCCTTCAGTGGCACGGGCCGCAATGGCGTGGGCGACAACTTCATGATTGTGAACGGCTCGCAGAACCTGTCGGTGGTTTACCAGCAAATCATCAATGTGCAGCCCAACACGTACTACAGCTTCTCGGCCTATGCCAACAGCGTTAACGGTAACAGTCCGGCCCAGCTTGGCTTCGTCATCAATGGCAAGTCGACCTCGAACGTTACCACGCTCGATGGCACCCGTAACTACACCCAGATTGCCGACCTCTGGTTTTCGGGCAGCAGCACCACGGCCGTGTTTGAAATCCGGGATGTGAACAAGGCCACGGGTGGCAACGACTTCGGCCTCGACGATATTTACTTCGGTACCTGCACGGTAGGCCTGACGGCCAACGACGTAAACAACCGCTTTATGAGCAACGAGGCGCCGGCCACCAGCATTGCCGCTCTGAGCGCTACCGTGACGGCCGGTCCGGCCCTGAATTCGTTTATCATTCAGACCCTGCCCAACGCTGATGCGGGCGTGCTCTTCCTCGATAACGTGGTGGTCATTCCGGGGCAGGAAATTATGCTGGCCGATGCTGGCAAGCTTTTCTTTGACCCCAAAGCTGCTTACGTAGGCACGGCCCAATTTACCTACACTGCCACCGATGTCAGCGGGGCCGGTAGCCGCAATACGGCTACGTACAGCCTGCCCGTTGGCAACCAGCCCCTGCCGGTTACCCTCACGGGTTTCGAGGCTCAGCTCAGCGGCCGCACCGATGCGCTGCTGACCTGGGAAACGGCCGCCGAGCTCAACAATGACCACTTCGAGGTGGAGCGCAGCCTGGATGGCCGCACCTTTGGCATCATCACCCGCGTAGCCGGCCGCGGCACTACCAACCAGGCCACCCGCTACGCGCACACCGATGCCGGGGTGGGCGCCCGCAGCACTGGCCTCGTATACTACCGCCTGCGCCAGGTAGACCGTGATGGCACGGCCACTTACTCCGGCATCCGGACGGTTACCTTCCGCCCCGATGTAACGGCTGATATTACCCTCTACCCCAACCCTGCCACCGCCCTCACCCGCCTCGATATGCGCCTGCTGCCCGCCGGCACCTACCAGGTTCGGGTATTGGATAATGTGGGACGTGAGGTGCTACACCTGAGCGCCGAAGGTGGTGCCGAGCCCGCCCTGGACCTGCATGCCGTGGCCTCTGGCACCTACATCGTGCTGGTGCGGGCCGAAAATGGCCAGCAGTTCACGAAACGTCTGGTGAAGGAATAGTCCTTCTTGCCTGTACGGGTAAACGCCCGCTTTTTCCGCTACCGGAAGAAGCGGGCGTTTTTCGTTTTCACACGAAAACTCCGGCCCGGACCGTTTATCTTCCGTCACTTATCCTACCCGCTACTTATGTCTGCTCTACTGCTCCCCTACCCCCGTCGCACCCGCCGCCGCCTGTTGCTGCCGCCGGGTCTGCTGGCCCTGGCGTGGCTGCTGTGGCTGGGTTGCGTGGCGGTGCCGCAACTGCGGGGAGGAGCACGAATGCACTTGGTCGCACTGCTTGTTCCTGGTCCTCTGAAATTCGGCTGGCACACTAATCTACTGCAACACCGAATAGATGAAGGTATCCATGAGTTGAGTATAGCCCGTCAGGTTCAGACAGTTCCATCGTCTACTTGGCTTCGGTATTTTTACGAACAACAACTTCACTTCTCGCTGCCTCAAAATACCCAAGGAGCCACCTGGCAGGGAGTGGCTTTTCATTTTGATGGGGCTCCATCATATGGAGGAGCATCTCTGTTGGCCTCGTTAGAACGTCAATCTGACATTCTATACTGGTTTGTGAATGCTCCGGCAGGTGGAACGGCTTATGCATTTCGGATGCCGCCAGCCAATTTCGTTGAAAATGTAGGCTACATTGCCGATCCATGTATGTGTCATGATGTAATGCCATTTCAAGAACCGATGACACTGATCCGTGTCAAGGATATAATCGTGTCTGACATTGCTTTTTATCTCGCCCCCGAGTGGCGCAATACTTGGCTGCTGCTGTTACTTCTTGCCACCCTTTCCACTTGGAAGCTACGGCGGCAGTGGTGGGTAGAGGCTTAGGTTTCGCACAGTGTTTGGCAGTGAAAACAGCCTAGCGGAGTATATCTTGCCGGGATATGCCTAAACTGTTTCGTAACCTCACCGTGCAGGTGCTCGTGGCCATTGGGCTGGGGGTGCTGGTGGGCGCTTTGTTCCCCGCCTTCGGGGCCGGCCTCAAGCCCCTCGGCGACGCCTTCATCGGCCTCATCAAAATGCTCATCGCCCCCATCATCTTCCTGACGGTGGTGCTGGGCATGGGCAACATCGGCGACCTGAAGAAGGTGGGCCGCCTGGGCGGCAAGGCGTTGCTCTACTTCGAGCTCGTGACCACCCTGGCCCTGGTGATTGGCGTGGCCGCCGCCAACCTCATCCGGCCCGGCGCGGGTGTGGCCACTGGTCCGGTGGCCGCCGGGGCTGCGGCCACCCGCCAGTACAGCGAGAAAGCCGCCGACATGGACTGGCTGGCCTTCTTCACCCACATCATCCCCGATAACTTCGTGGGCGCTTTCACCAGCGGCGAGGTGCTGCAGGTGCTGCTGGTGGCCGTGCTGTTCGGGGCGGCGCTGGCCCGCGTGCCGGCTGCCGTGAGCGGGCCGCTGCTGGACACGCTGGAGCGCCTGAGCCGGGTGTTTTTCGGGGTGCTAAGCCTGGTGATGAAGCTGGCCCCGCTGGGCGCGTTCGGGGGCATGGCCTTCACCATCGGCAAGTACGGGCTGGCGGCGCTGCGGCCCCTGGCTTTGCTCATGGGCTCGGTGTACCTGACCATGTTTCTGTTCATTTTCGGGGTGCTGGGCGGTATTGCGCGCTTCTACGGGTTCAGCTTGTGGCGGCTGCTGGTCTTTATCCGGGAGGAACTGCTGATTGTGCTGGGCACGTCGTCGTCGGAGTCGGCGCTGCCGGGGCTGCTGGACAAGCTCACGGCCTTCGGGTGCGCCCGGCCGGTGGTGGGGCTGGTGGTGCCCACGGGCTACTCCTTCAACCTCGATGGCACGACCATCTACCTTTCAATGTGCACCATTTTCCTGGCTCAGGCCTTCCAGGTGCCGCTTACCCTGGGCCAGCAGCTCACCATCATCGGCATTCTGATGCTCACCAGCAAGGGCGCGGCGGGCGTTACGGGCTCGGGCTTTATCGTGCTGGCCTCCACGCTGGCGGCCATCAAGGTCATTCCCGTGGAAGGCATGGCCCTGCTGCTGGGCGTGGATCGGTTTATGTCGGAAGCCCGGGCCATCACCAACCTCATCGGCAATGCCGTGGCCACCGTCGTCATTGCCAAGAGCGAAGGCGAATTCGACGAGCACAAGCACCAGCTGGCCATTGGGGGATGAGTGACTCGGTGAATGGGTGAATGGTCATTGCGAGGAGACACGACGAAGCAATCCGTCCTTCACGCAGTCCAAAGCCCGGAGCAAACACGAAGCCCCTGACGTGCGGACGCCAAGGGGTTTGAAATAGGTCGAAGCTGGGAAGAAGGTGAAGGACGGATTGCTTCGTCGTGTCTCCTCGCAATGACCATCCAACCATTCACCCATCCAACCATTCACCCATCCAACCTCTCTTCCCCATGCCCGCCCTTTCCCCCGATCTTCGCAAAGCCTTATTCAGCCTGCCCACCAAAGAGAAAGACCAGCTGCTGGCCCGCCTCGTGGCCCAGGACGCGGTGCTCACCGAGCAGCTTGCGTTTCGGCTGCTGGAGGGTGAGGACGGGCTGGCGTTGCGCCGGGAGCGGCTGCGCCAGCAGGTCGATGACCCGGTGCGCGGCTTCCACCAGACGCCCAACGACCTGCTCCATATCCTGCGTCAGCTCCAGCAGCGGCTCACCTACCACGCGAAAATCACGGGCGACGCCACCGGCACCCTCGACCTGAGCCTGCGTCTGCTGCGCAACGTGCTGCATCATCAGCCCGAGGCCACCGCCCGCCTCCACGGCCCCAGCCAGCCGCTGCTCCAGCACCTGGCCCGCCGCACCCAGGAGGTGCTGCAGGCCCTTGGCAAGCTCCACGAGGACTACCGGGTGGAATTCGCACCTGCCGTGAACGAGCTGCTCACCCTACTCTACGCCTCCGCCGCCGCCCCCCTGGCCCGGGAACTGGCCCTCCCTGTGAGATGGTGAAATGGTGAAATGGTGAGATGGTGAGTTTGACGTTCTGGAATCCTGATTGCGCGGCATAAATAACCTGCGCTATCAGGATTCCAGAACGTCAAACTCACCATCTCACTATCTCACCATTTCACCATTTCACCACTTCACCACCTCACCTTTAATCCAAGGCCCGGAAGATGATGGGCAGGGTATAGGAGAAACGCACGGGTTGGCCGCCGATGCGGGCGGGCGTCCACCAGGGCATGATGCGTACCAGGCGCAGGGCCTCCTCATCGAGGCCGCCGCCGAGGCCCTTGACCACTTCCGCGTCCTGGATGTGGCCGGCTTCCGTGACGAGGAAGCGCACGTACACCCGCCCCGACAGGCCCCGGCGCAGGGCTTCATCGGGGTAGTGCAGCTCCTTGCTCATAAATTTCTGGAAAGCTGCCGGGCCGCCCGGGAAGGCCGGCGGCTGCTCGGCCGTATGGTATACTTCGGCCGCCGCCGGGGGGGCCGGCTCCGGGCTGGCAGCCGTGGCACTGTGGCCGCTGTCGGTGAGGGCCACCGGGCCCGACTGAGCCAGCACGCCCGCGGGCAACGTGAGCAAAAGCAGTAGCAGCGGTAGTTTTGGCATCATAACCAGGTAGTTGATCAGAAGTACTGCCAAAGCTAGAAAGCGGAGCAGAGCGCTGCATGAGCCTATTATTATAGTTATATTGTTGAATTGTTGGTAACACAGGTTGCGTCCTGCTTTATCAGCGCCCGGTACCATTTCCGGACTCCGTACTCCGTTTTAGTCCTTCCTGATTGCTATGCCTACTACTCCCGCCCCCGACCACATGCGTGCCCCGGCCAACCTCAGTGCCGACGCCCTGCACCAGGCCCTGACCGAGCTGGACGCGAAAATCCGGACCCTGCACAACCGGGCCCACGCCACGGTGGCCGGCTCCACGGCTACCTACCACCAGCACGCGGTGGCCCTGGAGGCCAAGCGCGCCCGCCTTCAGGAGCGCCTGCATCAGACCTCGCCCGCCACGGGCACGCCGCCGGCGGCAACCCCGCAGGACCACAACGCCTGGGATGAAATCTGGCGCGGCATCGAGCACCTGCGCCAGGATTTGCGCAACATCATCTAGCGCGTTCCAGCACCGGTCGGCGGATGGCCCCCGCGCGGGGTGGGTGGCCACCATTCGGCCGGGCTGCCGAACCGTTCGGCGGCCGGTAGTACCGTTCGCCCAAAAGCAGTTTCCCGGCGCGGTTACAGGTAGTAGGTTTGACTCATTCTTCCGTCTCACTCCTTCTCCTAACCGCTTTTCGCCATGCACCTGACCACCACCTTCCGCTCCCTGACCGCCGCCCTGCTGCTCAGCACCACGCTGCCCCTGGCCGCTGCCCCTGCCGCCGCTACCGCCGGACACCCCGCCGCCGCTGCCCGGCCCACCGACAACCCGGCCGCTCACCCCAACTTCACGGTGCAGGTAGTGGGCAAGGGCCGGCCCATGCTGCTGATTCCGGGCCTGACCTGCCCCGGCGCGGTCTGGGACGAAACGGTGGCCCACTACCAGAAGCAGTACCAGTGCCACATCATCAGTCTGGCCGGTTTCGGGGGCAATGCTGCCCCGGCCAGCACCGACCAGCTGCTGCAGAACGTGCGCGACCAGCTACTGGCCTACGTGAACACCCAGCAGCTGAGCAAACCGGCCGTTATCGGCCACAGCCTGGGCGGATTTATGGCCCTCTGGATGAGCAGCACCGCCCCCGAGGCGCTGGGGCCGCTGGTTATCGTGGATTCGCTGCCCTTCATCGGCGCTATCCAGAACCCGGCCGCCACCGTGGAGCAGGTACGCCCCATCGCCGAGCAGATGCGCCGGCAGATGACCCAGGGCCGTATGAACCCCGCCCAGCAGCGCCAGATGGTAGCCGGCTTGGTCACCGATACGGCCCGCATCAGCCAGGTGGCCCGTTGGGGCCAGGCCTCCGACCCGGCCACCGTGGCCCAGGCCATGTACGATATGTACACCACCGACCTGCGCCCCGCAGTAGCCCGCATTCAGCAGCCCGTGCTGGTGTTGGGGGCCTGGGCCGCTTATCAGGCCTACGGTTCCACCAAGGAAAGCACCCGGGCCATTTTCGAGCAGCAGTACGCCAAACTCCCGCGCCACCGGGTAGAAATGTCGGAGGCCGGCCGCCACTTCCTTATGTACGACGACACCCAGTGGTTTTTCCGGCAGGCCGATGCATTCCTGAAACAGCCCGCCGTGGCCCAGAAGTAAGGCGCAACCGGGGCCGCAGCTGAAACCTGTCCGTACATTCGCGGCCCCTGCCCTGCCTTGCCCACAACACTGCTTTACTCTTCCATTGCAATGCTCACTGCTTCCGAATTCCTCGGGCTCCGGCTGGAACTCTCGGTCCGGGCCAAAAACGGCCTCGACTTCATTGTGGCCGCCACCCTCGTCTGGGCCGCCATTGCCTTCGTCTGGACGCTGCCCTACCCCCCGGCCCGGCTCAGCTTCATTACTTTCTTCGTGGGGGCCCTGGTTCTGCCGCTGGCCGCGCTGCTGTCCAAAGCATTCGGCACCACCTGGACGCTGCCCGATAACCCCCTGCAGCCCTTGGGCCTGTGGCTGAACTTCGCCCAGCTCTTCTATTTCCCGATGCTGCTGTTCGTGTTTAGCCGTTATCCGCAGCACTTTATCATGGTCTATGGCATTATCACGGGTGCCCATTTTTTCCCCTACGCCTGGTTTTACAACGCCCGGCCCTACGCTCTGCTGGCCGGCCTCATTGCCGCAGGATGCGTCATCCTCGGCCTGCGCATTACCTCGGCGGCCGAGCTGTACCTGATTCCGCTGTTCCTCGTGGTGGCGCTGCTGGTGCTGGCGGGTTTGCTTTTCGTTTCTTACCGCCGCAACCGCCTGACCTACGAAGCTTCCTCTCCCTCACGCCGCCCCTCCCTGACCGCCTGATTTCTCCTCGCCCCGTGGCCCTGTTCTCTTCCGCCCCCATTCCGCCGCCCAGCCGGGCCTACTGGTACTGTCAGGCCCTGGGCTGGACGCTGTACGCGGTGTTCAACCTGGTGCTGTTCTCGGTTTTCTCCCGGTTTTCTCCCGATTTGGTGGCTATTACGGTGGCCATTGTGCTGCCGCTGCTGGGCCTCACCCACGCCCTGCGCTACTTTATCCGGGCCCGGAACTGGGTGCAGCTGGCGCCCTTGCCGCTGCTGGGGCGGCTACTGGTTACCAACTTGGTGCTATCGGTGCTGAGTCAGGTGATTATCTGGGCCCTGATTTACTGGGTAGTGCGGCCGGCGCCCACCGGGCAGCCCCACGGCTGGGGACAGTTCGTAGGCTACGTGTTCAACGTGAACTTTATGCTCTGGCTCTGGGAGGGTTTCTACTTTGGCTGGCACTACCTGAGCCGTTCCCGGCAGGCCGAGGTGGACCAGTGGAAGCTGACCGCCGCCGTGCGCGAGGCGGAAATGCGCACCCTCAAAGCCCAGATCAACCCTCATTTCATGTTCAACGGGCTCAACAACATCCGGGCCCTGGTGATGGAAGACCCCGCCCGGGCCCGTCACATGATTACTCACCTCTCCGATTTGCTGCGCTACTCCATCCAGCTCAACAGCACCGAGCAGGTGCCCCTGCGCCGGGAGCTCGAAATTGTGGAGCACTACCTCCAGCTCGAAGCCATTCAGCTCGAAGAGCGCCTGCGCTACTGCCTCGACGTGGACCCGGCCGCTCTCGAGGTACCCATTCCGCCCATGACGCTTCAGCTGCTGGTGGAAAACGCCATTAAGCACGGCCTCGCGCCCCGGCCGGCCGGCGGCACCATCCAGCTCACGGCCCAGCTCAACGACTCCAACACCCTGCACGTCACCGTCCGCAACACCGGGCACTACGCCCCCGCCCCCGACCACCCCGGCGTGGGCGTGCGCAACGCCCGGGAACGGCTGGCCCTGCTCTTCGGCCCCGCCGCCCACCTGCACCTCACCAACGACCCCCACACCCCCGACACCGTAGTCGCCCACCTGCAGTTGCCGGTCAGGGATTAGGGATTAGGGATTAGGGATTAGGGATAAACGGACGCGTGACCTTCTTCAGCAAAAAAATCAATGAAATCCTTTCCGTCAGCGGCAATCTGCGCGCAGGAAATCAATTTAATCAGCGTCAATTCGTGATTCATGAAAGTTCTGCTTGTTGACGACTCCCGCCTGGCCCGCACCGAGCTGCGCCACCTGCTGGCGGCCTTTCCGGAAGTGGAGGTGGTGGGCGAAGCCCGGCACGCCGAGGAAGCCCGCGCCCAGCTCCGCACGCTCCGGCCCGAGGTACTGTTTCTCGACATCCACATGCCCGGCGAAACCGGCTTCGAGCTATTGGCCTCCCTCGACGACGCGCCCCAGGTCATCTTCACCACTGCCTACGACGAGTATGCGCTGCGGGCCTTCGAGGTGAACGCCCTGGACTACCTGCTCAAGCCCATCCAGGAAAACCGCCTCGCCGCCGCCCTCGACAAAGTGCGGCCCCGGCTGCCCGCGGCCCCGGTGGCGTCCGTCCGGCCGGAGCCGGAGGCGGCCATCACCCCGCTCAGCGCCCAGGATCAGGTGTTTGTGAAAGATGGGGAGCGGTGCTGGTTTGTGCGTCTGGCCGAGGTGCGCCTGTTTGAAATCAACGGCAGCTACACCCAGATTTACTTCGACAACCACCGCCCCCTGATTCCGCGCACCCTGCAACATCTGGAACAGCGCCTCGACAACCGGGTTTTCTTCCGCGTCAACCGTCAGCAGATTATCAACCTGGAGTGGGTGGAAAGCATTGAGCCCTGGTTCAGCAACACGCTCAAGATCCGGTTGCGGGGCGGGCCGGAGGTGGAGGTATCGCGCCAGCAGTCGGGCCGGTTTCGGGAACTACTGAGCCTATAGAGTGAACAGAATTCTGGCAGGATTATTCCGATCCGGGTGTATCCTTTTCGCTTTCATCGGAGTACACAGAGGAGTAAGTGGCTGATCCTCCGCCGGAATCAGCCACTACACACCACCGCATTGCTCTTTACCATGAAAGTTTCATTACTCTGTTCTGCTCTCGTATTCCTGTTTTTGGGCACTTCCTGCTCCAGCGAGGATAAGATGCTGGAACGCACCGGCCGCTACGGCACCGTTTCGACTCACCGCACCAAGCGCAGCAACGATAAATCCCGGGCCTACAAACAGCGGCAGAAAATTGGTCTGGGCCTCAACCTCGACCTCAACGCCAAGGATGCCCAGAAGCACCGCACCGTGGACGCGCCCAAAAAATACAAGTACAGCAAAGGTCGGTAGCCTTTGGCTGTTGGCTGTTGGCTGTTGGCTGTTGGCTGAAAAAGTACGCCCCTCTTCCCTGATAAGCAGGTGAAGAGGGGCGTACTTTTTCAGCTAACAGCCAGCAGCCAACAGCCAATAGCTAAAGCTAACTAGGCTATCGGTTCGCGGAAGCCTACCCAGGTAAAGCGCTTGATGACAAACTCGGGGTTGGTGAAGGAGGCGTTGCCGGCGGGGTTGCCGCCCGTGACGTGGAAGTCGGAGAAGCCCGCGTTCTGGTTCACGTAGATGCCGCCCGTCAGGTTGAAGCTCACGGGAGTTCCGGCCAGGCTCATTTCGTCCATGATCTGCTCCTTGATGTCGGGGTCGGTGGTGTAGGCGCCGCAGGAGATGGCGCCGTGCTCCCGGGCCAGCTGGGCCGCCAGGCGGATGCTTTCCTGGGTGTCCCGGGTTTTGATAATCAGCATGATGGGCCCGAACAGTTCCTGGCTGAACTGCTCCACCCGGTCGGCGCTGATTTCGTGGATGCTCGGCGAACAGGTGCGCGCGTTCTGGAATACCGGATTTTCCACCGAGCCGTGGGCCAGGATGCTGCGGCCGCCTTTAAAGGCGAGCTGTTGCACCCGCTCGTGGGTGGCGGAGCTCTGAATGGCGCCCAGCACATGGGGGCCGGCTTTGGGGTTTTGAGCCAGGCCCGTTACGGCGGCGGCCAGTTTCTGCACTACTTCTTCGTAAGGCACCAGCTCGCCGGCCACCTGCACGCCATCCTGGGGAATGAAGAAGTTCTGGGGCGCGGTGCACATCTGCCCCGAGTACAAACTCACGGAAAAAGCCAGGTTCTGGGCCACCTTGTCGAGGTCGGGGCAGCTGTCGAGGATGATGGAGTTGACGCCGGTTTTCTCGGTGAACACCGTTTTGCCCTTCAGACCCTCGATGTACTCCCCGAAGGCTGAGCCGCCGGTGTAGTCAATGAGCTTCACAGCGGGGTTTTCGGCCAGTTCCTTGGCAATCAGGTGGTCGTTGGCATCCACGGCCAGCTGGCAGATGCGCGGGTCGAGGCCGTGGGCGGCCAGCACCTTCTGCACTTCAGCCACCACGATGGCAATGGGCAGTACGGCCTTGGGGTGGGGCTTGATGATGACCGGGTTGCCGGTCACGAGCGAGGCGTACATACCGGGCACCGTGTTCCAGGTCGGGAACGTGGAGCAGCCGATAACCAGGGCCACGCCCTTGGGCACGGCCCGCCAGGTTTTGTGCAGGGTGAGGTTGTACTTGCCCATGGGCTTTTCCCAGCGGGTTTCCTCCGGGAAGCGGGTCTGCTCCTCGTAGCCGGCGGCAATGGCTTCCAGGGCCCGGTCGGCGGCGTGGGGGCCGCTGGCCTGGAACGACATCATGTAGGCCTGCCCGGTGGTGTGCATGGTGGCGTAGGCAATTTCGAAGAAACGCTCCTTCATGCCCTCCAGGCTCTCAGTCAGCAGGGCCGCCCGCTGGGCCGGCTTGAGCTTGCGCCACTGCCCGAACACCTCCTGGGCATTATTCACCAGCGTATCGGGAGCAAAAAACGGGTAGGTAATGCCCAGGGGCTGCTGCTCGTAGGGGCTGTCTTCCTGGCCGGCCCAGGCAGTGGGCTCGCCCTGCTGCAGCTCCGTGAAGCGCTGGTCGCGGTGGGCTTTGAAGCGGGCCCGGCCTTCTTTGTCGGCCTCGGCTCCGTAGATGTCAGGCGAAGGGTTTTCGGGAAAAGCGGCGAAGAACGTGCGGCCGTGCAGGGCCTCCACGGCCGCGTCGAGGGTGGCCTGGTGCTTCTGGGTGGTTTCGGTGGTCATAAAAGGAGTGGGATGGAAGTTAAAAGCAGCGCACGCGCTGGCACTGGTGGGGAGGTGACAGGTAAAGTCAGCCGTTGGGGCGCAAAATGAATACGTTGGTCGAAACGTCTGCTTACGGGCTGGCTTGGGGGGTTAAAGTGGCTAAATTTACATAATCACCCCCGAACCGTTCTAGCCCAACCCACCCGGCCCTTTACTGCGTTTATACTGACCGCGTTACGCCTGCGGGCGCGGCTCCTTACTTATTCGCGGCCCTCGGCCATCTACAGGTTTACCTATGCTCCTACCATTACTCCGGAGAATTCTTACCGGCAGCCTACTATTGCTGCTCGCCGGGCCGATGCTGGGCCCCGGGGTCTGCGCTCAAGCCGTAGCGCCCGCCAAAACCGTGCTGCCGGGGTGTTTGGTTTTTAAGCTCAAGCCGGGCCACGCTACTCCCCCACCGGCCCTGCGAGCCGCCCTGGCCCGCCTCGGCGCCATGTCGCTCCGGCCCAAGTATCCGCACAGCCGCCCGCCCGGCCCCGACCAACCCGGCGCGGTGGACCTGAGCCGGTTGTACCAGGTAACGCTACCGGCCGAGGTTAGGGTAGCGGAAGCCTGCCAGACCCTCCGCAAAACCGGCGCGGTAGACTACGCCGAACCACTCTACAGCTACCCTCCCCTGGCGCAACCCTCCGATCCGCTGGCCGACTCCACCCGTAGCGGGGGGCAGTATCATTTGAAAAATATTCAGGCCTATCGCGCCTGGAACATTACCAAGGGCGATACCAGCTTGCTTATCGGTATCATCGACGGCGGTACCCGCCTGACCCACGAAGACCTGGCCTCCCAGTTTCAGCCCAACCGCCTGGACCCAATCGACGGCTTGGACAACGATAACGACGGCTACGTGGACAACTACTCTGGTTGGGATTTTGCCGATGCTGACAACAACCCCGGCCGCGACCCGCGCAGTGTCCACGGCATTCTGGTAGCCGGTTGCGCGGCCGGCGCCACGGACAACGGCAAAGGCATAGCCGGCGTGGGTTACCAGTGCCGCTTTCTGCCCCTGAAAATCTTCCCGAGTACCGCCACCGGCTCCTTCGCGGGCTACGAGGCCATCGTATACGCCGCCGACCACGGCTGCCAGGTCATCAACCTGTCCTGGGGCGCCCCCGGCGGCTACTCCCAGTATGAGCAGGACGTCATCAACTACGCCGCCATCAACCACGATGTGGTGGTAGTGGCCGCCGCCGGCAATACTCCCGCCGAGCTTGACTTCTACCCGGCCAGCTACGACAACGTGCTGTCCGTGGCTTTTACTTCGGTAAGGGACGAGCGTAGTAGCAGTGCTACCTACAGCCGCCGGATTGACCTTTCGGCCCCCGGGGTGAGCGTCCTGACGACATGGGGCGATACGGATTCTGACTACGTTGCCGTCACTGGCTCTTCCTTTGCTGCCCCGCTGGTGGCGGGAGCGGCGGGACTGGTCCGGACGCGGTTTCCGCAGTTTACGGCCGCTCAGGTAGCCGCCCAGCTGCGGCGCACTACCGATAATGTGGACGCCCTGCCCGGCAATGTAGCTTACGCCGGTCGGCTCGGCTCAGGCCGCCTGAACGTGTACCGGGCCGTTACGGAAGCTCAGTATTCGGCCCGCATTCAGCAAACCACCTACGTGCCCGACTGTCCGGCTTACGGCGCCGGCGACACCATGCGGCTGGCCGTGCGTGTACAGAACCTGCTGCAGCCGCTCAACAACCTCACCGTGAAGCTCACTTCGCTTTCTGCCTACCTCACCGTCCGCCAGGATTCTTTTGCCGTGGGGCCGCTCGTTACGCTGGAGCAGCGCGCCAACGAGCGTGTGCCCTTCCGGCTGGAAGTAGCCTCTTCAGTGCCTTCCAATACCCGGGCCGTTCTGCGCTTCCGCCTCCGGGACGCGGCTACCGGCTACCAGGAAGATCAGTACGAAACCGTATTGCTGAACCCCAACTACGTGGTGCTGGAAGCTAACAACCTTTCCCTCACGCTCACGGGCCGGGGCAATATTGGCTACGACGGGCTGAATACCACGGCCGGCTGGGGCGTGCGCTACCTGCAAGGCCCCCCGCTGCTGTCCGAAGGGGGACTGCTGCTAGGCACTTCGGCGACCCGCGTATCCGACAACGTGCGCTCAACGCCAGGCCAGAGCAACACCGATTTCTCGACCCTGGCCCACGTGGCCTACGTGCCCGGCCCACCCCGGGCCGACCAGGAGGCGGTAGGCCGGCTGCGCGACGCCCTGCCTACGGTGGCCCGCCCCCGGGCTGTGGGGGTGCATATCCGCCAGCACGCCCTGGCCTGGACCGCTGCCCCGCACCAAGATTACGTGGTGCTGGATTACCGCCTGACCAACCTCACGGCCGATACCCTGAAGCCATTGCGCCTGGGCTTGTTCATGGACTGGGATCTGCCCGGGGAGCCGGCCCGCAACGTGGCCGCCTGGGATTCCGTCCGCCAGCTCGGCTACGTGTACGACCCCGTTACCGCGGGGCAGTACACGGGGGTGCAATTGCTGACCGGCGGTACCCCCAGCGCCTACGCCATCGACAACCAGGCCCCGGCCGGTGCAGAAATCCGACTCGCTGATGGCTTCAGTACCGCTGAGAAATGGCTGGCGCTGAGCAGCGGAACCACGCACGCCGCCAGTGTGTCCAGCACGGGCACCGATATTTCCCAGGTAATTGGAGCCCGGTTGCCTTACCTGGCACCTGCCGACTCGGCCACTGTGGTTTTTGCGGTGCTGGCCGCGCCTTCGCTGGCCCAGCTACAGGCCGCCGCCGATGCAGCCCGGACCCGGTATCAGCAGGTACTGCCCGTGCGGTCTGCAGCCACCCTGCCGGGGGTGCTGGTTTATCCCAATCCTACTGCCGGTCAGCTGCGGCTAACGCTGCCGGGAGGCCTTACCGGCGTACAAATACTTTCCGTGCTGGGCCAGGAACTGGGCACGTATTCTTTCCACCAGACCACTGCCACCCTGGACCTGAGCACCTATCCGGCTGGCGTGTACCTGGTGAAAATCCGCAATGGTCAGCGCACCGCCACTTACCGGGTGCTGCGCCAGCCCTGAAGCCCAAAATTTCACTATCCATCTTAGCAAGTCATTTGTCTAACTGTGGGTTGCTATATAGTATGATTCTATTCCAGAAAACATCATCATAGGTTGCCTGGAAGCAAAATAACCTCTTTATGAGATGAAATTTTGCAGCTGTCAACGCAAAATTTACAGCTAATATATTTAGTAAAAACTGGTAATATTCGTACCTTTGGATATGTCAAAAACGAAGCTCCCCGTTCCTCTTCCCGTGCAGCAATACGCGCGTTGTGTGGATGCCCTCGGACGCCCCGCGGACCACATCGGCGACTGGCCTACGGCCGGTCAGGTTTATCCCGTTCAGATGCGGCGCAATGCCCGAACCGGCCGCTTGCAGGTGCACGTGCTGGGCTTCTATGCCGAGCGCCCCTACGGTGCTTTTGCCCGCCACCGCTTCGAGCCCGTAGCCCAGATCTGGCTGAACTAGCCTTTTTTCCACCTCTTTACTGGCTGCTTTCAGAACCTGTTCTGAAAGCAGCCTTTTTGTTATGCGGCTTGCGCAGGCCTGCCTTGGTCAAGCCTTCACTTACGCAAAGTGCCAGCCACCGAGCTGCCCCATATATGGGAAAGCCCGGCAGCTGGCAACGTGTACTAACCCCGTCGTTCCGACGACGGATTAAACCCGCTCGGACTCTTCCTTGGCTTTGGAGGCAATTTCCTCGGCTGGGTTTTCGGGGTCCTGCTCGTAGGTGAACAGGGGTTCGTCGCCCAGGTTATAGATGGCCTGAATGTCGTGGAGCATCTTCTCGTAGTCGAGTTTGAGGTCCTTCAGCAGGCCGGTTTTCAGATCGAACACCCAGCCGTGCACAATGGGAGTTTTTCGGTTGAGGTAGCTTTTCTGGACCACAGCCGTTTTAATGACGTTGGCACACTGCTCCTGCACGTTCAGCTCCACCAGCCGGTCGTAGCGGGCATCGGCATCCTCAATGGCGTCCAGTTCCTCGTGGTGCAGCCGGTACACGTCGCGGATGTTGCGCAGCCAGGGATTCATAATACCCAGGTCTTTCGACTGCATGGCCGCTTTCACGCCCCCGCAGCCATAGTGCCCGCACACCACAATGTGCTTGACGTGCAGATGGGCTACCGCATACTCCACCACCGACATGGCGTTCAGGTCGATGTTGTTCACCAGGTTGGCCACATTGCGATGCACGAACACTTCTCCCGGCGCCACTCCCATCAGGTCCTCGGCCGTTACGCGCGAGTCGCTGCATCCGATGTAGAGGTAATCCGGCTTCTGATCGGCGGCCAGATGCTTGAGAAAGTCCGAATTGGAGGCCGAGTTGGAGGCCACCCAGTTGCGGTTGTTGTCGAATATTTCGTCGTATGTCGTCATGGAAATTCTATACGTTGCGGCGGCCACTTGGATACCTGGGCCGCGCATTTTGAAACAAAGCTAAGCCGGTTTTAACGGTACTGCCAGAAAATCCCGAAGTCGAAGGGCGTCCAGAGGGCCGCTTTCTGACCCGCCACTTTCAATCCTTCATTCGCCCAGGTGTTGCAGGTATAGAAGAGGTTGTAGGTGCGGCGGGCTTCGTAGAAGGCATCATGGCGACCGTAGCTATGGCCGGTAAGGTGCCGGGGCCGGCCTGCTGCATCAGGCGCAAAGCTGGCCTGAATGAACTGAATCAGGCGAGTGTACTCGGCGGGCGTCAGATTCAGGCGTACGCAATCTTCCCCCACGGCGGGGCGGTGGTGGAAGGTGGTATGCATGGCCGTGGTGCTGAGCCAGAACATGGCTTTGAGGCCGGTGCTGAGCTTGAGTTCGGCCCAGGTGGGCGTTTCGAGATAAAAGCCCTTGTCGCCCCATCCAAACCCGATAAACTGCCGGCTCTGGTCAGCGGCGGGCGTATCGGCGTAGGGCAGTAGCTGCGACCAGTCCATCTGGGCCGTCCGCACGGGCACCACCAAGTCGGTATGCACGCCGTTGGAGAGGATGTAGGCCTCAATAAACTCCTCACCGGGTGCCGGCGGGGCCTCTGCGCCCGCCACCGGTATAGCGGATAGTGCGGCCCCGGCCGCCAAGTAAAGCGCCACCGTTCCCACCACGCCTCCCCCCGTCCAGGCTAGTACTTTGGCGGTTTTCTTGATCAGATCGGACGTGTTCATGCAGAATAAGGAAGTACGGGTTGGGCTCCCTATACGCAGCCCGCCTAAAAAAGCTGAACTACGCGCTGATGCAGTTGTGGCAATCGGCTGATTCTGCCTCTAAGCACAACACGCTTATGGCGTTACTTCTACCTCTACCCGCACCGTTTCGGTGGGTCCTAGTTTGGGTACCAGCGCGTGGTAGCTACGGAAGCCGAAGTCGGCGGTGAGGCCCGGCTTAAGCATCACGCGGAGCACCCGCTCCTTGGCGGGACAGGTGAACTGATAAGAGTAGGTCACGCTGGACGAGCTGCTGCCGCTCATCTGCTGCTGGCCGATCACTAGATCAAACCTGGTGAAATCGATCTGCGGGTGGCACTCGCCACTGACCCGCCGGTCGAAGTCGGCTTGGGTACGAATAACGACGGCGGATTCAAGCGGTTGCGAATTCAGGAAGCGCGTGTCAGAACAGCCATACTCGGTTTCCAGACTACTGATGATCAGTGGCTGTGGTGCACAGGGCTCTGGTTCCAGGCCGCAGTTGGTGGCACAGCCGTGCAGGCCCAGGGTCAGCAACAGGGCGGCACTGAATTCGGTTACTCGATTCATAGAAAATGTTATGAAACAGTGACAGGATACTCAGTAGAGCACCACGAGCACCGGCGGGTTGCAAGGACAAAAAAAATGCCTCCCGGTCAGGGAGGCATTTTCTGGTCAACGCAGATCCGAAAGACCTAGCGGGCCGACAGTTCGGCTCCGCCGGCTTCTTTCTGGCGGATCAGGTTCAGGGCCGAACCGGCTTTGAACCACTCAATCTGCCCCTCATTGTAGGTATGGTTCACCGTGATGAGGTCCGTGTCGCCGTCCTCGTGGTGCAGGCGTACCTGCAGGGGCTGGCCGGGCTGGAAGTCCGTCAGGCCGAGGATGTCGATGGTGTCATTTTCCTCCACCAAGTCGTAATCGGCCTTGTTGGCGAAGGTCAGGGCCAACATGCCCTGCTTCTTGAGGTTGGTTTCGTGAATCCGGGCGAAGGATTTCACCAGCACGGCGCGCACGCCCAGGTGGCGGGGCTCCATGGCGGCGTGCTCGCGGGAGCTGCCTTCGCCGTAGTTTTCGTCGCCAATCACCACCGAGCCGATGCCCTGGCCCTTGTAGTTACGGGCCACCTGGGGCACCGTGCCGTACGGCGTACCCGAGGTAAGCTGGTCCTTCACCGAGTTAGCTTCCTCATTGAAGGCGTTGATGGCCCCGATGAGCATGTTGTTGGAGATGTTGTCCAAATGGCCACGGTACTTGAGCCAGGGGCCGGCCATGGAAATGTGGTCGGTGGTGCACTTGCCTTTGGCCTTGATGAGCAGACGCAGACCCAGCAGGTTGGAGCCTTCCCAAGGCTTGAAGGGGTCAAGCAGCTGGAGACGGTCCGAATTCTCGTCTACGAGCACCTGCACACCCGAGCCATCTTCGGCGGGCGCCTGGTAGCCGGCATCCTCCACGGCGAAACCGCGGGGGGGTAGTTCAATGCCCTGGGGCTCATCAAATTTCACCTGCTGGCCGTCTTTGGTGGTCAGCGTGTCGGTGAGGGGGTTGAAGGTCAGGTCGCCGGCAATGGCGAAGGCCGTCACGATTTCGGGCGAGGCCACGAAGGCGTGGGTGTTGGGGTTGCCGTCGTTGCGCTTGGCAAAGTTGCGGTTGAAGCTCGTGATGATGGAGTTGCGGCGCTTGGGGTCGTCGGTGTGGCGGGCCCACTGACCGATGCACGGACCGCAGGCGTTGGCCAGCACCACGCCGCCCATCTGGGCGAAGGTGTCGAGCAGCCCGTCGCGCTCCACCGTGTAGCGCACCAGCTCCGAGCCGGGCGTTACGGTGTACTCGGCCTGCACGGTCAGGCCCTTGTCGGCGGCCTGCTTGGCGATGCTGGCGGCGCGGGTGATGTCCTCGTAGGACGAGTTGGTGCAGGAACCAATGAGGCCCACTTCCAGCTTGGCGGGCCAGTTGTGCTCCTTCACGGCGGCGGCAAACTCCGAAATCGGCCAGGCGGCGTCCGGCGTGAACGGGCCGTTCACGTAGGGCTCCAGGGTGCTCAGGTCGATTTCGATGAGCTGGTCGTAGTAGGCGGCGGGGTTGGCGTACACTTCGTCGTCGGCGCGCAGGTGGGCGGCCACGCCGGCGGCCAGGTCGGCTACCTCGGCCCGGCCGGTGCCGCGCAGGTAGTCGCCCATCTTCTCGTCGTAGCTGAACACCGAGGTAGTAGCTCCAATTTCGGCGCCCATGTTGCAGATGGTGCCTTTGCCGGTAGCCGAGAGGTTGTTCGCGCCTTCGCCGAAGTACTCCACGATGGCGCCGGTGCCGCCTTTCACGGTCAGAATGCCGGCTACTTTCAGAATCACGTCCTTGGCCGACGTCCAGCCCGAGAGCTTACCGGTCAGCTTCACGCCGATAACTTTCGGGAACTTCAGCTCCCAGGCCATGCCGGCCATTACGTCCACGGCATCGGCACCGCCTACGCCAATGGCAATCATGCCCAGACCGCCCGCGTTGGGGGTGTGCGAGTCGGTGCCAATCATCATGCCGCCGGGGAAGGCGTAGTTTTCGAGCACTACCTGGTGAATGATGCCGGCGCCAGGCTTCCAGAAGCCAAGGCCGTACTTATTGGAAACGGAGGCCAGGAAGTCGTACACTTCCTTGTTTTCGGAGTTAGCAATGGCCAGGTCCTCATCGGCGCCTTCTTTGGCCTGAATCAGGTGGTCGCAGTGCACGGTGCTGGGCACGGCGGCCTGGGCCTTGCCGGCCTGCATGAACTGGAGCAGGGCCATCTGGGCGGTGGCATCCTGCATGGCCACGCGGTCGGGGGCGAAATCGACGTAGGAAACGCCCCGCTCATAGGCCTGCGAAACCGAGCCGCCGTACAGGTGAGCGTACAGGATTTTTTCCGTCAGGGTGAGCGGACGGCCGACCGTGGCACGGGCCGCTTCGATACGGGAACCCATGCCGGCGTACACGGCCTTGATCATTTCTAAATCGAATGCCATAATGTCAAACTGGAAAAAGTGGAGAGAACGGGTCTGCCGGGGCAGATGTGCAAATATAGCTAGGCGGCGGGGCGCGACCCAAACTTTTCGGGGGCGCGCCCGGGCGGCCCGGGGACTGTAGGGCTCCGGGCGGGGCGGCCGCTGTTGCTTAACCAAACGGATATTGCCGGGTGGGGTTACCCACCGTCCCGCCGACCCGTACACAGCCCCAAGAACATCAGCCCGTTACCAGACAAGTTCGACCGGACTTTACCGCCCGGTGCCGGCGGCGGCGGATGGTCGGGCGGGTGAGCGGGCCAAACTATCGGACAGCCGCCGTAGTTTAGCCCCGAATCAACTTAACTCCTCCTTCACTATGCCCGTTGCCTTCTCTTTTCGCAAGGCCATTGCCGGGGCCGGACTCGCGCTGGCCGCCGCGGCCTGCCAGTCCAATTCCACTTCCTCCGACACCACAACGCCCGCTGCCAACGCGGCCGCCTCGCCCCTCTCGGCCGGTACCTGGCGAGGTGTGCTCTCGGCCCAGGGCCAGGAAATTCCGTTTCTGTTCGACGTAGCCCAGGACGGCGGCCAGCCCACCGTGACGCTGCGCAACGGCGAGGAGCGCCTGAAACTCGACGAAATAACCACCGCCGGCGACTCCACCACCATCCGCTTGGGCGTATTCGACGCCGCCCTGGTCGTGCGGGCTGACGGTGAGGGCAAGCTCAAAGGCTCTTGGGTGAAGTACGACGCCGGCAAGCCTTACCGGGTGCCGTTTGCGGCGCAGAAGGGGGATCAGGCCCTTTTCTCCGATGATTACCAAGACGGAAACAAGCTCGCCCCAGTTATAGCGCCTGAATTAATGAAAGGCGCTACTTACCGTGTAACCTTCACAGGTGAAGAAGGAGAAACGACTCCTGCGGTCGGCATCTTTACGTATGACAAGACGAGTGGAGCAGTTGCCGGAACGTTCCTCACCACGACTGGTGATTATCGGTATCTGTCCGGCAATATCGTTCGGAGCAAAACGGGTGATTTTCGCATGAAAACCTCCACCTTCGATGGGAGCCATGCCTTTCTGTTCGATGCGAAGCCAACTAAACCTGCCTTTACGGAGCTGCAGGGCGACTTCTACTCCGGTCTGACCGGCCACGAAACCTGGACGGCTACCCTCGACCCCACCGCCAAACTGCCCGACGCCAACGCCCTGACCGGCATGAAGCCCGGTCAGAAAAAGCTCGACTTCAAGTTCCCGAGCATCTACGAAGGCGCCAGCATCTCCCCTTCCGACCCCAAGTACCGGGGAAAAGTGGTGGTGGTACAGATTCTGGGCTCCTGGTGCCCCAACTGCATGGACGAAACCAATTTCCTGGCCCCCTGGTACGAGCAGAACAAGCAGCGCGGCGTGGAAATCATCGGCCTGGGCTACGAGCGCACTACCGACCAGGCCCTGGCGGCGCAGAAGCTGCTGAAGATGAAGCAGCGCATGAACGTTGGTTACGACCTGGCCGTGGCCGGGCAGGCCTCGTCGGCGGAGGCCAGCAAGTCGCTGCCGCAGCTGCAGAAGGTGCTGGCTTTCCCCACCACCATTTTCCTCGATAAAAAGGGCGAAGTCCGCAAGATTCACACCGGCTTCTCGGGCCCCGGCACCGGCCAGTACTATGAGGCAGAAAAGGCCGAATTCAACAAAACCATCGACCAGCTGCTGGCGGAGTAACGGCACCTCACTCCCTAGCCCCCTCTCCTCAGGGAGAGGGGGAACTAGCTTTTAGTTTTTAGCAGTAAAATTGACTTTCTGCTGTTATTTAAAAATAGCCTGCCAGACATTCTGACGGGCTGTTTTTTTGGCTTCTTAGTGCTAAATCTCCTCGCCTGTGGAGAAGGATTGGGGTGAAGTTCGGGCCCGCTCCAGCAGCACAATCGGCGCATTGTGGTAGGTGGCGCGGGCGAATTCGTGGAAGTGGAACTTGCGGGCTACGGCCAGGGAGGCCACGTTATCGGGGTCGATGAGGCAGGTGAGGCGGGCCTGGGGGAAGCGGGGCGCAATCCAGGCCAGGGCAGCCTGCACGGCCTGACTGGCGTAGCCGCGGCCGTGCAGGCGGGGCGCAATCGTCCAGCCGGCCTCCAGCGTGCCTTTGAGCGAGGGCGTCAGGTCGCGCTGGAAGTCGAAGAAGCCCACGCTGCCGGCGTAGCGGCCGGTGGCCTTTTCCTCAATGGACCACGCTCCGTAGCCAAACATGGCCCAGTGGCCCAGCTGGCCCAGCATGCGCCGCCACACTTCCTCCTCGGTCTGGGGCTTGTTGCCCAAGAAGCGGTAGAAAGCTGGGTCGTTGGAGAGGGCCGTGAATTCCGGCAGGTCGGCGGGCAGCGGGCCGCGCAGCAGCAGGTCGGGCGTTTCGAGGCGGGGCACTGCTACGGCGGGCGTATCGAGCAGGCTAAGCAAGGGCGGCGTCATGGAGATTAGCGAATGAGGTGGGATACAGACGGGCGGCGGAACTCAGGCGCTGGTGACGGCCAGCCACAGCGGCCCCTTGGGGCGCAAGGTAATCAGCGGATCGGTGGCGGCCGGCGCTTCGGAAACGGGTGCAAACGTGAAGTGGCGCAGGGCTTCCAGCAGTACCAGCTGAATTTCGGTGAGAGCGAAATGGCTGCCCACGCACAGGCGCGGCCCGCCCCCGAAGGGCAGGTAGGCATAGGTAGGAATGGGCGGCTCCTGGCCGGGGGCAAACCGCTCGGGCCGGAAGGCATCGGGCTCCGGCCACAGCCCGGGGTGGCGGTGAATGCCGTGGATGTAGAGGGAAAACAGCGTGCCTTTCGGGATGGGCAGGCCCCGAAACTCGTCGTCCTCCAAGGCCACGCGGTCCAGAATCCAGGCGGGCGGGTACAGGCGCATGGTTTCCTGAATCACCTGCATCGAGTACGGCAGCTGGGGTAGCTCCGCGAATTCGGGCGGGCGGCGGGCGAGGCCGGCGGCGGCCCGCTCCTGCCGCACCTGGGTGGCGGCGGCCGGGTGGCGGGCCAGCAAATCAAACAGCCAGCTCAGGGCGTTGGCGCTGGTTTCGTGGCCGGCCAGCAGCAGAATGTTAGCCTCATCCAGCAGCTGCTCCTCGCTCATGCCTTCCCCGGTGTCCTCATAGCGGGCATCCAGCAACATCTGCAACAGGTCGTCGGGCGGCGCGGCTGGGGCTACGGGTAAATTGTCAGAAACGACAGAGGCTGCTGTTTCAGGTGAAGCTGGAGTGGCCGGCGCCGCCTGGCGTTGGCGGATGTAGCCGCGCACCAGCTCGCGCAGTTCCTGGCTGAGGGCATCGTGCCGGCGAAACGCGCCCCGGGTCGTGAACCAGGGCCGCAGGTAGGGCTGCCGGATGGTGCGCACATAGAAGGCCTGAATCTGGGTCAGCACGTCGGAGAGGCGGTTGCGCTCGGCATCGGTCATGCTGGTGCCGAAGGTGGCCTGCGCGATGATGTGGAACGCCACCCGGGTCATTTCGGCGTGGATGTCCACCGTGAGCGAACCACCGGCCGCCGCCAGCCGGGCGCGCAGATCTTGGCTCCACTCCTCGGCGGCGGCCTGCATGAGGCGCGTGAGGGCCGCCAGCCGCTGCCGGTGGAAGCCGGGCTGAATCAGGCGGCGCTGCCGCAGCCAGTCGGGGCCCTCATTAGTGAGCAGGCCGCGGCCCAGGTACCGAATCAGGCCGTGCGTGAGGTCGGACTTGAGGTAGCGGCGGTGGTTTTTCTGGAGAATATGCTGGGCCAGGGCCGGGTCGCGGGTGACGATGCAGGGCCGCACCCCGCCCAGGTGCAGGCCCACCGTGTCGCCGTGGTGGGTGAGGGCGCGGTCGAGGTTGCGGATGGGCTGGCGGGCCAGGGCCAACGAGCCCAGCAAGGTGCGCCAGCGGGGCACGCGCGGCAGCGGCCCGACTAGCGCCAACGGGGGCAGTTCAGGTAGTGCAGACATAGCAGGCAACCAGGCCCGGCGTTGGGCCCCGGAAGATACTGCCCCCGGCGGTTGAGCGGCGCTGCTGTTGCTCCAGATAAAGCAAGCCACCGGCCTGGGCGGCACCTAAGCTGAAGCGCCCCGAAGGCCGGCGGGCGGGTGGGTTGCTGGCACAACCCGGCACGGGGCTTTCCGCGTACAGCTACCTGGGCCCCGGGCCCGCTCTGTTCCTTCTCCAACAACCAAACCAGCAATAAATTATGTGGATTCAACAAAAAGCTGACGTTCTGGCCCCGCTGGCCGACCTGCAGGGTCACACCGTCGGCCTGAAATTCGAGTGCAACCACTGCCAAACCGAAGTTTTCACCGACTCGCTCGGCGTACCCGCCCCCGACCATCTGGCCAACTCCCTGGAAGACGACGGCCAGTATGAGAAAGAGGAAATCAAGTGCCCCGGCTGCGACATGACCCACGAAATCACCGTGAAAAGCACTTTCGACGGGGTGAAATTCGACGTCTCGGAAGTAGCCCCCGGCAGCGTTTCCTACCAATTGAATCACTGATTGCTCACGGATTACAACGAATTGAAGCGAATTCGTCGGATTTTGTGAACGGCGCTGATTCTCTTTTACTTGCCCTACAAACAGCAGAGGCTTGCCAGTTGGCAAGCCTCTGCTGTTTTACCTGAACACTAATCGTCCGCAAAATCCGTGAAATCCGCTGTAATCAGTGATTTCGCTCAATGGTGTAGTTGATGAGCTGCTCCAGTGACTCCCGGGAAGCCGAAGCCGGGAAGGTGTGCAGAATGGCCAGGGCCTCGTCGCGGTAGCGCTCCATTACCCGGATGGCGTAGTCGAGTCCGCCCGACTGCTTCACGAATTCGATAACCGCCTGCACCCGGTCTTTGCGGCCATCGTTGTTTTTGACGTTGAAGATCACGCGGCGCTTGGTCAGCCAGTCGGCCTGGCTGAGCGCGTGGATAAGCGGCAGGGTCATCTTCTTTTCCTTGATATCGATGCCCACGGGCTTGCCGATTTCGGCGGTGCCGAAGTCGAACAGGTCGTCCTTGATCTGGAAAGCCATGCCCACTTTTTCCCCGAAAAGCCGGGCCCGCTCCACCGTTTCCTTATCGGCCCCGGCCGAGGAGGCCCCCACGGCGCAGCAGGAGGCAATGAGCGAAGCCGTTTTCTGGCGGATGATATCGAAGTACACGTCCTCGGTGATGTCGAGGCGGCGGGCCTTTTCAATCTGCAGCAGCTCGCCTTCGCTCAGCTCCTTCACGGCGTTGCTCACGATTTTGAGCAATTCGTAGTCGTCGTTTTCCAGGCTCAGCAGCAGGCCCTTGCTCAGCAGGTAGTCGCCCACGAGCACGGCAATCTTGTTTTTCCAGAGGGCGTTGATGCTGAAAAAGCCGCGGCGGTAGTTGCTTTCGTCCACTACATCGTCGTGCACCAGCGTGGCCGTGTGCAGCAGCTCAATCAGGGCCGCGCCCCGGAACGAGGCTTCCGGCAGCGGCCCCTCGGGCTGGGGCCCGCTGATTTTAGCCGTGAAAAACACGAACATGGGCCGGATTTGCTTGCCCTTGCGCTTGACGATGTAGCCCATAATCTTGTCCAGCAGCAACTGCTTGGACTGCATCGACTGCCGGAATTTCTTTTCGAATTCCGCCATGTCGGAGGCAATGGGCGCCTGTATCTGATCCAGGGTTACGGTCATGCGGGTGTTTTGGGCGCTGCGAAGGTAAGTGGATTGTTGAATTGTTGGGCGCCTGAGGCATCGGAGAAGCTCAACAGACGAAAGCCTGCTTTTGCGGGGGCCCGCTCACCCGTCCGGTAATTCCGCCACGCCCCCACCCAACCATTCGTCAATCCGCTTACCTTCGCCACTATGGCCACTCACCCCACGTCCGTCGATTTCCGGCTCTCCAGCCCCCACCACCGCCGCCCTTTCATGGCCGATGCCCGCTTCGTGGCCGATGGGCAGCCCAAGCCCGTGGTGGTGTTCGTGCACGGCTTCAAGGGGTTCAAGGACTGGGGGCACTTCAACCTGCTGGCCGATTGGTTTGCCCGCCGGGGCTTCGTGTTCGTGAAGCTCAACCTCTCCCACAACGGCCTGGTGGTGGGCGGTACCGGCGACCTGGAAGACCTGGAAGCTTTCGGCCAGAATAATTTCAGTCTGGAACTCGACGACATCGGCATATTGCTCGACGCCCTGCACGCCCCCGGGCAGACCGGCATTCCGGCCGCCGAACTGGATGTAGCGCGCCTGGGCCTTGTGGGTCACAGCCGGGGCGGTGGGCTGGTGCTGCTCAAAACGGCCGAAGACCCGCGGGTGCGGGCCGTGGTTACCTGGGCCGCCATCAGCGACGTAAATCCCGGCTGGCCCGAGGCGCTCATGCAGCTGTGGCAGCAGCAGGGCGTATTTCACGTAGAAAACTCCCGCACCGGCCAGCAGCTGCCCCTCTACTTCCAGATTGTGGAAGACTACCACCAGCACCGCCTGCGTCTGGATATCCGCCACAACCTGCGCCGCAAGCTTAAGGAGCGCCCCCTGCTCATCATCCACGGCGACCAGGACGAGACCGTGCCCCTGAACCGCGCCCACCAGCTCAAGGAGTGGCAACCCGCCGCCGAGCTACTGGTGCTGCCCGGCGTGACCCATAATTTCGGCGGGGCCCACCCCTGGCCGGCGGAGGTGCTGCCCCCAGAAAGCCAGCAGGCCGCCGAAGCCACCGCGGAGTTCTTACGGCGCGTGCTCTGATGCCGGTTGCCTACCTGCTGCTTGGCTCCAACCTCGGCGACCGGGCGGCCCTCCTGCGCGCCGCCAGGGAACACCTGGCCCGGACGGCCGGGACGGTTACGGCTTCTTCGGCTCTCTACCAAACGGCGGCCTGGGGCCTGGCCGACCAGCCGGCCTTTCTTAATCAGGCCCTCGAAATCCGGACGGCGCTGACGCCCGCACAGCTGCTGACGGCCTGCCTGGCCACGGAGCAGCAGGCGGGCCGGGAGCGGCTGGTGCGCTGGGGCGCCCGCACCCTGGACGTGGATATTCTGCTTTACGACCAACGGGTAGTGGATACACCTACCCTGCAGATTCCTCACCCCCGCCTGCCGGAGCGCCGGTTTGCCCTGCTGCCCCTGGCCGACATTGCGGCCACGGTACAACATCCCGGCCGGGGCTGCACGGTGGCCGAGTTGCTGGCGGCCTGCCTCGACCCGCTGGCAGTGACGCGGCTGTAGCACCCTTGCTATAAAAGCTAAAAGCGGCCCGCCGACAACGTCAGCGGGCCGCTTCTGGTATTGTGTCCGAAATGCTTATACCACCGCTGAGCTGGCAGTTGCTTCCGGCGCAATCTTTTTCACCAGTCCTTGCAATACCTTGCCGGGGCCGCATTCCACGAACTCTGTGGCGCCGTCCTGCACCATGCGCTGCACGCTCTGGGTCCAGCGCACGGGGGCCGTGAGCTGGCGCACGAGGTTTTCGCGGATTTCGTCGGGGTTGGTGTGGGGGGCGGCGTCCACGTTCTGGTACACCGGGCAGATGCCGGCCGCAAAAGTGGTACGGGCAATGGCCTCGGCCAGGGCCGCTTCGGCCGATTGCATCAGGGGCGAGTGGAAGGCCCCGCCCACGGGCAGCGGCAGGGCCCGCTTGGCCCCGGCCGCCTTCAACTGCTCGCAGGCCAGCTCAATGCCCCGCTGGGAACCCGATACCACCAGCTGGCCGGGGCAGTTGTAGTTGGCCGGCACCACCTCATGGCCACTGGCCGTGATTTCCTGGCAGATGCGGGCCGTAGTGTCGTCGTCGAGGGCCAGAATGGCGGCCATGGTGCCGGGCTGCTCCAGGCAGGCGGCCTGCATGGCCTGGGCCCGCTGGGCCACGAGGCGCAGCGCATCCTCGAAGCGCAACACCTTGGCCGCCACCAGCGCCGAAAATTCGCCCAGGGAATGGCCCGCCACCATGTCGGGACGGAAGTCGGGCAGCACGGCGGCCAGGGCCACGGAATGCAGGAAGATGGCGGGTTGGGTGACATCGGTCCGGCGCAGGTCCTCCTCGGAGCCCGCAAACATGATGTCGGTCAGGGAGAAGCCCAGGATGTCGTTGGCCTGGTCCATGAGGCTCTTGGCGGCGGGATACTGCTCGTACAGCTCGCGGCCCATGCCGCTGAACTGGCTGCCCTGGCCGGGAAAAACAACTGCTTTCATGCGTTCAGAATTGGCCCGGCGCTGGTGTACCCCTGCGCCCGGGCTAGGAAAAGAGAATTTACCGCTGCAAGCTGCACAAATCGGCCGGAATGCGCAACGCCGGCCCCGGCGCCCCTATTTCACCCGCACCGGGCTGATGGCTCCGGTCTGCTTGTCGATGTCGATGGCCGCGTTATCGGGCATAACGCCCACCCGGTCGGAGCGCTTGACCAGGGCCTGCCAGCTGGTGCCGGCATCCAGCACGCGCAGGGTAGGCAGCAGATACACCGCCGAATCGGGCTGGCTGCGGAAGTAGCGGGCGGCCCGTTCGGCGGCCCGGGCCTCATTCAGGGGCTGGGAGGCGGGTATAGCAGCCGGCGCAGTGGTCGAATCGGGGGGCGCCGTAGTGCAGGCAGTGGCCAGCAAGAGCAGCGTAGGCAGCAGAAGTCTCATAGTTGGAAGGCAAATAAAGGCTTGGAACAGAATAAAGCCGGGCCGCCCCTGCGGGCAGTCCGGCTTTATACGCCCGGGGCGCTTGGAAGGCCGTTAGCGGTTGATCTGCACCCAGCCTTTAAAGGTGCGCTTGGTGCGGTTCACGTCCTTGAATTCTACTTCGGCCTGGTAGAAATACATCCCGTCGGAGACTTTGCCGTCGGAATTTCCTTCGCCCGTGCCGCCCCCGTTCCAGTTGATGTATGGGTCCTTGTCGCTCTCGTACACCTTCGTGCCCCAGCGGTTGTAGATTCTGACTACCGTGCGTTCTATCGGGCTGAACACCTTGGGGTAGAAGGTGTCGTTCTTGCCGTCGCCATTGGGCGTGAAGATGTTGGGCAGCAGGAAGAGCAGGCAGTTATCCTTGCATTCCGTGTTGCTCACGGCGCTCAGCGCCCCGTTTACGTCCACGGCTTGCACCGCGTAGCAGGCCTGGGCCGACTCCAGGTTGGTATCCTCGTAGAAAAGCTGGGTGCCGGGCACCCGCGCAATTTCCTGGAGGGGCGCGCCGGGTACCGTGCCTTTCAGAATAATGTACTGAACAATGTCGCGGCTGCAGTCGGCCGTGGGCTCATTGCTCAACGTCCAGCGCAGGGAGTTCGTATATCGCTCCCCTTCCTTGGGCGTGCGCAGCTCAAACAGCCGGCTGGCCAGACTGTCGCAGTTAGTGGGTTTGAGCGTGAGCACCGGCGTACAGGGCACGGGCTGCAGGTTGGCGCATTGCTCCTGGCTGAGGTTGATCAGCGAATCGGCGGGTACACTTCCCGGGTAAATCCCGTTGGTTTTCACGTAGTAGCAGTACGTGCGGTTTTTCGGCAGCGGAGTTCCGGTTTCGCCGTCGGTAAACGAGCCGCCCGTGGCCGTACCCGTTACCTTGGCAATGGGACGGAACGTGCCGTTCAGTTCGCGCCGGTACACCGTAGTGGGGCTGCGGGTATTGTCCCAGGGCACGTTGTAGGTCCAGCTCAGGCCAATGGTTCCGGCCAGCGGATTGGGCGTCGCCGTGATTCGCACGCTGGAAGCCAGCGCGGACTGCTCCACCGATTCGGGGGCACTGGCAACGGGCTTGTTGAAGAACTCCAGCCGGTACGAGTAGGCGTTGTCGGTGGTATTAAGGCCGCCGTTGACGAAGGTCGTGTCGTTGAGGTTGCTGGTGGTGAATACCTGCGTAAAGTCGGTAGCGGCCGGATTCTGCCCCTGAGCCCGGAACAGGCGGTAGCCGAACGGGGCCTGGAAGCCCACCGAGGAAGTGGGCTTGGTCCAGCGCACGGTAATCTGCCCGTCGGTAGCCGCGGTGCGGTCCACGGTCACGTTGGTGAGGCGGGCCGAGCGGCCGGTGATGGTTACGCAGGTTTCGTTGGAGGCCAGGCTTTCGCCGCCGGCCGGGGCCGCGAACTTCACGTAAATGCGGTAGCAATAGGTTTTGCCCCGGTCCAGCCCCTGACCGTTGTTGTCGTCGAGGAAGGTGCGCGAGCCCACTCCCACGCTCCCGACCTGGGTGTAGCCCGCCGCGGCGGGCAGGCCCGTTTCGCAGGTATCGGGCGTGAAGGGAAAGGAGTTCTCCCGGCGGAAAATGAGAATCTGCGCCCCCGGATTCTGGCAGGTGTAGCTGTCCCAGTCCAGCCGGGCCGTGGTGCCCAGCAGCGCCGCCGTCAGGTTCTGGGGCGCAGGACCTACCACGGTAATCCGCCAGATGCGCTGGTCAATCAGCGGTACCGAGTTATTGGCAGGCTCATCCGTGGCCTTGAACAGCACCTGGTACGGGTCCTGCCGAATATCGAGGCAGGTAGGCGTCCAGCTAAACAGCCCTCGGGCCGTGGGCGGGCCTTTGGTGGATTGCACGAAGGAGCCGGGAGTGGGCAGCATCCCGCCAAAGGCTTCCAGTTTCACCGGATTGCCATCGGGGTCGGTGGCCGTGACGGTGCCCCCCGGCACGGGTGTGTTGGCAATAACGCAGATGTCGCGGGGCACCTGAATGAGCGGCCGCAGGTTGGTCGTGTTGGTTACCGTAATCTGCATGTCGCGCACTACCTCGCCAATCAGCCGGGCCGGTGCGCCCGGAACGCGCCGGTACTCCTGTACTGCGAAGGCAATGTTGTAGATGCCCGCGACGGAGGGAGCATTCCACACAATCTGGCCCGTCTGGGCATCCTGCTGGAAAATGGCCGCATCGCCCGGCCGGCCCACCGGGGGGCCGGCGTAGGGCACCTGCACCGGGTTGCCCGGCGTGTTCTGCGGGAAGAAAAAGCCGGCTACGGGCACTGGCACCGGCGTGCAGCCCGGTGGCTCCGGCGCCTGCCGGCTGGGGCGCAGGGTGAAAACCAATGAATCCCCGTCGGCATCAAAAGCGGCCGGATTATGCAGAAAGACCTGCCGCACCGCCGCCTTATCGATGGCCGGGGCCTGCAGAACGGGCGATGTATTCTGCAGGAACGGGTCGATGGTGATGGTGGTAGCAACGTAGAACGGGGTGTTAACGGAGTTCTGCATGTTGATTACCCCATTCACCCGGTTAAAGCTCAGGTAACTGACAGTATACACCCCGGGTGAATTATACGTGTGGTCGAATTCGTAGAGGTTGCGGTAGGTATCCGGCGAAACCAACTGCCGGCTATTGGGCGTGCGCGGAATGTCATTATCCCCGGTGCAGCTGTTGTCCCCGAAGTAGATTGACACCCCCGGCTCATCGGCAACACCCTGGTCGGCAGAGGTGTACAAAACCAGGGTAAAAAACACGTGGCGGGCATTGGCCGGGTCCGTACGGGCCTGGATGTCGGCGGCCCGCAGGTGGGTGGCCCGGGCCGCCGGGGCAGCGCTCAGCCAGATTACCAATAACAGGAGCCCAGTCAGGCAAAGCCGTACCGGGCGGGTAAGTAACGGGATACGCATACAGTCAGCAGCTTAGCGGGCGGAAAACGGAGACGGGGAAGGTCAGTAAAAACCCTGCGGGAACCTAACAAAATCCAAGGCTCCGGGTTAATCAAGCAGTGCAAGGTACTAACGGAGTTGGCTTCCGATAGATTCACTCTAATGCGAAACCCAATAGCCAGATTGTTTCCTACTGGCTTGGGGCCTAACTTTGGCCGGTACAACTGACCTACCCACACCCCTTTCGAAGCTCTCTATGAGTTGGATTTCCAAAACCTTTTCCAGCAGCATCGGCCGCAAGATTATTATGGCCGTTACGGGCCTGTTTCTCTGCTCTTTCCTGGTCGTGCACCTTGTCGGCAACCTGCAGCTTTTCAAGGGCGACAATGGCGTGGCCTTTAACGCCTACTCCGAGTTCATGGGGCATAACCCCATCATCCGCACCCTGGAAATTGTGCTGGTGCTCGGCTTCGGCTTTCACATCTACGAAGGCCTGGCGCTGGCCATCAAGAACCGGGCGGCCCGCGGCAGCCAGGGCTACGTGTCCAACCACATTGAGCAGAACAGCTCCTGGCACTCGCGCAGCATGGCCATGCTGGGGTCCATTGTGCTGTTTTTCCTGATTGTGCACCTCTACAACTTTTTCGGTTCCCTGCGCTTTACCGATGTACCACGCGACGCCAACGGCAACGAAGACGCCTACTCGCTGGTGCTGGAAGCCTTCCGTAACCCCCTGTACGTGGCCCTGTACGTGGTAGCCCAGTTTGCCCTGCTCTACCACCTGCTCCACGGCTTCAGCAGCGCCTTCCAGACGCTGGGCCTGGTTCACCGCAAATACACGCCGGCCATCAAGTTCCTCGGCTATGGCTTCTCGATTGTCGTGTGCGCCGCTTTCGCCGCCATGCCGATCTACTTCTATTTCTTTCAATAAGTCCTAAACTCGACGCCGATGTTTCCGGATTCCAAAATTCCCGAAGGCCCCATAGCTGAGAAGTGGGAAAAGCATAAGTTCAACGTCAAGCTCGTCAACCCCGCCAACAAGCGCAAGTACGACGTGATTGTAGTGGGCACCGGCCTGGCCGGAGCGTCGGCGGCGGCTTCCCTGGCCGAGTTGGGCTACAACGTGAAGGCCTTCACCTTCCACGATTCTCCCCGTCGGGCGCACTCCATTGCGGCCCAGGGCGGCATCAACGCGGCCAAAAACTACCAGAACGACGGTGACTCAGTGTACCGCCTGTTCTACGACACCGTGAAAGGTGGCGACTACCGTTCCCGCGAAGCCAACGTGTACCGCCTGGCGCAGGTATCGGTCAACATCATTGACCAGTGCGTGGCCCAGGGTGTACCCTTTGCCCGCGAATATGGCGGGCTGCTGGCCAACCGTTCCTTCGGTGGGGCGCAGGTAAGCCGCACGTTCTACGCCCGCGGCCAGACCGGGCAGCAGCTGCTGCTGGGCGCCTACTCGGCCCTGAGCCGGCAGGTGGCCTACGGCAAGGTAAAGCTCTACACCCGCTCCGAAATGCTGGACCTGGTAGTAGTGGATGGGCAGGCCCGCGGTATCATTACCCGCAACCTGCTCACCGGCAAAATTGAGCAACACGCGGCCCACGCCGTGGTGCTGGCTACCGGCGGCTACGGCAACGTGTTCTTCCTGAGCACCAACGCCATGTACTGCAACGCCACGGCCGCGTGGCGGGCCCACAAAAAGGGTGCGTACTTCGCCAACCCCTGCTTTACCCAGATTCACCCCACCTGCATTCCCGTATCGGGCGACTACCAGTCGAAACTGACGCTTATGTCGGAGTCGCTGCGTAACGACGGGCGCGTGTGGGTGCCGGCCAGCAAGGAAACGGCCGAGAAGCTGCGCAACGGCCAGATCAACGTGAACGATATTCCGGAGGCCGAGCGTGACTACTTCCTGGAGCGCAAGTATCCCGCTTTCGGGAACCTGGTGCCCCGCGACGTGGCTTCGCGCAACGCCAAGCAGATGTGCGACGAAGGCCGGGGCGTAGGCTCGACGGGCCTGGCCGTGTACCTCGACTTTGCCGACGCCATCAAGCGCAACGGAGCCGAGTGGGTAAGCCAGAAGTACGGCAACCTGTTCGACATGTACGCCAAAATCACGGGCGAAAACCCTTACGAGCGCCCCATGCGCATCTACCCGGCCGTGCACTACACCATGGGCGGCCTGTGGGTGGACTACAACCTGCAGACCACCGTACCGGGCCTCTACGCCACGGGCGAGTGCAACTTCTCCGACCACGGCGCCAACCGCCTCGGAGCTTCGGCCCTGATGCAGGGTCTGGCCGACGGCTACTTTGTGATTCCCTACACCATCGGCGACTACCTGGCCCAGACGGCTCCCAAGCCCGTGACCACGGAACACCCCGCATTCCAGCAGGCCCAGGCTGATGTGGAAGCCCGCGTGCAGAAGCTGATGAGCATCAACGGCACCCGCACCCCAGACGACTTCCACAAGAAGCTGGGCCACCTGATGTGGGAGTACTGCGGCATGTCGCGCAATGCCGAGGGCCTGCGCTACGCCAAAGCGGAGATTCAGAAGCTGCGCCGCGAGTTCTGGAGCGACCTCAAACTGGTGGGCACCGAGAACGAGATGAACCAGGCCCTGGAAAAAGCCGGCCGCGTGGCCGATTTCCTGGAACTGGGCGAGCTGATGATGGACGACGCCCTGGACCGCAACGAAAGCTGCGGGGGTCACTTCCGCGAGGAGTACGCGACCGAGGAAGGGGAAGCCAAACGCGACGACGACAACTATGCTTACGTGGCGGCCTGGCAGTACGTAGCCGATAATCAGCCCGAAATCCTGAACAAGGAAGAGCTGACCTTCGAGAACGTGAAGCTCACCCAGCGCAGCTATAAGTAAATTTTAGAGGCTGTTAGCGGTTGGCTAGTAGCTGTCAGCTCCGTGCTGGCAGCCACTCCAGTCAGAAAAGCTAACAGCTATCAGCCAACAGCTAATTGCCAACCATACAATGGCCGGAAGTAATCCTAACGCCAAACCCATGAACCTCACCCTGAAGGTGTGGCGTCAGCAAAACCGTACTACCCAGGGCAACATCGTCGATTATCAGGTAAAGGACATCTCCCCCGATATGTCGTTCCTGGAAATGCTGGACGTGCTCAATGAGGACCTGCTGCGCCGGGGCGAGGAGCCGGTGGCCTTCGACCACGACTGCCGCGAGGGCATCTGCGGCTCGTGCAACCTGTTCATCAACGGCCGGGCCCACGGCCCCGAGCAGGGCACTACCACCTGCCAGCTGCACATGCGCAAGTTTTCCGACGGGGACACCATCACCATCGAGCCCTGGCGCGCCACGGCCTTCCCCGTGAACAAAGACCTGAGTGTGGACCGCTCGGCTTTCGACCGGATTATCCAGGCGGGCGGCTACATCTCCATCAACACCGGCGGCACGCCCGACGCCAACGAAATTCCGATTCCCAAGGACATTTCGGACCGCGCCTTTGAGGCTGCTACCTGCATCGGGTGCGGGGCCTGCGTGGCTTCCTGCAAAAACGCCTCGGCCATGCTGTTCGTGTCGGCCAAGGTGAGCCAGCTGGCTTTGCTGCCCCAGGGCCACGTAGAGCGCAAAACCCGCGTGGAAAACATGGTGGCCCAGATGGACTTGGAAGGCTTCGGTGCCTGCACCAATATCGGTAGCTGTGCCGCCGAGTGCCCGGTGGGCATTTCGCTGGAAAACATTGCCATCCTGAACCAGGAATTCCTGGCCGCCAAGGCCACATCCAATAACCTGGTGTAAGGTTTTCGGTTACTTACTCAGGACTCCTCAAAAGGCGAAACGGACTTCCGTTTCGCCTTTTTTGTTAGGCCGGCCCCGGGTAGTTGCGTTCCGGCGGCGTCAGTATTTTCTTAACCTCTGCTTACCTGATGATAACCATCGTAGCCGGCACAAACCGGCCCCAGTCGCGGGCGCGCCGCTTGGCCGACCTGTACCTCAACCTGCTGGCCGAGCGCGGCGCCCAGGCCCAGATCCTGGACCTGGCCCGGCTACCCGCCGATTTTACCACCTCCGCTTTATACGACAATGCCGGCCGGCACCCGGAGTTCAACCAGCTGGTAGCATTGGCCAACGAGGCCGAGAAGCTGGTATTTATTGTACCCGAATACAACTGCTCGTTTCCGGGGGTGCTCAAGGCCTTTATTGATGGCCTCCCCTACCCCGGCGGCATCCGAGGCAGGAAAGCGGCCCTGGTAGGGCTGAGCAGCGGCGGCCAGGGCGGCCTGCTCGCCCTCAACCACCTCACCGATGTGCTGATGTACCTGGGCACCGCCGTGCTGCCCCAGCGCGTCCGCCTGCCTTTCATCGACCAGCACCTGAGCGCCGACGGCACCCTCACCGAGCCCCTCTACCAGCAGGTACTGCAGGAACAGGCCGAATTCCTGTTACGATTTTAGCGGGGCACCACGGAGCCGGGCTGGGGCGCAGAATTTAGCCCGCAGCCCCAGCGCAAGCCCTTGCTTCTTGCAGGTTACGCACTGAAGTCTGTGCCAGAATAGCTGCTTTCTGCGCATCGTGGCGTACCTTGCGCCGGCAAGCGTTTTAGCTTGCCGTGTGGGTATGACGCGTTGTTTCGCTGCTTTTCTGGCCGTGCTGATTCTGCTCCAGACGTTTAGTCGGGAGTTGCTGGTACTGGATTATCAGGCGCGCAAGGCCGAAATCACCCGCTTGTTCTGCGTGAACCAGGACAAGCCCCAGCTCCATTGCAACGGCAAGTGTCACCTCGGCAAGCAGCTGCGCAAAGCCGCCGATGCGGAGAGCAAGGCCCCGGCTTCGGGGTTTGCCAAAATCAAGTACGAGGTACTCTCGCCCCTGCCCGGCTTTGCGTTGCGGCCGGTGGCGGACAGCTACTCTATGGCGGCGCATTTCGCGCCCGGCGTGGCCCCGTGCTACACCTTTGAGCCGGTACACGGCATTTTTCATCCGCCCACGGCGCGGGTCTGAATTTCGCATGGCGGCCGGTTGCCCAACCGGCCCGCAGGAACAGTTGCATCCGGACCTTGTGCGGATGGCAGCTGGTTCCGTCTATTCAGTACCCTGACTTCGCGCTTTTTTCGATGAAAACCCGTTTCTTCTCCCGTTTTTCCCTGCCCCTGCTGGCCGCTTCCACCCTGCTTGCCAGCTGCAACAAAAACGACAGTGCGCCCGAACCCGGCTCCCTCGCTATTGAAATCGACCACTTGGTAGGCAACACGCCGCTGAAGCTCAACACCGGCACCTATACCAATGGCCTGGGCCAGCCGTTCACGGTTTCAACGTTCAACTATTACTTGTCCAACATCAAGCTGGGGAAGGCCGACGGCACCGAATACGCCGAGCCCGAGAGTTACCGGCTGATCAAGGAATCGGACACCAGCACTAAAACCTTCACCCTCGAAAACGTGCCGGCCGGTGACTATACCAGCCTCAGCTTCACCATTGGCGTAGACAGTGCCCGCAATGTGGCCGGCGCCCAGACCGGCGCCCTCGACCCGACTAACGGCATGTTCTGGTCCTGGAACTCGGGCTACATTTACACCAAGCTGGAAGGAAGCTCGCCCGCGGCTGGCGGCAACCAGCAGTTGCTGTTCCACATCGGCGGATTTAAGTCACCCAACAATACCATTCGCATTGCGTCGCCCTCGCTGAACGGGGCCGTACTTCAGGTGCGCAAGGATCGTACGCCGGCCGTGCACCTAGCCGCCGATGTGCAGAAGATGTTCACGGGCCCGCACGTCATCGACTTTTCGAAGCTCTCCAACACGATGGGCGGCAGCAACTCGGTACTGGTGGCCGATAACCAGGCCGTGGGCATGTTCCGCGTCGACCACGTGCACGCGAACTAATGCCCCGTCGCTGGATTACCACGGTCCGGCCGGCCTTGTTAGGGCTGGTCGGGCTGCTGGCGGCGGCCTGCACTACCGATGCCGATGTAGCTCCGGCCTGGGAGGTGCCGGGCACCGGAACGCCGGCCAATTTTCCGGCCCCGGTATACGCCGCCAGTCAGAACCCGCCTACCCGGGAGGCCTTTGAGCTGGGCCGCACCCTGTTCTACGACCCGTTGCTTTCGCGCACCGGCGACATCTCGTGCGGCAGCTGCCACCAGCAGTTCGTGGCGTTTGCCCACCAAGACCACCGCCTGAGTCATGGCGTGGATAACTTACTGGGCACGCGCAACGCCCCGGCCCTGCAAAACCTGCGCTGGCGGAGCGAATTCCTGTGGGATGGCGGAGCCAAGAACCTCGAAACCATGCCCCTGGCCCCGCTCACCAGCCCCGTGGAGATGGACGAGACGCTGGAAAACGTGCTCCGCAAGCTCAACGCCGCCCCTCGCTACGTGGACCAGTTTGAGCAGGTGTACGGCCGCCGGCCCATCGACTCCCAGCAGCTGCTCCGGGCTCTGGCCCAGTTCACGGCGTCTCTCACCAGCAGCAACTCCCGCTACGACCACTACGCCCGCCACGAAGCAGGCGGCACGTTGGCAGCCAACGAGCTGCGGGGCCTGGAAATTCTGCGCCAGAAGTGCAGCCCCTGCCACGCGGGCGAGTTGTTCACCGACGAAACCTACCGCAACAACGGACTTGACCGCACGTTCGCGGCCGATTCGGGAAGGGCCCACATCACGGGCCGGCCCCAGGACGTGGGCCGTTTCCAGGTGCCCAGCCTGCGCAACGTGGCCCTCACGGCGCCCTATATGCACGACGGCCGCCTCCAAACCCTGCGTCAGGTGCTCGACCACTACTCCGACGGCATGGTGGAATCGGGCACCCTGGACGCGCAGTTCCGGCGCGCGGGCCGCGGGCCGGGCATCACGCTTTCCGAAACCGAGAAAACAGATTTGCTGGCCTTCCTGCACACCCTCACTGACCCGACTTTCATTCAGGACCAACGACTGGCGGAGGGGCGGTGAGGTGGCTCAAGGTGAAATAGTGAGATGGTGAAATGGTGAGTTTGACGTTCCAGGGTCCTGCTTGCGCAAACAGCGCCGGCTGGGCCATTGAACATCAAACTCACCACCTCACCATTTCACTATTTCACCTTGAGCCACCTCACCGCCCCTCCCGACCTGCAAACGTATTTTCATGTTCAAAAAACTAGTATTTCCGCTGCTGCTGGCGTTGCTGGCGGCTAGGGCGGGGCGGGCCTGCGACATTTGCGGGTGCTTCATGGGCATCACGCCCTACGATAACCAGAGCGGGTTTTCGCTCATGCACCGCTACCGGGTGTTCAACGGCTATCAGCACTACGGCCAGCGTCCGCAGTTCTTCCCTGCGGGGGCCCGGCCGCTGTTTCCCAAACCGCTCAACCACGTCGATGACGACTTCCGCCACGCCCACCGGGGCGACGCCTCCGACTACGAGATTTTCCGGGTGGTGGAGTTGCGGGGCAAGTATTTCCTGAGCCAGCGGGTGGAGCTGAACGCCTTTCTGCCCTACGTGATGAACTCGGCCCGGGCCAACGGGGCCACCCTCAACCTGGCCGGCGTGGGCGACGCCACGGTGTTTGCCGGCTACCACCTCATCCGGCAGATTGAAACGGCCGGGGTCCAGAGCCGCCTCATCGTGGGCGGGGGGCTAAAGCTGCCCACCGGCGACTACCAGCGCCGCAACACCCTCGGTCGCCGCTACCCGGCCCTCAACCAGCCCGGCACCGGCACCACCGACGGCTTCGTGTACGCCAACTACATCGGCAGTTTCCGCAGCGTCGGGCTGAGCGTGAACGGCAGCTACCGCCGGGCCGGCCGCAACCCCGTGCAGGAGAGTCTGGCCCCCAGCACCACCACGTTTGCCAACCTGTTCTACCGGATAGCGGTGGGGGAAAACTGGCAGGTATATCCCTCGGCCCAGTTTTTCTACGAGAAAACCCGGGGCGAAACCTTCGAGGGCCACCTCACCGGGGAGCACGCCATGAACAACGCCCTGCTCGGACCCGGCCTCGACGTGTACTACCAGAACTTCTCGCTCAACACCAGCTTCCAGCTACCCATCTACACCGCCCCCACCGACCACCCCGCCAGCGCCGGCCGCCTGGTAGTAGCTGTGGGCTATAGCTTCAAGCAAAGCAAGTATTTGCTGCGGTGAGGGCCTCGGTTAAAAGTTTGGTACAGAAATTAAGCGAGGCGCTTCCAAACTGGGCACCTGCACGCTAAAATCCCGCGTTCAGCAGTTATGAGGCCTGTTTGTTCAGAGAAACCTCCGTTTTATTGAAAAAGTAAGCCGACCACCTGCCGAACGGGTAGCTGGCACCGAAAGCAGCCGATTTGGTTCAGAAAACTTGTTCAGCAATCAAAGTACATCTAACCCTAGCTACGCGATGGGAAAACTGTACTCTAACTCCACAAATGGCCACCTGAACGCGTTAAAAGCAGGTTTTCTGCGGTGAGAGCGCGCAATCAGCAACTGTCCTCATGTAAAAGGAGCGGTTGACAAGCTCGCCAATAAACTTTTGGACCAAACTTTTAACCAAGGCCGGTGAGGTGGCTCAAGGTGAAATAGTGAGATGGTGAGTTTGACGTTCATAGGTCCTACTGGTGCAGTTGGCGCAGTTAGGGCCATTGAACATCAAACTCACCATTTCACCATCTCACTATTCCACCTTGAGCTACCTCACCGTTTCACACCTCCCGCAGGGGTTTGCCCTGCTGGCGGACCCAGCGGCGGTGCTTGGGCTCCCCGATAACCTGGGCGCTGTAGATGCCGCGGTGGCCCGAGAACAGGTAGCTCACCACGCAGGCCAGCCCGGCGTAGAGGCCGCACTCGTTGCCGAACAGCTCCATGGCCATGAGCGTGCAGGCCAAAGGCGTGTTCGCGGCCCCCGCAAAAACGGCCACGAAGCCCATGCCCGCCAGCAGCGGCAGGGGCAGGGGCAGCAGCCAGGCCAGGGCGTTACCCAATGTGGCGCCCACAAAAAACAGGGGCGTCACCTCGCCGCCCTTAAAGCTGGCGCCCAGCGTGAGGGCCGTGAGCAGGATTTTGAGGGCGAAGGCGTAAGGCACCAGCGGCCCCTGGAAGGCCGCGACGATGGTGGGCACGCCCAGTCCGATGTAGTCGGTAGTGCCCAAGGCCCACACCAGCGCGGCCACTACCACGCCGCCCAGCGCGGGCCGTAGCGGGGGCCAGCTCACCCGGCTTTTATAGAAGCGGCCCACCGCGTGGGTGGCTTCCGCGAACAGGCGCCCACCCAGCCCGAAAGCCACGCCCGCCACGGCCGCCAGCAGCAGGTTCTGCACGGACAGCGGCGGCACGGCGGGCACTAGCAGGTGCGGATAGGCGGTGTGGCCCACGCCCCAGGCCCGGGTTACGAGGTCGGCGCCGGCGGCGGCCAGGAAGGCGGGCAGGATGGCATCGTAGCGGAGGCGGCCCAGGAAAAACACTTCGAGCCCGAACACAGCCCCGGCCAGCGGCGTCCCGAACACGGAGGCAAAGCCCGCGCTGATGCCCGCAATAAGCAGAATCCGCCGCTCCCGGCGGTGCAGGCCCAGCCGGCGGTGAAGCTGGTCGGCCAGGGAGGCGCCCATCTGCACCGCCGTGCCCTCCCGCCCCGCCGAGCCCCCGAACAGGTGGGTGAGCACCGTGCCCAGCAGCACCAGCGGGGCCATGCGCAGGGGCAGCACCGCCCGGGGGTGATGGATTTCGTCGAGCAGCAGGTTGTTGCCGGCTTCTACGCTCCGGCCCAGGTAGTGGTAAAGCAGGCCCACCAGCAGCCCCCCCACCGGCAGCAGGGCAATCATCCAGACGTGAGCCTCGCGCCAGTTGGTGGCCCAGTCCAGGGCTACTAAAAAGCCCGCCGAAGCGGTGCCCGCCAGCAGCGCCACGCCCGCCCCCAGCAGCAACCAGCGGCCCAGATAAAGCAGCAGCAGCCGGTATTCAGTCAGCAAAGCGGGCAGAGGATTCTTCATACGCAGTTCCCGAAAGGCGGGCCGGTAAAAGTACGCACCCCAATTGAAGCCACCGCCCCGGAACCGGGCAGGACGCCCCAGGTGTTCGAATGGGGAAAATCAATATATTCAATCCCACGTCGCTTCGTTATTGCCCTATGACTTCTTCTACTGTTGAATGGCCGTTTCGGGCGGGGCTGATGGCCGCGCTGCTGCTGCTGCTGGCAAGCTGCGGTGACAAGCAAAAATCAGATGATTCGGGCCAGAATACGTACATCCCGACGCCTTACGTGCTTAGCCTGCCGGCCAACCTGCCCCGGAACGTAGCCATTCCGGCCGATAACCCGCTAACCGAGGAGGGGGTAGCCCTGGGCCGGAAGCTGTTCTACGAAGTGCGGCTTTCGGGCAACGGCACCCAATCGTGCGGAAGCTGCCACCAGCAAAGCCGGGCCTTCACCGATGGCCGCGCCCGGGCCCTGGGCGCCGAGGGCCAGACGCACCGGCGCAACACCATGAGCCTGGCTAACCTGCTCTGGGAAAAAACCTTGACCTGGGATGGTGCCGCCACCAGCCTGGAGCAGCAGGCGCGCGTGCCCCTCGAAGACCCGGTGGAAATGCACCAGTTGCTGGCTACCAGTGTGCAGCGGCTCCAGCAGACCGACCTCTACCCGCCCCTGTTTCAGCAGGCCTTCGGGAGCAGCACCATCACTGAAACCAACGTGCTCAAAGCCCTGGCTCAGTTCGAGCGGACCCTGATTTCGGCCAACTCGCCCTACGACAAGCACATCCGCAAGGAAGGCTCCCTCACGCCCACCGAGCGGGCCGGGGCCCGCCTCTTCAACGACCATCCGGGCGAAGTCAGCGGGATTTTTATCCGGGGCGGGGCCTGCCACCACTGCCATATCAGCGAAAACGGCCTGTTCAGCTCCCCCGACTTCTTCAACAACGGCCTCGACCTGACCTTCGCCGACCCCGGCCGGGCCGGCGTGACGGGCCAGGCCCTCGACCGGGGCCGCTTTAAAGTCCCCAGCCTGCGCAACATCGCCCAGACGGCCCCTTACATGCACGACGGACGGTTCGCTACGCTGGAAGAAGTTCTCGACCACTACAACGAGCACGTGCAAACGGCCAGCCCTGGCCTCGACCCCAACGTGCTCCTTTCCAACACGCCCAACGGCACCCGTCTCGACCTCACGGCCCAGGAAAAAACGCAGTTGCTGGCCTTCCTGCGCACCCTCACCGATTCAACTTTCCTCACTGATAAGCGTTTTTCCAACCCATTTTAGGGTTAGACAGCAACAGTGGGCAGCGAAAAAAGGGGGCTGGCTATTACGGCCGGGGGGCGTAGCGCCACATCTACCCGCCGTTTGCCAGTCAGTTGCTTGGTCAGAGGCGCCACCTGATTTTCCGATTTGGCGTCCGTTGCCGGCCGTACTGCGTACCAGCCCTGTCTTCTGTTTTATCGACCTGCTTCTTATGAAACGCCTGTTCTTGTACGTCGGCTTATGGGCTGCGCTGGCCTCCTGTACCCTCTCGCCGCGTCAGAGCAAGGGACGCACCCTTAGCCCCGACCGCGAAACCATGACCCCGGACCACATGCCCGAAGACTCCGCCGATGCTCGTCCTGATTCCCTGCGCCGATAGTTCGGATTTGTGCTACAGCAAAATGCTCATCCTGCCTACAGGATGAGCATTTTGCTGTAGCACAAATCCGAACTGTTAGTCCACGTTGTCGTGGAGGAAGCGGTTGTCGCCCAGCAGCTCGTTGTCGTCGGAGAGGTTGAAGCGGCTGATGTTCTGCTCGGAGGAAGGCACCACGTTTTCCAGCTTCACCTGGCGGCGCAGGTAAGCGGGCGTGTCCAACTGGTCCTTGAGGGTTTCGTTGGTCAGACCGTTGCTCAGGGCCTGCAGCCGCAGGCGGCGCTCCTCCGCCCGGGCATCCAGAGCCGGGCGCGGCAGGGCGTGCTGGGCTGCTACGGGCGGGGCCGTCTGGGGCTGCTGCTGGTAGAGTACCGGCTCGGGCGTAGGCATCGAAGGAGCTGAAACCGTGGGCTGGCCGTGCTGGGCCGGGGAGGTTTCCAGGTCGCGCTTTACTACCTGAGGCTCAGGCTCGGCGGGTACCGGCGTCCCGAAAGTAGGGACCACCGCTGCCGTTTCTGCACGGTCAGCCGCCGTTTCTTCGGCCTCAGGCTGTATCGTATTCGGGTCGCGGGCTACTACTTCGGTGATGTTGTGGGCGTCGCGGGCAAAGCCGGTGGCAATAACCGTCACCCGGATGCTCTGGCCCAGGGTAGGATCGATGCCATGGCCAAAAATCACCTCGGCATTCTGTCCCGCCTTGTCCTGGATGTACTCCGTAATTTCGGTCAGCTCATCCATTTCCAGCTCGGCCTGGTCACCCGACATGATGCTGAGCAGGATGCGCTGGGCCCCGTGGATATCGGTGTTGTTGAGCAGCGGCGAGGCCAGGGCTTCTTCAGCCGCCCGGGCGGCCCGGTTCTCCCCTTCCGTCACGGAGCTGCCCATAACGGCCGCGCCCGAGTCCTTCATCACCGTTTTCACGTCTTCAAAGTCCACGTTCACATCGGCCGTTACCGTAATGATTTCGGCAATGGACTTGGCGGCGGTGCTCAGCACGGTATCGGCCTTGGCGAAGGCGGCCCGGATGGGCAGGTTGCCGTAAATCTCGCGGAGCTTGTCGTTAAGAATCACCAGCACCGTGTCGCAGTTGTCGCTCAACTCCTTGATGCCCTGCTCAGCCTGCTGCCGCTTCTTGCGGCCCTCAAACATGAAAGGCGCCGTCACGATGCCTACCGTGAGAATGCCCAGCTCCTTGGCCACTTTGGCAATGATCGGGGCGGCCCCGGTGCCGGTGCCGCCGCCCATTCCGGCCGTGATGAACACCATGCGGGTACCGTTGCTGAGCAGTTCCCGGATCTGTTCACGGCTCTCGATGGCGGCCTGCTTGCCCCGTTCGGGGTTGGCACCGGCGCCCAGCCCTTCGGTCAGGTCGGCCCCGATCTGCAGGCGGTTGGGCACCGTGGAAGAGGCCAGGGCCTGCTTGTCGGTGTTGCAAATGACGAATTCGACGTCCTTGATGCCCTGGCTGAACATGTGGTTCACGGCATTGGAGCCGCCTCCCCCCACGCCAATCACCTTGATGATGGACGTCGATTGCGCCGGAATGTCAAATGTATAATTCATTTTTTGGGGTCTTAGGGTCTAAGGGACTTAGGGTCTTGGTTTGATCAGGCGAAGGGTTGGATTACGTTGCTAGTGAACTTCAATCCAAGATCCTAAGCTCCCAAGACCCTGAAACCCTAGTATTGTTTGTCGTCGAAGTCGTCAATCAGCAACCCTTTGGTGCGGCTGAGGATCTTCTGGAAGAAGTCGCCGGCACCCGACGATTTCTTGGGCTGCTCCGCGGCCGGCTGGGGGGCCGGCTGCGGGGCGGGCACGTTGTGCTGGGGGGCGGCCACCGGCGGGGCGGGGCGCACTTCCGGCGCAGCGCTGCGGTAGTAGTTCTGCTCGGGCTCGTCGTAGCCACGCTGGGCCACCCGGTCATCGATGGAGCGGTAGCCGGCCAGCACGAGGCCCACCGTGGTGGCGTACATCGGCGACTTCACAGCTTCGATCTTGCTCTTGCCCAGGTGCTCGTTGGGGTAGCCGATACGGGTATCCATGCCGGTTACGTACTCCGTGAGCTGCACCAGGTTCTGGAGCTGGGAGCCGCCACCGGTCATCACAATGCCGGCCGCCAGCTTGTCGTGGAAGCCCAGGCGCTGAATCTCGGCGTACACCAGCTCCACGATTTCCTCCATCCGGGCCTCAATGATGTAGGCCAGGTTTTTCAGGCTGATTTCTTTGGGCGACCGGTCGCGCAGGCCGGGGATGCTCACGATTTCGTACTCGGAAGCTTCCTCGGCAATGGCTTTGCCGAACTTCACTTTGAGCTGCTCGGCCTGGTTCTGCATCACCAGGCAGCCCTGCTTGATATCGGAGGTGATGATGTTGCCGCCGAAGGGCAGCACGGCCGCGTGCCGGATGATGCCATCCTTGAACACGGCCAGATCGGTCGTGCCGCCCCCGATGTCAATCAGGGCCACACCGGCCTCCTTCTCCTCGTCGCTGAGCACCGACATGCTCGACGCCAGGGGCTCGAGAATCAGGTTATCGATTTCCAGACCCGCCTTCGTGACGCACTTGTAGATGTTGTTGATGGCCGTGCTCTGAGCCGTGATGATGTGGAAGTTGCCCTCCAGGCGCACGCCCGACATGCCCACGGGGTCCAGAATACCTTCCTCGTAATCCACCTTGTAGTCCTGGGGCATCACGTGGATGATCTGGGAACCGGGAGGCGTTACCAGCCGGTACATGTCGCTGGTGAGGCGCTCCACGTCGGCCTGGGTGATTTCGTTGTCGACGGAGGCGCGGGTGATGCTGCCGTTGTGCTGCAGGCTCTTGATGTGCTGGCCGGCAATGCCCACATTCACCACGCCAATGTTGATGCCCGACTGCTCCTCGGCCTGGCGGATGGCGCGCTTGATGGCATCCACCGTCTTGTCGATATTGGACACAATGCCCCGCACCACGCCCTCCGAGACGGCCTTGCCCAAACCCAAAATTTCGAGTTTGCCGAACTCGTTTTTGCGCCCGACCAGAGCGCAGATTTTGGTGGTACCGATATCGAGGCCGACTACAATCTTATCGTGTTGCATGGGGAGGAAGGGCGAGAGAGTTGCGGTTGGGTGCAGGAAAGTAGAGTCTAATGCGCTTTAAGGTAGCGTTTTAGACCGATAGTTTTATTCGCAGATGATTTGGTCCTTGAACTCGACGTTGACGCGATGGTACGTGTCCCAGCCCAGAACCGGGGGAATTTGCCGGTAAAATACCATCAGTTTCGCGAATTTTTCCGAAATATTCTCAGGAAAGCCAAATTCCACACGTTGGTCGCCAACCTGTTGGGTGAACGAAATTTTACCGTTCGGTCCGACAAATACTTCGGCCACCTGCGCCCGCCAGAATGGCTGCTCATCCACGTAACGCAGAAACTCCAGGTAACGCGTGCCGCTGCTGTCCTGAAAAAAGGCCGCCGACAACGGCGCCCCATCCGGGCGCGACACCGGCACCACCCGGGCCGTAAACAGGGGGGAAAGCGGCAGTCGCCGGCCATCAGCATCCAGGTAGCTGTCCTGGCGCGAGTCGGCGTGCACGAGGCGGGCGATGGGCCGGCTCTGGCGCACGTCGGCGTGCAGGTTACCGGCCAGGTCGCGGTACACCTGCGCATCCTTCACAAAGCTGTGGGCCTTCAGGCGGGCTTCCAGGTCTTTCAGATTCACGTCTTCGGGAGCGGCTCCCTCCAGACGATCCTGGCCCTGGCGGGTCAGCAGGCCGGTGACTTCCCGCTCACCGATGAAGAAGTTGTTGAACTCGTTGCCAATGGTTACAATGACGCCACCCACCCGCCGATTAGCCTGCCGCACCGCGGCAAAGGCCGTCAGCCCGGCCAGCAGCAGCAGGCAGACGGTGGCAAACAGCAGGTTATGGGCTTTACGCTTCATGGTGGGTTCAGGGGCGGGAGCGTCGGGCAGGCCGGCGGCAGGAAGCTAGGGTCGGGGCAGGCAGAAAGCCAAAGGCTTATTCCCGCCAGCGAATATTCAAAATATTCCTTAATTGAGGCACCAACTGGTCCACATCGCCGGCCCCTACGGTGGCTAATACGTCAAAATTCGGATTGGTTTCGGCATTTTGCAAAATTTCGGCCTTGGTTTGCAGAGATTTTTCCGGGGCCGTGATTTGGGATAAAATCAATTCCGACGTAACACCCGGCATGGGCAGCTCCCGGGCCGGGTAGATGTCGAGCAGCACCACTTCATCGGCAAGACTCAGACTTTCAGCGAATCCGGGGGCAAAATCGCGGGTGCGGCTGAAGAGGTGGGGCTGAAAAATCACGCGCAGCCGCCGGCCCGGATACAGGGCGCGCAGGGACTTGAGGAAAGCCTCGATTTCGCGGGGGTGGTGGGCGTAATCGTCTACGTACACCTTGGGCGCGGCGGGCGTGCCGGCCGTGACAATGAACTCGAAGCGGCGTTTGACGCCCCGGTAGGCCGCCACGGCGGCCCGCAGCTGCTCCTCGGAAAGGCCGTGCAGGCGGGCCACGCAGGCGGCCGCCAGCATGTTTTCCACGTTGTGGAAGCCCGGCACCGCCAGCTCCAGCCCTTCTATTCTGGCTGTTGGCTGAGAGCTATTGGCTGATAGCGCCGTTTGTTCCGCATCCGACGGGCCGTGCATGTCGAAACGGAACAGGTGCCCCTCGGCCGAGATGTTGGCGGCGTACAGTTCGGGGCCCTGCGCGGGGCTCAGGCCGTAGTGCAGCACCCGCACCCCGGCCGGGGCGGCGGCGGCCACGCTCGCATCGGCGGTGTGGTTGATGATGAGCGTGCCCCCGGGCTGAATCTGACCCACGAACTGCCGGAACGACTCGAGCAGCGTGTCGGCGTCGCCGTAGATGTCGAGGTGGTCGGCATCGGTGCTCGTGACGATGGCCACGGTCGGGAACAGGGTCAGGAAGCTCCGGTCGTACTCGTCGGCCTCCACGACTACGGGAATGGCGCTGGTTGTTGGTTGTTGGTTGTTGGTTGTTGGCTCTCCGTCACTCAACCTGCTCCCCCGCTCACCGGCTTCCGAAGGCAGCAACAGATTCGAGCCCAGGTTTACGCTGATGCCGCCCAGAAAGGCCGCGCAGGGCACGCCCGCGTGGTGGAGCAGGTGGGCCACCATGCTGCTGGTGGTGGTTTTGCCGTGGGTGCCGGCCACCGCAATGGTAGGGCGGCCCTGGGTGAGCAGGCCCAGCACCTGGCTGCGCTTGCGGATGTCGTAGCCCTGCTCCCGCAGCCAGGCCCACTCGCGGTGGTCCTTCGGAATGGCGGGCGTGAGCACAACGAGCGTATCGGCGGGGTTTTCGCGTACGGCCGACGGCAGGTTTTCCACCGCGTCGTCGTAGTGAATCAGGATGCCTTCGGCCGTGAGGGCCTCCGTGAGGGGAGTTCTCGTTTTATCGTAGCCGCTCACGACGTGCCCGTTGGCCCGGAACCAGCGCGCCAGCGCCGACATACCGATGCCGCCGATACCGAGGAAGAAGACGTTGGTTTGCATGCTGTGGGGTGTTGGGAGCCTAGGGTCTGGAAAACTGGGTAACGCCAGTCGTTATTACTCGTTCGGAATCAGTTTCAGCAGCTCGTTCACGATGGTAGCCGTGGCCTGCGGGCGGGCCAGCTGGCGGATGTTGGTGGTCAGCTGCTGCTGACGCACCGGGTCCTGGAGCAGGGCCAGGGCCTGGTCGTAGAGGGTGGCGGCGGCTTCCGAGTCGCGGACGAGCAGGGCGGCGGCGCGGGTGCTCAGGGCCAGGGCGTTCTTGGTCTGGTGGTCTTCGGCCACGTTGGGCGAAGGCACCAGGATGCTGGGCTTACCCGTGAGGCACAACTCCGACACCGACAGGGCCCCGGCCCGGCTCACCACCACGTCGGCGGCGGCGTAGGCCAGATCCATGCGCCGGATGAACTCGTGGGCGTGCAGGCCGGCTTCGCGGAAGGGCGCGGCCTGCTGTTCGGCCTGGGGGAAGTAGAGCTTGCCGGTTTGCCAGAGCAGCTGCACGCCGGCCGCCTGCAGGCGGGTCAGCGCGGCGGCCGTGGCCTGGTTGAGGGTGCGGGCCCCCAGGCTCCCCCCGATGACCAGCAGCACGGGCCGGGTGTCATCAAGCCCGAAAAAGGCCCGGGCTGCGGCGCGCTGGCCATCGGCCATTTCGGTGCGCACGGGGTTGCCGGTGAGCACAAGGCGGTCGGCGGGGAAGAACTTGTCCATGCCTTCGTAGGCCACGCAGATGCGCTGCACGCGCCGGGCCAGCAGCTTGTTGACGAGGCCGGCGTAGGAGTTCTGCTCCTGAATCAGGGCCGGAATGCCGCGGGAGGTGGCCGCCAGCAGCACTGGCGCCGAGGCGTAGCCGCCCACGCCCACCACGGCATCGGGCCGGAAATCCTCAATAATTTTGCCCGCCTTGCGCACGGCCCGCATCACCTTGATGGGGAACAGCAGATTTTTGGGCGTGAGGCTGCGCTGCAGGCCCGCAATATCGAGGCCCACGATGTGGTAGCCGGCCTCGGGCACGCGGGTCATTTCCATGCGGCCGTTGGCTCCCACGAACAGGATTTCCGCATTGGGGCGGCGGCGGCGGACTTCGTTGGCAATGGCTACCGCCGGGAAAATGTGCCCCCCGGTACCCCCGCCGCTGATGATGAGTTTCATTGTTTTAGTTGTCAGTTACTAGTTGTCAGTTATTAGGTTTATAAAAGCTTAACAATTGCCCAATCACTTGACTGACAACCATAAACCATCAACTGACAACTAAAAAAATCAGGCGTACTGCGACACTTTCGGGATACGGGGCGTGTCGGCGGGCTCACCGGCCATAGGGCGGATTTCCCGCTCGCCCCGGCTCACCGCCAGGATGATGCCGATGCTGATGCCAGTGAAAATGAGCGACGTGCCTCCCATGCTCAGCAGGGGCAACGGCAGCCCGGTAATCGGACCCAGGCCCACGGCCACGCCCATGTTCACCATGGCCTGCAGCACCAGACTGAACGTGATGCCCGCCGAGAGCAGCCCCCCAAAGGCCCCGTAGCTGTTCATCACCGTTTTCAGCCCCCGGTACAGGAAGGCCAGGTACAGAAACAGCACCACCACGCCCCCGAACAGACCGTATTCCTCGATGATGATGGCGTAGATGAAGTCGGAATACGGGTGGGGCATGATGTTGCGCTCGGTGCTTTTGCCGGGTCCCTTGCCAAATAGCCCCCCGGTGGCCTCGGCAATGTAGGCGTGCTCGAGCTGGAAGGGCACGGGCTTGCTCTTGTCGGTGAAGCTTTCAATGCGCGACTGCACTGTTTTCCAGCGCTGCCCGGCTACCAGCCCCACTCCCCCGATCACGACGCCAATGACTACCATCACGGCCATTTGCTTGAGCGGCACCCGCCCGATGAACATCAGCAGCAGGCAGGTGGCAAACAGCAGCAGGGCCGTGGAGGCGTTCGAGAGGATAATCAGCCCGCAAATGACGCCCACCCACAGCATTACCGGCAGCAGGGTGGTTTTGAAGTCGCCCACGTGCTGCTGGCGGCGGCTGAGCATGGAGGCTAAATGGGAAATCAGGGCCAGCTTGGCCAGGTCGGAGGGCTGGAAGGTTTGGTTGATGACGGGGATGGTGAGCCAGCGGGAGGCATCGTTGAAGGTGGTGCCGCCCATGAAGTAAGTGAACAGCAGCAGCGGCACCGACAGCAGCAGGGCGTAGAGCGAGATGCGCGAGTAGTAGCGGTAATCAATCCGGTGCGCCAGCCACATAAAGAACAGGCCCACAAAAATCAGGCTGGTGTGCTTCATGAGGAAGTACTCCGTGTTACCGCCCCGGCTTTTGTAAGCCAGCGTGCCCGTAGCCGAGTACACCACTGCAATGGAAATGAGCGAAAACAGCACCACGATGCCCCACAGAATAGGGTCGCCCTTGAGGTTTTTGCGCAGCCAGTTGGTTACAATCTCCATGAATCACTGATTTTCGTTGATTTCGTGCTGATTACACTACTTCAGTCTTGTCGGGGGCAGTACCTAACGCGGCCACGGCAGCCGCGAACTGCCGGCCGCGGTCTTCGTAGTTCCGGAACAGGTCGAAGCTGGCGCAGGCGGGCGAGAGCAGCACCACGTCGCCGGGGGCGGCGAGGGCGGCGGCCCGGCGCACAGCCGATTCCATGCTTTGGGTTTCTTCGAGATGAGGCACAATATCGCCAAAACCAGCCTTTAGCTTCTCGTTATCTACGCCAAGGCAAACCAGGGCCTTGACCCGCGACTTGGCCAGCGGCAGCAGGCTGGTGTAGTCGTTGCCCTTGTCGGTGCCGCCCGCAATCCACACAATAGGGGCCGTGATGCCGTCGAGGGCGTACCAGGCGGCTTCCACGTTGGTGGCCTTGCTGTCGTTGATGAAGCGGGTGCCATGCCGTTCGCCCACCAGCTGCAGGCGGTGGTCGGCGTTGCGGAAGGTGCTCAGCGCGGCCTCAATCTGGGCGGCTTCCAGCCCCGCCACGCGGGCGCAGAGCACGGCGGCCAGGGTGTTCTGGCGGTTGTGCTGACCGATGAGCGGGGAATTGGCGGTGCTCACGGTTTCAGTCTGGCTGTAGAAGCCCGGCAGCAAATCCAGGCGCACCCGCTGTTCTTCCTCGTAATAGCCGGCCAGATGGAAATCAGGGCGGTGGTGGAGGCTGAAGGGCAGCTGGCGCATGGGCCGCAGCGCACCCTTGAAGTAGCGCTGGATGGTTTCGTCGTCGGCGTTGTAGATGAAGAAGTTGCTGCTGTCCTGGCGCCGGGTGATGCGCAGCTTGGACTGGGCGTACTTTTCCAGCGAGTAGTCGTACCGGTCGAGGTGGTCGGGGGTGATGTTGAGCAGTACCGCTATCCAGGGCTGGAAATTAATGGTATCGTCGAGCTGGAAGGAGCTCAGCTCCACCACGTAGTAGTCGTGCTCGTCGGCCATGACCTGCTCGGCCAGGGAGTAGCCCACGTTGCCGGCCAGGCCCACCTTGAGGCCCGCTTCCTTGAGCAGGTGGTAAGTGAGCAGGGTGGTGGTGGTTTTGCCATTGGTGCCCGTGATGCAGATGCACTTTGCTTGCGTATAGCGTCCGGCCAGCTCAATTTCAGAAATGATGGGCGTGCCCTGGGCCCGCAGCGCCTGCACAACGGGCGCTTTTTCCGGGATGCCGGGGCTTTTCACTACCTCGTCGGCGGTCAGAATTTCTTCCAGCGTATGCTGGCTTTCCTCAAACCGGATGCCGGCCTGGGTTAGCTTCTGCTGGTAGCGGGGCTGAATCGGGCTCTTATCGGACACGAACACGGAGTGGCCCTTGGCCTGGGCCAGCAGCGCTGCCCCTACCCCACTCTCGCCGGCTCCTAGAATGACAATCTTAGACATGAGATTTGAGAACTTAGAGCCTAGAATTGAGAGCTTAGAGTTTAGAACTTAGAGCTTAGAGTTTAGAGCTTAGATGGGAGGAAGGGCAGCGTTGCCATTTCATCTTCCAAGCTTTGGCCTCTCCGTTCTTAGCTCTATGATCTAGGTTCTGAGCTCTCAATTCTGAGCTCTACTATTTAGCGCAGTTTCAAAGTTACTAGCGTCAGAACGGCCAGCATGATGCCCACAATCCAGAAGCGCGACACGATTTTGGATTCGTGGTAGCCCAGTTTCTGGTAGTGGTGGTGCAGCGGCGACATGCGCAGCAGGCGGCGGCCTTCGCCGTACTTCTTGCGCGTGTACTTGAAGTAGCTCACCTGCACCATCACGGAGAGATTTTCAATCAGGAACACCCCGCAGAGCACCGGAATCAGCAGCTCTTTGCGCACGATGAGGGCCAGCACGGCAATGATGCCGCCGATGGCCAACGAGCCCGTATCGCCCATGAAAACCTGGGCCGGGTAGCTGTTGTACCACAGAAAGCCCACGCAGGCTCCCACGAAGGCGGCGCAGAAAATAACCAGCTCGCCCGAGTTCGGGATAAACATGATGTCGAGGTAGTCGGCCAGCAGGGCGTTGCCGCTCACGAAGGCGAAAATGGCCAGCGTGGTGCCGATGATGGCCGAGGTACCTGCCGCGAGGCCGTCGAGGCCGTCGGTGATGTTGGCCCCGTTGCTGACGGCCGTGATGATGATGATGACGATGGGAATGTAGAAGAAGGCGTAGTACTCGTTGAAGAAGTCACCGGCCGTGGCGAACAGGTCGCCGTAGTTGAGCTCATTGTTCTTGAGAAACGGTACGGTGGTAATCATCAGCTTCACGTCCTGGTACACGCCGCTGGCGTCCACGGCCGAGAACGTGCCGTTGGCCAGCGCGTACTGGCGCACGGTTACGTCGTTGCTGAAGAACAGCACCCAGCCCACCGTGAGACCCAGGCCCACCTGGCCCAGAATCTTGAAGCGGCCGGCCAGTCCCTCCTTGTCCTTCTTGACTACCTTAATATAGTCATCCACGAAGCCGATCAGGCCCAGCCACACCGTGCTCACCAGCATCAGAATGATGTAGATGTTTTCGAGCTTGGCAAACAGCAGCACCGGTACCAGAATGGCCAGCAGAATAATGAGCCCGCCCATCGTGGGGGTGCCCTTCTTCTCGGCTTGGCCCTGGAGGCCCAAATCCCGGATGGTTTCCCCGATTTGCTGGCGCTGCAGCAGCCGGATCAGCGGGGCGCCGAAGTACTGGGCAATGATGAGGGAAGAGACAATGGCCAGCGCCGCCCGGAACGAGCTGTACTGCATTACCCCCGTACCCGGCACGTGGTGAACTTTGTAGAGGTAATTAAAGAAGTAGTACAGCATGGGCGCAACGGTCAGCAGTCGGGGTATGGAGGTTTTCGGACTGCAAAGGTTCGGTTTTTTGGGTTGGGGTCAAAGGTGAGTTATCAGTTGCTGGTTGTCAGTTGTCAGTTGTCAGAGGAACGTCATGCTGAGCGCAGGCGTAGCCGAAGTTGAAGCATCTCTACTGCTATGGTAATCCTGACGACGGCAACGAAGCGGTAGAGATGCTTCGACTTCGCTCCGCTGCGCTCAGCATGACGTTCCTCTGACAACCGACAACCAGCAACTAAAAACTCATTTCCCCAGCAGCTGAAACATGTCGGTCAGCACCTGCTTGTCGTCGAAGTCGGTTTTGACGCCGTTGATTTCCTGGTAGGTTTCGTGGCCTTTGCCGGCTACCAACACAATGTCGCCGGGCTGGGCCAGGGCCACGGCCGTTTTGATGGCTTCGCGCCGGTCGGCAATGGTAAGGACTTTACCCAGCGCGGCGGCCGGCACGCCGGTCTGCATCTGGGCCAGAATATCGGCGGGGTTCTCGAAGCGGGGGTTGTCGGAGGTGAGCACGGCCCGGTTGGAGAGCTCGGCGGCCAGGCGGGCCATGATGGGGCGCTTGGCCCCGTCGCGGTTACCGCCGCAGCCCACCACCGTAATCACCTGCTGGCTGGGCTGGCGGATGTCGGCAATGGTCTGGAGCACGTTTTCCAGCGCGTCGGGCGTGTGGGCGTAATCCACAATGCCCGTGACGCGCGTTTTCTCCGACACCACCGGCTCGAACCGGCCCGGGGCCGAGGTCAGGCCCGAAAGCACCGTGAGCACCTCCGTGGGGTCTTCGCCCAGCAGCACCGCCGTGCCGTAGATGGCCAGCAGGTTGTAGGCATTGAACACCCCGATGAGGCGGAACTGCACTTCCCGGCCCTCGATTTCGAGATGCAGACCGTGGACCGCGTTTTCCAGCAGCCGGGCCCGGAACTCGCCGTGGCCGCGCAAGGAGTACTGCTCCCGGCGGCCGGCCACGTTCTGCAGCATCACGGCCCCGCGCTTGTCGTCGGCATTGCTCAGGGCAAACCCCGACTTCGGCAGCATGTCAAAAAAGCCCTTTTTGGCCTTCAGGTAAGCATCGAAGGTGCCGTGGTAGTCGAGGTGGTCGTGGCTGAGGTTGGTGAACACCCCGCCCGCGAAGTGCAGGCCCGTAACGCGGTGCTGGACCACGGCGTGGGAGCTGACCTCCATGAACACGTGGGTGCAGCCGGCCTTCAGCATCCGGGCCAGCAGCTCATTGAGGCGGATAGCGTCGGGCGTGGTGTGGGTGCTCGGAATCACCTGCTCGTCAATCTGGTTCTGCACCGTGCTCAGCAGGCCGCAGTGGTAGCCCAGCTCCCGAAACAGCTTGTGGAGCATGGTGGCGCAGGTTGTTTTGCCGTTTGTGCCCGTAATGCCCACCAGTTGCAGCTGCCGGGAGGGGTGGCCGTAGAACTCGGCCGCCATCAGGGCCATGGCCCGGGCCGAATCGGCCACGCGCACGTAGCGGGTGGCCGGGTTGAGCTCGGCGGGCAGCTCCTCGCAGACCACCACGGCCGCCCCCTGCCCGGCCGCCTTGGCCATGAACTGGTGGCCATCGGTGGCCGTACCGCGCAGGGCGAAAAACACCGCGCCCGGCCCCGCCTGCCGCGAGTCGAGGGTGAGCGTATCCACGGTAACGTCCGGCGGGCCCGGCTGGTCGAGCACGGCTACGGCGGTCAGGAGTTGGGCAAGCGTGGTATTCTGGTTCAAGAGCAGTCTGGTATATCGTTCGTGTTACTTCCCGGGCTTCCCAGTTTCCCAGGGCTGAAGCCCTGGGCTACGTAGTGGGTCTTGGCTTCACCGCTGACTAGCCCAGGGCTTCAGCCCTGGGAATTCAGGGTGCCCCCGCCAGTACCGCCAGCGGCCTCGACTGGGTGCCGATGGGTTCGAGCTGGAGCACCACCGTGGTGCCGCGCCGGGCCGGCGTGCCGGCGGCCACCGACTGCGCCCGCACCCGGCCCGAGCCGATGCTGCGCACCCGCAGGCCCCGGTTTTCGAGCAGGAACAGGGCGTCGCGCAGGGTGAGGCCCTGCACGTTGGGCACCCGGCCAGGGCGCACGGGCATAGGCCGCAACAGCACGTCGGCCGAATCGGGGGCAGGGGCGGCGGCGGTGCGCACCCAGTCATCGGTGCCGGTGCTGCCCGCGTGGCGCACGCCCAGCTGGGCGAACATCATCGTCAGCTCGTCCTGCATGCCGGCCTGCACCAGGGGCACCCGCGACTTGCCCTGGGGGGCGCGGGCCAGCAGGGGGCGCTGGGAAGCCGCGTCGCGGGCCATGGCTTTGTCGGCCAGCTCCCGGAACACGGGCGCGGCCACGTCGGCCCCGTAGATGCGGCCGTTCTTGGGCGAGTCCACCACCACGATGCAGCTGTACTTGGGATTATCGGCCGGGAAGTAGCCGCAGAAGCTGGTGGAGTAGGTGCGGGTGTAGGCCCCGTTCTTGAACTTCCAGGCCGTGCCGGTTTTGCCCGCAATCAGGTAGTCGCGGCTGCGGATGCCGCGGGCGGTGCCGTGCTCCACCACGCCTTCCATCATGGCGCGCACCTTCTGCAGGGTTTCCTCGGAGCAGATTTTGGGGTTGAGCACCACGGGCTCAAACTGCTCAATCACCTTATCGGCCTGCTTGATTTGCTTGACAATCATGGGCTGCATTTTCACCCCGCCATTGGCCACGGCGTTGTAAAACGCCAGGGTTTGGAGCGGGGCCAGCTTGAGCTCGTAGCCGATGCTCATGGTGGTGAGCGAGGTGCGGCTCCAGCTCCGGTCGGTGGGGTCCTTGATGTAGGGGCGGGCCTCGCCGGCCATCTGGAAGCCCAGGGGCTTATCGAGCCCGAAGCGCTTGAGGTACTCGGTATATTTCTCGGGCTTCTTGTTGAAGATGCGGTCCGTGAGCTTGGCCACCCCAATGTTCGACGACTTCTCGAACACCTGCTGGAGCGTGATGCGGCCGTAGGGGTGGGAATCGGTTTTCACGGCGCCCCCGATTTTCAGCGAGCCGGTGCGGCCGGTGTTAATGGTGTCGGTGAGCTGCAGGCTGGGGTCTTCCTCGAAGGCGGCCATCATGGAGGCCAGCTTGAAGGTGGAGCCCGGCTCGGTGCGGCCCTGGTCGGCAATGGCGTAGTTGTAATCCTCGCGGTACACGCCCTCGGCCACCTTGCCCAGGTTGGCCACGGCCTTGATTTCGCCGGTCTTCACCTCCATCAGAATCACGGTGCCGTACTGGGCGTTGTTTTCCACCAGCGACTTATACAGGGCGTTTTCGGCCATGTCCTGGAGGTTGATGTCGAGGGTCGTTTTCACGTCGTAGCCGGGCTGGGGCTTCACCTCGGTGCCGTCGTAGATGGGCTTGTTGCCCCCGGGCAGGCGCTCAAACAGGGCCTCGCCGTCGCGGCCGGCCAGGTGGCGGTTGAAGGTAAACTCCAGGCCCGCCCCGTTCTTGTCTTCGTTGATAAAGCCGATGGTGCGCTGAGCCAGCCCGCCGAAGGGCCGGAAGCGTTTGTCCACCTTCTCAAAAATCACCCCGCCCCGGTTCTTGCCCTCCCGGAAAATGGGCCAGGTAGCCAGCTCCTTCTTCTCCTGGTAGTTAATCTGCTTGGAATTCAGTCGGATGTAGCGCGTTTTGCTTTTCGGATTGTGGGCATCCTTGAGCCGGCGGGAATATTCCTGTTTGCTCCGGTCGCCGAAGAAGCTGGCCAGCAGGCCGGCCAGGGAATCTACTTTCTGGTTGAACAGGTCGTCCTTTACCACGCTCGGGTCCCAGGCCACCCGGTAAAAAGGTAGGGAGGTGGCCATGATGCTTTCGTTATCGGAGTAGATGTTGCCCCGGGTGGCGAAAACGGGCTGGTACACGATGCGCCGCTCCTGCTCCAGGGCGCTCCAGCGGGCTCCTTCCTGAAACTGGATGTGGGCAATGCGCCACACAATGGCCGCCGAAAACAGGCAGACCCCCAGAAAGGCCAGCCGGATGCGGGTTACAATACTTTTTTTAACGTTTCCTTTCATTGCGGCGGTTGGCTGAACGATTGGAAGATGCGGCGGCCGGCACGGCCGGCTCGCCATTCACATCGGTGCCGATGGGCACGGGCGGCGCCCCTACCTCCACCGAGTCGCCGCCCAGGGCGGGCCCCACGGCGCGGCGCAGCGAGTCGGCGCGGGCGCGGGCGGTCATGGCCGCCACCGAGTCGGCCGTGAGCAGGGGCATGCGCTCGAGCTCGGCGGCGTCGAGGCCGCCGGCGGGCACGGCAATGCGGAAGGGCGGCGAGGAGCTTTCCACCAGCCCGTAAGCGGCCACTTTGCGGGCCACCTCGCTCTGCTTGCTGGCCTCCATGTAATCCGATTTGAGGGTGGTGTAGTCGGCGCGCAGGTCCTCGGTTTCAATTTTGAGCTTCTGAATACTGCGGTTCAGGCGCGTGGCGTAGTGCGTGTTGCCGATGTAAACCAGCGTCAGGAACATGACGAACAGCAGGTGGGGCAGGAACCGCACCGGCAGGCCCTCCCGAAACAGCCCGTCTACCCGCGTGACGCGCTCGAGCAGGGTGAACACGCTCCAGTTGCTGCGCTTTTCGGCCGCCGGCCGCGGCGGCCGCACGGGCCGGGGGGCGGGGGCCGCCGCGGGTTCCGGCCCGGCTACCGGCGGGCGCTCCGGCACCGGCTCCGCAGTGCGGGGCACGTTGGCGCGGGGCTGGCTGGCGGCAGGACGGACGGTGTTGGTGGCCATTCTTGTTCAAGTAAGAAGTAAGAACTGAGAATTAAGAGCTGAAAGCTTACGGTGCGCGTCAGTATCCAAAGCACCCGGCTATTGACGGGCAGCTTTGCAGCATTGACAATGGAAACTGTAATTCCTCATTCTTAATTGCTAATTCTTAATTGCGATGCGCAGCTTCGCGCTCCGGGCGCGGCTGTTGAGGGCAATTTCTTCGGGCGTGGCTTCCACGGGCTTGCGGGTGATTACCTCGAAGGGCAGGTCGGTGCGGCCGAACAGGTCCTTTTCGGCTTCGCCGTAGAACTTGCCCTTGGCCAGGAAATTCTTCACCAGCCGGTCTTCGAGGGAGTGGTAGCTCATGACCACCAGCCGCCCGCCGGGACGCAGCACCCGGGCCGTTTGCTCCAGCATCTCGCGCAGGGCCGCCATTTCGTCGTTGGCCTCGATGCGCAGAGCCTGGAAAACCTGGGCCAGGTACTTGTTTTCCTTGCCCCGGGGCGTGCAGGGCGCAATGGCCTTTTTGAGGCCCGCAATGGTCGTAATGGCCTGCCCGCGCCGGGCACTTACCACGGTGGCGGCCAGGGTGCGGGCGTTGGTTACCTCCCCGTACATACCAAAAATGCGGTGCAACTCGGCCTCCGGGTACTCATTAATAAGGTCAGCAGCCGAGGCGTCGCCACCGTCGGGGTCCATGCGCATGTCCAGGGGGCCGTCGAAGCGGGTGCTGAAGCCGCGCTCGGGCGTATCGAACTGGTGCGACGACACGCCCAGATCGGCCAGCAGGCCATCCACGGGCAGCACCCCGCGCTGGTTGAGCTCGGCGTGGAGGTGACGGAAGTTGCTGCGGATAAAGGTAAACTCCGGCCGGGCCAGCCGGGCGGCTTCGGCCTCGGCATCGGCATCCTGATCGAAGCTGAACAGGTGGCCGGGGTGCTGCAAACGCTCCAGGATGCGGGCCGAGTGGCCGCCGCCCCCGAACGTAACGTCGACATAGCGGCCGCCGGGTTGCAGGTCGAGCCCCTCTAGGCACTCGCGCAGCATCACGGGGCGGTGGTAGGCGGTATCGTTGGCGTACTCGTTCAAATCGTTGCTCATGCGGCCAGGGGGCCGAAAGGGCCGGTATCGGTGGTCAGAAATTTCTGGGCCAGCTTCGAGAAGCGCTGCTGGTCCTTGATGAGGAAGTCGTCGTAGCGGGTGGGGTCCCAGATTTCGCAGCGGTTGCCCAGGCCCACGATAATGGCTTCCCGCTCGATGCCGGCGTAGCGCAGCATGGTGCGCGGCAGCATAAACCGCCCGATGCTGTCGAGCTCCACCTCCGTCATGCCCCGGAAGAAGTTGCGCTGAAACTGGCGGTATTCCTCATTGAACTCGTCCAGGGCCATCACCTTCTCATGAATTACGCGCCAGGCTGCCCGTGGGTAGAGCACTAGGCAGGGCTCAAACCCGCGCACCAGCACCAGCTGGTTGCCGGAGGCTTCGGGCAGGTTGGCCTTCACCTTCGCCGGCAGCACCAGCCGACCTTTCGGGTCGAGCTTGCACTCGTATTCGCCGGAGAGCAACTGGTTCATAAGGGCGGGGTGCGGGGGCCATGGCAAGGGGATATAGCAAAAGTACGCAACCGCCCGGAAAAGGCCACCACGATTTACCATTTTCTACCACCCCCGACTATGCCCTTCACGCTATATACAGGCGGTTTTCCCGCTCTTCCACCCCGCAGCCACGCGACGGCCCGCCAGAATGACAGACGCCCGTCGGACAGCCACGCCGGCCGGAAGGACTGCTGGTGCCCAGCCGGTGAACCGGACTTTTGCACCTCCCGGACCCGGATTGCGCACGGTCCGTTCAGCCAGCACGTTGTATCTTTGGCACTGCTTATGAAACGTCCGTTCCGCCACCGGTTTTTCAGTGCCCTGCTGGCCCTGCTGGTGCTCACCGCCTCGGTGGGCCTCACGGTTCAGCAGCACACCTGCCGGCAGAGCGGACACCATTCGGCGGCCATTATCTTCCGGCCCGCGCACCACGGCTGCCCGCCGGCGGGACGGACGCCGGGCGTCCACCAGGCCGCCGCCCCCCAACTGACCAAAAGCTGCTGCGAGTTCGGGGCCCACTTCCACAAGCTCGACGCGCCCGCCGCCCAGCTCAGCTGGGTGAAAGCCCCGGCGCCGGCCCTGCTACCCCTGTGGCCCAGCGCGCCGGCGCCGGCCTTACGGGCTAACGCCACGGCCGAACCAGCCGCCCGCTGGTTTGCAGCCGACTCGTCCCCGCCTCCGCTGGGGGGCCGCGCCCTGCTCACGTTCGTGGGCGTACTGGTAGTCTAGCGTTTCTTCCGTGGGCTTCCGCTTGGCAGCGGAAGCCGGCCGTGCCCGTGGGGGCGGCCCGTTTACTTCGGCAAGAACCGCTAACTTCCTCTTCCTATGCTTTTTCCTGACCGGCTCCGCCGGGTGCTCACCGTAGCCGGCCTCGTGCTGGGTCCCGCGGCCCGCGCCCAGTCGCCCGATGCCAGTGTGGCCCCCGTACGCGGCCTCGTACTCGATGCCACCACCAGCGCGCCCGTACCCGGGGCCGTGGTGCGCTGGCTCAGCACCACGGCCGGTGCCACCACTACCGATGCCCAGGGCGCCTTTTCCCTGGTGCGCCCGGCCGGCTCCGACAACCGCCTCATCCTTAATTTCCTGGGGTACCTGGCCGATACGGTACGCGCCGGCGGCGGTTACCTGCGCGTGCCGCTGCGCCGCTCAGCCGAGCTGGGCGAGGTGAAAGTGGAAGCCCGGGCCTTGGCTTACTCGGCCCTCACTCCCACCAATACCCAGGTCATCAGCAGCCGCGACCTGACCAAATCGGCCTGCTGCAACCTGGCCGAAAGCTTCGAAACCAACGCCTCGGTAGAAGTTTCGACCACCGACGCCGTGTCGGGGGCCAAGCAGATTCAGCTCCTGGGGCTCGACGGTGCTTACTCCCTGCTGACGGTGGACAACCTGCCCGCCCTGCGCGGCCTGGCCACGCCTTACCGCCTCAACTACCTGGCGGGTCCCTGGATTGAGGGCATCGACATTATCAAGGGCATGGGCTCGGTGGTGAATGGCTACGAAAGCATTTCGGGCCAGGTCAACATCCGCCTCAAGGAGCCCGACAAAGCCGACCGCCTGCACTTCAACGCCTACGTCAACGACCTGGGCAAATTCGATCTGAACCTGAACCTGGCCCACCGGCTCAGCTCCAAGGTGAGTACCACCCTGCTGCTGCACACCGACCACCTGGGCCGCCGCGCCGACCGCAACGACGACGGGTTCCTGGATCTGCCCCTGGCCACCCAGTACAACCTGTTCAACAAGTGGAAGTACCTTTCCGGCAAGGGTCTGGTGATGGAAATCGGGCTGGGGGGCCTGCGCGAAACCCGCCAGGGCGGCCAGCTGGGCTACCGCCCCGAGGCGCCCGGCAGCTTCTACGGCACCACCCAGGCCACCGACCGCTACACCGGCTACGCCAAAACCAGCTACACCTGGGCCGGCCGGCCCTACCAGAGCCTAGGCCTGCTGCTCTCGGCCACCGACCACGACTTCACCTCCCGCTACGGCCTGCGCACCTACGACGGCACCCAGCGCACCGGCCTGGCTACCCTGCTCTTCCAGAGCATCATCGGGACCACGGCCCATACCTACCGCACCGGCCTGAGCTTTCTGCACGACGACTACCGGGAAGTATACCGCACCGGCTTTTTGTACCCCGGCGAAACGCCCCAGCAACGCTTTGACCGGGAAAACCGCCGCCGCCGCGAGCAGGTGCCCGGGGTATTCGCCGAGTATACTTACCAGAACGCGCGCAACCTCACGCTGGTCACGGGCCTGCGCCTCGACCGCCACAACCTCTATGGCTGGCTGCTCACGCCCCGCCTCAACGTGAAGTACGACGCCACCCGGAACACGGTGCTGCGCCTGGCCGCCGGCCGGGGCCTGCGCACGGCCAACCCGCTGGCCGAAAACTCGGGCATGCTGGTCAGCTCCCGCGAATTCGTTATCAGCCCCGGGCTGCGGCCCGAAACGGCCTGGAACGTGGGCGGCTCGTTTACCCAGTACTTCAATGCCTTCGGGCGACCGGGCACCTTCATCACCGATTACTACCACACCGAATTCCAGAACCAGGTGGTAGCCGACCCCTACACCGACCCGGCCCAGCTGCTCATCGGCAACCTGGAGCCGGGTGGGCGCAGCTACTCGCGCAGCTTCCAGGCCGAAGTGCAGGTGGAACCCGTGAAGGGCCTCCAGGCTAAGGCCGCCTACAAGTACCTGGATGTGCAGACCACCTACGCCGGCCAGCTGCTGCCCCGGGTGCTCACGCCCCGCAACCGCCTGTTCCTGAACCTGGCCTACGCCACAGCCTTCGATAAGTGGCGCGCCGACCTCACGGTGCAGGGCTACGGCCGCCGGCCCCTGGCCCATGAGCCTGGCAGCCCCGGCCACCAGCACGGCTCCGGCGAAGCGACCCTGCCCCGGAGTCCGCGCTACGCCCTGCTCAATGCCCAGCTCACCCGGGCCTTCAAGCGCTGGGAGGTGTACGCCGGGGTCGAGAACCTGACCAACTGCCGCCAGCCCAACCCCATTCAGGGCGCCTACGCTCCGTTTGGTCCTGATTTTGATGCGGCCATGATCTGGGGCCCGGTGTACGGCCGCCTCACCTACCTGGGCATGCGCGTAACGCTGCCCTAACCCTTCTTTTCGTCCTGCGGGGCACTTTTACCGTCACTTTCTTTGTTTTCTTGCCATGAAATTCTTTGCCTCCCTCCTGCTCTCCGGCGGCCTGCTGCTGACCTCGGCCGGCGCTTTCGCCCAGACTGCGGCCAAAACCAAAGGCCCTGCTACCGAAACGCTTCAGCTCAAGACCTCCGCCGTCTGCGACATGTGCAAGGCCCGCCTCGAAAAGTCGCTGGCTTACGAGAAAGGTGTGCAGCAGGCCAGCCTCGACGTACCCAGCAAAGTCCTGACCGTCACCTACCGCCCCGACAAAACAACTCCGGAAGCGCTGCGCTCCGCCGTTCAGAAAACCGGCTACGACGCCAACGACCAGACCGCCGACGCCCGCGCCTATGAGCGGCTGCCGGAGTGCTGCAAGAAAACCAACAGCACCCACTAACGCCGCGCCCTTTCATTCAAAAGCCCTCTGAAAATCGTTTCAGGGGGCTTTTTCGGTACTACAGGCTGGGCTGTTCCGTTTTTTGGGGCGGAGTTGTCTTGCAGTTGCGCGCTCAGGCCAGGGCCACCGCGCCGGCCATCTGCACTTCAAACTGCAGGTTGACCCGGAAATCGAGGGAACGACTAAGCCGCCGACGGTTGGTGCCCGAAATTTCGAGCATGAAGGACTCGGCACGCAGGTATTCCAGCAGGTTAGGTTGGCCCAGCAACTCCATATTTATCTGCGCCGGCTTGATGTGGGCGGGCCCGAAGGTGGCAATGGGTACCTTGCGGCTGTTGGCCGTCAGGAAACAGTTGCCGCGCTCCAGGGCGCCCAGCGTGGGAGTTCCCCGCCCGATGGCCTGGTCGGCTTCGGGCACCCAGCTGAGCGTGGCCTGCCGCAGCAGTACGGCCTGAACGGCCGGGTGCGTGAGGGTGGCCAAACAGGGCAACGAGCCCGGCAGCGTGGCCTCGCAGAGGAAAATCAGGTCCATGCCCGGATCGATGCGCAGGTTGATGGCCCGCTTGCTAAGCCCGAAAGCTGTATGCAGGGAGCGGCGCACGCCTTCGTGATGGGCGATAGTGAGTGCTACACCCAGTTCCAGGGGCGGAGCGTTGGAAAGGGGGGTGAGTGAAGCATTTTTCATGAGCGGCAGGTGTGTGGACAGGACAGGACGGACTACTGGGAAGGCAGCTTCAGCACGTACTCATAAAGTTCTCTAGCCTTCTACGTAATCTAAGCAAATAACTAATTATCAACCTATTAATTATATATCAGTTCTTCTAAGAAGTAGACCAATGGCGGCGTGAAGTCGACCGAAATTGTTTTCTTTCAATAATTTATTATACAATTCATTTTTATCCTTTTATATTCACTGCCCTACCTCCCCCCTTAGCTCCTCCGCATGAAGATTTCGTGCCTGCTCCTTGACGACGACCCGCTGGTACTGGACCTGTTGCAGGCGTACATCGCCATGACGGACACGCTGGACGTGAAAGCGGCCTTCACCGATCCGCTGGAAGCCCACCGCTACCTGACGGAACATCCGGTGCAGGTCCTGTTTTCCGACGTCACGATGCCCCACTTGTCGGGAATTGACTTGGTGCGCTCCCTGCAACAGCCCCCGTTGGTAGTCCTGATGACGGCCCATCCGCAATATGCCATGGAGGGCTTCAACCTCGATGTTATCGACTTTCTGCTCAAGCCTATTTCCCTCGACCGGTTTCTGAAGGCCGTGAGCAAGGTGGCCGGTATTCTGCGCGTGAACATGGCCCAGCCGGACATGCAGAACGACACGCTCACGGGCTGGGGCTCGTTTTTCATCCGGACCGACGCGCAGTTCGTGCGCCTGCACTACCGGGAGGTGCTCTACATCGAGGCCCTCAAGGATTTCACCAAAATCAATACTGCCGATGGCCGCACTCACCTTACGCTGGTGAATCTGAAAAATCTGGAAGAACAGCTTCCGCCCGGCCTGTTTATACGTACCCACCGCTCCTACCTGGTCAATGCTGCCCGGATTGATTCCATGAGCAGTCTGGAGGTGAAGGTGGGCGGCCGGGCCCTGCCCCTGGGCCAGACGTACCGGGAGCGGGTCACGGAGCGCATTGTCAACCACTCCCTCATTCGCCGCCAGCAGTAGTTCTGCGGTTACAGCAGGAATTTTACTTGGTTCGCCAGAGGCGCCACCAGGGCAGATAGGGCTGGTCGTGGTGCTCGTAGTGGTAGCCGAAGAAGTAGCAGCTCACGAAGGCCCACAGGTGGTGGCGAAACTGACTGCGTGCCTTGTGCAGGTTGTCGGGGGCGTGCTCGCCACGGTGGGGCAGGTAGGTACCGAAGAAGAACAGCTGCAACGTGGCCAGTACGGCCGGCAGCATCCAGAAGGTAATTACGTTGGCCTGCGGGAAAAACAGCTTGAGCACGTTGTACGTGACGGCCATCAGCACTACCTGGCCCAGCGTGACGTAGTTCCAGGCGAAGCGCGCAAACCAGGGCAGAAAACCCGGGTGGCGGCCGTCGTGAAAGTCGGGGTCGTGCTCGGTAGCCACGTGGCGGTGGTGGGCATGGTGCTTGGGTAGCATCCCCGGGAACCAGTTGAAGGCAAACAAACCCGCCGTGAGCAGGCCCAGGGCATTGTTGAGCCACTTGCGCGGGCTCACCACGCCGTGCATGGCATCGTGGGCCGTGATAAAAAGGCCCGTATAAAGGTGGGTCTGCAATAACGCCAGCAGGTAGGGCCAGGGCGTACGCCAGTCGGGCTGGTAAAAGGCCAGCAGAAACGTCAGCAGCCCGGCCCAGCTCCCGATGATGAGCAGTGCCGCCAGCACCCCCCATCCGCCCAGCGGCGCGGGCTTTACCCGGGCCGGGCGGACCGGGGCCGGGTGGCTGGCGGCAACCGCCGCCCCGCTAACAGGATGCATCAACTCACTCATTCGCTCAATCACTCATTCCCGGTTTCACAGCGCCAGCAGGGCGTCGCGAACCTGCTCCATCTGCCACATGGGCGTGCTGGTGGCGCCACAAATTCCCACACTCTGGCCCGCCTCAAACCAGCCCGGGCACAAATCGTCCACCTTGGAAATGAAGTGGGTAGCCGGGTTGGTATCCTTGCAGACCTGGTAGAGCACCTTCCCATTGGAACTCTTGGTGCCCGACACGAACACGACCTGATCGAACTGAGCCGCGAAACGGCGCAGGTCTTTGTCGCGGTTACTCACCTGGCGGCAGATGGTGTCGTTGGCATTCACCTCGTAGCCGCGCTGCTCCAGCTCGGTTTTGATGCGGTAAAAGGAGTCGGTGCTCTTAGTGGTCTGGCTGTAGAGGGTCAGGCGGGCGGGCAACTCGTGGCCCAGCAACTCTTCCAGGTTCTCAAATACCACGGCCTGGCCGCTGGTCTGGCCCAGCAGGCCGCGCACTTCGGCGTGGCCGTGCTTGCCGTAGATGAAAATCCGGTCCTGCTTGTCGTAGCTGGTTTTGATGCGGTTCTGGAGCTTGAGCACTACCGGGCAGGACGCATCAATGAGGGTCAGCTCGTTTTCCATGGCCATCTGGTAGGTGCTGGGCGGCTCCCCGTGGGCCCGGATGAGCACGGCCTCCTGCCGCAACGCGGCCAGCTGCTCGTAATCGATGATGCGCAGCCCGCGCCGTTCCAGGCGCTCTACTTCCTCGTCATTATGAACAATGTCGCCCAGGCAATACAAGTAACCCTGCTCATCAAGCAGGTCCTCGGCCATTTGAATGGCATAGATGACGCCGAAGCAAAAGCCGGAATTGGGGTCGATACGGACGCTCAGGTGGTGCGGCATAGCTAACGAAGTAACCCGACAAGCCCCCGGAAGGTTGCTTTAGCCGGAAGATAGAGCAGAAACCGGAAAAAGCCCGTTGGTGTTTAACGGGCCTCCCCAGTTCCGGCGCTTAAAATGAGCCGAAAGCCTGCTGCTGCTCCAGGTCGCGGATGACGCGCTCTTCGGTGGGAGAAGCGCGCAGCACTTCCCGGCTACGCCAGAACTCGGGGTCGTAGCGCTGCTTACGGGCCTGTTTGAGGTCGTTGTAGTTGATGCCGGTTGGCTTGTAGCCCTTGCCTTCGTGTCCGGGAGCGTAGTTGTAGAAGAACAGATTGCCGCTTACCGTGGTCGTATCGGTCTGGTTTTGGTACCGCAGCACAATGCGCTGGTCGGCCCGCACGGACTGCAAGCGGCTCAGCGAATCCTGGTAGGGCACGAAATCGGTTGTCATGCGCATGGTCTGGGAGTCGAGGCTGGTGCCTTCGCCAAACTGCAGCGTCATGAGGTTGGCAATGGGCACGTGGCTTTCCACCCGCCGCAGCGCGGCCGTGTTCAGGTCGAGGTAGAGCGTGCCGGTGAGGGCCGCCTGGCCCAGCTCAGGCCGGGGCGCAAAGTCGATAACGGCCGTTTCCTCATGGCCATTACGCAGCACTTCCCGCAGCTGAAACGAGAACTGCTCGGCCGCGCGTGGCCCCAGCGGCACGGCCACCGTTTTGGGGCTGGGTTTGGGTTCGTACACCGGAATCAGCCGTAACGCGGCCGAAAAATTGGTCATTTCCACGCCGGTATCTTCGGCTACCTGGCCAAAGCGGGCCTGGTCCAGCATCCAGCCATTGATACCTTCGGGCGTGAAGCGCACATCGTAGTACGCGTCCAGAAACTCCGTATACCGGCCGTTATGGCGCTGTTTCTGGCGGTAGAAGGCCTGGCCGTAACTTACCTGGCGCCGATGCCGGGCCAGCTTGGCACTGGCCCGCTGCACCAGCTCGGTGGCTATCTGCTGGGGGTTGCGCACCCGCACTTCGGGCAGGGCCACGGCGCTGGCCCGCAGCCGGATGACGAGCGGCGCGCTGGCACTGGCAACCGGCTGCGTCACCGGCTCGAAGCCCAGGCTGCTAAACTTGAGCTGCTGGGGCAGGCGCGGCACCCGCAGCAGAAACTCGCCCGCCTCGTTGGTGGCGGTGCCTACTTCGGCCCCCTCTACGCCCACGCTGGCGTAGGGCACGGGCTGGTTTTTCTCGTCCAGGACCCGCCCTTTGAGCAAAATCTGCTGGCCGTAGGTATAGCTGCTCACCAGAGCAAGCAGGAGAAACAGTAAAATAGATTTCATAAAGCAAGGAGAAACAACTCGGAGATAGACCCACGGTACGAAAAACGGCTCCGCAAGGTCCGGACGGACGTTACGGAGCCGTAGTAACCGGCCGGCCGGCCAACCACTACAGCCGGGCCAGCTTCTGGGCGTCGTCGTCGGAAACGTGGCCGCGCTGCACCAGAAAGTCGCGTACCAGCCCAAACGACTCGGCGTCGAGGCCCGACTTGGGATGGTTGAGCAGGGTGCGGACCAGAAACTGACGGTCTTCCTCTACGTGCTGGCTCAGGTTGAGAAAGCCGGGCAGATTGCTTTCCACGCTCAGGCGCAGAAACCGCACTTCGGCATTGTCGGCGTCGAGCTTCACGGCCTGGTCGAACTGCTTGCTGGCCTGCTGCACGTAGGTGAGCTTGTTGAACATGGAGGCGTCGCGGGCCCGGATGGCTTCGGCGGCCGCTTTGTAGGCCAGCACTACGGCGTCCTGCTGGGTGTAGGCAGCCATGAGCTTGTGGAATTTCTCGCCGGCTTCTTTACTGGTGGCCGCCTGCTGATAGTGGCGGCGGAGCTGATGAACGGAATACGGGTTGGCTTCGGTTGGCACGAGGGTGGAAAAAGTCAGAAGGAAAATCAGGAACAGGGAGCGAATCACGGAGTTGAACGGAAGTTAGCGTCATAAAGATGACCGGCCGCGGCCGGTAGTCGGGCCGGCCTGCTTCAATTATGACGCCAAATAGCGAAATTCTGACCGTTTCCTCCCCTGCCCCGGCTCAGATGCGCGCCATCCGGTACCGAAACCAGGAGCCCAGTAGTAGCAGCAGCTTGGTGTTGGTGGGCACCCGCACCCGCTCCTGCTGAATGTGGCGGGCCGGCAGCTGACGGATTTTGTGGAAGAGCTTGAGGTAGTACACGTAGGCCAGGTACACGCCCAGCCGGGCCGCCCGCGGCAGCTGCACAATGCCCGCGTAGCCGGCCTCAAAATCGGCCCGGATATCGGCCTCAATCTCGCGCTTTACCTCGTCGGTGAACCGTTCGTACTGCACGCCCGGAAAGTACACCCGGCCCCGGTCCTCGTAATCGGAGCGGATGTCGCGCAGAAAGTTGATTTTCTGGAAGGCCGAGCCCAGGCGGCGCGCCGGCTCGCGCAGGTGGTCGAACTGGGCCTGGTTGCCCTCGCAGAAGATGCGCAGGCACATGAGCCCCACCACTTCGGCCGAGCCATAGATGTAGCGGGCGTACAACGACTGGTCGTAGCTGCGGTCATCAAGGTCCATTTCCATGCTGTAGAGAAAGGCGTCGATGAACTCCCGGTCGATGCCGTACTGGTGCACCACGTCCTGAAAGGCGTGCAGCACCGGGTTCAGACTGATGCGCTGGTCGAGGGCCTCGTAGGTCTGGCGCCGGAAATCGGCGAACAGGGCCGCCTTGTCGTGGTCGTGAAACGTGTCCACAATCTCATCGGCCCAGCGCACGAACCCATACACGGAGTACACCGGCAGGTGAAACCGCTGGTCCAGGGTCCGGATGCCCAGCGTGAAGGACGTGCTGTAGCGCTGCGTGATGAGCTTGCTGCACGCCCGGCTGGTTTCGGTGAAAAGAGCGACGTGGTCCAAATTTCAATTAAGAATTACGAATTAAGAATTAAGCATTTGCAGGCAGCTGACTAACCCTGAAAATCCCACTCCTTAACCTCAGGTTGACGTTTAAAGCTATTTAGAAGGCATTCTTAATTCTTTAAAGATTTCCCCCGCTACTACCTGGCCCGAGATGAGGGAGGGCGGCACGCCGGGGCCGGGCACGGTGAGCTGGCCGGTGAAATAGAGGTTGCTCACTTTTTTGCTCTTGAGTGAGGGTTTGAGGATGGCCGTCTGGCGCAGGGTGTTGGCCAGGCCGTAGGCGTTGCCCTTGTAGCTGTGGTAATCCTGCATAAAATCCTGGTGGGCGTAGCTGCGCTTGAACACCACCGCGTCGCGGATGCTGGTGCCGCAGTGCCGCTCCAGGCGCTCCATCATCAGGTGGTAGTAGTGCTCCCGGGTGGCCTCGGGGTCGGGCAGGTCGGGGGCTACCGGCATCAGCAGAAACACGTTCTCGCAGCCCGCCGGGGCCACCGTAGAGTCGGTCTGGGACGGGGCCGAGACGTAGAACAGCGGGCGGCTGGGCCACTGCGGGTCCTCGTAGATTTCCTGGGCGTGCAGGCTGAAGTCCTCGTCGAAGAACAGGTTGTGGTGGCGCAGGTTGGGCAGGCGCTTGTTCACGCCCAGGTAAAACAGCAGGGATGAGGGCGCCATCGTGCGCTTGTCCCAGTAGGCCTCAGAGTAGGTGCGCCATTCGGGGGCCAGCAGGTGCTGCTCGGCGTGGTGGTAGTCGGCGCCGGCCACCACGGCGTCGGCAGCGCGGAAGCCGGCGGCGGTCTGCACGCCGGTGGTGCGGCCGTTTTCCACCACAATCTGCTCCACGGGCGCGTTGTACTCGATTTGTACGCCCTGCTCCCGGGCCAGGGCCACCATGCCTTCCACAATTTTGTGCATGCCACCCATCGGGTACCAGGTGCCCAGGGCCAGGTCGGCGTAGTTCATGAGCGAATACAGGGCCGGCGTGTTTTCCGAGGTAGCCCCGAGAAACAGGATGGGGAACTCCACCAGCTCCAGCAGACGCGGGTCACGGAAGAACTTGCGCACGTGCTGGTGCATGCTCTGGAGCAGATCCAGCCGCAACGCATCCACGAGCAGGCGCGGGTCGGCGAATTCGAGCAGGGAGCGGCCGGGCATGTGCACGAACTTGCCGATGCCCACCTGGTACTTGTAGGCGGCCTGGCGCAGAAACTCATCGAGGCGGGCCCCGCTGCCGGGCTCAAACCGCTCGAACAGGGCCCGCAGCTCGCTCATGGCTGCCGGAATATCCACCGCCTCGGGACCCTTGAAAATCACCTGGTACGAGGGGTCGAGGCGCACGAGGTCGTAATAGTCGGCCACTTTTTTGCCAAAGCGGGCGAAGTACTGCTCGAAGATATCGGGCATCCAGTACCAACTCGGCCCCATGTCGAAGGTAAAGCCCTCAGCCCGGAACAGGCGGGCCCGGCCCCCGGGACCCTCATTTTTTTCCAGCAGCGTTACGCGGTAACCGCGCTGGGCCAGCGTAGTGGCGGCCGACAGGCCGGCAAAGCCCGCCCCGATAACAATGATGTGTTTACTCACAAACAAAACGGAATTACGCGCCGACGGCCCCCGGGCCATCAATCACCGCAAAGATGGGTATTTGCCCGACTTCGGGCCGGACTTTCGGATAACATACCCGGCCGGAGCCCGCAGGTTTTGGAGTCGGTCCAAATTTCCGGGGCCCAGGACTACGCCGCAGCCGACAGCAGGGGCCCGAAAGCAGACGGGCCGCAAACCACGTTGCCCGGGGGCAAATCGTAGTCCGCGGCCCGCTATACGCCCGGGGCGGGTCTGTACTCTCTCCCTATTCCCTACACGCCGGGGGCGTATGTCTTCAGCGCCTGCTTGAGTTCTTTGCGGGCGATGTGAATACGGTTCTTCACGGTTCCAATGGGAATTTGCAGCTTTTCCGCAATTTCCAGGTACTTGTAACCGATGTAGTACATCATGAACGGCGTCCGGTAGTCGGCCGAGAGACCGGCAATGGCGGCGTTGATATCCGTTACTACGAAGTCGGAGCTGGCTCCGTTGTGCGTAATGTAATTTTCATCGGTATTAAAGTACTGGAAGTACTCCGTGCTATCGATGTTACTGTTGCGCTTGGTGATTTTGTTGTAGTTGTTGATGAAGGTGTTGCGCATGATGGTGTACAACCAGGCCTTCAGATTGGTGCCCGCCTTGAACTTGTCCTTGTTCAGCATGGCCTTCAGCAAAGTCTCCTGTACCAGGTCCTTGGCATCGTCAGCGTCGCGGGTCAGATTCATCGCCACGGGCTTTAAGGAGTAAGAAATCTTCTGTACTTGGTCGGTGAATTCCAAAGAGGTCATACTGTTTAGCTTTTCGTGGCAAAAAGTTAAACAAATATACGAGCCGATTCCAGATTTGTACGTTGCAACCTCAATTTATTTTTACTATACCCTCAATTCTGTACAATGCCGCCCAGACGGCTGGTTTTTTCCTTTGCCCCCGGCTTGGCCCCGGCGAAGCGGCTGCGTGTTCAGGTACGCAAACGCCCGGCCCCCGGATGTTCTCCGTACGGCCGGGCGGTCAGCGCGGTCAGCAGAAACAGGTTATGCTTGAGTTAATTCTGCGGTGCAGTGTTGGGAAGCAGGGGCAGCGCCTTCATCAGCCAAAGCCATAAAATCGGTAATCAGGGCCAGGCGGGTAGCGTTGGGGGGCAGCGTGAACTCCAGTTGGGCCAGGGGGCCGTACAGGTACAGGGCAATGTCGGGGCAGAGGGCACTAAGCTCGTGCACGAAATTCTGCACTTCGTCGCGCTCGGGCACGGCCGTCATCACGGTGAGGGCGGCGTGGGGCCGGTAGGCGGCGCACACGGCTTCCAGCTCCGTGATGGGCAAGTTCTGGCCCAGGTAGAGCACGTGCTGGCCGCGGGCGCGCAGTACGTAGTTCATAAAGAGCAAAGCTAGCTCGTGCATTTCGCGCTCGGGCAGAAACAGCACCCAGCGCCGGGTGGTGGCGGGCGCTACGGGCGGCAGGCCGTCGGTGGCGGCCATCAGCTTCTGGCGGAGCAGGTTGGTGACCAGGTGCTCCTGGGCCGGATTGACGGTGCCGGCCTGCCACATCACCCCGATGCGCTGCAAAAACGGATAGACTACCCGCAGAATGGTTTCTTCGAAACCGTTGCGGGCAATGGTCTGATTGAGCAAAAGCACCAGCTGACACTCATTCATTTCGAGCATGGCGGCCAACAGCCCGTTCACGTGCTGGCAATAGGTGTGGCTGTTGTCGTTGCAGGAAATAACGGTTTTCGACAGCTCCTGCTCACTGAGTTTGGCAATCTGCGAAATCCGATAGCCCTGCCCGCAGAGCGTGGCCACGTTCAGCAGGCGGCGCAGGTCGTCCTCGCAGTAGGTGCGGATGTTGGTAGCCGTGCGCACCGGCCGCAGAATGCCGTAGCGCTGCTCCCAGACGCGAATGGTGTGCGCCTTGATACCGGAAAGCTGTTCCAGGTCGCTGATAGAAAAATGTCCCACGGTAGTAGTTGGTAGTGCGCTGGGGAAAATCAGGAAGTGCTTTTAGAGCCGGACCGCAGCACGCGCGTGGGGGCGGGCCGGCGCAGGGCCAGCGTGAAGTAGCGGGGCGACACCCACAGCAGGCCAAACTCCTCACTCCCGTCGCGGCCGGTGGTTTTGTGGTGCATCTTGTGGGCCATGTTCAGGGCCCGCAGGTAGGTGTTGCGCGACTTGCGCCAGAAGCGCAGGCGGCCGTGAATCAGCACGTCGTGCACGAAGAAGTACAGCGTGCCGTAGCTGGCAATGCCCACGCCCATCCAGAACCGGAAATCGTGGGTGGCCGAGCCGTACACAATCAGCAGCATCGAGAGCGTGCCGTAAAACAGAAAGAAGAAGTCGTTGCGCTCAAAGCGGTGCGGGTGACGCACGTGGTGGGAGCGGTGCAGGAACCACAGCGGCCCGTGCAGCACAAACCGGTGCATAAACCAGGCTACGAATTCCATCCCGAAGAAAGTAGCCGTGGTTACGGCTGCGGCTGCCAGCATCGTCATAGGTAAGCTAACCGGCGAAAAAGTGAGAAGTTTAAAACCGGACACGCGGGAGAAAGGTAGAAAAATTTCGGCGGCCGGCCGCTTCCGTCCCGACCCTGTCTTTCTGCGTAAACAGGCCGGCTCCCGCCCCGGGCCGACCGGCCGGTTATCCATTCGCACCTTTTCCTGCTGCCAACCTTCCATGTCCCATCCCATTCAAACCGGCCTGCTGGCCTACGGCATGTCGGGCCGCATTTTTCACGCGCCTTTTCTGAATACGCACTCCGGTTTTCAGCTGCGGGCCGTGGTGGAGCGGAGCCGTAAAACGGCCGCCGCTGCCTACCCGGCCATTATCAGCTACGATTCAGTGGACGCGCTGCTGGCCGATGAGGCCCTGGAACTGGTCGTCGTCAACACGCCCAACAACACCCATTTTGACCTGGCCCGGCAGGCGCTGCGGGCCGGCAAGCACGTACTCATCGAAAAGCCCGTGGCCGCCACCGTAGCCGAACTGGACGAATTACTGGAGCTGGCCCGGCAGCAGCAGCGGCACGTGCTGGGTTACCAGAACCGGCGCTGGGATTCCGATTTCCAGCTGGTACGCCAGGTAGTGGCAAGCGGGCAGCTGGGCCAGCTCACGGAGGTCCACTTCCGCTTTGACCGGTTCAAGGCAGCTCTCAACCCGAAGAAATTCAAGGAAGACCCCGCCGTGCCCACCAGCGGCCTGAGCTTCGACCTCGGCCCCCACGTGCTGGATCAGGCCCTGAGTTTGTTCGGGCGGCCCGAGCAGAGCCACTTCACGCGGGCCAGCCACCGGCCCGGCTCCCGGGTCGATGACTACTTCCACGCTCATTTGCAGTATGCCCGGGGCCTGAACGTGTTCGTGACGGGCAGCCTGCTCACGGCCGCCCCGGGGCCGGCCTATGTGCTGCACGGCACCCAGGGCAGCTTCCAGAAAAGCCGCGCCGACGTGCAGGAAACCCAGCTCGACCAGGGCTGCCCGCCTACCGCCCCCGATTACGGCCAGGAGCCCGCCGGAGCCGCGGGCACCCTCACGCTGGCCACCGAGCCGGGCCGTTTCACCACCGCCTCCCTCCCAGCCCCCACGGGCAACTATGCCGGCCTGTTCGACGCCGTGTACCAGACCCTGCGCCACGACCAGCCCTTCCCGGTGCGGCCCGAGGAGCTGCGCTGGCAGCTCGAAATTCTGCAACTGCCCGCCCACAAGCAGTTCTAGGGTCACTTCACGTACTGGGCCAGGGCTTCGCGCAGCCCCTCCCCTTTCAGATTGGAGGCCAGAATTTTCCCATTGGGGTCAATTAGGTAATTTTGGGGGATGCCAGTAATGCGATAGAGGCGGGCGGCCGCGTTTTGCCACCCCTTCAGGTCCGATACCTGGGTCCAGGGCAGCTTATCTTCGGCAATGGCTTTCACCCACTTGGCGCGGCCTTTTTCGTCATCGAGCGACACACTCAGCACCTCAAAATTGCGGCCTTTGTACTCGTTATATGCCTCGACAACCGCTGGGTTTTCCTGGCGGCAGGGCCCGCACCAACTGGCCCAGAAATCCACCAGCACGTATTTGCCCCGGTAGTCGCGCAGGGAAACCGTTTTGCCATCGGGAGTCTGCTGGGCGAATTCCGGGGCTTGAGCGCCTACGGCTACCGTTTTAAGGCCTTTTACCAGTTCGCCATAAACGCGACCTGCCGAACTGTTGCGGAGCTGGGGGCTTAGTGCTTCGTAGAGCGGGCCTACGGTGCCGTACGCCGGCAAGTCGAGCATCTGTATTTCCATCAGCGCATTCAGACTGGCCCAGGAACCCGGGTTGGCTTTGATGAAGGCGTAGGTAGTAGCGGCCATTTGCTTGTTGAACGACTCGAATTGCTTCTGTAAACGCTCCCGGGAAGCCGCGTCCTGCCGCTCCTGCTCAGAAGCCTTAGCGGCACCGGTGCCGAAAGCCTGTATTTGGTCGATTACCGGCTGGGTAGCCGCATTGAGCCGGGCGAAATCAGCGTTTACCGGACCTCCTTTGATGATGCTATGCGCTAGCGAATCGGAGCTGCTGACGATGACTGTACCGGGCTCTAGGAATAGTCGGGTTCGGCCACCTAATGAACCAAATAAATCACCCAGACGTCCATTACCGCGCAAAATCAGATCAGCCGAAACGGGCTCCGCAGCCGTGCCTTTGATTTCGAATGCCCCGTTTTTCACCGCCGCCGAATCAAGCACCGTGAAACCACGCATCAGATACACTTTGGCCGGCGCGCTGAGGGTGCCGAGCTTGCCTTTGACGGTGTAGGAAAACGGCTGCTGGGCCTGGGCCAAGCTACTAATCGTGAGCAGCAGCGGCAGGAGGAGCTTCTTCATAAGTATATAAGCGAAGGGTGAGAAATACACGGTATCGTAGTGGCCGAGACCCAGGGGCTTCCGGCGGCGGGCAAGTAACGGAAATTTTGCCGCTGGAGTACCGGCCCGGCGCGCGGGGCGGGTTCCGCCCTCAATCCCCTATCTTTGTTAGCAAAGCACACAAGCGGTTTGCTGGCCCAGAAACGACAGGTCAGCCTTTCTCCCATCCTTAGTTACGCTGAACCTTGACGTTTCACGAATTCAACCTCCACGACGATTTGCTGGCCGGCATCGACGCCATGAACTACCAGCAGGCTACCCCCATTCAGGAGCAGGCCATCCCCAAAATCCTCGACGGCAAAGACCTCATTGCCTGCGCCCAGACCGGCACCGGTAAAACCGCCGCCTACCTGCTGCCCCTGCTCGACAAGATTTCCCACGCCAAGCACGGCACCACCTCCACGCTGGTGCTGGTGCCCACCCGCGAACTGGCTACCCAGATTGATGAGCAGGTGACGGGCTTCGGCTACTTCGTGGAAGCCAGCTCCATTGCCATTTACGGGGGCGGCAAAAGCGAGGGGTGGGAGCAGCAGAAGCGCGCCCTCACTTCCGGGGCCGACATCATCGTGGCCACGCCCGGCCGCCTCATCGCCCACATGCAGATGGGCTACGTGAAGTTCGAGGACCTCAAGTACCTGGTGCTGGATGAGGCCGACAAGATGATGGACATGGGCTTCTCCGATGACATCCTCAACATTGTGCGCCAGCTGCCCAAGGAGCGCCAGACGCTGCTGTTCTCGGCCACCATGCCCAGCAAAATCCGCGACTTCTCGAAGCAGATTCTGCAGGAACCCGAGGAAATCCGCCTGGCCGTGAGCAAGCCCGCCGTCGGCATCGACCAGCAGTTCTACCTAGCCTTCGACCGCCAGAAAATCTACCTGCTCGAGCACATCCTCAAAACCCAGGACGTGCAGAGCATGGTGCTCTTCACGAGCCAGAAGGCGGCCGTAAGCGGCATTGTGCGCGCCGTCAATAAGCTGGGCTACGTGGCCCAGGGCATCAGCTCCGACCGCACCCAGGAGGAGCGGGAGCAGATCATGCGCGACTTCAAAAACAAGCAGTTCCCGATTCTGGTGGCCACCGACGTGCTCAGCCGGGGCATCGACATCGACTCGCTGAGCCACGTGGTGAACTACGATATTCCCCGTGCCGCCGAGGATTACGTGCACCGCATCGGGCGCACGGCCCGGGCCGCCACCAAGGGCACGGCCATCACCTTCATTGCCGACCAGGACCAGGACCGGGTGCTCAAGATTGAAAAGCTCATCGAGCGCGAAGTCGAGAAACAGAACATTACCGAAAGCCTGGGCCTGGGCGAAGCACCTGAGTTCGACCCCAAGCGCTTCAGCGGTTTGGGCGGCAAAATCGGGGGCCGCCCCGAGCGGGGCCGCTCCGGCGGTAGCGGCGGCGGCGGTCGTTCCGGTGGTGGCGGAGGCCGCTCCGGCGGCGGCCGCGACGGCGGGGCCCGCCCCGACCGGCGCGGCGACAAGCCCGA
>NZ_JAHHZN010000010.1 GCF_018760735.1 Hymenobacter piscis
CCAATTTGCCCGCCAAACGGCACAAACCATCTATCAGGCTCACCAGCAGCAGTGGGCGCCCTACTTGCGCCAGCTACTGGCGCAGCCCCTCATTCCCGCACTGCTACCCGTAAGTGCGTAAGTCCTAATAATGTAAGTCTTTGATTACTTAATCGCAACGCCCATGACCCTCGACCTGACCGGCATTACCAGCAAAGCGGCGCTGCACCAGCTGTTCAAGGAGCAGCTGGGCTTTGAAGAGTGGTACGGCCCCAGCTGGGACGCCTTCTGGGATTCGGTGGTGGCCCTTGTGGAGATGCCACCCGTGCTGACGCTCACAAACTGGCAGGAATTTGCCGAGCACTGCCCCCGCGACATGCAGCTACTGCGGCAGGTGATGCAGGACTACGCCGTGGAAATGTACCCGAAGCAGATTGTGCTGGGATAAACGCCTGGCATAGTTGGAGTAGCGCGACGATTACGCGGCGGGAAGCCAATGAAACGGCGGGTCCGGCCAGCCACTTTCGGGTTTGAGCGGTTATAGCACCTTGTGCCGGACATCCCCCGGCATACACCCTTCCCGAATTTCAACCCTCATGAAGCACATAGCCCTTGTAGTAGGTGCCAGCGGCATCATCGGCAGCAATCTGGCCCGCGAGTTGCTGGCCCACGACTGGCCCACTTACGGCCTCTCCCGCTCGCCCCGCCCCGACGACGTGCCCGGCCTGCACCCCGTAGCCGCCAACCTGCTCGACCCCGCCAGTCTGCAAACCGCCCTGACCAATATTGCGCCCACCCACGTATTCATCACCACCTGGATGCGCCAGGACACCGAGGCCGAGAACATCCGCGTCAATAGCCTGCTGGTGCGCAACCTGCTCGATGCCCTGGCTCCCAGGAAATCGGTGCGGCACGTGGCGCTGGTAACGGGCCTCAAGCACTACCTGGGGCCGTTCGAGGCCTACGTGAGCGGGGGCACGCCGCCCCCCACGCCCCTGCGCGAGGAGCAGCCCCGCCTCCCGCTCGACAACTTCTACTACGCCCAGGAAGACGAGGTGTACGCCGCCGCCGCCCGCGACGGGTTCACCTGGAGCATCCACCGCCCCCACACCATCATCGGGAAGGCCGTGGGCAACCTCATGAACCTGGGCACCACCCTGGCCGTGTACGCCAGCATTTGCCGGGAAACCGGCCGCCCTTTCCGCTGGCCCGGCTCCGAAGCCCAGTGGAACGGCCTTTCCGACGTAACCGACGCCCGCATCATCGCCCGGCAGCTGCGCTGGGCCGCCACCACCGAAGCTGCCCAAAACCAGGCCTTCAACATCGTAAACGGCGACGTTTTCCGCTGGAGCTGGCTCTGGCCCCGCCTGGCCGCGTGGTTCGGGGTGGAAGCCGTGGGCTTCGACGGCACCATGCACCCGCTGGAAGCCGAGCTCAGCCAGGACGCCCCCGTGTGGCGCGACATTGCCGAGCGCCACAACCTCACCGAGCCCAACCTCGACCGCCTCGCCTCGCCCTGGCACACCGACCTGGATCTGGGCCGCCCCATCGAAGTCATGACCGACATGACCAACAGCCGCAAGCGCGGCTTCCTGGCCTACCAGTCCACCGAAGATTCCTTCTTCGACCTGTTCGAGCAGCTCCGCACTGACCGGCTGATTCCGTAGACAGAATACCGTAGAGACGCGTATTCGCGTCTCGTCGTTGCTGACGTTGCCACGGCTGTAGCGCGAACTACAAAGTTCGCGCTACAGCCACCCAAACCGGCCTCAACTACGCTACTAAGCGCCGTGGGGGCCGGTTTTGGTTTTTTATCCGGGCCATTATCCCGCGCCGACGTATACCCGCAGCACCGGGCCGCATGTGCGGCCACGTAGTCTATTCAGCCTTCTTGTATGCAGCAGTTCACCGTAGAACGCCTCACTTTCGATACCCTCGCCCAATTGCCCAACTCCTGGCAGCCCACTGATTACAAGGCCCTGCTCACCAAAACCGGCTACGACAACCCCAACGACATAGCCGCCAACGAGCTGACCGACATGGCCCACATGGCCCTCACTGATCTGGAGCCCACCGAGGCGGCTCAGCTGGTGCTGGAGCATCTGTTCGAAGGCCAGCTCACCTCCGGCCAGATCGAAAACCTGGCTCACCAGATGCTCACCGAAAAGCTCTGGGAAGAAAACCCCGAACTAAGCCAGCACGAAGGCTTCTTCAAGGCCACCCAGCTGCTCTACACCGCCTACAACGGCAAGTTCCCGCGGGCCGAGGCCGTGCAGTTCCAGGTGCAGCTTACGGCCGAGGACGCCGCAGCCCTAAGCGTATTCGACCAGCAGCCCGAAGCCCCGCTCCTGCGCCTGCTCTCCCAGGGCATGCCCGACAATACCCTGCTCAAGCGCCTTTTCCACGAGCAGCTCGACGGCACCAGCTTCCCCGAAGCGCCCCACATCATCTGGCAGCTCACGCCCTCGCAGAAGACCGAGAAATCCGTGGTCTTCGACGTGGTCAGCTCCGCCTACTGGCTCGACGATTTCAAGTACGCCGACACCTACGAAGCCACCACCCAGGCCGACGCCGAAGCCGAAGAAGCAGAGTAGCGCGAACTCTGTAATTCGCGCCCCAGAACGAAATCACTCAAGCGGCGCGCGGGCGCGAACTGCAAAGTTCGCGCTACTGCAGCCCCCATATTAACCGGCCCCCGCCAGCTCAGCTTGGCGGGGGCCGACCTGCTGAAGAGGCATTGGTAACACTGCCGTAATACACCGGACATCTTGAAGTAACAGATAATGCCGCACTTTGCGCCAGCATTATCATTTCATGAAGAAACTGTTATTCATCCTGCTGCTCCTGACTGCCGGCCGGGTCCACGGCCAGGCCGCCGACTCGGTTTCCTCGGAGCCGGCCCCGGGTAAAAAATGGTACCAGACGGTATCGGTCCGGGGCTACGTGCAGGCCCGTTACAACCGGCTGCTGGAGACCAACCCCGACCTCACCTGCGAGCAGTGCGACCGGTCGTGGGGCCGCAACGGGGGCATCTCGCTGCGCCGGATTCGCATCATCTTCTTCGGGCAGCTCCACGAGCGGATGTATTTCTACATTCAGCCCGATTTCGCCAGCACGCTCAGCGGCAGCTCCTCGCTGAATGCCACGCTCCTGCGCGACGCCTACTTCGATGTGGGCCTCGACAAAGCCAGCCAGTTTCGGGTGCGCCTGGGGCAGAGCAAGATTCCGTTTGGGTTCGAGAACATGCAATCCAGCCAGAACCGCCTGCCTCTGGACCGCAGCGACGGCATCAACAGCTCCTTTTCCAATGAGCGGGATATGGGCGCCTTCCTGTACTGGGCCCCGACGGCCGTGCGCCAGCGCTTCAGCCGCCTCGTGAAAGACGGCCTGAAAGGCTCCGGCGACTACGGTGTGGTGGGCCTGGGCGTCTTCAACGGCCAGACCGCCAACCGCCCCGAGCTCAACAACCAGCGCCACGTGGTGGCCCGCGTCACGTATCCGCTCGAAATCGGGGGCCAACTCATCGAGCCGGCCCTGCAGGCCTACTCCGGTGAGTACGTGGTCAGCCGCGACCAACTGTCGAGCGGCGTGAAAACCCGCCCCGACCTGCGCTACCCCGACCAGCGCGTGGCGGCCACGTTCGTGGTGTATCCGCAGCCCTTCGGCCTCCAGGCCGAGTTCAACGTGGGCCGCGGCCCCGAGTTCAACCCCAGCACCGACAGCATCGAAACCCAGCGCCTGCACGGCGGCTACGTGCTGCTCAACTACCGCCTGCAGCTCAAACAGCACCAGTTCTACCCCTTCCTGCGCGCCCAGTACTACGATGGCGGCAAGAAGCACGAGCGGGACGCCCGCAGCTACACCGTGCGCGAGGCCGAGCTGGGCGTGGAGTGGCAGCCCTTCCCAAGCTTCGAGCTGGTGACGATGTACACCCTCTCCAACCGCCGCTTCGAGGATTTCCAGAAGCAGAACAACCGCCAGCGCGGCGGCCTGCTGCGCCTGCAGGCCCAGCTGAATTTCTGAGGCGGTCAGGCCCGCTGCTTTTATGGAACTTCGGCTTTAGTGCAATATGGCAACCGCAAGCACCGAATTTCTTCGTCAGCATTACCCTGGCTTGGTCCTGGGACCGGGATTATTCCATTCCTGGCCAATTGCGCTACGATTTGATCTGCAAAGCGAATCCTCAACTTCCGACGACGCTTATTTTGCGGAGGTCCTGCGCCGCGCCGCTGTCGTGTTTGAGGCCGTGTTTGCGCCTACCGATGAAGTGCTGGTTGTCGTGCAGCGGCCGCGCCATGAGCGGTGGTTCAGACGTTGGCGGTTTCGGGCAAACCACTTGGTGCTCCGCCTCCTGAAATCGTCCAAGCAGGAAGCCGCTTTCCAGCGACTTGCTAACCGCACCCGATTCGCCGATACTCGCCAACTTATCCGGTTTACAGTGCCAAGGAGGATTACGACCATTCCCCACCGGCAGATTCTACAAGCTATAAGTCATCAGGATTTCCCTTCCCGAACCCCGCAGTTACACGATGATGTGTTCTTCCTCAACCTACGATCCAAGCTGATCCTGCACATGTACGACGACCGGGGGCTTGACCTGATTAGTCCCGACGTGGAAACGCTGCGCCCATTTCACGCAGACCTCAACCATTTGTTACTAGACTATGACCGGGAGCAAATGACGGCTACGTTTGCATTGACCACGTCTGCCAAACCCTGAACGCCACAACGCCCAGCCAAACCGGCCGGGCGTTGTCGTTTATTGAGAAGGCAGAAAAGCCTACGAGTTGGCCTTCGACATCAGCTCCACGATTTCCTCCGAGATGCCGGTGGTGCTGAAGCCGCCGTCGTGCATGAGGTTCTGCATGGTCACGTAGCGGGTCAGGTCAGAGAACAGCGAAATGCAGTAGTCGGCGCAGGCTTCGGCCGGGGCGTTGCCCAGGGGCGAGAGACGGTCGGCGTACTCGTAGAACGCATCGAAGCCGCTGATGCCGGTGCCGGCCGTGGTTTTGGTGGGCGACTGCGAGATGGTGTTCACGCGCACTTTCTTGAGCTTGCCCAGGCGCTGGCCGTAGCTGCGGGCAATGCTTTCGAGTACGGCCTTGGCCTGCGACATGTCGGTGTAGTCGAGGAAGGCGCGCTGGGCGGCAATGTAGCTCAGAGCCACGGCCGAGCCCCACTCGTTGAAGGCGTCCTGCTTCTCCGCTACGGCCAGCATCTTATGGAACGACAGGGCCGACACGTCGAGGGTTTTCTGGTACCACTCGTAGTTCAGCTCACCGTAGTGCTTGCCTTTGCGGATGTTGGCGCTCATGCCAATGCTGTGCAGCACGAAGTCGAGCTTGCCGCCGAGGTGCTCCTGGGCGCCCGAAAACAGCTTCTCCAGGTCCTCCATGGAGGTAGCATCGGCCGGGATAATCAGGGCGTCGCACTGCTCGGCGAGCTTGTTGATTTCGCCCATGCGCATGGCCAGCGGGGCGTTGGTGAGCACAAAGCGGGCACCTTCGGCGTGGGCTTTCAGGGCCACTTTCCAGGCAATGGATTCTTCGTTCAGCGCGCCGGAAATGATACCGACTTTGCCCGCGAGTAGGTTAGGCATGAGGTGAGATGGTGAGGTGGTGAGATAGTGAGTTTGACGTTTTGGGGGCCTGCCGGCGCGTAAAGCGTTATGAAAGCGGGCGGACCGATCATCGTAAAGTTCCAGAACTACGATGACGCAATTTGCGCAATCCGCGCCATATGCGTCTATCGAGAACCGAATTTTACCGCTTCTCCCCCTTCGCCACCCAACTCGCGCTTCTCAGGCAATTAGGGCCAACGAACGTCAAACTCACCATTTCACCACCTCACCATCTCACCTCCTACCCCGCCATTTCCACCCCGCGCAGGGCCAGCAGCTCACGGGCGCTCTGGGTGGCGTGCAGACTGGGCTTGGCCCCGGAAATCATCTGGGCAATTTCGTGGATGCGCTCCTCCTGGCTCAGCTCCCGGATACGGCTGACGGTGCGGTCGGCGCGGTCTTCCTTGTACACGAAGTAGTGGGCGTCGCCGGCGGCGGCCATCTGGGGCAGGTGGCTGATGGCGATGAGCTGGTGCTTTTTGGCCATCTGCTGCATCATGCGGCCCACTTTCAGGGCAATTTCCCCGCTGATGCCGGTGTCAATCTCATCGAATACTATCGTCGGCAGAGCGGTTTTGTCGGCCAGCATGTACTTGATGCAGAGCATGAGGCGGGAGAATTCCCCGCCCGAGGCGGCCTTGCTCAGCGTCTGGGGCTGGGCGCCCTTGTTGGCCGTGAACAGGATGCTGATTTCATCGATGCCGCTGGCGGCGGGGGCGCCTTCCTGGTGCTGCACCACAATGCGCGAGTGCGGCATGCCCAAGTCCATGAGCAGGGCGGCCAGCTCCTTCTCAAACTTGGGGAACACCTTGCGGCGGGCTTCCGAGAGGCGCAAAGCCTGCTTCTGCACTGTGGCCAGGGTGGCCTCGGCGTCGCGGCGCAGGCGGCTGATCTGCTTGTCGAGGTTGAGGACGGAGCCCACTTTGTCGCGCAGGTCGGCGCGCACGGCCAGCAAATCCACCACGTCGCGGACCTGGTGCTTGCGCTGGAGGCTGTAAAGCACGTTGAGGCGACTCTGCAGCTCGTCGATGCGGGCCGGGTCGCCCTCGGTGCGGCGCTCCACCTGCTCAATTTCGTCGGTGATGTCGCGCAGCTCAATCAGGCAGCTGTCGAGGCGGTGGCGCAGCTCCTTGACGGGCTCGGAGTAGGGCGCAATCTGGCCCAGCAGCACGGCCGCGTCCTTGAGGGCGCCGGTGGCGCAGTACTCGCCCTCGCTCAGGCTTTGCAGGGCGTGGGTGAGCTTGTACTTGATTTCCTCGGCGTGCTCCAGCTCCTTCACTTCCTGCTCCAGCTCGTCCTGGCGCTCATTGTCGAGGCTGGCTTCCTCCAGTTCATTGAGCAGAAAGCTGTGGTAGTCGAGCTCCTTGTTAGCCTGGGCTACCTGGCTTTCCAGGGCCTTGAGGTCGGTTTCGAGCTTGCGGTACTGGCGATAGGCCCCGCTGTACTGGGCGCGGGTGGGCACCAGGTTGGCGTACAAATCCAGCAGGTTGAGCTGAAACACGGCATCCCCGAGCAGCAGCGTATCGTGCTGGGAGTGGATGTCCATGAGGTTGGCCCCGATGTGGCGCAGGGTTTCCAGCGTCACGGGCGTATCGTTCACGAAGGCCCGGCTCTTGCCGGCCGGACTCAGCTCCCGGCGCAGAATGCACTGCTGGTCGTAGTCGAGGTCTTCGGACTCGAAAATATCCTGGAGCTGGTAGCTGCGGATGTCGAAGTGGCCCTCAATCACGCACTTCTTGTTCGTGTCGAAGAGCATGCGCGAGTCGGCGCGGTTGCCCAGCAGCAGGCCGATGGCGCCCAGCATGATGGATTTGCCGGCCCCGGTTTCGCCGGTGATGATGTTGAGCAAGGCGGAGGGCTTCAGCTCCAGCTTCTCAATCAGGGCGTAATTCTGAATTCGTAAGTCAACCAGCATAACCGAAAACGTGAAGGCCGGAGCGCCGGCCGTGGCTACCAAAGAAAGCGGCGCTACGGACCCGTTTCGCAAAGTCAGGCCTAGTAGCTTTAGCAAAGCTACTAGTTCGGTTAGTCAGATGCTAGTTATTTTCGCAGGAAAGCAAAAAGAGGCTGTTGGCCGTTAGCCGAGGGATATTAGCTAACGGCTAACAGCCCTCGGCTAACGGCCAACAGCCTTACGGCTGCTTCATAATGGCCTGGTACTTGGCCGTGTTGGTGGGGTCGGCCTCGGTGAGCAGGGTCACGAGGTCGGTTTTGAGCTGCTGATTGGGGCTGGTGCGGAAGACGTTGGCAATTTCGTCGGCCTTGGTGGTGAAAAAAGCCCGGGCCAGCAAAGTGCCGGGGCGGCGCTGCACGGCCTTCTGCACGCCCTGCAGGGCCGTGTACATGTTGGTGCGGGCCTCGTCGGGCTGGGTGATGAAGATGTCCAGGCCCTGGCGGTAGTAGGCGTAGATGCCGCTGCGGAAGGCCTCCAGCTGGGGGTCCTGGAGGTTGTTGAGCAGCCAGTAGCGGTTGGCGTTCTGGGTGTCCTTCCAGCCCGCGTCGGCTTCGTTGGTCACGTTCTGGGAAGCCGCGTTGGTGAGCACGATACGGGCCCGGTCGTAGTACGGGCCGCCGCTCAGAGGCGCGAAGCTGTCCTGATCCATGCCGATAATGAGGTAGGCGTAGAAGGTCAGCAGCGAGGAAAGGTTACCCACGAACGTGTTTTCGGAGTAATCAATCGGGTTCTGGGGCGAATAATTGAACACCCAGCCCTTGTCGGCGAAGTTGAGCACGTTGGTTTCGTAGCCGGTGCCGTACACCGGGCGGGTGCTGAGCAGGCGCACGGTGGCCTCGTAGGTGCCGTTCTGAGGAACCCCGGTGATGCCCACAAACACCTTGCAGCGGATTCTCTCCTCCGGCCGGAACGTGCGGCTCGTGAACGGCCGGCTGTTGAGAAAGGTCTGCATGTCGTTCTGCATCTGCTTGACCAGCTGCTGGTCCGAAATGGTCACGTTCTGGGTCGTCACGTTTACCTCGGCCAGCAACTCCTGGGCCCCGGCGGGACGGGTGAGCAAAGCCAGGGGCAACAGCAGCAGGGCGGCAAAAAGCTTACGCATGGGAATGGGGCAAACGGGCCAGCACGGCGGCCACAATATCGTGGGCTACCGCGGTTTTGGGTTTGAGCTCGAAGCGGGTCACGCTGCCATCGGCGGCCAGCAGGGTAATCTGGTTGGTATCGTGGCGGAAGCCGGCCCCGGCGTCGCGCAGGGAGTTGAGCACCACCAGATCGAAGTTCTTACGCTGCAGCTTGCCCAGGGCGTGGACCTGCTCGTTCTCGGTTTCCAACGCAAAACCTACCGAAAATTGTTCGGGCCGCTTGGTTTTCCCCAGCTCGAAGGCAATGTCCACGTTCTTGACCAGCTCCAGCGTGAGCGTATCGCCGCTTTTCTTGATTTTATGCCCGGCTACTTCCGCCGGCCGGTAGTCGGCCACGGCGGCGGCAAACACCCACACGTCGGCGGTAGCGGCCTCGGCCCGGGCGGCCTGATACATCTCGGCGGCCGTCTGCACCCGCGTGGTCCGGATGGCCGGGTGGGTCGGGTCGGGCAGGTGGGTGGGGCCGCTGATGAGGCTGACGGTGGCCCCGGCCGCGGCGAAGGTTTCGGCCAGCGCGTACCCCATTTTGCCGGTGCTGTGGTTGCCAATAAACCGCACCGGGTCCAGGGGCTCGTACGTCGGCCCGGCCGTGAGAAGAACGTGCATGGTTTGGGAATTAAGAATTAAGAATTAAGAATTGAGAATTCCGTTCATGCGGCTCATCTGTTCTTAATTATCAATTCAATGCAGTCAGGAAAATAATTCTTAATTCTTAATTCTTAATTCTTAATTCTTAATTCTTAATTCTTAATTCTTAATTCTTAATTCTTAATTCTTAATTCTTAATTCTTAATTCTTAATTCTTAATTCTTAATTCTTAATTCTTTACTCAGTTCCTGCACCATGTCCTCGGGTTCGAGCATCCGGCCGGGGCCGCTCAGGCCGCTGGCCAGCTCCCCGGCCGGGGAATCCCAGACGGTGTTGCCGTACGCGCGCAGGCGGCGCAGGTTGGCCTGGGTAGCCGGGTGCTGGTACATGTCCAGGTCCATGGCCGGGGCCACGAACACGGGGCAGCGGGCCGAAAGATACACGGCGTCGAGCAGGGTGTCGCAGAGGCCGCCCGCCAGGTGGGCCAGGGTGTTGGCCGAGGCCGGGGCTATTACCAGGGCATCGGCCCAGAGGCCCAGGTGCACGTGGTTGTGCCACTCGCCCGAGTGCTCATCCCGCAGGAAACCCTGCAGCACCGGTTTTTTGGAGAGCGTGGCCAGGGTGAGGGGCGTGACGAAGGCGGCGGCGGCCGGCGTCAGGATCACCTGCACCTCGGCCCCGGCCTTCACCAGCAGGCGCACCAGCAGCGCCGACTTATAGGCGGCAATGCTGCCGCAGACACCCAACAGAATTTTTCGGCCCGAAAGAGTTTCCAGCATGGGGCAAAGATGCGCGTTTTTACGGAGTCGGGCGGCCGGTAACCGGCAAAGCCTCCCCGCCGCAGCCGGCCGCCAAGGGCGGGGCACGCGGCGGGGAGGCTTCGGGGCAATCCAGCGGCCGGAACCAGCCGGCCCGAGGTGCTTAGGCGCCTTTTACTTCCTCCTCAGCGGGGGTCCGGAAGTACACTTTGCCTTCCAGGAACTCTTCCACGGCCAGGTTGGTGGGCTTGGGCAGCCGCTCGTAGTGCTTCGAAATCTCGATTTGCTCGCGGTTTTCGAACACCTCCTCCAGGTTATCCACCGTGGTAGCGAACTCCGACAGCTTGCCGTTGAGCTCTTCCTTGAGCTTGATGGAAATCTGGTTGGCGCGCTTCGAGATGATGGCCAGGCTCTCGTACACGTTGCCGGTCTCGTGGGTGAAATCCGACATGTTGCGGGTAACAATGGAGGCGGGGACGCTATTCGGAGTCTTCATTTTCTTAGTGTGCAAAAGGTGTTATTAATGTGAGAAGGTGAATGGTGGGCTTCTATAAACGAGGAGTTGCAGGGGCGTGAACATTCATTTTCACATTACCCCACATTGTCCCCCATTTCCACATTCACTTGGCGGCGGCGGTGCCGGCCGTTTTCATTTTATCGACCTCGGCGCGGGCGCCGTCGTACATGCGTTCCGCTTCCTTGAGGCTCTTGCTTTGAGGAAAGGCATCGATAAAGGCCTGGTAGAAGGCAATGGCCTCCAGGTAACGCTCCTGCTGCTTGTTCTCCACGCTTTCCCGGGCCAAGTCGTACTGGGCGCTGAGCTTGAGGAAGGCCGCCTGCTCGCCGTAGGGCGAGGCCGGATACCCCTGCTGGAAGCCCGTAAACGCCGTGACGGCCGACTGGTAGTAGCGCAGCGCGTAGTAGAGGCTGGCGCCCTCGAAGGCCTTGCGCTCCAGCTTCTTCTGCAACTCCTGCGACATGCCCTCGGTTTCGGCCCGGAAGCGGCTTTCGGGGTAGCGGTTCAGAAATTCCTGAATTACCTCCAGCGCCGTGTACGTATTGGTCTGGTCGAGCTGATAATTCGGTGAATCCTTAAACAGCGACTTGGCCTGCATAAAGTAGGCCTCCTCGGCGTACTCCGAGTTCGGATAGGTGTCGTGGAAGTTCTTGAAGTAGTAGGCGCTCAGCGTATAGTTGCGCTGGCGGTAGTTGGTGTTGGCGAAGTAGAACTGGGCCTTTTCCGACTCGGGACGCCCCTTGAGCAGCGGAATCAGCTCCTCGAGCAGGGTGCCGGCCTTGAAAAAGTCGCCCTTGTCGTAGTACTGGATGGCGGCTTCGTACTTCTTGTTCACGTCGGTGCTCTTGAGCAGCTTCTGGTAGCCAGAGCAGGACCCGAGCAGCAAGGTGCTCAACAGCAGAAGAAAGAAGGCAGGACGGAAAGACAGCATAAGGGGCGCAAAGGTACGAATAATCAGTTGGCAGTGAGTAATTGTCGGTCGACAACCATTCGGGCGAAGGACGGAGAGCCTCATGCCGGGCAGAGCGAAGGCTGCGGCTCTCTTGTCGGCAATCCGGTTGCTACTTCCGGGCTGGTTTGGCCGCGGGCTTTTTGGTGGTCGTTTTCCGGGCGGGAACGGCCTTTTTTCGGGGCGCCGCTTTCATTTTGGCTTTGGCGGGCGGAGCGAAGTGCTTGCCCAGGGTCTGGCGGCGGGTGGGGCGGTCGGCGGGCCGCCAGCGGAAGTCCTTGAGGCGGGCATCCTCGGGCTTCAGCTCGTTGGGCGGAATAAACTGGGCTTCGGGATTGGTGAGAAAACTGATGGTCTGGAGCTTGCTGTCGGCAAAGCGCAGGGCCATGGTGGCCGACAACGACTTGTTGATGCCCGACACAACCGTATCACCCTCCAGAGCATAGTAGAGGCTCTCGGCGTTGCCAAGCACGTCAATTTTTTTTATCGCCTTCTCCCCGAAGTAGGCCACCATGCTGCGGCCCTTCACCTGGTTATAATTCCTGAGCGTATCCTCCCCGATGCTGAAGGCGTGCCCGTACAGGCGCATCTGGTCGATTTTGCCGCGCCGCTGCCGTATTTCCATTGAGTCGGCGGTGAGCTGGTTGCTGAGGTTCCACAGCACCGGGTCGTGGCTGAGGTAGATGATGGAATCCTGCCGGTCGTAGGTCAGCGAGTCGGCCCGGCCCTGCAGATCGGAGCGGAAAATCTGAACCTTGCGGTAGGCGTAAATCACGCCGGCCTTGTTCTGGGGCGGGCGCCCTTCGAGGCTGACCAGCGTATCGGCAGCCAGGTAGAGCGTGTCCTGGTCGGAGATGTTGCGCATCACGGCCCGGCTGCCGTACACCTTGGCCCGGCCCTGCCCCCGCCAGTAGCGCCCCACATCACCCCGGATTTCGATATTGTCCTTCTTGGAAGTCATCGAGACGTGGCCGGTGGCCAGGCCGTACTGCCGGGCCTCGTCGTAGTAGAGCTTGTCGCCGCCGAGCAGGTAGTTGGGCGTCTCGATTTTGGCGTTGCGGGCGAAGTTGGAAATTTTGGTGGCCGTGTTGTAGTTGCCGTTTTCGGCGTAGAGGTTGCCCTGCTTGCCCCTGATGCGGGTCGGCCCGAAGAAGTAGGCAATCTTGCTGATGGTGTTGTACTGGAGCGTATCGGTGTCGATGGTGTTTTCGGGCGTGATGAGCTTCACGTTGCGCTTGAAGCTGAACACCTTGCTTTGGGTGTTGTAGTAGCCAAACTGGCTGTCGAGGGTATTTTCGGGGTCCTGGAGGTGGCCGCCGGTGCTGTAGTAGGCCAGGCTGTTGGTCAGGTCGTAGTCGAGCAGCTGGGTGGTGAGCGTCATGCGCGGGTCGCGCAGGGTCACGTTGCCCGTCATGCGGGCTTTGCGGGTGTCGCCGTCGTAGGTGCCCCGGTCGCCGGTAATCGTGATGGTGTCGTTCTGGATGATGCGCACGTTGCTGAACGCCTCCACGGCGTTGCGCCCGATGTACTGGTACATGGAGTCGGCGTAGAGCAGGGTGGTGCCCTGGCGCATGCTCACGTTGCCGAGCAGCTTGCGGATTTCCACTCCGTTAAAGGTGCCGCCCACCAGCTCGCGGGTACCGGGCAGCAGCTCAATCGGCTGGCCCTTGGGCGGCGTGGCGGCCGGACGCTGCTGGGCCCACCCCCGCAGGGGCAGCAGCAGCAAGCACAGCAGAAAAAGAGACCGGGAGAACGACATTTCGGCGCAAAGGTACGGAAGGGGCGCTGCTAACGCGTTTCTTTGTACAATAGTATTGTAGTGCCTAGTGCTTGGTGCGTAGTGCTTAGGCTGTTCTAAGCTACCCACTTCACCCTGCGCACCAAGCACTAGGCACTAAGCACTACCAACTAAGCACCATTTCATGCTCGACCAGATTCAACAGTTCATTCAGCAGCACGCCCTCTTCTCCCCCACCGATACCCTGCTGGTGGCCGTCAGCGGGGGCCTCGACTCGGTGGTGCTGGCCGATGTGCTGCACCGGCTCGGGCAGCCGTTTGCCGTGGCCCACTGCCACTTCGGGCTGCGGGCCGAGGAGGCCGACGCCGACGAGGAATTCGTGCGCAAGCTGGCCCAGCAGTACAAGGCGCCCTACTTCGCGGAGTTCTTCCAGACCAAAAAGTTTGCCGAGCAGGAAGGCATTTCCACCCAGATGGCGGCCCGGGCTTTGCGCTACGAGTGGTTTGAGCGCACCCGGGCCCAGCAGGGCTACGCCTACATCGCCACGGCCCACCACCAGCGCGACACCACCGAAACCATGCTGCTCAACCTCACCCACGGCACCGGCCTGGCCGGGCTGCACGGCATCCGGCCTAAAACCGGCCACCTCGTGCGCCCCCTGCTGGCCGTGAGCAAGCCCGATTTGTTTGATTACGTGGTGGAAAACCGCCTTATCTGGCGCGAGGATGCCAGCAACGACTCGCCCGTATACCAGCGCAACCGCCTGCGCCTGGAGGTGCTGCCGGTGCTGCGCGACATCAACCCCTCCCTCGACCACACGATGAGCATCACGGCCGAGCGGGTGGGCGGGGCCGAGGAAATCGTGCGCCGCTACGTGGCCGATACCGCCGCCCAGGCCCAGCGCCAGGAGCCCGAAGCCACCTACCTCGACATCCGCCTGCTCCAGAAAACGGCCGCCACCACCCTGGTGCTGCACGAGCTGCTGCGCCCCTTCGGCTTCAGCTACGTGGTCACTAAGGATATTGTGCAGAGCTTCGGGGCCGAGCCGGGCCGCCGCTTCGAGTCGCCGACCCACCGGCTGGTCAAAGACCGGGAGCAGCTCGTCATCACCCCGCGCCGGCTCACCCAGTTCGGTACCCACCAGCTGCAGGCCGGCCAGGAAGCCCTCAAAATCGACGGCCTGCACCTGCGCACCGAGCTGCTGGAAATCCCCGAAGGCTACGAGGTGCCGAAGGGCAAAGCCGTGGCCGCCCTGGATGCCGACGCGCTCAAGTTCCCGCTCACCGTGCGCCCCTGGCAGGAAGGCGACTGGTTCATGCCCATCGGCATGAAGGGCAAGAAGAAGCTCAGCGACTTTCTCATCGACCAGAAAGTGCCCCTCAACCTCAAAGACCACGTGCCGGTGCTGGTATCGGCCGACGGCAAAATCGTCTGGGTTATCGGCCTGCGCCCCGACGACCGGTTCAAGGTAACCGAGGAAACCGAGCGGGTGCTGGTGGTGCGTCGAATGTAGGGGGAGAAGTGATTTGGTGGATGTCGCAAATTAAGCATTTCTGTCCTGGACGTGCGTGTTCCCAGGACGGACATTTGGCTCATTCATCCACCAAACCCCATTTATTATGAAAAAGCTTATATTGTTGGCCGCACTGGTGTGCGGCGCGTCGTTCAGCAGCATGGCTGCTGATTACGAGAAGAATAGGGGTGTTCAGGCACCCCTCTTCGCAGTGTCTACTAACTTTTCAGGTGTTAACATACCAGAAGAAAGCGAGTCAAATTCATATTTCCTACCGTTTGAGTATGACTGCAAATTGGTTACTCTTTCTTGTGGTCGTTCAGGATATGTCTGCGGGGAAACCGGAAGAGAGATTGAGCTACAGAAAGCGTTAGATGACATTCTCATCTGCGGTTGTGGCTGTGGTTAACAGATCAAGTTGAAATCAATGAATCAATTTACTGGGCCGACTGAATGCAGCTACATTCAGTCGGCCTATTTTCAAATTTAAATATGAACAGGTTACTCATAAGTACAATTCTGGCTTTTAACACAACTGTCTCGTATTCTCAAAACAAAAAGATGGCAGAAAGCGACTCAGCTAGTGTTAAATGCACTTATAAGATAACTTACCAACCTGACTCTACCAATATTGGCAGCAAAAATACAGAGTCTGCTTTTCTTTTGATTGGCAAAACACTTTCTCTTTATCAGTACGAGAACAAAATAAAATTAGATTCTGCAATAGATAATAATATTAGAAACAATATACAAGAAACTAAAATTTCAAATTATCCTAAAGCTAATTTTTGGTATCGAATATATAAAAAATCATCTGAGAATCAAGTAACAACGATTGACTACATTGGAACGAAGGAGTACGCATATACTGAGACCATGCCTCTTTTTGTTTGGAATATCTCTTCTGAGAGTAAAAATATAAACGGATACAACTGTAGAAGAGCTACAACCAGCTATGCCGGCCGAGTCTGGGAAGCTTGGTATACCACCGAAATACCCTTCAGCGAAGGCCCTCATAAGTTCAGTGGATTACCAGGACTTATTTTAGAAATAAAAGATGTCAAAGGATACTATGAATTTAAAATGTCTGATATTACTTTCAAACAAAATAGTTTAATAAATTTTTCTAATGCCGGTATATCATACACAACAAGAAATGATTTCAGAAAGAATAAAGATAATTATGAAAAAAATTATGTATCAATCAGAATAGCTCAAGGAGGCGCTATATATGGAGATGAAAAAACCATGCGAAAAATAGTCAGTGATAATTACAACAAACGCAATAACCCAATCGAATTGAAGTAGATATATCCTCTAACTTATTTTTCTTAGCTAATTCAGACATATTTAACAACAAATGGCTTATTGATTTTGAATGCTATTGCTTACACACTATTCTTAAGTTGGCTTTTCTTATCCAGCTACTCCGCTGCCGCCCAAACTGCGCTCACCGGCCAGCTTCTCACGGAGCAGCAGGAGCCATTGCCCGGGGCGCTGGTCGAGCTGCAAAGTCCGGCCCGGCCTGAAGCCACGGCCGTAACCACCACCGATAGGGCCGGCCGTTTCTCGCTGCAGGTCAGCTGGCCCGGCGATTCGCTGGTGCTCAGTGCCCGCGCCTTAGGCTTCACCGAGCAGGTGCTGCGCCTGGCTAACCGCAGCCAGCGCGTCAGCATGACGCTGGCCGTGAGTCTGACACCCCTCAAGGAAGTTACCATCAAGGCCCCGCCCATCCGCCGCGAGGGCGACACGCTCAGCTACCGCGTCTCAGCCTTTACCGACAAAAAGGACCGCGTGATTGCCGACGTGCTGCGTAAGCTGCCCGGCGTGGAAGTGGAGGCCGACGGGCGCATTCTCTACGAGGGCCGGCCCATCCAGAAGTTCTACATCAACGGGGCCGACCTGCTGGAAAACCGCTACAACCTGGCCAGCAGCAACCTGCCCGCCGAGGCCGTGCAGGACGTGCAGGTGCTCAAGCGCCACCAGCCCGTAAAGGCCCTGCGGGGCGTGCAGGCCACCGAGCAGGCTTCCCTCAACCTGGAGCTCAAGAAGAAGGTCACGGCCACCGGGCAGGCCCGGCTGGGCGTGGGCGCCACCCCGGCGCTGTGGAACGCCAACCTCTCGCCCATGCTCTTCACGCCCCGCCAGCAGCTCCTCGACACCTACCAGGCCAACAACACCGGCCAGGATGTGGCCGCCGACCTGAAACCCCTGGGCCTCGGCGACTTCCAGCAACTCCTGGAGCCCGGCAACCAGAAGCCCGACCTGACCGGTATTCAGGGCCTGAGCGCGCCGCCGCTGGCTACCGGGCGTTACCTGTTCAACCGGGCCCACCTGCTGAGCGCCAACCACCTGCTGCCCTTCAGCAAGGAAGCCCAGCTGCGCATCAACGCCTCCTACCTGCACGACCGGCAAAACCAGACCGGCAGCACCCGCACCCGCTTCACCCTCCCCGATGGCCGGAACGTTACGCTGCGGGAAGAGAAGCAAAACCGGCTGTACATCAATCAGTTTACCACCGACCTGGCCTACGTGCGCAACGTGCAGCACTACTACCTGAAGAACACGCTCAGCGTGGCCGGCAGCTGGGAGGCCCAGGACGGGCTGGTGCAACTCACCGGGCAGGAGCAGCCGGTAGCGCAGCGGGCCACCAACCCGGCCTACTCACTCAGCAACCGGCTGGGGCTGGTGCGGCCGGCGGGCGGGCAGCGGGTGGTGCAGGTGAATTCGGTGGTTACGCTGGCCGCCTCGCCCCAGCAGCTGACCGTCAGTCCGGGGCCGCTGCCGGCGGTGCTGGCGGACGGCCGGGCCTACGCCGGGGCCCGGCAGCAGGCCCGGGCCGAAACGTTTTACACGGCCAACTCGGTGGCCTTTATCACCGGCCGCCGGCACTGGCACTACACGTACACGGCGGGGTTCACCCAGGAAATTGAGCGCCTCACTTCCACCCTGACCCGCCTGCCGGCCCCGGCTGCGGTGCCCGACTCGTTGCGCAACGGCCTGCGCGCTTCCCAGGGCCGCTACTACGCCCAGGCGGGCATTGACTACAAAACCGCCCGTTGGCACCTGGAGCTGGAGGCCCCGCTCAACTACCGCACCTTCCGGGCCACCGACGCCGGGCTGAATGGGTACCAGCAGCGGCGCTACCTGGCGGCCGAGCCCCGGCTTTCGGGCCGCTACGAGCTGAGCGGCCTCTGGCACGCCTCGGGCGGGGCCGGATTCAGCAACCAGTTCGGCAGCGTGCAGCAGCTCTACTACGGCTACCTGCTGCGCGACTACCGCACCCTGCAGCGCAACGCCGCCCCGCTCACCCAAACCCGCAGCTGGAATTTCAACGGCGGCCTGTTCTACGAGAACCCGCTCACCTCCTGGTTCTACCGGGCCACGTACAGCTTCAGCGTCGCCACCCGCAACCAGCTGGCCCGGACCCTGGTGCGGCCCGATGGCACCCTGACCACCGTGGCCCTGGCCCAGCTCAACCAGAGCCGGAACCAGACGGTGGCGGGCAGCGTGAGCAAGTTTGTGAGCGACTGGAAAATGACGCTGGGCCTGCAACTCAGCGGCAGCTTCAGCCGCCAGCCTTTACTGCTCAACGACCAGCTCGTCACGACCCGCAACCAGAGCGGTACCGCCCGCTTCCGGGCCAGCCTGAACACCTTCGACTGGGGCGGCCTGGAGTATTCGGCTGCCCTGACCACGTTGCGCAACCGCCTGGGCACCGCTGATTTTGGCGCGACCACCGCCTTTCAGGAGCAGCGGCTGGCGCTTTCGTGGTACCCGGCCGAGCAGCACACAGTGCAGGCCGCCGCGGAGTATTACCAGAGCAACGGCCTGGACCAGCCGGTACGCAGCACGTTCGTGGATGCCACCTACCGCTACACCCTGCCCACTGCCCGCAAGGTGGACGTGGAGCTCAAAGCCACCAACCTGCTCGACACCCGCCGCTACCAGACCACCTACACCAGCGGGTTCATCCTGGTCCAGAACAACTACCAGCTACGCCCCCGCCAGGCCCTGGTAGCGGTGCGGGTTTCGTTTTGAAGGAAGAAGGGAGCGGGGAGAAGTTAGCGGAACGTCATGCTGAGCGAAGGCGCAGCCGCAGTCGAAGAATCTCTACCGCTTCGTTGGATTACCATTGCACCATCAGCACGCGAGATTCTTCGACTGCGGCTGCGCCTTCGCTCAGAATGACGTTGCTCTGTAGACACTGCTGCGCTCAGAATGAGGTTCCGCTAACTTCTGCCCGCTCCTGTCCCACTTCTGAACTCTATGCCGTAGCTTTACGCCCGACCCAATAATTCACACCCAATTCCACCACTCAATGAAAGTTACCGTAGTTGGAGCCGGCAATGTAGGCGCGACCTGCGCCGATGTACTGGCCACCCGCGAAATTGCCAACGAGATTGTTCTGGTTGACATCAAGGAAGGTTTCGCCGAAGGCAAGGCCCTCGATATCTGGCAGAAAGCCCCCGTTATTGGCTACGATTCCCGCACCGTTGGCGTGACCGGCGACTACAGCCGCACCGCCGACTCGGACGTGGTGGTCATTACCTCGGGCCTGCCCCGCAAGCCCGGCATGAGCCGCGACGACCTGATTTCGACCAACGCCGGCATCGTGAAATCGGTGACCGAGCAGGTAGTAAAATATTCCCCCAACGCCATCATCATCATCGTCAGCAACCCGCTCGACGTGATGACCTACCAGGCCCACCTCACTTCCGGCCTCTCCCGCACCAAGGTGTTCGGCATGGCCGGCATCCTCGATACGGCCCGCTACCGCGCCTTCCTGGCCGAAGCCCTGAACGTGAGCCCCAAAGACATCCAGGCCGTGCTCATGGGCGGCCACGGCGACACCATGGTGCCCCTGCCCCGCTACACCACCGTGGGCGGCATTCCCGTAACCGAGCTCATTGGCAAGGAGGAGCTCGACGCCATTGTGCAGCGCACGGCCGTGGGCGGCGGTGAGCTGGTGAAACTCATGGGCACTTCGGCCTGGTACGCGCCGGGTGCCGCGGCCGCGCAAATGGTGGAGGCCATCGTGCGCGACCAGCGCCGCGTGTTCCCCGTGTGCGTGAAGCTGGAAGGCGAGTACGGCATGGACGGCGTCTACCTCGGCGCCCCCGTTATCCTGGGCAAGAACGGCATCGAGAAAGTCATTGAGCTCCAGCTCAACGACGAGGAAAAAGCCCTGCTCGAAACCTCCCGCGGCCACGTGCAGGAAGTAATGGACGCCCTCGACAAAATGAACCAGGCTAACGCTTAGAGCTTAGAGCTTAGAGCTTAGAAGGATACCGGATGGCTGATTCCCGGTTGCATTTCCCGGCCGCCCCGCTTCTGCGGGGCGGCCGTTTGCGTTGGTGCGGTAGGTGCTCGATTCTGGCTTTATCCGGCAGGAGTGAAAGGGCCCGCCATCCGAAAATAGCGGGCCCCGTGGGAAGTTTTATCACGCAGCGGCGGCTACCAGGTGAGCTGCTCGTCGTGGGTCATGGCCGTGTTCAGCGTTTTGATGAGCTGCTCAATCTGCCCGTTCAGATACTCGGCCCGACTGGCGGTATAGCGCTGCTGGTCCGCCGCCGACATGTTTTCGAGCGAGTAGGTAAGCGGACCACGCACTGCCTCGCCGGCAATGTTCATCAGGCTGTACGTCCACTGGAACTGGTTGAACGCGTACCGGTACTTGCCATCCTTCGCCTGCACCGTGCAGATAAACGTGTAGGAGTTGCGGTCCTTGAAAGCGCCCCGGGGCGGTTGCTCCAGTTGGCCCCGCAGCACCAGCGTGGTCACGTCCGGCGTCTGGGTGGTTTGGGCGGTATCCGGCGTCAGCAGGGCCTGGTTGTCGCGGGCCCATTGGGCGGCCCGGCTGGCCAGCTCGCCGCGCGCGGTATTGCAGACGGGCCGCAGGGCTTCGTAGCTCACTTTGCCGTTCACCAGGGGCAGCTCCCGGAATAATCTGGCGGCCGGAACGGGGCTTTGCGCCGCACAGCGGCCGCTCAGCGCAGACAGCGCCAGCAGGAATAGTAGTTTTTTCATATCGGGCCCGAAAGTATCCGATTTGCCGCCATTACAGCCTGGCGTCCGCAATTTCCTGACTAACCTAGGTTTTCTGCGCCGGCTACCAAATCAGCGAAATCACGATTAATCAGCGGAAATCAGTGATTTATTTCTGGCTGGCGCGGAAAAGCTTCTGCTTTTCTTCCTTGGAGAGGCTCTCGTAGCCGGAGTGGGAAATCTTGTCCAGAATCTGGTCGATTTCGTCTTCGGCGGGCTGGGAAGGGGTGCTTTTGCGGGTCGGGGCGGGAGCTGCCGCGGCGGTGGCCCCGCCCCGGGTGGCGCGCAGGTTGGGCCGGCGCGAGAACACCCGGCCCGCCCAGTCGCCGATGGCCTGCACGGGGCGGCCCAGGTCGCGGCCGGCCTGGAGCTGGCGGATGAACACGAAGCCCAGCACCGCCCCGCCAATGTGGGCCAGCCCGCCGCCCGGATTGCCCTGGTTGATGGCCAGGATGGAGAGCAGAATGACCACGGCGGCAATGTACTTGATGCGCACCGGCCCGATCAGAATCAGGCTGAACTGGTAGTCGGGCATGAGCGTGGCGGCGGCCATAATCACGGCCGTCACGCCCGCCGACGCCCCGATCAGGGGCACGCCCAGGCCGGGCCGCAGAGCCGGAATCAGGTTGAAGGCCAGCAGGAAGAACACCGCCCCCACCAGCGCGCCCAGCACGTACACGCTCACCAGGCGCCGGTCGCCGAGGTATTCCCGAATCAGGGCCCCGAACCAGTACAGGTTCAGCAGGTTGAAGAGGATGTGCAGGAAGCCTTCGTGGGTAAAGGCGTAGGTGATAATGGTCCAGGGATGGCGCAGCAGGGAGGGCAGGTCGGAGGGCAGCTGGAACTGGCGGATGACGTTGGGGTAATACTGCCCGTAGGTGCCCGTGAGCTTCATCAGGGCCTCGGTGAGCACCAGAAACACGAACACCAGCACGTTGAGCAGCAGCAGCTGGTTGAGGGCATTGTCGCGGCGACTGAAGGCCGTCCGGATATCGTTGAAAACACTCATGGGTGGGGGATGCGTGGTTCGGGGCTGGGGCTGGTGTTGCAGGGTGGCCCCGACCGGTTTCGTTCAGCAAGTAACCGCCAAAAAGGAATAACGGCCAACGAAAATCTAATAGAATCGGGTGCGGTTCCGTTCCCAGAGCATCACCAGCACGAAGCCTACCAGCAGCCCCGCCAAATGGGCGAAGTGGGCCACGTTGTCGCCGGGGGCCTGGTGAATGCCGCCGTAGAGTTCGTAGAGGCCATAAGCCGGCACCAGGTACTTGGCCTTCACGGGCACGGGCAGCGGAAACACGATGAGCGTGGTGTTCGGAAACAGGTAGGCGAAGGCGAACAGCAACCCGAACAGGGCCCCGGAGGCGCCCACCATCGGCCCGTTGAGGCTGCGCTGGTACAAGGCCTCGAGGGAAGTCAGCGCGCCCTGAATAATCTGCCCGTTATCGGGCGTAGCGTGCAGCTGGCGGATAACGGGGGCAAAGCTCGGCCCGTACTCCTTCAGGTTGTTTTCCACTACGTCCTGCAAATGCACGTCGGTGGGCTCGGTCCGGAACACCTCAATGTCGTGGCGCATCCGGTTGAGCTCGTAGTAGCGGATGCCCGAGTAAAGCACGCCCGCCCCAATGCCGCAGATCAGCCAGAAGGTGAGAAACCGCTGCCCGCCCCAGCGCTGCTCCAGCAGCGGCCCGAACACCATCAAACCAAACATATTGGAAAAGATGTGCCCGATGCCGGCGTGCATGAACATGTACGTCAGGTACTGCCAGGGCTGAAAATAGGGCGAGCCAATGGAATACAGCGCCAGAAAGCCCAGGTTGCCGGACACTTGCTGGGCGATGAGAAAAACCACCACATTGGCAATGAGCAGGTTGCGAACGGTAGGCGTGAGCTGGAACATGGAGCGAAGAGCAGAAGAAGGGGCGCAGCACGGCCGCGCCCCCGAAAGTACCGGTTCCCAAACGTACAACCGCCCGGGGAAGATGCGGGGAAGAGGGAAGAAAAGGCAGCCCGCCTTCCCTCCTGGCCCTACCGCCCGAATAGTTCCTGGAGCTGGCTGAGCTCCAGCATCACGATGGTGCGGCGGCCGTCGGGGGTGTAGTTGGGCACGGCGCAGGCGAAGAGCTTGTCCACGATGGTGGTCATTTCGCGCTCCGAGAGGCGGGCCCCGGCGGCGCTGGTGGCCACCCGGCGGGCCAGGGCCCGGGCCATCCGCTCCCGGCGGTCCAGCTTCACGGGGCCGCCCCCGGTCCGGAACTGCTCAATGAGGCCCTCCAGCAGCTCCTTTTCGTCGCGGGCCGGCACGTCGGCCGGAATGCCTTCCACGGCAATGGTGTGCTTGCCGAAATCGGTGAACCGGAAACCCAGGGCCCGCAGCGCGTCCTCCACCTCCCGCAGAATGGCAAAATCCTGGGGCGTGAAGGTGATGGTGCGCGGGAAGAGCAGGGTCTGGGAGGCACTCACGTCGCGCTCCAGGGCCTGGGCGTACTGCTCGAACAAAATCCGCTCCCGGGCCGCCACCTGATCAATGAGCATCATGCCCGACTTGACGGGCACCAGCAGAAACTGCTGGTGCAGCTGCAGCACCTTATTGCCCGGCCCCGTGCTCGACTCGCGCAGGGGCAGCTCGGGCGAGGCCGTGGCCGCCGTGCCGGGCAGCACCAGTGGCGCGGCCTCCGGCGCCGGTTCCGGGGCGGCGGCCGGTTGCTCAGCGGGCAACTGGCCGAGGGGCAGCGCCGGGGCCGGGGCGGCCAGCACCTCCCCGGTTTCGGGGTCTACGTGGGCGGGCAGGGTTTCCGGCAGGGGCACTTTGGGCACCGCAACGCCGGCGGCGGTGGCCTCGTGCTCCACGTCGGGCAGGTTCACGCGGCTCAGGCTCTTGTAGAAATCCTCCAGCTCCCGCTTGGCCTGCTCGGTGGGCCGGGGCGTGAGGGGCCGCTCAAAATCGGCGCTGCCGGTGCGGACCGGGCGCGGGTTTACAATATTGTTGGCGGCCCGGGCGGCGGCGGCCAGCGCGTCGGGACGGTGGGTGTCGTCGAAGGGGTTCTTCTCGTTGCCCGACAGGCGCAGGGGCTGAATGGCGCCGAAGTTCACGTCGCCCGCAAAATCCAGGGAGGGCGCCATGTTGTGCAAACCCAAGCTCTGCTTCACGGCCGAGCGCACAATGGCGTACACCGTCTTCTCGTCCTCGAACTTGATTTCGGTTTTGGTGGGGTGCACGTTGATGTCGATGCTCTTGGGGTCGAGCTCCAGGAACAGCACGTAGAACGGGTGGGTGTCCTTGGGCAGCAGGCCCTCGTAGGCCGTGAGCACGGCGTGGTTGAGGTAGGCCGAGCGGATGAAGCGGTTGTTGACGAAGAAGAACTGGTCGCCCCGGCTTTTCTTGGCCGATTCGGGCTTGCCGATGTAGCCGCGCACCGTCAGGAAGGGCGTTTCCTCCTCCACCTGGGCCAGCTGCTCCTTGTAGCCGTTGCCCAGCAGGGACACGATGCGCTGGCTGAGCTTGCCGGCCGGCAGGTTGAACACCTCCAAATCATTCTGGAACAGCGAGAAGCCAATCTGGGGGTTGGCCAGGGCCACGTGCTGAAACTCGTCGAGGATGTGGCGCATTTCCACCGCGTTGCTCTTGAGGAAGTTGCGGCGGGCGGGCACGTTGAAAAACAGGTTCTTCACGCTGATGCTCGTGCCGTCGGCGCTGGCCACCGGCTCCTGGCTCGTGATGCGCGAGCCCTCCACCAGCAGCAGCGTGCCCGTATCCTGGTCGCGGGGCTTGGTGCGCAACTCCACCTGAGCCACGGCCGCAATGGAAGCCAGGGCCTCGCCCCGGAAGCCCAGGGTGCGGATGCGGAACAGGTCGTCGGTGGTGCGGATTTTACTGGTGGCGTGGCGCTCCAGGCTCATGCGCGCGTCGGTCGGGCTCATGCCGGCCCCGTTATCCACTACCTGCACCAGCTGCTTGCCGGCCTCCTTCACAATGAGCTGGACCTGGGTGGCGCCGGCGTCCACGGCGTTTTCGAGCAGCTCCTTCACGGCCGAGGCCGGGCGCTGCACCACCTCGCCGGCGGCAATCTGGTTGGCTAAATATTCGGGCAGTAACTGAATGATATCGGCCATCGGAAAGCGAAAATCGAGAGAAAAAACGGAGCCCGCCGCGGCAGCAATTTCCACCCCTATCCGCCTGATAACAACCAGCGTCGGGAATTTCTGCGTAAGTTTGCGGCCAACTTTTGGGTGCGCCGCCGGAGACCATTCCGTCGGCTCCTGCGTTGGGTGAGGTAGAAAGCAGGGATTCGCAGGCCAGTAACAGCGGCCGGTCCCGCTCCGAAACCTTGCCCGGCACCTTTTTTGGAAGGGCAAAAGTAGAGTTTTTCGGCTCGCCATTCTTACTACGTTTTTAGCCAGAACCACCGGAGCCGATGCTCAAAGAATTTCGAATTGGGCTTTTTCTGCTGGTTGTAGCCCTCGGCGGCCTGCTCGTTTCTTCGTCGGCGCCCCGCGAAGATGCCGGCCGGCCCATGTCGGTGGCCGAGCAGAACTGGGTCGACAGCGTCTTCACGTCCCTCACCCCGGAGCAGCGCCTGGGCCAGCTGTTCATGGTGGCCGCCTACTCCAACAAGGACCGCAAGCACGTTCAGTACACGGAGTTCCTGATCAAGAATTATGGCATCGGCGGGCTGATGTTCCTGCAGGGCGGCCCGCGCCGGCAGGCGACCCTCACCAACCGCTACCAGGCCGCCTCCAAGGTGCCCCTGCTCATTGCCATGGACGCCGAGTGGGGCCTGGATATGCGCCTCGATTCGAGCATGCACTTTGCCAAGGGCATGACCCTGGGCGCCATGGACGACCCGGAGTACGTGTACCAGATGGGCCGCGAAATTGCCCTCAACCTCAAAACGCTGGGCGTGCACGTGAGCTTCTCGCCCGTTATCGACGTCAACTCCAACCCCAGCAACCCGGTTATCGGCAACCGCTCTTTCGGCGAGGATAAAAACCAGGTGGCTACCCGCGGCATCAGCTACATCCGCGGCCTCCAGGACCACGGCGTAATGGCCGTGGTGAAGCACTTCCCCGGCCACGGCGACACCGACGTGGACTCGCACGTGGCCCTGCCGGTCATCAACTCCGACATGGCCCGGCTCACCAACGTGGACCTCTACCCCTTCCAGAAAGCCTTCGACCAGGGCGTGATGGGCGTGATGGTGGGCCACCTCTACATGCCCCTGCTCGATACCGTCCGGACCCTGTCGGCCACCATTTCCCACAACCTCGTCACGGGCCTGCTCAAGGAGAAAATGGGCTACCGGGGCCTCGTGTTTACCGACGCGCTCAACATGAAGAGCGTGTCCAACCTCTACCGGGCCGGGGAGCTCGACGCCCTGGCCCTGGCCGCCGGCAACGATGTGCTGCTGTTTTCGGAAGACGTGCCCATGGCGGTGCAGAAAATCAAGGAGGCCATTGCGGGCGGTAAAATCGACCAGAACGACGTGGACCAGCGGGTGCGCAAGATGCTGCGGGCCAAGTTCTGGGCCGGCCTCAACAAGTACCGCCCCGTAGACGTGCCCCGCCTGATGCAGAACCTGAACCGGCCCCTGAGCCGCCTGGTGCAGCAGCAGATTTACGAGCACGCCGTGACGGTGGTCAAGAACGAGGACGACCTGCTCCCCTTCCAGCACCTGGATACGCTGCGCATTGCCGCCGTGACCATCGGCTCCAAGGCCGATACCTACGAGGAAATCATGGGCAAGTACCAGAGCGGGCCGGTGTACGCGGTGCCCAACCGCTATGCCCCCGATTCCACTTTTGCCCGCATCAGCAGCCGCCTGACGCCCTACAACGTGGTGGTGGTGAGCCTGCACAACATGAACAACACGCCGGTGCACAACTACGGCATCGGCGACGGCGCGCTCAAGTTCCTGAAGGAGCTGCGGGCCAACCCGCGCCTGAAAACGGTGGTGGTGGCCTTCGGCAACGCCTACGCCCTGAAATACCTGGAGGAGAACCGCAACCTGGTGTGTGGCTACGAGGACAACTACGCGGCCCAGCTGGTGGTGCCCCAGGTGCTGTTCGGGGCCCTGCCGGCCGTGGGGCGCCTGCCCGTGACGGTGTCGGAAAACCTGAAAGCCGGCCTCGGCCTGCCCACCCCCGACTTCCGCCGCCTCCGCTACGGCACGCCCGAGGAAGTGGGCCTGGATTCGCGCATTCTCACCCAGATCGACAACGTGGCCCTGGAAGCCGTGGCCTACGCCGCCGCCCCCGGCTGCCAGGTGCTGGTGGCCAAGGACGGCATGGTGGTGTTCGATAAGAGCTACGGCTACTGCACCTACGACAAGGCCCAGCCCGTCAACAACAGCACCCTCTACGATCTGGCCTCGGTGACCAAGGTGGCCGGCACGCTCCAGGCCATCATGTACCTCAAGGACGAGGGCAAGCTCAACCTCGACGACAAGGTATCGGCTTACCTGCCGGAGCTCAAATCGACCAACAAGCGCGACATGACGGTGCGGGAGGTGCTCATGCACCAGGCGGGCCTGAAAGCGGGCATCCCGACCTGGGAGCGCACCATTACCAAAACCGGACCCAAGCCCACGTTCTACGCCAGCACCGAGTCGCCGCAGTTCTCCCGCGAAGTCACCCCCGACCTCTACAGCCTGCGCACCGCTGACGACTCCGTCTGGACCTGGGTGCAGCAGTCGGGCCTGCTGCCCAAGTACAAGGGCAAGTACCCGGTGGAATACTCCGACCTGAGCTTTATCGTGATGAAGCGCCTGGCCGAAAAGCTGCTGCAACAGCCCCTACAGCAGTTTTTGGAGCAAAAGTTCTACCGGCCCCTGGGCCTGGGCTCGATGACCTACAACCCGCTCGCCAGGTTCCCGGAGTCGTGCATCGCGCCCACCGAAAACGATACCTACTACCGCCGCACCCTGCTGCGGGGCAACGTGCACGACCAGACCGCCGCCCTGGTGGGCGGCGTGGGCGGGCACGCCGGCCTGTTCTCCAACGCCAACGACCTGGCCGTGCTCATGCAGATGAACCTGCAGAACGGCCGCTACGGGGGCCAGCGCTTCTTCCAGACGCCCGTCGTTACGGAGTTTGCCCGCAGTACGGGCCCCGGCAGCCGCCGCGGCCTGGGCTGGGACCGGGGCGACCCGAGCAAGCCCGAAGGCCCGACCAGCAACCTTTCGCCGGCCACCACCTTCGGCCACACCGGCTTCACGGGCACCTGCGTCTGGATGGACCCGGAAAACAAAATCCTCTACATCTTTCTTTCTAACCGCGTGTACCCCGACGCCGGCAACAAGAAGCTGGTGCAGTACAACATCCGCACCCGCATCCACGACGTGATTTACAAGGCCCTGCAGAAATCATGACCTGTTGCCCGGCTTTTCCGTTTCTTTGATTCCGCAACCGGCGGTGAGACGTTCCTCCACGGAGCAGCTCGCCGCCGGTTTTTTTGTCCTTCGGCCCAACCGCCCGCTGGCAGGCCGTTCTTTTCTGCTCCCCGGCTCGGCCCGGGCCATTCCATAAGAGTCCGGCCCGGGTCGGCTCTTACTACTCCCCCGCTCCCATGAACATCGGCATCGTCTGTTATCCCACTTTTGGCGGCTCCGGCGTAGTCGCCACCGAGCTTGGTAAGGCCCTGGCCCAGCGCGGCCACCGCGTGCACTTCATTACCTATAGTCAGCCGGTGCGCCTGGATTTCTTCAACGAAAACCTGTTCTACCACGAGGTCTACATTCCGCCCTACCCGCTGTTCCAGTTTCCGCCCTACGAGCTGGCCCTGGCCAGTAAGATGGTAGACATTGCCCAGAACGAAAAGCTCGACGTGCTGCACGTGCACTACGCCATTCCGCACGCCTCGGCCGCCTTCATGGCCAAGCAGATTCTGCTCACCCGCGGCATCCGGATTCCGGTGGTCACTACCCTGCATGGCACCGATATTACCCTGGTGGGCAAGGATGCCAGCTACGAGCCGGTAGTGACGTTCAGCATCAACCAGAGCGACGGGGTAACGGCCGTTTCCGCTGATTTGCGCAAGGAAACCTACGAGTACTTCGCCATCGAGAAAGACATCGAAGTGATTCCGAACTTCATCAACCTGGCCCGCTTTCAGAAGCAGGAAAAAGGCCACTTCAAGTCCGCCATTGCCCCCGAAGGCGAAAAGCTGCTGGTGCACACCAGTAACTTCCGCTCCGTCAAGCGCGTCGACGACGTGGTCAACATCTTTGCCGGGGTCCGGCAGCAGATTCCGGCCAAGCTGCTGCTGGTCGGCGACGGCCCCGACCGGCCCCGCATCGAGAAGCTCTGCCGCGACATCGGCCTCTGCAACGACATCCGCTTCCTGGGCAAGCTCGAAGCCGTGGAGGAAGTGCTCAGCATTGCCGACCTGTTCCTGATGCCCTCCGAGAAGGAGAGCTTCGGCCTGGCGGCCCTGGAAGCCATGGCCTGCGAGGTGCCGGTGGTGAGCACCAACGCCGGCGGCATTCCCGAGCTCAACGAGCACGGCATTACCGGCATGGTGAGCGAGGTCGGGGCCGTGGCCGACATGGTCAAAAACGCCCTCTACGTCCTCCAGGACGAGAACCTCCCCCGCTTCAAAGCCGCCGCCCGCGCCCACGCCGAAACCTTCGCCCTCGAGCACATCGTCCCGCTGTACGAAGCCTGCTACCAGCGCGCTATTGACGCGGTGGCGGTGAGCGTATAGCGTGGGCTCTGAGGGTCTTGGGGTCTTGGATAGCCTACTTTCGCCGCCCCAGCCAATCCAGGACTCTCAGCCCCCAAGACCCCAAGACCCCAAGACCCCAATCTAAAACATGGCCACCGCCTCGCGCTTCACGGCCAGCAGGGCCCCGGCCGTGGGGTCGGGCAGCTCGTCGGTCATCAGGGTTTCGAGGATGCGGCGGGCCAGCTCGGGGCCGCGGGCTTCCTGGGGGTTGGGCAGGCTGCGAAACTGGGTGCTGATGAGGTTGACTACCGTTTCCTGGGCCTGCTTCACGGCCGCCCAGGTGTCGGGCTGCATGTAGAGCTGCTGGCTCAGGTTGTGCTCTACCTCGGCCCGGATTTCCTGCAGCAGCATTCGGTGGTAGTCGGCGGCCGAGAGGCCCGCACTGCTTATGCGCACCAGCAGGTTGTTAGGCGCAATGCGCTCCAGCAGCAGCGTGACGCGCTCCAGGGCCTGCAGGCGCAGGGGCAGGGTGGTTTTGCTGGCTTCCAGGCGCATTTCAATCAGGCGGCGCTGCTGCTCCCGCTCCAGAAACTGCTGGAACAGGAAGTAAATAGCTCCGGCCACGATGAGGGCGGGCAGAATGATTTTGAGCAGATCAAAGATATAGGCGGTAGAATCCATGCGCAGGAAAAGGGACGAGGGAAAAGATGGCGGGCGGGCAAAGATAAGCGGTGAACCGCGGGGCCCAAGCCGGTGTTATACGGCCAAACGCAGCTTCCGCCCGGTGTAGTATCCCGGGGTCTTTCTCAACGATTGGCGCCGACTCCGGCCTGCTTCGTATCTTTGTCGCCTTACTTTCCTAAAACCGAACGCACTATGGCAACGGCCGTTTCCACGAAGCTTGCTCCTATCAGCCTCACTTCCCGCGCCCTGGAGGAGGTCCGCAATATTCTCATTGAGAAAAACGTGCCCGGCGAATACGGCCTGCGCGTGGGTGTCCAGGGGGGCGGCTGCTCCGGTATGAGCTACCTGCTGGGCTTCGACAAACCCAAGGACCAGGATGAGGTATTCGACCTCGACGGCGTGCTGCTCATCATGGATAAAAAACACGCCATGTACGTGCTGGGCATGGAAGTCGATTTCCAGGATGGCCTTAACGCCCGCGGCTTCGTCTTCAACAACCCCCAGGCCAAGAGCACCTGCGGCTGCGGCTCCTCGTTCTCCTCCTAAGCCCTTGCGGCTGCCCGCCGGTTTTGCCGGCGCCATGCAACTCCCCGTCGGGCCGGCCCGGCGGGGAGTTGCACGTTCAGGACTCCCGGAGAATTTAGTTGGTCGTCCGCAGCGCCGCCGTCAGCTGCGCCAGTGGGGCAGGCGGCGCGGCCTGGTCGATGACTTCGCGCACCAGCAGGACGCGCTGCAGCACCTGCTGCTTTTCGTAGTCGGTTTCGAGGCTGCGGTTGGCCTCGGCCCGCACCAGCTCTACCTGCTGGTGCAGCAAAGCGCGGTCCGCGACTGCGGGCCGGCGCAGGGCGGTGGTTTCCAGGGCCGTGAGCAGGCGCAGCATAATGGCCACGTTGCCCGTCCCGCTCACCCGGATCTGGTCGAAGGCCAGGGTGAGGTAGGCCCCGAATGCGGGGCTGACGGCGGCTACCCGCACCCGGCCTTCCTCCATGCGCAGGCGCAGGCCAAAATCCCGGCCCACCAGCTGGCTGAGCAGGGCGCCCAGCTGATCCACGCACATAACGGCCGTGGTGGTGTCGTTGATGCCGGGCGAGAGGGCCTTGAGGGCAATATCCACGAGCTGGCGGAAGCCAAAGCCCAGGTCCTGGTCGAGGGTGCGCTGGTCCCCGAGGGTGTAGGTAGCGGTCAGCCGGTCGCGGATGTCCTCGGCGTTGCCGGTCAGAGGCTCCCCGTTGGAGCGGGCCACCGACACCAGGGGCGCCCCGCGGGCCACGAAGCTGCCAATGCCGCGCTCCATGCGCACCATGCTGTTGGTTTCGCGGGCAAAATCGAGCAGGGCGTCGTTGTTGATGGCCTGCACGTAGCCGCTGCGCCGGGCCATAATCGGGGTCCAGGCGTACTGGGTTTCTTCCCAATGCGCAGCAGCGGCCGCATCAGCCTCTTCGCCCAGCCGCTCGGGAAACAGCTTTTCCATTGAGCGGAACGTTTCTTCGGCGATGCGGGCGATAATGTTGGCGGCCTGAATGGAGGTAGCAATGTGGTGGATAAAGAAAATCAGGACCCCGATGCTGACCAGCGCCAGCAGCAGCCCGAAGGCCACGGCCAGGGACGGAATAAACCGCCCCTCATCCCCGCCCCGGATGGTGCGCAGAATGATGAGGCAGTACACGAAAATGCTCACGAAAAAGCCCATCACCACCTGGTTGGCCCGGTCGCGCATAAAGTTGCGCAGCAGCCGCGAGGTGTACTGGCTCGAGACCGTGGCCAGGGTGGCCAGGGTCAGGGAGAAAATCAGACCGGCCACCGTAATCATGGAGCTGGCAATGGCCGTGAGCATGCCCCGGGCCCCGTCGGCCCCCGCCCCGAAAAGCAGGGAATAGTCCTGGGTCCACTTGTGGCCCACGCGCACGTCCAGCAGCACCAGGCAATACGCTGCGGCCATGGCGGCCAGCACCATCAGGGAGGGCACAAACCAGAGGCTGGAGTTAACGTTGGACCAGAGTTGGCGAAGTCGGTTCATAGCGTACTAAATGCCGCCGGGCCGGAGCCCTGAGACGGAAGAAAAAAAGAAAAACCCGGAGGGCCTTACCCCCGGGGCACGTTGCTCAGGGCCGCGTGCTCCGCCTCCGACGTGTTCTGGAGGGCATTCAGGGTACCGTCGTTTTCGAGCACCACGGCGGCGGCTTCGGCCAGGGAGGCAATGCCCCGCTCGCGCAGACTGGTCAGGATTTCGCCCTCCGTAATGCGCTCTTGGCGCATGACCTCGTGCAGAAACCGGCCCTGGTACACGAGCAAGGTGGGCTCGGCCTTTACCAGGCGGCTTACGGTTTTAAAGCGTACCGACAGCCAGGTGATACCGAACTGCAGGCCAATGAGCAGGCCGAAGGCCAGCAGCCCGTCGGCCAGCGCCACGCTTTTGCTCAGCAGCACCGTGGCCAGGGTCGAGCCCAGGGCCACGGTCACAATCAGGTCGAAGGCATTCATTTTGGAGAGGGTGCGCTTGCCCGATACGCGCAGCATCACAATCAGGCCCGCATAAGCCAGCACGCCAATCATGAGGGTGCGCAGCAGACTGGTCCAGCTGGTAAAGAAGATTTGTTCCATAGCAGCTATCCGTTACGGCGAAACCGCGGCCGGCGTTAGCTCTGGTTCCGGCCCGCAGGGGGCTTTTTGGGGTCTTCGGGCGGGTCGGCGAGGGTACCGGGGGCGGCCATGCCCACCTGCACGGGCACGGCCGGCATCTTGGCGGGCAGGCGCAGCTCCAGAATATCGGGCGGCAGGGCGTAGCCGTTGGCCATGAGGGCGATTTTAACGCGGGTCATCACGCGGCTGCGCAGCTCCAGCACGCCCCGGCGGTAGTCTTCGGTATTGGCCCAGAAAAACACTTTGATGTTCACGGTGCTGGCGGCCAGCTCCTCCACCACGGCGAAAGGCTCCCGCCCCGGCTCGCTGAGCACTTCGGATTCCAGCCGCACCTGCGTCAGCAGCAGCTCAATGGCGGCCGACACGTCATCGTCGTAATCCACGCCCACCACGAAATCCTGGCGCACGTAGCCGTTGCGGGTGAAATTCATGAGCGGCTCCTTGAGCACAATGGCGTTGGGAATGGAAATGTCGCGCCCGTCGAAGGTGGTCATTTCGGTGGAGCGCAGGTTGAGCTTGGTCACGCGCCCGAACATGTCCTTGACCTGCACGGTATCATGAATGCTGAACGGACGGTTGAACGCCAGCAGGATGCCGGCCAGGAAGTTCTCGGCAATGTCCTTGAAGGCGAAGCCCACCACGAAGGCCGACACGCCGGCCGCCCCCAGAATGCCGCCCACCACGCCCGAGAAGCCCATGATGTTGAGGGCCAGCGCCAGCCCCAGAATCACGAGCAGCCAGCGGCCGACCTGGGTGAGGAAGTCAGTGAGCAGCGGGTCGTCGGAGTGGGCGTTGAGCTTGGTGGAGAGCCAGCTCCGCAACCGCCGGGAGCCAATCCAGACGACGGCCATGAGCACGGCCGCCATGAGCAGGCGCGGCAGCAGATACAGAAACTGTTCCCAGTAGGTGCGTAAAACGTCCGTAATTTCTTGTAGCATGCGGCGGGGTTCGGGTGAGGAAGCGGTACCTCCGGCCTTACGGCCCCGGTTGGGGCATGGTTCGTTCCCGCCCAGCCTCCGCTGACGGTTAGCGGCCTCGCATGGAGGACAGCCACCGAGCCGCCGCCCGCGCGGGGTCATGGGTGGGTATTTGGTCAATATGACGAGCCACCATCTCCAGGCACGCCGCGGTAATGTGCGGCGGCACGGTTGTTTCCAGCTGGTTTCTAACGTCGGAACTTCCCGCTTCCAACGCAAACAGAGCCGTCCAGATGCTGACGTCATAGACGCCTTCCTGCAGATAGTTTAGGAATCTTTGCAGCCCGGCCCGCGCTATCAGTTTTTGCGCGAGGGCGGCGTGGTTCCGGTAGGCGTCGGTATGCGGGTCCAGGCTGAACGGGCGAAATCCGGCCCGGTACAGGTCCCGGCAACTCCCTAAGAAGGCGTCCCCCGGGCTTGATTTGGAACGCGGGAGAAAGTACCGAAGAAGTCGGCGGATGCTCATTGATTCATCAGATTTCGCAGTTCCTTTTTCGCCCGCCGGTGCCCGCTGGCCGCCGCCCGCCGCCACCAGTACGCCGCCCACTGCCTGGAATAGCCCACCCCCTCCCCCGAGTAGTAGCACAGGCCCAGGTTGTACTGGGCTTTGCGGTCGTGCTGGCGGGCAGCTTTGCGGTACCAATGCACGGCCCGGGCATAGTCCGGCTCTACTCCCTTACCCAGCATGTAGCAGTAGCCCAGTTCGCGCTGCGCTTCGGCGTCGCCGCATTCGGCGGCGTACCGGAACCACGCTACGGCTTCCTCCGCATCCGGCCCCACGCCCTGGCCGCGGCTGTAGCAGAAGCCCACGTTATAGGCCGCCTCCACTGAGCCTGCCGCCGCGGCCTGCCGGAAGTAATCGTAGGCCCGCTTTACATCCGCCGCTACACCCCGGCCGTGGTCGTAGCAGGTGCCCAGGTAAAACAACGCCCGCCGGTGCTGCTGCACCGCCGCCTGCTCCCAGTAGCGCAGCACGGCCGCCCAGTCCGTCGGGCGGGGCCGGCGGCGACCAAACGCCAGCCGGTAGCCCACCCGAAACTGGGCATCGGCGTCGCCGGCTGCCGCCTGGCTCAGTAGGTAGGCAGTAGTTTCCATCGGGAGAAGAGTTGGTTCATGATAGTAAGACCACCGAACTCATGATTGGGACTATTGTAGCTGCTGCTGCCAGGCGCGTTCCAACCGGTTTTTCGACTGCGTCACGGCAACCCAGGTCGAGATATCCGATTCCCCTGGATAGTCAGCCGATTCACGAAACGGGTTCTCCGCCAGGATGTAGTGGAAATAAAACTGCTCTCCGACCTCTAGTTGCGGGATTGTAGTTTCCAGGCCAGTGGCAGTAGCAGACGTTACTTCCAGGCTGTAGCTCCCAAGGACTGACGCCAATCGGCGCGGCAGCCAGTCATTTTCGCGGGCCCTTTCCGCCATGGCATCCTCGTCTTCGGTACCCAAATGAATCTGTCGGCTACCGTTTTCGAATTCCACCGCTATCAGGTTTTGTCCCGTCGTAACGTGTCCATCTACGTTGGTTCCAGACCGCAACTGCAGGCTGATGGTTAATTGCTCCTGACTGGACTTTCGCTTGGTAATGTAGAACTGCCAGGCGGTCATCGTTTCGACGGACATATGCACAGCTAGCCAATCTGAAGTAGGCTTTATTTTCTGCAGCACAACGTCATGCCCGACGCTTTGCCAGCCGGCGGCACTTGCAGCAATGTCGAACTGCTGATTCGTTGACCTGATCAGCAGTTCAAAAGGCCCTAACGGTGAAAAATAGGTTTCACTATAGACTGGGAATGATACTGTCGGCATAATCAGGAGTGAGTTAAGCTGTGGCGTCAGAAACCCCGTTTCCCCTTTCAAACCGCACCTCTCCGCTGCTGGTTCGGCCCGTTTCCTGCCAGCCCTGGCGGCGGTAAAATGCCTCGGCGCGGGTACCGGGGACGGTGCTGAGCCAGATGGGGTGGTCGGTCTGGGCGAAATACCAATCCAGGAGCTGGTCGTGCAGGGCCTTGCCGATGCCGCGCCGGTCGAAGTCGGGATGCACGAACAGGGCCCAGACGCTGTACTCCTGCAAGTCGGCCATGGCGAAGCCGACGACGCGGCCGCCCACTTCGGCCACCCAGCCCCGGCGCGTCAGGTAGTCGACGCACATTTCCCCGGTCACCAGCGCGGAGTTGCGCAGCACGTTTTCGCGCACGGCCAGGCGCACCGCCATGAGGTAGGGGATATCGGTGACCACAGCAACGCGGTACTGCACGGAAACGGGAGCCGGATTCATGGGCCAAAAGGTATCGGTTTTCCGGCAGAAGGAAGACGGCCTGCCGGGCCCACCTTCTGCCGAGACCGGCCGCAACCGGCGCGAATCCGTTGAAGGGCAGAGCTACCAGTAGCGCGAACTTGGTAGTTCGCGTCCCCGCGCCGTTCAACTGGCTTTAACGGCGCGGGGACGCGAACCACCAAGTTCGCGCTACATCCCTAACCCTACGCACGCACTGCGTAATATCCGATATTCCCCCGCCCATGCCTGCTTCCGCCCCCAACCCGTTCCGCCGCGAAACCCTGCTCCACCAGCTCACCAGCACGCCCGACTGGGATTTGGTGGTGATTGGGGGCGGGGCCACCGGCCTGGGCGTGGCCCTCGACGGCCTCAGCCGGGGCTACCGGACCCTGCTGCTGGAGCGCGACGACTTTGCCAAGGGCACCAGCAGCCGCAGCACCAAACTGGTGCACGGGGGCGTGCGCTACCTGGCCCAGGGCGACGTGGCCCTGGTGCGCGAGGCCCTGCACGAGCGGGGCCTGCTGCTCCAGAATGCGCCCCACCTCGTCAAGAACCAGGATTTTATCATTCCCAGCTACAGCTGGTGGGGTGGGCCCTTCTACACCATCGGGCTCAAGCTCTACGATCTGCTGGCCGGCCGGCTCAGCCTGGGCACCTCGCGGCACCTGGGCCGGGCCGAAACCCTGCGCCGCCTGGACAACCTGCGCCCCGCCGGTCTGCGCGGGGGCGTACTCTACCACGACGGCCAGTTCGACGATGCCCGCCTGGCCGTGAGCCTGGCCCAAACTGCCATTGAGGCCGGCGGCACCCTGCTCAACCACTGCGGCGTCACGGGCCTGCTCCGCCACCCCGACGGCCGCCTGGCCGGCGTGCGGGCCCTCGACCACGAAACCGGCCAGCCCTACGAGGTGCGGGCCCGGTGCGTGGTCAATGCCACCGGGGTGTTCGTGGATGAGATTCTGCGCCTCGAAGAGCCCGCGGCCCGCCCGCTGGTGCGCCCCAGCCAGGGCGTACACCTGGTGGTGGAGAAGTCGTTCCTACCCGGCGGCGATGCCCTCATGATTCCCAAGACCGACGACGGCCGGGTGCTGTTCGCCGTGCCCTGGCACGGGCGCGTGCTGCTGGGCACCACCGATACGCCCCTCGACCAGCACAGCCCCGAGCCCCGGGCCCTGGAAGCAGAAATCGACTTCATTCTGCGCACCGCCGGCCGTTACCTCGCCCGCGCCCCCCAACGGGCCGATGTGCTCAGCGTATTCGCGGGCCTGCGCCCCCTGGCGGCCCCGCAGGGCAACTCCACGGCCACCAAGGAAATTTCGCGCAGCCACAAAATCCTGGTTTCCAGGGCCGGCCTGCTCACCATCACGGGCGGCAAATGGACCACCTACCGCCGCATGGGTCAGGATACCCTGGACCGGGCCGTGGCCCTGGGCCAGCTGCCCGCCGCCCCCAGCCGCACCGCCCACCAGCCCATCCACGGGGCCGCCCCCACCACCGATTTCGCCGACCACCTGGCCCATTACGGCACCGATTTGCCCGCCCTGCGCCAGCTCATGGCCGGGCAGCCCGACCTGGCCAAAAAGCTGGACGAAACCCTGGAATTCTACCGGGCCGAAGTAGTATGGGCTGCCCGCTACGAGCTGGCCCGTACCGTGGAAGACGTGCTGGCCCGCCGCGTACGGGTGCTGTTCCTGGATGCCCGCGCCGCCCGGCGCGTGGCTCCGCAGGTAGCCGCCCTGCTGGCCCAGGAACTGGGCTTCGACGAGGCCTGGCAGCAGCAGCAAGTGGCCGAATTCAACGCCCTGGCCCAGCAGTACGTGCTGGCGCCTGAACCAGTGGCCGCAGAACGTGGGTAGAGACACAACATTTTGTGTCTCGTCGTTGAACGGCACGGGCAACCCAATGATGCCGTTCAACGACAACAGCAGGTAAATCCTCACGCGGTATTTCTTGAGGATACAGAGCTCTAAAATAGCGTATCATTCAACCCGCCGGCCCGCTGGAACTACCGCAGCCGTTCAACGACGAGACACAAAATATTGTGTCTCTACCACCCACCCGCCATGTCGCAGTACATTCTCGCCCTCGACCAGGGCACCACCAGCTCCCGGGCCATTCTGTTCGACCAGCAGGGCCGGATTGCGGCCCAGGCCCAGAAGGAATTCACCCAGATTTTTCCCCGGCCGGGGTGGGTGGAGCACGACCCGCTCGAAATCTGGAGTACCCAGGCGGGCGTGGCGGCCGAGGCCACGGTGAAAGCGGGCCAGAATGGGCGGGGCATTGCCGCCATCGGCATCACCAACCAGCGCGAAACGGTGGTGGTCTGGCACCGGGGCACCGGCCGGCCGGTGTACAACGCCATCGTGTGGCAGGACCGGCGCACGGCCGACTACTGCGACCAGCTGCGCGCCGCGGGCCACGAAGACCTCATCCGGGCCAGAACCGGCCTGCTCCTCGACGCCTACTTCTCCGCCAGCAAGGTCCGTTGGATACTGGATAACGTGCCCGGCGCCCGCACCCTGGCCGAGGCCGGCGAGCTGGCCCTGGGCACCATCGACAGCTGGCTGATCTGGAACTTCACCCAGGGCGAGCTGCACCTGACCGACGTATCCAACGCCTCCCGCACCCTGCTCTTCAACATCCACACCCTGCGCTGGGACGAGGAGCTGCTGGCCCTGTTCGGGATTCCGGCGAGCATGCTGCCCCGGGTCCGGCCGTCGAGCGAGGTGTACGGGCACACCAAAACCACCGTTTTCGCCTCCAAAATACCATTAGCGGGCATTGCCGGCGACCAGCAGGCGGCCCTGTTCGGGCAGCTCTGCACCCGGCCGGGCCTGGTTAAGAACACCTACGGCACGGGCTGCTTCATGCTGATGAATACCGGTTCCGAGGCCAAAACCTCCCATAATAACCTGCTCACTACCGTGGCCTGGCAGCTCAACGGGCAGGTAACCTACGCCCTGGAAGGCAGCATTTTTATGGCCGGGGCCGTGGTGCAGTGGATGCGCGACAACCTGGGCATCATCAAAACCGCGGCCGAGGTGGAGCCGCTGGCCCGGCAGGTGAGCAGTACCGAAGGCGTGTGCTTCGTGCCGGCCTTTGCCGGCCTGGGCGCTCCGCACTGGGACCCCTACGCCCGCGGCACCCTGTTCGGAATGAGCCGGGCCACTACCGCCGCCCACATTGCCCGCGCCGCCGTGGAAGCCATTGCCTACCAGACCATGGACGTGCTCCGGGCCATGCAGGCCGATTCGGGCCTGCCCCTTGCCGAGCTGCGCGTCGATGGCGGGGCGGCGGCCAACGACCTGCTCATGCAGTTTCAGGCCGATGTGCTGCCGGCCCGCGTTATCCGCCCCCGCGTCACCGAAACCACGGCCCTGGGCGCGGCCTACCTGGCGGGCCTGGCCGTGGGCTACTGGCCCGACCTGGCCGCCCTCGAAGCCCTCGACCGCACCGACACCACCTTCGAGCCCGCCCCCGACCAGCCCGCCCTTGCCCAGGGCATTGCCGACTGGCACCGGGCCGTGCGGGCCCTGCGCGCGTGGTCGGCGCCGGACCGGTAGGCGCTAGCGCAACGCGTGGGGGTAGCCGATGGCGTCGAGGTCGGCGGCCAGCTGGGGCCAGTCGGTGAGCTCCGGGTTCAGGGTTTCGGCGGTGGCGCGGGTCAGGGGCTCGTGGCGGTAAAGGCGGGCTACGTCGGCGGCTTCCAGGGGCTCCCGCTCAGTTTCATCGAGGTAGTACTCGTTGGCCCAGTCGGCGTAGGAGTCGGGGTTCTGGTCGAAGATGTAGAGTAGCTCCTCGGAGCCGTCGTCCTCCAGCTCCACCACGCCGGTCTGCCAGCCGTGGGCGGGCGTGTACCAGAGGCAGAACGTGGTCCCGATGGAGCTGACCGGCTCGCCGAAGATGAACTCGTCGAAGGCCGCGGGCAGGCCGCGCGTGACCTGGCTTTTGTCCGGCTGCTCGTACTCGTGCAGAAAGCCGTTGATGCAGCAGCCCTCGGGCCGGAACAGCACCAGCATCTGGTCGCCTTCCCCGTCGCTCATCTCAAACAGGGCCTCCCCTTCGTCCCAGGCCGGGTTGTAGGTGTAGTAGCGGAATTCCGGGTCGGGGGAGTTGATGGCGTCCAGCGCGGTCAGGGCCTGGCAGAGGCGCTGCAGGTCGGCGGGGGCGGGCAGGTTGGTATAATCGAGGGAGGAAAGCATGGGCGGGGAAACGGAGAACGAAAGGGCGGGACCACAAGCCGTCCGCCGCCCCAAGATAAAACCACGGTTTATATATTGACGGCTTCGTCCCTTCGCTGATGCAGGTCTACAACTACTGGTCGCGCGCTACGTTCCATACCCGGAGTCCTTCGGGCTATCCGGTTCAGTTCACGGCCTACGCCGGCAGCGACGAAAGTGCCGCCGCCGCCCGCACCCGGGCCGAGGGCCTGGCCCGGGAGCGGGCCGCCCTGATTCTGGCCAACGAGTGGGGCAACTACCCCACGGGCACCCGGCCCCTGCGGGAGCACCTAGTCCGGCGCCTGCCCGACGGCCGGGGCGGTACGCTGGCCGCCATCACCCGCAACCGCTACGGCAGCCTCATCCTGAATACTCCGGGCTTTATGATGCTCGACGTGGACGACCAGGATTTACAGCCGCCTCCGCCCCCGATTATCCTGTTTGAGGGTCTGCGGCGCTTCTTTCGCCGCCTGTTCAACCAGCCCTCTCCCCCACCCCTGCTGCCTCCTGACCCCACCCCGCGGGGACAGTTGCAGCTGCGCCTCGCGGTCTGGCTGCAGCTGCATCCGACCTGGAATTTCCGGCTCTACCGCACCCGGCTGGGCTTCCGGCTCCTCGTGACCCACCAGTTGCTGGAGCCCAATACGGACACGGCCACCGAGGTTTTCAAGGCCCTGCGCACCGATACCACCTTCGTGCGCCTATGCCAGCAGCAGCACTGCTACCGCGCCCGGCTCAACCCCAAGCCCTGGCGCATCGGCTACCACCGTCCGCCCCATCAATTCCCCTTCGATACGCCCGAACAGGAACAGCAGCAGCAGGCGTGGCAACAGGAATACACCCGCCGCAGCCAGCAGTATTCGGTCTGCGAATGGCTGGGCGAATTTGGCAGCGGCACGGTACTCCCGGAGTTGAAACCGCTCATTCAGCTCCACGACGACGCCTGCCTGGGCGGCCGCAAGCTGGCGTAGCTGTTGGCTGTTGGCTGTTAAAGCAAGAACGTCATTCCGAGCGCAGCCGAGGAATCTCGCGTGCTGAGGTTGCAATAGTAATCCAACGTCAGCACGCGGGATGCTTCGCCAAGCTCAGCATGACGTTCTTGCTTTCGTCATAACCCCTCAATACGTCTTGGTCATGTCGGCGGGTACTACCAGCACGAAATCGGCTTTCTGCTTATTTTCCTCGTCGAGTTTATCGAGCTGCTCCTGGGTTACAGTGCTGATGGTAAGCACCTTCAGCTTCGGGTTCTGCTGGCGCAGGTAGGCCAGGATGCCGTCGTGGTTGTCGGAGTGGTAGCTGCCGTTGAGGTGGAGCAGCAGGTGGCCTGCGGGGCGGGCCTGGTGGAGGAAGTAGGCCATGGTGGCATCCTTGAGGGCCTGGGCCCGGATGATGTTCTGGGTGCCGGCCGCGTGGGCCGCGTCGGCCCCGAACAGCTGGGCCATGTTCTGGTAGCCGGGCAAACTGAAATCCACCGGCAGGGGCAGCGGGGCCAGCCAGGCTTTGGTGGCCGGGCTCAGCGTGTCGAGGGCCGGGAGGCCGCCGCGGGCCACCAGGGAAGCATAGCGCCGGGGCACGTTGGTGCCCACCACCCGGAACTTCTGCTGGCGGGCCAGCTGCAGCAGCGGGCGGTAGTCGGTGGCGTAATTGGGCCAGGGGCGGCTGGCGACTTCGAAAGCTTTGTCGTCCAGCTCGCCGGTGGTGTACTGGTCCAGCAGGGGCTGCACGTCGCGCTCGAACATTTCCAGGCCCAGCACCAGCTGGCCCTGTTTCAGACGCAATAAGTCTTTGGTGAGCTGCAATTCCAGCCAGTGCCCGATGGGGTCGTTGTGCTGCTCGCCGAAGAATACTACGTCGGCGGCGGCCAGCTCCCGGAGCATCTTGTCGTAGCCGGCGGGTTTGCCGGCGGCCGTGAACAGGCGGTAGGCCGGCCGGTCCTGGGCCGGGGCGGCGGTGGCCAGCAGCAGCGCGGCCAGCACCAGCAGCAGTACGCGGCTAATCATCCCAGTCATCCCCACTGGCGGCGGGGCCCATCAGAATCAGCCAGAAGGGCGAACAAACCGTGGGGGCCGGGGCCGCCCCTCCCAGGGTTTTGGTTTCGTACACCTTGCCGTTCACCAGGATATCCAGGCGCAGGTAGCTGCCGGAACCGGGCTTGGGCAGGGTGGCGCACGCCACCTTGTTCATGCTGATGGTGGCCGCCAGGTTGTCGTAGAGGCTGTAGTCGCCGAGCTCGTAGGTGGTGTCCACGGCCGCGGCGTAAGTGTAGCGCACGGTGGGCTCGGTTTGGGGGCTGGGCGTGTTGGTGTCGCGGGTGGTGGTGTACTCCATGCCGGCGCCCAGGCCCGGCAGCTTTTCGCCCTTCACGCGCAGCGCCACCTTGAACTGCACGGTATCGTTGAGCTTTTCCACTTCATCCTGGCAACCGGTGGCCGCCAGCAGCAGCCCGGCGGCTCCCAGCCACGCGGCGCATTGTTTCATGTAGGCTATCATAGGGCGGATAAAAGTAAGCGGCCGGTCGAAATACAGCCCACCGGCGGTGCCGAAGATACAGCAATACCCCGATACCAAACTGCCCCGACGTCACTGCCCCGAACTGCCGGATACCTGCGTCAGGACGAAGGAAATGCGGGTGCCATCGAAAAAGCGGTAATGCATTTCAGTGAATCCATACTGAGGATGAAAGTAGAAATCCAGGGAGCTGTCACCTAGATTGTCGTGAGCTGCAACGGATTTAACCAGCCAGCAGCCAGGCAGCGTCAGCTCCCCGTACTGTCGGGTTTCCTGGCCCGCTACCTGGTAAGTGCTGTTTGTGGTGCCTTTGAACTTGCCGTATCCAATCATGATGAACAACCGACTACGCCAATGTCCGCCTAGCTGCAAGGAATCAAGGTATACCTGGGGAAATGGCGCTACTTCCGTGTGCACGTACTGGTTGTCCCGGAATGGGTGGATCCAGATTTTCTGCTTGTTTTCGATGACGCCGGTAACGTCTGTACGCGCCCAACTATACCGCTCGGGCTTGTCCGGGCGCTTGGTTTTAGGATTTGGGTACGCCAGAAAGGTGATGGAGTCCTGCGCCGTGTAGTGGTAACGCCTGCGGATGGCCGTCTGGGTTTTGCGCTGTGCCACCCAGGGAGTTCCCAGCGCCTCCAGCGTGACGCCGCCCCGGGAAAGCGTATCGCCGGCCGGACTGATAAAAACGGCCCCGTACTGATACGTGCGCCCCGCCCGGAATATCACCAGACTATCGGGCGCAGTCGCAGGATGAAGGCAGGTAGAAAGTGCTCCGAGGATACAGGCGGTAAGCATGGCAGAAGGAATAGCGTGGATAATGGTCCAATAATACAGCAATACCCCGATACCAAACTGCCCCGGCACCTTGCGGGACCGGGGCAGCTGCGGCGTACTCGGAGGGGGAAATCTAGCCTTTATAGAACAGCCACTTCGACAGCTCGCCGTAGGTGATTTTCTTGCCGTACATCAGGATGCCTACCCGGTAGATGCGGGCCGCGACCCAGATAGCGGCCATAAAGCCACCAATCAGCAGCACCATCGACAAACCCAGCTGCCACAGCGGCACGCCGCCGAAGGGCAGGCGCATCATCATGGCAATGGGCGAAGTGAGCGGAATCATCGACATCCAGAAGGCCACCGTGCCGTTGGGATTGGTGGTGAGCACGGCCTGGGACACGATGATGGTCAGGATCAGCGGCATCGTGACGGGCAGCATAAACTGCTGGGTATCGGTTTCGTTGTCGACGGCCGCGCCGATGGCCCCGAACAGGGCTCCGTAGAACAGGTAGCCGCCCAGGAAGTAAAACAGGAAGCAGCCTACCAGCAGCGGTACGTTGAGATTGGCCGCGCGCAGGGCGGTCGTCATTTTGGCGGCTACGTTGGTGTCCTTTTTAGCTGCTTTTTCCTGGGGCGTATCGGTGCTCAGCGTGGCGGTGGTCGTTGCGGCAGTTCTGTTCACGCGCGCTTCCACCATCTTATCGGGGCTCACGGAGCCTGCCATAACCGAGCTGATGCCAACCGACAGCAGCACCCACAACGCCAGCTGGGTAAAGCCCACGGCGGCAATGCCCAGCACCTTGCCCATCATGAGCTGAAACGGTTTCACGGAGGAAATCACCACTTCCACGATGCGGTTGGTTTTTTCCTCCATCACGCCCCGCATAATCTGGATGCCATAAATGAAAATGAACATGTAAATCAGGAACCCGCAGATGTAGGCCACGCCCGTGCTGGCGCCGGTGCTGGAGCTTCGCTCCCCCTCGTCGCTGAGGCTGATGGTCTGCAGCTCCACTTTTACCTTCATCTTATCCAGGGTGGCCCGGTCGATGCCGGCCTGGCTCAGGCGCTGATTTTCTACCGCTCCTTCCACGGCCCGGCGCACATCGTTTTCCAGCGACAGGCCCAGGCCTTTGCGCGAAAACACCTGAAACCCGCCGGGGTTGGTCAGATCCAGCTTCGGCACGTGCAGCAGGGCATCATACTTGGTTTTCTTGAATTCGGCTTTGGCCGTGGGCAGGTCGGCTGATACCCGGGTGAAGCGCAGGTCGCCGTTGTTTTCGGGCAGGGTCTGAAACAGCCCGCCCGCGTCGGAAATGGCTACCACCTTGCCGCTGTCCGACATTTTGGCGATGAGCACGGGCACGGCAAACAGGGCCACGGTGAGCAGGGGCCCCACCAGGGACATAATCAGGAAGCTTTTCTTACGAACCCGGGTCAGGTATTCGCGCTGAAAAATGAGGAACATTTTATCCATGAGTCGGGAAAGTTCTGGCGTGGAGAAAGGAAGGAAAGAAGGACTAGACGAACCGGGCTAGTGCACCGGCTCCCCTTCCAGAATCGTTTCGGGCATGGTTTCGCGCACCCGCCGGATAAAGATGTCGTTGATACTCGGAATCAGCTCCCGGAAGGCGTGCACTTCCACGTTGCCGATGAGGTAGCGCAGCAAGTCATTGGGCGTGGCCCCGGCGTGCAGACGAATCACGTCGTAGAAGTGGCCGTTTTCGCGCTCGTGGTGCTCGATTACCTCGAAATCGGGGTGCACCACCATCAGGCGGCCCCGGCCTTCCACGGCGTAGGTCTGGGTGCGGAACGTGTTGCGGATGTCGCCCACGGTGCCATCGAGCACCTTGCGGCTGCGGTTGATGAGGGCGATGTTGTCGCACATTTCCTCCACCGACTCCATGCGGTGGGTGGAGAAAATGATGGTGGCGCCCTTCTCGCGCAGGGCCAGAATCTCGTCCTTGATCAGGTTGGCGTTGATGGGGTCGAAGCCCGAAAACGGCTCATCGAGGATGATGATACCGGGCTCGTGGAGCACGGTGGCAATGAACTGCACCTTCTGCTGCATGCCCTTGCTGAGGTCCTCCACGTTCTTCTCGGCCCAGGCCGCAATGTCGAGGCGCTGGAGCCAGGTTTTGATGCGCTGGGTGGCGTCGGTGCGGGTGAGGCCTTTGAGACGGGCCAGGTAGAGCAGCTGCTCGCCCACTTTCATTTTCTTATACAGGCCCCGCTCCTCGGGCAGGTAGCCGATTTCGGCAATGTGGCGGGGAGCCAGCTTCTCGCCCCGGATGCGGATTTCGCCCGCATCGGCCCCGGTAATCTGGGTGATGATGCGGATCAGGGACGTTTTGCCGGCGCCGTTGGGCCCGAGCAGGCCGAAGATGCTGCGCTCCGGAATGTCGAGGCTCACGCCATCGAGGGCAACGTGCTGGGCGTAGGCCTTGCGCACGTTCAGGGCTTGGAGAATGGGTTGCACGGTTCGGAATAGGAAGGTTGGAAGTTCGAATGTAGGCTTTTCTCTATACTCCAGGAATGGATTTCAACGAACCGGCCGCTTTAGGCCCGCAACTCGCTCAGCGCCGCTTCCAGCTGGTCAAGGTAGCGGCCGTAGCGGCGCTGGTGCTCCCGGCGCCCTGTCCGGTAGGCGGCGTAGAGCAACGCCAGTAGCAGCAGCAGGCCGCCGGCCGCCGCCGCCAGGTGCCCGCCCCAGCCGGGTTGGCCCGGCGCGAGGTAAGCCCGCACGTACTCCCACCGCACGACGCCCACGAAAACGTACAGGCAAAACAGGGCCCCGACGCCCACCCAATCGTGCAGGCGCATGAGCTGCCGGAACCGGCTAATGCGGGTTTGGAGTAAGTGGTAGAGGTTGCCCTGCTGGCCCTCCATCTGGCGGATGAGCTGCAGGCGGCGGTACACAATCAGCCCCACCAGGCAAATAACCAGAAAAATCCCGGCCGCAAACAGCTGCATTTTCGCCACGTGACGAAAGAATATCAGCGCGTCGAACACAATCAGGACCAGCCCCATCAGCACAAATTGCAGCTCCCGGACCGCATTTTTCTTCAGCCGGATCAGGGGGTTGGCGGAGGTGTGGGCGGTGAGCATGGCGCGCAGGGTTTGTTCGGACGTGAGGGTATCGGTGGAAGAACCAACGGGCTGCTGCTGCCACTGGCGGCGAAAGTCATCGAGTTCCATCAGGCGGGTTGGGTTAGCAGTTGGCGGAGCTTGTCCTGGACGCGGTGCATTTTCACGCGCACGTTGTTGGGCGTGATGCCGAGGATATCAGCCATTTCGGCGTAGGTTTTTTCTTCGAGATAGAGCAGCACGAAAGCCTTTTCCACGTCGGAAAGACGGGCAATGGCCCGGTAGAGCTGGGCCAGGTCGTCGGGGTCGGGGCCTTCGGGCGGCGGGGCGGGCAACTCCGGGATATTGGGGCGGCTGAGGCTGGCGGAAGCCGGGCGGCGGGTGCGCTGGCGCAAATCGGAAATGGCCACGTTCAGCGCCACCCGGTAGAGCCAGGTGCCCAGCTGCACCTCGGGCCGGGCCTCATAGCGCGGCCACGCCCGCCAGAGCTGCAGCACAATTTCCTGGTACAGGTCCTGCCGGTCGTCGGCGTCGGGGCAGTAGGTCCGGGCCACCCGCCGCAGCCGGGACTGGTGCGCGTGGAGCACCTCCACAAAATCCGGGGCGAGCGGGGCAGATAGGGACATGAGGCGGGGAAGTTTGCGCTCTATATCGGCCAACCCAAATCCGCATTACAGAATCGGGCGGATTTTATTTTTCTGGACCCAAATACCGGTCGCGGAAAAACAAAAAAACGCCCGCCTCCCCCAAAGGGAAGCGGGCGTTTCCGTCCACAAAATCCGTGATTTCTACTGGAAGTACTCCTTTACTTTCTCGAAGAAGCCCTTCTCGTTCTTGCCGGGATTGGGCGTGAAGTTGCGGGCGTCGCGGAGCTTTTCGAGCAGCTCCCGCTCCTCGTTGGTCACGTTCTTGGGCGTCCAGACGCTGAGGTGAATCAGCTGGTCGCCGCGGCCGTAGCCGTTAATGTCCTTGATGCCCTTGCCGCGCAGGCGCAGGATTTTACCCGGCTGGGTGCCCGGCTCCACCTTGATTTTCACCTTGCCCTCAATGGTGGGCACCTCAATGTTGGAGCCCAGGGCGGCATCCACGAACGAGATGTACTGCTCGAACATGATGTTGTTGCCGTCGCGGCGCAGCAGCTCGTGGGGCTCCTCCTCAATCTGGATGAGCAGGTCGCCGGGCACACCGCCGCGCTCGGGGTAGTTGCCCTTGCCGTTCATGCTCAGCTGCATGCCCTCGGCCACGCCGGCCGGAATGTTGATCGGAATGACTTCCTCGTGGAGCTGGCGGCCTTCGCCGTGGCAGACGTCGCACTTGCTGGTTACTACCTGGCCCTCGCCCTCGCAGGTGGGGCAGGTGGAGGCGCTTACCATCTGGCCGAGCATGGTATTCACCACCCGCTTCACCTGGCCCTGGCCGTTGCAGGTGCCGCAGGTTTTGAGGTCGGTGCCGTTCTTGGCGCCGGTACCCGAGCAGGTGTTGCAGGCCACGTAGCGCTTCACCTTGATTTTTTTCTCGACGCCGTTGGCTACTTCCTCCAGGTCGAGCTTGAGCTTGATGCGCAGGTTGGAGCCCTTGCGCACGCGCCGCCCGCCCTGCTGGCCCCGGCCGCCCCCGAAGAAGCTCTCGAAGCCGCCCCCGCCGCCGCCGAAGATGTCCCCGAACTGGCTGAAGATGTCCTCCATGTTGGGACCCGCGCCGCCCCCGCCGCCGCTGGCCTGGTGGCCGTACCGGTCGTAGCGGGCGCGCTTCTGCTCGTCGCTGAGCACCTCGTAGGCCTCAGCGGCCTCCTTGAACTTGTCCTCCGCGGTGGGGTCGTCGGGGTTTTTATCGGGGTGATACTTGATGGCCACCTTGCGGTAAGCCTTCTTGATTTCATCGCCCGCCGCGTTTTTGGCTACGCCCAGCACCTCGTAATAATCTCGCTTCGTTGCCATCTTTTTAGTATTGAGTAGGTGGTATTGAGTACTGAGACTAAAATTGAGCAGTAGCGGTCCAGGCCGGGCACTAGCTACTCAATACGCCATACTCAATACTCGACTAAGCGCCCAGCACCACCTTGGCGTGGCGAATCACTTTGTCGCCGAGGTAGTAGCCTTTCTCCACCTCATCCACGATTTTACCCTTGAGGTCCTCCGACGGGGCCGGAATCTGGGTAATGGCCTCGTGCAGCTCGGAGTCGAAGGCAGTACCTTTCACCTCCATCGGGGCCAGGCCCTTCTGCGTGAGGGTTTTCTGGAGCTTATTCTGGATGATGTCCACGGCTTCGCGCACGGCGTTGGCGTCGTCCGTATCCTGGGTGTGGTGGCGGGCCCGGTCAAAGTCGTCGAGCACGGGCAGCAGGGCCACCATCAGCTCCTGGTTGGCGGTCTTGAACAGATCGGAGCGCTCCTTGGAGGTGCGGCGCTTGTAGTTCTCAAACTCGGCGGCCAGGCGTAGGTACTTGTCCTTGAGGTCAGCCAGCTCGGCTTCCGTTTTGGTACCGGCGGCTTCCGTCGTGCCTTCGGCAGCTTCGGAAGTATCAGTAGTTTCGGCGGTCATTTCGCCAGCCACCTGGTCAGCGTCTACCGACAGATTGTCGTCCTGGGGCAGGTTGTTATCGTCAGCCATTTTATTGAATATTCGTCGGAATGGGTTTTTCACAGGGTTTGCCGTTGGGCCAGTAGGCGGGCGCAAGGAGTTTGCCAAAGGCAAAATGGCTGTCAGGTTGGCACGGCCAAGTGCGAAAGTTTGTAAGGCGGGAAGTCAGAATGTGCTGGCCAGCAACCTGGATTCGAGCGTCTGAATGCTTACTGCACAGTAAGGAGCGTGACTACGGCACCGGTCACTTTCTACCTTCTCAACTTATTAACTTCTAAACTCCCTACTCCGCGTGCAGCGCCGTCCAGATCATATCCTTCAGCGGCTGAATGTTCTTGTTGGTGAGGCTGGAGATGAAGATGGTGGGCAGCTCCGTGGGCAGCGTGGCCCGGATTTCGGCCTCCAGCTCCTCATCCAGCATATCCGACTTGCTGATGGCCAGCAGGCGCTTCTTGTCCAGCAGCTCGGGGTTGAACTGCTCCAGCTCGCTGAGCAGCACCTGGTACTCGGCGTTGATGTCGGGCGAGTCGCAGCTGATCATGAACAGCAGAATGGAGTTGCGCTCCACGTGGCGCAGGAAGCGGTGGCCCAGGCCCTTGCCCTCAGCCGCGCCCTCAATGATGCCCGGAATATCGGCCATCACAAATGACTTGTAGTCGCGGTAGGCCACCACGCCCAGGTTGGGCGTGAGGGTGGTGAAGGCGTAGTCGGCAATCTTGGGTTTGGCCGCCGAAACCACTGACAGCAGCGTGCTCTTGCCCGCGTTCGGGAAGCCTACCAGGCCCACGTCGGCCAGCAGCTTGAGCTCCAGAATCACCCACTCGTCGATGCCGGGCTCGCCGGGCTGGGCGTACTGGGGGGCTTGGTTGGTGGCCGATTTGAAGTGGTCGTTGCCCAGGCCGCCGCGGCCCCCGGGCGTGAGGATGAGGCGCTGGCCGTCCTCCGTGATTTCGAGCTTCTTCTCGCCCGTTTCGGCGTCGCGGGCTACCGTACCCAGGGGCACCTGAATGATGATATCCTCGCCCTGCTTGCCGGAACGCAGGTTTTCGCCCCCGCCTTCGCCGGCCTGGGCAATCAGGTGCTTCTGGTACTGCAGGTGCAGCAGCGTCCAGAGCTGGGAGCTGCCTTCAAGAATGATGTGGCCGCCCCGGCCCCCATCGCCCCCGTCGGGGCCGCCGTTGGGCAGGCCCTTGGCCCGGAAGAAGTGGTGCGAGCCCGCGCCCCCCTTGCCCGAGCGGCAGTTGATTTTGACGTAGTCGATGAAGTTATTGGAAGCCACTTCTGAGAAGTTAGAATTTAGAAGCTAGAAGTCAGAAGCCGATGTGCTCCATTGTTCAGCCTGCAAAGTGAGTTGTGTGAAAAACAGCTGTCATCCTGAGCGAAGCGAAGGACCTTATGCCCGTTGAACGATAATCGTTGTAACGACTCGCTCAGATGGGCTAAGGTCCTTCGCTGCGCTCAGGATGACAGATGGTTCTGCCACTACCCAGGCGGGTAGCAGCGGCAAAGTTACGCTTTTACTTCCTTGGTCGCCTGCTGGCTGCTTTGGGAGGTGGCGGGCTGGTGCTGGTCGAGGATACCGCAGATCTGGCCGAAGATGTCGTCGATGGCGCCAATGCCGTTCAGGGCGTGGAATTTGTTCTGCTGGGCGTAGTAGCCGGCCACCTGGGCCGTCTCGGTGTTGTACACCGTTACGCGCTTGCGGATTTTCTCCTCGTTCTGGTCGTCGGGGCGGCCGGAGGTTTTGCCCCGCTCCAGCAGGCGGGTCACCAGCTCCTGCTCGTCTACCTCCAGGGCCACCATGCACGAAACCTGGGTGCCGTGCTCGGCCAGCAGCCGGTCGAGGCTTTCGGCCTGGGGCACCGTGCGCGGGAAACCGTCGAAAATGAAGCCAGAAGCCTGCTGGTTGTCTTTCAGGGCGGAGCCGATCATGCCAATCACCACTTCATCGGGCACCAGCAGACCTTCGTCCATGAGTTTTTTAGCCCGCAGGCCGAGTTCCGTGCCCTGGGTAATCTGGGCGCGCAGCAGGTCGCCGGTGGAAAGATGAACCAGATTATAGCGGGCAATCAGCTTCTGGCTTTGCGTTCCTTTACCGGCACCGGGCGGGCCGAAGAGCACGAGATTCAGCATGAGTAGCGAAGTATTACGCGGGGAGTAGAAAACGAGTGGGTTCTGGAAATATAAGCAACGAAAGGCAAAGGCCCTACGCCAATCGGCCGCCGACGGCCGAAGCGGAGCCCGCCCGGCGGCGTTACACGGCCTTATAAACGTCGGGGTAGTTGCGGCCCAGACCGTCGAAATCGAGGCCGTAGCCCACGATAAAGTCGTTGGGGATGCTCCGGCCCACGTAGCGCAGGCTCAGCTCGTGCTGGAGGCATTCGGGCTTGAGAAAAAGCGTGGCCACTTCCAGCGAAGCCGGCGCCTGGGCCCCGAGCGTGTCGAGAAGCATGCGCATGGTGTGGCCGGTGTCCACGATGTCTTCCAGAATGACCACGTGGCGGCCGCGCAGGTCCTCGGTCAGGCCCAGCACCTCCTTCACCTTGCCGGTGCTGCTGGTGCCCTGGTAAGAGGCCACCCGGATAAAGCACACCTCGCAGGGCAGGCTGATTTCCTTGAGCAAATCGGCGGCGAACATGAATGAGCCGTTGAGCACCACCACGAACAGCAGCTGCTGGCCGGCGTAGTCCTGGTTGAGGCGGGCCGCGACGTCCCGGATGGCCGTCGTCAGGTCCTGGGCCGACAGGTAAGGCGCGAACTGCTTGTTATGCAGGGAAATAACGTCCTGGTTCATCCGTTTGGGGTTGGGCCCTGGTCGAGCGGGCCCCACAAAGGTAGTCGAAAAGCCGCTTTCGGGTTAGGGATTAGGGATTAGGGATTAGGGAAGAACGTCATTCCGAGCGAAGCCGAGGAATCTCGCGTGCTGACGTTGTAGTAGTAATCCTCTCTTAAGGTCACTGGCACAACATCAGCGCGCGAGATTCCTCGGCTCCGCTCGGAATGGCGTTCTGCCAGGCCCGGCATGACCGGCCCGTTGGCCCTCTCCTACCGGCGCACCGTCATCAGGGGCACGCTGACAGCGGGGGCCGTTACGTTACGCACGTGAGTAGCCGGGACTTGCGGCTCCCGGGCCACGCCGCGCTCGGGGGCCGCAATGTGGGGTGCAATCACCAGCGACACGATGCTCATGAGCTTGATGAGGATGTTCATGCTGGGGCCGGAGGTATCCTTGAACGGGTCGCCCACGGTGTCGCCCGTAACGGAGGCCTTGTGGGCGTCGGAGCCCTTGTACTCCATCTTGCCGTCAATCATCACGCCCTTCTCGAAGCTCTTCTTGGCGTTGTCCCAGGCCCCGCCGGCGTTGCTCTGGAACATGGCCATCAGCACCCCGCTCACCGTCACGCCGGCCAGGGTGCCGCCCAGCACTTCGGGTCCCATGGTGAAGCCCACCAGCACGGGCACCACCAGGGCGATGGCGCCGGGCAGCATCATTTCCCGGATGGCCGCCTGGGTCGAAATGGCCACGCACTTCTCGTACTCGGGCCGGCCGGTGCCTTCCATGATGCCCGGAATTTCGCGGAACTGCCGGCGCACTTCCTGCACCATGGCCATGGCCGCCCGCCCCACGGCCGAAATAGCCAGGGCCGAGAAGATGAACGGAATCATGGCGCCCACGAACAGGCCGGCCAGCACCCGGGCGTTGCTGATGTCGATGCTCGTGATGTTGGCCGTGCCCATGAAGGCCGCAAACAAAGCCAGGGAGGTGAGGGCGGCCGAGGCAATGGCGAAGCCCTTGCCGGTGGCGGCGGTGGTGTTGCCCACGGCGTCCAGAATGTCGGTCCGCTCGCGCACTTCCTTAGGCAGCTCGCTCATTTCGGCAATGCCGCCGGCGTTGTCGGCAATGGGTCCGAAGGCGTCAATGGCCAGCTGCATGGCGGTGGTGGCCATCATGCCGGCGGCGGCAATGGCTACGCCGTAGAGGCCGGCGCACTCGTAGCTCAGGATGATGCCGGCCGCCAGCACGATAATGGGCAGCACGGTGCTTTCCATGCCCACGGCCAGTCCCCCGATAACGGTGGTGGCGTGGCCCGTGGAGCTCTGGCGCACGATGCTCAATACCGGCCGCTTGCCCATAGCCGTGTAGTACTCCGTGATAATGCTCATCAGCGTGCCCACAATCAGGCCCACCACCACGGCGTAGAACACGTTCATGGCGTTGAAGGTGATGCCCCGGATCAGCAGGTCCTCGGCGGGCAGCATCCAGCGGATGATAAAGAACGAGGCCACGCCCGATACCAGCACCGACACGTAGTTGCCCAGGTTGAGGGCCGCCTGCACGTTGCCGCCCTCCTTCACCCGCACGCACAGAATGCCAATCAGCGAGGCCACGATACCCATGCCCGCAATCACCATTGGCAGCAGAATGGGCGAGAGGCCCTGAAACTGGTCGCCGCGGGCCACTACTTCCCGGCCCAGCACCATGGTAGCCAGAATAGTAGCCACGTAGGAGCCGAACAGGTCGGCCCCCATGCCGGCCACGTCGCCCACGTTGTCGCCCACGTTGTCGGCGATGGTGGCGGGGTTGCGGGGGTCGTCCTCGGGAATGCCGGCTTCCACCTTGCCCACGAGGTCGGCGCCCACGTCGGCGGCTTTGGTATAGATACCGCCACCCACCCGGGCAAACAGGGCAATGCTTTCGGCCCCGAGCGAGAAGCCGGTGAGCACCTCCAGGGCCGTTTCCATCTCAACGCCGTTGGCCCCGCCGCCCCGGTTCACCACAAACAGCTGGTAGAACACGATAAACAACGAGCCCAGCCCCAACACCGCCAGGCCGGCCACGCCCATGCCCATCACCGAGCCCCCCGAAAACGACACGCTCAGGGCCCGGCTCAGACTGGTGCGCGCCGCCTGGGCCGTGCGCACGTTGGCCTTGGTGGCAATCTTCATCCCGATAAACCCGGCCAGCGCCGAGAAAACGGCCCCGATCAGGAAGGCAATAACAATCACGGGGCTCGACTTTTCGCCGGTACTGCCCAGGTAAAACAGGAAGGCCGAGGCAATCAGGCCGAAAATGACCATAACCCGGTATTCGGCTTTGAGGAAGGCAATGGCCCCGTCGGCAATGTAGCCGGCAATGGTGCGCATCCGCTCGTCGCCGGCGTCCTGGCGGCTCACCCAGCCCGAACGAATCCAGGTATACAAAAGGGCCAGAACGCCCAAAACCGGTACTGCGTAAAGAACAGACATCATAAGCGGTGGGAATTGGTGAGGTTGGTGGAGAGATACAAGCGCATTTCGGACGGGTAAAATAAAATTTATTAGCTGATAGTCAAGCTTTCCCTGCTCCCCGTCCCGGCTGCTGCAAGCCCGCAAAAAAGCGTCGGCCGACTGGTCCTCTACCAGCCGGCCGACGCCTGTACGCTCTCCCCTTGTCTTTCTACAGCTCCCGCATCAGCACCTGATACAGGGCCAGCATGCTCTCGATGTCCCGCTTATCCACGATTTCGTGGGGCGAGTGTACATTGTCTTCGGGCGCCCCGATAAAGCACCAGTCCCAGGGCTGGGCCCCGTGCTGCAGCTCCTTGGCATCGGAGCCGCCGCTGCCTTCCACTTCCAGCTGATGCGGTAGGCCGGCGGCTTCGGCGATGCGCCGGATGCGCTCCACGTAGCTGCGGCGCGGAATCAGGGAGTCGCGCAGGGAAATGGCCACGCCCAGTCCGGGCTGCACGCCTTCCGTCACCCAGGTGATGTCGGAAATCAGGGCTTGGCGTACCCCGTAGGTTTCGTAGATGTGCTTGGCCAGGTAGGCTACCGAGCCGCCGCCGTGCTCTTCCCAGCACGAAAAGGCCACAATGCCATCGGTCAGCGTTTCGCACAGGCGCAGCGCGTTCCACACACCCAGACGGTTATCGAGGTAGCAGCTTTGCACGGTGGTCTCGGTTTCCCGGAAGTCGCAGTAAAACGTCAGGGCTGTACCCCGGTCAATGTCGCGGTGAAATTTGTAGCTCAGGGCCCCGGTGGTATCGTCAACAGCCAGCGTGCAGTCGATAGGCCCTTGGCTATCCTGCCCTACCAGCCGGTAACCGGTTTCGACCACGGGACCACCGATTTTGACCAGTTGCCGACCGTAGCGCACCGTGAATCCTATGCTGTCGAGATGGGCGAAAACAGCCGTGCGGGGCGTCCCGAATATCAAAATAATGCAATCCTGGAACTCTCCCCCGGCCAGGATGGTTGGCTGGGTGTGCCACGTCGTCCGCTGGTCCTGAATGTAGCGCAGCAGAAATTCTGTCAGGGCCGCCTCCTGGCCAGACGGCGCGGGAATCTGGCAAAGGGCTTGTAGAAGGGACATAGACCGTATTTTATTTGTCCAAAACTACGTCAAATGTTCTACTTTAGCCCTTCAGATGAGCGAGCTAGAGCATAGTTCAGCTACTGTTTAAAGCCATAACTTTATTAGTGATATGCTCCAACGCCTCCGATTTGTCCTGTTGACTCTGCTACTACTGCCCCTGGTTGTCTGCGGCCAGCAACCGGATACCCTTGCGCCGGCGCCCCTGCCCGATACAGTTCGTCAGGTGCAGCTGGAAAACGTGGATGTAGCCCCCGCTGCCGTGGATACCAAAGGGTGGCTGCTGCTCGACCAGGACATCAAGACCGAGCTGGAAGGGGCGGTATACAACCTTTACAACTTTAAGTACGACAAAGCCGAACGCCAGTTTCGCAGCCTGCGCCGCCGCTACCCCAACCACCCCATGCCCTACTTTCTGCTGGGGCTGAGCACGTGGTGGAAAATTGTCCCGCCGGGTATTCAGACGACCCTCTACGACAAGCAGTTTTTCGCCTACATGGATACTACCATCGCCAAGGGCGAGGCCATGTACCGCGCCGATAAGAAGAACTACGAGTCCTGCTTTTTTCTGGCGGCCGGCTACGGATTCGATGCCCGCCTGCACGCCGAGCGCCACGACTGGCGCAAAGCTACCGTCAGCGCCAAACGCTCCCTCGAATACCTCGATAAAAGCAAGGAAGCCAACGGCCTGAGTCCGGAGTTTCTCTTCGGACAGGCCTTGTTTAATTACTACGCCGTCTGGATTCCGGAAAATTACCCGCTGCTTAAACCCGTGCTGCTGTTCTTTCCCAAGGGCAACAAGCAGCTGGGCCTGCAGCAACTCCGCAACGTGGCCGACAACGGCGTGTACGTGGGACCGGAAGCCCGGGTCTTCCTAATGCGCATTCTGCTTAATGAGGAAGACAAGCCGGAGCAGGCCATGCCCGTAGCACGCTACCTGGCTACTACTTACCCCGAAAACGGCTACTTTCAGCGCATCTACGCCAATGCCTGCTTCCGGGAGGGAAGGTTCGACGAGTGTGAGCGAACCAGCCGGGACATCCTCGACAAGCTCAATCGGGGCCTGCCCGGCTACGAGGCCAACAGTGGCCGGTATGCCACCTACTTCCTGGCTTTTCTGATGCAGAATAAGTACAAGGATTTGACGAAAGCCAAGGAATACTACCAGCGGTGCATCGTCTTTGCTGAATTGAATGGCGAAACCAAGTACGGCTTCTACGTATTCGCCAACCTGGCGTTAGCCCGCCTGGCCGATAAGGCCCGCGACGCGACGGCCGCCCGTCGGTACTACACGGTAGTGCTAAATAAATCGGACCGCAAATCGGAACAGTATCGGGAAGCCAAGGCTTATCTGAACGCCAAATAGCCTACCCCACGCATGGAACTGAAGGACCTTTTTCTCACTCCCCTCTACCTGGGCCTGTTTTACGGCCTGGCCTTCGCCCTGCGCAAGCGGTTTACCAATCCATTAACCCGGAAATATTTCATCCCCGCCTTATCCGTAAAATTTCTGGGTGCCATTTCGCTGGGCCTTATTTATCAGTTTTATTACAGCGGCGGCGACACGTTTAATTACTATAATCATACAAAAGTTGTATACGAGGCTTTAACTACTTCGTCATCAACTGGCATCAAGATACTGACCGCCCAACCAGCACTCGATGCTGACATGTTAAAATATTCTCAGCAAATGGTGTGGTATAATTCACCTACTGAATACTTCGTTGTTCAAGTAGCCTCGTTTTTTTCCATTCTTTGCTTTAATACATACACCGTAATAGGACTATTTTTTGCATGCCTGAGTTTTTGTGGAATGTGGGCTATGTATACAACATTCATTCGAATTTATCCATTAGCTTACCGAAAATTTGCCTTTGCTATCTTTTTCCTGCCTTCTGTGTTTTTCTGGGGATCAGGCCTGATGAAGGACTCTTTATGTATGGGAGCATTAGGATGGGCATTCTATGGATTTTATCACGGCTTAGTTATTCGCAAGAATATCGTAACAGCAATATTCTTAGGAACAGCTGGTGCATTCATCATTGCTTCAGTAAAGGTGTATATATTATTATCGTTTATTGGACCTTGTATGCTGTGGATTTTTATTGAAAATAATAATAAAATAAAATCCAAATTCTTGAGAATTTCCTTATTACCTATCTTCATTACAGCTGGCCTAGGAGCTGCTTATGTAGGGGTAACTAATATAACAGCTGGTGATGCGGAATATGATCTAGAAAACATTGCAGAGCGAAGCCGCATAAATCAGGATTATCTCATGCGCAGGGCTGTAACGCGCCAAGGATCACTGTATGATATCGGAAAACTTGACGGCAGCATAGGATCAATTGTCAAAGTAGCTCCTCAAGCCGTTGTAGTTACAATTTTTAGACCATTTCTATTCGAGGCTCGCAACCCTATTATGCTGCTGTCTGCCATGGAAGCCTCTTTATTCTTGTTCCTAACTATTAAATTGTTCTATAAATCTGGATTTTTGAAAAGTATCAAGCTAATCGCATCTGAACCTATCCTGACTTTTTGTTTCATATTTTCTATAATATTTTCCATTGGAGTAGGTGTCAATAGTGGTAATTTTGGAACACTAGTTCGCTACAAAATACCCATGATGCCTTTTTATCTATCTGCACTTTATATCATGCAATATAGAGCTGACTCAACCACCCGTAGCAAAAAACGTAAGCAACTCGCGCTTCGCTGATTATAATCATGTTATAATAGTAACCTCCTCCTGTACACATCCCCAGATCGAGCGCCAGTAGTGAGTAGAATAAGGCATGAATCTCATTACCTGACGACTACGAAACGAAATAGAAAGGGCGGTAGTCCAACGTGAGGTAATGTGGCATCCTATGGGGTCGGTCATACTGCTGCTTTTTTTGAGGCAAAATGCGGATTTTGCTCCTGCCACTCCAAGTGCTCATCACCTCACTGCAGACCCTGTGGGCATTGAGTGAACAGCATCCGGGTCGGAGGTTCTGAAAGCTATACCAGCACTTGCGCAAAAACGGACTATTTATCAATCGTAAACGGACGCTACATATTACCGGGCACTGGCGCTTAACCTTTCTTGACACCTGAAAAATCGTGTACCAGCGTGCGTCAAGCAGCCCTTATAGCGGTTTTTTGAACGGTGCAAACCAGCTGCGGTAAAGACGCTTATTTACGTCTTGTCGACCGCCTCGTATGCACGATTTCACAAACTGTAGAGACACGAATACGCGTTTCTACAGTTTGCGAAACTGCTACAGTTGTGCCCGAGGCAGCCAACGTAGGCTGGTATCTCAACTTTACGAGCGACATATTGGCTGATGGACAACGGCTCCAGGCTATTAAATGTCCTCTACGATTACAACCGCGAGCCTAGGCGTGGAAATGACTCTCCTTACCTACCAATCCTGTTGTGCAGGTGCTCACGCTCTCAGTCAAGTGCCATGACCACCCTATGCAGTTGCACAATGGCCCTGAGTTCATCAGCGTCGAATTGATTTAACAATTTAATCTACAGGCCATTACTCTGCATTTGATTCAATCTGGTAAGCCGACTCAACATGCCTACATTGAACGCTTCAACTTCTCGTTTCGCCGCGAGCTGCTCGCGACATCCGCCCACTTCACTCGCTGACCCATGGGTATCAGTTAGTGGACGAGTTGCAACATGACTATGGTATCCACCGGCCCCATCAGACCTTGGATTTTATGGATCCTCTCAGATTTAAATACACCGCTTACCCTACACCTACCAATAGCATATCAAATAGGGAAGCGTATAATTTATCAACAACTTCCCGACTATATGCAACTTAAGACCACCTTAAAGTGCCTGTATAGAACGCATTTACTCAAAATTATCCCACAAGGCCTGAATCCGATAATCTGGAATACCTGATACATAAGGTGGGTAGAAACGTCCGTGCCGGGAATACAATCCATATACTGGAATGCACTGATTCTGATAGAATACGCTGTCGGAACCAATTGGGTGAGCAGCCCATTGATGCTTTTTCCCTAACTTATGAGCTTTCTGCAACTGAGGCATGGATACTGGCATTCCCTTCTTATCCAGACTTACCCAGAGCACATTGGAGTCAACTAAAAGCCATCCTTTTTTTGTCAACACCTCCGAAATGGCGTGACTAGGCACGTTCGATGACACCAATGTTGCTACTGCGGGCTGGCCCTCTCGCCGTTGAAACATTGCTAAATGACGATTTGTAAAGCCCAGATAAGTGAATATTTTTTCTAATACTCTGCTCCGGTCATAGCACAACCCATCACGACTAAGGAATAGCTGCTTTGGCTCGCGAGGTTGCCCTTCCGGTATTCCGTTCCAGCCCGTAGTATGGGCATGGACCGCCGCTTGAGCCCGTTTTATCAACTCAATCTGTTCTTCATAAGATAAAGTCGGAGCCACATCTGCTGGTACTCCCGGCAGGAACGCCTGAACGTATTGCCGGTCTTCCTGCGTCAGCGTCCGGTCCACGTTGAAGTAGCTAATGAAAGCTACGGCCCCTACCAACGCTATCAGGCCTGCCCAAATCCACCAGTACTTTTTGCTTCGTGTAGTTGACCTCATCTTATGATGCTCAGTATGTATGTTGCTTTCAGTGGGCAAAACAATAGAGTTAAAAAGGTGCATAGCCGTCCTGTTCCTTAAAAAGAGCGGTAAGAACGAGTAAAAAACCCTTCTCCAGTGGTTTGAGTTCTATGCGGATGTGACAATTCCAACCACAAAGGTAAGGGGATCCTTCTAGCTGTGGTTAACAGCAAACCTGCGTACTTTCAACAACCCGCCCGGCTCTCAGCTGAACAAGGCCAGAAAGTTCGGCCAGTTGGCCGCTACCGAGTAACGGCTGACAATGGTCTGCCGGGCTTTTTGGCCGAGTTCCGCCCTCAGCGTCGGATTTTGCAGCAGCCGCCGCAGCGCGGCCTCCCACTCCGGCAGCGTGGCGCATACGTACCCGTTGTAGCCGTCGGTGACTACTTCCGTGTTCATGCCCACCGGCGACACCAGCGCCGGCTCCCCCAGGGCCATGTACTGTAGTGCCTTAAAGGCGCACTTGCCCTTGGCCCACCGGTCGTCTTCCAGCGGCATCAGGCCCACGTGAAAGCCCAGCAGGTCCGCAATTTCGGTTTCCTTGCGCCAGGGCTGAAACACCAGGCTGCGCAGGGGCAGTTGCGGGGGCTGGTTGGAAATCACCCGGAATTCAAAATCGAATTCCTGCTCCAGCCGGGCCAGCACGGGCACCACCTGCTCCAGATATTTCAGGGTGGAGTGCGTCCCCGTCCAGCCAATCACCAGCCGGCCCGGCTGCTGCTGGTCCCGCACCTGGTTGTGCAGGTGCTCGGTATCGATGGTGGTGGGGTTGACGAGGGCGTTGGGGTTGAACCGGCGGGCGTAGTCGCGCAGGTAGGCGTTGCCGCAGCTTACCTTGTGGGCCCAGCGGCAGATGCTGTCCACCTTCTGGTGCCACTTAATACCCGCCACAATTTTATTGGCCTCCGACGTGTTGGCCAGCCAGATGGCATCGTCGAAATCATAGATGATCTTTTTGCGGAACACTTTCGCAATCAGCCACTCAAACACGGGCGGACCGATGGGCGAGGCTTCGCGGTGCACGAACACGAAATCATAGCCCGGCACGCTGGCCAGCAACAGCAGGCGGCGCAGAAATCCCCCCAGAATGCCCGTGGCTTTGGCCAGGGCGTGACCGGGTTTGTAGAGAATATCCCAGGTAGCTACCGAAATAAACGGGGCCATTTTCCAGTGGTGACCAGCCTGCGTGAGCAGTTCCAGGTACTGCTCGAAACGGAAACGCTGGGAGGGAGCCCGGCCGGGCGGGTACGGAACCAGAAACAGAATGCGCATAGAAAGGGGAGCCCGCTGATGCCGGCCCGCCCGGCAAAGGTACGGCAATAGGCCGGCCCGCCCCACCCCGGCCGCCTGCGTATATTTGACGCCTCTCTCCCTCCCCCTTATGTCTGCTGCCCCACTCCTGCTTTCCGTGGTCATTCCCGTGTACCGGGCCGGCTCCGTGCTGCCGGTGCTGCTCGGGCGCCTGCACCCGGTCCTGGCGGCCCTCACGCCCGCCTACGAGGTGGTGCTGGTTGACGACGGGAGTCCTGACCCGGCCGACTGGCCCGCTATCCGGCAGCTGGCCGCCCTCGATGCCCGGGTGCGGGGCCGGCGCCTGTCGCGCAATTTTGGCCAGCACCACGCCCTCACCGCCGGCCTCGACGCCAGCCGGGGCGAGTGGGTGGTGGTGATGGACTGCGACCTGCAGGACCAGCCCGAGGAAATTCCGCGCCTGCTGGCCCGGGCGCAGGAAGGCTACGAGGCCGTGCTGGCCCGGCGCGGGGCCCGCACCGATTCGGCCCTGGTCCGGGGTGGGAGCCGCGCTTTCTACCGGGTGCTGGCTTACCTCACGGGCGAGCCCCAGGATCCGGCGGTAGGCAACTTCGGAATCTACCACCGCCGCCTGATTGAGGCCCTGCTCCAGCTGCGGGAAAGCACCCGCTACTTCCCCACCATGGTTCGCTGGGCCGGCTTCCGGCAGACCAGCCTGCCGGTGGCCCACGGGGCGGGCACCCGGCCCTCGTCTTACTCCCTGGTCCGCCGCCTCCGCCTGGCCCTCGACATTCTGCTCACCTACTCCGATAAGCCCCTGCGCCTGGCCGTGTACTTCGGACTGCTGCTCTCGGGCGGGGCCTTTCTGCTGGGGCTGTTGATGCTGGGCCGCTACCTGCTGGGGCAGATTACCGTGCCGGGTTACGCCAGCCTGATGGTAAGCATCAGCCTGTTTTCGGGCATCATTATCGCGGTGCTCGGCATCGTGGGTCTGTACGTGGGCAAAACCTTCGAGGGCGTCCGGAACCGCCCGCTCTACGTGCTGGCCGAAACCACCGACCCGGCATGATTCCCTCCCCCCTGCCCCCCGACTTCATTCCCTTCAACCGCCCCTGCCTGGCCGGGCCGGAGCTGGAGTACATCCGCCAGGCCGTGGCGGCCGGTAAGCTCTCGGGCAACGGACTCTTTACCCGGCGCTGCCAGCAGTTTTTCGAGCAGCACTACGGTATGGCCAAAGCCCTGCTGACGACCAGCGGCACCGACGCGCTCGAAATGGCCGCTCTGCTGCTCGATATTCAGCCCGGCGACGAAGTCATCGTGCCCAGCTACACGTTCACCTCCACGGCCAACGCCTTCGTGCTGCGCGGGGCCCGCATCGTCTTTGCCGACAGCCGCCCCGACCATCCCAACCTGGATGTCACCCAGCTGGAAGCCCTCATCACCCCGCGCACCCGCGCCATCGTGCCGGTGCACTACGGCGGTCAGCCCTGCGATATGCCGGCCCTGCTGGCGCTGGCCCGCCGCCATACCCTGTGGGTGGTGGAAGATGCCGCCCAGGCCATTGAGGCCCGTTTCGAGGGGCGCCCCCTGGGCACCTTCGGCCATCTGGCGGCTTTCTCCTTCCACGAAACCAAAAACCTGAGCGCGGGCGAGGGCGGTCTGCTGGCCGTAAATGATCCGGCCCTGGCCGCCCGGGCCGAAATCATCTGGGAGAAGGGCACCAACCGCGCCGCCTTCGCCCGGGGCGAGGCCGCCCGCTACGAGTGGGTAGACGTGGGCTCGTCTTTTCTGCCCTCTGAGCTGAACGCCGCCTATCTGTGGGCCCAGCTCGAAAGCCGCCACCGGATTCAGCAGCAGCGCCAGCATCTCTGGGAAACGTACCAGTCGGCCCTGGCTCCGCTGGCGGCCGCGGGGTTCTTCGGGCTGCTGCCCCCGGTGGCGGGCAGTCAGCCCAACTGGCACCTGTTTGCCCTGCTCTGCCGCTCCGAAGCGGAACGCGACGCCCTGCTGGCTTTCCTGCGCCAACGCCACATTCTGGCCGTTTTCCACTACTTACCCCTGCACCGCAGCCCCTATTACGCCCCCCGGCACGATGGCCGGCAACTGCCCCACGCCGAGCGTTTTGGCCAGACGCTGGTGCGCCTGCCGCTCTACCACGATCTGAGTCGAATTGGGCAGCAGCGAGTTATTTCGACAGTTCAGGATTTTTACTTGGGATAGTGGACTCATCAAACGGGGCGTTACAGCTAAAACAGATTGCTGGAAGTTGTGGAAGCAAGCAGTGCTTCCCACCGCTTCATAATTTTGCTGGGCGCAAAATCCTGCACCCTAGACTGCGCCTGAGTAGCGTAGTTTGTACGTTGAATGGAATCATTCAGCAAACTGGAAAGCGCATTAGCCCATAGCGAAGCATTTTGGGCTAGAACAGGGCCGGCACCGAGCAGAGGAAGCAATACTCCAAACTCGGCCCATTCAGCATTAACAGCATATTGCGTAGCCGGAGTATGGGGAGCTAGAATCTCCCGGGGCCCTGTCGGGCAATCCGTCGATACCACTGGCACACCGCAGGCCATTGCCTCACACAACGCCATTGGAAAACCTTCAGTAGACGACGATAGTAGCGACAAAGCAGCACGCGCGATGTACTGAAATGGATTGCTCTGAAAACCAAAAAAGTACACATCAAACTCCGATGTCAGCGGTGTACCAGACCATACCTGCCAACTCCGTAAGCCCAGTTCCTGACAACGCAGCAAAAGATCTGAACGCAATGGTCCATCCCCCAAAATAGCAAGCTTGACATTCTGGTGTCCGCTTGCATGCATATTAATCAACACATCTAATAAGGCTGTCTGGTTTTTTTCAAGAGCCAAGCGACCTGAGGTTATCATTACAGTATGCTGCTCAAATAAATTCTGTTCAACTGCCGAGAGCGGCTCTCTGCTCCGAATGCGAATACCTTCAACATCAAAGAAATTATTAATTGTAACGACTTTTGACTGAGGCAATTTAAGAAAATCAATAAGTTCCTGACGCAAGTCGCGACTAACGGGTACAATGTAGTCTGCAGTTCGGTAAAGCAGTGGCATCAGTACACGCCGACGAAGCCACCCTAATTTTCCCGTAATATTAGGATCATGCTGCTTGGAATTATGAATACATAGTATAACCTGCTCACGGCCTTTACTAAGAATATTGAGATAGTCTGCTCCTTCTAAGTGACTGATACATACATCAATTTTGTATTCTGATTTCAATTGCTTCATACGTTTTATACGGCCTACAAAGCTCCATATTTTTCCTAGTATACTCGCTCCAGCAGCCACATCCAGCCCTACTAATTTATTAGCAGTAGGAAAAGCAACATCCGTTCTGCTATCAAATACACACTCAATAACGTTGTGATGATAGGCCAGTTGTTTTGCGTGATCATGAAATACTCGCTCCGCTCCGCCATAAGAAAGTTGCGGAATTAGTAAGAGAATGTTTTTGCGCGAAACTGTAGAAGAGTTGCTCATGATTTTAGTGCCTTGCTTTTTTTAGGCATGAAGTAGTTTTTGATCAGGAACTTTGCCTGTACCATCCGGCGGGGCTGATAGTGGCGCGCCAGCGGCTGGCGATGATATTCCACCCACCCGTTCGTGCGGCGGTCGGGGTTCAGATAGCAGGTCAGAAACCAGCGCTCGGCCACGCAACGCAGCATGGCGGCGGGGTCGGCGTAGCGGCGCGTCTGGTTGAAGGTGTGAATCTTCCAGAGCCAGGCGTGCACTTCGGCCAGGGTGATGTCGCCCAGCACAAACGGGAAATAGGAGATGGTGTTATGCACGTGTAGTTCCCGCGCGCAGAACGGAATACCGAACACCCCCAACTGCCGCTCCCGGATCTGGTTGCTCTTGGCGTTGCGCCGGGCGTGCACGTCGGCCTTGAGCGTCTGGGGCAGGGTGCGGTAGTGCAGCAGAATGTCGGGCTGGTTGACGATGTCGGTGACCTGGGCCAGGCGGGCAATAAACTCGTAGTCTTCGCCGAACGTGTCCTGAATCGTGTCGTCGTAGCGCAGGCCGTGCTCCTGCAGCAGGGAGCGGCGGAAAAAGGCTGTGGGATTAGCCACCGGCATGTTGAACAACAGAAAGCTGCGCACTGCGTCGGCCGACAGCGGGTACTCGTACACGATGTCCGACTCGCCAAAGCATTGCAGGAAGCTGCTGGTGAGACCCACCGTGGGGTTTTGCTCCAGAAAATCGACTTGCGCCTGCAGCCGGTGCGGCAGGGCAATGTCGTCGGCGTCCATCTTGGCAATGTACTTGCCGCGGGCGTACTCGGCCCCGTAGTTGTCGGCAAAGGAACGCCCCCGGTTTCGCTCGTTGGCCAGCACCCGCACGCGCGGGTCAGTCTGGTAACTGCGGGCCACGGCCAGGCTCTCGTCCCGGGAGCAGTCGTCGACGATGATCAGCTCGAAATCCTGAAACGTCTGCTGCAGAATGCTCTCGATGGCGGGACGCAAGTAGTCCCCGGCATTGTACACGGGGATAATCACGGAAACAAGAGGAACCTCAGAAATGAACATACGTCGATTCTGTAAACTGTCTGTTTATTCCCTTGCTCACCATGGTTGCAATCCTACGCCACGAAGCACTTCACAGCATATACTTGCTCATAAACCCATCACGAATTCGCAAATACAAAATATTTAGTAATTTCTAAGTAACAGGAACATGTGCAAATATCTTTTCAGCTACAGGCAAATACTGACTAATACCCCTATAGTGAATACCTGCTTCACGGCAACGTTCTCTCAATAAAAATTTATCCTCGCTCAAAAATTCTTCAATCATGGGATAAGCCCTACGAATCTCGGACTCCGAAAAATCAGATACCGTAACACCAACTTTAAAATCATCTGCTACTACATCATCTTCCGATACGCCACGACACACTAAATACGGAAGTCCACAGCATAAATACTCGCCAACTTTGATAGGCGAACGATATTTCTGAGCCGGTAAGGCTGGAATAGCTACTATACCAAAGTCAGCGGCTGATATATAGTCTTGTACTTCATGATATGGACTCCGCTTAATACTATAATGAGTAGAGGGAACCCCAGCTACTGCCATTACCTCACTAATATGAGCAACAGGATCTGGTGAAACAATAAGGAAAAATAAATTAGCATTAAGCTTATGCAGTTCAGCAAATAAAAATCCAATTTCCTGATCATAATATATACCTCCAAATTTACCTAAGTACAGTACAACAGGAGTGTCATCAGCTGAAATAGGTAGCACTTTCCTTATCCGGTCCCGCCCCTCTTGCGTGAATTGAAAACGGTTTTCATTGACGCAACTTGGCAATCTAAATATGGTGGCTTTACTTCCAGATGCCCGTAGACGGTGAATCATATGATCAGTACCTGTAGTTAAGACATCAGCGTAACGACCTGATATTTTTTCCATATAGTTCAGCCCTCTATATGCAAGTCCGCTGGTGGGCCAAATATTAAAATCACGCATAAATTCGCTGTGTGGCTCATGCCAGAAACCATAGAATTTCAGCCCTAGCAGCTTAGCTATAATAAAAGCGAAGGATCCTGAGATAGTACCTAAACCGCCGATACTACTGACATTTCCGAATATTCTCAACTTAAGCACTAAAATAAAACCGACCAGCAGATCGTATGCTTTTTTTATAATTTTAAATTTACCTGAATGCCATACAAGTGGATACCATTTTGTATTATACTTGCTTAATGACTGGTGTATCTCCGCCCGTTGAGTCGAATTAAGTGGCCAGTCTTGCTGTTCGTAGGTGATAAGATGAAAGCGAAGATCAGGCTGTTTAGAAGCAGCATGCTCCATAAAAGGCAATAAAATTCCTTTGAAAAGTGGATCATCAAAGCTGTTATAAATATACACAACCATTGAACGAACCTCTTCTTCTTCTGACTTTACAAATTTATCCATTTTTTGCGTGTTGCTGAAAAATACCATTTGACTTAATAATAGACAAAACCAAACTATTATTAAGTTTCAAAGCCTCCCAAAGTTCAGATACAATTTTGTATCAACTATTTCTCTTCACAAAACACGACGCTCTGCCAGCGTAAACTGCACGAGGTATTAAGCAAGTTTGATCACTACGTATTGGCAGAATATTATTTAAAAAAACGCATGAAGTAGTTTTTGATCAGGAACTTTGCCTGTACCATCCGGCGGGGCTGATAGTGGCGCGCCAGCGGCTGGCGATGATATTCCACCCACCCGTTCGTGCGGCGGTCGGGGTTCAGATAGCAGGTCAGAAACCAGCGCTCGGCCACGCAACGCAGCATGGCGGCGGGGTCGGCGTAGCGGCGCGTCTGGTTGAAGGTGTGAATCTTCCAGAGCCAGGCGTGCACTTCGGCCAGGGTGATGTCGCCCAGCACAAACGGGAAATAGGAGATGGTGTTATGCACGTGTAGTTCCCGCGCGCAGAACGGAATACCGAACACCCCCAACTGCCGCTCCCGGATCTGGTTGCTCTTGGCGTTGCGCCGGGCGTGCACGTCGGCCTTGAGCGTCTGGGGCAGGGTGCGGTAGTGCAGCAGAATGTCGGGCTGGTTGACGATGTCGGTGACCTGGGCCAGGCGGGCAATAAACTCGTAGTCTTCGCCGAACGTGTCCTGAATCGTGTCGTCGTAGCGCAGGCCGTGCTCCTGCAGCAGGGAGCGGCGGAAAAAGGCTGTGGGATTAGCCACCGGCATGTTGAACAACAGAAAGCTGCGCACTGCGTCGGCCGACAGCGGGTACTCGTACACGATGTCCGACTCGCCAAAGCATTGCAGGAAGCTGCTGGTGAGACCCACCGTGGGGTTTTGCTCCAGAAAATCGACTTGCGCCTGCAGCCGGTGCGGCAGGGCAATGTCGTCGGCGTCCATCTTGGCAATGTACTTGCCGCGGGCGTACTCGGCCCCGTAGTTGTCGGCAAAGGAACGCCCCCGGTTTCGCTCGTTGGCCAGCACCCGCACGCGCGGGTCAGTCTGGTAACTGCGGGCCACGGCCAGGCTCTCGTCCCGGGAGCAGTCGTCGACGATGATCAGCTCGAAATCCTGAAACGTCTGCTGCAGAATGCTCTCGATGGCGGGACGCAAGTAGTCCCCGGCATTGTACACGGGGATAATCACAGAAACAAGGGGAACCTCAGAAATGAACATAATACCGCAAAGGTACGGCGTCCTGCTGAAACGCTCTCTTACCTTGGTTCCTACTTCCACTCGTTGCTTGCTCCCGCTCTTAAACAGCTCAGCATAAGCTAGTATCAACTACTAGGCAAAGCCCGTGACGCTCTGTCCAGAAAGCGCTGCAACGATTACTGACTCCAACTCCTCTGAATTCACCACCACGTCTACCTGGTTGTTCACATCACCAGTAGCCGAGCGACAGGGCGCAGCGTAGTAAGAAATATTAAAATATGACGCCAGGAAAAAATAAAACAAGTATTTCTCTGAGTCAAGATTGATAAGCTCCACGACTTTTGCGCCTGCCTGCAGAAACATCAGGTTGGTCAGGTTAGCGCCATGTAGCCCCACCAATACTGCGGTTTCGCCCATCAGCTCCACCTGCTGCTGAAAGCTCAGATCTTCAAAAAAGACCGTCTCGAATTTGTACTTGCTCAGTACCTGCTCAACTGCCGCCTCATTGGAAACCCGGCGTACCGACTGCTTCGCACGCGAGACATAAATACGCCGGTGCGGCAAACCGCTGGGCTTATTAAACTGACGCATTAATTCGTCACGTACCCTGATCAAACTGAATTCATACTGCCTACTGGTGTCCTTGAGCGCCATCTCCAGATAAGGCCTTTTCTCCGGAATGATCAGGGAGCTGACTTGTGCTATCTCGTTTTTTTTAACCGGGATGAAATTCTCAAACCCTAGGAGTGAGGCAGTCGCTTTGATAAAGGAAGGTGCTGGATCGGGTATTAGCAATCCTACGGTTGGATAGTATTTGCGTAAAACCAGTAACCGAGGCAATGATTCAACGAGCCAATGATAATAGTTCTGAGCCGACCAGATATCATAAACCAATGCGGCTTGCTCATAGCGGCGAATTCGCTTCGGCCGCAGCCATTGATTCAGCAGAAAGCTGTTCCTGAAGAAGCCATCGGTGTCCGGAGACATCTCCGGTTTGAAAAGTCGAAGGTTATTGAATACAGCCCCATGCCAGGAAACGTGGGCATGGGCAACCGTATACAAATGTAAAGCAGCTATCGACTTTGGCGCAGTGTTGACCATTTTTCTATAATGATCAGCAACCTCCTTTGCCATTGATTCGATATTACCTGGCAGGGTATAGTGATGGGCAGCAGCTTCAGCAGAAACTACAGTTACATCACTCGCCTCCCAAACTGGCAGCGCTCTGGACAGCTTAGCTGTTACAAGATCAACCAATTTCTTCAACATGAACTACAAAGGTTTCACAGACGGCACATTATATCATACATTATGCATCCTAAGGCTAAGAATATCAATATGTATATTTCATGAAATCACTATAGAGGCTTCGTGAACAGTGTATCCGTCTGATGTTGAGACGTAAATGTGCGTCTCAATACCCGCGCCGTTGTCACGTCTTGGTTCAACGCCGAAACGCAAGTATGCGTTTTTACAAATGGATACACCGTTCACGAAACTGATATAAATCTTTTCTCCCACCTCACTTCCTTCGCCAGCCTGACACTAGAGTTGAATAATCTACCGACCATTCGCTCAGCCTTATTTCAATTGTTTCCCGAATTCTATGTCTGTTCCAAGAAAAGTCGTTATATCGATTCCGATACTTCCTTGGTATCTTTTTAAGATATTTGAAATAAAGAAATCTGAAACGATTTCTATTCAGGACCGACCATGGCTTATGCTGGGTGGTAAAATGCAACACAACAACATTCTCTAATTGCTTCCTTGCCTCCCTCATGGGAATAAGCGCGTGTTTTTCCTGAAACATAAAATTAAATCTATAATCCAATCTATTCCAATCGTTTATCAGCACTGCATTCAAAGCATCCTGATCTACATAAAGCAGTTTCTCTGGATTATTTTTGATAAAGTCTATACATTTTTCTGCAATATTTTTTTCAACCCAACTACGCCTGTTAACCAGCATTACGCCTGAATTAAAGTAACTATTAGGCTTCATAATTCCAAGCTCAGGCCTTGCATCTACAAAGTCACATGCTGCAGCTATAGTAACATTCTTAACATCCTCCTCATACAGGGTCCTTAATTTGCCAATAATAACAATATCAGTATCCAGGTATAGAAATTTATCGACCTGAATCGGCAATAGAGTTGGAAACATTATTCTGTAGTACACAGATGGTGTCCACCATAATGATTTTGGCAGAGCAAAATCATTAGCAAAGCCCTCCTCAAGACCATAGAAATAAATTGAGCTGCCAAATTTAAATGTATATTCTTTTAACTCAATCTTTTGTTTATCGGTCACTCCGGTCACGATAGCGTGAATGAGTATTGATTCATTTGCATTATTTTCGAAAATAGATGCAAGTAGCACATAAACTGGTGTTATATAGTTTTCATCAAAAGCTATTGCAATGTGCATGCTCTCAAGTTCTGTGTGTAGTAGAGATGTATCTTCCATAGTTTCTACTGAAATCAGGTGAATTATTTACCAGCAAGTCGATTACGCAGTTCACTGATCTGATGAAACACGCGTACTGCTTCTTCGCGCTGTCTCACCGAGGTTTGAAAATTATAGAACAGCCGAAGTGTCTCAAAATTACTGGGCATGTCTTCCTGCTGCCGGCGAAACGCCGCATTCCATAGGTTGCCAGGCTGCTTAGCCATCTGCATAACCAGCCATACCAAGCGTTTATTGTACAGCTGACGAAACTTCCCTTCCGTTAGCTCTGGATGGCGGAAGACGAAATAGTACACGATGCTCGTCAGCTGGGAAGAAGCAGTGCCCTGCCCTATCCGCAATAGATAACTCCAGGTCAGACGCTCTTTAAACATGAAGTGCTTGAAGCGCAGCCGGTCATCATACCACAGTTGGTAGCCCGCTAGTTGCATGGCATCCCCTAGTTCCACGTCTTCGCCGCTCACGATGATCTTGCCACGCTTAGTGGAAGTAGTAAAGCGAAAGCCGTGATCCAGCAACTTTTGCCATGCCGATTTACGCACAACTGAACCAGCCCCGTACAGATAGCCTTCGTGGGGCGGCAGTGGCCCACTTTTCCCACCGTTCTGGGGTCCTACAGCATACACCGCCTGGAACGTCTCAAACCAGGCAGGAGGTGGCACCTCAAACATACCTTCGGCATGGGCGCCCAGTATCCCGATTTCCGGATGTGCGCTCATTATCTCATCTACCAGCATCAGGTAATTAGGCGCTATCCAGTTGTCGTCGTCGATGATGACAATATTTTCGTAAGCCGCCTCATTGAAGCCCCGGATCAGCGCGTTTTCCTTACCGGCTACCGGCTCTTCCAGCACGCGAAACGGCACCTGAATACGCAGTGTTTCGCGCAGGCCGTGGGCGACCTCAACCGTATTATCCGAAGAGGCATTGCTGATTACCAAAACCTCCCACGCTATGGCGTCACTCACCTGCTGAGCTGCTATATGACGTAGCGCATCAGCTAGGCGCATGGCCCCATTATGCGTGCAGATAAGAAAAGTTATTCCGTTCACTTCGTGAAAGTCAAAAGTAAAAACTCACCCTGCTTGGAAAATCAGGATGTTTGCAAGTATCCAAAGAGCTTAGCCCGTAAGCCCCCCCGTTGCCTCTCTCTCTATTTGTCCAGCTTGTGCAGACGAGCTATAAAGGCTCCTATCAATGCGTAGCTTTTGTCGCCGCTAAGCTCTTTCTTTACTAGAAATTTGAACTGCTGCCAGTAAAAGCGGGCTCGGATAGCCGAGGATTCTCCCTCCCGGAAGCGTTCATTGTTCTTGAGCATTTTATTCATTGCCACCATTGCGTATTGCAGGGAGAATCTGGCATTTCTCAACCAAATCAGCGGCTTGTCACCCGCCGAGTCACCCTTCATAGCCCGGATGTAATCCAGATACGGACGCAAAGTGGCCTCCGACTCGGCGTTTCCCGCGAAGATGCGCTCCACATAATTCCAGGTCAGACGCTGGGCCGGGATAAAATGCTGGAACCGCAGGCGCTCATCGTACCAGATTTTGTAACCAGCCAGCACAAAGGCGTAGCACATTTCATTGTCTTCGCCGGAGGTAAGTTTGTCGCCGTGCCGGCCCATGAGCATCGACTTGAAGCCGGCCTTATGGATTTTCTCCCATGCCTCCTTGCGCACCACACACCCTGCGCCGTACACGTAGCTGGGGTGACGCGTAATATCCCCTTGCTTATCGGCTTGCTTATCGGCCGCGTAGATAACAGCGAAATCGGGAAACCATGTTGGGGGCGTTATTTCGCACACCGGGCGGCCTATCCCACCCAATGCACCAATCTGTTTATCGGCTTCCATTACCTCCCAAGCTAGCGCGAGGTAGTTGTCTTCGAGCCAGTTATCATCATCCACAATGCATACGTATTCGTAACGTGCTGTGGCAAAACCCAAGTCCAGTGCATTGCTCTTACCGCTCTTTGCCTCATGTAGCAGTTGGTAGCGAAAAGGGAAATTCAACGCCTTAAATTCGGCGGCAGCTACCTCAGATGTGTTATCTGTAGAAGCGTTATCGACCAGCAGAACTTCAACAGAAAATATAGCCGGATCGAAATTCTGGCGAACCAGTGCCCGCAGGGTTTCTTTTATGCGGGACGTGCTGTTGTAGGTACAAATCAGTACCGTTATACCACGTTCTTGCTGGGCTGTTTTCATACACTTGCAGTCAGGCTGAAGTATCAGGTGTCGTTTTAATAGTAACTAAGGTCACCTCACTAATGATTCTTTGTTTGCTTTTTATACAACTGGTATACTAGTTGTTCCAAATGACTTATTGTGCGGCTGGAACTCACCAAATAAATAGCTTTATAATAGCTATGGTAACTACTCCATATATTTTCGGCTTCTTTAAGCTATTTGCTTTAATCAAAGTGTAAACCTTCCAAAAATTCGTTAAAACGATAATGATACCGGACATCAATCATTTGCTTAGAATGGTCGGTTTCAAATATCTGCTTCCGGTTACGGACAACAATTCTGTGGTTCTGAGTAGCCGACATTATCACCCCGCATGTAATCGATAACGCGACTAAAGTTACCGTCCATAAATTCCTCCGCGTCATGGATACATGTAGTGCTGCCCAAATGGCTTTCCAGAATATCAACCTGTTACTGTAATTTATTGGGAATGCTCCAGTAATAATCCCCTTTCAGCAAGGCAATACGAGTACCTTTACAAGGCTCTAGGCTACTCAGTAGGTACCCATTACCCCAATTTTTGTTTCCGGCAGCAATATCCGAATGCAACTTGGATAGCGACGCTGAACATCTAGGGCAATATGACGAGTAGAATCTGTAGTGCAATCTTCACCGATAACTACCCCAACCGAGAAATCCGTTTTTTGCATTAGAGTCGATTCGATGACTGGGGTCAGAAAATTTTCGTGCTTGTACTTGATACAGCAGACACTTGACGTGGGCATAAGGCAAGAATTTTAAAAACAACCGGAGCAGTAAGTTCACCATTATTCATCGGTACTGCCCTGCCGTACCACCCGACCCGGCACGCCCACTACCGTGGCTCCGGCCGGCACATCCTGAATAACCACCGCTCCGGCTCCGATGCGGGCGCCTTCACCTACCACTACTCGGGGTAGAACGGTAGCATTAGCCCCCACCAGCACCAGATCGTGCAACTTGCTTCCCCCGAGAATACACGCCCCAGGTGATATTTCGCAGTAGCTACCGATCGTTACGTTGTGGTGCACCGCGGCGCCGGCATTTACCAGTGTACCTTCCCCTATGTGGGTAGCATTCGATATGAGGGCGTGGTGCATCACATTCAGGCCGGCTCCCAGCGTTACATCAAAGCGGCCAACCTGGGCATTAGGGGCAATAACCGAAGTGAGCACCCCACCCAGGCTGATCATTTTTTGCGCGAGAGCCTTGCGCAGCTTACCGCCCCCCAATCCTAGCACAAAGGCCGGATCCTGCTCAAATAGTCGGGCAACTTCGCCTAAGCTCTGCAACACCAAAAACTGTCCAAATAGCTCAGAATCAAGACCTGGCGTTACGTCGTCGAAGAAAAAAAGCTCCGTAGGCAGTAGTTGCGGCAGGCATTCAAGAACTTCTACCGCGTGGCCCCGGGCACCTACTACCAACATATCGCTATTTTATTAGAATTTCAGGAAAATCAGGGGTGAATGGAAACGTATGCTTTGCCGTCGTTACTTAGCAGTATCATGCTTGTAGCGCCGATTTAAGAATGGCGCAGATGGTATCCACTTCCTCATCGGTCAGTTCGTAATACAGAGGTAAGCACAGGACCCGCGTCGAAATTTCTTCTGATACCGGGGCCGGCTGGTGGCCCGTATATTCCAGCGTATTCAGCGAGGGGTAAAAGTAGCGCCGGGGAATGATATCGGCCGCGTTCAAGGCGTCGCGCACGGCTAGCAGTACCTCTTCTGAAGGCATCACCGTTGGATAATAGGAGTAGTTATAGCGGGTTGTGTGCTCCTGAATGCGGGGTCGGCGCACGCCGGTACTGACTAGGTGCGCGTCGTACCGCTCGCTCAGCTCGCGCCGACGAAGGATCAGCTCATCTACCTTTGGCAGCACGCACAAGCCCATAGCCGCATGAAACTCCGAGCTTTTGCCATTTATCCCCACGCCCCAGAATGCTTCCGGTCCGTTGTGGCCAAAGTTGCGCATATAGCTGATACGGTGCGCTAGCTCGTCGTCGTTGGTAATGATAGCACCGCCCTCCACCGTATGAAACAGCTTAGTAGCATGGAAACTCAGAGTGGAAATATCGCCGTGATTCAGAACCGAATTATCCTTATAGGTTACGCCAAAGGCATGAGCGGCATCATATATCACTCGCAGGTTGTGGCGCTTGGCCAACGCCTCAATCGCTTCAACATCACACGGATTGCCATATACGTGCGTGGCCATAATGGCTACTGTTTTTGGAGTAATGGCCGCTTCCAGCAGCGATGCGTCGATGCACAGCGTCTTGGGGTCGATGTCTACGAATACGGGCACGCTGCCTTCCCACATGATGCTGGAAGTAGTGGCCACGTACGAAAAGGGAGTGGTCAAAATCTCCCCTTTCAGGTCTAGCGCTTTCAAAGCTATCTGCAGCGCTATTGTGCCGTTATTAACGAAGAGCAAGTTCTTTACCCCCAGATATTCTTTGAGGCTACGCTCCAGTTCCAACACTAATGGCCCGGAATTAGTCAGATATGCCCGTTCCCAGATACCAGCCAAGTAGCCCACGTACTCCTCCAAGGGAGGCAAATACGACTTCGTAACATCAATGCCCATAAGTGTGGAAATAGGTTTTCAATTGCATTTTTACCTCTTGAGGTAACCTATTTACTGCTGTACGATCTGACGGACCAGATCCTGGTATTGGTGCGTGGCAATTACTTCTCCCTGGCTCAACTCATAAATCCGGTCGCACTCACGAAGCGTGGTGATACGGTGAGCAATGATTAGGATGGTAATATCGGTGTTGGACAGTTTGCTGATGGCTTCGTTTACTTCCCGCTCAGTCTCGTTGTCCAGGGCGCTGGTGGCTTCGTCCAGAACAAGTACTTCCGTGCGTTTATAAAGTGCGCGAGCAATACCAATGCGCTGTCGCTGTCCGCCCGACAGTTTCGAGCCTCGCTCACCGATATGGGTGTTTAATCCATCAGGTAGACTATCGACAAAATCGGTCAAGGAAGCCTGCTCAATTGCATACTTCATCCGCAACTCATCCACCTCCGTGTCGCCGAGCGTGATATTGTCCCTGATGGAAGCTTCCATTAAGAACGTATCCTGCTTCACGTAGCCAATAATTTTATACCAAGCCAGTAAATACTGAGGTGTCAGGGGTTTACCATCGACAAGGATATGCCCCTCCTGCTCCAGATAAAACCGGAGCAGGATATTCATCAGAGTGGTTTTGCCAGAACCGGAGCTTCCAATAAATCCTATCTTCTCACCCTTTTTAATGTCGAGCTGAATCCCCTTCAGTGTGCGCTGGGTAGCACCGGGAAAGCTGTAGGAAATAGCATCGAATGAGAGAGAATGATTGAAGATGAGCGGCAACTGCTCCGGATGCTGCGGTATGATATACTCTGCGTCGCTCTCGGAGTTAATGATTTCGATGGTGTATTGGGCCTGCTTGAGCTGAAACAGCGCCTGTAGCATTCTATTCACAGAAGGCATAAGACGGTAGGCAGCAGCAGCAAACAGACCAACCAGCGCAATCAGATCAGTAGAGTTTTCCGAGAAGAACAGTGCGTAGACGAAGATGGTGAGTACACCTAGAATGGCGACCATCTCAATCATCTTGATAGGTAGTAAGCTGTAGAGGTAGCCTTCCGCATCCAGCTTTTGCATTTCTTCCTGGTTGTCAATTAGTTTTCGGCGAAAATCCTGCTGTTTATTGGCGAGCTTGAGCTCAATAAAACCTATAAACAGGTCACTTAGGATGCTGAAAGAGAACGGCCTTAGGGTATTAACCCGGTGCCCTATTTCTTGGGTCCGGGTCCGGAGCAGCCGATACATGAACCAAGTAGTGGGCACCAAGACGACCCCCAAGATAGCCAGCAGCAGCGGCTTATAAATGACGATGCTGACAACAATAACCGCAATAACCGCTACTTCTGAAAAGAAGATAAACAGCGGCCGCAGAATACCGCTCACGTACACACCCGGCACTTGTAACGCCGCATTCATAAGGGCAGCCGAACCGGTGTCACTGAATTTCCAGTAGGAAAAGTTTAGGTATTTGGATAGCTGACTATCAATAATTTTCAGACCGATATCCGCGGTGAAGCGTGTCTGCAAATAGTTCACCCAGGTCGTGAACAAATTCTTGAACAAGAAAAACAAGAAAATGGCGGCCATTAGAAAAAGCAGGAAGTTTTTTTCCGACTCAAAGCCCAAGAGCTGATATATTGGAAAAAAATAGTTGCTTTTCTGTACCGCACCAGGTTCCGCCGCCACCATAATAACCGGCACCAGAGCCGCCAAGCCGAAGACATCCAGAAAGGAAGAAAACAGGACCAAGCCAAACATCCAGATGGCTTTGTACTTCTGGGTTGAAGTCAGATAATAGCGAATGCTATTAAATGAATAGCTGATGATTCCGGTGTTCATAAGGAAAGTGCCTGCTTAAAAACTGAAAGGCAGAAGGCCATAAACTCGTTGCAGAGTCTGCAGTTTTCAAGTTTCAGGGTCGGGCAAAGTTACGGGTTTTGTGTTAGATACTACTTCCCCCCCATACTTACGGGCCGTGGCCCATCCAGTACAGACACCCGTTTTAACAGTTTGTAGGGCTCCCGCAAGGTTAATGAAGCTATTGCTTGGTGCTGTAAAATGGTTAGAACAGAGTCATTGCTTAGCAAGTTGATGTGATTGGCTTTGATCCCCCCCGAGCAGGTAAAGATGCTATAGTGAGTCCCTTTCAAGGTATTGGACGCGTTGCTCTGCAATGAGCAAGTTGTTGAGTTGGATGTGGGACTACAGCTTCTTAAGTATCCTGCCAAACGCAGCCAAGCATCAGAAAGAACGTCATGTTGAGCCTATCAAAACATCTCTACACCGCTTCGTCAGCGCCGTTCCACGAAGTGGTAGACACGCATTATTGCGTTGACCTCCTGCCAATTGCTGAATCGGCTTGAAGTAGGCAATCAGGCGTTGGGGCGACGCGCAAGAATTTTCTTGCAAGTTTATCACCATGCTTGTAGTTTTGTCGGAACATATTCAAAATTTCATATGTCTGCATTAGCAGTAAGTGTTTGTTGTATTTCATACAATCACGAAAGCTATCTGGCTCAAGCTATTGAGTCTGTTTTGATGCAGCGAACTGAGTTTGATGTAGAGCTCGTTATCGGGGAGGATTGCTCTACCGATAATACCCGTCAGATTGCGCTGGATTATCAGAAGCGCTACCCAGACCGAATCCGGGTGTTACTACCGGAACATAACTTGGGAGTGATGAGAAACCTGATGGCTACTATGGATGCCTGTACCGGCACCTATATTGCTTTTTTGGAAGGAGATGATTATTGGACTGACCCTCACAAACTGCAACGGCAGGTAGAGGCGTTGCGGGCACATCCGGAATGCACTCTTTGTGCCCATGACGCACAAGTGTTGTCGGATGACGGTACAACGAATAACTATGTATTTAGCAGCCAATTTCCACATGTACTACCTTCAACAGAAGGTAGTATCACTCAGGACAAGCTGGTAGCCCACCACTGGTTTATCCCTAGTGCATCAATGCTATTTGTAAAAGCCGCTTTGACTTTGCCATTGCCCGCTTGGTTTTCGGGTGTACACAGCGGTGATTATACCCTTCAGCTTTTGGCTACGCGCACAGGCCTTATTTATTATTTACCCTGCATCATGTCCGTTTATCGCCGACATGCCACGAGCCTAACACATATAACGCATCGGTCGTTAGCACAAAATCAAAAGCGTATTTTTGAAAACCAGCAGTACCGGGCAATGATGCCTAAGCATTACGCCCGGTTCTTTGAAGCTTACTTAGAGCACCTCTATTTTGAGAAGAGCGAACTAAAAGGAGTAGAGGGAAACAAGCTGGCACAACTTTACTACTATGCCAAGGCTGTTTCTGTCAACAAGGAGCGCTTGGCATTCCATATAAGCAGGTTAACTAAGCGCCTTGTGCAATAGCAGCGCCGGTATCAAAGGCATTATCGAATTTTTGAACAAAGTAGGAGCAAGAGCTGTATCTTGTGTATTGGGGTGCAATTCTTGTGTTTATTGGTGAGCTTGATGACAGCGAATAATAGGTACCCAGCGTGTCGACGGCCATGAGGATTTACTGCTTTTGCGCCTTTTGGCCCCATCGTAGCCCACCCGAGGCCTGCTCTTAGGCATGCTCTGCAGCGTGCACGAATTCAAAATCACGGCACTTGGGTTCGCAGCACACGTTTCGCTCAAGCTTAATGCCTGGCGTAAGTTTTCAGTCAGGGCTTCTAAGATCCGCGCAGGGTCTATTGTTGGTAGCATGTAGCCTAAGGCAGCTAATCGTGGGGCAGAAACCGCCATGTGCAATTCGTGCGCGCCACGTAGCGCAAGGCATGAAACAACTCCCGAAGCGGGTATTACTGCTGGCCAGCATCTTCCCGCACCAATAACAGATACGGAGATACGGAAGTAAAAAAGCCCATTCGTCGTTCGTGACGTCGCTTGGATAGGCACGGCAAGTACGTTCCATCCCCGCTAAGCTCGCTTATGGGTCCATAACATCTTCTAAGTATAAGCACTAAGCTGCGGTGCGGAATCTTGGTGCGCAAAGGCAATCGGCAACCTTGCGTGAGGGTAAGGTGATGCGCGAAGCGGAAATACTGTACTACCCGGATAAAGGGGTAGCCATGTGTAAGAAAAATTTTGCTAAGGCTACTTCCCCCGACTCAGGCGTAGAACTCAAAAGCTGAAGCCGAAGGCCGGTCTGGATTGCTGCCGGTAGTAGCTATAGGCAAGCTGACGCAGTCGGAATATTACTGCACTGCGCTGCCTTCTGTCTGATTGGCATACACCTGTTTCACCACGTACAAAGGCCGCTTGCGGGCTGCATCCAGGCCGCGCCAGACGTACTCGCCGATTACGCCCAGGGCCGTCATCTGGAAGGCGGACACGAATAGCAGTACGACCATCAGGGCCGACCAGCCCTCCGGCTCCTGGCTGCCGAAAAGGCGCAGCCCGATAATGTAGAGGCCGTAGCCAAACGCAAAAAGACCCAGCACCAACCCCACCACCGAAATGGCGCGGATGGGGAAAAAGGAGAAAGCCAGAATGGAGTCAATAAACAGCTTGGCTTTCTTTTTGAGCGTCCAGCGCGACTTACCGATTTCGCGCTTACGGCGCACGTAGGGAATGTTCACGTAGGGGTAGCCCAGCCAGACCATCAGGTAGAACAGGTTGCTGTTGCGCTCCTGCAGTTCGATAATGTGCTCGGCTACCTGCCGGTCAAAAAACACGAAATCGAAGCCTCCGTCGGGAATGTTGGGCAGCGCGATTTTCTTCATCAGCACGTGGAAGGCCCGGGCGAAAAGCTGTTGCAGGCCGGTTTCCTCCCGGTCCTGGCGGTTACCGATAACCAGCTTGAAGCCCTGCTGCCAGTAGGCGTACATCTGTACCAGCAGCGCCGGCGGATCCTGCAGGTCGGCCGTGATGATGGCCAGGCAGTCGCCCGTGGCCTGGGCCATACCGGCCACGATGGCGTTGTAAGAACCCACGTTGCCGGCCAGGTCCACCACCCGGATCCGGCCCGGGTAAGCGGCCTGGGCCCGGTGTAGCGCGCCGAGGGTATCGTCGCCCGAGCCATCGTTGACTAGCACATACTCGAAGCTGACTTCCGCCGGAAAGCCGGCCTCGTTCGCTACCAGCTCGCGCATCGTCACCGGGATATTATCCTCGTTGTAATAACAGGGAATGATTACGGATAGCTTGGGCATCGGACAATAGCTATTGAAGCTGTTTGGAAAGTTGAAAAGTTCGTCATCCTGAGCGCAGCGAAGGACCTTATCCCATCTGAGTTGCCACGGTACAGCCCTGCTCGGGTTCTTCGTTGCACTCAGGTTTATAAAATCGTAAAAAAGCCAACCTGGCAGGCAGCTTCATTCTTCTCGGGAAAGCGTTCAGGCATTCAGACCACAGGAAGACGGTTCGGACCTTGGCGCGCTCCGCAGGAAACCGCTCCGGCCTTACCGGCCGGCAAAACTGCGGATGCCGGCCGCGACGGCGGCTACCTGGACCTCCGTCATGCCCGGGAACATAGGCAGGCTCAGACAGGTGGCCGCCAGCTGCTCGGCAATGGGTAGGGATCCGGCCGGCAGCTGCAGGGCTGCGTACGCCTGCTGGCGGTGGGGTGGCACCGGATAGTGAATCATGGTACCGATGCCCCGGGCCGTGAGGTGCTGCTGCAACGCGTCGCGCACGGGGGTATGTACCACGTAGAGGTGGTACACGTGGGTGGCCCCGGTGGCCACGGCGGGCAAGCGCAGCCCGGCAATATCGGCCAGGTGCTCGTCGTACCAGCTCGCCACCTGCTGGCGCTGGCGCGTCCACTCCGCCAGGTACCGCAGCTTCACCTGGAGCACGGCCGCCTGCAGCTCATCGAGGCGGGAGTTGTAGCCCACCACCTCGTTGTAGTATTTCTGCTGGGAGCCGTAGTTGCGCAGCACCCGCACTTGCTGGGCCAGCCCGGCATCGTTAGTCGTGACGGCTCCGGCATCGCCCAGGGCCCCGAGGTTTTTGCCCGGATAGAAGCTCGTGGCGTTGATCTGCCCGAAACTACCGGTCAGCTGCCCCTCGAAGGCTGCTCCCTGGGCCTGGGCATTGTCTTCCACCACCAGCAGGTTGTGCCGCCGGGCCAGGGCCATAATCGGTCCCATCGCGCAGGCCTGCCCGTACAGGTGCACCGGCATAATGGCCCGGGTGCGCGCCGTGAGAGCCGCTTCCAGGCGGGCGGGGTCGAGGTTGCTGGTAGCCGGGTCGGGCTCCACGGGCACGGGCGTGGCCCCCACCTGCGTCACGGCCAGCCAGGTGGCGATGTAGGTGTTGGAGGGCACCAGCACTTCGTCGCCGGGGCCGATGCCCAGGGCCCGCAGAGCCAGCACCAGGGCATCCAGGCCGTTGGCCACGCCTACCGTGTGCGCTACCTGGTTGAAGTCACTATACGCCCGTTCAAAACGCGTTACCTCCTCCCCCAGCACGTACCAGTACGAGTCGTACACCCGCCCGACGGCGGCCATGATTTCCTCGCGAATGGGCGCGTGCTGGGGCTGAAAGGAAAGAAACGGAACCTGCATTGAATTATAGCTTCTGTTTGGAACGGCCGACTAGCCTGAATCATACCGTATCGGCCGGTTTCGTGGGCCAGGGAAACAGCCAACCGGTGTGGCTCCTCCGGCATCAAAGCTACTAATTCCCGCTGCAAGCTACCACGTGGCTGGTGCTGCCCAGCCGGAAACCCAGCTGCTCGCAGGTGCGGAACACGGCTCCGTTGGTGGCCTGCGTGGTCATCAGCACCTGCGGTAACGCCCGCGAGGCGGCCCGGCGCACGGTTTCGGCCACCAGTTTGCGGTGCCAGCCCCGGTTCGCCGGGCCCACGGCCGTCAGCAGCACCCGCGACGAGCCGCTGCCCGCCACGCCCGCCTCGGCCGGTGTGTCCCCGATGGCCAGAAAGGAATCGATGGGCAGGTCCGGCACGTCGGGTACCAGCACCGCATCGGCGTAGCTGCCCTCCGTGGCGGCTTCGGCGTAGCGGGCCAGCAGCGCATCGGCGCGGGCCTCCCCAAACCAGGGGTCGGCGTGGAACCGGTCGTAGGGGTTACGGGCGGCGGCGGCAATGCGGCCGATGTGGGCCGCTTCGTCGGGCCGGGCCCGGCGCACGGGCGCGGGCGCGGGCAGCCTTGCCTCATCTACGGGGCAAAAGAAGTTAAGCCGGGTTTCGATCAGCTGCCAGCCGCCGCTGGTCAGGGCCTGGAGCAGGGCCAGATCCTCGGCCGGCACCACGCTGAACGCGTAGTAAGCCCCCCGGGCGGCCAGGCTCCGGCGCAGGTTGCGGACGGCAGTAGCCAGCGCAGCGGGCGTGGCAGCGGCTCCGAACAGGCCCGTAAACAGCCGGTAGGTATCCGTGCCAAAGAACGCCGTGTCCCAGGGCAGGTGCTGCACCAGCCACTGGCTACTCCCATCAGTGGCCACCAGCACCTGCTCCCCTATCCCATTCCCGAAGCGCGCCGCAGCCCCGGTTCCGTAGCGTTCCTGCTGGTACTCGCTTGGCAGATGCCGAAGAAAATGAGTAGGTGAGTGCCGAAATAATAGTTCCGCCCGGCTTTCCACCCACTCCGGGTTAATCGGGGTCATCTGGTTCTGCATACGTATCCTGGTATTGCTTTTTCTCCCTAGCAGTCTTGTGCCCCATGCGGCCATCGACCGGGTGTAGAGACGCGAAGGGTCGCGTCTCTACGTTGAACAAAACCGTTCGGGCGGCAGGCACAAAAGGACGCACCTCAACCGGCTAATCCACTGTAATATCCCGTTGGAAAATCAGTAGTCCGCCACCGGCGACAGAGCAGGCTTAGCTCGCCGCGCTATCCTGCGCCGCCCATATCCGTCTGAACTCGTCGTAGTCGCGGATGTAGTCGGCTTCCTCGTAGGGTCCCGAAGCCAGCACCAGCTGCACGGCCGAGTGCGAGTACTGCATGGTATGCCAGGCCCGGGGCGGTACGTAAAGGCCCACGTACGGATCTTCGAGCCGGAATACTTCTATCGTACCGTCGGCCAGCTCGGTAGTAACCGTAATGCGCCCGGCCACGGCAATGAGCACCTGCTCGGTGCGGTGGTGGGCGTGGCGGCCGCGCACAATGCTCTCGGGCGTATAATAGGTCCAGAAGATGCGCTGCACCCCAAAGGGTACCAGCTGCTGCTGCTGCTGCTCCGTAACGGAGATGTAGCCGATGCCCGGCTCGCCCAGCTTGGGAAACGTAATCAGGTGCGGATCGGCGAATTCAGCCATATTAACTGGAATCAGGTTGGGTGGACCGGCCTCAGCGCCCGGGACAATAAAGGTAGTGGTTCATTCGTACCGCAGCCCCTTACGCTATGCCCTTCGCACCTACCTCTCTGAGCCCGTCCGCCCCGGCCAACGGACCTTCAGCCGTAAAATAGCACGTTTCCGGTATAGCTGCGCCGCCCTGCCGCCGGGGTCGGAGCGCACTGTGTACAGGCTCGCTATAGGCTATCCCTACTGTGCGCTCCGGAGCCGGCAGTATCATTTATTAGCATTATTCCAGGTCAACCACCAGCTCAGCCGCATTGCCCGGCCGGTCCCGGGCGGTGACCACCACCTGCCGGACAGCCCCGGGCAGGTGGCTACAGATGGTCGTATAGCTCCACCACCCGCCTTCTTCCGGCTCGGCCTCACCCTGCTCCAGCTCCCGCCCGGCCGCATCGCGCAGCACGAGGCGCACCGCCGTCACCCCGTAGGGGTCGTGGGCTTGGATGCGCAGCTGCTCCCCCGCCTGCCCACGGTAGGCGCCCACCTCCACCGCCACTATCTGGGGCGGCTTCAGAAAATCGGCCAGCGCCACGCTGTACACGCTGGCAAAGCGCGCCGGACGCACAAACGGCTGGTAATAGGCCCGTCCCGCGGCACTGGCCTGCTGGGCCCGCCCGTAGCGCGCGGCCGCTCCAAAGTGCCGGCGGTAGTGCTGCTGGGCCGCGCTGCCGGGCCCCGACCCTGGGGCCGGAGCCTGCTGAACGTACGTCGTTCCCTCGGCGCTCATCCGGAACACCAGATTACCAATCCGCCCGCTGAAGCCGGCAATGCCCGTGCCCGCTTCCAGTTTTACCCGTGCCATAGCCTGCCATTCTTAGGTTTCCCCAAGATACTGAAGCGGCTGAAAAAATCCCGGCTGACCTGCCGGCATGCCCTGGCCCGGCCAGTCGACCCCAGAAGCCAGGACAACTTACTGGCCTGCATTTATTTACACCGATGCGCTGCCTTGTCACCGAAATAAAAAAACGCCCCCCGAAGCCAGGACTTCGGAGGGCGCAATTATTTACGAGAGAGTGTCTCTAGAAGCTACGCGGCGTGTTGTCAACCTTGCCAGCCGTTACTTCATTGATGTGCTCCTTGAAGTATTCCAGCGTGCGACGCAGACCTTCGGCGCGGTCTACCTGGGGCGCCCAGCCCAGGATTTCCCTGGCCTTGGTGATGTCCGGCTTGCGCTTCATCGGGTCGTTCTGGGGCAGCTCCTGGTAGGTGGGCTGGAACTCCACGTTCATAAGCCGGGCAATTTCTTCGCCGAACTCCTTGATGGTGATTTCATCGGGGTTGCCGATGTTCACGGGCAGGGCATAGTCGCTCAGCAGCAGGCGGTAGATGCCTTCCACCAGATCGTCCACGTAGCAGAACGAGCGGGTCTGGCTCCCGTCGCCGAATACGGTCAGATTTTCTCCGCGCAGAGCCTGGCTCAGGAAGGCCGGCAATACGCGGCCGTCGTTGAGGCGCATGCGCGGACCGTAGGTGTTGAAGATGCGTACGATGCGCGTCTCCAGGCCGTGGTGGTTGTGGTAGGCCATCGTTATGGCTTCCTGGAACCGTTTGGCCTCGTCGTAGCAGCCGCGGGGCCCGACGGGGTTTACGTTGCCGAAATACTCCTCCACCTGGGGGTGAATTTCCGGGTCGCCGTATACTTCCGAGGTGCTGGCAATCAGCATGCGGGCCCCTTTCACCCGGGCCAGCCCCAGCAGGTTGTGGGTGCCGAGCGAACCCACCTTCAGGGTCTGGATCGGAATCTTGAGGTAGTCGATGGGCGAGGCGGGCGAGGCAAAGTGCAGGATGTAGTCCAGCTTGCCGGGCACGAACACGAACTTCGACACGTCAGCGTGGTGGAATTCAAAATCCTCTTTACCGAAAAGATGCTCGATGTTGGCCAGGTCCCCGGTAATGAGGTTATCCATGGCAATCACGTGGTAACCTTCCTTCAGAAACCGGTCACAGAGGTGAGAGCCCAGGAAACCGGCCCCGCCGGTAATAAGTACGCGTTTTTTATCAGACATGCTGCTAGTTGTTGGTTGTCAGTTGTTAGGCTCGAATGCATAGCATTCGTTGTCAGTCATCAGCTTAGCTGACAACTGACAACGAATACCTGACAATTACGACGCTACTGGCTCCTGATGGGCCGTACGGATACCAATGCAGTGGTAGGCAAACCCGGCCTGCTTCAGCTCCGCCGCATCATAGATGTTGCGACCGTCAAAGATGGCCTTCTGCTTCATCAGTCGTCCGACTACCTCAAAGTTGGGCACCCGGAACTCCGGCCACTCCGTCACGATCAGCAGGGCATCGGCGTCAATGAGCGCCTCCATCTGATCCTTGGCGTAGGTGATGGAATCACCCAGCGAATGCCGGGCCTCTTCCATGGCTACCGGGTCGTAGGCCGATACGGTGCAGCCCTCAGCCAGCAGTTTCTCAATGATGACCAGCGAGGGAGCCTCCCGCATATCATCCGTCTTGGGCTTGAACGAAAGGCCCCAGATGGCCATTTTCTTCCCCTGCAACTCGCCGCCGAAGTGATTTTTCACCTTGTCGAACAGCACCTCCTTCTGCGCTTCGTTCACGCTCTCCACCGCCTGAAGCACCTGCATCTGGTAGCCGTTTTCCTGGGCCGTTTTGATCAGCGCCTTTACATCCTTCGGGAAGCAGGAGCCACCGTAGCCGATGCCGGGGTAAATGAACTTGGTCCCGATCCGGGCATCGGAGCCAATCCCCTTGCGCACCATGTTCACATCAGCCCCCATGATTTCGCAGAGGTTGGCAATGTCGTTCATAAACGAAATCTTGGTGGCCAGCATGGAATTGGCCGCGTACTTCGTCATTTCAGCCGACGGGATATCCATGAAGATAATCGGGTGGCCGTTAAGCAGAAAAGGCTTGTAGAGGCGGCTCATCACTTCCTCGGCACGCTCGGAAGCCACGCCTACCACGATGCGGTCAGGCTTGAGGAAGTCGTCGATGGCGGCCCCTTCCTTGAGGAATTCGGGGTTGGAAGCCACGTCGAAATCGATGCTGGCCCCGCGCTTGGCCAGCGCGTCCTCGATTTCCTTGCGCACCTTGGCCGCCGTGCCCACCGGCACCGTGCTCTTGGTCACGATAACGCCGTAGCTGTTCATGTTTTCCCCGATTTCCCGGGCCACGGCCAGGACGTATTTCAGGTCGGCCGAGCCATCTTCGCCGGGCGGCGTGCCCACGGCAATAAAGGCCACGTCGCAATCCTTGATGGCCTCGCTGAGTTTGGTGGAGAAGTTCAGGCGGCCGGCCGCCACGTTGCGCGACACCATTTCCTCCAGGCCCGGCTCGTAGATGGGCAGAATACCCTGGTGGAGATTGTCAATCTTCCGCTGGTCGATATCGATGCAGGTCACCTCAATGCCCACTTCTGCGAAACAGGTGCCCGTTACCAGGCCCACGTAGCCGGTTCCTACTACTGCAATTTTCATATGGTAAAATTCAGTTGATACTGATTTGTAAATGCAAAGGTACGCTACTGCAGCAAACCGTACTTGAGGATGCAGTAAATGGCCCGGAATCCGTCGCGCCAGCCAATTTTCTTGCCCTCGGCGTAGGTGCGGCCGTAGTAGCTGATGCCCACCTCGTAGATGCGCACGTTGGGTACGCGGGCCATTTTCAGCGTTACTTCCGGCTCGAAGCCAAACCGTTTCTCCTCCAGCCGCAGGCTCTGTACGATGTCGCGCCGAAACAGTTTGTAGCACGTTTCCATGTCCGTCAGGTTGAGGTTGGCGAAGGCGTTGCAGAGCATGGTCAGCCAGCGGTTGCCCACGCTGTGCCAGAAGAACAGGATGCGGTGGGGCTTGCCGCCGATGAAGCGGGAGCCGTACACCACGTCGGCCACCCCGCGCAGCACCGGCCGAAGCAGCACGTTGTATTCCTCCGGGTCATACTCCAGGTCGGCATCCTGAATAACGAGGTAGTCGCCGGTAGCGGCCCGGATGCCGGTGTGCAGGGCCGCGCCCTTGCCCTGGTTGACGGCGTGCCGGTAGTACTGCACCGGCAGTTGCGGGTGCCGGGCGCGGTACTGCTCAATGGCCTGTTCGGTTCCATCCCGGGAGCAGTCATTGACGATGATAACCTGCTTGGTGAAGCCCCCGATCAGCTCTACGGCCCGGATCTGATCCAGAATCAGGTGAATGGTAGCGGCCTCGTTGTAAACCGGAATAATGATGGAAAGCGTGCGGACGGAATCAGACATACGAGCCGGAAAGCGGATTGCTGCGGGTTAGGCTACCATCCACTTCTTCCACCACCACTGAAATACAATCAGGGCCCAGATGCGGGCGTGCACGTCGCCGGGGCTGCTGCTGAAGAGCTGTTTCTTCAGGGCGCGGATGGCGTTCACGTCGAAAATGCCCTGGGCCTCAATGTAGGCGTCCGAGAGCAGGTCGTCCTCGATCAGGGGGCGCAGCTCGCCGCGGAACCACTTGAGCAGGGGCACCTCGAAGCCGTGCTTGGGGCGCTTATAGAGCTCCTCGGGCAGCATGGGCCGGAAGGCGTCCTGCACGATGCGCTTCTTCATCTTCGCGTCAATCTTGCTGCTCACGGGCAACGAGAAGGCGAAGCGTACCACGTTGGGGTCGAGGAAGGGCGGGCGCACCTCCAGGGAGTTGGCCATGCTCATCAGATCTACCTTGGCCAGCATGTCGTAGGGCAGCACCAGCTTGGTATCGGTGAGCAGCACTTCGTTCAGGTCGCCGCCCGCGTGCAGGTCGGCCAGCAGGTCGCGGCGGCGCTTATCGGCCAGCTTCCTGCCCACTTTGCGGCGCGCGGCGGGGCTGAGTAGGTTGCGCGCATCTTTCTCGGAGGCAAACGTGGCCCAGTCCCAGTAGCGGTCCTTGGGGCCGCTGAGCATGCCCCGGGAAAAGCGCTGGAACTGCCGGATTTTGTTGCCGAAGTAGGAGTTGCGCGACTTGGGCAGCACGTCCCAGAGCAGGTTCAGGCCCGTCACGGCTTCGGCCTTGAAGCCGCCCTGGCGCACCTGGAACTCGCCCATGTGCTTGTTGTAGCCCGCAAACAGCTCGTCGGCCCCGTCCCCGCTCAGGGCTACGGTGGCCTTTTCGCGGGTGCGCTTGCTGAGAATGTACACGGCCAGGGCCGAGGAATCGGCAAACGGCTCGTCGAGGTAGTTCAGGACGTCGAAGATGTGGTCGTAGAGGTCCTGGTTGCGGAGCGAGAAAACCGTGTGGTTGGTTTTGTAGCGGTCGGCCACCAGCTTGGCGTACTTCGTCTCGTCGAAGAAGGGCTCGTCGGCAAAACCGATGCTGAACGTGTTCAGGTGCTGGGTGTGGCGCGTGGCCAGGGCCACGATAACGCTGGAGTCGATGCCCCCGCTCAGGAAGGCGCCCACGGGCACGTCGGCCACGAGGCGGCGGGCGGTGGCTTCATCCAGCACCTCCACCAGCTTGGCCTGCTGCTGCTCGTAGGTGAGCTTGTTTTTGTTGGCCTTCTTGGCGTCGTAGGGAATCTTGTACCACTGCTTGCGCACGACTTTCTGGCCCTTCACGTAGAGGTAGTGGCCGGGCAGCACCTTCTTCACGCCCTTGAAAATGGTGGCCGGACCGGGAATGTAGTTGAGCTGCAGGTAGTGGCTCAGCGACACGTAATCGAGCTTGCGCGGAATGCCCAGGGCCAGCAGCGACTTCATCTCGGAGCCGAACAGCAGCTTGTCCTCGTCGCGGTACACGAGCAGGGGCTTCTCCCCCATCCGGTCGCGGGCCAGGAACAGGGAATCCTCCTCCTTGTCGTAGATGGCGAAGTCGAAGAAGCCGTTAAGCTTCTTGAGGAAGGTGCGCCCCTCGGCCATGTACAGGTGCAGAACCACCTCCGTATCGGTCTGGGAATGAAACTTGTGTCCCTTGGCCACCAGCTTCTGGCGCAGCTCCTTGAAGTTGAAGATTTCCCCGTTGAAGACGATGGTGTAGCGGCCCGACTCGTCGGTCATGGGCTGGTTGCCGTCGGCCGAGAGGTCAAGAATGGCCAGGCGCCGGAAGCCCAGGCCGCACCGGTCGAACATAAAATGCCCCTGGGAATCAGGACCGCGGCTTTCAATGGCGTCGGTTGAGGCACGTAGCGAAGCCAGCGAGTTGCGGCCTGCATCGGTAAAAGCGAATACTCCGGAAATTCCACACATAAGGCGGGCAAAAGTACGAACTATCAGGACTTGGGTTGCTAAAAAACTACAATCCACCCTCGCAACCAAACCCGGCCTGCGCTAGTACAAACCTCACTGATTCCGCTTCCCTCCCATCTCACCATCCTCCACACATACATTACGATGAGCCTCCAACAAGATTTCGAAGCCGCCGCCGCCCGCGTTGACAACCTACCCGGCGAACTGGCTGCCGCCCACATGACCGAACTGTACGGCCTTTATAAGCAGGCGACCGAGGGCGACCACGATGCCAAAGGTGAACAAGTGGGCGACGATACGCCCGACAACCCCAACGGCCCCGAGGGCCTCTCCCAGGGCCAGTGGGACGCCTGGAGCAAGCTCAAAGGCACGAGCGAAGACGAGGCCAAGCGCCAGTACATCGCCAAAGCCAATGAGGTAGCAGGCCAGGTTTCATCCGAAGCAACCCCGGCTGCCACCACTGAGCCGCTCGGGGCGCCCGGCACCGCCCAGGCCAGCTCCGCCGCCCAGGCCCGGCACGAGGCCGGTAAAAGCAGCGCCGGTGGCCTGCAGGGCGACCTGAACGACGGCACGCCCTACGGCGGCGAAGACGAGCTCAAGAACCAGCAATAAATCACTGATTGACGCTGATTAAGCGTGATTTCGCTGATTTTTTCAGCAGGCATAAAAAGAAGAGGGCCGTTCCTGTTAGGAACGGCCCTCTTCTTTTATACTATCCTTATCAATCCTTCAGAACAAAGAAAAAATCAGCGAAATCACGATTAATCAGCGTCAATCAGTGATCCAGATTTTGCCGGGGTTCATGATGCCGTGGGGGTCGAAGACGTGCTTGATGCCGCGCATCAGGTTGAGGTTGGTGTCGGGCAGGGCGATGCCGATGTAGCCTTTCTGCACCAGCCCGATGCCGTGTTCTCCGCTGATGGTACCCCCAAGTTTCACGCAGAGCTCGAAGATTTCGCGGATGGGCTCCCGCAGGCCCACGTTCCACATCTCGTCGTCGAGGTCGCCACGGATGATGTTCACGTGCAGGTTGCCGTCGCCGGCGTGGCCGTAGCACACGCTCTTGAAGCCGTAGCGGGCCCCGATTTCCTTGACACCCCTGAGCAGGGTGGGCAACTCGGCCCGGGGCACTACGGTGTCTTCCTCCTTGTACACGGAGTTGTAGCGCACCGAATTGCCGATGTTACGCCGGATTTTCCAGAGCTCGTCCTTCTGGGTGGCGTTGTCGGCCAGCAGAATTTCGCCCACGTCATACTTTTCCAGCACCCCGTACACCTGCTCGGCTTCCTTGTAGAGCTCGTCCAGGTCCTGGCCGTCGAGCTCGATGAGCAGGTGGGCACTGATGTCCTCGGGCAGGGTGAGCGGAATTTTCAGGTAGTCCGACGACCAGGCTATGGCCTCGCGCTCCATGAACTCCATGCCCGAGGGAATAATGCCGGCCCGGAATACGGCCGACACGGCCTCGGCGGCCTGGGCCTCGTGGCGGAAAGGTACCAGCATCAGAATGTTGTGCTGGGGGTAGGGCAGCAGCCGGAATACCACCTTCGTGATGATGCCCAGCGTGCCCTCGGAGCCCACCATGAGCTGGGTGAGGTTGTAACCGGTGGAGTTTTTGAGCGTGTTGGCCGCCGTCCAGATCACGTCGCCGGTGGGCAGCACCACCTGCAGGTTGAGCACGTAGTCGCGGGTGGTGCCGTACTTCACGGCCTTGGGCCCGCCGCTGCTGTGAGCCAGGTTGCCGCCCAGAAAGCAGCTGCCCTTGCTGGCCGGATCGGGCGGGTAGAACAGGCCCACTTCCTTCACCGCGTTCTGAAACACCTCATTGATGACGCCCGGCTCCACCGTGGCCTGGAGGTTGCGCTCATCAATCTGGATGATGCGGTTGAGCCGCTCGGTGCTGAGTACCACCCCCTGGTGAACCGGCAGGGCGCCCCCGCTCAGGCCGGTGCCCGCGCCCCGGGCCGTTACGGGCACGTGGTTTTCGTGGCAGAGACGCACAATCTGGCTGATCTGTTCCACGTTAGCGGGGCGCACCACCACGTCGGGGGCGAAATGCAGGTCCTCGGTATGGTCGCGGCCGTAGCTGGCGTACACGTCGGCCTCGGCCCGCTGGGCAGTGAGCACGTGTTCGGGGCCCACGATGGCCTCAAATTCGGCTACCAGAGCCGGAGTCAGGAGTTGAAAGTCCATGCAGAAGATGAGTAAAACGACAGCGTCGCGTATCTTTGCCCCGATGCGGGAACACGTTACGAAGGTACGGCATTCGGGGCACTGGCCACGGCCCCTGACCCAGGTTTTAGGACTGCTGCTGCTCGGCTGGCTCACGGCCTGCGGGGCCGGCAAGGTGAACTACCACAACGGCAAGTACCACTCGGCCCGGGATATGGCGCGCATTAAAGCCGAAGCGCGCCGGCGCGGCCCCAGCCGCCCCACCGCCAAATCGAAGGTAAAAACGTCCACGGCGGCCGGTAAAACCAAGACCATTGCCCGCCGCCCCGCCGGCCGGCCCGTGCCCGCCAGCGTGTCGGGCAAGGTGGCCTCGGTGATTGAAACGGCCCGCTCCTACCAGGGCACGCCCTACAAGTTCGGCGGCACCAGCCGCCTGGGCATGGACTGCTCGGGACTGCTCTACGAGTCGTTTGCGGCCATTGCGGTAGAAATTCCGCGCTCCAGCAACGAGCAGGCCGCCTGGGGGGCGCCCGTTCGCCCCCAGGATCTGCAACCCGGCGATTTGGTATTTTTCGGGGCCTCCCCTGGCAGCAGCACCATTACCCACGTGGGCATGGTCACGGAGGCCTCCCCCGAGAGTGTGCAGTTCATTCACTCTTCCAGCTCCTTAGGCGTTATCGAAAACGCCCTGGAGTCAGATTACTACCTGAGCCGATTCATTAAAGCCGTACGGCCCAGATTGTGAATTTCCGCCTTACATTTGCGGCGGGAAACGCCCTAGCTCCCCTGGCAATGTTAATACTACGGTAACGTAGGCCGCAAACCAGATGAGTACTTTTGCGGCGCTTTTCTGCCTTTCAAAAAAGCTCCTTTTTTCACCAATCCCCCCCTTTATGAAACGTCATCTTTACGCTTCAATGGCGCTGGTTCCTATGGCACTCGCGTCGGCGCACGTAAGCTGGGCCCAGGTAACTACTTCGGCCATGAGTGGCATCGTGACCGACAAGACCGGTGAAGGTCTGCCCGGAGCCACGGTCATTGCGGTGCACACGCCCACCAACACGCAGTACGTGGCGCCCACTAACTCGGAGGGGCGTTTCAACATTCAGGGCATGCGCGTGGGCGGGCCTTACACCGTGCGCATCACGTTTGTGGGCTACAAAGAGGCAGTGCGGGAAAACATCTTCCTCACCCTGGGCCAGAACCAGCGCCTCGACATCAACCTCAGTGAAACCGAGCAGGTACTGGCCGGTGTAACCGTTACCGGTGAGCAAGACCGCAATATCAACGCTGGCCGGACCGGGGCCGCTACCACGGTATCGCGCGAGCAGATCCAGCGTCTGCCTACGCTGAGCCGCAACATTTCGGACTTCACCCGTCTTTCGCCTCAGGCCAACGGTGGTGGTAGCTCCTCGATCGGTGGTGCCAACAACCGCTACAATAACATCACGATTGATGGTGCGGTAAACAACGATGTGTTCGGCCTCTCCGGTTCGGGCACGCCAGGCGGTCAGACGGGTACTGCCCCTGTCTCGCTTGACGCTATCCAGGAAATCCAGGTAGTGGTAGCGCCCTACGACGTAACGCTGGGTAACTTTACGGGTGGCGGCGTAAATGCCGTAACCCGCTCAGGTACCAACGACCTGTCGGCCTCCGTGTATGCCTTCGGCCGCAACGAACGGCTTGTGGGCAAGAGCGTGACCGAACCCCGGGTCAAAGCCACCGAATTCTACCGTTACCAAACCGGTGCCCGGGTAGGTGGTGCCGTGGTAAAGGATAAAATATTCTACTTCGTAAACGCTGAAATCGACCGTCGCAGCTCTCCGCTGGGCTTCGACCTTGGTACCGGTGCTTCACAGCTTGATCCGGACGTGGCCAAAACCATTGCCGACCGTGCGCTGGAAAAGTATAACTACAATGTAGGCGACTACGGCAGCGAGAACCTGCGCACCGAGAGCACCCGGATTTTTGGTCGTCTCGACTTCAACCTGAACCCGAACAACCAGCTCACCATCCGCCACAACTACATCGACGCTTTCGATGATGCTATTGGCCGCTCCAATACGTCGTTGCAGTATAGTAGCAATTCCTACCGCATCAGCAGCAAAACAAATAGCTCGGTACTGGAACTCAACAGCCGCCTGGGCAAAACCTCCAACAAGCTGCTGCTGAGCTACCAGCGTATTCGCGACACGCGCGATGTGCCCGGCCGGTTGTTCCCCACCTTCGAAATCAACGAAGCCGGTAACCGCTATACCTTTGGCACCCAGCGCAGCTCGGGCTTCAACTCCCTCGATCAGGACATTTTCGAGTTTACGGATAACGTTACCCGCGCCTTTGGCAAACACACTTTCACGCTGGGTACGCACAACGAGATATTCTCCTTCCGCAACCTGTTCATCAACAACGGGGTTGGCTATTACCAGTTCAATACGCTACAGGACTTCCTGGATGAGAAGCCCAACCGTCTGCAGGCGGCCTACGCTACGGCTGACGGCGGTGAATCCAAGTTCAGTGCCATGCAGTTTGGCGCCTATATTCAGGATGAATTCTCGCCTGCTGAAAACCTGCGTCTGACTGCCGGTTTGCGTGTGGATGCGCCTTTCTTCTTCGACAAGCCTGGTTTCCGGGAGGATGTGACTACTACCTTTGGCTCCAGCATCGCTACCAACAACGTTCCCCAGGGGCAACTGCTGTTTGCTCCGCGTCTGGGCTTTAACTGGGACGTAAACAACGACGCCCAGGTTCAGCTCCGCGGCGGTACGGGTATCTTCAGCGGCCGGGTACCGTTCGTATTCATCTCCAACGGTTTTACCAACAGCGGTCTGATTCAGGGCGCAGTAGACGCCCGCGCCTCTGCTACCCGTCCGGTGCCCGTGGTAACCGACCCGGCTCAGATTCCGGTTGTATTCACTACGGCTCCGTTCGAGCCCGTGGCTACTACGGAAATCAACGTAACGGACAAAAACTTCAAACTGCCCCAGGTGTGGCGCACTAACTTGGCCGTTGATTTCCGGCTGCCCGGTGATGTGATTGCCACCGTGGAGGGGATTTACTCAAAGACGCTCAACGATATTTTTTATCGGAACATCAACTTGCCAGCGCCCACCGACCGCCTGGCTGGTCCTGACCAGCGTCCGTACTATCCCAATGCCCGCCGTATAAACACCGCTTATACCAACGTACTGCTGCTTGACAACACGAGCAAAGGCTACCGCTACAACGTAACGGGCCAGCTCCAGAAGAACTTTGCCAGCGGCATCAACACGTCGGCCTCCTACACCTACGGGGTGTCGAAGGAAGTGAACAGTGGCGCCAGCAGCACGGCCCTCTCAAACTGGCAGTTCAACCAAGTGCAGTTTGATCCTAATAACCCCGAACTGGGCTTCTCGCGCAACGACCAGCGTCACCGCGTGCTCCTGACGGGCGGGTATACCTTCCGGTATGCCGGCGACATGCTCTCAACCAACATTTCAGTTATCTACGAAGGCCTAGCAGGTGCTCCTATTGCATACGTGTACGGCCAGGGTGGCCGCGACATCAACAACGACGGAGCCTTTGCCAACGATTTGATCTACATCCCGCGCGATGTTCGTAACCCCGCCGAAATTCAACTCGTGAAGAGTGGCGCATCCGATACGCGTAGCATCGAGGAAATCCAGAACCAACTGGATGCCTTTATCAACAACGACCCCTACCTGCGTAACAACCGCGGACAGTACGCTGAGCGTTTCGCCGGCCGTACGCCCTGGACCAACCAAGTTGATATTCGCATTGCCCAGGATGTTAACTTCCTGGCTGGCGGCAAGAAAAACACCTTCCAGATTACTTTCGACGTGCAGAACGTGGGTAATCTGATCAACAAGGACTGGGGCCGTCAGTACACGGTAGCCAACAATGCAGTGGAACTCCTGCGTGTCGAGTCAGCCGCCGCTGGTGCACAGCCGACCATCTCCTTCCCCGCTACGTTTGCTGCCAACGGCAACCGCGGCTACAGCGAGTCGTTCTTCGGTTCGCGCTGGCAGGGCCAGCTGGGCTTGCGTTACATCTTCAACTAGACGAACTCATGGTTCATTAAAAAGGGGCTGGCGATATCGCCAGCCCCTTTTTTTTAGCCTAGTCGCTTCCAGCCAACACTACATGACCACTCAAGGAGCAACAGGCTACCGGCGTCTCACTCCGCCACTCCTGGCACTACCTTAGAGCGTATTCCCGCTTTAACAGTCGAGTTGGGCTCCCAGCCGCTTCTTGTACTGCGGCTGGGAGCCTACGCGCAGAGCTTGCAGATGGCATTCCGTTGCAGTGGCTTCAACCCAGTACCTTATAACGCATTGGAGCTGCCACGAAACCTATGGTAATTCTCTTATTCGCAGTCCATCCTGCAGACGAACCACGACGGGCCCATAGCCCTAGCCGACGTTCGACATACCTGGTGGCACTGCCCCTTGCCTGAGCAACGATATCTCATGAAAAACCCTATAAATCATCTGCTTACATATCAAAAACCCTTAACCGGTGACAACAGCAATAGCACTGGCGATTTATCCACACAGTAAACTAACCGATAATTCACAGTCGCCGGACAACTAGAGTTTTTATATAAATAGTGCAAAACCATAGTATTAATATTGCCATAACATAGATCGGCATACGGCATCCTACTTTTGCGGCGCTTTTCTGCCTTCCAAAAAAGCTCCTTTTTTCACCAATCCCCCCCTTTATGAAACGTCATCTTTACGCTTCAATGGCGCTGGTTCCTATGGCACTCGCGTCGGCGCACGTAAGCTGGGCCCAGGGCAATACCACCTCCGCCATGAGTGGCATCGTGACCGACAAGACCGGTGAAGGTCTGCCCGGAGCCACGGTCATTGCGGTGCACACGCCCACCAACACGCAGTACGTGGCGCCCACTAACTCGGAGGGGCGTTTCAACATTCAGGGCATGCGCGTGGGCGGGCCTTACACCGTGCGCATCACGTTTGTGGGCTACAAAGAGGCAGTGCGGGAAAACATCTTCCTCACCCTGGGCCAGAACCAGCGCCTCGACATCAACCTCAGTGAAACTGGGCAGACCCTGAGCGAGGTAGTAGTGACGGGACGTCAGGACCCGATCATTAACTCGGGCCGGACCGGGGCGGCCACCACCGTGCAGCGTGAACAGATTGAGCGCCTACCCACGCTAAGCCGGTCCTTCGGCGATTTTACCCGCCTCACCCCGCAGGCCAATGGTCAGAACTTTGCTGGCCGCAGCGGCGGCTTCAACAATATCACCATCGACGGGGCCCTCTTCAACAACTCGTTCGGCCTGTCGTCGACGGTCGGCGGGCAGACCAACGCCCAGCCTATCTCCATCGACGCCATCGAGCAGATTCAGGTCAGCATAGCGCCCTATGACGTGCGCCAGGGCTCCTTCACCGGGGCGGGCATCAACGCCGTGACGCGCTCGGGCTCCAACAAGTTCTCGGGCTCGGCCTACTATTTCCTGCGCAATGAGGACTTCATCGGCCGCAAAGCCGGCGACCTGGATCAGAAGTTTCCGCCCTTCAACCTCGATAACTACGGCTTCCGCCTGGGTGGCCCGGTAATCAAGGACAAACTGTTCTTTTTCGTCAATGCCGAGCGCGAAAAGCGTAGCGACCCGGGCACGACCTTTATCGCCAACCGCGACGGGACGCCGGCTCCCGGCGGCAACTCCAACACGTCGCAGGCTTCCGCCGACGAGCTGAGCGTGCTGCGCAACTTCCTGCAAACTCAGTACGGCTACAATCCCGGCGTCTTTGAAGGCTACAACCTGCGCCAGGAAAGCCAGAAGGCCACGGCCAAAATCGACTGGAACATTGCCCAGGGGCACCGCTTCAGCGTGAAGTACAATTACCTGCGTTCCTTGCGGGATGTGAACCCAAGCAACTCCGGTTCCATCAACGGCCGCTCGGCCTCCCGGTTCGGGCTGCCCTTCTTCTCGTCCTTCTACACCATCAACAACAACCTCGACTCGTACATCGCCGAGTTGAACAGCACTTTTGGCAGCCGCTTCTCCAACAACCTGACGGCGGGCTACACGGCCTTCCGCGACTTCCGCGAAAGCCCCGGCGGCGGCAACTTCCCCCTGGTCGATATCGGCAACGGCACCGGCCTGAGTGCTCCCGGCTCCCGCATCAATGCCTCGAACACGCTCACGTCCTTTGGGTACGAGCCTTTCTCGGCCAACAACATCCTCAATACCGACGTGTACCAGATCGGGGACAACTTTACGGCTTACCTGGGCAAGCACAACGTCACGGTGGGCACCTACAACGAGTTCTACAAATTCCAGAACGGGTTCGCCCCCAACTTCTTCGGGGCCTACCAGTTCAACTCCCTCGCCGATTTCTACTCGGCGGCCCGCACCACCAACGACCCCAGCCAGCCGGGCTACAATGGCTACACGCTGGTAGACGGTGTACCGACTCCGCGGCCCGTCGACCCGAATCAGCCCAGCACCATCGGTTTCCCCCAGCGTTATCAACTCCAGTATTCGACGCAGCCTGACGGCAGCTTTCCCTTCGCCGAAATCCGGTCGGTGCAGCTGGGTCTGTATGCTCAGGATGAATGGACACCCTTCAGCAACCTGAAGGTAACGGTGGGCCTGCGCGGCGACCTGCCCTTCGTCACGTCGGATCTACCGCAGAACGAGGCCGTAGCCAACCTGACCTTCCGCGACGGAGTCCGCATCAATAGCGGGCAGGTACCCAAGAAAACGGTGCTGTTCTCGCCTCGGGTAGGCTTCAACTGGGACGTGCTGAACGATAAGACCACCCAGCTGCGCGGGGGCACGGGCATCTTCACCGGCCGCGTGCCCTTCGTGTGGATCAGCAACCAGGCCTCCAACAACGGGGTACTGTTCGGTTCCTTCGACCGCAACAACAGCGGCCCCTCCTCCTCTACCTCGGGCTTCCCCTTCTCGCCCGACGTGAATGCCTACCGCCCGGTAAACGCCGCGGCCAACACCAGCTACAACCTGGCCGTTACCGCCCCCGACTTCAAGTTTCCCCAGGTCTGGCGCACCAATCTGGCCGTCGATCAGGCCCTGCCCGGCGGCATCATCGCCTCGCTCGAAGGCCTGTACACCAAGGATATCAATGCCACTTACCACGCCAACGTAAACCTACCCCAGGCCCAGGGCAATGCCGCCGGCGCCGACACCCGGCCGATTTTCTACTCCCTCGGCGCCCCAGATCCTACTACGGGGCTGGTGGCCCTGAGGGCCGATAACCGGATTTTCACCGGCCAGGGCGGAGTTTCGGCCAGTAATCCGGTTATCACGGATGCCATCGAGATGCGTAACACCCGCAAAGGGTACTCCTACGCCATCACCGGCCAGCTCCAGAAGTCGTTCAGCAACGGGCTATACGCTTCGGCTTCGTACACCTACTCCGATGCCCGCTCGGTTAACGACGGCGGCTCCATTGCCCAGTCCATCTGGCGCGACCGGCAGATATCGGGCGACCCGAACGAGAACGTGCTGAGCTATTCCAACTTCCTGCAGCAGCACCGCGTCCTGCTCTCCGCCTCCTACCGCCGCGAGTACATCAACCACCTGGCCACGGCCATTTCGTTTGTGTACGACGCCTCGCCTGCTTACCGCTTCTCCTACGTGTACTCTGGCGACATGAACGGCGACGGGCAGACCTCAAATGATCTGATGTACATTCCGCGTGACCAGAGCGAGATTGTGCTCAACGACATTGTGCTTTCCAGCGGACAGGGCGGGGGCCGCTACACCGCCGCCCAGCAGTGGGCCGACCTGGATAACTTCATCAGCCAGGACAAGTACCTGAGCGCGCGCCGGGGCAGCTACGCCGAGCGCAACGGCGCCGTGGCTCCCTGGTTTCGCCAGCTCGACGTGAAACTGCTCCAGGATGTATTCACCAACATCGGCGAGTCGAAGAATACGCTGCAATTCAGTCTCGATATCTTCAACGTGGGCAACCTGCTCAGCAAGAACTGGGGCACTGTCCGCTCGACCAACCGCACGAACCCACTCCGCTTCGCCGGTTACGACAGCCAGGGTCGGCCCGCTTTTACCTTCCCCTACCAGGTGAACCCCTCGCTCAATACAACCGACAATACGGTAACGCCGGGGCAGCCCCTGGCCGATACCTTCTTCCGCAACAACGGTTCATTGGGCTCGCGCTGGCAGATGCAGGTAGGTCTGCGTTACATCTTCAACTAAGCTTCAACCACTTAGCTGCTTAAAAGTGGGCTGGCGGCATCGTCAGCCCACTTTTTTTTTGCGCAGGGCTTGCGGATTCGAAAAGGCGCCGTACTTTTGCCAGACCAAACGCAACCGGCGAATGGTTTTTCAGTACCACCGGGGGGATTAGCTCAGCTGGCTAGAGCGCTTGCATGGCATGCAAGAGGTCATCGGTTCGACTCCGATATTCTCCACTCCCGCTCCGCTTACCCGGCGGAACGTGTACTACGCTTACGGGGGATTAGCTCAGCTGGCTAGAGCGCTTGCATGGCATGCAAGAGGTCATCGGTTCGACTCCGATATTCTCCACTCCCGTTACAAAAAGCCTGACCCGCCCGGTCAGGCTTTTTTGTTTTACGGCCCTGTTACCGGCTAACGATGCCGGTCATCAGGTGCAAAAAAGCCGCTGCTCCCGTGCGGAACAACGGCTTTTCTGGCCTGGCGGGAAGTGCCGCAGCAGTTAGGCGAACAAACCCTCCACGGAAAGGTACCGCTCCCCGGTATCGTAGCAGAAGGTGAGGATACGCCCGCCCTGGGGCACCTCGTCGAGCTTCTTGGCTACGGCGGCCAGGGACGCCCCGGAGGAGATACCCACGAAGATGCCTTCCTCCCGGGCAGCCCGCCGGGCCATGTCGGAGGCCTCCTGCTGGCTGACCTGGATGGTGCCGTCGAGCACGGCCGTGTGCAGGTTGTCGGGGATGAAGCCGGCCCCGATGCCCTGGATGGGGTGCGGGCCGGGGGCGCCGCCGCTGATAACGGGCGAGAGCTCGGGCTCCACGGCGAATACCTGCAGGTTGGGGAATTTGGGCTTGAGCACTTCGGCTACGCCCGTAAGGTGGCCGCCGGTACCCACGCCGGTGATGTAATAGTCGAAGCCCTCGGGGGCGTCGCGCAGGATTTCCTCGGCCGTGTGCGTCACGTGGGCCTGAATGTTGGCCGGGTTATCGAACTGCATGGGCATCCAGGCCTTGGGGTTGGCCTGGGTCAGCTCGTGGGCTTTCTCGATGGCGCCCTTCATGCCTTTCTCGCGGGGCGTGAGCTCCAGGTTGGCTCCGTAAGCGGCCATCAGGCGGCGGCGCTCAATGCTCATGCTCTCGGGCATCACCAGCGTAATCTGGTACCCTTTCACGGCGGCCACCATGGCCAGCCCTACGCCGGTATTGCCCGAAGTCGGCTCGATGATAACGCTGTCGGGGCTCAGGGTGCCGTCTTTTTCGGCCTGCTCAATCATGCTCAGGGCGATGCGGTCCTTGATGCTGCCGCCGGGGTTGGCCCGCTCCAGCTTCATCCACACCTCCACGTCGGGGCGGTGGGCGAAAAGCTTGTTAAGGCGCAGCAGCGGCGTGTTGCCGATAGTGTCGAGAATGGAATTGGCTTTCATGGGTAGTTGAGAAGTTTGGAAATCGGGAAGTTAGGAGATAGGAGTCAGGAGCCAGCATACCGTTTTACATTCTGGCTCCTGACTCCTACCTCCTCAAATAGAAAACATGATGTTTTCGGTGGGATCCTGGGAGCGGGTGACGTGAATCTGGGCCTGGTGGTAGACCCGGGAGTGCGAGGGTACGCTCTCGGTGAGCCAGACGTTGCCGCCAATGATGCTGTGGCTGCCCACGGTGGTGCTGCCGCCCAAGATGGTGGCCCCGGCGTAAATCACCACGTGGTCCTCAATGGTGGGGTGGCGCTTGATGCCCTGCAGGTGCTTGGCCACGCTGAGCGCCCCGAGCGTCACGCCCTGAAATATCTTCACCCCGGCCCCGATTACGCAGGTTTCCCCGATAACCAGGCCCGTGCCGTGGTCAATGCAGAACGAGGGGCCGATGCGGGCCCCGGGATGAATATCGACGCCGGTGCGCTGGTGGGCGTATTCGCTCAGCAGGCGCGGCACCCGGGGCACGCCGCGCTGGTGCAGGCCGTGGGCGAAGCGGTGCATGGCAATGGCGTAGAAGCCCGGGTAGGTGCTCACCACCTCGGCCAGGCCCTGGGCGGCCGGGTCGGCGGCCACGATGGCGGCCGCATCCAGCAGCAGCGTGGCGCGCAAAGCCGGCAGCGCCTGCATGGAGGAGCGGGCCAGCGCAACGGCCTGCTCAGGCGCGGCAACGGCCCGCAACAGGTCCGTGAGGTCGTCCTGGAGCAGGCGCAGGGTGGCGGCAATGGCGTCGGCATCGCGCAGGGGGCGGGCGGCCCGCTCGGGGAAAAGCAGGTCCAGTAATTGGTCGGCGAGTTGGCAAAAGCCGGCCGCGGGCAGGGGCGCGGCCGTGTCGCGGTGGGCCTGGGCCAGCAGGTGCAGGAAATCGGAATCGTAGGCGGACATAAGCAGAAAAAGGCGCGGGGCCCGGCAGGGCGGCGGAAGATACGCCGCCCCGGACGGGTTCTAACCGGGAGCGGGGCCGAAAGTTTGGCGGCCCCGCCCCCGGTAACCCCGGGCCGGGTGGCTGCGTTAGCGGGGGAAGATTCGTTTATTTCTCATCCTTCTTCTGATTCCTGATCATGGCTGATACCACCATCACCAAAGTAGATTCCCAACACTCGCCCAAAGGCCCCGAGGGCGAAAAATACCTGGCTTCCGGCGTGCACGTTTCCATGCGCCTCTGGGAAAACGAGCAGCCCGGCGAGCCCAAGGAGCCCTCAACCAGCGCCTACGAAACGGTAGGCTACGTACTCAAAGGCCGCGCCGAGCTGCACCTGGAAGGCCAGATGGTTGTGCTGGAGCAGGGCAACTCCTGGGTAGTACCCAAGGGCGCCTCGCACACCTACAAGATTCTGGAAGCGTTTTCGGCCGTAGAAGCCACCACGCCCCCCGCCCAGGCCCACGGCCGCGACGACCAGTAGATAACGCTGTTAGCTGTTAGCTGTTAGCTGTTAGCTGTTAGCTGTTAGCTGAAGCACGAAAAGCTGCCCCGGTGCTGTGCATCGGGGCAGCTTTTTTTTGGCGAGTGGGGTACCCGGGAGGTAGAGACACCATACTTTGTGCCTCGTCGTTGAACAGTGCCTTTGCAGGATGGGGGGGCAGTAACGATGAGAGGGACTGTTCAACGATGAGACACAAAATATGGTGGCTCTACATTCCACTCTGGGCAGCCCGCCGCCCCACCCCTACTTTAGCAGCTCCACTTTCTCGATCCGGTCCCCGATTTCGAGGCGACTGACCACGTCCAGGCCCTGCACTACCTGGGCGAAGATGGTGTAGCGGCCGTCGAGGTGGGGCGTGGGGGCATGGGTGATAAACCACTGGCAGCTCTCGGTGTCCTTGCCGGCGGAAGCCAGGCCCACGGCGCCCTCGCCGTAGTGCAGGTCGGCAAATTCGGAGCGCAGGTTGTAGTCGGAGCTGCCCCAGCCGTCGCCGCGGGGGCAGCCGCCCTGGGCCACGAAGTTGGGCACCACGCGGTGGAAGTTCTTGCCGTCGTAGAAGCCCTGGCGGATGAGCTGCACGAAGCTGGCCACCGAGCCGGGCGCCTCATTCACCAGCAGGTGAAACACCACGTCGCCCTTGCTGGTGTGCACCACGGCGCGCTGCCCAGCCGGAATGCTCGTCACCACGTCCCAGGGAATGGGGTGGGTGGCGGCGGGCGCTACCGGCACCGGCGTGGGCGGGCGCTGCTGCAGGTAATCGATGGTCTGCTGCACCGACTGCCAGGCTTCCAGGTCGCGGGGCAGGGTGAGCTGCTGGCGGGCGGTTTCCAGGAAATCGGCCTTGGGCAGCAGACGGCGCAGCTCCAGCTTGGGGTCGCGGATGGCTTCGGCGGCAATTCCCATCTGGGCCACGTCGCCGCTGAGCACGGCCCGGCGCAGGGCCAGCGCGAAATCGGGCTGGCGGGCGGCCGGAAAATCGGGGCGGTTGCGCAGGGCCACCAGGGCTTCCAGGCCGTAGGTGCCCACCACCACGGGCTGGCCGGGGGCAAAGGTGGCCTGCTGCACGAAATCGAAGGCGGCCGGATCTTCGCCCAGCGCTTTCAGCAGGTACCCTTTCTCATACGCGTTGGTGGAGGCTGCGTAGCGCTCCTGCACCGCCCCCCGGATGGCCTCCCGGCCAGGACCGGTCTGGCGCAGGGCGGCAGCCAGCAGAGTAGCCCGCACCCGCCACTGGGCCAGGCGGTTGGCTTTTTCCAGCAGCACCGGCCCCGGCTCATCGGCGGCGTGGGCCAGAAAGAACTCGGCGGCCGTGAGGGCCACCTGATCATTATCGTCGGTGAGAGCGGCCCAGGCGGCTTCCTTCACCGGGGCGTACATGGCGGCCGTCATGGCCCGCAGGGCGCTGATGCGCACCCGGTAGTCGGGGTCGCGGCGGGCCAGGGCGGCCAGGGTGGCGGGCACGGTGGGCTCGGTGGCGGCCTTGCCCAGGGCCTGGGTAGCCCCGCTGCGCACGGCGTAGTGGGCATCCTGGCGGGCGGCGGCGGTGAGGGCGGCGGCGTAGGGCCCTAGGTTCAGGCCCCGGGTGCGGGCCAGGGCGTTGGCCGCCGCCAGCCGGGCACTGGCCGGGTTAGGGGCGGCCAGCAGCTGCACCAGCCGGGCCACGGCGGCCTCGGAAGTCAGGCCCCGCAGGCCGGCGCGGTACAGGCCCCAGGCCTGGCCGCTGAGAGCGGCCGTATCGGCGGCCAGGGCGGGCGGCAGCCGGGTGAGGGCCGCCAGGCCGGCGCGGGACGTGCAGCGGCCCAGGGCCTCGAGCACGTAGCGGCGGGCAGTGGCATCGGGCTCGGCCAGCAGGTGCTGGCGCAGGCCGGTTTCGGCGGTGGAGTCGGCCGTCTGGCCCAGGGCGTAGGCGGCCAGCTGCCGGATGCGGGCCTCGGGCTCCTCCTGCAGCAGCAGCAGCAGGCGGGGTGTGGCGGCCTGGTCCTGAACCGAGGCCAGGGCTTGGGCGGCAGCTCCCCGGTAGCGGGCCGCGGGCTGGCCCAGGTAGGGCAGCAGGGCGGCCGTGCGGCGCTCATCCTGGAGGGTGGCAATGCGGCGCAGGGTGCTGTCGAGGGTAAACTGGTTGGCGGCGGGCGGGGCGGCGGCAGCCGACACCCCCGGGCGCGGGGCGCAGGCCGGCAGCAGGCCGCCGGCCGCCGCCGTCAGCACGGCGGCCCGGAAAAGAGCGGAGTAGGTCATGGTCGGCCTAAGGTAACGGCTCCGGCCCCGAAGGCAACGCTTCCGGGGCAAAAAGCATCTGACCCAACGGGGGCGCCGGCTGCCGCAGGTAGGCTCCGGGCGCGGGGAAACCCATTTATCCTCGCATCTTTACCCCCGGCTACCTTTCTTCCGCTTATCGCTATGCCTCTCTGCCGATTCCTGTTACTCCTGGCCGCGGGGCTGCTGCTGGGCGGGCTCCCGGCGGCGGCCCAGACGAAGACGCCTGCGTCGTCGCCCGCGCCTGCGCCGCCGCCCCAGAAGATGCTCAACGTGCAGATTACGCTCCCTACCCTGGTGGGCCGCGTGGGCGAAATGACCGGCATTCTGGTAACGCGCGACAAGCAGAAATCCGCCCGCAGCACCCGCAACCCCGTGGTATATTTGTCCATTCCGCTGCCCCGCCTCTTTAGTGCTGACACGCCGAAAGATTCCGGGAAATAGATATACTTGGGTTTCGTTACGCCCGCGCCCCGTCTCTCCGGCCTCCCCTCTTCCGCGCTATGAACCTGAACGGCTCAGTATTTATCAGCATCCTGATGGCCCTGTTTGTGGTGCGGGCGCTGCGCAACTTCCTCGATTTGCCCGCGCGGGCCCCTCACCTGAGCCGGCTGCTGGGCTACGTCTGGGTGCCGGGGGTGGTGCTGTTCGTGTTTTCGCAGATCATCGGCTGGAAAACCGATCAGCTCGACGAGCTCTACCTGCTCTTTCTGATGAGCACCATCGCCCTGGTACTGGTGCGGGTGCAGCAGTACCGCCCGGCCCGCACCCTGCTGCTGGCCCTGGCGCCCTACCTGCTCTACTCCTTCATCGAGCTGGTTTCCACCTTCATCAGCCTGCGGCTCCTGAAAGAGTACGATGATGCGTTCGAAAACTCCAAGGGCTTTGCCTTTATCTGGCTGTTTACCTTCGTGCTCATCGCCCGCAACCAGAAAAAACACCTGGACAAGGAGCGCCTCGAGCGCGAAACCGAAGAGGAAGCCAAGCGCAAGATTGAGGCCTACAATCAGGAGCTCGAACACCTGGTGACGGAACGCACCGCCTCTCTGACGCTCCAGACCGAGGAGCTGCGCGAAGCCCTCAAGGAGCTCAAAGTAACCCAGGACCAGCTGATTCAGTCCGAAAAAATGGCCAGCCTGGGCGAGCTCACGGCCGGCATCGCCCACGAAATCCAGAACCCGCTCAACTTCGTGACCAACTTCTCCGACGTGAGCACCGAGCTGCTCACGGAGCTGGAGGAGGAGCAGCAGCGCCCCGACCGCGACCCGGGGCTGGAGGCCGAGCTGCTGCGCGATTTGCGTCAGAACCTGACCAAAATCACCCACCACGGGCAGCGGGCGGCCAGCATCGTGCGCGGCATGCTGGAGCACTCCCGGGCCAGTACCGGCGAGCGGCAGCCCACCCAGCTTAACCTGCTCGCCGACGAGTACCTGCGCCTGGCCTACCACGGCCTGCGGGCCAAGGACAAATCCTTCAACGCCACCCTCACCACCGATTTCGACCCCGAGCTGCCCCCCATCGAGGCCGTGGGCCAGGACCTGGGCCGGGTGCTGCTCAACCTGTTTACCAACGCCTTTTACGCCGTGCAGAAACGCCGCCAGCAGCAGCCCGAGGGCTACGTGCCCACCGTGAGCGTGCGCACCCGGGCCCTGCCCGGCGGCGGCGTGGAAGTGCGCGTGCGCGACAACGGCACGGGCATTCCCGAAGCCGTGCGCCAGAAAATCTTCCAGCCCTTTTTCACTACCAAACCCACCGGCGAAGGCACCGGCCTGGGCCTCTCACTCAGCTACGACATCATCACCAAGGGCCACAACGGCACCCTGACCCTCGAAACCGAGGAAGGCAAAGGCACCGAGTTTATCATTGTGCTGCCGGCCTGAGTGCGCCGCCGCCAGAACGTCGTGCGGCGCTTGCCGGAGCAGCTCCCGGGCTGAGGTCAGAAGCTGATGGTCACTGCTCGGCTCGACTCCGCTCGGCATGACCTTCTTTCAATCAACAACCGACAACTAACAACCAACAACTAACAACCAACAACCGACAACTGAATACCTTTAGCGCATGAAAATACTGGTAGTGGACGATGAGGCCGACGTGCGGGCCCTGTTCGAGCAGCGGTTCCGGCGCGAAATCCGGAGCGGGGTGTTCTCGTTTTCCTTCGCCTACTCGGGCGAGGAAGCCCTGGAGTACCTGCACGCCCACGCCTCGGAAGTGGTCCTGATTCTGTCCGATATCAATATGCCCGGCATGAGCGGGCTGGAGCTGCTGCGCCAGATCCGGCAGGAGTACGATGCGCCCCCGCCCCCCGCCCCGCCCCAGGTGATGATGATTACCGCTTACGGCGACGAGACCAGCCGCCAGCAGGCCCTGGAGCTCGGCGCCAATGATTTTCTAACCAAACCCGTTGACTTCTCCGCCCTGAAGGAGAAGTTGCTCCACCTCACCGACCATGACAACTAAGATTCTGGTAGTAGACGATGAGGCCGACCTGGAACTGCTCATCAAGCAGAAATTCCGCCGCAAAATCCGCGAGAACGTGTACGAGTTCGTCTTCGCCCACGACGGCCGGCAGGCCCTGGAAACCGTCCGGGAGCGGCCCGACCTCGACATCATCCTCTCCGACATCAACATGCCCGTGATGGACGGGCTGGAGCTGCTCAGCCGCCTGCAGGAAGCCAACCCGGTGCTCAAAACCGTGATGGTATCGGCCTACGGCGACATGCACAACATCCGCACGGCCATGAACCGCGGGGCCTTCGATTTCGTGACCAAGCCCGTGGATTTCCAGGACCTGGAGCTGACCATGGACAAAACGGCCCGCCACGTGCAGCAGCTCCGCCAGACGCTGCGCGCCATCCAGGAAAACAACATCCTGCGCATGTACGTGGATGAAACGGTGCTCAACTTTGTGGGCCGGCCCGAGTTCAAGAACACGCTCATGGCCAGCGAAACGGTAGACGCCACGGTGGTCTTCATCGATATCTGCGGCTTCACGTCGCTCTCGGAGGTGCTGCCGCCCACCGATATCGTGACCATGCTCAACCGCTACTTCGACCAGATGGTGAAGGAAATCATTGCCCAGGGCGGCTACATCGATAAGTTTATGGGCGACGCCATCATGGCCGTGTTCCGCGACGACTACCACCTCGACCGGGCCGTGGACGCGGCCCTGGCCGCCCGCGCCGCCGTGCAGGCCAACCACGACGTGCTGCCCGACGGCCGCCCCTACCAGCCCCAGGTCAGCATCGGCATCAACACCGGCGAAATGGTGTCGGGCAATATCGGCTCGGCCTCCCTCAAACGCCTCGATTACACCGTCATCGGCGACAACGTGAACGTAAGCCAGCGCCTGCAGGCCGCCGCCGAGCCCGGCCAGATCATCATCACCGAGGCCATCTACGAGCGCCTCCGGGAGTCGTTCCAGTGCCGCCCCCTGCACGAAGTCGTGCTCAAGAACAAGTCCGAACCCGTGATGATCTACGAGGTAGTCGCGTAGCGGGATGTGAAATAGTGAGATAGTGAAATGGTGAGTTGATGTTCGATAGACCTGATTGTGCTGGTTGCGCGGATTTCGCGGATTTCGCCAGCAGGTTTCCCGAACATCAACTCACCATTTCACTATCTCACTATTTCACCTCTCCCGTTTCGTTCTGCCGGCGCAGGCGCTGGCAGAGCACGCGCAGGATGTTGCGGAGCACTTCGGGGCGCTCTTCCATCACGTCGTAGAAGTCTTCCTGGTCGAGGCGGAAGGCGCGGGTGGGCGTCTGGGCCACGGCGGCGGCGGAGCGGGGCTCGGCATCGAGCAGGGCCAGCTCCCCGAAAAAGTCGCCCGCCCGGAAGGTGGCCAGCTGGCGGGAGCCGGTGAAGATGCCCACTTCGCCCGCGTGCACGATGAACAGCGACGTACCCAAATCACCCTTGGCGAAAATCGACTCGCCGGCCCCGAATTCCACCTCCTGCATGATGGGCACGATGGCGCTGAGCACGTTGGCCGGCGTTTCGGCGAACAGGGCGGTTTGCTGGAGAACGGCCACCCGGTCGGCGGCGGAAACGTGGGCGGCGGCGGCGTGGTGCATAAGCAGGTGATGAGCCAGGGAAGGTTGGGGAACGAGAACGGCCTGGTAGGCAGTCGGGCGGGCGTCGGCCCAGCGGGCCAGCGCGGACCGGGCACTTTCCTGCACCAGCGGACTGCCCGAGGCCAGGTGGGGTTCCAGCCGGCTCATGCGGATATCGGCCGCCGGCCACTGGTCCAGGGCCCGGCTCACGGTCCAGTCGGAGAAGCCGGCCTCTCCCCGCTCCAGAATGGTGGCCAGCAAGGGCGCGGGCGCCGGGGCGGCGGGCAGCAGCCGGTCGAAGCGGGCGGCTTTGGCGGCGGCGGCCCCCACTTCGAGCAGGGTTTGCAGGCCCTGGTAAGTGGGCCGGTCGATGAGGTTGTCGAGGATTTCGAGGGCGTTGGCCTGCCGCTCCCGGGCCGCGTGGGCCACGTGGCGCTGGGCATCCAGGATGGGGCGGGGCGGATACAGCAGCAGCAGCAGCCCGAACAACCGGCGTTGCACCCGCTGCAGCTCGTAGCTCAGAGCCGCATCCAGGGCGGGCAGCGTATTCCGGGCGCGGCCGTGCAGCAGCTCCCGGGCCAGCAGCAGCTCCTGCTGCACCAGCTCCCGCAGCTCCGGGGTCTCGGCCGGGTCGGGGGCCCGGTGGCGCAGGGCGCGCAGGGCGGCTTCCCGTTTGGTCAGGTCGGGCTGCCGGGCCAGCTCCAACAGGGCGCGCCGGCTGGCGGCCTGGGGCAGGGAGCCGCAGAGGGTCGCCACCCGCCGCACCACGGCCGGGTTGGCATGGGTACGCAGCGTTTCGATGAGCACGGGCAGGGCCGCCGCGCCCAGGTCGCGCAGCTGCTCCGTGGCCGCGGCCCGGGTGGTTTTGTCGGCCAGGGCCTCCACCAGGGCCTGCACGTCGGCCTCGGTTACCGCAGCGGCAGCCCGGCCCGTACTAACCCCGGCGGCCGCGGCTGGCGTTTCCGCCGGAGCGGCCGGTTCGGGGCCACCGAAGCGCGGGCTCACGGCGTGGTGCAGCTCGCTGAGGTAGTGCTGGTAGGTGCGGTAGAGCAGTCCGCCGGCCACCACCAGCAGCCCCGCCATCCAGCTCACCGTGAATCCCAGACTGGCCGCCGGCGTCAGCCAGAGCAGCAGCCCGGCCAGGCCCATGCCCAGGGGCTCATATAGGCCCTTGACCAGGGTATGGGCCTGCAGGCGCTCCTCGGCGGGCAGGGGCTGAAACAGAACCAGAAACACGGGGTCGAAGAAGGCGCGGCGCAGCACTTCCTGCACCAGAAACAGCCCGCAGACGTAGAGCATGAGCCCGCCCGGTCCCGTGGCCCCGCCCAGCCCGAAAAACCCGAGGCCGGACAGCAACACCAGGGGCAGGGCCAGCAGCACCGGCCGCACGCCCAGCCGGTCGAGGGCCTTGCCCGTCACCACCAGCTTCATGAGCATGGCCAGCAGGTAGGTGAGCGTGAGCACGGTGCCCACGTAGCGCATCACCAGGGCCTGGTCGTGGAACCGCTCCTTCACGTTGATGAAGAAGGCGTACTCGATGCCGGTGGTCACGGCCGCCACTACCAGCAGGCTCAGGCACATGGTGAGCACCAGCCGGCTGCTGCCCAGCCACCGTTGCAGCGGGGCCGCCACGGCCTGCTGACGCGCGGCCCGGGCGGCCGAGCGCACTTCCACCGCGTGCTCGCGGCCGGTGGCGCGCAGCACCAGCAGCGCCCCCACGTAAGCCCCAAAGGCCAGCAGCAGCAGCCACAGCAGCTCCGCGTGGTGATGCACCAGCACGGCCAGCACCGCGCCCAGGGCCTTGGCGGGCATGTCGCCGGAGCTGATGACGCTGAACAGACGGCGGCCCTGGCGCACATCGAACACCACCGCCGACACGCCCCAGAACTCCAGGTTGGTGAGCAGGTAAATCACCCGGTAACCCGTCATGATGGCCACCGCCGCCCCTACCGACTGGCCCAGGGCCACCAGTACGCCAATCACGAGCATGAGCACCACCACGGCCCCCAGCACCCGCACGGCCACGGTCTGCAACCCCAGGCGGTGCTCGAAGTGGGCGTACGCCTGGCCGGCGGCCATCATGGCCAGGGCCGCCGCCCCGTAGGCCAGGGGCAGGCTGGTTTCGGGGTGGTTTTCGAGCAGAATCACGTTGGCCGCCACGTACACCAGAATGGTGCCGATGCCGAGCAGGAAATTGTGCAGAAAGAACAGTCCCACCGTGCGGCCTTCCTCCGGCCGGATCCCCAGTAATTGCTGCCAACGGGCGAGTAAGGTCATGTTGTTACGCTAGGAGCTGCTCGCTATTCGCTGCTGCTGGTGGGCGGCAAGTTACAGATTGCAGCAGGCAAACCCCAAGGCCCGCCCCAGCGAAAACCCGGGGGCGCCCACTACTCAAACCAACCACTTACCTTTCCGCTCCCCAATTCCCCCCGGACCCGGGCAGTCAGCAGCTGCCCGCCAACAGCCCTCAGCCAACGCAATGGATTGCCTTCGCGCCGAAACCTACGTGCTCGACCAGCTCCGGCGGCACCTCTCGCCCACCCTGTTCTACCACGGCCTGGACCACACCCTCGACGTGACGGAGCAGGCCCTCTCGCTGGCGGCGGCCGAGGGCATTACCGATCCGGAAACCCGGCAGCTGCTGCGCACGGCCGCGCTCTACCACGATGCGGGTTTCCTGACCACCTACCAGGGCCACGAGGCGGCCAGCTGCGCCCTGGCCCGGCGGGTACTGCCCGACTTCGGCTACGCCCCGGACCAGATCGGGCTCATCTGCCAGCTCATCATGGCCACCCAAATGCCCCAGAATCCCGGCGACTCTGCCCTGGCCCGCATCCTCTGCGACGCCGACCTGGACTACCTCGGCCGCCCCGCCGACTTCTGGCCCGTCAGCCAGCGCCTGTTTGAGGAGCTGACCCTGCGCCACCTGATGCCCGACGAAACTGCCTGGCTGAAGCTACAAGTACGCTTTCTGAGCACCCACCGCTACTGGACGCCCACCGCCACCGCCCGCCGCGAAGCCGAAAAGCAGGCCCGCCTGGCAGAGGTGCAGGAAAAATTGGCGAATGGGGTGAGGAGGTGAGGAGGTGATGAAGTGAAAAGGAACGTCATCCTGAGCGGAGCGAAGAATCCTGTCGCGTTGCAACGAGTCGTTGGTACGATGGTCGTTCACGCGTGATAAGCTCCTTCGCTCCGCTCAGGATGACGTTCCCTTTTACCTCCTCACCTCCTCACCTCCTCACCCCATCACCTCCTCACCCCATTACCCCATTACCTCCTCACCCCATCACCCCCTCACCGCCGCGTGCCGGGGATGCGGAATTGCAGGCCCAGGCTCGGGATAAAGGTCAGGCCGCTGAGTTTGGCGGTGCGGTTGTTGAGCAGCGCAAACTCGCCGTAGTTCTGGTAGTACACCGAGAGGGCCGGAATCACGTAGGCGTAGCGGTAGCCCAGCTTGGCGTTGAAAAAGGCCCCGAAGGAGCTGAAGTTGCGGCGCGTGGTGGGCAGCGCCGGCACCCGGCTGCCGGGCCCGTTGTAAAGCTCGCCCGGCGTAATGCCGTAGCGCAGAAACGTGTGGGCGTACACCAGCCCGTAGGAAATAGCCCCGATTTCCTCCTCCGCCCCCAACGACTGGCTGAACACCAGTGGCACCAGCAGGTCGTGGCGGCTGGCCCGGAAGTCGAGCAGGGTGTTGATGTCGCTGATGAAGGGAATGTCGGGCAGTTTGGAGCGCTGGGTGGCGTACTGCAGCCCGATGCTGCCGTACGTGGCCCCGGCCTGGCGGCTGCCCGGGTTTTCGGGCGTGCCGGTGGGCCCCAGGAACTGGTACATGGCATCGAAGACGTGGGAGCCGAAGGCGTACTTGTAGCCCACGTCAAAGCGCTCCACCACCCCGTAGCGCACGTACAGGTCCGACGACGGCCGCACCGGGTCCAGGGCGTAGGCAATGGCGGCCACCTGCAGGTTTTCCACCGTCTGGTTGTAGCCCACCGTATCCTTGCCGGCCAGGTTCTCGGCGGCCGATTTGAGGGTGGCCCCGGCCTTGCCGATGGTTTCGGTGGGCAGGTTGAAGGCCAGGTTGCCGCCCACCCGGAACTCGCCCCGGGGCGTTACTTTGCCCGTGCTCACAATAGCCCGCGGGGCGGTGCAGGAAGCCGAAAACAGCAGCGCCGCGCCACCTGTCAGCGCCAGCCCCTTGCGAAGTGAGAAAAAGATAGTCATGCAGCTCAGGCAGAAAAAAAGGAAAGAAATCAGACGGCCGGCCGAAAGGCCAAAACCGGGCCGAAAGTAGCCTTTTCGCCCGACAGCTAAAGAGCTGCCCTCAAAACCAGAACGGTCATCCTGAGCGGAGCGAAGCATGACCGTTCTGGTGTATCTGAAAATTCTACCCTACGCCGCCACCCGGGGACGCGCCGCGTGGGCTTCGGCGTAGGCCTCGGCGCCCAACCGGCGCAGCATCCGCTGGTGCGATTTGAGCGCCCCGAGGAAGGTTTCGTTTTCCAGGTAGGGCACCCCGAATTCGTGAGCCGTTTCGCGCAGGATGTTGGCCAGGGCGGGGTAGTGAATGTGGCAGACCTTGGGAAACAGGTGGTGCTCAATCTGCCGGTTGAGGCCCCCGCACAGGAAGCTGGCCAGGCGGCTGTTGGGCGAGAAGTTGGCCGTGGTGCGCATCTGGTGCACGGCCCAGGCTTCCTGCATGTCGCCCTGCTCGTTGGGCAGCGGAAAAGCCGTGCCCTCCACCACGTGGGCCAGCTGAAACACGAGGCCCAGCACCAGCCCTTCCACGAAGTGCATGCCCACAAACCCGATAATGAACTGCCACCACGTGATATCGAGCACCACCAGCGGCAGCACAATGAACAGCACGTAGTAGATAGCCTTGTAGAAGAACAGGTTGAAATACTCCCGCCGCGGGTGGTTGGCCACCTGCTGCCCGATTTTGGGCTGGAAAAACTTCACGTAGTCCTTGCGCAGCACCCAGGAGAGGGAAGCCAGCCCGTACACCGGAAACGCGTACCAGTGCTGAAACTGCTGAATCCAGCGCACCGGCTCCTGCTCATCGAGCCGGATCAGGCCAGGGGCCACTTCAATATCCTCGTCGTGGCCGGCAATGTTGGTGTAGGTGTGGTGCACCACGTTGTGGGTGATGTTCCAGACGTAAGGGCTGGCCCCGATCAGGTTAAACACCAGGCCGAGGCCCTTGTTGACGTGCTTGTTGGCCGAAAACGAGCCGTGCATGGCGTCGTGGCACACGTTGAAGCCTATAAAGGCACAAATGGCCCCCAGCACCGCCGCCAGCCCGGCCATCACGGGCACGCTGAACTGGTTCGACATAATCAGGCCGTAGGTGACCACGAAAGCCGTCAGGAAGAAAATGGTTTTGGCCCACATGGCCCCGTTGGCGTGGCGCGAGAGGTTGCGCTCCTTGAAATAGGCGTCGGCCCGCTCCCGCACCGTGGCGAAAAACGTGGACCGCTGGACGTTGGTAAATTTCAAGGGTTTGCTCATAGGGGGGAGAGTAGCATTGGGGGGGGTGCCGCGTAAACCGCGCCTCCACCGGTGTTATCGTCGATTTCGCCGGCCGGCGGCTCTTCCGCGCCAAGATACGGCTTTGCTGACCGGGTTTTACCAAGCCTCATCGTGCGCCCTTAACCGGCCGGGGGTGGGTTTCGTTCGATGGCCGCGGCCGGGCGGGCGGCCGGGCGGGCCGAATCTGGCTCCCGGCTTTGCCGCTGCGGCTCCTTAACTCCTGGACGGCCACTCCACTGGCGGACACCAGGGCGGGGACGAGGGCAGAAGCTTTTTTTTTGGCGGGCCCACCCGCGCCCGACGGGCTACGGGCGGCGGTTGTCTGTACAGGCGGAACCGCCACAACCACCGCCCGCAGGTTACCGGATTGTTACGCCCGGCCCGGAAAATCCCGTAACTTCCCTGTTCGTTTCCGGCCCAAACGCCCCGCTCATGCTCCAGTTTTACCTCAACGACCAGCTCATCCGCACCGACCAGCCCGCTGGCAGCACCCTGCTCGATTTCGTGCGCTACCACCAGCACCTGAAAGGCACCAAAATCGGCTGCCGGGAGGGCGACTGCGGGGCCTGCACCGTGCTGGTGGGCGAGCTGCCGGCCGCCGGGGACGCTGTAGTGCAGTACCAGTCGATGACCTCCTGCCTGACTCCGCTGGGCAACGCCCACGGCAAGCACGTCGTCACGGTGGAGGGCATCAACGCGGCCCGGGGCACGCTCACGCCGGTGCAGCAGGCCATTGTGCAGGAAAACGGCTCCCAGTGCGGGTTCTGCACGGTGGGCTTCGTGATGAGCCTCACGGGCCACGCCCTGAGCGCCCGCCCCAGCACCCCCGATTCGGTGCGGGCCTCCATCGATGGTAACATCTGCCGCTGCACCGGCTACAAGAGCCTGGAGCGCGCCGCCGCCCACCTGCACGGGCAGCTCAGCGCCCGCCCCGCCACCGAGGCCGTCCGCTGGCTGGCCGATCAGCAGTTCGTGCCCGCCTACTTCGCCGCCATGCCCGCCCGCCTGCAAGCCCTGCGCGACGCGGCCGCGGCCGCCGCTACCGGCGGCTCCGAAGCCCCCACCCCGCCCGCCATGCCCGCCCTTAACCCGCTCGATGCCCCGGCCGCCGCCCGCGCCCGCATCCTGGGCGGCGGCACCGATTTGCTGGTTCAACAGCCCGAGCGCGTGCGGGCCACGCCCGTCGAGCTGGTGTTCGACCAAACCCACCTGCGCGGCATTCGGCGCGAGGGCGACGTTATCCGGCTGGGGGCGGCCACCACGGCCCAGCAGCTGCTGGAATCGGACGTGATGCTGGCGGTGCTGCCGGCGCTGCCGCGGTTTCTGAAGCTGGTCAGCAGCACGCCCATCCGCCAGATGGGCACCGTGGCCGGCAACTTCATCAACGCCTCCCCCATCGGCGACCTGACCATCCTATTCCTGGCCCTGGGGGCCGAAATCGAGCTGGCAGACGCCGCCGGCCAGCGCCGCACCCTGCCCCTGGCCGACCTCTACCTCGGCTACAAGCAACTGGCCAAAACCGCCGACGAGCAGGTGACCGAAATCCGCTTCCCGGCCCCCGCCGCCGATTCCGATTATTTCAACTTCGAGAAGGTATCCAAGCGCACCCACCTCGATATTGCCAGCGTGAACACCGCCGCCTGGCTGCGTCTGGAAGATGGGGTGGTGCAGGCCGCCCGCCTCTCGGCCGGGGGCGTGGGGCCCGTACCGATGTTGCTGCCCAAAGCCGCCGCCGCCCTGGTAGGCCAGCCCCTGACCCAGCAAACCCTGCGCCGCGCCCAGGAAGCGGCCCAGCAGGAAATCAGCCCCATCAGCGACGTGCGCGGCACTGCGCAGTACAAGCGTCTGCTGCTGCGCCAGCTGCTGGAAGCTCACCTGCTGGAACTACGCCTGCTCACCGATTGAACGGCTGTAGAGACGCGCCCCTTCGCGTCGCGTCGTTGAACGGCCGCAACTGCCCCGGCTAAAACAACCTCAGTAACAACGAGACGCGAAGGGCCGCTTCTCTGCCGCCACCCGGTCGCTTCCCTCATTCGCTCATTCACTCAGTCACTTTCCCCCGTGAACCACCTCGACCCCATCCGCCACGTGCGCGGCGAATCGCAGTACCTCGACGACGTGCCCGAGCAGCACGGCACCCTGTACGCGGCCGTGGTGGAGTCGCCGCTGGCCCACGGGCGGCTGCTGGCCGTGGATGCCTCGGCGGCCCTGGCGCTGCCCGGGGTGGTGCGCATCATCCTGGCCGCCGACATTCCCGGCACCAACCAGATTGGCGGCATCGTGCCCGATGAGCCCCTGCTGGCCGAGGGCCACGTGCACTTCCGGGGCCAGCCGGTGGCCCTGGTGCTGGCCGAATCGGAGCACGCCGCCCACGCCGCCCTGGCCCACGTGCGGGTGGAGGTAGAGCCGCTGCCCGTCATCACCGACCCGCGGGTGGCTGCCGCCCAGGGCGAGCTGCTGGTGCCCCCGCGCACCTTCCGGATCGGGGATTCCGAAGCGGCCTGGGCCGGGTGCGCCCACGTGTTCGAGGGTGTGGCCGAGTCGGGCGGGCAGGAGCACCTGTACATCGAAACCCAGGGCGCCTACGCCTTCCCGACGGAAATGGGCGGGGTGCGCATCGTGTCCTCCACCCAGGGACCCACGGCCGTGCAGCGCCACACGGCCCACGTGCTGGGCCTGGGCATGCACCAGGTGGAAGTGGACGTGACCCGCCTTGGGGGCGGTTTCGGGGGCAAGGAAGACCAGGCCACGCCCTGGGGCGCGCTGGCCGCCCTGGGCGCCTTCCTGACCCGCCGCCCGGTGAAGCTGGTGCTCGACCGCATGGCCGACATGCGCATGACCGGCAAGCGCCACCCCTACTCGTCCGACTTCAAAATCGGGCTCGATGCCGACCTGAAGATTGTGGCCTACGAAGCCACGTTCTACCAGAACGGCGGGGCCGCCGCCGACCTTTCGCCGGCCGTGCTGGAGCGCACCCTCTTCCACTGCACCAATACCTACTTCATCCCGAACGTGACGGCCACGGCCTACAGCTGCCGCACCAACCTGCCCCCCAACACCGCCTTCCGGGGCTTCGGCGGGCCCCAGGGCATGTTCGTGATAGAGTCGGCCCTGGCCTGCGCGGCCGAGCGCCTGGGCGTGCCCACCACCGACATTCAGCGCCGCAACCTGCTGCGCGAGGGCGACCTGTTTCCCTACCGCCAGCCGGCCGAGCTCTGCCACGCCGGGCAAGCCTGGGATACGGCCGCCCAGCGCTTCGATTTGCCGGCCCGCCGCCGGGCCGTGGACGAGTTCAACCGCACGCATACCCGTCACAAGCAGGGCCTGGCCGTGATGCCCATCTGCTTCGGCATCTCGTTCACCAAAACGGCCATGAACCAGGCCCGGGCCCTGGTCCACATCTACACCGACGGCTCGGTGGGCGTGAGCACCGGGGCGGTGGAAATGGGCCAGGGTGTGAACACCAAAATTGCCCAGGTGGCCGCCCGCACCCTGGGTATCGGCTTGCATCGCATCAAGGTGGAAAGCACCAACACCACCCGCGTGGCCAACACCTCCCCCTCGGCCGCCTCCGCCACCGCCGACCTCAACGGCAAGGCCACCGAGCTGGCCTGCCGGGCCCTGCGGGAGCGAATCCTGCGCCTGGCCTCCACCGAGCTAAGCCTGGACTACGAGGGCATGCACATCGAAAACGAACAGGTGCTGGCCGCCGGCAAACCCGCCGATTCGACCTGGGAGAAGCTGGTGTCGGCGGCCTACTGGCAGCGGGTGAGTCTGAGCGAAAGCGCCCACTACGCCACCCCCGACCTCCACTTCGACGCCACCACCAACCAGGGCTACCCCTTCGCCTACCACGTGTACGGCACGGCCCTGACCACCGTGACGGTGGACTGCCTGCGCGGCACCTACACCGTGGACGCGGTGCAGATTGCCCACGACTTCGGCCAGAGCCTCAACCCCCAGGTGGATCTGGGCCAGATTGAGGGCGGCGCGGTGCAGGGCATCGGCTGGATGACCCTGGAAGAGCTGGTCTACAACGACGAAGGCCGCCTGCTGAGCAACTCGCTCAACGCCTACAAAATCCCGGACCTGTACTCGGTGCCCCCGGTGCTCGACGTGCATTTCCTCGATACGCCGGGCCACCCGCGGGCGGTGCTGCGCTCCAAAGCCGTGGGCGAGCCCCCGCTCATGTACGGCATCGGCGCCTACTTCGCCCTCCGCGACGCAGTGCGGGCCTTCAACCCGAATTCCACCATTGCTTTCTCCGCGCCGATGACGCCGGAAAAGGTGCTGGTGAATCTGTACCCGGAGTTTGTGGGGACGGGGGAAGGGGCGGTAGTGGCACGGTGTGGATTGTTATGATTCACTTACGCTAAAAATGCAGTTTTACTGACAAAAGCCACTGAGCGAGTAAGTCAAATTTCAAGGTTAATTTTAGGGTTGTGTGTCTTCGCTTTTTATTTATGGTTCATTCTTAAGTTACATAGCGCACTAAACTTCAACTGCAATTAATTTTCATAAACCTTATGATTTATCTGTACAAAAAGAGCATTTTACAGCTTCTTGCCATGCTCCACGAAGCCAGAAAGTCACCTTATAAAAGTATAAACAAATGGCTCATTCTACAAGAAATATTAATAAAGCGAATAATCTATGTAGAAAACAATATAAGAAAAGCTAAAAGCATAGTTTCAGAATTAAATAAACTTAGAAAAGATCCTGTAAACAGACTTAGCAAAGATGATTCTTTGAAAGCAAAGGAAAATACAAAGAATTCAAAATACAATATTGATGAATACAGATTTATTCTAAAAATTTATAAAAGCATTGGAGATGGTATTGCATTTACATTTTTGCATAAATTCGATATAAAACCGCAAAATTTCAAAGAATCTCCAGGATTTATATCCGAAAAATCCGGCATTAAAAAAGAGAAGCAATATATGAGATATGCATTTAAAAATGGAATCATTGCCATTTTTAATGACATTACATCTACACTGAAGTATGCAGATTTAATCTTGATTACACCAGAAGGACCGTTAGTTGTTGAGTCAAAGACAAGCAATAATGACAACCTCCGAATTCAAAGACAAGAAGCAAACACCAAAAAAATATTTGACTACTTAAGCAATGATACTGCGGATGAGCTTTATGGCATAAATGGAAAAATACGCAGAATTGAGCCCAGCTCGCATGAAATAAATTACACCAAGAACCTTAACAAGGTTATTGCAAAGGCCTACAACCAAACTTATTCTTACAGTAAAGTAGAAGATGGTGTTGTTTTCTTAGCGACATTCACAGAATTTACAGAATCAACTTTGGGAAATATTATAAAGGCCTCAAATCTAACTATACCATTCGCATTTTATTTAAATGCAGCTAAGTTTACAGAGCAAGGGTACACTCCATTTTCCATAATATTTAACAATCCAAATACATATTGGAGTTTTTTACAAGGAGAATTAATTATAATTATATTTATAGATTTTTCTGTCATTGAGAGAATTTCCTTAGCTAATGGCTTCACCGTTCAGCGCTCTAATCATCCTAACTGGGCGTTCGAATTCAAATCAGTTGACCCCGATAGTAAAGTCAAGCAGTTTAACATGTCTGAGCATTATTTTTTCCGCTCATTTATGGAAATGGTTTCTGTTGAATGGCTATTAACACAGGCATTCAGTATCCAGAAACGAGCACATGAAGCCAATAGTTGATTTTCTTTTATCGAAAACAATGAGATTATAAAGTATTTCTGTAACAAGAAAAGAGGCTGAAGCTCCCGTAGCTTCAGCCTCTTTTCTTGTTACAGCAGCGCAGGACTTTGGGGAAGGAGTTAAACGGGCGCGGGCCGATTTGTTAGGCCGCTCCTATGACGCCGGCCCAGGTTCCCGTACTTTTGCCCCCCCGAATTTACGACCATCCCACCCCGCTTGCCACTCACCCACCCCACCCAGCTCCGCGACACGCTCCGTGGCTTCCTGATTTACGCCGCCGGCGACACCGTGGCCGCCCTGCTGCTCCACGAATTCTCTTGGACCCGTCTGCTGGGTATGGCCCTCATTGGGGGCCTGCTGTACTCGGTGGAGGTGCCCGCCTACTTCCGCTGGATTGACCGCCGCCTGCCGTCCTCGCCCGGGGCCGGCCGGGGCCGCAAGTGGGGCCGGGCGGCCCTGTCGCTGGTGTACTTCAACCCCCTCTGGATTGCCCGCCACTTCCTGTTCCTGCGCCTGTGCAGCGGCCACCCCGAGCAGATTACCCTGGCACTGCTGCCCCTGGCCACCCGCTCCTTCCTGCTCAACGCGCCCGTGGCCCTGCTGGTGAACTACTACATCCAGAACCGGGTGGCCCCGGAGTGGCGCTTCGTGGCCAGCGCCCTGTTCTCGGGCATCATGGCCGTCTATTACGCCCTGAGCGCGGCCTGGCTTTAATATTGGGGGGCAACAGCGGACAAAAGAACAACCGCAGAAGTCAATTAAACATTTAATTCCTACTATATTGCCGGGGCAAGAACTACTGCCCGTTACGCTTAGTTATTCTCCCGTGGATATCCTCACTGCCTCCCCCCCGGCCCCGCGCGACCTGCTCGTCTGGCAACACGCCGCGGCCAGCCTGCGGGCGGGCATTCCGGTGGCCCTGCTGTGCGTGCTCAACAGCGTGGGCAGCAGCCCGGGGCGGCAGGGCTTCAAGATGAGCGTGACGGCAGTCAGCTTGGCCGGCTCCGTCGGGGGCGGCATCATGGAGCACAAATTCGTGGAAAAAGCCCGGGCCCTGCTGCGGCTGCCCGAAGCCCCGCCCGAGGTGCGCCATCAGGTACACCGCCGCGAAGCCCCGGCCGACCGCTCGGGCCTGATCTGCTCGGGCGAGCAGTGGATTCTGGTGCTGCCCCTGCGCCCCGCCGACCTGCCCCTGACGCTGGAGCTCCAGCAGCGGCTGCGCACCCACCAGCCGGGCCGGCTCCGGCTCTCGGCCGCCCACCGCCTCCAGGTGCTCGACCCCGAACCGGCTGCCCCCGCCCTGCACCTGGGCCCCGACTGGCACTACACCGAGCCGCTGGGCTTCCGCGACCAGGTGACCATTGTGGGCGGCGGGCACGTGGCCCTGGCGCTTTCGCGGGTGCTGGCCTCCCTGGAGTTCGAGCTAACGGTGCTCGATGACCGCCCCGGCCTCAATACCCACCTCTACAACCCCTTCGCCCACCACAAGCGCATTGTGCACTACGACGCGCTGGAGCAGGAAATCAGCCCCGGGCCCCACCACTACGTTATTCTGATGACCTTCGGCTACCGCTCCGACCTGCTGGCCCTGCGCCGGCTGCTGCCGCTGCCGGTGCGCTACCTGGGCGTGATGGGCAGCGCCAGCAAGATTGCGGAGCTGCTGGCCAGCCTGCGCGCCGAGGGCGTGCCGGAGGCCACCCTGGCCCGCCTGCACGCCCCCATCGGGCTGGCCATTCACAGCCGCACCCCGGAGGAAATTGCCATCAGCGTGGCTGCCGAACTTATTCGGGAACGGAACACGCCCTGACTGTGCCAACGGCCAGCCGGCGTGTTTTTCCAACTACCGATTGCGGATATCCACTGAACGATGTAGAAACGCGACCCTTCGCGTCTCGGCGTTGCTGATGTTGTTTATTCGCCCCACTGCCTGCCGTTCCGTGCCGAGACGCGAAGGGTCGCGTCTCTACATCGTTTAGCTTCCACTAATCCTCGTAATCGGTGCCCCCGTTGTTCTGGCCGTTGAGGTAGCCGGCCGTGAAGACGTGGTACTGATCGAAGATGGAGCGCACGGACCGGCGCAGCACTACTTCGCCCTGAGGACCGGCCGGCACGCTTACGCCGGACGCGTAACCGTTCCAGACGGCCCGGTTGGTGCGGTTGTCGATGAGCGTTACCAGCAGCGTGCCTTCGGCGAGCAGCAGGCGCACGGGCTGGTAGCCCTTGCGGTTTTCCTTGGGCGTATCGTCCTCCTCGGTGCTGCCGTTCTTGACCCAGGTCGTGAAATCGTCCTGGGAGTAGCCGCGGAAGTGCATGTCGCCCTCGAAGAGACGGAAGTTCACCAGCAGATCGGGGCGGCGGCGGGCGGCGTGGTAGCCCTGCACCTTCAGGCGGGTACGGATGGCGTCGCGCACGGCCGCCCCCAGGCGGCTGGTATCGGAATTGATGCCGTCACCACTGATGAACTCGTAGGTGCGGTAGCGCCGGAACTGCCCGGCGTAACTGTAGTCTGATTCCACCCGCGCCTCCCGCGACATCAGGCAACCCGACAGCAGCAGACTCGCTCCCGCCGCCAACGTAAACGTCCATTTCATAAGCCCTGAAAAACTAAGTGAGTCGTACTACCTAAGCTACGAAACTCAGCGGGCTTATCGACTGACTGTCAGGGCAAAAAATCTGGTCTTTTTTAACGCGCCCTGCCCGGCGGCGGGTACGCGGCCTGTAATGGCTGCCGGGCACCCGTCCGTACTTATTCCGCTGCCAACTGCTTTTCGAGCACGATGGTGAGGCCGCGCGGGCCCTGCACCGTCCCGATGATGTCGAAGCCGTGGCGCAGGTTGAGCAGCAGCATGGCGCGCCAGCGATTGTAGGTATGGGTGCGCACGGCGCGGTAGCCCTGCTCCCGGGCCCAGGCGTGCTGGCGGCCCAGCAGCCCGGCGGCCAGCCCCCGCCCCCGGAACGCCGGCCGCACGCCGCCCAGCCAGCTGTAATAGTGCCCCGGCTGACGCTCGTAGCCCAGCTTACAGCCCACCAACTGCCCGGCGTGTTCCACCAGCCAGGCCTGCACCGGCTGGCGCTGCTGCTGGTAGCGCAGGTCAGCGAGCCACTCGGCCACGGTCGTATCGGGAAACAGTTGCTGCAGCAGCCCCGCCAGTAACAGCTGGTCAGATTCGGCCGCGAGGCTGGGCAGGAAGTGGAACGTGGGAGTCATGCACGAGAGGTTAGGCGCACTTGCTTTTGAATAGCATTGCTAACGTTTTGCAGCTACCCGAAGGGTGAGACTTTTACCACAAAACTGTCTTTGGAACACGAGACCCCGCCTTTTGGGTAGGTGCTGTTGCCAGTAGTATTTTTATTCCATTCTATTTAATTCAGTCGCTCCTTGTAGTGCACCAATTGATTCAAATACTTCATTTTGGTCTTGCTCTTCCGTCCAGCCCATTTTAGAAAGCTCTGAACGCACTTGATTCTCAGACTTATCCTTGACAAAGTGGTAGAAAGCAAAATCTACTACTTTCATAGGAACCCTTTCCAACTGATATGAAGTTAAATTTGAAGCTAGTCGCAACATCCCAATTGCATAGGTGAAACCGAGTTGGAAAATCCAGCTTATAACCAATCCTATCCATCCAGTATTTAGAGACTTGATTGTTAAGCCCGCTTCTAGTCGAAGCTTTAAAAATTCAAAGAATCCAATCGCCTCGTAATTAATTTCTTGCAATATTATATGATATTGAAAATATTGATTAGAACCGTAAACGAGAACTACCATTCCAATAAGCGTATAGTTTAGAATGTCGTAATTGGTGAAGTTGCTTGCCTTAATCAAAAACTTAAAAGCAAATCCAATTGCAAGGGCAACACCAACCTCAAAAAGCCCTATTACATAAATTCCTTTTACAGAGAGTATAGCGACAACATATCCAAGTAAAAGGGCTGTAAGCAATCCTCCAACAATCGGAATCCACAATTTCGGTTCTCTTCGTTTTTTTGGCGTGGGTAAGCTTTCAGGGATTTCGTAATCATCCCAATTATTTGCCTTTTCTGTCTGTTGTTCTAACTCTGTTAAGGCTTCTATGTCAAACTCTTTTTCGGTCTGTTGGAATGCATAGATAAAGAGCTTGACCCTTTTTGAATTTCTTCCAATATCCCAGAATTCGTTTCCAAGAGATACGCTTTTCACTTTTACCTTGCCGTAGTCAAAGGTTACAGTAATTTTCTGTCCCCATTGCCACAAGTCTCTCTTTATTTTTGCTTCGGCAGATTTTTCGTCCTGATACACTAAATCCCAACCAAGTTTTTCGAAAGTCTTTACGACAATTGGTATAAAGACAATCCGATTAAGGTCCGTCCTAAATTCTTCATCATACTTGGGAGACCAAGAGACACTATGCTTCTTCTTGATTGTCGATTCGTATTTCTTTAGTTCTTCTGTCATTTTAAATTTACTGCTAACGTTTTGGTCTTGGCGTTCAGGCGGGTCGCGGAGCCCCAAAACTGCCAACCAGCACTGAACCTGAATATAGCGGTTTCGCGAATCGCAGATACCTGCTGTAGAGACGCGTATCCGCGCTTCCTCGTTGAACGAAACCGGGCCGCCCGCCCGCCCGGCCGACATGGGACGGCATACTTAACCGGCTTGCAATACCCCTTGTAATCAAATGATTATCATGGTTAGCGCAGTAAGTTTATAACCACCGTCTCCGCAGTGTACGTTTCCCCATTTGTCTGGCGGTAGTATACCCGAAATTGCTGCGGTCCGGAAGCGGTTGGTCGTTGTAAAAACATAAAAGGCCCTTGCTCCAATTCGTACGGCTGAAACGGCGTTCTACCGGCCAGGAGTGGCCCTGTCAGCAGGTCATTGAGAGGCGTGCCCGCCGGGTGCTGCCCATCATAATCAAAGCGACTGGTGATCAGCAATGAATCACCCAACTCCGTGTAGTCTGGTGGACGACAATCAGCAAGAGCGTTGAATCCCCCCCGTGGCATATTCGTTCCATAGCCTCTGGTTTGCAAGACGACTCCTAACTGCAACTCCAGGGAATATACGGCCTCATTGGCTGCTACCGGCTGCGTACTCCGGGTGCGCGCTACCAGAGACAGGCCTTCTACATCCAGATAACGGCCATCACAATATGGCTTCTCACAGCTGGGTAATCCCCCGCTCAGCATCAATGCGGCCCCTATCCATATCGCCCTGGTTCGCATACTATTTTCAGTTAGGTTATGCCCGTCAAGAGACACGCGTAGCCGGAACAGTTGCACGCCACTCTGCACCACTTCTACTACCGATACCCGGCGGCCTGGAGCTTGAAGAGCTCGGCGTAGCGGCCGCCTTGGTCCAGCAGCTCCTCGTGGCTGCCTATCTCCTGAAACTGCCCGTTTTCGATGACCAGGATGCGGTCGGCCATGCGCACGGTACTGAAGCGGTGGCTGATGAGGACGGCCGTTTTGCCCAGGGTCAGGTCCTTGAAGCGCTGGAAGACCTCGTACTCGGCGCGGGCGTCGAGGGCGGCGGTGGGCTCGTCGAGGATGAGCAGCTGGGCGTCGCGCATGTAGGCGCGGCCGAGGGCAATTTTCTGCCACTCGCCCCCGCTCAAATCCACGCCCCCGTTGAAGCGGCGGCCAATCATCTGGTCGTAGCCCTCGGGCAGCTTGGCAATCACGGAATCGGCCAGACTCTGGGCCGCGGCCTGCTCGATGCGGGGGCGGTTGTGCTGCTGCTCGATGCGGCCCACGGCCAGGTTCTGACCGGCCGGGAGCTGGAAGCGCACGAAATCCTGGAAAATCACCCCGATTTCCTGACGCAGCTCCCGGGGGTCGTACTCGCGCAGGTCGTATCCGTCGAGCAGGATGCGGCCCTCGGTGGGGTCGTAGAGGCGGGAGAGCAGCTTGACGAGGGTCGTTTTGCCGGCCCCGTTCTCGCCTACCAGGGCCAGCTTCTCGCCGGCCCGCAGCGTGAAGTTGAGGTTACGCAGGGCCCACTTCTCGGCGTTGCGGTACCGGAAGCCCACGTTTTCGAACACGAAGCCTTCCCGGATGGGGCTGGGGAAGGGCCGCACCGGCTGGCTTTCGTCGCGGCGGATGCGGGGCTGGAGGCGGAAAAAGTCGAAGAAATCCTGGAGGTAGAGCGCGCCCTCGGCCACCGAGCTGAAGCGGCTCAGAATGCCTTCGAGCAGCCCCCGCATGCGGGCAAACGAGCCGGCCAGAAACGTGAGCTGGCCGATGCTGACGCGCCCGGCCACGGTTTGCAGGATGATGTACACGTAGGCCGCGTAGTAGCCCGCCGCGCCCACCGCCGCGAAGAACGTGCCCCAGCCAGCGCGCTTCACCACGAGAGCCTTGTTCTTGGCGTAAAAATCGTCGGAGAGGGTGCGGAACCGGTCGGTAAGGAAGCCGGCCAGGCCGAAGATTTTCACCTCCTTGGCCGTATCGTCGGAAGCCCCGGTCTGGCGCAGGTAGTCCAGCTCCCGGCGCTCGGGCGTCCAGCCGTGCACCAGCGAGTAGCTGCGCTCATTGAAGTGCGACTCGCCCAGGAAGGCCGGCACCACGGCCACCAGCAACAGCAGCAGCAGCCCGGGGTTGAACGCCACCAAGCCCACGGCCAGAAATCCCATCGTAATGGCATCCTGGGCTTGGCTGAGCACCTGCGACATGAGCACGGTGCGGGACAGCGTCTGACGGCGGGCCCGCTCCAGCTTGTCGTAGAAGGTGCTGTCCTCGAACTGGTCGAGGTCGAGTTCGGCGGCGTGCTCCATCAACCGGATGGAAGTCTGGTTGGCGAACAGGTCGCCGAGCAGCGAATCGAGCAGGGCCACGCCCCGGCCCAGGGCGTCGGAGAGAATGGCGAGGCCGAATTCCAGCGCAATGAGCGTGAGCACCGGCGTGAGCACCCGCTCCGGGGCCGGCTGCCGGCTGAGGGCCACCACCGCGTCGAGGATGAGCTGGCCCACGTAGAGCATGGCCACGGGCAGGGCGGCGCGCAGCAGGCGCAGGCCCACGTTGCCCAGCGTCAGGGCGGGGCTGGTCTGCCAGATCAGGCGCAGGAAGGCCGGCAGGTTTTTGAGGGCCGAAAACCGCTCCCGCACCGAAAGGGCGGGCTTGCCGTCGGAACGGGGCTTTTTGGCGGAAATAGTGGAGAAGAACGAATCAGAACGAGCCATAGGCCGGGTGTACGGCACACTTCGGGCCGGGGTGGCGGGGCGGCCGTTTTGGCAGGCTCGCCGGCGGGCAGAACGTACCGGGAGCGGGCGTGGCCTATGCCGCCCGGTACCAGGCCAACGGGGTTCGGGCCCGGGTTCGTATTTTGCCGGCCGGCTACGCTGGGTCCTGCCGGGGCTGGCGCGGCACTTCCCCGTTCTGCCCATGCTCCACCGCCTCTCCTTCGCCCCCTTCCCCGATACCGCCACCGCCCACTGGTTCGCGGCTCTCGGCGACGCGCTGGCAGCCGACGGGGCCGCGGGGCTGCTGCTGGCCAACCTGGACACAGAAGCCGAAGTGCTGCCGGCCGTGGTGGTGCTGCCGGGCCGGGTGGCTATCCTGCGCCCACCCTCGGCTTCGGCCGGCACGCTGCCGGGCCAGCAGGCGGCCCTGGCCCGGTGGCTGGGCACGTGGCCGGAACTGCCACCCGTGCCCGCCGCCGCCATTGCCGGCTTTATCGTGCCGCTGGATTCGGCAGATGCGGCGGCTGCTGACGCGCAGGGCTGGGCGGTAGTGCCCCCCGCGCAGCTGGCCGAAGAACTGCGGGCACAAGGCGCTGAGGCGGGGCTGACGGCCCCGGCCCTGCACCGCTGGACCGGGAGCCTGACCGAGGAAGACCCGGCGGCCGAAACCAGTTACGAACACGAGCCGGCGGGTTTCTGGGAGCAGAAAGCCCGGCAGCTCTGGGGCTGGCTCGGGGCCGAAGACGTGCCCGCCGACCCGCCCTACGGCACCGGGCCGCCCCCGGCCAGCGGGGCGGCGGAGCAGCACCGACTGGAGCAGCTGCGCCGCCAGATGCTGGACGAATTGCAGCAGCAGCGCCGCGCTATGGAGGCCCGCGAAGCGGCCCGGGAGCAGAGCATTACCCAGCTTCGCCAGCAGCTGGCCGCTACGCCTTCCGCCGCCACCGAAGTAGCGGCCCTCCAGGCCCGCCTCACGGCCGAAACCCGGGAGAAGAACCGCCTGGCCGCCGCCATCGAAGCCGCCCGGGCCGAGGCCGAAGTGCGCAACCGGGAGCTGGAGGCACGCATGCAGCAGCTGGGCCAACAGGTGCAGCAGCTCCAGACCCCGCCGGCCGCCCCCCGCCCGGCGGCTGGTGTGCCCGCGGCCGGGCCCGCTACTCCGGCCCCGGCAGCAGCGCGGCCGGTTGCGGCCCCAACCGCCGCCGCCCCGGCCCGGCCCACAGGGCGGCCCCGGGTTACGGCGCCGGCCTGGCGGCTGCAATGGACCCGGGTGGCGCTGGTGCTGCTGGTACTGGCCCTCATCGGGGTGGGGGCCGTGGCGGTGCAGCGCTACTCCCGGCAGTGGTTCGAAGAAGTGCCGCTGCGCCAGGAGCGGCCCGCCGCTGATGCCGACGTCGATAACACCGACGAAAACCTGGAAGCCGCCGCCCCCACCCTCTTCGACATCCAGCCCGACACCGTGCAGGTGGACGAGCCGGATTCCGCCGCCGCCGCCCCCGAGGTAACGCCGGAGCCGGCCGCCCCCAATCCGGGCGAAGTCATGGACTCGGTGGTGGCCCCGGAGGAAGGTATCTAAGGGAGCCAGAGGCTTGGCTGGCTGCTGGCAGTAGCGCGAACTTTGTAGTTCGCGCTACTGCGCCGTTAGAATCGTTTGAACGGCGCGGGGACACGAACTGCAAAGTTCGCGCTACTGCCAACGGCGCACTGGCCGTCAGCTGATTGTTCCGCTATTCCGGTTAGCTACTCAGCAGGCCGCGTAAAGCCCGCTACCCCGCCTTCGGTTTGCAACGTGATGCCCCTTCCCGCGGCTCGTTCCGGCTTCCCGGCAAGGCCCCGGCCCTCGGGGCGGAGTGGCGAGATTAATCCGCCCCCGGATGCGGGCGGGCGGGCTTGGCCGGGTTACCTTTGCGGCCGCAATGCCCCTTACCACCTCCCCCGCTCCGGCCCGCGTGTACACCCTCGGCTTCTGGCTGATGTGTTTGTCGTCGCTCCTGTTTTTCATGAGCTTCAACATGCTCCTGCCCGAGCTGCCCGACTACCTCACCCGGTTGGGCGGGGGCGAGTACAAGGGCTTCATCATTGCCCTGTTCACGCTCACGGCCGGCCTCTCGCGCCCCTTCTCGGGCAAGCTGGCCGACACCGTGGGGCGGATTCCGGTGATGGTGTTCGGGTCCCTGGTCTGCTTTATCTGCGGCTTCTTTTACCCGTTTACGGCCACCGTGGCCGCGTTCATGGGCCTGCGGCTGCTCCACGGCTTCAGCACCGGCTTCAAGCCCACCGGCACGGCCGCCTTCATTGCCGATATCATTCCGCTCGAACGGCGCGGCGAGGCCATGGGCCTGCTGGGCGTGGCGGGCTCGGTGGGCATGGCCGCCGGCCCCATGCTGGGTTCCTGGCTGGCCCTGCATTTCTCCCTCAACACCATGTTCTACTGCTCCTCGGGCCTGGCCCTGCTGAGCCTGATCGTGCAGGGCACCATGACGGAAACCCTGCCCCGGGCCCAGCGGCAGCGCTTTAGCTGGCGGCTGCTGCGCATTGAGAGCTGGGACGAAGTGTTTGAGCCCCGGGTGCTGGCCCCGGCCCTGGTCACGCTGCTGTGCCTGTTCCCGTTCGGGGCGGTGCTCACCGTCATCCCCGACCAAAGCCGGGTGCTGGGGTTGCTCGGCGAAGACAAGGGCCTGTTCTACACCTGCTACACCGGGGCTTCGCTGGTGGTGCGGCTGCTGGCCGGGCGCACTTCCGACCGCTACGGCCGCGTGCCGGTGCTCATCGGCTCCGCGCTGGTGATTGTGGCGGCGCTGACGGTGCTGGCGCTGGCGCAGTCGGCCCCGGTATTTCTGGCCGGGGCCGTGCTGTTCGGGCTGGGCACGGGCCTGAACTCGCCCACGCTCTACGCCTGGACGGTGGACCTGAGCCACCCCGAGCGGCGCGGCCGGGCCGTGGCCACCATGTACATTGCCCTGGAAGCCGGTATCGGGCTGGGGGCTCTGCTGGCGGGCTGGGTGTTTGCCAACGAGCCCGCCCGCCTGCCCTTCGTGCACGGCCTGAGCGCGCTCAGCGTCCTGACGGGCCTGGGGTATCTGCTGGTGCTGCGCCGGCGCCGGGCCCGGACGGCGTAAGCCGCGCGCTTCGGTACCGACGGGCTTACGGGCAAACCGGGCCGCCCGGCCCGGTCGCGGGCCGGCTTTTGTCTTACCCGCGGAAGACCGTATCTTTCGACCTGAATGGTATCCTGCCCGCTCATGCGGGCCGACTTTACTTTCTTTATTTCCGTGGCTTCTTTTAACTCTCTGCCGGCGTGGGCGCTGGCCTTATGCACTGGCTGGCTGCTGACCCTCACGGCCCAGGCCCAGGACGCTCCTCTCCGCTTTGGCAGGCTCGATGCCCGGGAGGCCGCCGCCCTGCTGGCCGTACCCACCCCCAATTCCGCCGCCGCCGAAGTGCTCTGCGACTTTGGCCAGTCGACCATCCAGGGCAAAACCGAGGGCTTCGAGCTCCGGTTTGAGCGCACGGCCCGCCTGCTGATCCGCCGCCAGGCCGGCTACGAGCACGCCACCGTGCGGGTGCTGCTCTACCACGATCAGAAAGGCAGCCGGGAGCAGATCCGCCAGCTCAAGGGCTTCACTTACAACCTCACCAATGGCACGCTCAGCAAGGAGCCGCTGCGCACCGAGGCCGTGTTCAGCCGCAAGGTAGACGAGCGGCTGGATGAGTACGCCTTCACCCTGCCCAACGTGCGCGAGGGCTCCATCGTGGAGTTCACCTACGTGCTCATCTCCCCCTTTCTCTTCAACCTTCAGGACTGGCAGTTCCAGGGGGCTATTCCCGTGCGCTGGAGTGAGTATCGCACCAGTATTCCCAGTTTTTACCGCTACAAAGAGTTGAGCCGGACTTACTGGCCCTTCGACGTAAATGAAACCGGCACCAAGCCCTACACCACTCTGTATCGGGAGAACATGCATAGCCTGAATGGGAATTTACCAACGGGCAGCAATAGCACCTATACTATCGATACCAAGGCCCTCACGCGCCGGTGGGTGCTGAAAAACCTGCCCGCGTTCCATACCGAGCCGTTCATGACTACGGAGCGCGACTACCTGAGCCGGGTGGATTTTGAGCTGGAGCGCATTCAGTTCAGCGAGCAGCAGGCGCCGCAGTTTATTGCGGGCAGCTGGGCCGAAATTGAAAAAGAGCTACTGGAAGAGGAAGGCTTCGGCCAGTACCTGCGGGCCACCACCCCCCTGAGCACGGCCGCCGCCCCCCTGCGCACCCTCCCCGACCCGGCCGCCCGGGCCGCGGCCGTGCGGGAGCAGGTGCTGGCGGCCGTGGGCCACAACGGCACGACCGGCCTGCACGCCCGCCACCCGGCCAAGAAAGTGGTGGAACTGCGCCAGGGCAGCGCGGCCGAGGTCAACCTGCTGCTGGTGGCCGCCCTGCGCGCCGCCGGCCTGGAGGCCCAGCCCCTGCTGCTGAGCACCCGCTCCCACGGTAAAATCCAGACGGAGCTGCCCGTCGTCACCCAGTTCAACTACGTGGTGGCCCACGTGGCCCTGCCCGACGGCCAGCAACTGCTCCTCGATGCCACCGACGCCAGCCTGCCGCCCGCCCTGCTGCCCGCCAACTGCCTCAACGGCCAGGGCCGCCTGCTGGGCCCCGCGGGCCGGTGGGTCAACCTGACAACTGCCACTCCGCACCTTCTCTACACCCAGGCCCAACTTGCCCTGGCCCCCGATGGCAGCCTGCGCGGCGACATCCGCCAGGAATACGGTGGGTACGCGGCGGCGGAATTCCGGCTTCCCCTGCCCGAGCTGCGCAGGCACTGGCAGCAAACCCACCCCGACTGGGAAATCAATAAGGCCGAGGTGCTGGCCCAGGAAGCCCCGGGCCGCCCGGTGGCGCTGGGCGTGCAGGCCCACCTGCCGGGCGGTCCGGCCCCGGCCCCGACGCTTTACCTGCGCCCCATGCAGCAGCTCCTGGCTCTGAGCAACCCGTTCCGGGCCGCCGAGCGCCGCTATCCGGTCGATCTGGCCACGGCCCCGCGCACGGAATGCACCCTGGAGCTGACCCTGCCCCCCGGCTACGTGGCCGCCGAGCTGCCCGCCAATGTGCAGCTGGCGCTGCCGGCCAACGCCGGGCGCTTTTTCTACCACATCACCCGCACGGGCCCCGATAAGCTCACGGTTGTGGCCCGGCTTCAGCTAACGAAAACCTACTACTCGGCCTCGGAATACGCGGGCCTGCGGGAGTTTTACTCCCAGGCCCTGGCCAAACTGACGGAGCCGCTCGTTATTCAGCGGCCTTAAAACCGGCTGGCGTCGTTGCAGCTTGTCGAAAAAAACAGGATATTTCGGTTCCGACGCTCCGGCTTAGCATTGCTATTTTCTATCCTGCTTGTTTTTTACGCGTTCCGCGCACCAAGGCGAGAATAGCATTTTTCCTTTGAATTCTTTTTTCTATCCCTTCTCATTTTGCTATGAGTACACTCCTACTCCGCCGGTGGCTGCTGGCCGGTATCTGCAGCGGCGCTTCCATTTCCCTGGCCCAGGCCCAGGCCGACCCCATCAGGTTCGGCAAGATTGACGAGCGGGACCTGACCAGCCAGAACTTCCTGGCCGACAGCGCCGCCCCCGCCGTGGTGCTCTGCGACTTCGGGCGCTCCCGCTTCGATTACGCCGAAGGGGGCTTCCGGGTAATTTTTGAGCGCGTGACCCGCGTGAAAATCCTCAAGAAATCGGGCTACGACTACGCCACCGTGCAGGTCCCGCTCTACCACAAGGCCAACCGCGAGGAAAAGCTCACGGGCCTGAAAGGCTTTACCTATAACCTGGTGAACGGGCAGGTGGTCAAGGAAAAGCTCAACGCCGACGCCATTTTCCGCGAGGAAAGCAGCCCCAACGTGAGCGTGCGCAAATTTACCCTGCCCAACGTGCGGGTCGGCTCGGTGGTGGAATACGCCTACACGGTGGCCTCCGAGTTCGTCTTTAACTTCCAGGACTGGACCTTTCAGTCGGATGTTCCGGTGCGCTGGAGCGAGTACCGGGCCGCCATTCCGGAGTACTTTGATTACAACATGCTCATGCAGGGCTACGAGCCGCTGGAGGTGCAGGAGAAGGCCGATGCCGTTACCCAATACACCATCCGCTGGTCGTCGACCCTGACGCCGGGCGTGGGCGGCGGGCGCGAGTCGGGCGGCTCGGAGGTAGTTACCCCGCGCGTGACCAACTACCGCTGGGCCATGAAGGACGTACCCGCCCTGCGCGAGGAGCCCTACATGACCACCACCGCCGACTACCTGTCCAAAATCGACTTCGAGCTGGCCGGCACCAAATGGCCCAACGAAGCCTACAAGCCGGTAGCCGGCTCCTGGACCAAAATTGACGAAGAGCTGCTCAACGACGACAACTTCGGCGGGCAGCTCAACCGGGGTGGCTTCCTCAAGGAGCAGCTCACGCCCCTGCTGGCCAACACCACCGACCCCGCCGCCCGCGTGGCCGCCATCCACGACCTGGTGCGGCGCAGCGTCAGGCACAACGGCAACAACGGCGTGGTGGCCGGCAGCTCCATCCGCCGCGCCTACGACCAGAAAAGCGGCTCCGCGGCCGATGTAAACCTGCTGCTGATTGCGGCCCTGCGCGAGGCCGGCTTCACGGCCAACCCCGTGGTGCTGAGCACCCGCGGCCACGGCCGCCTGCAAACCAACGTGCCCCTGAGCAGCCGCTTCAACTACGTGCTGGCCCACGTGGCCCTGCCCGGGGGCAAGGAGATGCTGGTCGACGCCACCGAAGAGCTGGCGCCCTGCGGCCTGCTGCCCTACCACTGCCTCAACGGCACGGCCCGCCTGATTCTGCCCCGGGGCCAGGAGTCGCGCTGGATTGAGCTGGCGCCCAACGACCGGTTCCTGTCCTACCGCCAGATCAACCTGACCGTGGACGAGAAGGGCGGCGTCAGCGGCAAGGTGCACCAGGAGCACGGCGGCTACCTGGCCCTGATGCAGCGCGAGAAGCTGCGCAAGCTGGGCGAGAAGAAGTACATCGAGGAGCTGGCCACCAACCACGAAGGCTGGAACATTCCCCAGTACACCTTCAAGGAGCGCGACGCCCTGCACAAACCCCTCACCCTGGACTATGAGTTTGCCAGCGCCGGCGGCGAGGCCCCGGCCGGTACCATCTACCTCAACCCCCTGCGCGACTTCGGCACCGACAAAAACCCCTTTCTGCACGAAAACCGCCGCTTCCCGGTGGATTTCGGGGCCAAGTTCGATGAAACCGTGATGGTATCCCTGACCCTGCCTGCCGGCTACGAGCCGGAAGAGCTGCCCAAGGGGTTGGTGATGGAGCTGCCCGAGGGGGGCGGCCGCTTCACCTACGGCGTGCAGCAAGGCCCCCTGGGCCTGCAGATTGTGAGCCGCATGAGCCTGAGCCGGCCCGTGTACTCGGCCGAGGAATACGCCTACCTGCGCGAGTTTTTCGCCCGCATGATGGCCAAGCAGAGCGAACAGCTGGTACTCAAGAAGAAAGTGTAATGGCCGCGCTGCTCTCCTCCTCCTCCTTCCGCGTGCTGCTGCTGGTGCTGGCCGCCGCGGCCGCGCCCCGGCCGGCCGGCGCCGGTCCCGCCCCCAGGTACGCCGTAGCCGATTTGCCGGCCGCCCTGCGCGAAAACGCCCACGCCGTGGTGCGCCAGCAGCAGGAAGCCCTGGTGGTGAAATCGGTGGGGCGCACGGTGGAAACCACCCGCCGGGCCGTCACCATTCTCGACGAAGCCGGCAGCCGCTGGGCCTCGGAGCTGGTGTACTACAGCTCCCTGAACACCATCAGCTACTTCCGCGGGGCCGTGTACGACGCCACCGGCCGGCAACTGCGCCAGCTCCGCAGCCAGGACATCCGCGATATCAGCCTCTCCGACGGCTTCAGCCTGGCCACCGACGCCCGGGGCCGGGTGGCCGACCTGAGCCAGCCCACCTACCCCTACACGGTGGAGTTCGAGTACGAGGTGGTGTCGGCTAACCCGCTGTTTTACTCCACCTGGCGACCCCAGCCGGTGGAGCAGCTCAGCGTGGAGCAGGCCTCGTTCCGGGTCACGATGCCGGCCGGCCTGGCCCTGCGCTACCAGGAGCGGCAGCTGCCGGCCGGCGCGGCCCAGGCCAAAACCACCCAGGGCACCCAGGAAGTCTACGCCTGGGAAGTGCGCAACCTGCCGGCCCTGGAGGAGGAGCCCGACGGCCCGGCCGTGGGCGAGCGGACGCCGAGCGTGTACACGGCCCCTTCCGAGTTTGAGGTGCAGGGCCACGCCGGCCAGCTCCGCAGCTGGGAAGACCTCAGCCGCTGGACCTACGAGCTCAACGCCGGCCGCGCCGACCTGCCCCCGGCCCTGGTGGCCGGCATGCAGGCCCTGGTGCAGGGCGAAACCGACGAGCGGGCCCGCATCCGGAAGGTGTACAAGTTTCTGCAGGCCAACACCCGCTACATCTCGGTGCAGCTGGGGCTGGGCGGCTGGCAGACCTTCCCGGCTTCGGCAGTGGCGGCCAACGGCTACGGCGACTGTAAGGCCCTGACCAACTACTGCCAGGCCCTGCTGGGGGCGGCCGGCATCCGGGCCCACGCGGCCCTGGTGCGCGCCGGCTCCGATGAGCAGGACATCCGCACCGCTTTCCCCAGCTCCCAGTTCAACCACGTGGTGCTGTGCGTGCCCCTCACCCAGCAGGCCCCCGCCGATACCGTGTGGCTGGAGTGCACCAGCCAGACCAACCCCTTCGGCTACATGGGCGGCTTCACGGGCAACCGCCACGCCCTGCTGCTGCTGCCCGAAGGCGGCCGGCTGATTCCGACGCCCCGCTACGGCGCCGCCGAAAACCGCCGCGAGCGGCACGCCGACGTGTTTCTGGACGCCAGCGGCAACGCCACGGCCACCCTGCGCACCCTGCGTACCGGCCTCGAGTACGACGGGGTGGCGGGCCTGCCCGGCCTGGAGCTGAGCGAGCAGAAGAAGTACATCGGCAACCGCCTGGCCCTGCCCAACTTCACCCTCAACAAGGTCTCGTTTCAGCCCCTGGCTCCCACGGCGGCCGTGCCCGGCCTCACCGAAACCCTCGCCCTGACCCTGCCCGGCCTAGCCCCGCCCAGCGGCCGGCGCGTGTTCCTGACGCCCAACCTGCTCAGCCGCCTGCCCGTGCCGGCCGCCTCGGTGGGGGCGCGCCAGTCGGAGGTGCGGCTCGACTACGCTTTCACCCAGCTCGACACCATTCAGCTGCACCTGCCCGCCAGCCTCCGGCCCGAGCAGCTGCCCGCTCCGGTGCAGCTCACTACTGCCTTCGGCACCTACTCCAGCCAGCTCCAGGCCCTGCCCGACGGCACCCTGCGCTACATCCGGCGGCTGGAAATGCCGCGCACCCGCTTCAGCGCCTCCGAGTACCCGGCCTACCTGGAGTTCCGCCGCAAAGTGAGTGCCGCCGACAAAGCTCAGCTCGTGCTGCTCAAAACCGACGCCTGAAGCAGCTGGCCCGACGCACCCAGTGACCGGAAATGCCCGTTTCTCCTCGAGTGAAACGGGCATTTCCGGTCACTGGGTGCGCCGTCGGGGGCCGCTTGACAGGGCAGGTACGGGCGGACGTACGGTACCTGCCCTCCGGTTGCTTCGCCGCCGCCGGAATATCGGCCGAACTGGCAAAACGTCTATCTTGGGGTTTCTAATCCGACTCCCCGGCGAGTGGGTTCTCCGGATGGGTTTCCAGCTTTTCTTCTACTGCGCATGCGAGTATTTTCTACGTTGATTTTCCGGGGTTTGCGGCCCTGGCTAACGGTGCTGACCCTGGCGGCGGCCCCCGGGCTGTCGGCCCGGGCCCAGCGCGTGCTCTGGTCCGAAGCGGCGGCGCTGTCTACCGCGGCCCGGCCCGCGGCCCCGGCCCTGACTTACTACCGGGCCGTGGAGTTTCAGCTGGCCGCCGTGCGCGACGTGCTGGGCAACGCCCCGGCGGAACGGGCGGCCCCTGCTGCCCGGGCGCTGGCCCCCGTTATCAGCCTGCCCCTGCCCGATGGCCGCTCCCAGCGCTTCCGGGTGGAGCAGGTGCCGGTGCTGGCCCCGGCCCTGGCCGCCCGCTACCCCGCCCTGCGCACCTACCGGGCCCAGGGCCTCGACGACCCCACGGCCACCGCCCGCCTGGACATCACGCCCGCCGGGTTCCACGCCCAGATTCTGGCCCCCGGCTCCACGGTCTACATCGACCCGGCCGCGCCGGGCAGCGCCACCCACCTCGTGTTTGAGCGCCAAGCCATGCACCGGCCGCCCTTCGTGTGCGCCGTAGCGGCCCCGGCCGAGGCCAGGCTGGCCGACGAGCTGCGGCCGCCGGCCGCGCGGGCGGCCGCTCACGGTGCCACCCTGCGCACCTACCGCCTGGCCCTGGCCTGCACCGGCGAGTACGCAGCCTTCCACGGCGGCACCCGGGCCGGCGCCCTGGCCGCCATCACCACCTCCATCAACCGGGTGAGCGGCATTTACGAGCGGGAGCTGGCCGTGCGCCTGGTGCTGGTGGCCAACAACGACGCGCTGGTATTCCTCGACCCGGACACCGACCCCTACTCCAACGACGACGGGGAGGCCATGCTGGAGGAAAACCAGACGACCGTGGACCAGCTCATCGGGCCGGCCAACTACGACATCGGCCACGTGTTCAGCACCGGGGGCGGGGGCATTGCCCAGCGGCCCGCCGTGTGCATCGAAGGCAAAGCCAAGGGCGTCACGGGCCTCAACCAGCCCGTGGGCGACGCCTTCGACGTGGACTACGTAGCCCACGAAATGGGCCACCAGTTCGGGGCCGACCACACCTTCAACAGCCAGACCGGGGCCTGCGGGGGCGGTAACCGCGAGCCGGGCTCGGCTTACGAGCCGGGCTCGGGCACCACCATCATGGCCTACGCGGGCATCTGCGGGGCCGACAACATCCAGCCCAGCTCCGACGCTTACTTCCACTCCCGCAGCCTCGACCAGATGGTGGCCCACATTACCGGCGACGGGAACTGCGCCGTGAGTACGCCCACCGGCAACACTCCGCCGGTAGTGAATGCCGGCCGCAGCTACGCCATTCCCCTGGGTACGCCCTTCGTGCTGACGGGCTCCGCCACCGACGCCAACGCCGACGCCCTGACCTACGTCTGGGAGCAGTACAACCGGGGGCCGGCCGGCGGGCCGAACGCGCCCGTGGGCGACGCCCCGCTCTTCCGCTCCTTTCCCCCCACGCCCAGCCCCAGCCGCACGTTTCCCCGCCTGGCCAACGTGCTCAGCAACACCCAGACCATTGGCGAGCGGCTGCCCACCTACGGCCGCCGCCTGATTTTCCGCCTCGTGGCCCGCGACAACCGGGCCGGGGGCGGGGGCACCGCCTACGACTCCGTGCAGGTAGTGGCCGTGGCCAACACCGGGCCCTTCGTGGTGACTTCTCCCAACACGGCCACCACCTGGGTGGCCGACGCCCCCCAGCAGGTTTCCTGGAGCGTGGCCAACACCACCCAGGCCCCCATCAGCGCCGCCACCGTGGACCTGCTGCTCTCCACCGACGGGGGCCTGACCTACCCCACCACCCTGCTGGCGGCCACCCCCAACGACGGCAGCCAGACCCTGACCCTGCCCGCCGGCGTGGCCGCCACCACCCGGGCCCGCCTGCGGGTGCAGGCCAGCGGGGGCATTTTCTTCGACGTATCGGACCAGAATTTCACCATCGAAGTCCCCACCGGCCCCACGTTCTACCTCCAGGGTCCGGGCGGGACGGCCGGCTCGCTCTCGTTCTGCGCCGGCAGCGCGGGGGGCACGCTGGCCCTGACCGTAGGTCAGTTGCAGGGCTTTAGCGGGCCGGTTACGCTCACGGCGCCCAACCTGCCGGCCGGCGTCACGGTCAGCTTTGCCAGCGCCACGGTAGCGGCCGGGGCGGGTACCACGGCCACCATCAGCGCGGCGGCGGGCACGGCGGCGGGCTCCTACACGCTGGTCCTGACGGGCACCAGCGGCGGCACCATCCGCACCCTGGAAGTACCGCTCACCATCCGGCCCAGCGCCACCCAGGCTCCGGCCCTGACGGCGCCCACAGCGGGTACCACCACCGGGCTGCGGCCCCGCCTGACGTGGAGCGCCGTTGCCAACGCCACCGGCTACGAGGTGCAGCTGGCCACCAATGCCGCCTTCACAGCTGGCCTCCAGACCTCCAGCAACGTGCCAGGCACCAGCTTCACGCCCCTCCGGGAACTCCTGCCCGCCACCACCTACTACGGGCGGGTACGGGCCCTGAGTGCCTGCGGAGCCGGGCCGTACTCGGCTGTGGTATCGTTCCTGACGGATGCGCAGGTGTGCCGGACATTCGCGGGCGCCAGCCTGCCCCAGCCTATTCCGGCCGGCACCAGGCCCATTCTGACCTCGGTTATCAGCGTAACCGATGCCAACCGCGTCTCGAATATCCGCATCCGCGACCTGGACCTGACTCACGACGAGCTCAGCGACCTGGAAATTTCCCTGACCAACCCCGCCGGCCGGCGCGTGGTGGTGTACCCGCGCCAGTGCGCGGGGTCGGGCACGTTGCGGGTCAGCTTCGATGACGGGGCGGCGGCGGCCCTTACCTGCCCCGTGACGGCGGGCGCCACGGTGCGCCCGGCCACCTCCTTCGCCGACCTGCTGGGCGCCCCGGCCACCGGCAACTGGACGCTCACCATTGCCGATAACAACGCCAACAACGGCGGCACTTTCCGGGGCTGGACCCTGGAGCTCTGCACCCTGAATGCCCTGCCGGAACCCCCGGTTTCGCTCACGGCCCTGGCCCCCGCCACCAAGCCCGCTACCGCCGCCCTCGACCTGCTCTGGGTAGATAAGGCCGACAACGAAACGGGCTTCGAGGTGGAGCGGTCCAGCGGGGGCAGCACCGCCTTCGCGCGCATTGCCACCCTGCCCGCCAACACCACCTTCTACACCGATAACGTTACGGCCAACGGCCAGTACTGCTACCGGGTGCGGGCCGTGAACACCGTCGGCCCCTCGGCCTACTCCAACGTGAGCTGCCAGACGGTAGCCGGCATTACCAGCGCGGGTGCGGCCGCCCTTCAATCCGCCGTCACGGTGGCCCCCAACCCCAGCTCCGGCCTCTTCCAGCTCACCATCGACACGCCTCAGCGCGGCAGCATGCAGCTGCGCGTGCTCGATGCCGTGGGCCGCGTGGTTTACGCCCGCACACTCCTCAAAACCGTCGGACAGCTGCAACTTCCCCTCGACCTGCGCGCCCTGCGCAGCGGCATCTATACCCTGCACCTGACCACCAATACCGGCCCGGCCATTGTCCGGCTGGTGAAGGAGTAGGGATTAGAACTTAGAGCTGAGAAATTAGAGCTTAGAAGTTAGAAAGCGTACGTCATCCTGAGCAGAGCGAAGGACCTTGTTACGTACTAACGACTCATTGAAACGATTGTCGTGCTACTGTGATAAGGTCCTTCGCTCCGCTCAGGATGACGTACGCTTTCTAACTTCTAAGCTCTAATTTCTCAGCTCTAAGTTCTAAAACCGGTACCGCAGCTGGGCTTTTACGTCGGAGCGGCGGTTGCCCTGGATTTCGTCGAGGCCGGAGCCGATGGTGGTCTGGTGGCGGTAGTGGGTATCGGCGTAGCGGAGCCAGAGCGTGAGGTGGCGGTTGAGGTCGAGCTGGGCCAGCACGTAGGTGCGGGTGCCCCGGCCGGAGAGCACCGGCACGGAGAAGGCGTAAAGCACGTCCTGTTCGAACACGTACTGGCGGGTGTCGTAGTCGTCGGTGTCGAAGAGGGCGTAGCGGGCCGAGAGGCGCAGGCGGCGCAGGGGCTGCACGGTCACGTCCTGGGCCAGCACGTAGCCGTGGCGGGCGGGGCCGCCGTCTTCGCGGTACTCGGTGCCCTGCACCCGGGTGCGCAGACTCAGCGCGGGCAGCGGGCTGCTGTCGTAGTAGAGCAGCAGGCTGCGGCGGCGGGTGGGCACGGGCAGCGGGGCGGGGCGCAGGGTATCGGCATCGTAGGGCTTGGTGCGCTGGCGCAGCTGGGCGTAGAGCAGGCTGGTTTTGCCGGGGCTGAAGGTCAGGCGCAGCAGCCAGTCGTGGCCCGCGCCGGGGGCCCCGGCCCGGTAGCGCAGCCACGGAAACCGGAACCGGTCGTAGTAGGCCGACACCTCCCAGCCGGACATGGGCCGCACCTTCAGGCCCAGGTAGAGCCCGCTTTCGTTGATGTTGCGCGAATTCTCCCCGAAGGCGTTGCCGTAAAGCGTGTGGAAGTCGCGGGCGTAGGCGCGGTGCAGCACCGACACATCCACGGTGGGCGCGAGGCTGGCCAGCAGCCCGTTCACGGTGCCCAGGCCGCCGCCCGAGCTGCGGGCCGTTTCGCCGAACAGCAGCAGGTTGCGCCACACGTAGCTGTAGTGCGCGCCCAGGGCCAGGTTATGGTCGCCCCGCAGCTCGTACTTATTATACAACTCGTCGCGGCGCTGCAGGGGCTTATCGAACCGGGTGTTGACGGCCGTCAGGCCCGCTTGCAGGTCGCCGCCGGGACTGGTGTACTGGGCGTGGCCCCCGAGCACGGTTTCCTGCAGGGCGGCCCGGTTGGCCAGCTCAGTGGGGGTGCGGTGCAGGCCGCTCAGCAGCAGGCCGGAAGTAAACTCGCTGAAATCGGCCAGCGAATCCCGGGCCTGCTGCCGGGAGGCATCCACGCGCCGGCGCGAACCAAAAGCCGTGACCCGCACCGTGGGCGTAAGAGCCACCGTGGCCGCCGCGCCCCGGAAAAACGAGTTTTCCAGCACCGAGGCATACGGCCGCACCCCCACCGAGCTGCGGCGCAGGGTGGTAATGGTTTCGGCCCCCTTGCCCACCACAAACCCCGACGACAAGAGCAGCCCCTGCCCGAATTGCAGCTGATAATCGCCCAGGGCCAGGGTTTTGAGGCGGCCCCGCTCCTGCACCACGAGGTGGGCGGAGTAGAAATCGGCCCCGTAGCGGCGGGTAGTAGGGTCCCAGGTGAGCTGCTCGCCGGCGTCCTTTTCGGCCGTGAAGCCCAGGCTGAAATCCCGGCTCCGGCTCACGCGGTAGCGCAGCAGCAGCTTGTCGGGCGAACCCAGGTAGCGGGTGGCGGGGCGGCCGGTGCGGGTGGTGTCGGCGGGGCCGTAGCCGGGGCGGCCCTGCACGGTGCGCTCGTAGCGCAGAAACAGGGCGTTGTTTTCCTCCTGCCGGATGCGCTGCCACAGGTTGCCTCGCGCCGCGTTGGGGTCAGCGTTGAGTACCGACACGAAGGGCGCCACGCGGTAGATGGTGCGCACATCGAAGCCCTCAATGCTTTGCAGTTCGTAGAGGCTCAGCAGCGGGCCGTTGAGCTGGCGGTGGTCGAGCAGGTGGGTAATCTGGGTTTCGGAGAGCAGCAGCAGGCTCCGCAGCTCGTCGCGGGTGGCGGCGTTGAGGTTGAGGGGCGTCTGGTAGTAGAGCAGCAGGGTTTCGTAGAGGTCCTCGTAGGGCACCTGGTCGCTCTGGATTTCGGCAAACAGCTCCTGGGTCAGCCGGTCCAGGTCGGGCACCGGGGGCCGCGGGTAGTCCTGGGCCTGCGTGGTTCCGGCCAGCAGCAGTAGCAGGCAGACGGTGGCGGTGGCCCGGACGCTAGTCTGCAGCCCTCTTTTCAAGATAGAAGCAAGTGCGCGGGCTGCGGACGGAAGTCCGGGCCACAGTTCCCGGGCCCTCATGGCTGGCCGGGTTTGGCCCACACGTAGGCGGCGCTCAGCTGCTGACTCAGGCCCAGGGTTTCGTGCCAGCCGGCGGCGTAGTCGATGCGGAAGGGGCCGGTGCGCAGGCCCACGCCGCCGGTGAGCTGGCTGGTGAGGGTGCTCAGGCCCGCCCGCAGCGCCAGGGCCGGCAGGGGCTGGTATTCGAGGCCGGCTTTGAAGTCGGCGTCCTGCTCCACGTCCTTTTCGGTTTCGACGAGCAGCAGCACTTTTTCGGCGGCCCGCCAGGCCAGGCCGGCCCGCAGCACGGTGGGCAGGCGCTCATCCTGGTAATCGGCGAGGCGGGCCTGGTTGAGGTTGTAGAGCGTGGCCCCGAAGGTGAGGCGGCGCGGAATCAGCTCGGCCTGCCCGCCCAGGGAAGCGGCCACCGCGCGGCGGCTGCCCAGGCCCTGGATGCTGGTTTGCAGCACCTCTACCCGCGCCCCCACCCGCACCGTGCCCAGCTGGTAGCCGTAGCCCAGGCCCAATTGCTGCTCCGCGTACAGCTTGCCCCCGAACCGCCGGGCCGAGAAGCCCACCGTGCCGTAGCGCGGCGCCTCCGCCCCGGCCGCGCCGCCCGCCGCCGGAGTTGCTGCCGGCGTAGCTTCGGCCCGCCGGTACCCGATGGGCACGGCCACCACCAGGGAGGCGGTGTTGAGGGCGGGCAGCAGGTAGCGGTTTTCGGCCCCCACGCCCACGGTTGGCTGGGCCAGCTGCCCCAGCACGGCCACGTTGGCGGCGCCGGCCCAGCCGTCGTCGGCCAGCACGCTGCCCATCTGGCCCAGGGCGGCCGAGCGGGCACCCCAGAGGCCGGGCCCCTGGGCGTGGGCGGCTGAGCAGGCGCCCAGCCACAGGGCCATCACCACGTATAGTTTTCTCATAAATAAGGGATAATAAGTTGACAGCATGGAATATAGCAACTACCCCACATTCCCGCAAGCCCCCACCTGAACGAGCCCCCCAAAAGCACCGGGCAACGAGCCGGAGCGGGCAGGCGGGATAAAAAAAGCCCCCGCTGCCGGGTGGCAGCGGGGGCTTGGAGAACCGGAAAAAGGCCCCTGAAGCTACCGCTTGGCCGCGTCCTTATCCTTTTTGCGCTTGATTTTGGTTTTGCCGCCCTTGTCGGTTTTCACCTTCATCTTTTCCACGTCGCCCATGTCGGCGTTCATGGTGCCGGTGATGGCCGAGGCGGGGCCGATGCCGGGGTTGGGCGCGCCGTTGACCAGCGTCATTTCATCGACGATGTGCTTGGCGCCGCCCAGCTTCTCAATGCACCAGAGCACGTAGCGGATGTCCACGTTGATGCAGCGCTTGAGGTCGGGGTCGTAGGCCAGGTCGCCGGTCATGGCTTCCCAGTTGCCGTCGAAGGCCACCCCGATCAGCTCCCCGCGGCCGTTGATGACGGGCGAGCCGGAGTTGCCGCCGGTGATGTCGTTATCGGTGATGAAGGCCACCGGCAGGTTGCCCTGCTTGTCGGCGTAGCGGCCGTAGTCCTTCATCTTGAGCAGCTCCAGCTCCTTTTGGGGCACCACGAACTCGGGGTTGGAGGCGTCTTCCTTCTCCAGAATGCCCTGGGCGGTGGTTTTGTAGTCGTAGTGCACGGCGTCGCGGCCGTCGTAGGGGCGCACGGTGCCGTAGCTCAGCCGGATGGTGGAGTTGGCGTCGGGCGAGTACACTTTCTGGGTGTTCTTCTCGCGCAGCGCGGCTACGTACAGGCGGTTGGCCCGGCCCAGGCCGGCCTGTGCCGCCTGGAGCTTGGGCAGAATGGTCTGCACGTAGTTCGTGTAGATGGACTGGTAGGTTTTGTAGGCCGGGTCGGCTTCCAGCCTGGCCAGGGAAGGGTTGGCCAGGAAGGCGTTGACCTTGGCCTCCGAGGTCAGGAAGGAGTTGCTGAACACGTAGTCGGCGTACTTGCTCATGGAGCCGCCGTACTGCTTCTGCACCAGCTGGAACACGTCGGGCTGCTGGTCCTGGGGCACGTCCTGCATGTAGAGGCCCAGCAGGGCGGCAAACACCTTCTGGTCGGTGGGGGCGCTGTAATCCTTGAAGTAGTCCTTCACCGATTCGCCCAGGCCCTCGGTGGCCTTGCTGATGGCCGCTTTATCGTTGCTTTTGAGGGCGGTGGCCAGGGGCATCATGCGGGCGGCCAGGGTAATGATTTCGGTGCCGAAGGCGCCTTCGTTCACGTACTGGGTGCTCAGGTTGTACTGGCGGATGCCGGCGTAGGCCTGGTTGATGTCGTTGAGGGCCGCGCCGTACTGCTGGCCCCGGCTCTGGTCCTGGGCAATCCACTGCAGCAGGGAGGCCTCCTCGGCTTTCTTGGCATCCACGGTTTTGAGGCGGTTCATGCCCTCATTCTGACCGATGAAGTACTTCCAGTAGTTGGCAATGTTGGCGTACTTGCTGGCGTACTGCAGGCGCAGGGCGGGGTTTTTGTCCATGTCGGCCTTCCAGAGCTTGAGTCGGGTATCGCGCAGCTTGATGCGGGCCGGGTTGGTCTGGTCGAGGGTGAGTTGGAGGCCGGCGGCGGGCAGAAAGCGCTGGGTGCGGCCGGGGAAGCCGAACACCATGGCGAAGTCGCCTTCGCTCACGCCCTGCAGGGCCACGGGCAGGTGCTTCTTGGGCACGTAGGGCACGTTGCCGTCCTGGGGGCCGGCGGTGGGCTTGTTGTTCTTGTCGGCGTACACGCGGAACATCGAGAAGTCGCCGGTGTGGCGGGGCCACATCCAGTTATCGGTGTCGCCCCCGAACTTGCCCACGGCTTCCGGCGGAGCGCCCACCAGGCGCACGTCGCCGAAGCGCTGGTAGATGAACAGGTAGTACTCGTTGCCCCCGAACATGTCGCGCACGTAGGCCACGTACTGGCCGTTTTCCTTGGCGTTGTCGGCCAGTTCGCGCTGGCGCTGCTGGATGGTGGCCAGGCGCTCGGCTTCGGGCGTGCTAGCCGTGAGGCCCTCGGTCATTTTGGCCGTCACGTCTTCCATGCGCACCAGAATATCCACGAACAGGCCGGGGTTCTTCTTTTCCTCGGCCTTGGTGGCGGCGAAGAAGCCGTCCTGCAGGATGTTGTTCTGGGGCGTGCTGTGGCTTTGCAGCGCGTCGTAGCCGCAGTGGTGGTTGGTGAGCATCAGGCCCTGGCTGCTCACGAACTCGCCGGTGCAGAAGCCCCCGAGCTGGACCACGGCATCCTTGAGGGAGGCGTTGTTGACGTCGTAAATTTCTTCGGCCGTCAGCTTGAGGCCCTTCTTCTGCATGTCGGCCTGGTTGAGGCGCTTGATGAAGAGCGGGAGCCACATACCCTCGTCGGCGTGGGCCGTGAGGGGCAGCAGCAGCGTTAGCAGCAGGGCTTTGGCCCAGTGGTTGGTGCGCATACGGATTGGAATGGGGTGGGAAATGGTACCGGCGAAGGTACGGAATTGTGTTCTGACGTCATTTCCGGCAGAGGGCGCGGTGTTTTTGCGGAAGGCGCAGTGCTGTTCAAAGAGCGACACTGCGCCTTCCGCGAAAACACCGCGCCCTGGGCGGGAACCTACCTACGGCCCCTACCTTTACATTGTCATGCTAACCTACCTGTTCCGCCAGCTGCTGCTGGGCCTGCTCTGGGTGTACCGCCACCTGCTTTCGCCCCTTACGCCGCCCAGCTGCCGCTTCGTGCCCACCTGCTCGGCCTACGCCGTGGAAGCCGTCACCAAGTATGGCCCCTGGCGCGGCGGCCGGCTGGCTTTGCGTCGCATCAGCCGCTGCCACCCCTGGGGCCCCCACGGCCCCGACCCCGTGCCGTGAGGGGAATGAGTGAGTTGGTGAATGAGTGAAGTAGCGAATGAGTGGATGGTCGAACAGTCATCTAGCCATTCCCCACTTCACTCATTCACCAACTCCCTCATTCACTCATTCACTACTTCACTCATTCCCCACTTCACGCATTCCCCAAATCACCAACTCCCTCATTCCCCACTCGTAGAAGAAGACGTGTTGCTGCCCCGCCGCCCGGCTCCGGCAGCTTTTTTTCCGCCCGATTCCGTTCTCTTCATGCGTCATTTGTTTTTTACCGCCGTGCTGGCGGCCACTCTGTGCAGCAGCTGCTCCGAGGCCCAGACTACTCCCAACGCCGACCAGTCTGCCACCGATTCGGGCCAGCAAGGCGGCAAGAAGGAGAAGAAAGGCAAAAAGAAGAAGGGCGGCGACATTGCCAACCTGACCAAGGTAGCCCGGCTCGACAACGTGCCCGAAAGCTCCGGCCTCGCCCTGGCCGACCAGCCCGGCACCTTCTACACCCACGGCGACGACGGCAACCCGGCCATTCTCTACAAGATCAGCGCCACCACGGGCCAGATTCTGAGCCAGATTGACGTGCCGGTGAAAAGCCGCGACTGGGAAAGCATCACCCGCGACAACTCCGGCAACGTGTACATCGGCGACGTGGGCAACAACAACAACGACCGCCAGAACCTGGTCATCCACCGCCTCAACCCGCTCAACCCGCAAATCGTCCAGGAAATCAACCTCAAGTACCCCGACCAGCGGGAGTTTCCGCCCCAGAAGGACGAGCGGAATTTCGACTGCGAGGCCACGCTCTGGCACGAGGGGCAGGTGTACCTGTTCACCAAGGACCGCGCCCGCGAGCAAACCAGCAAAGTGTACACCGTGCCCGACCAGGCCGGCTCCTACACGGCCAAGCTGCTCACCAAGCTCGCTATTCCGGGCCAGGTGACGGATGCCGCCCTCAGCCCCGACGGCCGTCGGCTGGTGCTGCTGGCCCGCCAGGAAATGTTCGTGTTTGAGGGCAGCAGCCTGGCCGAAATCCTCCGGGCCACCCCGCGCCGCATCTCCCTCAAAGGGGCCGGCCAGACCGAGGGCGCCGTGTTCACCAGCAACCAGACACTCTACATCAGCAGCGAGCAGGGCGACCTGTACCAGTATCTGTTTGAATAACCAAGCCGGCCGGCAGCCCGGTTTTGCGGCGGCCGGCCATTGTTCCAACCCTGATAAGTAGACCGGCCTGCTTCTTTTCAGTAAGTTTGGGCTAAGAATCTGAAACCCGGCGCGGCCCTTTCCCGACTGGCGCCCCAACCCTCATTCACCAGCACATGGCTGATCAAACCACCCTCACCGGCCTGCGCGCCGGCGTTCTGCACGGCGACGAAGTGCAGCAGCTCTTCGAACACGCCAAGCAGCACGGCTACGCCCTGCCCGCCGTGAACGTGACCGGCACCGACACGGTAAACGCCGTGCTCGAAGCCGCCCGCGACCTGAACTCGCCCGTTATCATTCAGTTCTCCAACGGGGGCGCGCAGTTCTTCGCCGGTAAGGGCCTGCCCAACGATAAGCAGCAGGCCAGCATTGCCGGCGCTGTTTCGGGCGCCCAGCACGTGCACCTGATGGCCGAGGCTTACGGCGTGCCCGTGATTCTGCACACCGACCACGCCGCCAAAAAGCTCCTGCCCTGGATCGACGGCCTGCTTGACGCCGGCGAGAAGCACTTCGCCCAGTACGGCCAGCCCCTGTACTCCTCCCACATGCTCGACCTCTCGGAGGAGCCCATCGAGGAGAACGTGGAAATCTGCCAGAAATACCTGGCGCGCATGGCCAAAATGGGCATGACTCTGGAAATCGAGCTGGGCGTAACCGGCGGCGAGGAAGACGGCGTGGACAACTCCGACGTGGACTCGAGCAAACTCTACACCCAGCCTTCGGAAGTGGCCTACGCCTACGAGGAGCTGAGCAAAATCAGCCCGCGCTTTACGGTGGCGGCCGCGTTCGGCAACGTGCACGGCGTGTACAAGCCCGGCAACGTGAAGTTGCAGCCGAAAATCCTGCACAACTCCCAGGAGTTCGTGAAAGAGAAGTACCGCCTCGACGCCAAGCTGCCCATCAACTTCGTGTTCCACGGCGGCTCGGGCTCCACGCAGGAGGAAATCCGCGAGGCCATCGGCTACGGGGCCATCAAGATGAACATCGACACCGATCTGCAGTGGGCCTTCTGGGACGGCATCAAGGACTACTACAAGAAGAACGAAGCCTTCCTGCAGGCCCAGATCGGCAACCCCACCGGCGAAGACTCGCCCAACAAGAAGTACTACGACCCCCGCGTGTGGCTGCGCGAAGGCGAAAAAACCTTCATCACCCGCCTCAAATCGGCCTTCGAAGACCTCAACGCCGTCAACCGCAATTACTAGCTGTTAGCTAAAAAAACGAAGAAGGCCCCGCACTCGGTTGAGTGCGGGGCCTTCTTTTTTGGTGGCGAATCGGAATTGTAGTGCGGCCGCAGAGCGGCCTTCGGTTTGTAGCACGGCTGGCTCACCGAACGGATGCGCCGCGTAGCGGTGCCCGAAATGGCGGGCGTTTCGGGCACCGCTACGCGGCGCTTACCCCACGGCCCGGCTTTGCTATAAACCGCAAGCCGCTCTACGGCTACCGTTCAATCTTGGGTTGCCAGTACCTCTCAATTGAAGCTAAAACCTTACTTCGCGGCTTTAGCAGCGGCTTCGGCGGCTTCGTATTCGGCCAGGTCGCGGGGGGCGTAGCCGTAGGGGTTGTTGGGATTCTTGCCGGCGCGCCAGAACACGTAGAGGCCCACGAATACCAGCGGAATGCTCAACAGCTGGCCCATGTTGAACTGCATGCCCTGCTCGAAGGCCACCTGATCTTCCTTAAAGAACTCGATGAAGAAGCGGAAGGAGAACAGCAGCACCACGAACAACCCGAACAGCTGCCCGCGCGGGGTGCGCTCCTTGGTGCGGTTCCACATCGAGTACAGCAGCACGAACAGAAAGACGCAGAACAGCGACTCGTAAATCTGGGTGGGGTGGCGCGGCACGGCCACCAGGGAGCCGGCGGGCACGGTAGCGCCGGCGGGCTGGGCCGTTACCTGCGCGTCCTGGCCGGGCTGGCGCTGGTACTGCACCACGGCCGAGCCGGGCGGCACGGACTGGTCGGCGGTGGCTTTCACCAGGTGCTCGTAGTCGCGGGGGAAGGTGAAGGCCCAGGGCGCCGTGGTGGGGTGGCCCACAATTTCGGAGTTCATCAGGTTGCCCATCCGGATCAGGGCCCCGCCCACGGCCACGACCAACACAATCCGGTCGAGGGTCCAGAGCACGTCGAACTTGTTGTTGCGGCTGAAGAGCCACACGGCGAAGATGATGCCGATGGTGGCCCCGTGCGAAGCCAGCCCGCCTTCCCAGATTTTGAAAATGCTCAGCAGGTTGTCTTTATACTGGGCCCAGTCGTAGAAAAATACGTGACCCAGGCGCGCGCCAATCACGGTGCCCAGCAGCACGTAAATCGTAATCACATCCACCCAGCGCGGCGACACCTTCTCGGACTTATACACGTGGCCCAGAATAAACGTCCCGACCACGAAGCCCGACATGAACAGCAGGCCGTACCAGCGCAGCGTGAGCGGCCCCAGGTGGGCCAGGATGGGGTCAGGATTCCAGAGAACGGCACTCAGCATAGCAATGGCAAGGTAAAGGGTGAGAAGAAATCAAAGGTACTCAGACAATGTGCTTCCGGCGCGGCAACGCCCCATTATTCAGCGGCCGGGCGGGCACGGTTACTTAACTGCGGGGAGGTGTTCCGACTGCGCGGTACTCTCCTGCTGGGGCAGTCCCGCTGACCGCACGGCCGCCTCATCGCCGCTGAGCAGCAGCAACATGCCCAGCATCACGGCGTAGGCGGGCCAGCGCAGCCAGGTGGGCACGGGCAGGCGCGGGGCCGCGGTTTCGGGGCGGAGCCGGGCCCGGATCCGGCGGTATAAGTACGGGCGGGGCCGGGCATCGGGCGGGGTACGCCACTGGCGCAGCAAGTTTTCCCATTCCTCCTCCGCCCCGGGGCGGTTCGTTGCATCAGACATGGCGCAGGGTGGACTGAAGGTGAGTGCGGAGCGTTTTGCGGGCGCGGAACAGCAGGGATTCGACGGCGGGCACCGTGGTTTGGAGCACGGCCGCTATTTCCTCGTAGCTCAGCTCCTGCTCGTGACGCAGGGTGAAAGCCACCTGCTGCGGCCCGGGCAGGCAGGCAATCTGCGCCACCAGGAGGGCCACCTGCTCCCGGCCTTCCAGCCGGGCCTGCGGGTGCTGCTCGTCGGCGGGCTCGGGTAGCTGCCCGTTCCCCAAACCCAACAGACTGGTGAAGTAGGCGAACCGCTTTTGGGCCCGGGCCCGCCGCCGGTTTTTCAGGGCCCGGGAGGTGGCCAGCCGGTAGAGCCAGGTGGTGAGGCCGGCCTCGCCCCGGAAACGGCCAATGGTCTGGTACACTTCCACGAAGACCTCCTGGGCCACGTCCTCGGCTTCCTCGGGGGAGCGAAGCAACGCCAGCACGGTGCGGTACACCCGGTTCTGGTACCGCTCCACCAGCGTGCGAAAGGCCGCCTCACTCCCCTGCTGAAGCTGGGCCACCAGCTCAGTTTCCGCCGCAGTCGCCAAGGCCGGCGGAGGAGAAGGCGGTGGCCCCGGTAGAGAGGCCGGATGAAGCGTAGGCAGCGGAAGAGGATGCACCCGGAAAAGCAAAAGGCGAGAAACGGCACGTGACCAGCGCCAGCCGCTACCGCAGCTACCCGGGTCACACAGACTAAGGTCCGATACGGCCACTAAACTTGCGCCGGCCCTTCCGATTATCTTTCAACCGATTGAAATACAGCTTAATAAACTTACGACTCTGTATTTATAACGCTTGGCAGCCGCAGCGCGGCTAGCTCGTAACCTGGGTTACTTGTCACCCTTGCCAGGCGCCTCCTTTGCCTCGGACGAGGGGGGGCTGACCAGCTGTACGCTGCCGTCCACGTACACTTTGGCTACGAAAGGCCGCGGGTGCCGGCCCACGAAGCGGCGCAGCCGGGGCAGAGCCCTCACCAGGCACTCGGCCACGCCGGTCCCGGTCAGGCCCTTGGCTACGAGAATGAAGGTGCCGCTGCCGCTGGCCAGCAGGGCCCGCAGCTCCAGAGGGTTGTAGTGCAGGCGCCGCTCCTGGGTCAGCACGAAGCCGGCGCGGGCCGTAACGGCCGGCAGCCACTCGGCATCGGGGGTGGTAGGCTCGAACAGGTCGGCGTGGCGCAGAAACGTGTCGGGCTGGGCTTGCAGGGCCTCGCGCACTAAAGTGGTGTCGAGGGTGCGGTCGAGGAAAAATACGGGCTCAGGCGCCGAGTTCATACCGGATGGCTTCTTCCACGGCCGGGGCCGGGAGGTTGAAATTACGGGCAATGTCGCGCACCGCGTCGCCGGCCCGGTACTGGTCCACCACCACGTCCACGGGCACGTAGGTTTCGGTGAGCACCGGCCGCCCGAAGGCCACGGTGGGGTCCACCACGATGTGGGCGGGCAACCCGCTGGGCACGAAACCGGGGTTGCTGGCGTACACCGGAAACAGGCGCAGCGGGAAGCCGTCGGCGGCCCGCTCAATGCGGCGCAGGTAAGCTTCCACCAGCTGGCGGATGGTAATCTGGCCCCGGCGGGAGGCGTTGATGAGCAGATTGTCGTCTTCCAGCGCCCGCACGAACAGGTCCACGCCGTCGGTTTCAAACTGGTGCTGGGCCAGCGGAAATTCAGCCTGCAGTTCCTGGCGCACGAACTGCACGGCGTGGCGCACCCGCTGGAGCGGAATGCCGTGCTGGTGGCGGATGGCGGCCAGCACGTGTACTTCCACCAGATTCAGAAACGACAACCCCTCCGGACTGGCCGCCTGTACCAGGGCTTCGTGGTCGTCGGCGTGGGTCCAGGCCTGCACCGTGGAGGCCGAAAGCCCCGTCAGGCGGGCCACCTGCCGGGCCGAGTACAGCGGCAGCCGGTAGGCCTCGCGCTCCTGGTATAGCTGATTGAGACTGGTTGCCGTCACGGATTCATCAAAGTTAGACCACGAAAGTACCGGATTTTAGCTGTTGGCGGCGCTACAGGGGTGCCTCCCCCCCCGGCCCCCTCTCCAGGGGGAGAGGGGGAGCCACTACCAGAGTTATTCGCTCATACAAGTTGCGGAGTGGCCGCGTAGCAGCCTTCGGTCTGTAGCAACCAGGCTTTCTAAACGGATGCGCCGCGTAGCGGTGCCCGCAATGGCCAATGATTCAGGCACCGCTACGCGGCGCTTACACCCCGTTACTTTTTCTCCTACGAACCGAAAGCCGCTATGCGGCCACTCCGCACCTTGCGTTTGTTAGCCGACAACTCGTCAGGCTCCCCCTCTCTCCCTGGAGAGGGGGCCGGGGGGTGAGGCACCCGTCAGAACGTCACCTTACAACGTCGCCAGCTCTTGGGTGTAGCCGCCGCTCAGGATGGGGAAACGCAGCCAGGAGCGGGGGTCCACGTTGTAGTCGTCGAGGTGGAAGGCGGGGGCGTACCGTTCGCGCTTCCACTGGTTGCGGCTCCAGAGGCTGAAAAAGCGCTTCACGTAGGCCTTGAGCTGCTCGGGGTCGGCAGCGGGGTCCTGGTGGCGCAGGGTGGCCAGCACCTGGGCGGGGGCCAGCCGGTCGTAGAAGGCCAGGCGCTCGATGCGGTTGAGCAGCTCGTAGGGCATCAGATCCCGCTCATCGGTCTGCTTGTCTGCAAGGGGGCGCAGCTCGGCGGTGGGCTGCAGGGCATTTACCCGGTGCAGACCGGGGTAGTGCCGCTCGTGTTCGGCCCAGCGCAGCCACTGCTTCACGAAAAACTTGTCTACGCCGGCAATGGGCGAAATGGAGCCGGCCGTGTCGCCGTCCATGGTGCAGTAGCCCACGCTGGCCTCCGAGCGGTTGGAGGTGGTCATCAGCAGGCAGTTCTGCACGTTGGCCAGCATCCAGATGGCCGGAGCGCGCACCCGGGCCTGAATGTTCTGGAGGGCCAGGTCGTCGGTCTGCCAGGCCAGCTCCCGGCCCAGGGCGTGCTCGATCTTGCCCACGTAGCCGCTCACTTCCTCGTTGATGTCCCAGCTGTGAAACACCGCCCCGAGGTCGTCGGCCAGCTCCCGGGCCGAGTTAAACGTATCGTCGGAGGAGTTCACGGTGCCCTGGTAGGCGCAGGTCAGCAGTCGGCCGGTGAGGCGGCGGTTCACCGCGCGCTGGTTTCCGGAAACCGCTTCGGTGCTGGCCCCGGGCAGATTGCCGGCCGGCGCCGGGCTGGGTGAGCCGTCGGCCGCTACCAGTTCACGGTGCTCCGGTGCAGTTTCGGGCGCGCCGGTTATTTCCCCGATGTCGGCGGCCGTGAAGCACCCGGCGCGGCGCATGAACTCGGCCGTGCCCAGCTCGGCGGTGCCCAGGCGCACCATTTCGGCCACCGCCACGGCGCACATGCAGGAGTCGGCCCCGCCGCTGAGGCTGAGCACGAAGCCCCGGCTGCGGGCCTTGCGCAGGTAGTCGAACAGGGCCAGACTCAGGGCCTGGTTCAGCTCCAGATATTCGTCGGGCGCGGGCAGGGTGGCAATGGTTTCAGCGGGGACCAGCTCAATACCGAAATCCACGTCCACGTATTCCAGGTCCACTTCCTTGAAGCTCATGAGCTGGTTGCGCAGCAGCAGGTGACCGTTGCGGGCCACCAGAATTTCGCCGTCGTAGATGATGCGGCCGGCCTCGTTGCCCAGCAGGTTGGCGTAGAGGTAGGTGCAGCGAAACGTGCGCGAGGCCTCCGTAACGAGGTGGTAGCGCACGTCGGTCTTGCTCATGGCGAAGTGCGAGGCCGAAGGGTTCACAATCAGATCTACCCGGCCCACGAGGCGGCAGGCGGGCCGCACGTCGTCGGGCCGCCAGGCGTCCTCGCAGATTTCAAACCCGAACTTCACGCCCTGGTGCTCGAAAATCATATCCCCCAGGGTCCACTCCTCCCCTTCCCACTGCACCGTGGTGGTTTCGCCGGCCGGCCAGGGGTGGAAGAAGCGGGGCTCGTAATGCACCCCGTCGTTGGCCAGAAACTGCTTGGCCGCGAAGCCCAGAATCTGCCCGTCGCGCAGCACGGCGGCCGTGTTGTAGGTGCGCCCGCTCAGGCGCACCGGCAACCCCACCACCACGCAGATGCCCTGGGTCCAGGGCCGGATGGTTTGCAGGTGGGCCAGGGCCGCTTCGGGCAGCCAGTCGCTCAGAAACAGGTCTTCGCAGCCGTAGCCGGTCAGGCACAGCTCCGGCAGACACAGCAGCTCTACGCCGGCGGCTTTGGCCTGCTCGATGGCCGTCTGAATCGTGCGCAGGTTGTGGGTCCAGTCGAAGGGAATCTGGTTGAGGGCGGCGCCGGCTATTCGCATGGGTTCAGATCAGGAAGGGTTCGTTCTGCAAAACAACTCCATTTCCCCGGATTGGGTTACTTCTGCGAAACTACTGCGTCCTCCGCGCGCTACCATCGTTGAGACGATGGTAGCGCGCGGAGGACGCAGTAGTTTCGCAGTGTCGCTCCTACACCCCCAGCACCTCCAGCGCCCGTTCGGCGGCCAGCTGCTCGGCTTGCTTTTTCGAGAGGCCCATGCCGGTGGCCACGGCGCTTTCATCCACGATTACGGTGGCGGAGAATTCCATCACGCCGCCGGGGCGGGCTTCGCCGGTGAGCTCGTAGCGCAGGTTTTTGCCGTTGCGCTGGGCCCATTCAATGAGCTTGCTCTTGAAGTTGGTGGTCGTCTGGGTCATGGCCTTCACGTCCACGTAGGGCTTGAGCAGGCGGCTGAGCACGAACTTGCGGGCCGTTTTGTAGCCGTGGTCGAGGTAGACGGCCCCCACCAACGCCTCCAGGGCGTTGCCGTTGACGGAGCGCGACCGGGCCGCCCGGCCCTGGGCCGCATCCAGCTGCACCAGCTTATCGAGCCCGATTTTGAGGGCAATGGCGTTGAGGCTTTCCCGGTTCACGATGCGGCTGCGCATCTCCGTCAGGAAGCCCTCCTGCTCGTAGGGGAACTTGCGGAACAGGTACTCGGCCACGGCCGTGCCCAGCACCGCGTCGCCGAGGAATTCCAGCCGCTCGTTGCTCTGGTGGCGGGCCTGCTCGCCCTGCTGGCGCACCACCGAGGAATGGGTGAAAGCCAGCCGGTACAGGTACACGTTGTCGGGGCCGCGGCCCGTGAGGGTGGTAATGGCTTGCCGGAAAGCCCGGTCCCGGCCCAGCAGACGGCGGAAAAAACCGAATAACGGCAGGGGCTGACCGGGCTTGGGCATTTTTTTCAAAATGGGAGAAATGTGTTTGAATATGCTGAATGGGAGAAATGTGGTTACCGGACTATCAGCAGTGACGAATTAGCCGTTTTTTCACATTGCTCCCATTCACTCACATTTTCCACATTACGAGTCGATTTTACGGAAAATGACCGACGTGTTGTGGCCGCCGAACCCGAAGGTATTGCTCATGGCCACGTTCACTTCGCGCGGCTGGGCCTCGTTGAACGTGAAGTTCAGCTTGGGGTCCAGCTCGGGGTCGTCGGTGACGTGGTTGATGGTGGGCGGCACCACGCCGTGCTGCATGGCCATGATGCAGGCCACGGCCTCAATGGCGCCGGCAGCGCCCAGCAGGTGGCCGGTCATGCTTTTAGTGGAGCTGATGTTCAGGTCGTAGGCGTGCTCCCCGAACACTTTCTGGATGGCTTTCACCTCGGCCCCGTCGCCCAGCGGAGTGCTGGTGCCGTGGGTGTTGATGTAGTCCACGTCGGCGGGCGAAATGCCGGCGTCGCGCAAAGCGTTCTGCATCACCAGCACCACGCCGTTGCCCTCGGGGTCGGGGGCCGTGATGTGGTAGGCATCGGCCGACATGCCCCCGCCGATCAGCTCGGCGTAGATTTTGGCGCCCCGGGCCTTGGCGTGCTCGTACTCCTCCAGAATGAGGGAGGCCGCGCCTTCGCCCAGCACGAAACCGTCGCGCTCCTTGTCGTAGGGGCGGGAGGCCAGCTCGGGCGCGTCGTTGCGCTCACTCATGGCCTTGAGGGCGTTGAAGCCGCCCACGCCCGACTCGGTGATGGCCGCTTCGGAGCCGCCGGTTACCATCACATCGGCCATGTTGAGGCGGATGTAGTTGAAGGCGGAAATGATGGAGTCGGACGAGGAGGCGCAGGCCGAGGTCGTCACGAAATTCGGGCCACGGAATTTGTGGCGAATGGAAATGTTGCCCGACGCGCTGTCGGCAATCATTTTCGGAATAAAGAAGGGGTTGAAGCGGGGCGTACCGTCGCCGTTGGCGAAGGCAATGCACTCGGCCTGCAGGGAGGTCAGTCCCCCGATGCCGGAGCCCCAGATAACGCCCACCCGGTCCTTGTCGATGCCTTCCTCGTTGAGGCGGGCGTCCTCGATGGCCTCGTTGGCGGCAATAAGGGCGAACTGGGTGAAGATGTCCATTTTCCGGCCCTCCTTGCGGTCGAAGTAGTCATCGGGATTGTAGTCCTTTACTTCGCAGGCAAAGCGGGTTTTAAACTTGCTGGCATCGAAACGGGTGATGGGCGCGGCGCCACTGCGGCCGGCGGCGAGGCCCTCCCAATAGGCGGGGGCGGTTTTGCCGACGGGGGTAATGGCACCCAGGCCGGTCACGACAACTCTCCGAAGAGACATAGGCTGGCTCGAGAAGCGAAAAAATGGAAAGGGTAGAAAAGCAAAACGGCCGGCGGCAGGCCGGCCGGTAAGCAGTTTTAGGGTTTAGTTGTCAGTTGTCAGGGGGTAGTTGTCAGCCGTTACAAGGCTGTAACGGCCAAACACTAACAACTGACAACCAAACACTAACAACTATTTGGCGTGCTCTTCGAGGTAGCTGATAGCCTGACCCACGGTGCCGATGTTCTCAGCCTGGTCGTCGGGGATAGACACGTTGAACTCTTTTTCGAACTCCATGATCAGCTCAACGGTATCGAGCGAGTCGGCACCCAGGTCGTTGGTGAACGACGCCTCCGGCGTTACTTCCGAAGCCTCAACGCCGAGTTTATCAATGATGATGGCTTTTACTTTCTCTGCAATTTCAGACATTTCCGTGGGGGTTTAAGGAAAACTCGGCACAAATAACACCATCTTCGCTAACATTGTCAAACTTCCCAGTCCTATTCTTCCGGGTACAATATTATGACCCGGTCGGTTTCGCGGGGCCGGCCCAGGTTCTATTTTTGCGTTTTCCCTCCTTCTGCGCCGCCCATGAAAACCTTCACCCTGGACGTGGACTACAGCTGCGACTTCGACCTGTTCGGGCTCGTTTCCTCCACCCGGGAGCATACCCTGGCCTGGGTGCTGAACCGGGCCCTGCACCTGCGCCTGGTAAAGCAGCCCGACCTGATGTACGACCTGCTGCACAAGGGCCGCCTCGTCATCAGCAACTACCTGCACGCCACCGAGTACCACACCCTGCGCCTGCTGCGCAACCGCAGCGTCGACCCCTCGGCTCTGAAGAAACCCTTCCTGGCCCCCGACATCAAGGAGTACGACTACCTGCTGCAAATCAACAACGGGGCCGGCCTGCCCCCCGCCGAGGAGCTTATCCAGCAGCTCACGGCCCTGCCCCAGGTGCAGCTGGTGAGTCAATTCGACCCCAATGACCTTAAATTCAAAGAAAATCTGCTCTTTTGAAACCGTAAACCAGCCGCTATCCTGAGCGTCGTGTCCCTGCCGTTCCCCGTATTGTTGGCTCCGGCCCGCTACTGAGGGGCCGTTTGAAGGGCCCGGCCCGCTCAGGATGCTTTTTGCTGAACTCCTTGCTCACGAAATTTCTGACCCTACTACCCCAACATGGAAGCCACTCCGCATTTCAATAAAACCAAAATCATTGCCACCGTGGGGCCCGCCTCCAACACCTACGAGAAGCTGGGTATGCTCATGCGCGAAGGCGTGGACGTGTTCCGCCTCAACTTCTCCCACGGCTCCCACGAAGACCACCTCTCCGTGATTCACACCGTGCGCCGCCTCAACAAGGACCTGCGCATGAACGTGGGCCTGCTCCAGGATCTGCAGGGCCCCAAAATCCGCCTCGGCGAGGTGGAAGGCGGCCAGGTCGAAATCAAGGCCGGCGACAAAATCAAGCTCGTGTGCGGGGAAAAGGAAACCAGCACCGCCACCCGCCTGAGCACCATTTATATGGGTCTGGCCCGCGACGTGAAGCCCGGCGACATGATCCTGATCGACGACGGCAAGATTGAGCTGCGCGTGCTGGCCACCGACCGCGAGCAGGAAGTGGACGTGGAAGTGATTTACGGCGGCACCGTGAAGCCCCGCAAGGGCATCAACCTGCCCGATTCCGAAGTATCGGCCCCGTCGATGACGGAGAAGGACATTGAGGACCTCAAGTTCGGCCTCGAAAACGACGTGGACTGGATTGCCCTTTCCTTCGCCCGCCGCGCCGAGGACATCCGCTTCATCAAGAGCCTGATTGCCGAAAGCGGCAAAACCACCCGCGTTATCGCCAAAATCGAAACGCCCGAGGGCCTCAAAAACCTCGACGAAATCATTGCCCTCACCGACGCCGTAATGGTGGCCCGGGGTGATCTGGGCGTGGAAGTCTCGATGGAGCAGGTGCCCATGGCCCAGAAGCGCATCGTGGAGAAGTGCAACAAGATCGGGACCCCGGTGATTGTGGCCACCCAGATGATGGAGAGCATGATTACCGCTCCCCGCCCCACCCGCGCCGAAACCAGCGACGTGGCCAACGCCGTCATCGACGGGGCCGATGCCGTGATGCTGTCCGCCGAAACCGCCGTGGGGGCCTACCCCGCCGAGGTGATCCGCTCCATGGTGGCCACCATCCGCAGCGTGGAAACCCAGCTGCCGAGCCTCTACAACCACTGGTTCCCCATCGACCCCGAAGCCCCCACCTTCATGGTCGACAGCGTGCTGTCGGCGGCCTGCCACCTGGCCAAAAACACCAAGGCCCGGGCCATTACCGGTATGACCCACCGCGGCTACACGGCCTTCCAGATTGCCAAGTACCGCCCCAAGGCCGACATCTTTATCTTCACCGACAACCGCCCCCTGCTCACGGCCCTGAGCCTGATCTGGGGCGTGCGCGGCTTCTACTACGACCGCATGGTGAGCACCGACAGCACCGTGTCGGACATCAAGTACGCCCTCACCGCCTCCGGCCACCTCAAGAAGGGCGACGTGTTTATCAACACGGCCTCCATGCCCATCAACGAGAAAGGCAAAACCAACATGGTGAAAGTGAGCGTGGCCTAACCCGCCCCTTACCAACCGCTAAAAAGGCCCGCCGGAACCAGGTTCCGGCGGGCCTTTTTTTGCGCCTACTCCGCGTGGTGCAGCCGCAGCAGCACGGCCGGGCGGCCGGGCTGCTCCACCCGCACCAGGTACAGGCCAGCCGGCAGCCCCGCCAGCTCCACTGCCAGGCGGGCCGTGCCCACGGGCAACAACCGGGTCCTGAGGGTTTGCCCGGTAGCCGTGAGCAGCACCAGCCGCCCGGCCGCGCCGGTTGGCGCCGGCAGTTCCAGGGTAGTAGTAGCCGCGGCCGGATTCGGGTAGAGCCGGGCACCGCCCGCCGCCTGGCTGCCCGGGGCCGATAGCAGCAGATCGAAAGGTTGCCGGGTGCCGCAGCTGAGGGTGGTAACGCCATTGCTCCGGCGGAAATACACCAGCTCCAGCTGCTGATTCTGCACTACGCCCGTGCCGGAGCCGAGTAGCTCATTCACCGGCGGCTGGTCGAGCGCGTAGGGCAGGTAGGTATCGGAGCTGCCGGTGCGCGCCGGCCACAGGGTTTGGGTGCGCAGTGGCACAGTAGCGCCACAGCCCCCGCTACTCTGGCGACCGGCCACGACGGGATGCCCCATGCGCACGCTGCCGGCCGGGCCGCCGGTTGCGGCCCACTCGTAGGCCAGCAGCGGCACTTCCGGCGCGGGCCCCACTGCCCCGCCGGAGCCCGGCGCCCACTGCCCGGTGCGCCGCGAAGCCGCCAGCCGCGCCGTAGTCGGCACCGACCACCGCACACCCGCCGGCGGGCAGCCCGGCGCCCCCGAAGCCTGCGTACGCACCTGGTAGCGCACCACCAAAATCAGGCTATCGGGCGTTTCCTGGCGGCTGACCACGCGCTGGAGCAGGTGGGTGGTTTCGCAGACCAGCGTGTTGGGATAAATAGCCGTTTCGCCGTAGTAGCCGAATTCGTCGCCGGGCCGGAAATCGGCTACCAGCAGGGGGTTGTAGTAGCTCTGGCCCGCCGCCGCGGGCTGCCGGGCCAGAGTCAGGTTCGCGCCCGCACCGCCCGGGCCGGCCACCAGCCCGTAGCTCTTACTCACCTCGTAGGTTTCCGCACCGGCGCGCAGCGTTACCACCGAATCCGGCTGCCCGTCAAGCAGGCGCGTGGCCCGGCTGACCACGGTGGCCGTTGGACCGGTGCTGCCGGTGAAGGTGGTGCCGGTTTTCTGAAAAACGGGCAACGGTACGCTCCGGGCCGGGGCGCCGGCTTCGGCCGCCCATTCCAGCCAATAGACCCTCGTCGCGGCCTCGTAGCGCAGGTGGGCCCCAAACTGGTTGTTGCGCGACTTGCGCCACCGCTCCCCCGGGCCCGCCGCGGGCCGCATCACGCGGTTGAAAAAGTACACCGAATCCGCCCCCCGCACCCCGGCCGAGTCGAGGCGGAGCGTCAGCACGGTGTCGGTCATTGCCGCGGCGCGTTGCAGGGTGAAGGCGTGCACGTCGCCGTTGGCGCGGAAAGGCCGCCAGTCCTGGCCGGTTGCGGCATACGCGCCCGTCAGCAGCAGGCTCGTTAACAAGGCGTAACGGTGTCTCATAGGCGGGAATAGAATACGAAGGAAATAGCGGGCTACTGCCGGCCAAGATACCAGCCCCGAGCAATAAGTCAAGCGCTCCGGCGCATTATCCGGTTTGCTGGTGTGCGCGCTGCCCGGGCCGGAACGCAGCAAGGCCCGATGCTTGCGCACCGGGCCTCACCTTATACAAGAGCAGATAGCCGGTTAGCTACTTACGCAGCCAGCGACTTCACGAACTTGGCCAGCTTCGACTTGTTGTTAGCGGCTTTGTTCTTGTGGATGATGTTCTTCTTGGCCAGACGGTCCAGCATCGACGACACTTTCTGGAGCAGCTCCTGAGCGGCCGAAGCATCGGTGGTGGCGCGCAGCTTCTTGATAGCGGTGCGGGTAGATTTTGCCTGGTAACGGTTCAGTACGCGCTTAGCTTCGTTGGAACGGATGCGCTTGAGGGCCGATTTATGGTTTGCCATGGGGTATGAAAATGGTCTTCTGCTCGAATTCAGTTCAATTGGGGAGTGCAAAGGTAAGGCTTTGCCGCTAATTCGCAAACGCTTTTCAGCAATGAGCCCGCGCCGGGTGGAATAACCCGCGAAAACGGCCTTCCCCGGCGCCGCGGGGGTGGTTCGTCCTGGCCCGGACCGCCACTGCGGTGCCCAGGCGCGGGTCAATTCGCTCGGCATGCCTACCATTTTTTGCCGTAATTTGCTTACCGGCCGTTTGTTTCGCCCGCGGCCCCGCTTTTGCTGCCTCTGCCATGCCCCTCGTTGCCGCTTCCGCCTACCAGCCGCCGTTCTACCTTTTCAACGGCCACCTGCAAACCATCGTGCCCAGCCTCTGGCGCACCGTGCCCGACGTGCTTTACCGGCGCGAACGGGTGGAAACCGAAGACGGCGACTTCCTCGACCTCGACTGGTCGGCGCGGCCCGACGGGCAGCCCACCGATACGCTGGCCATCGTCTCGCACGGACTGGAGGGCGACGCCGGCCGGCCCTACGTGCGGGGCATGGTGCGGGCCCTCAACCAGGCCGGCCTCGATGCCCTGGCCTGGAACTACCGCAGCTGCAGCGGCGAAATGAACCGCCTGCTCCGCTCCTACCACCTCGGCGACACCGCCGACCTCGATTTTGTGGTGCGCTACGCCCTGGGCCCGGGCCGCTACCGGCGGGTCTTCCTGACGGGCTTTTCGGCCGGCGGCAACGTGACGCTCAAGTACCTGGGCGAAAACGCCGCCCGGGTACCCCCGCAGGTGCAGCGCGCCGCCGTGTTCTCCGTGCCCACCGACCTGCGGGCCAGCTCCCACCACATTGCCCGCCTCGAAAACCGCCTCTACCTCAACCGCTTCATGAAAACGCTGCGGGAGAAGATGCGCCAGAAAGCCGCCCTCCTCCCCGGCCAGGTTGACCTCACCAACCTCGACGAGCTCACGGGCTTTCCGGAGTTCGACGACCGGTTCACGGCCCCCATGCACGGCTTCGAATCGGCCGATGCCTATTACGCCCACGCCAGCTCCGGCCAGTACCTGAGCGGCATCCGGGTGCCCACGCTGCTGGTCAACGCCCAGAACGACCCCTTCCTGCCCGCCAGCTGCTTCCCCCGCGACGTGGCCGCCGCCAGCCCCTACGTGTTCCTGGAAACCCCCACCGACGGCGGCCACGTGGGCTTCGCCGAGGGCGCCCCGGACGGGGAATACTACTCGGAGCGCCGCGCCGTGGAGTTCCTCACGAGCGAGGTGCCGGGGTGAGGGGGGAACTGCAGTTTTTCTAAGTTGGAAGGGCCAGCGGCCTCCAATGCAATGTCAGTAGCTGGCAGAACCACTGTGAAAGTGGTGTTCAGAGGCCGGTTAGGGTCTGATAACCGGACCCTTATCGTACCATATGTAGAATATGGGGGCTGTTTAAATCACCCTTTCACTGAACGTTTGTTAGAGTGGACAGCCAAGTCTATTAAGGGCCTTTCTCACTTCCGCATCGATAGAGGAGCGAATAAAAAGGCTATGGATTTATCGTGATGGAATTGAAGAAGCGTCGGCGCTGGGCGTGGTCAACTAAGCCTAAACTGTCGGAGAGGTTAGCAGGCCGGAAAAGAAGATTATAGCCGATAGAATCCAAAACAAGACTGCGCATGTAACGCACTCTACGATGGCCTGTGTGCGCATCTAATGCTGTATACTTAATCTCGATGCCAATGCCACCAGCTATTTGGAAGGAAGTGCGCTTGAGTAGGTGAGCCTGGTTTTCATCTGCCAATGCCCCCTTGACTACACTATCATAAAAAAGCCGATGCTGCGTTGTGTCACCTTGTCTAATTACTTCGACATTCACGAAAGGAATTCGCATTACTACGCATAGTCCTTCCGACGCCCGCGCCACCCATGTCTGGGTGTGTGTGGGAGCTTGGCCAGCGGGGAGCATCTGGGCCACATTTAGCTCTGTGGCCTGAACCGGCAGCTCTACGGTAAGTCGTTTATCTATTGCGAAGGACTGCCAAGTGTCGGTGGCTGTACAGGCAAGCAGCGGCAACATTAACAAGTAGCGGGTAAGCTTCATGCCCGCGAAGGTCAGCAATTCCCTTATAACGCTTTATAAACGGTCCTTTAGAAAGCGCTTTAATTCCTACACCGTCACTACCACCACCTTCTTCGTCTCGAAGAATTCCTCCGCGAAAAAGCTGCTTAAATCTATAACTTGGGCTTTGAGGCCGGATTCGGCAATTTCTTCAGTCAGGTCGCCGCCTTTGAGGTAGTAGAGGCCGCTGTGGGGGGCAGCTTCGGCGCGGGGCTTGTAGCGGTGGGCAATCCAGGTGTGGAAGGTGGCCAGGCGGGCCACGGCGCGGCTCACCACGTAGTCGTACTTGGGGCGCAGCTGCTCGGCGCGGGTCTGCTCGGCCGTCACGTTGGTCAGGTGCAGGGCCTGGGCCATTTCCTGCACGGCTTTAATCTTTTTGCCGATGCTGTCCACGAGGTGAAACTTCACCTCCGGGAACAGAATGGCCAGCGGCAGGCCCGGCAGCCCGCCCCCCGTGCCCACATCGAGCACCGAGGAGCCGGGCGCAAACTCCACCACCTTGGCAATGCCCAGGGAGTGCAGGATGTGGCGCTCCTCCAGGTTGTCCACGTCGGTGCGGGCCACGAGGTTGAGGCGCTCGTTCCAGCCCCGGAACTCGGTTTCAAGCTGCCGGAACTGCTGGCGCTGGTGGTCGGTGAGGTGGGGGAAGTAGTGGTCGAGCAGGTTCATGGGGGTGGACAGAAGAGGAGAGAACGTCATTCTGAGCAAAGCGAAGAATCTCGCGTGCTGACATTGGGCTATTGGCGCAACACCAGCACGCGAGATTCTTCGCTTTGCTCAGAATGACGTTCTACTTATGGTTAACTCCTTACCTTAAATAATTTCTTTTTTGCCTTTCACCATGTCATAGAGCAGCTCGCGGGCGCGGTGCAGCTGGGCTTTCACGGTGCCGAGGGGGGCTTTGAGCTCGGTGGCAATTTCCTCGTAGCTCAGCTCATCGAAGTAGCGCAGCGTCACGAGGCGCTGGTACTTGTCGGGCAGCCGCGATACCACGTGCTGCATGATTTCGATTTTCTGGTTCTTGATGGTCGTCTCCTGCGGGTTCAGGTTCTGGTCGCGGAAGTCGATGGTGATTTCGTCGCCGTTGTCAATCTTGATGGCCGAGTCAATCGACATCGTCTTGATTTTATTCTTGCGAATAAAGTCAATGCAGTTGTTGGTGGCGATGCGGAAGAGCCAGGTACTGAAGGCGAATTCGGGGTTGAACTTGTGCAGGTTGCGGAAGGCTTTGGCGAAGGCCTCGATGGTGAGGTCCTCGGCGTCGTCGGGGTTACGCACCATCTTGAGCACCACGTGATACACGGGCTTCTTGTAGATGTGCATCAGCTCGGCATACGCTTTTTCGTCGTTGTTCTCCACGGCGGCACGAATCAGCTTGAAGTCGTGCTTGGCTTTGGCGGAGAACTGTTTTTCCTGATTATTTACTTCCATCGGAGCGTACGGTAGAGGAACAAGGAGATTCCCAGAGCGAGATAATAAAAAAAATACACCGCGTCGAGAACGGGGAGCCAGACAGCGGGCAGCTGCTCGCCCAACCGCCGGTTGAGCTGCTGGTAAACGGCCAGCATAGCGCCGGTACGCACGAGGCAGACCGTAGCCAAAGGTATCCAATCGGCGCGAAAAAACAGCAGCCCGCAGGCCGTAGCGTAAAAGACAAGGTTGGCCCCCACGAAGGTTCCGATGCGCACCCGGTCGGTGAAGCGGTACTGGCGGCCGGCCGAGAGATGCCGGCGTTTCTGCCGCCACCACTGGCCCCAGCTGGTGGCCGGCTGGCTGAGCGTATGCGCCCCCGGCTCGGCCACCACGGCCGTCCGGGCCCCGGCCGCCACGGCATCCTGCACCAGCAGGTCGTCGTCGCCGCTGAGGCTGCGGATATGGGAGGCAAAGCCCTTGGTCGACTGAAAGACCGCCCGGGTGTAGGCCAGGTTGCGGCCCACGCCCATATAAGGCCGGCCGCGCCAGGCGAAAGACAGATACTGTGCCCCCGTAAGTAAGGTTTCAAACCGGATCAACTTATTCAGAAAGCCCGGTTCCTCGGCGTAGGCGGAGTAGCCCAGCACCAGGTCGGCGGGCCGGGCAAAGCCGCGCTGCATGTACCGGAGCCACTGATTGGTGGCCGGGATGCAGTCGGCGTCGGTGAAGAGCAGGCGGGCGTGGCGGGCCGTTTTGATACCCAGGGTGAGGGCGTATTTCTTCGGGGCCAGCCCTTCTGGGGTGTGCGTGACGGAAACCAGCCGCACATGCGGATAATACTGCACCAGCTGCTGGGCGTACAGATAAGTGTCGTCGGTGGAACGGTCGTCGATGAGTACGATTTCGAAGCCGGCCGGGTAGTCCTGCTGGAGCAGCAGGGGCAGCAGCTGGCGCAGGTTGTCCAGCTCGTTGTGGGCGCACACCAGCACCGACACCGGCTCGCCGTCGAGCCCGGCCGCCTCGGACCCGGCGGGCTCCGCGGGGCGGCGGGCGAAGGGCAGAAAATAGTAGGCCGCGTAACAGAGCTGCACCAGCACGGCGGCCAGCAGCAGCCAGATGGCCGGGGAAAGCGGGAAAGACAAAGGCAGCGGGTATTTCAGACTGCAAAAGTAGGCATTCGGAGTACCTTTGCAGCCGGATTAGTTGTCGGTTGTCAGTTGTTGGTTGTCCGTTGTCAGGTACTGCCTTGGTATCTGCCAACCGACTACCAACAACTGATAACTGGCAACTGACAACTTAGCCTCCCCGCATGACCTTCGACCTGCTCACGACTGACCCGCACTCCAAAGCCCGCGCCGGCGTGGTGCACACCGACCACGGCCCCATTGAAACGCCCATTTTTATGCCCGTGGGCACGGCCGGCACCGTGAAAGCCGTGCAGCAGCGCGACCTGAAGGACGACATCAACGCCCAGATTATCCTCGGCAACACCTACCACCTCTACCTGCGCCCCGGCCTCGACATCATCAGCAAAGCCGGCGGCCTGCATAAGTTCAACGGCTGGGACCGGCCCATCCTCACCGACTCGGGCGGCTACCAGGTGTACTCGCTCTCGGGCACGCGCAAAATCAAGGAGGAAGGCGTAAAATTCCGCTCCCACATTGATGGCTCCCAGCATTTGTTCTCGCCCGAGGGCGTGATGGACATTCAGCGTACCATCGGGGCCGACATCATCATGGCCTTCGATGAGTGCACGCCCTGGCCCTGCGAGTACGACTACGCCGCCCGCTCCCTTGACATGACCCACCGCTGGCTCAAGCGCTGCATTGCCCGCTTCGACAGCACCGAGGGCCACTACGGCTACTCCCAGACCCTGTTCCCGATTGTGCAGGGCTCCACCTTCCGGGACCTGCGCATCAAGTCGGCCGAATTCATTGCCGAGCAGGGCCGCGAGGGCAACGCCATCGGGGGGCTGAGCGTGGGCGAGCCGGCCGAGCTCATGTACGAAATGACCGAGCTGGTCTGCGACATTCTGCCCCAGGACAAGCCCCGCTACCTGATGGGCGTGGGCACGCCGGCCAATATTCTGGAGAATATTGCGTTGGGCGTGGACATGTTCGACTGCGTGATGCCGACCCGCAACGCGCGCAACGGCATGCTGTTCACCACCCAGGGCATTATGAATATTGCCGCCCGCAAGTGGGCCGACGACTTCGAGCCGATTGACGCGGAGCTGGGCGGCTACGTGAGCACCTTTTACTCGCGCAGCTACGTGCGCCACCTCTTCCACAGCAAGGAAATGCTCGGCCCCCAGATTGCCTCCATTCACAACCTGACCTTCTACCTCTGGCTGGTGAAACAGGCCCGCCAGCACATCCTGGCCGGCACCTTCCGGGAGTGGAAGGACGTGATGGTGAAAAAGCTGATGACGCGGCTGTAATGAGTTGTCAGTTGCTGGTTGTTAGTTGTCAGGCCGTTTTCGCGGATGCTTCTAGAACAGCCTGGCAACTAACAACTAACAACTAACAACTCCATTGAAGATCCTCGATAAGTACATCCTCCGGAAGTTTCTCACCGCGTTTTTCTTCACGGTGGTGCTGCTCGTGTCGGTTATCTGCGTGATTGACTTCACGGAGAAAAACGACGACTTCATTCAGCACGATCTGGGGGCCTGGCAGATCATCTCGGAGTACTACCTGAACCTGTTTCCGTACTTCGCCAACCTGCTCTCCCCTATCACCGTGTTCATTGCGGTGGTATTCGTGACGGCCCAGCTGGCCTCGCGCACCGAGGTGGTGGCCATGCTGGCCTCGGGCATCAGCTTCAAGCGTTTTCTGCTGCCCTACATCATGGGCAGCGCCATTCTGGGCGCCCTCACGATGGCCATGACCGGCTGGCTGATTCCGATGGCCAACAAAACGCGGGTCGAGTTCGAGAAGGCCTACATCAAGAACCCCTACCGCTACAGCGGGCGCAACGTGCACATTAAAATCGGGCCCCGGCAGTACGCGTTCATGGAGAGCTACGACAACGTGAACAACGTGGGTTACAAGTTCGCGCTCGAAACCATTGAGGGCACCCTGCTCAAGCGTCGCCTCACGGCCGAAGCCATTACCTGGGATTCGACCAAGCAGGCCTGGCGCCTCACGCCCCAGCTGCTGCGCACGTTTGCCGGCGAAAAGGAAACCCTCAAGAGCCTGCCCGCCCGCGACACCACCCTCAACCTCTTCCCCAAGGACTTCGCCAGCACCTACCGCCTGGCCGAAACCCTGACTTTGCCGGAGCTCAACCGCTACATCGACCAGAAAGTAGCCCGCGGCGCCGATGATACCCAGGTGTACCTGAGCGAGAAGTACGAGCGGTTCGCCTACCCCTACGCCATGTTTATCCTGACGGTGATTGGGGTGATTATGAGCGCCCGCAAGAGCCGCGCCGGCGTGGGCGGGCAGATTGCCCTGGGCTTCGTGCTGGCCTTCGTGTTCATCATCTTCGTGATTCTGAGCCGCAACCTGGCCGCCGTGGGCACCCTCTCACCCCTGCTCGCCGCCTGGGTCCCGAGCATCGTGTTCACCCTCATCGGCGGCATCCTGTACCGCGTGATACCGCAGTAGGTGAGGTGGTGAGCTGGTGAAATAGTGAGTTGATGTTTTAGAAGCCTGGTGGCGCCTGATGCGCGGGGCTTCAACTGCAACACTTCCGTCTTCATCAAACCAGCCGTTGCGCACATCTGTCCTCCCTGCTACCTCCGCACACCAGCGCCAGTCGCGCCGCCAGGACTGCCCAAACGTCAAACTCCCCATTTCACCACCTCACCATCTCACCGTTTGAAAGACTACTTACGCCTGCATTTCATTGTGTTGCTCTGGGGTTTTACGGCCATTCTGGGCAAGCTGATTTCGGTGCCGCCGGTGGAGCTGGTGTTCTGGCGCACGGCCCTGGCCAGCCTGGGGCTGCTGGCCCTGCTGGTGGGCCGGCGGCGCCCCTGGCGCATTCCGGCGGCCGACGTGGTGCGCCTGCTGGGCGTGGGCGCGCTGGTGGCCGTGCACTGGATTACGTTCTTCCTCTCGGCCCGCCTCTCGTCGGTGAGCGTGAGTCTGGCGGGCATGGCCACGCTAGCCCTCTGGACTTCCCTGCTGGAGCCGCTGGTGCTCTGGCGCAAGGTGCGCGGCTACGAGGTGGGGCTGGGTCTGCTTACCATGGTGGGGCTCTACATCGTTTCGCAGGCCGAGCTTGACCAACTGCTGGGCCTGGGCGTGGCCATTATTTCGGCGGGACTGTCGGCGCTGTTCAGCGTACTCAACTCCAAGCTCGTGAAGCAGCACCCGCCCCTGCGGCTCACGCTCTACGAAATGGTGGGCGCCTGTCTGAGCATCGCGCTGTTTCTGCCGGTGTACAGCCGCTACTTCACCGGCGGCCGGGGCCTGCAGCTGGCGCTTTCGGGCTACGACTGGCTCTGGCTGCTGCTGTTGGCCGGCGTGTGCACGGTGTACGCCTTCTCGGCCTCGGTGGAGCTGATGAAGCGCATTTCGGCCTTCGTAGTCAACCTCACCATCAACCTGGAGCCCGTGTACGGCATCCTGCTGGCCGTGCTCATGTACACGCTCCACGTATCGGGCTTTGAGGAAGAAAAACTCTCCCCCGGCTTCTACGCCGGCACGCTTATCATCCTGGTTAGCGTCCTCATTCACCCCCTGCTGGACCGCTGGGACAAGCGCCGCTTGCTCAAGCGCAACCCGGTTACGGCGTAGGAGCACTTTGCCTGCGCCCGCTAGGCCAGCCCAACTCTCAGGTCTGTTGAACTATGTGGTTATGCCTAGCGGCCAGATCAATGGGCATAAGGCCGGGTTGGCCGTAGACGAGCGTGCCGGCCTCGCCGGTGGCGAAGATGAGGGCGTAGCCGTGCTGCTCGCCGTACTGGCGCAGGTACTTGTTGACGTGCAGCAGCACGGGCTGGGTGAGGCGCTGCATCTCTTGGGGGGCCTGCTGCTCGATGGCCTGGCGGTAGCTCAGGTACTGTTGCTGGCGCAACTGGGCGCGGGCAGCCTGGGTGGCGCGGGCGGCGGGGGATAGCGTGGCGCTCAGCCGCTGGGCCGTATCGGTGGCGGCGCGGGCCTCCTGTTCGAGGGTGCCTAGGTTGTGCTGCCACTCCTGCTGCTGGCGCTGGTACTGCCGCCGCGCGTCGAGCATGGCTTGATAGGAGTTCAGCAGCCGGTCCGTGTCCACGTAGGCCAACTTATTCGCTGGAGGTGTACAGCCAGTTGAAATTACCGCAAAGAATACGAAATGCGCAAAATTTTTTCTCAAAATTATTGTGAAAGAAATCATGTTAGGAACAGATGAAATTTAATACTAATTATTGGGCATAAACCATTCACTTGTTTTATTGCTATGTGTTGATTTTAAAAAAATAACGCTTGAATTTTTACATTTGAATATTGTGTCTCCCCATGATATATTATATGATAAGCATGCCGTATCATTGCAGGCACCTGTTAGATCATATATTTTTTCGTCATTGTCCATTTTTATTTTAAGACCTCTGTTATTTGAAATAACGGAAACTTTGCCTTTAAAAGAAATGTTATTTATGTCATCAACTGTATTTATTTCTGTATTTGTATACGATTTAATATTAAATATAAATATAATAAAAAATACAGTCGCTATTGATAGCAGAAGATACTTTTTCATCGTTGCTTATTTATCGTTGGTGGATCAGTAGAAGTGCCTGTATTATAATCCTTTGGGGAAATAAACCAATTGAGGCCTTTCAAACTTTCGTTTCTGCCTCCATAATCGCTTCCGTTACCAAATATAAGATAGTAGTATTGGTGGTTAATACTCTACCCTACTATTTTAGTTGGCTGATAGCGAGCGACTTTCCAGCTAATCCAGCGCATTAGGGCCTCCACCATGCGGGCCATGGGTTCGTGCGGGCTCGTGGCGGGGCGGGTGAGTTGGCGTAA
>NZ_JAHHZN010000011.1 GCF_018760735.1 Hymenobacter piscis
CCCTGCGCCTGCTCGTCGAAGGCGTCCACTTGGCGGCGCACCTACGCGACGAATAGCCCCTAACCCCGCAACAAAAAAGCGTCGGCCTTCCGGCCGACGCGCTTCGCAAGTTTTGGGTAAGGACAAGGTTCTGCCGGGGCTTTTTGCGTACCGGGATACCGGTAGCAGCACTGGCGAAAGTCTTACCCCAATGAGTCGGCACGACTGCCTGCCGACTCATAAGGCCAGTTCCCCGACGTGTGACCAGCCGGCCCGCGCTGCTTACTGCTCTTGTCGTCCGCCGCGGGGAAAAACCCTTTTTTAAACGCACGAGCCGGCTTTCCTGGTTACCTTTACTGTCTCACCCGATTCGCTTCTGCATGGCCGTTTTCCGATTTTCTGGTGCCTGGTGCCCAGCTGCCCTGCTGGGGCTGTTGCTGGCGGGCTGCACGTCCGCACCCGACTTCACGCCCAAGCCCCGGGGCTACAACCGCATCGATCTGCCGGCCCACGCCTACCAGCAGCTGGCCCCGGGTCACCCGTACACGTTTGAGTACTCGCGCTACGCCAAGGTGCTGCGCGACTCTTCCTATCTGGCTCAGCCCCACTGGATCAACGTGTACTACCCCCAGCTGAAAGCCAGCGTGCAGCTCACCTATGCCGATCTGAAGGGCAATCCGCAGCGCTACACTCGCCTGCTGGAAGATGCCCGCAAGCTCACCAGCAAGCACGAGATAAAGGCCTCGGCCATTGATGAGAAGGTGCTGGAAACGCCCTTCGGCATGCGGGTGGCCGTGTTTGAGCTCCAGGGTGAAGTGCCGAGTCAGTTCCAGTTCTACACCACCGACAGCACCCGCCACTTCTTCCGCGGCGCCCTCTACTTCCGCACCGCCACCGCCAACGACTCCCTGGCCCCCGTCATCGAGTACGTAAAGCAGGACGTAGTGCACCTGTTGAACACGCTGCAATACCGGTAGGATTGAGTTGTTAGCTAATGGCTATTGGCTTTTAGCTTCCTGACAGAAGGCCAGACCACCTAACCGCACCTTCCAGCCCGAAAAAGCGAACAGCCAATAGCTATCCGCTAACAGCTACTTCATGAGTACCTTTTTTCAGACCAAAATAGAGCACCTGCGGGGTGTGGGCCTGCAACGGGCCCAGCTGCTGCAAAAGGAACTGGGCCTGTTCACCTACGGCGACCTGATCCAGCGCTATCCCTTCCGCTACCTCGACCGCACCCAGTTCTACAACGTGGCAGACCTGCACGAGGACCTGCCTTACGTGCAGGTGAAAGGCATTCTGCGGGGGCGGGAGGTGATTGGCGAGGGCCACAAGAAGCGCATGGTGGCCAAGGTGGCCGACGCCAGCGGAGAGCTGGAGCTGGTGTGGTTTAAGGGCGTGAACTACCTGGAAAAGATCATCAAAAACCATCAGGAGTACATCGTATTCGGCAAGCCCACGATGTTCAACGGCCGCCCCCAGATGGCCCACCCCGAGATGGAGGAAGTGACCGAGCAGAAGCCCGGCCAGAGCTTTCTGCAGCCCGTTTACAACACGTCGGAGAAACTCAAGAACTACCACCGCATCGATAGCAAGGCCATTGCGCGCATGGTGGCCGACCTGCTCAAGATTGCCTTGCCCCAGGTCCAGGAAACCCTCTCGCCCGACCTGATTCAGCAGTATGCGCTGCTGGATAAGGCCACGGCCCTCCAGCAGATTCACTTCCCCCAGACGCCCGACCTGCTCCAGACGGCCCGCTTCCGGCTCAAGTTTGAAGAGCTGTTCTACATTCAGCTCAAGCTGCTGCGCCAGCGCGACCAGCGCAAAGTGACCCTGGCCGGTCAGATTTTCAAGGAGGTGCCCACGCTGGTTCACTTCTACAAGAACGTGCTGCCCTTCGATCTGACCGGGGCCCAGAAACGCGTTATCCACGACATTTACAAGGATTTTTGCGCCGGCCAGCAGATGAACCGCTTGCTGCAGGGCGACGTGGGCTCGGGCAAAACCATCGTGGCCTTCATTGCCATGCTCATGGCCGCCGACAACGGGGCCCAGAGCTGCCTGATGGCGCCCACTGAAATCCTGGCCGACCAGCACTACACCGGCCTCAAGCAGTTTGCTGATCTGCTGGGACTCAAAATCGGGCTCCTGACGGGCTCCACCCGCACGGCGGCCCGCCGGGTGCTGCACGAGCAGTTGCGCTCCGGCGAAATGCACCTGCTGGTGGGAACCCACGCCTTACTCGAAGACGTGGTGCAGTTCAGGAACCTGGGCCTCACCATCATGGACGAGCAGCACCGCTTCGGGGTGGCCCAGCGGTCCAAACTCTGGCAGAAGAACCCCCACGTGATTCCCCATGTGCTCGTGATGACGGCCACGCCCATCCCGCGCACCCTGGCCATGACGCTGTATGGCGACCTCGACGTGTCGGTGATTGACGAGCTGCCGGCCGGCCGCAAGCCCATCGTCACGGTGCACCGCTTCGACTCAAACCGGCTCAAGGTATTCCAGTTTCTGCGCGACCAGATCAAGTTGGGCCGGCAGGTGTACATTGTGTACCCGCTCATTGAGGAGAGCGAGGCCATGGCCGACTACAAGGACCTGATGGACGGCTACGAGAGCGTGGCCCGCGCCTTCCCCGAGTTCCAGATCAGCATCGTACACGGGCGCATGACAGCCGGCGAAAAGGACGCCGAAATGCAGCGCTTCGTGAAAAACGAAACCCAGATCATGGTGGCCACCACCGTGATTGAGGTGGGCGTGAACGTGCCCAACGCCTCCGTGATGGTCATTGAAAGCACCGAGCGGTTCGGCCTCTCCCAGCTCCACCAGCTGCGGGGCCGGGTAGGTCGCGGGGCCGACCAGAGCTACTGCATTCTGATGAGTGGCTACAAGCTCAGCAAGGACTCGCGCACCCGCATCGAAACGATGGTACGCACCAACAACGGCTTCGAAATTGCCGACATCGACCTAAAGCTGCGCGGCCCCGGCGACCTGATGGGCACCCAGCAGAGCGGCGTGCTCGACCTGCTCATTGCCGACCTGGCCAAGGACGGCCGCATTCTGAGCGAAAGCCGGGCCGCCGCCCAGGCCCTGCTCCAGGACGACCCCAACCTGGCCAAACCCGCCAACCAAGCCATTCGTCACCATATCGAAAGCCTGCCCGCCACGGCCGTGAACTGGAGCCGCATTAGCTGAGGGAGTTTCCTTTGCCGTGGAGTAATTGGCATAAAAAAAGCGGCTTCCGAAGAGCCGCTTACCGGGATGCTATTGGTATGAGTTGACGCTGACCGGGGCCGCCACCTGCCAGAATCGGGAACCGCTTCCCTGCTTCTGAGCCGGCATGGCTATTCGCCGGTGCTGCAAAGAGGCATTGCGCACGGGGGTTGCAAGCACAGATACGCCCGCTTTGATAACGGTTGCTGGTACGGAGGGCTCCCGGTTGAGCTTGCCAACTACTACCAGGGAAATCATAAGAGCAAACTGGAGTAAAGATTTCATGCTATGCTTTTGCAGTTAAAGGGCCCAAGTATTTTACAATAACCAAGCCAGATGTCATTTTTTTACTGAAGCTGCCCCGAACAAGTCGTGAACAGAGAGTCGAAGTTTCTTCTTTCTAGCAACTCATTGCTTTAGAAAGATGCCATTCCACACGGCAAATATAACTTATGCCATATAAAATTACCCTATTTTTTGAAAATAAGGAACTCTTCGTCTAGGCGTGACTAACGAATTCGTCGCCTTCAGGTTACATTCTGACCACAATAAAAAGTGGGTAAGTCTACTTTCTACCGCTCTAGCTGCCTTTGGTCCTCTGTCCGCTCAAAGTTGGATACCTTTGAAGAATCCATTTTCTTGGATACTGGTCCTGTTCTTTCCTTTAACTGTCTCTGCTTGTGCGTTTTTCACTTTTGTTCGCCGCCGGCTTCTCCGTGGCGGCCCTGGTGCTGAATCCGGCTCCGGCTTCGGCACAGCGGGTAAAATCTGCCGCTTTCAGCTACCTGCCTGAAACTTCTCAGGACCGCTACAACCAGCGCGTGGCGCATAAAACGTTGACCCTGCCCGGGGGCGGTTTTCTTATTCTGGCCCGCAAGGCGGCCAACGAGTACGCTGTACAACGCTACGATCAGGATTTGAAACAGGTCTGGAGCACGGCCCTGCCCCTGGCTGCCGGCGAGGCGGTGGACGGCTTCATGCGCAGCAACGGGCAGGCGACGGTGGTAGTGCACCAAAAAACGGAGGCAGCGCAGCAGCTCAGCGCTTATTCCCTGGACTTGGCCAACGGTCAGAAAAGCCCGGTTAAGCAACTGCTGACGGCCGGCACCCGCGACCGGCGCCCGGGAACGGCCTTCTCGCCCGACGGCAGCCGGCTGGTTGTGTGGAGCTACGCCACCCAGAAAAACCAGATCAAAGCCATCAAGGCTACCGTCTACGACGAAAAGCTGCTCAAGCTCAAGGACCGTACCTACGACTTTCACGACCAGGGTGGCTTCTTCTCCGTGACGGTGCACGTAGGCAACGACGGCTCCCAGTTTGTGACCCTGGCCGGCGACGACATGAAAAAGCTCACCGTCCGCCGCTACCGTAACGATTCGCCGGAGGTGAAGGTCATGTCGGTGTCGGTGGGTGGGACATTTGGGGGCAAAGTGGTGAACATCTTCGACTCCCGCTTTGCGCTGCAGCCCGACAATACGCTCTACGCCGCCGCCATCTGCAACGAGCGGGAAACCGGCCTCTACCACAGCCTAAAGGTGGTCAAGTACGACTTTTCGGACGAAGGTGAGATGAAGTTCGCGCCGGAAATAGCCTTTTCGCCCGAGTACCTGGCCGATGCCAATAAAGCCAGCGGCGCCGCTGCCCAGCGCCTCGAAGATATCTACCTCACCGACCTGCTGCTCACGGCTGAAAAACAGTTGGTGGTGGTGGCCGAGAAAAAGTACGAGGAAGGCGGCGAGGATTCGCCCGGTCACACCCGCGAACTGCACCTGTTTGGCTTCAACGAATTTCTGACTCCCGCCTGGCACAGCATCGTGGGCAAAGATCAGGTGGCTCCGGCTGCGGAAGGCTACAGCAGCATCGGCTACCAGGCCGCCGTGTTCGGCTCGGAAGTTCAGTTCCTGACCTGGGAGAAACTCAAGGGCAAATCGGATGTGTACCTGCGCCGCCTGAACGTGCAGACGGGCGTGCTACAGGAGCCCAAGGGCCTGGGTCTGAACGTAGCCGCCGACCAGAACCTAGCCTACGTAAAGGATTTTACCGCCTGGCTCGACCCTAAAACCATCGTCGGTGTCAGCCGGCCCAGCAAGAAATCGGCGGCCCTCATGCTCAATAAGATTGTGGTGAAGTAGCATCACAGATTAGCCCGAATTTCAACTGATTTCGCGGATTCTGTGAATGACACCAGGCTCCCGGATAAAGAAAGCGCCCCTTCCCACGATAACGGGAAGGGGCGCTTTGTACTGAAGCTGACCGCTAAACAAATCAGGGGAAGATACCAAGCGACTGGTAGCTGACGCCGATTTTCTCGATGGCACTGTAGAAGGCCGCCGTGCGCAGGTCGGTAATGCCGTCTACTTCGTCCATCACCTTGCGGATGGACTGGTAGGCCGTAATCATCGTGTCTTCGAGGCCGGAACGCACTAGGTCAATTTCGTCGGCTCCGTGCACAATGAGCTGGCGCTCCTCGGGGGTGATGGTCTTCCCAGTCGTCCGCTCAATAGTGGCCACCAGGCGGCGCATGGCGCCTTCCTCGGCCCGCTTGCCCATGCGGCCGAAGCGCACGTTGGACAGGTTTTTCAGCCACTCGAAGTAGGATACCGTCACGCCGCCGGCATTCAGGTAGAGGTCGGGCAGGATCACTACACCTTTGGCCAGCAGGATTTTTTCGGCGGCCTGGGTAGTGGGGCCGTTGGCCCCTTCGGCCACTATTCTGGCCTTCACCTTATCGGCATTGCCCTCGTGAATCTGGTTTTCCAGCGCGGCCGGCAACAGCACGTCGCACTCGTATTCGAGCAGGTCGAGAGAGCGTTCCACGTCTGTGGCACCTGCAAATCCCATAATGGAGCCCGTCTGCTGGCGGTGCTGGAACACATCAGCCACATCGAGCCCCTGTTCGCTGAAGATACCTCCTTCGCGCTCGGCAATACCGGTTATGACGGCACCGGCATCCTGGCAGAACTTGGCAGCATAATAGCCCACGTTGCCCAGCCCCTGCACAATAATGCGTTTACCCTCGATGCCAGGCGTCAGGCCCGCCTTCTTCGACATGACCTCATCCTGCAGCAACTCCCGCAGGCCGTAAAACACGCCCAGCCCCGTCGCCTCCGTCCGGCCCCGGATACCGCCCTGGCCCACCGGCTTACCGGTTACACAGCCCAAAGCACTGGTATCGCCGTACTTAAACGTCATATACGTGTCAGCAATCCAGGCCATTTCGCGGCTGCCGGTACCGTAATCGGGGGCGGGCACGTCCATGCCGGGACCAATAAGGTTCTTCTTGATCAGCTCACTGGCGTAGCGACGCGTCACGCGCTCCAGCGTATGCTCGGAACTGGTGCGCGGGTTGATTTTCACACCGCCCTTGGCCCCGCCGAATGGCACGTCCACGAGGGCGCACTTGAAGGTCATCAGGGTGGCCAGGGCCATTACCTCGTCCTCATCCACGTATATGCTGTAACGAATGCCTCCTTTGCTGGGCAGCTTGTGATGGCTGTGCTGCACCCGGATGCCCTCGAACACCTGCACGTGGCCGTCTACTTCCACCGGGAAGTTAACTTTGTAGATACTGTTGCAGGCCCGAATCTGGGCAATAATGCCGGGATCCAGCTTCGAAAAGCTTGCCGCGTGGTCATAGAATTGCAACACGCTTTCGTAAAAGTCCTTGCCCTTTACTTGCTCGTTCGTCATAGTGGATGGGAAGTTGAGAGTGGAAATTTCCTCTGCAAACGGCAGATTACCTTGTGGCGTTGTTCAGGGCAGTAAACTAATAAAAAGCAGCAAGCCGCCCCCGAACCGGGAGCGGCTTGCTGTTTTCTGATTTTTCCCGACTTCACGGTTCGTAGCAAGCGCCTGCCAGCACCGGCTACAAAATCCGTGAAATCCGTGAAAAAATCCGCGTCAGTCCGCGATTTAGTAGGCGTACTCGTTAGCGGCAATCAGCTTGTCGGCAATGCGACGACGGGCTTCCTTGGCGTTGTAGAGGTCGGCTTTGGTGAAGCGCTTGAGGCCCATAGCCAGCAGACGCTGCTCGTCGCCCTCGGTCATGGTGCCGATGGCGTCTTTGCCGAACTTGTTCACCTGATCCACGGTGTCGTAGAGGTACACGCGGGCAATATCAATCTGGGTCGAAACGGCCTCTTCGCCTTTAGCGGCGGCTTCTTTCTCCACGCGCAGCAGCGTGCTTTCGGCGGTGTACACCTTGATGGCCATGTCGGCAATGTTCATCAGTACTTCCTGCTCCTTGGCGAGCGAGTTCATGTACTTCTGCACGGCCGTACCAGCTACCATCAGGATGGCCTTTTTCAGCTTGGCAATGGTCTTTTTCTCGGCGGCGAACAGGCCGGTTTCCTCTTCCAGATTCATGTCCGGAATAGCCATCAGCTCCTGCTGTACGGCCTGGGCCGGGCCCATCAGATCCAGCTCGCCTTTCAGACCCTTCTTCAGGATCATGTCGACGGCCAGCATGCGGTTGATTTCGTTCGTGCCCTCGAAGATGCGGTTGATGCGCGAATCCCGGTAGGCGCGGTCCATGGGGTAGTCGGCCGAGAAGCCGTAGCCACCATAAATCTGCACGCCCTCATCCACCACGTAGTCGAGCACTTCCGAGCCTTCTACTTTCAGAATGGCGCACTCCACGGCAAACTCGCGGGCAGCACCCAGCAAGGCTTCGTTGTGGCTCTGGCCTTTGCTGAGCAGTTCCTGCTCCATGCGGAAGATGTCCATACCGGCGCGGTAAATAGCCGATTCCACGGCGTAAATCCGGATAGCCTGCTGGGCCAGTTTGAACTTGATGGCGCCGAACTTGCTGATGGGCAGCTTGAACTGCACCCGCTCGTTGGCGTATTTCACGCTCTGGGTGGCGCACATCTTAGTAGCCCCCAGGCAGGCCGCGGCCAGCTTGATGCGGCCGATGTTCAGGATGTTGAAGGCAATGAGGTGGCCTTTGCCAATCTCGCCCAGCACCGCCGATTTCGGCACTTTCACGTCGGAGAGGAACACTTGGCGGGTCGAGGAACCCTTGATGCCCATTTTGTGCTCCTCGTTGCCGAGGCTCAGGCCGGGGGTTTCTTTCTCCACGATGAAGCCGGTGAACTTGTCACCATCCACCTGGGCAAACACGATGAATACGTCGGCGAAACCACCGTTCGTAATCCACATTTTCTGGCCGTTGAGCACGTAATGCTCGCCGTCCTCGGTGGGCATGGCTTTGGTTTTGGCGCCCAAAGCGTCGGAACCGGAGCCGGGCTCGGTGAGGCAGTAGGCCCCCATCAGCTCGCCGTTGGTGAGGCCGGGCAGGTACTTGGCTTTCTGCTCCTCGTTGCCGAAGTACAGAATGGGCAGCATGGCAATGCCGGTATGGGCCGCGAAAGCCACCGGGAACGAGTGGCCGCCACCTACCCCCTCCGTCACGCGCAGCGACGTGGGGAAGTCCATGTCGAGGCCACCAAACTGCTCGGGGATGCTCACGCCGAACAGACCCAGCTCGCCGGCCTTCTCCATCAGGCCGCGCATGAGGCCTTCCTCGTGGTTATCGAGGCGGTCCAGCAGGGGCGTTACCTCTTTCTCCACGAAGTCGAGGGCCGTCTGGTGCATCATGTTCTGCTCCTCCGAAAAATCGGCGGGCGTAAATACGTCCTGGGCGTCGGTTTCTTTGATGATAAACTCGCCGCCTTTCACAAGCTGATTGGTTACTTCCATGACCGGGTGAGATGTTGATGTGGGAAAATTCGAAGTCAAAAAGTCGCGTAAACTACTCGGCTTACCTACTAAATACTGGCAAGCAGGCCCAGTTGTTTTCTCGTACCGAAAGATACAAAAATTTGTTATGCTTGCCGACTAGTTCACGAAAAGAAAACCCCGCATTACCGGGGATTCTTTTTTACTGCTCATCTGAACGCGTAGAGCGGCAAGGGGTTGCGCCCAGCGACTGGAACGACGGGCCGGGCACTGACGGGTGCCGTGGGCGGCTGAGTTTTCCGTCCGAAGCCGCGCTTCGGGCCGCCCACGGCACCCGTCAAATAGCTACTTCAGCAGCTCGTAGATGCCGGCTACGCCCTGGCCGCCGCCCACGCAGGCGGTTACCATGCCGTACTTCTGGCCGCGGGCGCGCAGCTCGTGGAACAGCTGGATGCTGAGCTTGGCACCGGAGCAGCCCAGCGGGTGGCCGAGGGCAATGGCGCCGCCGTTCACGTTCACTTTGCTCTGGTCCAGGTCCAGCTCGCGCATCACGGCCAGGCTCTGGGAGGCGAAAGCCTCGTTGAGCTCGAACAGGTCGATGTCCTGGAGCTTCATGCCGGCCTGGCGCAGCGCCTTCGGCACGGCTTTGATGGGGCCCATGCCCATGATGCGCGGGTCAATGCCTTCGGTGGCGTAGGTCACCATGCGGGCAATCGGCTCCAGGTTCAGCTCCTTCACCATGCGCTCCGACATCACAATGACGAAAGCGGCCCCATCGGACGTCTGCGAGGAGTTACCAGCCGTTACCGAACCGTTGGCCGCGAATACCGGACGCAAACGGCCCAGGGCTTCCACCGACGTATCGGCGCGGGGACCTTCGTCGGTATCGACCACGAAGGAACGCTTCTTCTTCTTGCCGCTGGCCGGGTCGAGGTAGGTTTCCTCCACCGTGATGGGCACAATCTGCTCCTTGAACTTGCCTTCCTGAATGGCTTTAATGGCCTTCTGGTGGGAGTTGTAGGAGAACTGGTCCTGGTCTTCGCGGGTGATTTTGTAGTCCTGGGCTACGGCTTCGGCGGTGAGGCCCATGCCGAGGTAGTAGTCGGGGTGCTTTTGGGCCAGGTTGTAGTTGGGCACGGTTTTCCAGCCCACGGTGGGCACCAGACTCATGCTTTCGGTGCCACCGGCCACGATGCAGTCGGCCATACCGGCGGCAATTTTACCGGCGGCCATGGCAATGGTTTCCACGCCGGAGCCGCAGTAGCGGTTCACGATGAGGCCCGACACGTTCATGGGCAGGGCCAGCAACGAAATCAGGCGGCCCATCTGCAGGCCCTGCTCGGCCTCCGGTACGGCGTTGCCCACAATCACGTCGTCGATGCGGGTGGGGTCCAGCTGGGGCACCGAGGCCACCAGGTGCTTGATGACGTCGGCGGCGAGGTCATCGGGGCGGGTGAAGCGGAAACCGCCACGGTTGGCCTTGCCAACGGCCGTACGGTAACCGGCTACGATATATGCGTTCATTTCTTTTAGTACTGAGTAGTGAGACGTGAGTAGTTAGATGCTGTTCTGCTCCAGCAGATTTTACGTCAGTGACTTTTGTAGGCCGAACAGCATTTTCTGCAATTCTGTGAGTTGCGAGGAAATGGTATTGAGATTTTCTTCTGAAACATAGCCGAAGGAAGCCGCCAGCAGAAACTGGGTTTCCAGTTCATAAGCAGAGCCGTTTGCTATAGCCAGAAACTGCCGGAATTCCGGCTTGGAGTTTCGGCCAGCACCTTCCGCAACATTGGAAGGCAACGACACGGCCGCCCGCCGCATTTGCGACACCAGCCCGTACCGCTCATTATCCGGAAACCCGGCGCAAAGCTGATAGGTGAGCTTGGTTATGCTCATCGCCTTCTGCCAAACCTTGAGCTCCTTGTACTGATGCACAGCCAGAAAATCTCAACACTCAATACCAACTACTCACTACTAATTACGAAGCGGTTTGCCCGTCGTCAGAATCGACTGAATCCGCTCCAGCGTTTTCCGCTCGCCGGTGAGCGAGAGGAAGGCTTCGCGCTCTAGGTCCAGCAGGTACTGCTCCGATACTTCGGTGGGGCTGCTCAGGTCGCCGCCGCACATGATGAAGGCCAGCTTGTTGGCAATCTTCATGTCGTGGTCGGAGATGTAGCGGCCTTCCTTCATGGCGTGCACGCCGGTCAGGAACATGCCCAGGGCGCCCTTGCCGTGCACCTTGATGTTGGTTTTCTGCACCGGCTGGGTATAACCGTCCTCGGCCAACTCGATGGCAGCGGCTTTGGCCTGGGCCAGTACCCGGTTGCTGTTTACCACGATTTCGTCGCCCCGGCGCAGGAAGCCCAGGTCGAAGGCTTCGGCAGCCGAGGTAGACACCTTGGCCGTGCTTACGGTCACGAACGTGTTGCGCAGCAGGTTGTACTCCGGCTCGCCTTCCTCGTATTTGAGGGCGGTGCGCAGGGTCATTTCCTTGGTGCCGCCGCCGGCCGGAATCAGACCCACGCCGAATTCCACGAGGCCCATGTAGGTTTCGGCCGCGGCCACCACCTTATCGGCGTGCAGGTTCAGCTCGCAGCCCCCGCCCAGGGCCAGGCCGTGGGGGGCGCTGACTACCGGAATGCTGCTGTAGCGCATCCGCATCATGGCCTGCTGGAACTGGGCAATCATCAGGTTCAGCTCGTCGTACTCCTGATCGAGGGCGTACATGTACACCAGGCCCAGGTTGGCGCCGGCCGAGAAGTTCGGCGCGTCGTTGCCCACCACGAGGCCGCGGAAGTCCTTTTCGGCTAGCTCCACGCCCTTCATCAGGCCCTGGATTACGTCGGAGCCCAGCGCGTTCATCTTGCTGTGGAATTCCACGTTCAGGATACCGTCGCCCATATCGAGCACCGAAGCGCCCGAGTTTTTCCAGAGCACTTTGCCCGTGGCGCGCAGGTTGTCAAGGATGATAAAGTTCTCGACGCCCGGAATGGCTTTGTAGCTCTTCGACTCGATGTCGTAGAACTGTTTCACCCCGGCTTCGCTCACTTGGTAGAAGGCGGTGTGGCCGGCAGCCACCATTTCCTCTACCCACGGCGCCACGGTTTTGCCTTCGGCCTTGGCCAGTTCCAGGCCCTTCTGCACGCCCAGGGCATCCCAGGTTTCGAAGGGGCCCATGTCCCAGCCGAAGCCGGCGCGCAGGGCATCGTCAATCTTGTAGAGGGCGTCGGTGATTTCCGGAATCCGGTTGCTCACGTAGGCAAACAGGCCCGCGAAGGTTTTGCGGTAGAAATCCCCGGCCTTGTCCTTGCCGCCCACCAGCACCTTGAAGCGGTCGGCCAGCTTCTCGATGGGCTTGGTGGTTTCGAGGGTAGCAAACTTCACCTTCCGGCCGGGCTCGTACTCGAGGGTGTCGAGGTTGAGGGCCAGAATGGCGGTTTTGCCCTTGTCGTCCTTGGTTTTCTTGTAGAAGCCCTGGCCGGTTTTGTCGCCCAGCCACTTGTTCTCGCCCATCTTCTTCAGATAGTCGGGCAGCTCAAAAACGGCTTTGGCTTCGTCGTCGGGCAGATTCTGGGCGAGGCCGTTGGCCACGTTCATGAGCGTGTCCAGGCCCACCACATCGGAGGTGCGGAAGGTGGCCGACTTGGCGTGGCCAATAACCGGACCGGTGAGCTTGTCGACTTCCTCCACCGAGAGGCCGAGCTGCTTCATCACCTGGATAACATCCATGATGGCGAACACGCCCACGCGGTTGGCAATGAAAGCGGGCGTATCCTTAGCCAGTACGGTGGTTTTGCCCAGGTACAGGTCGCCGTAGTGCATGAGGAAATCCACCACCGCCTGGTCCGTATCCGGGGTCGGGATGATTTCGAGCAGCTTCAGGTAGCGCGGCGGGTTGAAGAAGTGGGTGCCGCAGAAGTGCTTTTTGAAGTCGTCGGAACGACCTTCGGTCATCAGGTGAATCGGGATGCCCGAGGTGTTCGAGGTAATGAGCGTGCCGGGCTTGCGGAACTGCTCCACGCGCTCAAACAGGCTTTGCTTGATATCGAGGCGCTCCACTACCACCTCAATCGTCCAGTCGCAGCCGGCAATGTCCTTGAGGTTGTCGTCGAAGTTGCCGGTTTTAATGCGGCTCACGTCCTGCTTGCGATACAGCGGCGAAGGGTTGGCCTTCACGGTGGCCTCCAGGGCGCTGTTGACGAGGCGGTTTTTCACCAGGGGCGAATCCAGCTTCAGGCCTTTGGCTTCCTCAGCGGGCAGCAGCTCTTTCGGGGCAATGTCGAGCAGCAATACCTGCACCCCGATGTTGGCGAAGTGGCACGCAATGCGCGAGCCCATCACACCGGAGCCCAAAACGGCTACTTTTTTGATGGTACGATTCATTCGTGGGGGAATTAAGGTTGTTTTAGTAAGCTATTGGCTAAGAGCTGGTGGCTGTTAGCCTTCATTCAAAGTCCTCGGCATGCCGAGTTGTTGAGCCATTGTATATCGTCGGCATCACTGCCGGAAAACAAGAAAGCTATCAGCCAGGGGCCAATAGCTAACCGCCAGCCTTTACGCCGGCGACTCGGAGCGCAGAGGTTTCAGTTTGAAATCGTCGTAGAGCGTTTTGCCCTCAATCATACCCGTAATCTGGCCGATTACCTTGAAGAACACGTTCAACTCACTCTGCGGGATTTTGTCGCGCACCTTCAGGTTGAAGTGGCGCACCGTCTGGCGGGAGATTTCCTTGCCGCGCAGGCCTTCCTCGGTCAGGAAGATGCGCACCGAGCGTTTGTCCTGGGTGTCGGCCTGTTTATAGATCAGACCTTTTTCTTCCATGGAGCGCAGAATGCGCGTGAGGGAGCGGGTTTCGAGGCCCAGCAGGGGCGCGATTTTGGTCGCGGGCGTGCCGTTTTCCTGATCGATGTTCAGTAGCACAAAGCCGATGCTCGTGGTGATGTCGTGCTTGGCGGCCTGCGTATTGTACATACGCGAAATGGCATGCCAGGCAACTTTGATGTTATAATCGACGGTTTCTTCGGGAGTCATGGGGAGGTGCTGCACGTCCGGTAAACATACAGAAATATGTTATGCTTGCATACTACCTCACCTAAAAAAATTTGGTTCTCCGGCCCGGCTTGGCCAATAAAAAGCCCCGCAACCAGGTGACTACGGGGCTTTTCAGGTCGCTACCGCCGCTCATCGCGGTTATAGAGACTTTCAATCAGGTCCTTGTTGTTTTCCGTAATGGCTTTACGTTTCACCTTCATGGTAGGCGTCATTTCGCCGGTTTCCACGGTCCAGAGCTGGGGCAGAAGGGCAATTTTCTTAACCTGCTCCCACTGCGCGAAGCCCTTGTTCTGCTTGTGCACCAGGTCCTCGTACATTTTCACCACTTTCTCGTCTTTGATCAGCTGCTCGTTGGAGCAGTTGCAGTCCACGCCGTTGCGCTTGCACCAGCCTTTCAGGTCGTCGAAAGAGGGAATCACCAGGGCCGACGGGAATTTCTGACCGTCGCCGACCACCATGCACTGCTCCACGAGCGGAGACTCCTTGAGTTTGCCCTCAATCACCTGCGGGGCAATGTACTTGCCGCCCGAGGTTTTGAACATCTCCTTTTTGCGGTCGGTGATTTTGAGGAACTTGCCCTGCACCAGTTCCCCAATGTCGCCGGTGTGGAACCAGCCTTCCTCATCGAATTCCTTGGCCGTGAGCTCGGGCTTGTTGTAATAGCCCTTCATCACGGATTCCGACTTGGTAAGGATTTCGCCGTCGGCGGCAATTTTCACCTCCGTGTTGTCGATGATGGGCCCCACGGTGCCAATCATGTTGTTTTCGGGCTCGAAGCCGCCCACCGCAATAACGGGCGAGGTTTCGGTGAGGCCGTAGCCTTCCATCACCCGGATGCCGGCCGACCAGAACACGCGGGCCAGACGCGGCTGCAGGGCCCCGCCCCCGCTCACGATGCAGCGCAGGTTGCCGCCCAGGGCTTCGCGCCACTTGCTGAAGATGAGCTTGTTGGCCAGGGCCAGCTGGGTGTTGTAGAAGAAGCCGTGGTCCTGCTGGTTATCGTACTTGAGGCCCAGATCCAGCGCCCAGAAGAACAGGTTCTTCTTGACGCCGGTTTGCTCGTGGCCCTTGGCTACAATCTTGTCGTACACCTTTTCCAGCAGACGGGGCACGGTGGTGAAGATTTCGGGCTTCACTTCGCGCAGGTTGTCGGCAATGGTTTCCATGCTCTCAGCGTAGTAAATGCTCACGCCGTTGATCAGGTAGAGGTGGGTGACCATGCGCTCAAAGATGTGGCAGAGCGGCAGGAAGCTCAGGGCCTTGTCGTCCTTGGTCACGGGCACGAAGCGCTGGGCATTGCGGCAGTTGCTGAGCAGGTTGTTGTGGGTGAGCATGACGCCCTTGGGCTTGCCGGTGGTGCCACTGGTGTAGATGAGCGTGAGCAAATCGTCGGGCGTGACGGCGGCTTTCAGGGGCTCCAGGTCGGCGGGGTTGCCTTTTTTGCCGATTTCCAGCAACTCGCCGAAATGGCGGGCGCCGCTCAGCTTATCGAAGGTGAACACGTTTTCGGCCGGAATGGACAGCCCCTGGGTGGCTTCGCGTACCTTATCGAGCAGCTTCTGATCAGACACCAGTACGGCTTTTACGCCCGCATCAGCGAAGATGTACTGGTAGTCTTCTACCGTAATGCTTGGGTACATGGGCACGCTGGTAGCTCCGAGCTGGGCAATGGCAAAATCGGCAATCATCCACTCGGGCCGGTTCATGGAGATGATGGCCACTTTATCATCCTTGCCAATGCCTAGGGACCGGAGCCCCAGGCTGGTCTGATTCACCTGCGCCGCTACCTCATCGGTGCTCATGGGCGTGTACTGGCCGTTTATTTTGGCGGCGAAGCAGTCGGGTTTGTTGTAGTTCTGCTGCAGATGAGGCAGAATATCAAACGTACGGCGAATATCCATGCGGAGAGAGGGCACTAAGGTGGGAGGTAGCAAAAGGGAGAGAGACGTGCTTCCCGCGGCGGGCCAAGGCAGACCTGAAAGCGGAAAAGGCAGCTTAAATAACTACTTTTTTCGCGGAAAAACGGTTATTCCCTTCCGAAAACCGATAGGGCCGTGGCCCGCTTTTGCGTAGCTTTGTCGGGGTCCGCTCCTTCTGCGCGCAATGAATCTGGCTATCTTCTTTGACCCGCTCCCCGAGGAGCTGGTAACGGCTACCGCTACTGCCACCACCCTGGCCGGCTACGTAACGCCCTTTCTGGATACGTTTCCGGATTGGCGCGCCGCCGACCTGGCCCTGATCGGGCTGGACGAATGGCGGGGCAGTGCGGCCGGCGCCCCGGCGGCGCACGGCGCCGACGCCGTGCGCCGCCAGCTCTACCAGCTGCAGAAGGGCAGCGGCCCCTGCCGCCTCGTGGACCTGGGCAACCTGCGGCCCGGCCTGACCCTGGAAGACACCTACCAGCGCCTGCGCGAAATTATTGCCGCCCTGCTCGAACACGGCACGGTTCCGCTGCTGCTGGGCGGCTCCCACGACCTCGACTACGGGCAGTTTCTGGCCTACGAAACCCTGGAGCGGGCCGTGAGCTTCGCCACCATTGACGCCCGCGTGGACATGGCCGAGCCCGAGGGCGCCGCGGCCGAGGACAGCCACCTGCGCCGCATGCTGCTGCACACGCCTACCTTCCTGTTCAACTTCACCCAGCTCGCCCACCAGCAGTACCTGGTGGCTCCCGATGTGCTGACGGCCCTGGAAAAGCTGCACTTCGAGACGCTGCGGGTGGGCCAGATCCGGGACGACATCCGCCAGGCCGAGCCCCTGCTGCGCCAGGCCGATTTCGTGAGCTTCGATATTGCGGCCCTGCGCTGGAACGATGCGCCCGGGTATTTTCCGGCCAACCCCTTCGGCCTCACTAACGAGGAAGCCGCCAAGCTGGCCTGGTACGCCGGCTGCAACGACCAGCTTACCTCCTTTGGTCTTTACGGCTACCGTCCCGACCACGATACCCACGGGTTAGCCGCCCTGGTGCAGGCCACCATGCTCTGGTACTTTATAGAAGGCTACTACTACCGCCGACGCGAAACCGATTTCCGCGGCCCCAGCTTTGTGCGCTACGCCGCCGGCCTGCACGGCCCGGCCCGCTACAGCTTTCAGGCCGACGATGAGGCAGCCCACGACGACGGACCGGACCGCATTGTGTTCTACAAATCCCAGCAGACGGACCGCTGGTGGATGGAAGTGGTGAACCTGACGGGTAACACCCGCCGCATCGTGCCCTGCAGCTACCAGGACTACCTGCGCGCCGCCCAGGGCGACGTGCCCCACCGCTGGATTCTGACGCAGGCGTTGTTGGGGTAATTGGTTGTTGGTGCGTAGTTGTTAGTTGTCAGAACCTGTTTGATTCCATAAGACCTGTATGCCCCTAACAACTGACAACGAAGCCCTAACAACCAACCGCCCCACCTACACCCGCAGCCAGCTGGCCCTGCGCAACGGCCAGGACCGGGACGAAATCTGGGTGGCCTATCGGGGGCTGATTTACGACGTGACCCGCTCCCGCCTCTGGAAGCGCGGCAACCACTATGAGCACTGGGCCGGTCAGGACCTGACCCGCGAACTGGACCACGACGCGCCCCACACGCCCAACGTTTTCGACCGGTTCCCGGTTATTGGGCAGCTGGCGTAGCTGCGGCCCGAACTTCAGTCCAGAGCTCATCATTGGCCCTTCCTCCTATTTCGCTCCGGACTAAAGCCCCAGGACTATAGTCGCCAACTGCAACCACGAACAGATTACAACCGCTCCTGCTCCATCATGACGACCGAAAGCCCTTCCGAATTCAACGACCTCGAAACCCTTCCCACCGCCGCTCTGCTGGCCGGCATGAACCAGGTGGATCAGACGGTGCCCCGGGCCGTGGCCCAGGCCCTGCCGCAGCTGGCAGCACTGGTGGAGGCTACTGTGGCCCGGTTGGGGGCGGGCGGGCGGCTATTCTACATCGGGGCGGGCACCAGCGGCCGACTCGGGATTCTGGATGCCTCGGAGTGCCCACCCACCTTCGGGGTGCCCCAGGGCGTGGTCATCGGGTTGATTGCGGGCGGCGACTCGGCCATTCGCAAAGCCGTGGAAAATGCCGAGGACGATGCTCGGCAGGCCTGGCAGGACTTGCAGGCCTTCGATATCAACAACAAGGATATTGTGGTAGGCATTGCCGCCTCGGGCCGGACGCCCTACGTGATTGGCGGGCTGGAGCAGGCCCGGCGGCACGGGCTGGCTACGGGCTGCATCGTGTGCAACGCGGATTCAGCCGTGGCCGCCGCCGCGGAGTTTCCGGTGGAAGTAGTGACGGGGCCGGAATTTGTGACCGGGAGCACCCGCCTCAAGGCCGGCACCGCCCAGAAGCTGGTGCTCAACATGCTCACCACCGCCACCTTCATCCGGCTGGGCCGCGTGAAGGGCAACAAAATGGTGGACATGCAGCTCAGCAACGCCAAACTGGTGGACCGGGGCGAACGAATGCTGATGGAAGAGCTGCGCATTGGCCAGCCCAAAGCCGCCGAGCTGCTGGAGCTCCACGGCTCGGTGCGGGCCGCCCTGGCCGCCTACCACGGGCACTAGCCGACCTTTTCTCCAATACGGATTTTAGCCCCGGAATTCGGGACGAGTTGGAAACCAGCGGGCTTTTTTCGGAGTTAGCAGGGAATGATAATTGTGGCTCCGCAGGCTTGAGGGCTGATACGGGTGCTTCCTTTTCGCATTTCTCCCCTATGCACACCATCGAACCCCACTACGCCTGGCAGGACCAGTATTCGGCCGCCGAGGACCCGCTTTCGCCGCTTCACGAGGCCGAAAACAGCCTGGATTCTTACGTGAACACCATCTACGGGTACTACATCCACCCGCAATGGGACAGCCTGGGCTCCGAGACGCTGTTTCTGAAGATTCTGTTCGTGGATTACGAGCTGGGCGCGGCCATCATTGAGTTCATCGGGGAGTGGAACGACGCCATCGAGAACGATGTAATGCAGCTCAAGCGCAACATCATCGACCTGATGACCCACGAGGGCATCACCAAATTCGTGCTGGTGGGCGAAAACGTGTTCAACTTCCACGGCTCCGACGACTGCTACTACGAGGAGTGGTTCGAGGACGTGGAGGATGGCTGGATTGCGGCCGTCAACTTCCAGGAGCACGTTATCCGCGAAATGCGCCAGTATAACATTGACAGTTACCTCAACTTCGGCGGGGAGCTCGACGAGCTTCCCTGGCGGACGTACCCGCCCCGCAAGCTATTCAAGCGGGTGGATGGGCTGTTGCAGCGCCGGCTGGGATGAGTGCCCGAAGTAGCTATTGCGACGAAGGAGGGAGCTGGGGCAAGTTCGAGCACAAAAAAAGAGGCTTCCCGCGAACGGAAAGCCTCTTTTTTTTGCACCCGGTGAAGGATGCAGCAGTAATTACTGAGCAGGAGCCGTAGCAGGAGCGTCCTGAGCGTCAGCGGCGTTTTCCATAGCGTCAGCTTTGGCATCGGCCGAGTCACGAACCATGTCAGCCTTCTCTTCCATAGCGTCAGCCTTCATTTCGCCGGCTTCTTCTACGTTGTCAGCAGCTTGCTCCTGAGCATCTTCGGTCTTGCTGTCGCAAGAAGCGAACGAGAAAGAAACAGCAGCCAGGGCGAGGAACAGTACTTTTTTCATGATGGGGGTTGTTGAGAGAATTTGGAAAGTCTTATTTGATAAACCAGGCCGCCGGTTCCTCAGAACTACCGGCTGATTTGGGGCTTTATACCCGAAAGCGGCGGAGGTAACCCGGCGGATGAAAAAAAATGCACCTTTTTTTCACCTGCCACCCTAAAACAGCCTTAGCGGACATTCAGGGGCTTTTTTGGGGTTACTTATTTTTTCCGGAACACAATACCGATGGGTACGCCGGTGAAGTCGAAGTGCTCCCGCATCCGGTTTTCGAGGTAGCGGGCGTAGCTCTCCTTCACGTACTGGGGCAGGTTGCAGAAGAAGGCAAACACCGGGTTGTGGGTGGGCAGCTGGGTAGCGTATTTGATGCGCACCATTTTGCCCTTCTGGATGGGCGGCGGGTACTTCTCAATTTCCTTGAGCATAACCTCGTTCAGCTCCGAGGTCGAGATTTTGCGGCGCTTGTTGTTGTACACTTCGATGGCCGTTTCGATGGCCTTGTGCACGCGCTGCTTGGTGAGCACGGAGGTGAAAATCACGGGTGGGTACGCAATGGGCGCAATCTTCTCCATGATGCGGGCCTCGAACTCCTTGGCCGTATTGGTTTCCTTGTTCTCGATCAGGTCCCACTTGTTGACCAGAATTACAATGCCCTTGCGGTTCTTGTCGGCCAGACCGATGATGTTCACGTCCTGGGCCTCAATGCCGCGGGTAGCGTCCAGCATCACCACACACACGTCGGCTTCTTCCAGGGCGCGCAGGGAGCGGAGCACGGAGTAGAACTCCACGTCTTCGTGCACCTTGGTTTTGCGGCGCAGACCGGCCGTATCCACCAGCATGAACTCGTTGCCAAAGGCGTTGTAGCGGGCCTGGATGGAGTCGCGGGTGGTGCCGGCAATATCGGTCACGATGCTGCGGTCGGTGCCCAGCAGCAGGTTCACGAACGACGACTTGCCCACGTTGGGCCGGCCAACGACGGCAATTTTGGGAATGCCCAGGTCGGGCTCTTCCACCCCTTCGTCCTCGAAATGGCTGATTACCATATCGAGCAAATCACCGGTGCCGGAGCCGCTGGCCGAGGAAATCGGGAAGATTTCCCCGTCGCCCACGCCCAGGGCGTAGAATTCGCCCGAGGCGTGAATGCGGGAGTTGGTATCGGCCTTGTTGGCCACGATGTAGATGGGCTTTTTGCCCTGGTAGCGGCGCAGTACGCTGGCAAACTCCTCGTCGAGGCTGTGCACGCCTTCCATGGAATCGACCATGAACAGCACCACATCGGCTTCATCAATGGCCAGCTTGACCTGCTTGTTGATTTCGCCTTCAAAGATGTCGTCGGAGTTGTGCACGTACCCGCCGGTGTCAATCACGGTGTAGTACTTGCCCGTCCAGTCGCCGTAGCCGTAGTGCCGGTCGCGGGTGACGCCGCTCTCGTCGTCCATAATGGCTTTGCGCTGACCGACGAGGCGGTTAAAAAGGGTCGATTTGCCCACGTTGGGGCGCCCGACAATGGCAATGGTATTTTTCATGCGTCTGACTCCAGCCGCCGGCCCGACCAAGTTCGGCAGTGCCCGGAGTAGTTAAGTGAGTTGTGAGTGGTCGGAGTTGTATTTTGAAGCTTTTACAATCTGTGCCAGGCCGCTACCAGCAGATATAAAGCCAGCAGAATGGTGCCTACTGCGTTCATAAACTGCCGGGGCAATCGCGACTGACGGGACTGGCGTGACCAATCAGGCATTGTTTCCTGCTCGGGACGATGTTTCTGATAATCGGTTTGAGCCTGAATCCATAGAATAATTCCAGTCACAAAAACTAGTATGGCTATCAGCAGTACCAACCAGCCGGGCATATCGTCTGGAATCATTAGTTATTTGAGCAGTGCTTATCTCAGCAAGTGGTTAAATTAGTCTGTACTCGTTATCTGAAGCGCAACCAGGCAATCCTGCTCATTGTAAAGACATCAATTTGGCAACATCAGCCCGCGAGGTTCCTCGGCTGCGCTCGGAATGACGTACTAAATATTATTGATTGTACCCGAAGCGGTTTAGGGCTTTGGGGTCGGTGCGCCAATTCTCGTTGACCTTGACGTAGATTTCGAGGAAGACTTTCTTCTGAAAGAATTTCTCCATCTCCTCCCGGGCCCAGGTGCCTACTTTTTTGAGGGCCACACCCTGCTGGCCGATGATGATGCCCTTCTGGCTGGCCCGCTCCACGTAGATAATGGAGCGCATCCGGATGATGTCGTCGTCTTCCTTGAACTCCTCAATTTCGACCTCGCAGCTGTAGGGAACCTCCTTTTTGTAGAGCTTGAAAATTTTTTCCCGGATCATTTCGGCTGCGAAGAAGCGCTCGGGCTTGTCGGTGAGCTCGTCCTTGGGGTAGTAGGGCGGGTGCACGGGCAGGTAGCCCAGCACAAGGTCGAGCAGCTCGCCGGTCCCGAACTTTTCGAGGGCCGAAATGGGCAGCACCCGGGCCGCGTTGGGCAGGTGTTCGCGCCAGTAGTCTACCTTGGCTTCCACCTCGGCCTGGTCGGCCTGGTCGATTTTATTCACCAGCAGCAGAATGGGCGTATCGGTCATCTTGCGCAGGCGCTCTACCACAGGTTCTTCGTCGTGCTTCTCGTAAATATCGGTCACGAACAACACCACGTCGGCGTCTTCCAGGGAAGAGTACACGAACGACATCATGGCGTTGTGCAGCTCGTACTTGGGCTGGATGATGCCGGGCGTATCGGAGTAGACGAGCTGGAAGTCGTCGCCGTTGAGGATGCCCAGGATGCGGTGGCGCGTGGTCTGGGCCTTGCTCGTGACGATGCTGAGCCGCTCGCCCATCAGGGCGTTCATGAGCGTGGACTTGCCCACGTTGGGCTTGCCGATAATGCTCACAAAGCCAGCGCGGTGCGGAGTTGGTTCGGTATTCATTTCAGTATCTGAAATTTAGGGCTGCAAAGATACAGCTATTTTGAGCCGTTCGCTACTGATAGCTTTGGGCAGCTAGCTGGTAGCGAACGGCCGCTCGCATTTTTGTGGCTTGGTTAAGGATAACCGGCCACCTTTGCGGTTACATATCCAGCCAGCGCCCGGCTTTCAACGGGGCTGCTGAAGACTTTACCCTAACAAGCTAACAGCCAGCAGCTACTAGCTATCAGCTCAAAAAAATGTCCGCTTCCAACCCAGGCCGCATCGGTGTGCTGCTCGTCAACCTCGGCACGCCCGACTCGCCCCAGACGCCCGACGTGCGGCGTTACCTGAACGAATTCCTGACCGACGGCCGCGTGGTGGACATGCCGGCCGCCATCCGCTACCCCCTGTTCCGGGGGCTGGTGGTGCCGCTGCGGGCGCCCAAATCGGCCAAAATCTACCAGCAGCTCTGGACCGAGCGCGGCTCTCCCCTGCTCTTCCACGGCCTCGATCTGCAGAAGCTGGTGCAGCAGCAGCTCGGCGACGAGTACCTGGTGGCCTTCGGCATGCGCTACCAGAACCCCAGCATTGAGAGTGCCCTGCAAGAGCTGCGCGACGCGGCCGTGCGCCGCATTATTGTGCTGCCGCTGTTTCCGCAGTACGCGGCGGCCAGCACCGGCTCGGTGCAGGAGAAGGTGATGGACATCGTGAAGGACTGGTGGGTGGTGCCCAGCATCAGCTTCATCAGCAACTTTGTGGACGAGCCCGGCTTCATCGAAACCTTCGCGGCCCTGGGCCTGGCTGAAATGGCCAAGCACGATTACGACCACGTGGTATTCAGCTACCACGGCATCCCGGAGCGGCACGTGCTCAAGGGCAGCCACAAGGGCTACTGCAAGCTGGGCAGCTGCTGCGCCAGCTACAACAAGAACAACCGCTATTGCTACCGGGCCCAGTGCTTCGAAACCTCGCGCCAGCTGGGCAAAGCCCTGGGCCTGACGCCCGAGCAGTACACCACCACGTTCCAGAGCCGCCTGCAAAGCCGCCTCCGCGACCCGTGGCTACAGCCCTACACCGACGAGGTTATCAAAGAATACCCGGCCAAAGGCATCAAGAGCGTGCTGGCCTTTAGCCCCGCCTTCGTGGCCGACTGCCTGGAAACCACCATTGAAGTAGGCGAGGAATTCAAGGAAATGTTTGAGGAGGCCGGCGGCCAGCACTGGCAGCTCGTGCCCAGCCTCAACACCCACCCCCTGTGGGTGGACGCCGTAGCCGGCATGATCCGCCGCAACTGAGTAGGCGGTTGTCAGCCGGCGAAAAAACCTGCACCCGGCTGCTCCGTTGCGCCTTTTCCCATCCGGCCCGTCCGAAGTCCTTAACCGGACCGGACGGGCCGGATGGTTGCGTGGCTACTCCAGAGGCCACGCAAACGGCGGGGCGGCTTGCGGCCTAATGCAGCCGGCGCCGCTGGTAAAACGTGGAGCCGTCGTAGCCGGGCTGGTTGTAGAAATCCGGTTCGGCGGCGGGCAGCGGCAGATTCAGGGCGCGCAGCATGGCCTGCTCATACTCCCGGCTGATCTGAATTTCGGCGTAGGGCGGGTAGTGCGTCACCGACTCGTAGGTGAGCGAGGGCACGAAAACGTTGTCGGCATCCTCGTCGAGGGCGGCCACGCCAATGGGCAGCAGAATGTGGCGGTCCCGCTCGCTCAGGCCCAGCGCCTCGTCCAGCTCGATATCGAGGTAGCGCACCTTGAGAGCGTCCACGTCCACAATCAGCTCAAATACTTGCCCGAACCGGCGGCCATCGGCCCCGCGCACGGCCCAGCCGCGCACATCGGGGTTGTCGTCGGCTACTTCAAACTCGGTGAGGTCGTGCAGGCGGCGCAGGTGCAGGCCCTGGCCTGAGGGGATGGGGTCGGGAGCAGGTTGCATAGGAATACTGGACGGTTGCGGAGCATGCCGCGGTTAAGGAAGTAGTACAGGATGGGGCCCAGCGCGCTATTGCGCTACCGATGGAGCGCTAAGCGCCCGGACCAGGTCGGCAGCCCGCGTGAAGTAGTCGCGCAGGGCCTGCTGTTCGGCGGCCGTGGCCGACCGGCCGCTGAGCTCGGCCGCCTGGGCGCTGAGCTGCTGCGCGGCGGGCTGCAGCTCGGGGTAGCCCTGCTGTTGCATGGCCTGCATAAGAGCGGCCGCCGCTACGTAGCCGGGGCGCAGACTGGCGGCGGGCTCCTCGAGGCGGCTGGTGGCGCTGGTCAGGTCGTCGCGGCGGGTCTGGATGAGGGGCGTGCGCAGGTCGTCGCGGTCGGCGAGGCCCACCAGGGCGGCCGTCAGCAGGCGCAGTCCTTCCCGGCCATAAGTGGGGCGGGCGGCATCGGAGGCAGCAAAGGCAGCCAGCACCTCGGGCGTAACCGGGGCCGACTCAGCAGCCAGGCTGTTCACGTCATCGGGGGCGGGACGGGGGCCGGTTTCGGCCCCGCTGAGGCTATCGACGGGCGTAGCAGCGGGTGGCGGCGGCGAAGGGGGTAATGCACGGGGCGCATTCGCATCGGCCCGAAGCAGAAAATAGGCCCCCACGGCTACCACGGCCAACACCAGCAGAATCAGAAGCCAGGGGCTGGGCGTATTTTTCTTGCGCTGAATGTTGATGTCGGCCATACGGAAAGAAGAAAGCAAGGAGAAACACGGGTACGCGCTAGCCTTACGCGGCCGGGCAAATTATGATTCGGTTCCCGAATATTCACTCTTGTCGATACAAACGCTTCCATACTGCCGGCAAACTGCTATGTTTAGCCTCCTCATCCCCTGCCCAGGCCCATGCGTGTTCTCCCCCTTATTGCGGAATTACGGGCCCGCGGCCTGCTCGAACCCGAACAGGCCGCGGGCCTTGAAGCCCATGAGCGCACCCGCCCGTTCTCACTGCACTACGAAATCCGCACCCTGCTCTACCTGGGCATTACCCTGCTCAGCGGCGGCCTGGGCGTATTACTCTACGACCACCTCGATGACCTCGGCCACGGCGCGGTAGTGGTCCTCATCAGCCTGCTGACGGCCGCCTGCTTTACGTACGCGGCCCGGCACCGACGGCCTTTCAGCTGGGCCCAGGTACCCAACTCCGGACTGCTGCCCGATTACCTGCTGCTGCTGGGTTGTTTGCTGTTTCTGGTTCTCGAAGGCTACCTGCAGGCCCAGTATACCCTCTTCGGCACCCGCTACGGACTGGCCCTGGCCGTGCCAGCGGCCCTGTTCTTCTACCTCGCCTACCGCCTCGACCACCGGGGCGTGCTCTCGATGGGCATTACGGCCCTGGCCGCCTGGGCCGGCCTGAGCGTGCAGCCGTTGTCCATCTTCGAAAATCAGTTTCTGACCGCGCCGGTTAGCCGGGCCGCGCTGGGACTGGGGGCGGCGCTGCTGGTAGCAGGCTGGCTGAGCGAAACCCGCCACCGCAAGGCCCACTTCGCCTACACCTACCTGCTGCTGGGCGGCAACCTGCTGCTGGCCGCCGCCACGGCCGCCCTGTTCGCCGAAGTGCTGCGGCCCGCCGGGCTGCTGGTTCTGCTGATTCTGGGCGTGAGTGCCGGGCTGTTCTGGTACGGCCGGCGGGCTCACGCTCATGTTTTCCTGCTGCTGGGCGCGGCCTACGGCTACGTGGCTCTCACCTACGGCCTCTTCCGGTTCTTCGACAGCCTGGGGACCAGTGGGAGCGAATTATGGTTCACGTTCTGCCTGTATTATTTCCTGGTTTCCGCCGTGGCAGCCGTGTGGTTTCTTACGCACCTCAAACGGCTGGCCGGCACCGCTGCTCATGCGCAAAATCTATAATCCCGCCTGGGCTCATCACGAAGCCATGCGGCAGGCGGCCCAACGCTGGCACCGCGCCGGGCGGCTGCCCCAGCCGCAACTGGAAGCCATCCGGGCGGCTTATCCGCTGGACTTCTACCGTCCCACCATCTACCTGCGGATTCTGCTCTTTCTGCTCGTGAGCCTGGCCTACTTGGTGGCGGCGGGTTTGCTGGGCCTGTTCATTTACTCCCTCACGGATACCCACTCGTACCATGCAGGCCGCGAAACGCTGGTGTTCGGCTCCACCTTTCTGCTGGCGGCCCTGGCAGGGCAGTTTGTACTGCTTAACCTGATTCGCACCTCCCGGCTCTACCACGCCGGCTCCGACCAAGCCCTGCTCTACCTCAGTCTCGGCTTTGCCGCCGCCACCGTCTTCTGCTTCCTGGAAGTGGGGCGGCCGCCTGTTGAGGGCGACTGGCTCACCCTCGGCTCCGCTTATCTGCCGCTGCTATTGGTACCGGTGCTGGGGCTGCTGCTACTGGCCACGGTAAGCTACGCCGATCCGCTGGTGGCAGCTGCCGCCTACCTAACCACGCTGGCCCTGCTGGCCAACCTGTTGCTGCGCTTCGGCAGCGGCCGGCTGCTGCTGCCGTTTGCCGTCATGGCCGCCGCCGTGGGCCTTTATTACCTGGTGCGTCGCCTGGGCCGCCGTCCCGATTACTGGTACTACCGCTACTGCCTGCTCACGCTCAAAGCCCTGGCCCTGGCTACGTTTTACCTGGGCGGCAACTACCTGATGGTGCGCGAAGCCAACGCGGCCCTGAGCGGCGACTACGTTTCCCGGCAGATTCCCTTCGCGCTGATTTTCTACCTGCTCACAGCCCTCCTTCCGCTGGCCTACCTTGCCCACGGCCTGCGCCGCCCCGACCGGGTCTGGCTCCTGACGGGCCTGGCCGCGCTGGCTTTTTCGGGCTACACCGTGCGGTTCTACCACTCGGTTCTTCCCCCCGCCGTGGCCAGTGCCTTGATCGGAGCCGGCCTGGTGGCACTCATGGCCCTGGCGCTGCGCTACCTGCGCACGCCCCGTCACGGCCTTACGGCCGACCCCGACGATGCCCCGTCGGAACGACCGGGCCTCAACCTGGAAGCCCTCATCGTCGCTCAGACGGCCCACGCCCCTCAGGCCCCGGAGCCCGGCTTCCAGTTCGGGGGCGGCCAGACCGGCGGCGGCGGCGCGGAAGGGAAGTGGTGAATGAGTGAAGTAGCAGATGGGTGAGTAGGACTGTAATCATGAGGCGCAACTGATGCAATCCGTCCTTTCCGCAGTCAAAAAATCCTGGTAAACACAAAGCCCCTGACGTGCGCACGTCAGGGGCTTTAAGACAGGTCGAAGATGGGAAGAAGGTGAAGGACGGATTGCTTCGGCCACCGGCCTCGCAATGACGGCCCGGTTCACTTATTCGCTACTGCACTCATGCACCAGATTCACCGCTTAAGCGGGTACTTTGCGGTACATTTTGGCCAGCTGCTCCACGGCATAATCCACTTCCTCCGCCGTGTTGTACTTGCTCATCGAGAAGCGGATGGTGCCGCGGGTGGGGTCGCAGCCCAGGGCGGTGAGCACGTGGGAGCCGGCGTTGGCCCCGCTGGTACAGGCCGAGCCGCCCGACACCGAGATGCGGTTGATATCGAGGTTGAAGAGCAGCATCTCATTCATATCAGAGGGCGGCAAGCTCACGCTCAGCACCGTGTACAGGCTCTGGTCGGCCTCGGCCGAGGTGCCGTTGAATTCTACTCCGTCGATTTCCGTGCGCAGCTTCGCCATAAACCGGTCTTTTAGGCCCTGGATGTGCTGCTGGTGGTCGGCCATGTCGCGGTAGGCAATTTCGAGCGCCTTGGCCAGGCCCACAATACCGTACACGTTCTCGGTGCCGGCACGCTGGTTGCGCTCCTGGGAGCCACCGTGAATGAGCGTATCCACCGTCTGGCCCGAGCGGCGGTAGAGGAACCCAACGCCCTTCGGACCGTGGAATTTGTGGGCTGAGCCCACCAGAAAATCCACCGGCAACTGCTGCACATCGTGACGGTAATGGCCCATGGTCTGCACCGTATCGGTGTGAAACACGGCCTTGTGCCGGGCGCAGATGTCGCCGATGGCCTGAATGTCGTTGAGGTTGCCGATTTCGTTGTTGGCGTGCATCAGGCTCACGAAAGTGCGCGGGTGCGCGGCCAGCAGCTCTTCCAGATGCTCCAGATCCAGACGGCCGCGGGCATCGTGGCGCAGGTAGCTCAGCGCCATGCCCTGCTTTTCCAGGGCCTGCATGGTGTGCAGCACGGCGTGGTGCTCCAGGGCGGAGGTAATGCCGTGCGTCAGGCCCAGCGTGCGCACACTCCCGAAAGCAGCGTAGTTGTCGGCCTCCGTCCCGCAGGAGGTAAACACAATTTCGGCCGGGGCAGCATTGATGAGGTGGGCCACGGTTTTACGGGCATTCTCGACGGCGGCGCGCACCTGCCGGCCGTGGCCGTGGATGCTGCTGGGGTTGCCGAAGTGGTTTTGCAGAAACGGCAGCATGGCCTCCAGCACTTCGGGGTCCAGGGGAGTCGTGGCGGCGTTATCGAAATACACGTTCATGAGCGGCGCGGCAAGGCAGTAACGACCGGCGCCCGGGCCGGTCCGAATAATTTCGCCACAAAAATAGGGGTTTCCCCGGTGGCGAAATTGTGAAGTGGAGAGATAGGAAAATACTGAGTTGCCGTTCAAACGGTCCTGGCAGCGCTACGTGCACCGATAGAACCATCCGAACGGCAACTCACCATTTCCCTATCTCACCACCTCGCCGCTACTGGTTGATAATTTCCTTGATATCACCGATGATTTTGTTGGCCAGATGGTCAGCCGTAGCGTTGGACTCCGACTCGGCGTAGATACGGATGATGGGCTCGGTGTTGGATTTGCGCAGGTGTACCCACTCCTTATCAAAGTCGATTTTCACGCCGTCAATGGTGTTCACTTGATGCTTGGCGTAGCGCTTTTCCATCTCCACCAGTACCTGGTCGGTGTTGATGTCCGGTGTCAGTTCAATCTTGTTCTTCGAGATGAAGTAGTTTGGGTACGAAGCCCGCAGGCGCGTCATGGTCAGGCCGGTTTTGGCCAGGTGGCTCAGAAACAGCGCAATGCCCACCAGGGAGTCGCGGCCGTAGTGCAGCTCGGGGTAGATGATACCGCCGTTGCCCTCCCCGCCAATTACGGCGTTGGTTTCCTTCATCTTATTCACCACGTTCACCTCGCCCACGGCGGCGGCGGCGTACTGCCCGCCGTGCTTCTCAGTCACGTCGCGCAGGGCGCGGGTGCTGCTCAGGTTGCTCACGGTGTTGCCGCCGCCCAGTTGCTGGAGCACGTAGTCGGCCACGGCTACCAGCGTATATTCCTCCCCGAACATGCTGCCGTCCTCGTTCACGAGGGCCAGACGGTCCACGTCAGGATCCACCACGATGCCCAGGTCGAAGGAGCCTTTTTCGAGCACCCGGGCAATTTCGCGCAGGTTTTCGGGTAGCGGCTCGGGATTGTGGGCGAAGTCGCCGGTCGGCTCGCAGAACAGCTTTTCAATTACCTCCACGCCCAGCTGCTCCAGCAGCATCGGCACGGCAAAACCGCCCGTGGAATTCACGGCGTCTACCACCACGCGGAAGTTTTTGGCCTGAATGGCGGCTTTATCCACCAGAGGCAGGGCCAGAATGGCCTCAATGTGCTGCTGCAGGAAAGTGTCGTCGGTGGTGTAGCTGCCCAGCTTGGTTACAGGCGCAAAATCGAACGACTCGGAGTCACCCAGGGCCAGTACCTGCTTGCCGTCCTCGTCCGAAATGAACTCGCCTTTGTGGTTAAGCAGCTTTAGGGCATTCCACTGCTTGGGGTTGTGCGAGGCCGTGAGAATAATGCCGCCGCCAGCCTTTTTGGCGGGCACGGCCATTTCCACAGTCGGCGTAGTGCTCATACCCAGATCAATCACATTGATGCCCAAGCCCTGGAGCGTGGCCGTCACGAGGCGGTTGACCATGTCGCCGGAAAGGCGGGCGTCGCGGCCGATGATGATGAGGTTGTTCTGCGTTTTTTCCAGTACCCACGTGCCGAAGGCAGCGGCGTATTTAACGATGTCGAGGGGCGTCAGACCGTCGCCGGCTGCGCCGCCGATAGTGCCCCGGATACCCGAGATGGATTTGATCAGTGCCACGTGCTTACTGCTAAAATGGATGTGGGCGAAATCACCCGAAAGAGGCCGCAAAAGTAGCCAACCCCGCTAGCTTTCCCTACGAAAGAAGTTCTGGTTTCGGATGCTTTCCGCCCTAATCGTACTCGTGTAGGCACAGGGAATGCCGTAAGCCATTGTATATTTGGCCTGATGGAAACTACCCTCCCCCCCCGCCGGGAAGAACAGCTGAAGGCTTTTGGCCGCCTGCTGGACGTGCTGGAGCGCCTGCGGGCCGAGTGTCCCTGGGACCGGAAACAGACCCTGGAAAGCCTGCGCCACCTCACCATTGAGGAAACCTACGAGCTCAGCGACGCCATTATCCGTCACGATCTGCCCGACCTGAAAAAGGAACTCGGCGACGTGATGCTGCACCTCACGTTTTACGCCAAAATTGCCAGCGAACAGGGGGCGTTTGACATTGCTGATGTGCTCCATGCCCAGTGTGAAAAGCTCATCTTCCGGCATCCGCACATTTATGGCGATGCAAAGGCGGAAACGGAGGAGCAGGTCAAGCAGAACTGGGAGCAGCTCAAACTTCAGGAGAAAGGCAACACCTCCGTGCTCGGCGGCGTACCTACCTCACTGCCGGCGCTGGTCAAAGCCATGCGCATTCAGGAAAAGGCCCGCGGTGCGGGGTTCGACTGGGAAAAACCGGAACAGGTGTGGGAGAAGGTGCAGGAAGAGTTGGCGGAGTTTGGAGCCGAGTTTGCCGACGCTGACTCCGCTACGGCCAGTCCCGAGCGTACGGCGGCCGAATTCGGGGACGTTTTATTCTCGCTCATCAACTTCGCCCGCCACGCGGGCATCAACCCCGAGGAAGCCCTGGAGCGGACCAACCGCAAGTTCATCCACCGTTTTCAGTATCTTGAAACCCAGGCCGCCCAGGATGGCCACCAACTTCGTGACCTCACCTTGGCCCAGATGGACGTGTATTGGGAACGGGCCAAGCAAATTCCGCCAGCCGCCGCGAAAGAAAGTTGATCGAGAAATAGCCTTTTTTTAAGGCGCGTGTAGTTTTAAAGCGTTTAAACGCATTTTTCATTTGGCGGCACTCATGTTTTTTAAGTAGGTTTGCCAAGGCTAGGCTTGTTTGCACTACGAGTCCTGTACACGAGCAGACCCATGCTTTGCCGGCCTTAGGCCTCAGAGTGTGTGGGTGAACAGGAACTATCGTGCCGGAAGGATTAGTCAGCTCTTTTTCCAAACTTTTTTTACAAAACGCTCAACCTTTCACCAACAACCCACTAATTCTCCGGAACAATGGAACAAAAGAATGCCATGAATAAGCCCGCGGCTCGGCCTGCCGCTGCTGCAGCGCCGAAAAGCGACGCCAAGGGCAGCGGTTCTTCCGCATTTGCCATTATCGCCATCCTCGCGGCGTTCGTTGTAAGCGTACTCATTTACATGTTCGTGCTGGGTGACGGTAGCCACTTCCAGGGCGGCAGCAACGAAAACAACCCGATTTCGGGCGATTATTTCGGGGTAGTGTACAAAGGTGGCCCGGTAGTACCGGTGCTGATGACGATGTTCCTGCTCGTGATTATCTTCTCGATCGAACGTTCGCTCACGCTGAGCCGCGCCAAAGGCTCGAAAAGCATTGAATCCTTCGTGCGTATCATCCGTCAGAAACTGAACGTGAACGACATCACCGGTGCCATTGCTGCCTGCGACCAGCAGAAAGGCTCGGTAGCCAACGTAGTACGCGCCGGTCTGGGCAAGTACCAGGAGATGTCGCGTGAGCGTCACATGGAGAAAGACCAGAAAGTACTGGCCATCCAGAAAGAAATTGAAGAGTCGACGGCCCTGGAGCTGCCGATGCTGGAGAAAAACCTCGTTATCATCTCCACCTTGGCTTCCGTAGCCACCCTGACCGGTCTGATCGGTACGGTACTGGGTATGATCAAGGCCTTCTCGGCTCTGGCCGCTGGTGGTGCTCCTGACGCCGTTGGTCTGGCTAACGGTATCTCGGAAGCACTCATCAACACGGCTCTGGGTATTTCGACCTCGGCCCTGGCCATTATCGCCTACAACTTCTTCACCAGCAAAATTGACGAGCTGACCTACAGCATCGACGAAGCTGGCTTCAGCATCATTCAGACCTTCTCGGCCCAGCATGGTGCCACGGACCACTCCAACACCACCAACGTTTAATTTTAGTGCTGCACTGCACTAAAGTGTTGGGTTGTTCGTTTCTGAATCACGCGTTTAATTACACCAGCAATGCCTAAAGTAAAGCCTCACAGAACATCCCCCTCGTTGGATATGACTCCGATGGTGGATCTGGCCTTCCTGCTGGTGACTTTCTTCATGCTCACCACCAAGTTCGCTCCGGAAGAAGCGGTGGTAGTAGATACGCCTTCTTCCACTTCCGAAATTCGCTTGCCCGAGTCCCACGTTCTCACTGTTGCGGTGGACAAGGATGCGCGCATCTTCTTCGGAGTTGGCGACGACGAGATCAAAACTGAGTTGCTACGCACAGTAGGAGCCAAGTACGGCGTCAGCTTCACGGCCAAGCAGGTACAGGCCTTCAAAGGCGTAGGAGCCAGCTTTGGCACTCCCATCGAGAAACTGCCCGCTCTGCTGAACCTGGACAGCGAGCAGCGCAAGGAAGTTAAGCAGGACGGCATCCCGTCCGATTCGCTTAACAACCAGCTCATCGAGTGGGTGATGGCGGCTCAGTCGCTCAGCCGGAAGCAGTTCAGCACCCCTGCCTACATTGCCATTAAAGGCGACGGCGAGGCGAACGTGCCAACTGTGAAGAAAGTCATCAAATTGATGCAGGAGAAGAACATTAACCGGTTCAACCTGATTACCGACCTCGAAACCAAACCCGTGGCCGGTAACTAATCCCGCACAGACGATATGGCAGAAATACAACAGAGTAGCGGCGGCGGCGGAAAAGGCGGGAAAAAGCGGGCAAAGAAAATGTCGACCAAAATCGACATGACCCCGATGGTAGACCTGGCCTTTCTGCTGCTGACCTTCTTCATGCTCACGACCACCTTTAGCAAACCCACCGTGATGCAGGTCACGATGCCGGTGAAGCCGAAGGATGATACCGAAAAGTCTGAGATTAAAGCATCCAATGCTTTTACCATTCTGCTCGGGGAAAACAACAAGATCTACTATTACGATGGTCTGTTGGCAAACGACACGAAACCAGAACTTAAGGCTTCGAGCTACGACGCCAACGGTATCCGCAAGGAGCTGCTGGCCCGCAAGAGCAACCCCAATCTGGTGGTACTGATCAAGCCGGACGACAAGTCCAATTACAAAAACATGGTCGATATCCTCGACGAAATGAACATCACCGACCAGAAGAAATACGCGCTGGTGGACATTTCGAAAGCGGATACTGACCTCATTCAATCTTCAGGGTTATGATGGACAACGCACAGTTGGCCAATGCATCCCTCGATGACATCGTCTTCGAAGGACGCAATAAGGCCTACGGGGCTTACATAATCCGGCGCGTGTACGGTAAGCACGTTACCCGTGCAGTGCTTATCTCCGTGGCTCTCTTCGCCCTCATGATTGCCTTCCCTTTGGTGGCACGCATGCTAAAAAAGGATGAGGTAGTTGTGGAGGATCAGATGCTCAAGGTGAACGAGCTGATGGAAGCCCCGCCGCTGGATAAAGTAGCACCCCCACCCCCACCGCCACCCCCACCGGAGGCGCCGCCACCCCCACCACCTAAGCTCACGACGATCAAGTTCACCCCGCCCGTTGTCAAGAAGGACGAGGAAGTGAAAAAGGAAGAAATTCCGGATCAGGAAGAGCTCAAGGAGAAAACGGTGGCTACAGTAACCGTAAAAGGCAACACCGACAATCCGGCCGACCTGGCTGGTTTGGAACCCGGTGAAGGCACGAAGGCGGTTGAAGAAGTAGTGACCAACAAGCCCTACACCTACGTGGAACAGATGCCGGTATTCCCCGGTGGACAGGAAGCGTTGCTGCAGTACATTGCCAAAAACATCAAGTATCCGGCAATGGCACTGCGCAATCAGGTAGAAGGCCGCGTTTTCATCAAGTTCGTAGTAGGTCCTGATGGAGCCGTGACCAACGTGGAAGTGCAGAAAGGTATCGGTGCCGGTTGCGACGAAGAGTCGATGCGGGTAATCAAAAACCTGCCCCGCTTCACGCCTGGTAAGCAGAATGGTCGCGCTGTATCCGTGTACTACACGGTTCCCGTAACCTTCGCCATTAAGTAACATCCCGGTTACCAACCCGTTGATGCCACCTGAACGCCCGAACTGGACAGCCGTCCGGTTCGGGCGTTCTGCTTTCGTACTGGTTCCCTAAAAAAATTATACCCGGCCGATATACTACCTGCCTTATACTACACGTTGATTACTTGAAAGCCAGGAAGTAAGCACGGAGCAGTTGGGCATTGTACCGGCTTGAATAGCTGTATTCTTTCATTCCTCACTTAACGCCGTACCCGTATGACCACAGCCGCGCGCACTTCCCTCCCCTCCCTCGACGATATGGTCTTCGAGGGCCGTAACAAGGCCTATGGCGCCTACGTCCTGCGCCAGGTCTATGGCCGCCACGTGACCAAAGCCGTTGCCCTGGGCATCACACTGACGGCTTTACTGATTGCCGTTCCGGTTATCGTGCAGCGGGTATGGCCGGCGGATGTGGTCGTACCACCCACCGTGAAGCCGGGTCCGGTAATCGACATATTACCTCCCCCTACCTTAGTTGAGCCGGTGAAGTCTCAACCACCCGCCAGTGCGGCTACTGCCACCATCCGAACCAGTACAGCCACTGTTCCCACCAAAGTGGTACGCGACGAAGATGCCAAAACGCCGGATAAACCAAAAGATGAAGCACCGGCGCTGGAAGGCCCGGTACTCACCGGCCCCATAGATCAGGACGGTAACGGCGGGCTTATTGCCAACCCGAACCCGGGTGGAGGCAACGATACTGCTGACAGACCTGCGGCGCCGGCCGTGGTTACGCCCTTCGTTCACGTGGAGCAGATGCCCGAGTTCATGGGCGGTAACGCCGCATTGATGAAATACCTGCAGAAGCAGATGAAGTACCCTTCGCAGGCCTTGCGGGCGGGTATTGAGGGCAAGGTTTTTATTTCCTTCACCGTGAATACCGACGGCTCTATTACCGATGTGGAAGTACTGAAAGGCCTGGGCTACGGCACCGACGAAGAGGCGGCGCGGGTCATTGGTAAGATGCCCGCCTGGAAACCAGGCTACCAAAACAACCATGCCGTGCCCGTGCGCTACAATCTGCCCATCACGTTCAAGTATGAATAGCCGATTGGGTTCGATAGTGAATTGATTGCATGACGCTTACAATGTCAGGAAACGGCTGGTAGCATAAACCAGCCGTTTTTTGACGTTTTTTACGTTTGTAACGTCTGACCGCTCGCAGCCACCCATACGGTTGGCGAACAAAAAACTTATTGTTTGGCGTTTAGACGGACGACCTGCCTTCTTACCAGCTTTCTCATGTCTGACAACCGCCCCACAACCGACGACCGACTGGGCCACCACAGTCAACCCGGCCTCGTGCGCTACTTTACCCTCATCATGTCGGTGCTCTACATGGTGCTGGGTATTTACCTGTGGTTTGTGCCGGCCGGCACCATTAATCTGCCCGAAACGCCGCGCCAACTGCTGGCCGCCGTCTTCGTATTTTACGGAATCATTAGATTTGTCCGAACATACCAGCAACACTTCAGAAAAAACCGGGATGATGCGCGTTAATTTCAAGGTTCTGGCCGGTGGCCTGCTCATGGGCTCGGTGTTGTGGAGCTGCAATGGGAATGGCACCCAGGACAGCAAACCAGACCTTGATACCCCAACCAGCGGCACTATTCGCATCGGGGTGGATGAGACGTTTGAGCCCATCCTCAAATCACAGGTTGATACCTTTCAGAAGCTGTACCCGGCGGCTCAGGTGCAGGCTACCTACCAGCCGGAGCGCGACATTGTACAGGCCCTGCTGGCTGACAGTATCCGGCTGGCGGTGATTTCGCGCCAGCTCACGGCGGAAGAGGAAAACCATTTCAAGCGCCTCAAGATTGAGCCCAAAACCATTCGGATCGGCGTAGATGGCGTGGCCATCATCATGCACCCCGGCAACCCCGATTCCCTGCTGACCACCGCCCAGTTGCGCGGTATTTTTACCGGCCAGCTGAAGCAGTGGGGGCAGATCAGTCCGAAAAATTCACTGGGCGATATCACCGCCGTATTCGACAACAACAATTCCAGCACGGCCCGCTTCGTGCAGGATTCCATTACCGGCGGCGTGGCTCTGGCCAAAGGCATTTTTGCCTCCAAATCGAACCCTGCCCTGCTCGATTACGTTGCAACCCATCCGAATGCCATTGGCGTTATCGGCGTTAACTGGATCAGTGACCGGGACGACGCCGCAGTGCAGAAGTTTCTGAAGCGCGTTCGGGTAGCCGGCATCAGCAGCAAAGCCAGCGGTGCCACCTCCGACGACTATTTCCAGCCCTATCAGGCTTACCTGGCTCAGAAAACGTATCCGCTCCGCCGGGAGCTGTACGTGGTCAGCCGGGAGGCCCGGGCCGGTCTTGGCACCGGTTTTGCATCCTTCGTGGCAGGCAACAAAGGCCAGCTGATTATGCTGAAGTCCGGTTTGATGCCCGCCACCGGTCAGGTTCGCCTCATTGAGGTGAAGCCTAACTAGTAGCAGTCTTTTTCCTTCCTACGTACTTTCACTAAACCTTTCGCACATGAACCTTAAGCCCTGGAAGCTCACGCTCCTCGCTGCTTTGTCTGTCTCCGGCTCGGCCGCCCTGGCCCAGTCCACGGGGGTCCAGAAGTCCCTCGAACTGGAGCGTTACAATGAAGCCCGTGCCACTCTGCTCCGTCAGGGTCAGTCCAACGAAACCTCGTTTCAGCTTGGCCGCCTCTACCAGATGCGCGAAATGCCGGACTCGGCAGCTTATTACTTCAATCGGGTTACCCTCGACAAGAAGGAGCCGATGACCATGATTGCGGCCGGTCGGGCTGCTCTGGCCCAGGGCAAAGCCGCTGAGGCCCAGATTCAGTTTGACAACGCCGTGAAAGCGTCGAAAGGCAAAGACCTCGATGTGTACACGATGATTGCTCAGGCTTACGCTGAATCCAACATCAAGGATATTTCCAAAGCCCTGGAGTACGTGAAAGCAGGAGAAGCCCTGGCCGCCAAAAGTGGCAAGGATAATCCGGCCCTGATGATTGCCCGCGGCGACATCTACCAGAAATCGGAATCGGGTGGCGGTGAAGCCATGAACAGCTACGAGCGCGCCACCATGGCCGACCCGAACAACGTGCAGGCCTATGTTCGTAAAGGACAGTTAAACCTGCGCGCCCGCACCTACAACCAAGCCAAGGAAAACTTCGACAAGGCCATCAGCCTTGACCCAAACTACGCGCCCGCCTACAACTCGCTGGCCGAAACCTACTACTTCGCCGGTCGTTACGACGACGCGCTGGCCCAGTTCCAGAAGTATTCCTCGCTGGCCGAGAAATCGTCGGACACGATGGCCAAGAACGCTTCCTTCCTGTACCTGACCAAGAAGTACCCGGAAGCCATGGTAGAGATTGACAAGATCCTGGCCCAGGATCCTAACAACCTCACCATGAACCGCCTGAAAGCCTATTCGTTGTACGAGATGGGCCAGAATGACGCTGCCGTAGCTGCCATGCAGAAATACATGGATGTTGCCAAGGCCCAGGATAAGATGATTACCGAAGACAACGTGTACTACGGTAAGATGCTTATCAAAGGCGGCAAAACGGCGGAAGGTGCGGCGATGATTGAGGCCGCTATCAAGGCTGATCCCAAGAAAGCCGCTGAACTGCAGAACGAGCTGGCGCAGGCCTATCTGGCGGCTAAGGACTACCCCAAGGCCATTTCTACCTACCGGGCCCGGATGGCCGCCAACAACGGTGGTGAACTGACCGATAAGGTATACCTGGCCCGGGCCTACGAGCTGAACGAGCAGTATATGCCTGCCGACAGCCTCTACGGCATTATCACGAAAGAGCGTCCGGAGTACATCCCCGGCTACCAGATGCGCGCCCGTGCCAATGCTAACATGGACAAGGACTCCAAGAAGGGCCTGGCCAAGCCGTACTACGAGGAGTATATCAAGATGGTCAAAGCCTCTGAGACTCCCGATAAGTACACGTCGGGTTTAGTAGAAGCCAACAAGTACCTGGGTTACTACTACTACCAGCTCGGCGACAAAACGACTTCGTTGCCTTACTGGCAGCAGGCTCTGGCCCTGAAGCCCGAAGACGAGCAGGCGAAAACGGCTATTGAAGCCATTACGCAGCCTGCCAAAAAGGCCCCAACGGCCCGTCGTAAGTAGTATTCGCTGCGCGTCGGCCGACCAACCAAAAGGCCCGCTACTTCGGTAGCGGGCCTTTTGGTGTTTTAAGGGCTGTGGCGGACTCAGAAAGGGTTGGCGGCGTACTGCTCCCACATGGCCAGCACGGCTTCAAAATCGGCCGGCAATTCGACTTCAAACTGCAGGTGCTCCCGGGTGATGGGATGCTCAAAGCCCAGCGACCTGGCGTGCAGGGCCTGGCGGGGCATCCGGAGCAGGGCTTTTTCGGCGAAGGCCTTGTAGGCACCCGTCCGCTGTCCGTACACGATTCGGTCACCGCCGTAGGTAGTATCGCCGAACAGCGGATGGCCGATGTGCTTCATGTGGACCCGAATCTGGTGGGTACGGCCGGTTTCGAGGTTGCACTGCACCAGCGTGACTTTACCAAAGGAGCGCAGCACCTTGTAGTGCGTTACGGCGTGCTTGCCCAGCTCCTCCCCTTCCGGATACACCGTCTGAATCTTGCGGTCCTTGATGCTACGGCCGATGTTGGTGCGGATAGTGCCTTCCGTTTCCTTGGGCACGCCCCAGACCAGGGCCAGATAAGTCCGCTCGATGCTGTGATGGAAGAACTGATTCGAGAGGTGGGTCATGGCAAATTCCGTTTTGCCGATTACCAGCAGTCCCGAGGTGTCCTTGTCGATGCGGTGCACGAGGCCAGGGCGGACTTCGCCGTTGCGACCCGTGGGCATGTCCTTGAGGTGGTGGGTCAAGCCATTGACCAGGGTGCCTTCCCAGTGGCCGAACGCCGGGTGCACTACCAGTCCGGCCGGTTTATTGACCAGCAGCAGTTCCGGGTCCTCGTAGCGGATATCGAGGTCCATGGGTTCGGGCATGACCTTGAATTCCCGGGGCGGCTCGGGCAGCGTGACGGTGATGACGTCGAAGGGCTTGACGCGGTAGTTCGACTTCACCGGCCGGTCGTTCACCTGCACCGCTTCGGCCCGGATGGCGTTCTGAATGCGCGTGCGGGAAGTGCTTTGCAGGCGGTTGAGCAGAAACTTATCCAGCCGCAGCAGCTCCTGCTTGCGGTTGGCCTGAATGCGGTGATGCTCGTAGAGTTCATCACCGGCGTCCTCGTCGTCCAGGTCTTCCTCGGCAGCTTCCGGGGAGTTGGGCAGCAGCGGGGCGGGTGATACGGGGTATTCTTGCTCTTGTTCTTCTTCCAGCTCAGCCATACGAGGGTCAGACGGTGACGACGCCGGCGGCCCGGAGCCGGCTAAAAAGGGTAAACAGCAACAGCCGGAGCATAAGCCCCGGCTGCGCAGGTAGTTCAGGCCAGAAGAAACCGATTCGGCTATTTCTTCGACTTGGTTTTCGTTTTGGTAGCAGTAGGCACGGCTGCAGGAGTAGGCGCGGCCGGCGTCGTTACTTTTGGGGCAGCAGTGGCCGCACCGGGCGTAATACCCATTTTCTTCAGAATCAGATCCGATACGTCGCCTTCCTTAGGACCGTGGAGCAGCACCGGGCTGGCGCCATCGGAGTTCAGGATGTAGGTATAGCCGTTTTCTTCGGCTACGGCGTCGATGTTCTTCTGGAGCTTATCGAGGGCGGGCTTGAGCAGGGCCTGCTGCTTCTGCTGCAACGACGCCTCAGCGTTCTGCTGGAACTCCTGGATGGACTGCTGCAGGTTCTGCAGCTCCTTCTGCTTATCGGCCCGCACTGGGTCAGGCATGGTGGCAGCGCCTTTCTGGAAGGCCTCGCCTTTCGTCTGGTACTCGGTGTATTTAGTGTCGAGCTGGTTTTTGAGCTGGGTGCTGTAGTCTTTCAGCTGCGACTCAATCTGCTTGCTCTCGGGCATCTGGCTCAGCACGTATTCCACGCTGGTGTAGCCGATTTTCAGCGGTGCGGTCTGAGCCAGCGAGGCAGTAGCCGTAGTGAAAGTAAGAGCGGCAGCAGCCAGGGCAACGCGGAATTTGTTCATGGTGGTCATCAAAAAGGAAAATGTCAGAGAGTTAGATGCACAAAGTTACTTTTTTCGGCTTGCCGAACGCGTTGCCGGCCGGGCGGGCTGGCGGCCCGGTACCGGTTCTTCTTCCCCGGCCGCATCACCGGCCGGGGTAGTGGGCGTGGCCACGGATTTCACCGGGCCCTTCTGGCCGGGCTGGTTGCGCTCTTCCGAGGCCAGGCCCAGCTCTTCCAGCACGAATTCGGTGTAATCGTGCACGGGATTGGTATAGAGCATGGTCAGGTCGCCGGCTTTATCGAACATAATAGCCAGCTGTTTTTTCTTGGCTACTTTCTCGATGGCCTCAAACACGAGGTCCTGCACCGGCTTGGTCAGTTCCTGGCGTTTCTTGAAGAGTTGGCCCTCGTACCCGAAGATTTTGTTGGAGTAGGCTTTGATTTCCTGCTCCTTGGTCAGGATTTCATCCTGCCGCTTTTTCTTCATGGTTTCCGTCAGAACCACTTCCTCGGCCTGATAATTCCGGTAGAGCTTATCCAGATCTTTTTTCTGGCCCTCAATGTCCTTCTGCCAGTTGGTGGAAAGCGTGTTGAGTTCCTGCTGGGCCTGCGCGTAAGCCGGCATCTTGCTCATGATGAACTCCGAGTCGACGTAGCCGAACTTCTGCGCGGCGACGGGCCGGGCTCCCATCAGGCCCAGGAAAAGCACCAGGGCGGCTACTCGCAAAAAAATGTAGTTCATACCGTACAAGAGGATGCGTGGCGGCCCGGAGCGCCGCCGGGCTTAGCGGAGCTGCTGACCAATGATGAAGTGGAAGATGCCCTTGTCCTGCTTCTGCGTGGGCGACAACACCGGAACGTTGTCGAAAGCCCAGCCGTAATCGAACCCTAGCAAACCGAATGCCGACATGAAAATCCGGGCGCCAACGCCTGCCGAGCGGTAGAGCTTGTAGGGGTTGTAGTTGGCATACTGCTCAAAGGAATTACCCGCTTCGGCGAAGCCCAGCACGTACACCGTAGCCGCCGGGTTCAGGCTGACCGGGTAACGCATTTCCATCACGAATTTATTGTACACCACGCCCCCCGAAGAAGAGGACCGCGAAGCAGGCAGCGAGTTGGGGTCGTTGGGGTCAGCGTAGCCCCGCAGGCCTACGAACTCCGTACCGGCCAGAAAGTTGGCGTTGCCGCCGAAACCCAGTCCGGCTCCGCCGAGTTTGAAACGCTCAAACGGCCCGATGGTACGGTCGCTGTTGTAGTTGCCAATAAACCCAAAGTGGGCGCGGGTGTTGAGAACCAGTTTGCCTACCAGCGGCGAGAACCACGAAGCATCGAACATCCACTTATGGAATTCTACCCATTCCACCACGTCGGGGTGAGAGCCCGGGAATAGCGAGTAAGGTGGCGTCAGGTTCACGCTCAGCGCGAGCGAGGAGCCCCGCCGGGTGAAGGTAGGGTTATCAATGCTGTTGCGGGATAGCGTGCTGTTGAAGGTGATGTTGGTAGCCGTACCGGTGCCGTTGGGGAAAAAATCCTGTCCCAGCCCTAAGTAGTTGTTCAGTTTATACTGCGTTACCGACAGGGCATTGCTCAGGGTGAAGTAATCATCGGGCCAGCGCAGGCGACGGCCCAGACTTACGCTGGCGCCGTTGGTTTTCAGCGAGCTGCCAGTGCTGGCATCGAAGTTGGTGCCCTGCCGGAAAATGGTTTTAGTCAGGCTAACCGACAGGGAGTTCGGTTTGCGCCCGCCCAGCCAGGGTTCCGTGAAGGAGAAGGAATAGGCCTGGTACTGCAAGCCGTTGGCCTGCACGTTCAGCGCCAGGCGCTGGCCGTCGCCGGACGGCACAGGCGTCCAGTTACTCAGCGTACCGGCTTTGCGCAGGGAGAAATTGTTGAACACCAAGCCTACCGTACCGATGAAACCGGCAAAGCCGCCCCAGCCGCCCGAGAGCGTAATCTGGTCGGAGGGCTTCTCTTCCACGGTATAGTTGATGTCTACCGTACCGTCGGCCTGGTTCGGCACCGGGTTGAGGCCGATTTTTTCGGGGTCGAAGTAGCCCAGCGTAGCCAGTTCGCGCTGACTGCGGATCAGGTTCTCGCGGCTGAATTTATCACCGGGCAGCGTGTAGAGCGCGCGGCGCACCACGTGGTCGGAAGTTTTGGTATTGCCGGCAATGTTCACGTCTTTCACCCGGGCCTGCACGCCCTCGGTTACGCGCATCTCGATATCGATGGAGTCGCCCTCCACCCGGGTTTCCACGGGTTCAATCTGGAAGAAGAGGTAACCATCGTTCATGTAGAGCGAGGTCACGTCCTGGCCGGTGGGGTTGTAGTTGAGGCGCTTGTCCAGCGTTTCCTTGCTGTACACGCTGCCCTCCTTAATCCCCAGTACCGAGGCCAGCGTTTTGTCGTCGTAGAGGTAATTGCCCTTCCAGCTGATGTTGCGGAAGTAGTATTTCGGGCCCTCATCTACCCGCACGGTTAGCTTCAGCCCGTCGCCCTCCCGCGTCAGCGAATCGGACACGATGGTGGCGTCGCGGTAGCCTTCACTGTTGTAGAAGTCCAGCAGCTTTTGCTTGTCATCGGCAAATTCCTTGGCCTGGTATTTACCCGAGTTGAAGAACTTGGGAAATTTCTTCTCCTTGGTCTTTTTGAATTTGCCCTTCAGTTTGCCATCGGAGAAGGCCGTATTGCCCTCAAATACGATATCGTTGATTTTGACTTTGGAGCCCTTATCCACCTCAATAGCCAGTACCACACTGTTCGACAGCGACGAATCGGGCCGCTGGGTGATGTTGACTTTGGTGTCGAGGAAGCCCTTGTTGGTGTAAAACTTCCGTACCTGGCTCCGGGTATTGCTCAGCAGTGCATCGGTTACCACCTTGCCCCGAATCAGCTTGATCTTGTTTCTGAGCTCATCGGCCTGCCCCTTGCTGATGCCTTCAAACTCAAACTTCGAAAGCCGGGGCCGTTCCTTGAGGTTGAAATCCAGAAAAATCCGGGTGCCTTCCGTACGGGCAATGCTCACGCTCACATCGCCCAGAATGCCCTGGTCCCACAATTTGCGGATGGCTTTCCCGATTTCCTCCCCAGGCACCGTGATGGGGTCGCCGACTTTAAGGCCCGTCAGGCCAATCAGGGTGTTGGCGTCGAGGTATCGGGCACCGCTGATGGTGATACCGCCTAGCGTGTAGCGCTGGGGTTCTTCACCCGTTGTTAAGGGGGCCTGCACCTGCCCCAAGGCGGCGGTAAGAGGCGCTACGCCCAGCGTGAGGGCCAGAGCGGCAACCGGAATAATCTTATGGTAGGAAGAACTCATGTTCGGCGATTACGAAACGGTTAGCTGCTCACTGGTTTTCCCGAACCGACGCTCCCGCTGCTGGTAAGCCCGCAGGGCATCGTAAAGATGCTCGCGCCGGAAATCCGGCCACAGCAAATCGGTAATGAACAGTTCCGTGTAGGCGAGCTGCCACAATAAAAAGTTACTAATGCGCTGTTCGCCACTGGTCCGAATCAGCAATTCCGGGTCCGGTATCCCGGCCGTCGACAGAAACCCGGCCACGGTGTTTTCCGTAATCTGCTCTGGCTGCAAGCGGCCGGCAGCCACTTCAGCCGCCACCCGCTGCGCCGCCTGGGTCAGATCCCAGCGCCCACTGTAGCTTAACGCCAGCACCAGGGTCATGCGTGCGCCATGCTTGGTCAGTTCCATAGCCTCCGCCAGTTCCTTCTGACACGAAGCCGGCAGGTTGCTAATTTGCCCGATGGCCTGCAGCCGAATGCTGTTTTTGAGCAACGTGGGGGTTTCCTTGCGAATTGTGTGCACGAGCAGTTGCATCAGGGCCATTACCTCGTGAGCAGGGCGGGCCCAGTTTTCAGTAGAAAACGCGTAAAGCGTCAAATACTGTATACCAGCTTCGGCGGCACCTTCCACGGTTTCCCGTACTGCCGTAATAGCACTCTGGTGGCCAAAAATGCGCAGGCCACCTTTCTGCTTCGCCCACCTTCCGTTACCATCCATGATGATGGCAACGTGCGCGGGAACCTTCTGGGAATCAATTTCGGACCGAACGGCCATGGGTACTTTTTGCGTAAAGAGGCCGCAAGTTACGTAAATGGTTGCATTCCCTGTTGGTCAATAAGGGCTTGCCACTGAGCCCCAAGCCAACGGCCCGCCCTATCTCTCCGATAAGGCGGGCCGTTGGCTTACCAGTTTACCAGCAAAACCAGTTAGTCTTGCTTCTTTCCTTTTTCCTGGCTTTTGTCAGGACAGCGGATTTTATAGAAAGTATATGAAATACTTAATCCGTTGTAGAAGTACCAATCCTGGTCGTTCGGGTTGCCTAGCAGGTCGTTTTGCCGGGCTCTCTGGCCATCGATATGATCCAGATTGTCGGTAATCGTCTTCCGGGCCCCAACCTCCAGCCCCAGATTCCAATGTTCCGACAAAGCGTATTTGAAGCCTACGCCCACGGGAATGGCTAGGCTGATAACACTCTCATCAGCATTCAGATTGGGCTGGGCGATACTTACCGTTTGGGTATTTGCGTAAAACCCGGCTAATCCCACAAATACGTAAGGGGTGAAATGGATCTTATCGGTCCGGTCATGATAGTCGAAGAAATTGTATTCCATCGTCCCGGAAAGTTCCAGCAAACCACCTTTTAGGTATGCATCGCGATAAGCTGCCAAGGGTGTAATGTTGCCATTCACTCCCTTTACATTACGATCATCAGCGCGTAACATTCCGCCCATAATTCCTGCGCGTAACGTGACTGGCGGAGAAATATCCTTGCGGAAGAAGGCGGTAAGCGCCGGACGGTTATTACGCAACTGATACTTCGGCGACAACTCTCCTTTGTAGGAGAGTCCTCCAATGCCCAAGCCTATCTCAGTGGTGTTCTGCGCCGAAGCGGAGGCAGCAAAAAAAATACTCCCTACCGGCGCTAAACCGATAAGGAGCATTTTATTAAATCGGAAATTGGTCATTCGGCTGACTAACTGTTGACAGATAACACGACAGCCACATCTGTTGACTACCGGAATTTAGGGTTACGTACTTTTGGAGCCAAAATGTAGTTTACTGAAATCCCCAGCGTAGTATACCAGTCTTTCTCATTGCTGTTACCACGCACTTCACCCCCCTGCTGAGAACGATCATAAGTACCTGGTACCAGCGCTTTTCCTTTAGTTATATCCCATCCAAAGTACTGAGCATTTCCTGACTGCAAGACTGAACGATTATCTACGTAATTCCCTCCTACGTCGTCCAAGTAGTCAGTAAATGTCTTGCGAAAACCAAGTTCTAAGCCAACGTCAAACAGCTTACTTACTTTGTAACGAGCACCAGCACCGAATGGAATAACAAATTGAGTTAGCGCATATCCTTTAGATTGTCCCTCAGTACGCAGCGGTTGGAGAGCAACAATGTCACCATTGGCATCTGTACCCTTGGGGTTATGCCGTATGACGCCTACTCCACCAAACAAATATGGTACAAAATCAGGTCGTCTGATATAATTATTGCGGTTCTCTACCAAATCGAACATTCCAACAGCCGCAAACTCGAGGATGTCATTGCGAAAGTTCATGTTACGGTTGAAACGGAACTTAGCTTGTTGGTCAGTTTGGTCTGCTGCCTTAACATCATCGCCCGTAATACGCCCGTAGGAAAGAGAAGCCCGACCTGAGATACGAGGTGCAAAACGACGTGTGAAGTTGAGACCTATATTAGGTCGAGTTGCACCCAGTCGGAAGCTAGGAATGCTTGTCTTCGGGGTGATGTCGCCAAAGTAGTTCATCGCATTCAGCGTTACGCCAACCGAGTTGTACTTCTTGCGCTTACTGAACTGCTGCGCGTTTGCCTCCGACGCTACCAGTGCAAGCACCAGCAGCAAGGTTAACGTGTGGGTGAAGAATTGCTTCATATTGAGCGAAAAATTAGGGATATCAGGCTGAAAAAAGCACTGACTGCCGAAGACATACGGCCTCAGTTAGGGACAAAAGTAGGGGGATGCCGGGAACTAAAAAAACAAATCGTTGAAAAACACCAAGTTCAGACTGGAATTCCGGCCGGATTGCGCCGGTCAAGGCCCCAGTTTAACTTACTGCGCAAGGTACTCAGGAAGTTAACATGATTCAGCTTCACCAGACGAGCGTTGAAGTTTTCTCGGCGAACTGCAATCTGAATACCGGCTTCTACGGTACGGGAACGGGAGTCAAGAGAAAGCAGAAAATTGTTACTGCGTCCTTCTATCTCAAAGGAGATGACGCTCCGATCCGATACGATAAGAGGCCGCACGTTCAGATTGTGAGGGCATACGGGGGCAATGATGAAATTGTTTGTCTGGGGCAGCATTACCGGCCCACCGCAACTCAGTGAATAGCCTGTGGAACCAGTTGGCGTGGCAACAATCAGCCCATCGGCCCAGTAGGAATTCAGGTACTCGCCGTCGATGTACGTATGTACGACGATCATGGATGAGGTATCGCGCTTCAGAATACTGAACTCGTTGAGACCGAAGTTGATATCCCCGAACGTATCCGGGTCCGTATCAACTCGAATCAGGCTGCGGTCTTCCAGTACAAAGTGCCCCTTGAACAAAGCGTCAATGGCCTGTGCTATTTTATCAGGGGAAATAGTAGCCAGGAAGCCCAGCCGGCCGGTATTAATGCCCAGAATTGGGATTTGCAGCTCCCCAACGTAGGTCACTGTGTCCAGCAGCGTCCCGTCGCCTCCGATGCTGAGCACAAAACGGTTGCCGGCCAGTGAATCCTGACGGGTAAAAGTGGTAATGCCTTCAGGCAGCGTGATGTGTCGGCTCAGATAGTCGTGGAACGTATCGACGATGCTGATTTCTGCCTGACGGCTCAGCAAATCGTCCATCATTTCCTGCATGAAGGCGGCTTGGTCTTCGTCGAAGGGCTTACCCAGAATGGCAATTTTCATAACAAAAACTTAATTCAGCTATTCTGCCCAACGGCTCAGATGGGAAACTGGGTGCGAAAAAAGAAGCCGCCCTGCTGTTCCCGGTTACGGGCGTATTCGAGCGTGAAAACCCAGTCGTAGTAGGTAACCAGGTGCAGGGCTGCCCCGGCAGATGCCAGTAACCGGTTGGGCAGCCGGTTGGCTGGTGTTTCCCCCGGCTGGCGCACGTAGCCGACATCGGCAAAGGTATTTAAATAAAAGACCAGCGGGATAGTATTGAAACGCGTACTGGGAATGCTTTGCAGACGGAGCTTACCCAGATCGAGCAGGCGGTAGCTTAGTCCTTGCTGGAGCAGCCCCAGTTGGCGTCCTTCCACTACGTAAGCGTCGTAACCGCGCACCAGGATATCGTAGCCGAATGCCCGACGGTCGGGGTAAGCCAGGGCGCGGGCAAAGCGGAGCTGACCGGTGGCACCCACGGCGTAGTAAAATGGGCCGCCCAAAGACACGTAGCGGTTGTACCGGCCCTTTACGGTAAGGTTGTCAGGAGTCTGATTGCCGAGAAAGGTGCGGTAGCTGACTGCCAGCTGAGCGTACTGGCCAGTGAGCGGATAGGCAAAAGTATTGCGCTGGTTGAGCGTGCTAACGAACTTAAACTCGAGGTATTCGCGCCGGGGTCCGTTGAGAAAGTAGTCGGGGTTGTAGTAAAGCACCGAATCAGATACCCGCTCGTGGTGGTAAGCAACATCCAGCGAGGCCAGAAACTGTACCGTACGCCGCCAGCGTAGCCCCACCGTAGCGTACTGGCGCTCGATGGGAAAGTCCTTTTCCTGGCGCAGGTTGCGTAGCCGGTCGTTGACGGTGGCGTAATCCAGAGCGCGGCTGCGGTAGTAGGAATAACCGGCGCCGAAGCCTATGCGCCGGCGGCGGCCGTAGCCAGGCGCTTCGTAAAACAGCTCGTATTTGCGGTTGAAACCAAGTTGAAGGTTGCCCAGCAGTTGCTCATTACGGCCCCGGAAGTTGCTGCGCACCAGATGCAAACCGTAATCCACCCGCTGCCACCGGTCAGGACGATCAAGCCAGGAGCGGAAGTTGCGGTCAGCCAGAGAGAAAATGGGAATGGGAAAGAGATACCAGCGCTCCTGAAAGCTGTAGAGTACCGTCAGTTCCCCATCGCGACAGACGGCCTGCACCAGCACCTGGTGGAACAGTTGGAGGTTAAAGAGCCGGCGGCGGTTGGCTTCGAGGCGGCGGCCCAGATTGGCCGTGGTCAGTGTGTCGCCCTCCCGGAAGTCCAGCTCGGCCTGCAATACTACTTCCCTGGTTACCTTATTGCCCACGAACAGCAGCCGCCCAATCCGCAGCGTGGCGTAGCCGGGGCACTGCGCCCGTACGAGGCTGTCGGGGCCGGGGGCGCGGAGCGTATCGGGTGCCACGACGGTGGCCGGCCGGGGCGCGGGCGGGCCCGGGTGGGCCGCGACGGGCAGACAGCTCAGCAGAAACGTCAGAATAGTTAGCAGCACTCCCCCGCGGGCTCAGATGTTGAGGTAGCGCAACAGGGCGTCGTAGCGCTGCTGCTCATCCTCACTCGGCTCCCCGGCCCCGCTGAACTGGGCCGTAATGGAGTAGCCAAAGCGCTCCAGCGTGGCGATGATGCGGGTAATGTTGGGCGTATTGAGCTTGAGCGTAAGCCGGATGCGGTAGGGGTCGTGCTCATCCTGGGCCACGTGGGCACTCATGATTTTGGCGTTGTTTTCCTCCACGTACCGGCTGATCTGGGTCAGGGAGTAGTCGCGCTCCTCCATGGCCAGCACGATGATACCCTGCTGGCCCGTGGCCACGGGTACCCGGCCAAAAGCCGCCAGCGTGTCGCTGATGGTCACGACGCCCAGGTACTCGTGCTGGTCGTCCAGCACCGGCACGAGCTGAATCTTGTTCTGCACGGCCAGCTCGATAATGTTGTAGAAGTGCTGGTCGCGCTGCACGTGCACATCGGCAAAGCCCAGTTGCAGGCTGCCCAGCAGGGCCCCGGTGCCTTCCTGGTCAATCAGGTCCGACTCCGTGATGAGGCCGCGGTAGAGGCGGTCCTCCAGCACGGGCAACTGCCCCACGTGGAATTCCTCCAGCCAGCGGGCCGCCTTCTCCGTGGAGTCCGTGACCTTGAGCGGGGGAACCATCTGGTTCAGTAAATCTTCAGCGAGGATGGAGTTCATCGGAGAATCGGCAGAAAACAGGTCGGGAAGCAAATTGCTGAGCCGTATAAGTCGCGGTTCCGCAGAAAGTTTTACGCAGGTAGCTAGTAGAGTGGCCGAACCGGTTGAATAGTTGCACCCGCTCCTGGAAGCCCCCCGCTACGAGGTGACGGCCCCGGGGCAACGCGCCATGAACTGCAGCAGCAGGGCATTGAAGGCGCGGGGCCGCTCCATCATGGGCGCGTGCCCGCAGTGGTCAAGGAAGCGCAGCTCGGAGTTGGGCAGCAGCCGGTGAAACTCGTGGGCCACTACCGGCGGCGTGATGGTATCATTGAGGCCCCAGACCAGCAGGGTGGGCGCACTGATTTTGTGCAGCTCCTTGGCCAGGTTGTGGCGCTGGGCCGAGCGGGCGATGCTGATAATGCGCAGGCACTTGGCGTTGGAATTGGTGACGTTGAACACCTCATCCACCAGTTCCTTGGTAGCCACGGCGGGGTCGTAGAAGGTGTAGGCCACGCGCTCCTGCACGAAACCGTAATTGCCGCGCTTGGGGAAGGAGCCGCCCATACCGTCTTCGAACAGGCCGCTGCTGCCGGTAAGCACCAGCCGCGACACGCGGGCCGGGTTCCGGAGCGCGTACACCAGCGCGATGTGGCCGCCGAGCGAGTTGCCCAGCACCGCGCAGGGTTCCGTCAGGCCGATTTCGGCCAGAAACTCCTCCACAAAGCTCACCAGGCCCGGCACGCCGGCCTTGAGCAGGGGCATCTCGTAGATGGGCAGCAGCGGAATGATGACGCGGTAGCGGGGGCTGAACTCGGCTACCACGTCTTCCCAGTTGCTGAGGGCCCCGAACAGGCCGTGCAGCAGCAGCAGCACCTCGCCGGTGCCCTCATCTACGTATTGGAAGTCGTTTTTCTCCTGAATCTGCAACGCCATCTTCGCTAGAACTAAACCGGCCGGGTAGGGCTACCAGGGCGGTATGTGCAATGATACAACTCTTGACCCAATTGCCGAGCAACGCCAGTCCGTGGGGCGTGAGCAGGGCTTCGGGATGAAACTGCACCCCGTGCAGGGGCAGCCTGCGGTGGCGCAGGGCCATCAGCTCGGGCGTACCGGCCCCAGTGGTAAAGGCCAGGGCCTCCAGCACGGGCGGCAACTGTCCCACCACCAACGAATGATAGCGCGTCACCGGCATCCGGGCCGGCAACTCCTGCCAGAGCACATCGGGCGCCACCCACGAAATTTCCGATACTTTGCCGTGCATGGGCCGCTGCCCGCGCCCAACCGGAGCCCCGAAAAACTCGGCCAAAGCCTGATGGCCGAGGCACACGCCCAGCATGGGCAGCCGCGCGTGGAACTCCCCGATGACGGCCAGCAGGTTGCCTGCCGCCGCCGGCGTGCCCGGCCCCGGCGACAGCACCACGGCCTCGGGCGCCAGGGCCCGCAACTCCGCCAGGGGCGCGTCGTTGCGGCGCACTAGCACCTCGCACCCCAGCTGCCGCAGGTAATCCAGCAGGTTGTAGGTGAACGAGTCGAAATTATCCAGCAGCAGCAGACGCATGATGTTAGAACTTTGTGCTTAGCTGTTAGTGCCTCGACCTCGCGACTAGCTCGCTTTACCGATTTTCCTGAACTGTCTGAGCACTACCTACAATGCACTGAGCTCTACCCCTAAAACACCTCCCGCACCCGGGCCAGCAGGGTGCCGGCGAAGGGTAGCACCACGCCCACGATGCTCAGGGCCAGGGGAGTGGCTTGGCGCACGTAGGGCAGCACCTGCGAATCGGCCACGAGGTGGGGCGCAATGAGCGGAAAACCCGCCGACTCCACCCCATACAGCAGCAGGCTCAAACCCAGCACCCACTTGAGCAAGCCACTGATGGCTCCACCCAGGTTGTCGAGGAAGCCCAGGGGGGTGAGGTGAACGGCCGTGCGGATAAAGCCACTGAGCAGATGTACGCCCCAGGCAATGGCGGCAAACACCAGCACGAACGACACCAGGGGCAGCATCCCGAAGGCCTCGCCCACGTAGTGCCGCACCAGCGGAAGGGCATCGTTGAGCAGGGCCAGCCCGCCCACCACGCCCAGCACGAAGGCCAGCAGCGTGGCAACCTCTACCACCAGCCCCCGCCGGTACCCCTGCACCGCCCCGATACCCAGCAGAAACAGCAGGAAAATATCGAAAGTAGACATGGCGTGAAGGTCTGGGGGTGTGGGGGTCCGGGGATCTGGGGGACTGAGGGTCTGGGCTGATCGGCTTTCATCCCAGACCCTCAGTTCCCCAGTTCCCCAGTCGGTCCCTAACTAGAAATTGGTGTTGTTGAGCAGGTGGCTGACGGTCTGGGAAATCAGGCGGCCGTCGGCCAGGCCGGCCAGCTCGCGGGCGGCCACGCCCATTACCTTGCCCAGGTCAGAAGGGCCGGTAGCTCCCACGCGCTGGATAATGTGGACCAGCTTCTCCACCAGCTCGGCTTCCGAAAGCTGCTTGGGCAGGTATTCCTCAATGATGGCCAGCTCGTTGAGCTCTACTTCTTCGAGGTCGGAGCGGAACTGCTTGTTGTAGGTTTCGGCGGCCTCGCGGCGCTGCTTGGCCTGCTTGGTGAGCAGCTTCATTTCGGCATCGGGCGTCAGGGCCGCGCCGTGCTGGCCCTCGGCCGTTTCAGCCAGCAGAATCTGGGACTTGATGCTGCGCAGCGTGGTCAGGCGCAACTTATCCTTGGCCAGCATGGCCTGCTTGATATCCGCGTCGATGGTTTCTTTCAGAGACATATGTCAGGGGGAAAAGGAATTAGGATGCTTAGGGTAATGGGGGGCGGCGGTCAGCTACAGCCAGAAGCTAACGGCTGCTATTTGCGCCGGAAGGGCCAAAATTACGCCTTATTCCCGGATGCCGGGCCGCTATCGGTCAGCGCCCACTCCGCCAGGGCAGCCCGGAATTGAGTGGGGTCATCGAGATAGAGGGCCAGGCGGCTGACTTGCTGGGGGAAGCCGTAGGGGCCACGGGCGCGGCGCGGTTCCCGGAGCGTGAGCAGCAGGTTGGGCGGGGTGAGCAGCAGCCGGGCCGCATTCACGAGGCCGGGCGCAGCGGGTGGCACATCGTTGATTAACTGGCTGGCCGTAAGAGCCGCGGCGGGCAGGCGGAGCTCCCACAAAAAACCTACCCGTACTACCAGCTCGCCGGCGGCGGTGAGGCGGACCGGGCGCAGGCGTACGGCCCGCAGATGGGCCAGCAGCAGCAGCAGCCCGTAGGCGTGCAGAATGCCGCCCACTAGCGCCGCCGTAGGGCTCCAGCGCAGCAGCAGCACGTGGGCCGCCCCCATTTCTACCCCCGACAACAGGCCCACCGTGCCCAGGTAAGCCGTAAAAGCCGAGTTGCGGTAGGCCGTGAAGACCCGGTCGGTGGGGCGGCTTTCGGGGCGGGCGCGCCAGCTGAGCAGGGCGTAGTAGAAGAGACTGAGCTCGGTCACCAGCGGCGTGAGCGGGCGGCCGAACACGGCCCGGAAGGCAGTTTGCAGGTTGGCTACCAGGTCGGGATTCTCCGTAGCCGCCGCCCGGTAAGCCCGGCGCAGGCGCCGCAGATTCAGCAGGGCCAGCGCGAAGGTGAGGGCTTCGGCCGCCACCAGACCGTAGCGGGTCCAGTGCAGATAGGTTTGCTGGGCGGGCGGCAGCAGCCAGAAGCCCAGGGCCACGGCCGCCGTGAAGGCCGCCGCCACCGTACTCACGGGCAGGCGGTAGGGCCGCACCACCAGCAGGTAGAACAGCACCGGCAGGCCCACCAGCACATCGAAGCTCACGGCGGCGGGCAGCGCGGGCCGCCGCGTGAAATCAGGCTGCTGAATCACGAACAATTCTACTCCCACCGCGGCCAGCAGCAGCAGGGCAAACCCGAACAGCGGGCGGTAACGAATGAGCGGGGTGGCAACCATCGGCTTCAACTTAAACGGCCCCGGGCTGTTCGGCTCTGTATCTTTACGACACGTACTTTCCCTTCAGCCCGCCCCCAGGTATGACGAAGCTTAGCGTAAACATAAATAAAATAGCCACCCTGCGGAACGCCCGCGGCCACAACCGCCCCGATCTGCTGCAAGCCGCCCGCGACATCGAGCGGTTTGGCGCCCAGGGTATCACGGTGCACCCCCGCCCCGATGAGCGCCACATCCGCTACCAGGACGTGCGCGACCTGAAAGCGGTAGTCACCACCGAGCTCAACGTGGAGGGCAACCCCACCCCCGATTTCCTGGACCTGGTGCGCGAAGTGCGGCCCGAGCAGGTGACGCTGGTGCCCGACGCGCCCGACGCCATTACCTCCAACGCCGGCTGGAACACGGTGCAGCACCAGGACTACCTGCGCGGCATCGTGGCCGACCTCAAAAGCCTGGGCTGCCGCGTGAGCATCTTCCTCGACCCCGTGCCCGAGCTGGTGCACGCCGCCGCCACCACCGGCACCGACCGCATCGAGCTCTATACCGAAGACTATGCCCGCCACTACGCCGCCAACCCCGAAGCCGCCCTCCGCCCCTACCGCGACGCGGCGCTGGTAGCCCAGCAGCTGGGTCTGGGCCTGAACGCCGGCCACGACCTCGACCTCGATAACCTGGCCTACCTGCACCAGCATCTGCCCGGCCTGCAGGAAGTCAGCATCGGCCACGCCCTGATCTGCGACGCGCTTTACCTGGGCCTCGAAAACACTGTGCAGTTGTACCGGCGCTGCCTTTCGGGAATTAAAAATTAAAAGTGAAAAACAAAAAATGGACTCGTCGGGCTGCTGACGGATAGTCCGTTCTGCCATTCATTTTTAATGTTGAACTTTTAATTTTTAACTCAACAAATGCCCCGCCTTTCCCTGCCCGATTTCCTGCGCCACCCCGCCGACGTACCCATTCTCGACGTGCGGGCGCCGGTGGAGTACGCGCAGGGGCACATTCCGGGGGCGGTGAGCTTTCCGCTGTTTTCCGACGAGGAGCGGGCCCGCATCGGGACTACTTACAAGCAGCAGAGCCAGGACAAGGCCGTGCTGCTGGGGCTGGATTTCTTCGGGCCCAAGATGAGTCAGTTCGTGAAGCAGGCCCGCAAGCTGGCTCCGCACCAGCGGGTGCGCCTGCACTGCTGGCGGGGCGGCATGCGCTCCGGGGCGGTGCAGTGGCTGCTGGAGCTGGCCGGCTTCGACGTACAGCTGCTCGACCACGGCTACAAGGATTACCGCCGCTGGGCCCTGGCTGAATTCGACCGGCCCCGGCCGCTGTGGGTGCTGGGCGGCCTCACCGGCTCGGGCAAAACCGACGTACTCCACGCCCTGCCCCCCCACCAGCAGCCGGTTATCGACCTGGAAGGGCTGGCCGCCCACAAGGGCTCGGCCTTCGGCAGCATCGGGCAGCCGGAGCAACCCACCCAGGAGCAGTTCGAGAACGAGCTGGCCCTTTTGCTGACCGCCACGCCCGCTGATGCGCCCATCTGGCTCGAAGATGAGAGCCGGACCATTGGGCGCATTTCGGTGCCGGGCGGGCTCTTTGAGCAGATGCGCACGGCCCCGCTGGTGGTGCTGGAAATTCCGCGCGGAGTGCGGGTGCGCAAGCTGGCCGACGAGTACGGGCGCGAAGACCCCGCCGCCCTGGCCGGTTCCATTTTGCGCATCCGCAAGCGCCTGGGCGGCCTGGCTACCAAGGACGCGCTGGCCGCCATCGGGGAAAGCGACATGGAGAAAATGGTGAGTCTCGTGCTCGACTACTACGACAAAACCTACTCCCACGGCCTCGACGGCCGCCCCTTCGTAACCGTCGCCTCCGATACCTGCGACCCGCTGGTGAATGCCGAGCTGGTGCTGCGGGCGGCCCAGGCAGCATTTCCCGCTCCCATACGTTGAATAGCTCCGCGCTCCTCTGCGGGAACCCTCACTCCGACCAACATGACCGAAACCGACGACATCCGCCTCACCCAGTACAGCCACGGCGCGGGCTGCGGCTGCAAAATTGCCCCCAAGGTCCTCGACCAGATTCTGCACACCAGCCTGCCCCAGCCCGCCCACGACAAGCTGCTGGTGGGCAACGCCTCCCGCGACGACGCGGCCGTGTACGACATCGGGGGCGGCCAGGCCATCATCAGCACCACCGACTTCTTCATGCCCATCGTCGATGACGCCTACGATTTCGGGCGCATTGCCTCGGCCAACGCCATTTCCGACGTGTACGCCATGGGCGGCCGGCCCGTCATGGCCATTGCCGTGCTGGGCTGGCCCATCGATAAACTCTCGCCCGAAGTGGCCCGCCGCGTGATTGAGGGCAGCCGCAGCATCTGCGCCGAGGCGGGCATTCCGCTGGCCGGCGGCCACAGCATCGACTCGCCCGAGCCCATTTTCGGGCTGGCCGTGACGGGGCTGCTCGACATTAAGAACCTCAAGCAGAACGACACGGCTACGGCCGGCTGCGAGCTGTACCTGACCAAGCCCCTGGGCGTGGGCATGCTCACCACGGCCCAGAAAAAGGGCATTCTGCGGCCCGAGGATGCCCAGCTGGCGCCCCAGAGCATGATGCGCCTGAACAAGATCGGGGCCGAGCTGGGCCAGCTGGAAGCCGTGCGGGCCATGACCGACGTGACGGGCTTCGGCCTGCTGGGCCACCTCTCGGAAGTGTGCGAGGGCAGCAACCTGACCGCCGAAATCGAGTTCGGTAAGGTGCCGCTGATTCCGGAAGCCGCGCCGTATTACGCCCAGAAGTCGATTCCGGGCGGCACGGTACGAAACTGGGATTCCTACGGCCACAAAATCGGGCCCGTGACCGATGAACAGCGGGCCTGGCTCTGCGACCCGCAGACTTCCGGCGGCCTGCTCGTGTGCGTGGATCCTGCCGGCCGCGACGCCGTGCGGGCCGTGTTCGAGCAGCACGGCCTGGCCCTGGAGCCCTTCGGAACCCTGCGGGCGCACGACGCCGGGGAGCCCTGGATTCTGGTCCGTTAGCGCATTTTCTTTCCCGACCCTTACCCGGCGGCCGCCCCGGCAGAATTCCGGGCCGGCCGCCGTTCTTTTCTCTGATGAAGCTTCTGCTCTTTCTGCGGCCCTTGCTCGAAGCCGCCGCCCTGGTGGCCGCCGTGGTGCTGGGTCTGCGGCTGCTAACCGGCCTGTTCAGCCGCAAAACCCACGTGTACCGGCTCACTTTCAGCCGGCAGCTGCGGCTGCTGTTCTGGCCCCTGCTGTGCCTGGGCGTGGGGCTGCCGTTTCTGGGGTCGTTTTTCTACGCGGGTCCGCTGGCCGTTCATGAGCTGGTGCTGCTCACGGCCCTGGCGGCGGTGGTACTGGGGTTTTCCGCACCGGCCTTTCTGCTGCACCTGCGCTACTACTTTCTGAACCTGAACACCACCCTGGTTTTCGACCCCAAGCAGAACGTGCTGGAAGTGTACGAGGCTGGCCACCGCATCCCGTTCGGCAAGCGCGACCTGGCCCGGGTGGAGCGCGTGAGCTGCCATTCGGACCGGCTGTTCTGGAGTTCTTACCAGTACCTGCGCCTGCATCTGCATACCGGCGAAACAATTACCCTCACTTCCTTGCTCACGAGCCTGGACCCGGTAACGGAATTTCTGCGCAACACGCCCTTGGAAACCCGCCGCGCGTGGTTCTGCTGGGCATAACTCCGCGGCGGCGACACCTGAATTCGGGTCAAGTGCCTGATTTACTCGTTCAAAAGGCCTATTTGCCTGTTTAATACCGATTAGCGAATATTATATTTGTTGGTTATCCTGCGGTCTGATCCTGTCCTGCCACGACGTTACCTTTTGTAGCATCGTACCCACTTGTTGCTGATGCGGCGCTTCGTGCTTCTTGTATTGCTGCTGAGCAGTTTTCTCAGCACCGTGCCTGCCCACGCAGCCCCGGTGCCGGAACTGCGCAGGCAATTGCGGACCCAGCTCCCTGATACCACCCGCTTACGGCTACTCAATGCGCTCTGCTACGAGCTTCACGACAACGCCCCCACCCAGGCCTTGCCCTACGGGGAGCAAAGCATTGCCCTGGCCCGTCGGCTGCAGGATCAGAATGCTTTACTGCGCGGCCTGCTGACCCTGGCCAGCTGCTACGCCAACCTCGCCGACGGCCCCCACGCCCTGCAGTTGCAGCAGGAAGCCCTGCTACTGGCCCGGCAGCTGCGCTCCAACGATGGCCTGGTGCGCAGCTACGCGGGCATGGGCGGCGTGTACCACGAACGCAACGACACCACGGCCGCTCTGCGCAATTACCGCCGGGCACTGGCTTACGCGTACCGGCCGGGGGTTAAAAGCCGCAGCCAGCTTATGCTGTTCGGCAACCTGGGCAACCTGTACTTCTACATGCAGGATTACGATAAGGGCCTGCTCTTCACGCGGCGCGCCCTGCAGCTGGCCCGGCGCAACGGCGACGTAGCCGGTGAATCCTTGTACCTGGCCGACCTGGGCTCATTTTATTTGCAGCTCGACCAGCTCAGCACCGCCGAAGGGCTGCTGCGCAAGGCCGTGAGCCTGGTGCAGCCCCTGCAAAACCACCGCTTCGAGGCGGGCCACCTGGAGCTGCTGGCCACGGCGCTGCTGCTGCGCAACGAACTGGATGAGGCAGAGGAGCTGACGTTGCGGGCCCTGCACCTGGCCCGCCGCATCGATTACAAGGAACGGGTGCTCGACGCGTATAACCTGCTGGGCGAAATCAGCGCCAGCCGCCGGGATTTTGAGCAGGCCTACGCCTGGCAGAACCGGTTCCGGGACCTCAACGACAGCCTCAACAGCCGCTCCCGCCTGCAAACCCTGATGGCCCTGCAGACCCGCTACGAAACGGCCGATAAGGAGCACCAGATCCGGCGCCTCACCGACCGCGAAGTAGTTATGCAGGAACGTAACCGGGCCCTGCTGGGCGGGGTTGGGGCGCTGCTGCTGGGTCTGGGCGGCATGGCCTTCCTCTACGCCAAGCTGCGCCGCAGTCGCGAGGCCCTGGCTCTCAACCACCAGGCCCTCGGCGAAGCCACCCAGGAGCTCCGCCAGCTTTCGGCCTCCAAAGACCGCCTGTACGCCATCATCGCCCATGATTTGCGCGGCCCCGTTACGTCCTTTGCCAGCGTCACGGAGCTGATTGGCTTCTACCTCAAGCAGGGCGATGAGGCCGGGCTGCGCCGCCTGCCGGAGCTGGTGCGGCAGTCGGCCCAGCAGCTCAACCACCTGCTCGATAACCTGCTGAACTGGGCCGTGAGCCAGACCGGGGAGCTGGCCTTCCACCCGCAGGCTCTGCTGGTAGCGGAACTCTGCGACGAAATTGTGCACCTGTACGCCAACGCCGCCGAAGCCAAGCAGATTACCCTCGACCTGCACTGCCCCCTGACGCTCACCGTCTGGGCCGATGCGCACATGACCCAGACCATCCTGCGCAACCTGGTTGGCAACGCCCTCAAGTTCACGCCTCCCGGGGGCACCATCCGGCTGCTGGCCGAACCGGCTGCCGGCAATACGGTGGCCCTGAGCGTGCAGGACAGCGGCCAGGGCATGGAACCGACCCAGATAGCAGCCCTGCTTTCCTCGGAGATGCCGCCCCTGCGGGGGCCACGCTCGGGCACCGGCCTGGGGCTGCTGCTCTGCCGGGCCTTCGTGAGTCGCCAGTCCGGCACGCTCCGCATCGAGAGCACACCCGCCCAGGGCACCACTGTGCGCGTATACCTGCCTGCCGCTACGGTGAGTAGTGAGTAGTGAGTAGTGAGTGCATACGGGTTTCGGGCGCTCCGGCGGGGTTTCCTTACTTTTGTGCCACTATGCTGCAACTACACTTCCGCGAAATGGGCCAAGGCGCCCCGCTCGTTATTCTGCACGGCCTGTTCGGAACCCTGGACAACTGGCAGACCCTGGCCCGGCGCTGGGCCGAGGCCGGCCACCGCGTGCTGCTGGTGGATCTGCGCAACCACGGCCGCTCGCCCCACTCCCCGGACCACTCCTACGACCTGATGGCCGAAGACGTGCGCGGCCTCTTCGACCAGCTCCAGCTCGGCCCCGATACCACCGTGCTGGGCCACAGCATGGGCGGCAAAGTAGCCATGCGCTTCGCCCTCGATTACCCGGCCCGCCTCGCCAGGCTGGTGGTGGTCGATATTGCCCCGCGCCTCTCCGACATGCGCCACCAGGACCAAATCCTGGCCGGCCTGAACGCCGTGGATTTCACCCAGTGCGCCAACCGCCAGGACGCCGACGATGCCCTCGCCCGCCATATCTCCAGCTTCGGGGTGCGGCAGTTCCTGCTCAAAAACCTCTACCGCCAGGACGACAACACGTTTGCCTGGCGCGTGAACCTGCCCGTACTCACGGCCGAAATGCTGAATATCGGTGAGGAAATCACCGGCGAATCACCCTTCCTCAAGCCGGCTCTGTTCATCCGCGGCGGCACCTCCGACTACATCAGTTCCGAGGACAAGCTCTACGGCATCCCGGCCCTGTTTCCTAACTCCCAGGTCGAAACCATCCTCGACGCCGGCCACTGGGTCCACGCCGAAAAGCCCGACGAGGTATTCGGGCTGGTGCAGGCGTTTGTGGGAGTGTAAGAGCGTGTAAAGGGTTCGTCATGCTTTGACTGCGGCTCCGCCTTCGCTCAGCATGCCCGTCCCACTCATTCACTTATTCACTCATTGACAACCCATGCCCGGCACGCTTTACCTGATTCCGACTATTCTGGCCGATGACACGGCCGCGCAGGTGCTGCCGCCCCAGGTGGCGGAGCGGGTGGCGGCGCTGTCGTGCTTTCTGGTGGAGAATGCCCGCACGGCCCGGCGTTTCATCAAGAGCGTGGCCCCGGCGCACGTTATCGAGCAGCTCAGCATCAGCGTTATTGACAAGGACAGTACCGAAGCCCAGGTGCAGGCGGCGCTGCAGCCCGTGCTCAAGGGCCAGGATGCGGGCGTGATTTCGGAGGCCGGCTGCCCCGGCATTGCCGACCCGGGGGCTGAGCTGGCCCGCCGGGCTCATCAGCTGGGCCTGCGGGTGGTGCCACTGGTGGGGCCATCGTCGCTGCTGCTGGCCCTCATGGCCTCGGGCCTGAACGGGCAGAGTTTCACGTTTCACGGCTACCTACCCATTGAGCGCGGCCCGCGGGTGGCAGCCCTCAAGAAGCTGGAGCAGCAGGCCCTGCAACTGCACCAGACCCAGCTGTTCATCGAAACGCCCTACCGCAACCTCCCACTCTTCGACGACCTGCTGGCCACGCTACACGCCGGCACCCGCCTCTGCGTGGCCGCCAGCCTCACGGCCCCCCAGGAGTTTGTGGTCACGGATACCGTCGCCGGCTGGAAAAAGCGTGCCCGCCCGGACATCCACAAGCAGCCGGCCGTGTTTCTGATTGGGCAGTAGCATTTTGGGAAAGGGCGGATGTTCTTCGCTACGCTTTGAATGACGGCCTTTTTCCAGCTGCCCGGCCTTTCTACTTCATAAACTGGTACACCGCCAGGGAGGCGAAATAGGCCAGCCCGGTCATGTACACGAGCTGCAGAATGGGCCACTTCCAACCCTTGGTTTCGCGGTAGGTGGCCGCCAGCGTGCTCATGCACTGCATGGCAAAAACGTAAAACACGAGCAGGGAAAACGCCCGCGCCGGCGTGAAAAACGGCTGGCCGTTAAGGTCTTTTTCGGCGGCCAGCTTCTGCTGCACGGTCTGCTCATTGGCATCCTGGCCCACGCTGTAGATGGTGCTCATGGTGCCCACGAATACTTCCCGGGCGGCAAAGGAGGTGATAAGCGAAATACCGATTTTCCAGTCGAAGCCCAACGGGCGGATGGCCGGCTCCAGCACGTGGCCGACCACGCCGGCGTAAGAGTTTTCGAGGCGCTCGGAAGCTACCCGGGCCTGGGTTTGCTCGGGGTCCAGGCCCTGGGCGGCGGCCGTGGTGCGGGCCCGGGCTTCGGCGCGCTCCAGGCGGCCGGGCGGGCCGTAGGTGGCCAGCACCCACAGGATGATGGAAATGGCCAGAATCACCTTACCGGCCTGGAATACGAAGGCTTTCACCTTTTCCACTATGGTCAGGCCCACGTTTTTCCAGCGCGGCCAGCGGTACACCGGAAATTCCATGATAAAGTAGCTCCGCTCCCGGGTTTTAAGCAGCAGCTTCATGGCCCAGGCCGAGAAGATGGCCGCGAAAAAGCCCAGCAGGTACAGGCCCATCAGGGCAAAGCCGCGCAGGTTGAAGATACCCAGCACCGGCTCGTCGGGCACCACCAGGCCAATGAGCACGGTGTACACCGGAATCCGGGCCGAGCACGACATGAGCGGGGTCACGAAGATGGTGATGAGCCGGTCCTTGCGGTTTTCAATGGTGCGGGCGCTCATAATGGCCGGCACGGCGCAGGCCACGCCCGAAATCAGGGGCACGATGCTCTTGCCGTTGAGCCCGAAGCGCCGCATGATGCGGTCCATCATGAACGTGACGCGGGCCATGTAGCCGGTTTCCTCCAGCACCGCAATAAAGGCGAAGAGCAAGGCAATCTGGGGGATGAAGATGAGCACCCCGCCCAGGCCCGCCAGCACGCCCTCGGTGAGCAGATTAATCAGCGGCCCGTCGAAATTGGTCTGGATGAGGCCGTTGATCCAGGCTACGCCCTGGTCGATGAGCTCCATGGGGTAGCTGGCCCAGGCAAACACGGCCTGAAACATGAGAAATAGCACCCCGAAGAAAATGCCGTAGCCCCATACTTTGTGGGTCAGCACCTTGTCGAGGCGGTTGCTGTAGGGCTCGTTTTTCTCGGTACGCGTCACCGTCACACAGTTCAGCAGCACCTCGTTGATGCGGCCGTAGCGGGCAATGGTTTCCTGGGCCTGGCGGGCGGTGGGCTGAAAGTCGTACTGCTCGGTCAGCTCCTGAATGTAGGCCCGGTCGTCGGGCGTCAGGAAGCTGATGTGGCGGTACTGGTGGGCGTAATGCAGCGCCAGGTAGTCGTTGTGCAGGTTGAAGTAGTACCGAATCTGCCGGATCATGGGCAGCAGCGCCTCCTCGGGCTCGTAGAAGCTGACCGTGGGCGCGCCCAGGGTCTGGGCCATCAGGATTTTGAGGGCCGTGATGCCCACACCCTGGCGGGCGTTCATGGGCACCACCGGCACGCCCAGCTCCTGCTGCAGGGCCGCCACATCAATGTGCACGCCGTGCTGGTCGGCCACGTCCATCATGTTCAGGGCCAGAATGGCGGGCAGGCCCATGTCGGCCAGCTGGGTGAACAGCAGCAGGTTGCGGCGCAGGTTGCTCGCGTCCACGGTCACCACCACGAAATCGGGGTACTGGGCGCTGGTCTTGTCGTAGAACAGGTCGGTGATGACCTTCTCGTCGAGACTCTTGGGGTAGAGCGAGTAGGTGCCCGGCAGGTCAATGATTTCGGCCCGCAACTGGGGCGTGAGCTGGCTGACGCCGGTTTTGCGGTCCACCGTCACGCCCGGAAAGTTGCCCACCTTCTGGTTGAGGCCGGTAAGCTGGTTGAACAGCGACGACTTGCCGGAGTTGGGGTTGCCCACCAGGGCAATGCGCGTGAGCGGGCCAGGGTGGCGCAGGGCGGCCGCTTCGAGGTGGGCGGCCGATGCGGCGACGCCGGCCCGGCCCGGTACTACTTGCCCACCGCTCATGTACTCAGAAATTATTTCAGAAGAATAGTTGCCGCCTCACTCACCCGCAACGACAACGTGTAATCGGCCATGTCGCCCACCACCAGGGTGATGGGGCAGCCCAGCGGGGCCCGGCTGTTAAGGCGCACCTGCGTACCCGGAATACAGCCCATTTCCAGCAGCTTCAGGGCCATTTCGGGGTCCTGGAGGCAGCAGATAGTGCCGGATTCTCCCAACTGGAGGTCTTTCACGCTGCGACGAATGGGCGGGGCGGAAGCAAGGGGTGAACGATCAGACACGGGCGGGGGGAAAGCTATTTAGACTTACTACAAACAAAGGTACCACCCTTTTATGTTTCGGCCAAAATTGCCCCCCGGCGGACCGGCACGCCGGCACCGTTCTAAGTCCCTGAGCTATAAATATTCCCCAGTCGAATTGCATTACTGTAAATATTCTTAGAAGGCTTGCATTTAGTGCCCCATTTCCTCGTAATTTTGGCTGATAACACTAGTTTGATTAACCTATGGTCCAACGCGTACTCTCCCTCCTTTTTGTGGCTCTGGCTCTGCCCTTGCTCAGCATCGCCCAAGACGCCAAAATGACCGGCCGTATCGTCGATGACAAGACGAAGGAACCCATTCCGTTCGCCTCCATTGGGCTTAAGGAAGAGCAGACCGGTGCCCTCACCAACGAGTATGGCTTTTTCCAGATGGCCATGCCCCAGAAGAACCCCCAGGATTCGCTCATCATCATGGCCCTGGGCTACTTCCGCAAGGCCGTGCTGGTGAAGCCCGGCATCAAGGTGCAGGACATGATTATCGAGGTACCCAAGCGGGCCATCGAGCTGAAGGAGGTAAAGATTCAGGGCGGCAAGGTGAAGGACCTGGCCCTGGGCTCCAAGTCGAATACGCCCGGTGAAGGCATGATTCAGGGCATGCCCGGTAGCCAGTACGCCTTCTTCGTGAAAAACGACAAGGGCAAGAACCTGGGCAACGTGCGCTCGGTATCGTTCTACATCGGGGAAAACGGCTTCCCCCGCGAGCCGTTCCGCGTGCGCCTCTACAAGGCCGACGGCAACTACAACTCGCCCAACACCGACCTGCTGACCGAAAACATCGTGGTATCGGCTCCCAAGGGCGGCGAATGGTACACGATTGACCTGACCGAGTATAACATCGAGGCGCCTAAGGAAGGCTTCTTCGTGGCTATGGAGTGGATTGTGAGCGGCGACAACTTCTACACCACCAACTTCATGGACAACTACACGCCCTACGGCCAGATTCTGCGCCCCACCTTCGAATTCAAGGAGGCCCGTACCTGGAACTACACCATGGGCCGGGGCTGGAGCCTCATCACCCTCGCCAACAACGGCATGCGCTACAACGCCATGATCCGCGCCGAGGTCGACCAGATCAAATAAATCACTGATTAACGCTGATTAATCGTGATTTCACTGATTTTTATCGGTGGTCAAAAAAAAGAGGACCACTCCGGCTTGGAGCGGTCCTCTTTTTTTTAATTGAGTTGACCAATTAATCAGGATGCAGAAGAAATCAGCGAAATCACGATTAATCAGCGTCAATCAGTGATTTATTTGAGCACGGCAATTTCCACGCGGCGGTTCTGCTGGCGGCCGGCGGGCGTGGCGTTGGTGGCCACGGGAGCTTTCTCGCCCATGGGCTCCAGGCTCACCTGGTCGGCGGTCATCATGCCGTTTTTGGTCAGCCAGTCCTTTACGGCGGCGGCGCGCTCCTTGCTCAGCTGCATGTTGTAGGCCTTGTCGCCGCGCGAGTCGGCGAAGCCCAGCACCCGCACCTGCTTCCCGCGGTAGCGGCGGGCGATGGACGCACTGATTTCCGAGAGGGCCCGGGTGGCCGAGGGCTTGATGACGGCTTTGTCGGTGTCGAAGAGCACTTCCTCGTCGAGGCCGTAGAGGTTGATCCGCTCGCCCTCCCGCACTGTGATTTCAGGCAGGTCGATTTCTTCCAGCTTGGTGTCAGCGAAGTTGTCCTTGGTTACATCGAAGGCATCTTCCACTGCGTTTTCAGTGGCGTTGGCCGCCGCGTCAACCATGCCTTCGGCCGTACGGCCGTTATTAAATACCACGGCCGTGTCGGCAGTGGCTTCCTGGGGCTCATTTTTCTCCGAAGGGTTTTTGAGGTCGGAGCACGAGGCCAGCAGCGCCAGGGCGGCCAGGGCAGGGAGGAATACTTTTTTCATGGGAAAAGGAGAGAATAGGGTGAAGTGAACGTACGGTCAGGGTAGTCAGATGTTGTGCCAGGCTCCGGGGCAGGATGCTATTCGGCCACGAAAACCCGCTTTACCCGCTCGCTCACGTTGGTGAGCAGCTCGTAGGGAATCGTGCCAATGCGCTGGGCCAGCTCCGGGAGGCCCAGCTGCTCGCCAAATATAACGGCTCCGTCGCCGGCCCGGGCGCCGGCAATGTGGGTCACGTCGGCCATGCACATGTCCATGCACACGCTGCCCACCAGCGGGGCGCGCTGCCCCCGGATGAGCACTGCCCCCACCCCGTTGCCGAAGCGTCGGTCGTAGCCATCGGCGTAGCCGATGGCCAGGGTGGCAATGCGCCGGTCGTGGGCAGTGGCCTCACCCCGGCGGCCGTAGCCCACAGTGTGGCCGGCGGGCAGGGTTTTCACCTGGGAAATGGTGGTGCGCAGGGTGCTTACGGGCCGCAACGCGTCGGGCTCCTGGCCGCTGGCTTCCACCCCGTAGAGGCCGATGCCGAGGCGCACCATATTGAGCTGGCCCCCGGGGAAGCGCACAATGCCGGCCGAGTTGAGCGCGTGCTTGAGCACCGGGTAGCCCAGGGCATGCTCCAGAAGGGGCGTCATGCGCGCGAAGGCGGCTAATTGGCCCCGCGAGAAGGCATCCTGGCCGGCTTCGTCGGCGCTGGCTAGGTGGGTAAGGGCGCTGGCCACCCGCAGGTGGGCGGCGTTGGCGTGCAGCAGGGCACCCAGCTCGGGCACGTCTTCTTCGCCGAACCCCAGGCGGCGCATACCGGTATCGAGCTTGAGGTGAATGGCGGGCATGGCGGCCCGGCGGGCGGCGGCCAGGTAGTCGTGGAGGCGCTCGAAGGAGTAGATTTCCGGCTCCAGATGGTACTGGCGCAGCACCTCGAAGGAATCGGGGGCCGGGTTCATCACCATAATGGGCAGGCTGATGCCGTGCTGGCGCAGGTCCACGCCCTCGTCGGCGTAGGCCACGGCCAGGTAATCGACGCGGTGAAACTGGAGCAGATTGGCTACTTCGGCCGAGCCGCTGCCGTAGGCGAAGGCCTTGACCATCACCATGAGCTTCACGCCGGGCTGCAGGCGGCGGCGGTAAAAGTTGAGGTTGTGCACCAGCGCATCGAGGTTCACTTCCAGCACCGTCCCGTGGATTTTCTGCTGGAGCGCGGCCACAATCCGCTCGAAGCCGTAGCGGCGGGCCCCCTTCACCAGCAGCAGCTCCTGCCGGAACTGCTCGGGCCGGAAGGCGGCCAGGAACGCCTCCGTATCGGGATAAAAAGCTGTTTCCAAACCCGCAAAGGCAGTTTGGTGGGCGCTGATGTCGGGGCCGATGCCGATGAGGCGGGCCACGCCGTGGGCGGGCAGCAGGGCCGCCACCCGGGCGTAGAGCTCGGCCCCACTCAGGCCCGATTCGAGCACGTCGGAGAGGATGAGGGTGCGGCGCAGGCGGCGCGTCTGGCGGGCCAGGGCATCGAGGGCGAGGCGCAGGCCGGCCAAATCGTTGTTGTAGGTGTCGTCGAGGACGTAGCAGTCGTGGAGGGCCTGCTTCATTTCCAGGCGCATGGCCACGGGCTGGAGCCGGTCGAGGCGGCGCTGGATTTCGGCGGGCTCCACCTGCCGCCAGAGCAGCACCACGAGGCCGTGGAGGGCATTTTCCACCGAGGGCTCGTCGGCGAAGGGCAGGGTGAAGGTGTGCTCCGCGGGCTGGGGCTGGGGCTGGGCCTGCTCCACGCGCACCACGGTGCGGTCGGCGGAGGCGGCTTCGCCGCGCACCAGCCAGTGGGCTTCGCCGGCGGCGTAGCGGCGCGGCTCGCGGGTCCAGGCCGCCAGGCGGGTGCGCCCGGGGCGAAGCTGGCGGCGGGCGGCGGCGTGGATCAGGGCGTGGTCAGCGCAGTAGAACAGGGTATCCACTTCCTCAAAGAGCCGCATCTTCTCGGCTACTTTCTGCTCAGGGGAGGCAAAACCGGCGTCGTGGGCGGTGCCCAGGTTGGTGAACAAACCCAGCGTGGGCTGAATCACGCGGGCCAGGCGGGCCATTTCGCCGGGCTCCGAAATGCCGGCTTCGAAGATGCCGAGCGTATGCTGGGCCGTGAGCTCCCACACGCTCAGCGGCACGCCCACCTGGGAGTTGTAGGAGCGCGGACTCTTGCAGATCAGCTCGTCGGGGCTCAGCAGCTGGGCCAGCCACTCCTTCACGATGGTTTTGCCGTTCGAGCCGGTGATGCCGAACACGGGCAGCGCAAACTGCTGCCGGTGCCGGGCCGCCAGGATTTGCAGGGCCGCCAGCGCGTCGGGCACGGCCACAAACCCCGCCTCCGGGTACGCCGCCACGCCCCCGGGCAGGTCGGCGCCGGCTTCCACCACAAACTGCCGCACCCCGGCCCGGTAGAGTTCGGGCAGGTAACGGTGGCCGTCGTGCTGGGGGCCGCGCAAGGCGAAAAACAGGCTATCGGCCGGAGTTTCGATGCGGCGGCTGTCCAGCAGCAGGCGCTGGATGACCGGGGCGGCGGCCGGGCGTTGCAGCAGGGTGCCGCCGGTAAGGGCGGGCAGGTCGGAGTACTGAAGCATGCGCAAAGGTAGCGCGGGGCGGATTGGTGGTTAGTGGGTGGTTATTGGTGGGTCGTAGAAGAAACGTCATTCCGAGCGCAGGCGGAGCCGGAGCCGAGGAATCTCGCGTGCTGACATTGCCAAAGCAGCTCTACTATCAGGCTTACCACCACAACATCAGCACGCGAGATTCCTCGGCTGCGCTCGGAATGACGTTTCTTCCACGACCCACCAAAACCACCCGCCAACAACCAGCAACCACCCACTAACCACCCAGCAACAACCATCAACCTGCCCCGCGCTACCTTTGCGAGGCATGAAACTTTCGCGTCATCATCTGGCGGCTCTGGCGGCCTTTGTTATCTGGGGCTTCTTCCCGATTCCGCTGCGCTGGCTGGCCGGGTATGCCAGCGGCCAGATTCTGCTGTTCCGGGTGCTGCTTTCCCTGCTGCTGCTGGGGCTGCTGCACGGCTTGGGCCGGCGCGCTACCGTGCGGGCCACCTGGGCGCAGTGGCGCGCTGCCCCCCGTCCCGCGCGGCGGCAGGTGCTGCGCGGGACGTTGCTGGGCGGGGTGCTGCTGACTGCCAACTGGCTGCTGTTCATTTACGTGGTGAACCAGGTAAGCGTGCAGGCCGGCTCCTTTGCCTACCTCATCTGCCCCATCCTGACGGCCCTGCTGGGCTTCGTGGTGCTGGGCGAAAAGCTGCGGCCCAACCAGTGGCTGGCCATCGGCCTGAGTGCCCTGAGCTGCACGCTGCTGGGCGCCGGGGGCGGCCGGGCGCTGCTGCTGAGCCTGGTGGTAGCCTTCACCTACGCCGCCTACCTCATCAGCCAGCGCCGCCTCCAGGGCTACGACCGACTGGTGCTCCTGATGGTGCAGCTCACCCTGGCGGCCCTGCTGCTGCTGCCCCTGGCCGGCCGCCTGGGGGCCCGGCCCCTGGCCGGCCTTCACGATGGCCGCCTGCTGGCCGTAACGGCCCTGCTGAGCGTGGTCTTCACCGTGGTGCCCCTGTTTCTGAACCTGTACGCCCTCAACGCCCTGCCTTCCGGCACGGTGGGCATCTTCATGTACATCAATCCGCTGCTGAGCTTTCTGCTGGCGTTTCTCTACTTCGGAGAGCACGCCACCGCCTTGCAACTGCTGGCCTACGGACTGATTTTCCTCTCGATTGGCCTGTATAATTTCCGGCCGGCGCAGCCCCGGTTGCCGGAGCCGGTCGGCGGCACGCCGGAAGCCCCGCCGGCCCTGGGTTGATCGGGGCGGCGCAACAGGCAACATTCTCTTACCTTCGGGGCTCCCTGGCGGCGGTTTTGGCGGCCCGGGAGCCCAATCCGACTTTCCATAAGCCGAATGACCACTTCTCCCCGTCAGGCCGCTGCGCCGTTGTGGCGGCGGGTGCTGCCGCACCTGCTGGCCGTGTTGTTTTTCCTGGTGCTGGCCGCCGTGTACTTCTCGCCCATCCTCTTCGATGGCAAAACCCTGGCCCAGCACGACATCGTGCAATTTAGGGGCGGTTCGCAGGAGGCGGCCCAGTTCCGCGAGGCGACCGGCGAGGAGGCGCTCTGGACGAACTCCATGTTCTCGGGCATGCCCACCTACCTGATCAGCACCCGCTTCCCCGGCGACCTGAGCCAGTACCTGCACAAGCTCTTCACCATCGGGCTGCCGGCGGTGGTAGCCAACCTGTTTCTGGCTTTGGTGTGCGGCTACGCGCTGTGCGTGGCCCTGGGCCTCTCGCCGCTGGTGAGCGTGGTGGGCGCCCTGGCCCTGGGCTTCACGAGCTACAACCTGATTATTCTGGCCGCCGGCCACAACACCAAGAGCCTGGCCCTGGCTTACGCTCCACTGGTGCTGGCCGGGCTGCTGGTGGCATTCCGGCGCAACAAGTGGCTGGGCACGGCCCTGTTCGCCCTGGGTCTGGCCATGAACGTGCGCTCCAATCACCTCCAGATAACCTATTACCTGCTGCTGCTGGTGCTGGTGTTCGGGGTGGTGGAGCTTATTTTTGCCTTCCGCGAGAAGCGCCTGCCCGACTTTTTCACCCGGACGGCCCTGCTGGCGGTAGCCGCCCTGCTGGCGGTAGGCGTGAGCTTCGGCCGTCTCTACGTTACGCTCGACTACAGCAAGTACAGCATTCGGGGCAAATCGGAACTGACGACGCCGGCTCCGGCGGCGCCCGGCCAAGTCCAGGACCCGGTGGAAAACGGCTCCGGCCTCAACCGCGAGTACGCCTTCAGCTACAGCTACGGCATCGGCGAAACGGCCACCCTGCTCGTGCCCAACTTCTACGGCGGCGCCTCCCAGATGAAGCTCGCCGACAACTCGGAAACGGCCAAGGCCCTCACGGCCGCCGGCGTGCCCCCGGCCCAGCTCTCCGACTACTTGGCCCAGATGCCCACCTACTGGGGCGACCAACCCATCACCAGCGGGCCGGTGTACGTGGGCGCGGTGGTGTTTCTGCTCTTCGTGCTGGGCCTTCTGGTGGCCGACCGCCGCACCCGCATCTGGCTGCTGACGGGCACGCTGCTTTCCGTGGTGCTGGCCTGGGGTAAGAACTTCGAGACGTTCAACTACCTCATGTTCGACTACTTCCCGGGCTACAACAAGTTCCGAGCCGTGAGCATGGCCCTCGTGATTGCCCAGCTGGCTATGCCGGTGCTGGCCGTGCTGGCCCTGGCCCGCGTGCTGCGCGGCCGCCGGGTTCAGGCCGAACCCGCCGCCGCCGTCAGCACCCACCCGAGCCTGGCCGCCCTCGCCGGTCGCCCCGCCGATACCGCCGACACGGCTTACCTCAAGCAACAGGTGCTGCGGGCCCTGGCCATCACGGCCGGGTTGTGCGCCCTGGCTTTCCTGGCCGGGCTGGTATCCGATTTTGCAGCGCCCATCGATGCCCAGCTCCAGCAGCAGGGCTTCCCGCTGGAGGCGCTGCGGGCCGACCGTGCCTCCCTGCTCCGCTCCGACGTGTTCCGGTCCCTGCTGTTTGTGGCCCTCACGGCCGGGGTGCTGTGGTTTTTCCTGCAGCGCAAGCTCTCGGGCGGCCTGGCCGCGGCCCTGGTGGGCCTGCTCACGCTGGTGGATTTGTGGGGCGTGGACAAGCGCTACCTCAACGACGGCAACTTCCAGCAGGAAACCGTGACCGAGCAGTTTGTACCCTCCGCCGCCGACCAGCAGATTCTGCAGGACAAGGACCTGAGCTACCGGGTGCTGAACCTGCAAAACCCCTTCAACGAAGCGCAAACCTCGTATTTCCACAAGAGCATTGGCGGCTACCACGGGGCCAAGCTGCGCCGCTACCAGGATTTGATTGAGCGCCAGATGTCGCCCCAGCTCCAGCGCATCTACTCTGAGAGCCGGCCCGACGCGGCCCCGGTGCTCAACATGCTCAACACCCGCTACCTCATCACGCCGCCCGCGGAAAAGCAGCCCCAGCAGGCCGTGCGCAACCCCGGCGCCCTGGGCAACGCCTGGTACGTGGCCCAGGTGCAGCCCGTACAGAACCCCGACGAGGAAATCAAGGCCCTGGGCACGCTGAACCCCGCTACTACGGCCGTGGTGGACGTGGCCAAGTTCCCGCTGGCCCAGACCACTTTCCCGACCGAAGGCTCCACCATCGCCCTGACCACGTATTCGCCCAACGCCCTTACCTACCGCACCACCGCGGCCCAGGCCGGCTTGGTGGTGTTCTCGGAAATCTACTACGCCGATGGCTGGCAGGCCTACCTCGACGGCCAGCCGGTGCCCCACCTGCGGGCCAACTACGTGCTGCGGGCCCTGCAGGTACCGGCCGGCAGCCACACCATCGAGTTCAAATTCGAGCCCGCCCAGTACGCTCTCGGCAACACGGTGTCGCTGGTGTCGTCCGTCCTGCTCCTTATGGCCCTGCTGGCGGCCCTCTTCTACGCCGTCCGCCACCGCCCCGAGCCCCGCACCATTTCCGACACGCTGCTGGCGTGAGGTGAAATGGTGAGGTGGTGAATTGGTGAGTTGATGGTCAACGAGCCAGCTGGCCACCACCAATCAACCTAGTCTTGCGGCAGCTCGAATCATACTTTAGCACTGAACCCCTGACGTCCGTTGGCGTCGGGGGTTTTTGTTTTACCGAACTTCGCTCCTCGAAAAGCCCGGGTTGGTGATGGCCGTAACCGCGTCTCGTCGTTGCTGAACGATGTACCGCCGCCATAGAGACACAATATTTTGGGTCTCGTCGTTGCTGACATCCCCCGTCGGATGAACTGTGCAACGGCGAGACCCAAAATATTGTGTCTCTACCACCTCTCGCGCCAGCAGGCCCGCAGAACGTCAACTCACCAGTTCACCATCTCACTATTTCACCTTGCCCCCGCTCATCCTTTCCCCGCTGGCGGAGCCCCTGGCCGAACGGGCCGGAGTGCGCCTGCTGCTGGCCCGCGACGACCTGACTCACCCCGAATTGCCGGGCAACAAGTGGCGCAAGCTCCAGCACAACCTGCGGGAGGCCGACCGTTTGGGCCACGACACGCTGCTGACTTTCGGCGGGGCCTACTCCAACCACCTGGCGGCCGTGGCGACGGCGGGCCGGCTTACCGGCCGCCGCACGGTGGGCGTGGTCCGGGGCGAAGAGCTGGCCCACCGCCCCCTCAACCCCACCCTGGCCCGCGCCGCCGCCGACGGCATGCAGTTCCGGTTCGTGGACCGGGCCACTTACCGCCGCAAGCAGGAGCCGGCGTTGCTGGCGGAGCTGCTGGAGGCCACCGGGCCGGCCTACGTGCTGCCCGAGGGCGGCTCGAACGCGCTGGCGTTGCCGGGCTGCGCCGCCCTGGTGCCGGAAATCCGGGCGCTGACCGATTTTGATATTCTCTGCGTAGCCTGCGGCACCGGCGGCACCCTGGCCGGTCTGCTCACCGGCCTGCACGGCCGCCAGCAGGCCCTGGGCTTCGCCGCCCTCAAGGGTGCCGACTTTCTGCGCCAGGACATCCGGCAGCTCACCCTGGCCGGCACCGGCCGCACCTACGCCAACTGGGAACTGCGCACCGACTACCACGGCGGGGGCTACGCCCGCCTCAGCCCGGCCCTGCGGCAGTTCATTGGGGAGTTCCAGCACCGCCACGGCATCCTGCTCGACCCGATTTACACCAGCAAAATGATGGTGGGGGTGCTTGATTTGCTGGCGAAAGGTTACTTCCGCCGGGGCAGCACCGTGGTGGCCCTGCACACCGGTGGCCTCCAGGCCTGGGATGGGTTCGGCGGGTTGTAGCCTGTTGCCCCGCCTGGCTGCTGCCCGGCGGCGGAATTTACGGCGGCGGAAACCGGGCCTTTTCCGTATCGGTTACCAACTCACTGTTCCGCTTTCGCCCGCCTGCTATGCCCTACCTGCTCCGTCGCCTGCTGCCGCTGTTGTTTCTGCTGGGGCTGGGGTGGTTTCTCTGGACGAAAGTCCGCCCTGCCCTCACGGCGTTTGAGAACCCGCTCAACCCGAATCCGCGCGTGACGGTCACCCACAATACGGTGCTGGAAAAAGTGGAGGCCCTGGGCCGGATGGAGCTGGTGCGCTACGAATTCCGCGACGTGGTGGAGTACAAGAAAAGCACCTACCGCTTCCTGCCCGACGCCAAAGTAGCCCTCATCGTGGCCGGCAACGCCATCGGCTGCCTTGACCTGCGCAAACTGCGCCCCCAGGACGTGGTGCTGGAGGGCGACTCCGTTGTGCGCGTGGCCCTGCCCGCGCCCGAGCTCTGCGTCTGGCAGATCGACCACCGCAAAAGCAAGGTCTACAGCATCGAAAACGGCTTTTTTCAGGATGCCGAGCTGGTGGATGCGGGCTACAAATACGCCGAGGCCAACGTGCGCCGGGCGGCCCTGAACTCCGGTATTCTGGCCCAGACCGAGCAGAACGCCCAGCGCATCCTGCGCCCCATGCTCCAGACCATGACCGGCCGCCGCGTTATCCTGACCCGCCAGATGAATACCCCGCAGCTCCCGGCGAAGCGGTAAAAACTGCCGCCCCCGCAACGGCGCAACGACGGTTATTCCTCGTCGTCCTCGCCTCCTTTACCCAAATCATCGAGGGCCATTTTGATCAGGTCCTGCTCGTAGCCTTTGGTCATGAGAAAGAGCTGGATTTTCTGGCGGCGCTTGCCGGGGTGGCGCTCCTTTTCCTGGCGGTCCTTCTTTTCGAGCAGGTCCACGAGGTTCTGGTAGTACACGTCGCCGTCGATTTCCTTCATGCCCGACTTGATGCAGTAGTCGGACAGGCCTTTTTGCTTGAGTTCCTGCAGGATGCGGCGGCGGCCCCACTTCTTATTGCTGTAGTGCCCGCGCACGTAGGCCTGGGCGTAGCGCTCCTCGTCGAGCAGCTTTTCCCGGCTCAGGCGGATGATGATTTCGCCGGCCTCGTCCTCACTGAGCCCGTAGCTGCGCAGCTTGGCTTCCACTTCCTTCTGGTTGCGCTCCTGATAGGCGCAGAACTCAGCAATTTTGCGCAGGGCTTCGGTGGGCGTGTAGAACTTGGGGGCGGCGGGCTTGAACATACGGGGGCAGTGAGGTGACGAAAGGAAGCGGGCGCCAAGGGTCGGCGGCCGGGCTGATTCCAACGCTGATCCGGCTAAAATAGCTCCCTTATCAACTATGGCCGCAGACCGGGGTGGGCGCGATGCGGGAGCAGGGACTTTAGTAACGGAAAAATAAGGCGGCGGGCAACCCTTGCCCACCGGATTTCCTCTTACTTTCACTGCCTGTTATTCCTGTTCTATGCTGTTACGTTTTCTGCGCGCCGGGTTCTTTGTAGTGCTGCTGCTGGCCGGCCTGACGCCCGCGGGCCGGGCCGGGGTGGTGAAGGGCCGCATCACCGACCCCAAGAACGAGGGCCTGGCCTTCGCCAACATTGCCGTCCGCGGCACCACCACCAGCACGGCCTCCAACGAGCAGGGCAACTACCAGCTCCCGCTGCCGGCCGGCACCTACCAGCTGGTGTACCAGTACGTGGGCTTCAAACCCAGCCAGCACACCGTGCGGGTGGCCGGTGGCGACACGGCCACCGTGCTCGATGTGACCCTGACGCCCGAAAGCTACCAGCTGCGCGAAGTGGTGGTGCGCAGCTCCGACAAGGATCCGGCCTACGCCATCATGCAGCAGGCCATTAACTGGCGGCGCTACCACCGGGCCGAGGTGGCGGCCTTCTCGGCCCGCATGTACATTAAGGCGGTATTTCGCCTCACCGACGTGCCGGGCAAGGTGATGGGCCTGTTCAAGGTGGGGCCCGACGTGAAGCCGGGCATCGTGTACCTGTCCGAGTCGGTGTCGGACCTCACGTTCCGGCAGCCGGGGCAGCTGCAGGAGCGCATGATTTCGTCCAGGGTGAGCGGCAGCAGCAAGGGCTTCAGCTTCAACCGGGCCTCCAAGAGCTTCAACTTCTACGATAACCTGCTGCAATCGGGCTTCGCCGAGCGGGGCTTCGTGTCGCCGGTGGCCCAGAATGCCATGCTGTTTTACCGCTACGAGCTGGTGGGCGCCACCGTGCAGAACGGCATCACCATCAACAAAATCCGCGTTACGCCCCGCCACCGCATCGACCCGGCCTTTTCGGGTTTCGTTTACATTGCCGAAGACGGCACCTGGCGCCTGCACAGCCTCGATCTGAGCCTGAACGCCGACGCCGGCATTGAGTACGTGGACAAGCTGCGGGTGGAAATCCTGTACGCCCCCGCCCCCGGCCACCCCCAGGCCTGGGTTATTCAGTCGCAGAAAGTGTACATGAACGGCGAAGGGCTGGGTTTCAAGGGCAACGGCAGCATCAACGCCGTGCTCTCAAACTACCGCGTGAAGCCCACGTACGCCGCCCCGCCTGTAGCGGCGGCCGCCCCTGCTCCCGCTTCCACCGCCGCCAACGAGCCGGTGTACCGCGAAACCGTGGCCCAGGTGCGGCAACAGCAGGCGCAGGTGCGGGCCGCTACCCGCGGCATCCGGCGCGAGGCCCGGAACTTGGGTCAGGCGCCGCCATCCGCCGCCGCTACCCCCGACACCCAGGTCGTGGCGCTGCTGCCCAAGGGCGAAATCATGCGCATCGAGCAGGGCGCCAACGAGCGGGATGCCACCTACTGGAACCAGGTGCGCCCCATTCCGCTCAGCGACGAGGAAACCAAGGACTACCGCGTGAAGGACAGCGTGGAGGTCATCCACCGCTCGAAGCCCTACCAGGATTCGATGGACCACCTGCGCAACCGCTTCAGCCCCGCTGAGCTGCTGCTGACGGGCTATACCTACCGCAACTCCTTCCGCAACCGCTACATCTCCCTGGCCCCGCTCCCGACGGCCCTGCTCTACAACACGGTGGAGGGCACCGTACTCAACGCCTCGGCCACGCTGGTGCAGCGCTACGAGGACCGCCGCAACTACCTGCTGACTCCGATTCTGCGTTACGGCTTCGGCAACCAGCGCCTCAGCCCCAGCCTGCGCGGCTACTACACCTACCGGCCCGAGTCGTTCAGCCGGGTGGGCTTTGCCGTGGGCCGCACCATTCTCGACTTCGACCCGGCCGCCAACTTCCAGCAGACCCTGATCAACACCCCCGACATCAACACCACTTACACCCTGCTGGCCAACCGCAACTACGCCAAATACTACCAGCAGGACGGCCTGGAGCTCAACTACCGCACCGAGCTGACCAACGGCCTGATGCTGACCGTGAGCGGGGCCTACGCCGACCGGCGGGAGCTGCAGAATACCACCATCCGGCTGCTGCGCGACGTGCCGGGCCGGGCCTTCACCCCCAACCAGCCCGTGGCGGCCGAGCGGCCCGCCGGCACCGGCTTCGGCCGCAGCCAGGCCGCCACGCTGGCCGCCGAGCTCGTCTGGCAGCCCGGCCAGCAGTACATCACCCGTCCCGACGGCAAGTTCAACCTGCGCAACTCGCGCTACCCGCGCTTCACGCTGGGCGCCCGCCAGGCCTTCCGCGGCGTGCTGGGCGCCGATGTGCGCTACACCCGCCTGGAGCTGGGCCTGTACAAAAAGCTGGAGCTGGGCCTGTTCGGCGAAACCCAGCTCGATGCCACCGCCGGCACCTACGTGGGCCGCCCCGACCTGACCTTCGTGGACTTCCGTCACTTCAGCGGCAACCGCACCCTGCTGGCCGTGAACTTCGACCGGCAGTTTCAGCTCCTCGACTACTACCGCTACAGCACCGCTCGCCACTACCTGGAAGGCCACTTCAGTCACCATTTCAACGGCTTCTTTTTCAACAAGGTGCCGGTGCTGCGGAAACTGCGCTGGCAGGAAGTGGCTACCCTCAATTACCTGCGCACGCCGGCCGCCGGCCACTACCTGGAGCTGGGAGCCGGCGCGGAGCACATCCTCAAGTTTCTGCGGGTCGATTATTTCACGGCCCTGCAGTCGGGCCAGCGCCTGAACTCGGGCGTGCGGGTGGGCGTGCAGTTTTAGCACCTCCCCCGGCCCCTACCGCCACGCAAAAGCCCCGGACCAGTTGTTGGTCCGGGGCTTTTTCTGCCAGGTGCGTTGGTTATTTTACTTCCTCAAAATCCACGTATTCGCCACCCTTGAATTCCTCGGGCTTGGGTTTGGATTTGGGCTGCGGAGGCACGAAATCAACCTGCACTTCGCCGGGGGCCGCTGGGGTGGAACGGGGCCGGGGCGGTTGCGCAAATGGATCCTGGCCAAATTGCTGACCGAACTGCTGGCCGAATTTCTTGGCTTGTTTTTTAAGCAGGGTGCCCACCACAAACCGGAGCAGCACGGGCAGCACGTACCGGGTAAAGAGCCAGAAAATGAGCAGTATGAGCAGGAATTTGGCCATGAGCAACGGGAAGCGAAGCGGGTTCTAGCGAACGGGTTGAAAGTAAAAATCGGCCGTGACGGCGCTGGCCAGCTGGGCCTCGGAGCACGGCTCGAGTTCTGAACGCGCCGAGAGCACAAATGGTTTGTAGCCCAGCTCGGCCAGCAAAGCGGCCACGGCCCGGCGGTTTTCCAGGCCGTTGAGTTCCGTCTGAATCAGAGGGCGGAAGCGGCGCAGGGTGGCTTGCAGGTGGCGGAACACCTCGTACTCAAAGCCCTCCACGTCGCACTTCACAAAATCGAGGCGGGTCAGATCGGCCAGCAGCTCGTCGGGTACGCGCATGGGCACCTCGTAGGTGCGGGCGTAGGTCTCCTGGGTGTTGCTGGCCGCTACTTTGGTCATGCCGTGGTGGAGCAGGCCGTTGCGCTCGGGCGTACCCATCCGCACGGTGGTGTTCTCTCCGCCCAGGGCGTAGGGCAGCAGCGTGAGGTTGTTGTGGCCGCTGAGCCGCACGTTATCCCGCCAGATGGCCTGGAAATCCGGAATCGGCTCCACGGCCAGCACCCGGCCCGTGGGCCCCACCAGCCGCGAGAGGGCCACCGAGTAGTAGCCCAGGTTGGCCCCAATATCGAGACAAACAAAGCCCGGCCGCACAATTTTCTCCAGGAAAAAGAGCTCCGGATACTTCGTTTTGCCCCAGCCCGCGCCCACCAGCCGCAGGTACACGCGGCTCACGAAACGGATGTAACGCTCGAAACCGAGCGTGCGGACCAGTAATTTGCGCAGGGCTTTCACCATAGTCCCGCAAAGATGCCCCAAACCGCCGGAACCTCATAGACCGGGCTGCCCGAAAAAAAACCGGCTACCACTTGCGCGTTGTTGAACCAGGTTTCTATCTTTGCAGCCCCTGACGGGGATGCCGTCCCGGGAAATGCCTGTTTAGCTCAGTTGGTAGAGCAGCTCATTCGTAATGAGCAGGTCGTTGGTTCGAGTCCAATAACAGGCTCCATAGGTAACAAAGAGGCCCTTTTCCCTGCGGAGAAGGGCCTCTTTCGTTTTTGCCGGGTCGCCCTTTCTACCTCACCACCACCTGTCCGCGCAATATGCCCATGCCGCAGGTGAAAATAAACGTACCCGCCTGCTGGGGCAGAAACTCAATGCTCGTGGTCTGGAACGGAGCCAGTTCCCGGCGAATATTGAAGTCGGGCAGCAGCAGCTCTTCCGAGCAGCTATTGTCTTCGTCGCGGTAGAAGTTGAGCTGCACGGGCTGCCCCTGGCGCACCTCCACCACGTTGGGCGAGTAGCCGCCCTTTACCGTAATGGCCACCTCCTGAATTCCGCTGCCGGACGATACGGCGGCGGCCACTTGGTGCGGGGCCAGAAAGAAAAACCAGCCGACGAAGCCCATCAGGCCGAGGCCGAGCATGGTGACGATGAGTTGGGCAGAATCCATGAGGGAAGCGAAAAGAAAGCAGTGGGAATAAGAGCGGCGGGAAATCCCCGGGCCGTTATTCGGGGCGGAAGGCGCGCAGGCGTAGGGAATTGGTCAGCACCGAAACCGAGCTCAGGGCCATGGCGCCGGCTGCAATCATGGGCGAAAGCAGCCAGCCCGTGAACGGATACAGCACGCCGGCCGCCAGCGGGATGCCCAGCACGTTGTAAAGGAAGGCGAAAAACAGGTTCTGGCGGATGGTGCGAATCGTCTGGCGCGAGAGGTCGATGGCCGTGACCACACCCCGCAAATCAGAGCGCATGAGCGTGATGCCGGCCGCCTCCATGGCCACGTCAGTACCCGAGCCGATGGCCAGCCCGACATCGGCCTGGGCCAGGGCGGGCGCGTCGTTGATGCCGTCGCCGACCATGGCCACCGTGCGGCCCTCAGCCTGAAGCTCCTTCACTTTGCCGGCCTTGCCCTCGGGCAGCACGTCGGCGAAGAAGCGGGTGATGCCCACCTGGGCGGCCACGGCGGCGGCCGTCTGCTGGTTGTCGCCGGTCATAATGACCACCTCGATGCCCTCGGCCTGCAGGTGGCGGATGGCTTCGCGGGAGGTTTCGCGCACGGTGTCGGCCACGCCCAGCAGGGCCACGGCCTGCCCGTCGATGGCGGCGTAAAGCACGGTGCGGGCCTGGCGGAGCAGTTCTTCGGCAGCCTGTTCCAACTCGGGCGGCAGGGCTACGCGCTGCTCCGTCAGCAGCCGGCGGTTACCAATCAGAACTTCGGACCCGGCCACGGTGGCGGCGGCCCCGCGCCCTTCGTGGGCCTGAAAGCCAGTGGCTTCCAGTCGATCAGCCCGCTGTTCGTCGGCGTAGCGCACCACGGCCTCGGCCAGCGGGTGCTCGCTCTGCCGCTCCAGGGCCGCCAGCCGGGCCAGGGTATCGGCGGGGGCCGTGGCGGCGGGCACGTAGTCCATCACGCCGGGCTCGCCCCGGGTGATGGTGCCGGTTTTATCGAGCAGGACGGTATTCACCCGGTACGCCTTCTCCAGGGCTTCGGCGTTGCGAATCAGCACCCCGTACTCGGCCCCTTTGCCGGTGCCTACCATGATGGCCGTGGGCGTGGCCAGCCCCAGCGCGCAGGGACAGGCAATGATGAGCACGGCCACAAAATTGACCAACGCCAGCGGCAGGCGCTGGGCGGGCGCGGCCACATCGAACCATACCACAAACGTAGCAATGGCCACCAACATCACCACCGGCACGAACACGGCGCTGACCTGATCGGCCAGGCGCTGGATGGGCGCGCGGCTGCCCTGGGCCTCTTCTACCAGCTTCACAATCCGGGCCAGCATGGTGTCGGTGCCCACCTTGCTCACCCGGAAGCGGAAGGAGCCGGTTTTGTTGAGCGTGGCCCCGAACACCGGGTCGCCGGCCGTTTTCTCGACCGGCAGGCTCTCCCCCGTAAGCATGGATTCATCGAGAGCGGAATGCCCGGCCAGGATGATGCCGTCGGTGGCTACTTTCTCGCCGGGGCGCACCAGCACTTCATCCCCGGGCCGCACCTGTTCCAGGGGCACATCCACTTCCTGACCGTTGCGGATGAGGCGGGCCGTTTTGGCCTGGAGGCCGATCAGGGCCTTAATGGCGGCCGAAGTCTGGGCCTTGGCCCGGCTTTCGAGCACCTTGCCCAGCAGAATCAGGGCAATGATGGTGGCCGTGGTATCGTAGTACACCTCCGGCACGAGGCCACGCTGGCGGAAGAAATCCGGCACCACGGTGGTGGCCAGACTGTAGAGAAACGCCGCCCCGGTGCCTACTGCAATGAGCGTATCCATGCTGGCAGTGCGGTGACGGAGGCCATTCCAGGCCGACACGTAGAATTCCCGCCCGCTGTAGAGCAGCACCGGCACCGTAAGCAGCAGCAGCACATAGTTGAGCACCGGCATCGAAATGCGGCTCATCAGAGCGGGCCAGAGCATGAGCATGCTCAGCGGCATAATCACGAGAGCCAGTCCCACCGCCACCTGAAACCGGCGCTTCAACTGCTGATAGGCGGCAGCCTTGCGCGCGGCCAGCTCGTCATCGGAAGCCAGCAGGCCGGGCGTCACGGGAGCCACTGCGTCGTGCACGGCGTACCCGGCCTGCTCCACGGCGGCTTTCAGGCCGGCGGAGTCAATGCGGGCGGGGTCGAATTCCACCGTGGCTTTTTCGCTGGCCAGGTTCACGGTGGCCTGAGTGACGCCGGGCGTGCGCGTGAGGGCCCGCTGCACAAAGTTGGAGCAGGAAGCGCAGGTCATACCCTCAATCTGGAGTACTTCGGTGCGGGTAATCCCGCCGGACGAGGCGGGCGGCCCGGCGGCGGGCGCGGGGTGCGAATGGGAAGAAGCAGACACGGCAGAGTAGGTAGCTTTCATAAAGCGGCAGGTCCGAAACAGACCAGCCGGTAGAATATTAAACCACAAAGCGCCCTGAAAAGACGTACGGAATTAGCCGGAAATCCTGCAAAATTCCGCGCCGGATGAGCGGGTGGCAGCTTCCCTTCCTCGTATTCGGCGGAGAGCTATAAAAGCGAAAGGGCCGCCGCTGAGTAGCGGCGGCCCTTTCAGGGTACTGGGTGAGGCTAAGCCTTAGAGGGCAGCATCGTCGTCAGCGGCGTGGTTGCGGGCCGTGGCGCCACGGTACACCGAGTCAGGGGAACCCTGCCAGGCCGTGTTGGCGTCGCTGCCGTAGTAGGTTTTGCCTTTGCTGTTTTTAGCGCGCAGGGCCAGCCAGCTCAAACCGCTTACCAGCAGGGCACCGCCCACTACTTTCTGGGTTGGCGTGAGCCGGTTTACCTGATCTACGGCTTTTGTGCCGAGGTCTTTGGCTTTATTGCCCAGATCCTTGGCTTTTACGCCGAGGTCCTTGGCCTGCTGGGAGAGTTGGGCTACGTCTACGTTCTGCAGCCACTGCTGCTGGTCGAGCCAGGACTTCTGCTCGCCGTTCTGGCGGCTCTCCGCTTTTGCGGACGTAGTCGATTCGTTCTGCTCTGCGTTATCCGAGCTGCCGTTTACTTCGCTGGCGGGAGTAAACGAAATATGCTTGTGGGCCGGAGCGCCGGGCTGGGTTGACTTATGATTGCTCATGGGAGGAGAAAGTAATTGTTCAGAAAATAAATGGAGAGAGCCAACGGGTTGGTTCTGCTCCCTATTCGTGAAAAGCCCCTTCAAGGTTGCCGACAGCCAAACCAAATTGCACCCTTTCGTCTGAAGAGGCCACTGTTCAGGGCCCGGATGTCAGGCCGGGCGCAAACATCCGGGCGGCCTTCGCGTTGGGGTACTACTGTTTTGCTTAACCATCTCTTTATGCCCTTCACCCCCGTCCCCGATACCGTCCGTCGCTTTCAGGATAAGATTTGTTTTGTTACCGGCGCTACGTCCGGCATTGGCCGGGCCGTGGCCGTGCGCCTGGGCCGGGAGGGCGGCCGCGTGGCCGTTATCGGCCGCGACGCGGAAGAGGGCAAAAAAACGGTTCACCTCATCGAGCAGGCCGGCAGTCAGGCCCTCTTCATCAGCTGCGATGTAGCCAAGGACAGCCAGCTGGTGAAAGCCGTGGAGCGCACCGTGAAAGAGTGGGGCCGGGTGGACGTGCTCATCAACAACGCCGCCATGATGACCTTTGACTCCATTCAGCAGCTCGACCCCAAGGACTGGGACCAGCTCATGCACGTAAACCTGCGGCCCCTGTTCCGGCTCACCCAGCTCTGCCTGCCCCACATGAAGCAGGGCGCCATTGTGGCCGTTAGCTCGGTGCACGCCGCCCAGACCACGCCCAACGTGGTGCCCTACGCCACCAGCAAAGGGGCCACCGAAGCCTTCGTGCGGGGCCTGAGCCAGGAGATTCCGCATACCCATGCCCGCGTGAATGCCGTAGCCCCCGGCGCCGTGGATACGCCCATGCTCTGGAGCAACCCCAACGTGAAAAGCGGTAAGGAAAAAATAACCGGCCAGGTAGGCACCCCCGAGGAACTGGCGGCTGCCATCTGCTTCGTAGCCTCCCCCGAAGCCAGCTTCGTCAACGGCACCACCCTGGTGGTGGACGGTGGCCGCCTGGCCGCTTTATAGCGGTTGGATGGCTGAACTGTCATGGCGAGGCATGTGGCGTATCAAGCCAGTGTCTGAAGAAATCCGTCCTGCCCGCAGCTCTAAACCTTGGAGTACACACATAGCCCCTGACGTGCGCACGTCAGGGGCTTTTAAGTAGGTCCTGGTTGGGAAGAGGTTGAAGAACGGATTGCTTCGCTTCACTCGCCACGACAGTTCAGCCAGTTAACCAGCCCGCCATTCAGCCATCCATCAGTTCAGCCATTGGCCTTCGGCGTGGGGTGGCGCTGGGCAGGCGCAGGCAGCGGCCGGCCGGCGGCGTAAAGGTGGGCGTCGCGCTCGGCGGCGGCGCGGGCTTCTACTTCGAAGGGAATATGGTAGTAGCCGTGGCGGACCCAGTCGCGGAGGTAGCGGACCAAGAAGCCCAGGCGGCCATGCTGCGCAAACTGGCGGATGTGCTCCATTTCGTGGGCCACCCAGAATGGGTCGCGCAGAAACTCCTCCCGCGTGACGCCGCTCAGATGAATGCTGCGGCCCAGCACCATGGCCACGGTACGGGCTCCCAGCTTGAGGCGGGCGAGGCGGGCAAAGGGGGAGTTTTCGACGATGCGGGGAAGGTCCATGACGGCAGGAAGGAAGGGCGGAGTATACGGAACATAATTCGGGGGAGTTGGGGTAGGTTGCATGACTTTTCAATAAAATACTTGAATCATAAGAAGAATCTTGACCAAAAGGCCCAAGAAGCCTTGGTCGGTCCCGGGGATTAGGATTAGCTTTACCCAACGACTATGGTGCTGCCCGGCAGATAGTATGGTCGTTGAATACCTTTCTTCACTCTTTTTGTCATCCGGACCGACCGGTTGCCTATCGAAAAAAAGTAGCCCGCTTGCGTTGCCCGGTAGCCCCGGCCGGCGTTCTTACCACCTCCCGACGGACAATGAAAAACAGTATCCTGTATTGCCTCGCCGCGGCCTCGATGGTCCTCTCCTTTTTCTTTGAACAAGCTCCCGCCGCTTCCGGCACTACGCTGGTCGCTTCCACCCAACACGCCTCCTTTCTCGGCGGCCTGCTCGACTCCGACGAAGAGCCCCGGGTGCTGACTTCCTCCGATTCGCTGGCTTACGATAAAGCGGCCCAGCGCCTGGGCATTGCCACCAGCTACTCCGAGAACGAAACGCTGCTCGAAACCGTGGTTTCCTGGTTGGGCACCCCCTACCGCTACGGCAGCAACAGTAAAAGCGGCACCGACTGCTCCGGGTTCGTAACCCGCGTTTTCAAAGAAGTATACGGCCTGACGCTGCAGCGCAGCTCCCGCTCCATGTTTACCAGCGTGAAGCACATTGCCAAGGACGAAATGCAGACCGGCGACCTGGTATTCTTCCGCCGGGGTCCGGGCCAGCCCATCTACCACGTAGGTATCTACCTCAAGGACAACAAATTTGCCCACGCAGCCTGCAATGGCGGCGTCATGGTAAGCTCCCTTACCCAGGCTTACTACAGCCGCAACTTTTACGCCGCCGGGCGGGTAGAACGCTAACATTCGGCTCCCCTTCCCGTTTTTCCGACGCCTCGTTTTTTCAAACGGGGCGTTTTTGTTGGCAGCGGGTCCGGGCAACCCATTCCCGCCCGACGCAGTATAGGAGCACATGGGTGCCCACCGGTGCCTTTCCTCCTCTATTCCCGCTCAGATTTTCCGATTATGGATAAGCAGAACCCTAAAGGCCAGGACGTAGCCTCGTCGCTCCTATTCAAAAAATTCGTTGGCAAAGCCGAAGAGTACGTGAAGAAGCCGACGCGGATGAAGCAGCTGCTCAACGACGCGTACCAGAAGGCCAGCGAGAAAAACGATGTCGGCTCCATTGCCCACGAGGCCTGGGAGACTCTTCAGACCCTCTTCCGCCTGATCCGGACTTCTGTGGCCGGAGAATACCACGGCGTGCCCACGTCTACCGTGGTAGCAGCCGTGGCAGTGACCATCTACTTCCTGAGCCCCATCGACCTGATTCCGGACTTCATTCCGGTGCTGGGCCTGCTCGATGATGTGGCCCTGGTAGCCTGGTTCAGCACCACCATCAAGGAAGAGATGGATAAGTTTCTGGAGTGGGAGAAAACCCGCCCTACCGTAATCGAAGAAAATACGGCAGAAAAAGCCCCGTCGGCCGCTGTTGCCACCGTTTCTGCTTCGGCCATGAGTTCGTCGGCCCAGCCGAACGCGACCCAAGCCGCCCCCAGTACCACCCCAACCCCTGGTACCGGCTCCTCTGCCGCTCCTACCATCAGCCACGATATCGCCTCGACTACCACCGACAGCTCCCGGGAGCCCAACCTGTCTGGCGAAGCCCGCCCCAGCGGCGGCGACGCCGGCGGCAACCTGCGGTAGTAAATCCCGCAGCTTCAACAACTCAAAGCCCCGCCCCGACAGCTCCGGTAATTCGGATTTGTCGGGGCGGGGCTTTGAGTTATTGGCAATTCTCAGCAGCCGGCCAGTTCACTCAACCCTGGCAACCGGCAACCGGCAACCGGCAACTGACAACTGACAACTGGCAACTGACAACTGAGCTACGCGGCTGCCTGTTGAGCGGGCGTGTGGGTAGCCACATAATTCACGAAGTCGCCGACCGTGGCCAGGGGCACTTCGTCGGGAATGATGATGTGGAAGTTGCGCTCCAGCTCCAGGATAATATCGACGACATCTACGGTGTCGAAGCCCAGCTCCCGGCTTAGGTCGCTGCCGATACGCAGGCGGCGGGCCTTGATGGCCTTCCGCTTGCTGATGATGCGCAGCACCTGCTGCCGAATGGATTTGGAGGCGGAAGTCGTTGTGGTAATCATACAAAAAAACGACGGGGGTACGTGGGGAAGAAAAACTGCGGGCTTGCCGGCAGCGCGTTGGCCCCGCCCGTTCGGGCGGAGGAGTACGCGGGGCGGGCCAATGGTTGCAAGGCCCGCGAAAAAAACTGCACCTTCCCGGTCGGCCTTTGCTTACCAACCTGGGAAGGCGCGGCAAAAATCAGTACTGGGCCAGTACCGGGGGCGTGGCGGCTTCCACCTCTTCGGCATCAGCCGGCGTTTCGGGCGTGCCCTTGATGCGCAGCTTCAGACTTTCGGTCAGCAGGTACATCACCGGTACGACCACCAGCGTAATGCCGGTAGCAAACACCAGCCCGAAAATGATAGTCCAGGCCAGCGGGCCCCAGAACACCACCGACTCGCCGCCGATAAAGAAGTGGGCGTTGCCGGAGGCAAACAGCTCGTAGAAGTCGATGTTGAGGCCGATGGCCAGCGGAATCAGCCCCAGGGTGGCGGCCGTGGCCGTCAGGATAACCGGGTTGAGGCGGGTACGGCCGGCCAGCACAATGGCTTCGCGCAGGGGCATGCCCTGGGCGCGCAGAATGTCCATGAACTCGACCAGCAGAATCCCGTTTTTCACCACGATACCGGCCAGGGCGATGATACCCACGCCCGTCATCACGATGCTCACGTTCATGCCCGTGATAGCCAGGCCCCAGAACACGCCCGCAATGGAGAACAGCACTTCCGAGAGGATGATGAGCGGCTTGCTGAACGAGTTGAACTGCGTGACCAGAATCAGGAAGATGAGGGCCAGCGCACCCAGACCCGCCAGGGGCAGGAAGTCGGTGGTTTCCTTCTGGTCTTCCTCGGCCCCGCCCATCTTGATGGTATAGCCGGCCGGGGTGGGGAAGCTTTGCAGGGCCGTGCGGATGTTCGCTACCACGTCGGGGCCCGTGTAGCCGTTGAGCACGTTGGAGCTGATGGTGATGACGCGCTTGGTGTCTTTGCGCCGGATGCCGCCGTAGGTAGAGCCGTAGGTGACGCTGGCAATGGACGAAATGGGCACCTGCCGCACCTGGCCCGTCGCGTCGCGGAAGGTCAGGGGGGCGTTCAGGATGGCGTCGATGTCGTTGCGGTAAGGCTCGGCGTAGCGCACCTGCACGGGGTACTCATCGTCGGGGGTCTTGAATTTGCTGGCTTCCGAGCCGTAGATGGCCGTGCGCACTTCCAGGCCAATCTGTCCGGTGCTGATGCCCTCCCGGTTGGCCCGGGTCCGGTCAATGTTGACGGCAATTTCGGGGTTGCGGTCTTCCAGGTTGGAGCGCAGGGCCTCGATACCGGCAATGTTGAGCGAATCAACGTAGCGCGTTACCTTCTTGCTGAGCTTGGCCAGCGTGGGGTAGTCGTCGCCGCTTACTTCGATGGCAATGGGCTTGGCCTGGGGCGGCCCGCTGGCTTCCTGGTCCACGGAAATTTCGGCACCCGGAATGCCTTTTACCACTTCCCGGATTTTATCCATGTAGGTGCCGGTAGCGGGGCCGGTCCGGTCGCTGAGCTCCTTGAAGGCCACGGCCACTTTGCCCATGTTGGACATGGCCGTCCCGCTCGACGAGGACGCGTCGCCCGGGTCGCCGGCCCCGATGGCCACGTTGGAAATCACTGATTCCACGTCGGGGTTGTTCTTGCCAATGACGCCGTAAATACGGTTTTCCAGCACTTTGGTAATGGAGTCGGTGATTTCGACCCGGGTACCTACCGGCATTTTCAGGTAGGTGTAAATGAATTTGGGGTCGCCTTTCGGGAAGAAGTCCACCTTGGGGCCGCGCAGGCCCACGGCCACGAACGAGCCGAGGAACAGCACCACCACGCTAACCATCACCAGCACCGGATGGCCGATAGACCAGCGCACCAGGCTGGCGTAGCCGTTCTGGAAGCGGGGCAGCGCCCGGGTCTGGAACCAGGCAATCATCTTCACGAGCAGGAACCGGTCGAGGGCGATGAAGGCGGCCAGGGCCAGGCAGATGTTGCCGATGAAGTGACCAAGGCTGCCCAGTGGAGCACCTAATGAAATTTCCGCCCCAACTGACACGCCCGGTCCAACAGCGGTGCTGGCTTTTATATTGGAATAAATAGCCAATACGTTGAACAAAATGCCCAGCGCCACCAGCACGCCCACGGCAATTTTGAAGCCTTTGGTAACCTTGGGCTTGCTGTGCAGGTCTTCCTCGAAGTGCTCCTCGCGCTCCATGAAGCTCACGGCAAACACCGGGTTCATGATGAAGGCCACCACCAGCGACGACATCAGGGTGATGATGAGCGTGACGGGCAGGTAGTACATGAACGAGCCCACAATGCCGGGCCAGAACATCAGCGGCACGAAGGGCGCCACCGTGGTAAGCGTACCGGCCAGTACGGGCACGAATACCTCGCCGGCCGCAAATTTGGCGGCTTTTTCGGTGGTTAGTTCGGGGTGCTCGTGCAGCAGGCGGTGGGTGTTCTCAATCACCACAATGGCGTCGTCGACCACAATGCCCAGGGCCAGCAGGAAGGCGAAGAGCACGATCATGTTCAGCGAGAAGTCGAAGCCCGGGATGATGAGAAAGGCCAGGAACATCGACAGCGGCACCGACAGGCCCACGAACATGGCGTTGGTGGTGCCCATGAAGAACATGAGGATGAAGGTTACCAGCAAAAAGCCGATGACGATGGTGTTGATCAGGTCGTGCAGCGTTACGCGCGTGTCGCTGGAGGTGTCGCCGGTTACGGTTACCTTCAGCTCGCTGGGCAGCGTCTTTTCCGATTCCGCAATGAGGGCCTTGATTTTGTCGGAGGCGTCAATCAGGTTTTCGCCCTGGCGCTTTACCACGTTGAGCGTAATGGCGGGCTGGCCGTCGAGACGGGCGTAGGACTCGCGGTCCTTGAAGCCGTCCTCCACGGTGGCAATGTCGCCCAGGCGTACGGCCGCGCCGTTGAGGTTCTTTACCTGAATGTCGGCAATGTCTTCGGCGCGCACGTACTGGCCGGCCACGCGCACGGCCCGCTTCTGGGAGCCCACGTCGATGGAGCCGCCCGAAATGGTCACGTTTTCGTAGCCAATGGCCCGGGTAATATCGGAGAAAGCCAGACGCGAGGCCCGCAGCTTGTTCAGGTCCACGTCCACGTTCACCTGCTGGTCGAGGGCGCCCACGATATCCACGCGGGTGATTTCGGGCAGGGCCTCAATCTTATCCTGGAAGTCGTCGGCGTACTTTTTGAGCTGCACGGCGGGCAGGTTACCGCTCAGGTTCACGAACATGATGGGCTGCTCGGAGATGTTGATTTCCTTCACCGTGGGCGGCGAGGGCAAATCGTTGGGCAGCTCGGGGGCGGCCTTGTCCACGGCGTCCTTCACCAGCTGCTTGGCATACTGCACGTCCACGTTCGAGTTGAACTCGATGTCGACGATGCAGTAGTCCTGGTTGGAAGTGGAGTTGATTTTTTTCACCCCGTTCACGCTCTTGAGCTCTTTTTCGAGCTGGCGCGTCACCAGGTTCTCGATGTCGGCCGGCGAGGTACCAGGATAAATGGTGGCCACGATGATGCGCGGAATCACGATGTCGGGGAATTTCTCCTTGCCCAGCTTGATGTAGGCAAAAATCCCCGCCAGGCACAGCAACACCGTGATGATGTAGACGCTGGTTTTATTGTTAATCGACCAACTGGTCGGCCCAAATTCTTTTTCTAAGTCTTGCATGTTAGAAGGAGCTAGGAGTTAGAAGCTAGGAGTTAGAATCGGCCACCAATCTGGCTCGCATGGTCCTGCCATAGGAATCCAGCAGTCGACTCACTTCATTCGCTTGTTCAGTTATCAGGTGCGTATCCGCATAGCCTAGGTCTTTAGCCAGTATGAGGTAGTACTGCACCTCTTCTAAAGAGCCCTCCGCTATATTGAAAAACCTGATTTTATCTTTTAGGCCTCTTCTGCGGAAGCCTTCGGCCACATTGGCGGGTACAGATACCGCCGCACGGCGCAGCTGAGAAGTCAAGGCGAAAAGCTCATGTTTAGGAAAGGCATCGGTAAGCCGGTACACTGCCAGAACCAGCTGATGGGCTTTCTGCCACACCAGTAATTCCTGAAAGCTCTTGGCTGGTTCCCGTTGATTTTCCATAAACTCCTGGCTCCTAACTCCTAGCTTCTTTGGCTACAGCGTAACTGCCTGTCCTTCGTTAAGCGTCTGGTAGCCGGCTGAAATCACCTGGTCGCCGGCCTGCAGGCCGCTGGTTACTTCCACTTTGCCGTTGTAGGTCTGGCCGGTCTGGATGACGCGCTTGGCGGCTACTTTCTGGCCGCCTTTCTCACTGACTACCAGCACGTAGCTGTTTTGTTCGTCGCGCTGCACCAGGTCGACGGGCACCACGGTGGCCTCCGGACGGCTGTAATTGAGGATGCGCACGCTGGCTACCATGTTGGGGCGCAACTTGCCGGCCTTGCCGTTTGTGAGGCGCAGCTCCACGGTAAACGTGCGGCTGGTGGGGTTAATGGTGCTCGATACTACCCGCACCGTAGCGGGCAGCTCCTCCCCGCCCAGGTCCGGAATGGTTACCAGGGCTTTGTCGCCGGCCTTAATGCGCGAGGCGTAGGCTTCCGATACCTCGGCCAGGACTTTACCCGAGCCGCTGCTGCTGATCAGCTTCACGACCGGAGCGCCGGGGGCGACGGTTTCGCCCAGCTTGGGCAGCACGTCGTCCACGGTCCCGCTGAACGGCGCTACCACGTTGTAGAGGGCGCGCTGCTGGTTGAGGGTGCTGAGGTTGCGCTGGAGGGCCTGGTAGTTGTTCTTCGCCTGCAGAAACTGGATTTCCGTCCCGATCTGCTGGTCCCAGAGGCGCTTCTGCTTCTCGTAAATGACTTTTGCCAGGTCCATGCGGGTGCGCAGCTCGGCCAGGCTGGCGTCGAGGATGCTGGCATCCACGGTGGCCAGCACCCGGCCCTTGCTCACTTGGTCGCCGCGCTGCACGCGCAGGCTGGTGAGCGTACCGGCGGCGCGGGCGGCCACGGTGGCGTTCTGGTCGAAGTCCACGCGGCCCTGCACTTCGAGGTAGCTGCTGAAGCCTTCGGGGGCTACTTTAATCACCGAAACGGGCGTGGCCTGAGCCGCCGCGTTTTCGGCCTTGGCGCCGGTTTTGGCTTCCAGCTCGGCAATTTTGGCCTGGTTGGCCGCCTGCTCCTTTTTCAGTTTAGCCAGCTCGGCCTGGGGGTCTTTTTCGCCGCCGCAGGCGGTCAGCAGACCCAGGGTCAGCAGAAAGGCAGAAGTAAACGATTTCATCGTTGAAGAAAGATAGTTGCGAAGGAGTGAGGAGCTAGAACAGGGGGTACGCAGCCGGGTCAGAAGCTTCTAGCTCCTAGCTTCTGACTTCTGGCTCCTTAGTTGTTGGCCTTGCGGAACAGCTCCCCGGTGGCTTTGTCGCGGTCGACCTTGGCTACCAGCACGTCGTAGAGGGCGGCGTAGTAGTTGGTCTGGGCTTCGCGCAGGCCGGTTTCGGCCGATATAACCTCCAGGTTGGAGCCCACGCCTTCCTCAAACTTGATGCGCGAGACGCGGGCTACTTCTTCGGCCAGGGCCAGGTTGGCCTTCTGGTTGTCGAGCACGTCGAGGGCGTTGATGAGCGTGGTGCGGCTCTGGGCATCCTGCAAATCGATGCTCTGGCGCAGGGTTTCGAAGCCCCGCTCAATGGTCTGCTGCTGAATACGGGCCTGCTGCACCAGGTATTTGCGGCGGAAACCATCAAACACCGGAATCTGCAGACTCAGGCCCACGTTGCCGAAACCAAACCAGTTCTGGTTGGGGAAGCCGTTGCCGGCCCGCGAATCGGGTCCGCGGAAGGCAAACAGGTCGCCGGCCGTTTTGGCCGAGCCCGAGAAGCCGTAGGCAGCCGTAGCGAGCAGGCGCGGATAAGCCCCGGCCCGGCGGTTGGCCAAATCCAGGCCGGCCAGGGCCTGCTGGGTTTCGAGGGTGCTAAACTCGATGCGGTTGTTGTAGTTGAAGGCCGCGGCCAGCTGGCCGGTCCGGGCGCCGCTGAGGGCCGTCCGCTGGTCCTGGTCGCGCTGGTCGGTGGTGGTGGCGGGCGTGGTGGGGGCAGTGGGCACCGGTCCCAGGCCGGCGTCGCCGGCTCCGGTGGCGAAGCTGGCCGCGCCCAGGCGCTGGCGCAGGGCGCCGGCATCCACCAGGGCGTTGCTGAGCTGGTCGGTCAGCTGCACGTCCTGGCTCTGGGGCAGGCCCATCTGAAACTTGAGCAGGGCCACGCTCAGCTCCGTGAGGCGGGTGGCCTTCTGCTGCTCCACTACCAGGTTGTTGCGCTGCACCTGCAGGCGCTGCACGTCCAGCTTCTCGGCAAAGCCCGCCTTGAAGGTTTCGTTGGTCTGGTAGAGGATGGTGTCGAGGCGCTGCACGTTGCGGGAGAGCAGCTGGAGCCGCTCCCGCGCCACCAGGGTGCTGTAGTAGGCCTTGCTGACCTGCTCCACCACGTCGATTTCGGCCTGCTGGGTTTGCTTCTGGGCCAGCTGCTCGTACACCTTAGCCGCTTTCAGACCAATCAGGTAAGCGCCGTCGAACAGCAGCTGCGACACCGAGGCGCTGGTGTTCCCGGCCCACTGCAAACCAAAAGCAAAGGCCTGCGGCGGCGCCGGCGGCGCCTCATTTTTCACCCTGACGGGAGTCAGATTAACGGTCTGGCCGTTCTGAGCGGCGGCTACGTCATTCTGCCGGAGTGACGATAAGGTGAGACTATCTCCGCCCAGGGCCCCAAAGTCCACGAGGCTTTTCTGCAGCTTGAAGTTGTCGGCCACGTTGGCCGACACGTTTACCTGGGGCAGGCCCGCCGAGCGGATTTCGCCCACCTTGGCCCGGGCGGTCTGCTCGCCCAGGCGCGTAGCCAGCAGCGTGGATTTGTTCTGCACGGCGTAGTCGATGGCCTGCCGCAGGCTCAGGGGCAGGGTGCCGGTGGTAGCCTGCAGCGCCAGGGCGGGCTGAGCGGCGGGCGCGGTCTGCGCCAGGGCGGCCCCGGCGGGGGCCAGCAGGCCCGGCCCGGTGGCCAGCAGCAAAACGCGGAGGTTGTTCTTCATGGTTGACTGTTAGGGCTTAGGGCTTAGTAGATAGTGCCTGGTTGGTAGTGCCTGGTGCTTAGCTTGGTTCGGGCAGAACGACCTAAGCACTAAAACCCAAGCACCAAGCACTAAAAACCTATTCTTCTTCCGTCACCTGACGGTATTCGTTGACGAGCTTATGGCCCTTGAGCGTGACCATGCCCAGCAGAAAATGCTCGTTGCAGGCCAGCTGCACCCGGGGCTGATCGAACTGCGCAACCGGGAATACCTCCTGGTCGAAGAGCACGTCAATCTGAGCCAGGCGCAGGCGCGAGAGCACCTCCACGTCGAGGTCGGCGCGGTAGAGGCCCTCGGCCACGCCCCGGCGCAGATTGGCCTGAATCTGGGCCAGGATGTACTTGTTCTTGTGGTTGTGAAACAGCTTCCAGGCGGCCGGATAGTACTTGCGCAGGTCGTGAATGGCGTTGGGGTTGGTGTTGCTGAACTGGCGCTTGGCCCAGTCCATGATCTGCACCATCTCGTCGACGGCATTGATGGCCGTTCCCGAAATGCCCTCGCACTCGCTCTGCACCCCGTTCAAATGGCTGGAAATGACGGCTGACACCAGCTCATCCTTGTTGTCGAACCACTTGTAGAGGGTTTTCTTGGAGATGCCCAGCTCGGAGGCAATGTCGTCCATCGACACGCTCTTGATCCCATTGCGGGTGAAGAGCGTGACGGCGGCGTGTAAAATTCGGTCTTTGATTTCCATGATAACGCGGCAAAGATACTGCGGAAACTTTTAATGATTCCTAAGTTTCCATCGGTTTTTTCCTATTTATTATCCGCGTCTTTATCCCCCGACGTTTCCGCCGGCTTTTTACTTTACCGGCGGCCGTTTTTTGTTGGCAGCCCGCTGCGGCCGGCGGCACGGGCCGGCCCCCAACCAACCTGCCGAAAGCGTACCTTGCGGGTCCATTCCCTAGTTTCTGCTCGATATGAAAATCCGGACCGGCTTCGGCTACGACGTTCACCAGCTCCAGGAAGGCCTGCCCTTCTGGCTCGGCGGCATTCAGGTGCCCCACACCCACGGCGCCCTCGGCCACTCCGATGCCGATGTGCTCATCCACGTAATCTGCGACGCGCTGCTGGGCGCGGCCAACCTGCGCGACATCGGCTTCCACTTCCCCGACACCGACCCGCAGTACAAGGGCATCGACAGCAAGAAGCTGCTGGCCGGCGTAGTGCGCCTGCTCCGCGGGAAGGGCTACGAAATCAGCAACATCGACTCTACCATCTGTCTGGAAGCGCCCAAAGTCAACCCCCACATCCCGGAGATGCAGCGCGTGCTGGCCGAGGTGATGGGCCTGGCCGAGGACGACATCAGCATCAAGGCCACCACCACCGAAAAACTGGGCTTCGTGGGCCGCCGCGAGGGCGTGGCCGCCTACGCCGCCGTGCTCATTGTGCAACCTTAGCAGGGGCTTAGGGTCTTGAGGATTCGGGAGTCTGGGGGACTGGGATGACGTTCAGTAATTACTTCGAAGAACTTCATCCCAGTCCTCCAGTTCCCCAGTCTTTCAGTCCCCAAGTTCCTCAGTTCCTCAGATCCCCAACCATGAAAAAAACTTCCCTGCTGGCCTGGCTGCTGGTAGCGGGCACGGCCACCGCGGCCCTGGCCCAGCAAACGCCCGAGAAAATCAAGGTCAAGCACAAGCGCGGCAAGGCCCGGACCGAAGTAACGGCCACCCCCACCGTGGAGGCCGCCGCGCCTACCGCGCCCGCGCCCGCCGACCCGGCCCAGACCTACGCCGGCACCATCACCCAGGCCGACCTGCGCCAGCACCTGAGCGTGCTGGCCTCGGATGAGTACGAGGGCCGCGAAACCGGCGAGAAAGGCCAGAAAATGGCCGCCGAGTACATTGCCAACCGCTTCAAGGAGCTGGGCCTGGCGGGACCCGTGCCGAATTCCGACAACCCCTACCTTCAGCACTTCACCATGGTGCGCAGCACCTGGGCCGACGGCGCCACCCTGAAAGTGGGCTCCGACAGCTACCAGTGGCTGACCGATTTTTACGCCTACGGGGGCCAGGGCTTCCAGCAGGCGACTACCGTGCAGCCCGTATTTGCCGGTTACGGCATCGAGCAGGACGGCTACTCCGACTACGCCGCCCTGGGCGATGTGAAAGGCAAGGACCTGCTGATTCTGCTGGGCGAGCCCCAGAACGGCCAGGGCACCGCTCTGCTGGGCAAGGACGGCCAAGGCAGCAAGTGGGGCCAGGATTTCCGGGCCAAGCTCACGCTGGCCGCCCAGAAGGGGGCCCGCTCGGTGTTCTTCGTCGACTTCAATCCTAACAGCAACTTCGCCAAGCAGGCCGGCCGCATGGCGCCCTACGTGAGTCGCCCCAGCATTGCGTTCAAGGACGCCGTGGATGGCCCCCGCCCGACGGCCTATTTCGTGTCGCCGGCCGTGGGCTACAAGATGCTCGGCACCTCGGCCCAGACGCTGCCCAAGTACGCGGCGGCCGTGACCAAGGCCGGACAGCCCGTCACCAGCCCCTTCCGGCCGGTAAAAACCACGGTGCTGGCCCCGCGCAAAACCGAGGACTTCACCACCGAAAACGTGCTGGGCTTTCTGGAAGGCACCGACCGCAAGGATGAAATCGTCGTGCTCTCGGCCCACTTCGACCACATTGGCATCATCAACGGCGAGGTGCACAACGGCGCCGACGACGACGGCTCGGGCACGGTTACGGTGCTGGAAATGGCCGAGGCCTTCACCAAAGCCAAGGCCGAGGGCCACGGCCCGCGCCGCAGTATTCTGTTCCTGACCGTAACGGGCGAAGAAAAAGGCCTGCTGGGCTCGGAGTACTACACCGACCACCCCATCTTCCCGCTGGAAAAAACGATGGTCGACCTGAACACCGACATGGTGGGCCGCACCGATAAGGACCACGAGGGCAAGGGCGACTACGTGTACGTGATTGGCTCCGACAAGCTCAGCTCCGAGCTGCACACCATTCTGCAGGCCCAGAACCAGAAGTACACCCAGATGGACCTGGACTTCCGCTTCAACGACCCGGAAGACCCCAACCGCTTCTACTACCGCTCCGACCACTACAACTTCGCCAAGCACAACATCCCGGTGGCCTTCTTCTTCAACGGCGTGCACGCCGATTACCACGGCGCGGGCGACGAAGTCGAGAAAATCGAGTTTCCGAAGATGGAAAAGCGCGCCCGCCTCGTCTTCTACACCGCCTGGGACCTGGCCAACCGCGACCAGCGCATCGTAGTGGACTCGAACAAGAAGTGAGAACTGAGAGGTGAGAACTGAGAGCTTAGAACTGAGAACTGAGGAAGGAACGTCATTCTGAGCGCAGCGAAGAATCTCGCGTGCTGACGTTGGGTTACTCTGGCAACGTCAGCACGCGAGATTCCTCGGCTGCGCTCGGAATGACGTTCCTTCCTCACTTCTCACTTCTCACTTCTAAGCTCTCAGTTCTCACCTCTCAGTTCTTACCTCTCAGTTCTACAGAAAAAACCCGCCGAACCGAATGTGGTGCGGCGGGTTTTTATATTTGTCTGAACCCGTTGCTACCCGTGCTGCCATGAACCCGACCTCTGTTGCCCCGACCAAAGCCGCGCAATTCCTCCAGGATACCGACCGCAAGGCCTTCGACCTGGAGCACCGGCGCAAAATCCGCTTCAACATCGGCAAGTACAACGCGGCCGTGAGCACCGGCATGGGCTTCTACCAGGACCACGAGCTGGCCCGCAGCCGGGCGGCCTACCTCAAAACCGAGGTCATCAACCGCCTCGATGAGTACCTGCTCCAGTTCGAGGAGAATTTCACCCGGCGCGGCGGCAAGGTTATCTGGGCCCAGAACGCGGAGGAGGCCCTGTTTGAAGTGGGCAAGATCATGGAGCGCCGCAAGGCCCGCACCGTGGTGAAGGCCAAGAGCATGACTACCGAGGAAATCCACCTCAACCAGTACCTCTCAACGCGCGGGATTGAGTCGGTGGAGACGGATCTGGGCGAGTTCATTGTGCAGCTCAACGGGGAGCGGCCCTACCACATCGTGACGCCGGCCATGCACCTGAGCAAGCTCGACATTGCCGATATTTTCGTTAAGCACCTCGGCATCGAGTACACCGACGACGCCCAGAAGCTCGTGCTCACGGCCCGCCACCTGCTGCGCAACAAGTACACGGCGGCCGAAGTGGGCGTCACGGGCGGCAACTTCCTCATTGCCGATACGGGGGCAGTCTGCGTGACCGAGAACGAGGGCAACGCCCGCCTCTCGGCCACGTTTCCGCACACCCACATTGCCATTGTGGGCATTGAGAAGGTGATTCCCAGGCTCCAGGACCTGGATTTGTTCTGGCCCCTGCTCAGCACCAGCGGCACCGGCCAGCAGGTCACGGTCTACAACACCATCTACACCGGCCCCCGCCAGCCCCTGGAAAAGGACGGCCCGGAGGAAATGGTCGTGATTCTGCTCGACAACGGCCGCACCAACCTGCTGGCCCAGCCCGACAAGCGTGAGGCCCTGAACTGCATCCGCTGCGGGGCCTGCCTGAACGTGTGCCCGGTCTACAAGAACATTGGCGGGCACAGCTACGAGGCCACCTACTCCGGTCCCATCGGCTCCGTGATTACGCCCCATCTCTCGGGCCTGGCCGAAAACAAGCACCTGAGCTTCGCCAGCAGCCTGTGCGGGGCCTGCTCCTCGGTGTGCCCGGTCCGCATCCCGATTCACAACCTGCTGCTCAAAAACCGCCAGCAGAGCGTGCAGGAGCAGCTCACCGACAAGGAAGAGCGCCGCGCCATTAGGCTGTGGCTGCACGGCATGAAGCACCGCTGGGTCTGGGACCTGGCCCCCGCCGCCGGCAAAAACTGGGTCCTGAGCCGCCTGCTGGGCGAAGTGGGCTGGAGCAAGCGCCGCGATGCCGTGCAGGTAGCCCCCCAGACGTTCCGGCAGCTCTGGAAGGCGCGGGGGTAGTACCCGGCCGGCCCGGCCCCGGCCCACGCCGGCCTGACCAACCCCACAGAGGCCGTAGCAGTACAAGGCAGGCGGCCTGACGCCGCGCCCACTCCCCTATGCCCGATGTTCTGTTGCACTGGTTTGCCTTCGGCGGCGGCCTTTTCCTGGTCATCAGCACCGTACTGGCCGCTATCCGCTCTTTTGTGCTGCCCCGCAACGAAACCGTGCTGATCAGCAGTTTCGTGTTCCGGGTGTTGCGGATGCTGTTCAATGGGCTGGCCCGGCTGGGCACTACCTACGAGCGGCGCGACCGGGTTATGGCCCTCTATGCCCCGGTGGGATTGGTGGCCCTGCCCATCGTGTGGCTGACGCTGCTGAGCGTGGGCTACACCAATATTTTCTGGGCCCTGGGCGAAGGGCGCTGGGAGCGGTGCCTGCGCATCAGCAACAGCTCCCTGCTCACGCTCGGCTCGGAAGAGCCCAGTCATAACGTGTGGGCCAACCTCATTTCCTACTCCGAGGCCACGCTGGGGCTGCTGCTGATGACGCTGCTCATTTCCTACCTGCCCACCATGTACCAGGCCTTTTCGCGGCGCGAAATCACGGTCAGCCGCCTGGAGCTGCGCTCGGGGGCCAAGGCCTCGGCGGTAGAGCTGCTGCTCTGGCTGCACCGCACCGGCTCTTTGCAGGACGACCGCGCCCAGTGGCAGGAGTGGGAGCAGTGGTTTGTGGAAATCGAGGAAACCCACACCTCCCTGCCCATCCTCTCCTTTTTTCGCTCGCCCCAGCCCGGACGTTCCTGGATTACGGCCGCCGGCGTCATTCTCGACGCGGCGGCGCTCATCATCAGCACCGTGGAGCAGCCCCGCGACCCGTACCTGACGCTCTGTTTCAAAGCCGGCTGCGTAGCCCTGAACCGCGTAGCCCGGTTTTTTGGCTACGACGAAAGGCCCGGCAGCCCGCCGTCGCCCGCTGAGCAGGCGGGTTTCCATCACAGCCGGGAGCAGCTCCGCGAAGCCGGCATCCCGCTTTGCCCCGAAGCCGAGGCCTGGCAGCAGTACCAGGAACTCCGCAGCCGCTACGCCCGCGCCGCCGCCTACCTGGCCCGCGTCACGATGGCCCCGGGGGCAGTGAATGATTGACTCGGTGAATGAGTGAACCTTTCTGCTATGGCGAGGCCGAGCCGACGCAATCCGTCCTCTACCGAGCGCCGAACCAGTATTCAGCACAAAGCCCCTGACGTGTGCACGCCAGGGGCTTTTCGTAAATCGGGGCTTTGAACTGCGTGAAGGACGGATTGCTTCGGCTGCGCCTTGCCATGACAGAACGGTTCCCTCATTCACCGAGTCACTCGTTCCCTCACTCCCCATCTTCATCCGGCAGGATTTGCACGTCCTGGATGAGGACCATTTTCTCGATTTCGCGGCCGCGGGTGGTGTTGGCCAGGCCGCCGAGGGCAGTTTCCTTGTAGCGGGTTTCCATGCTCTGGCCTACTTCGCCCAGGGCCGCCACGCACTGATCCACGGGAATCACCGGATCGACGCCGGCAATGGCAATCTGGGCCGAACTGAAGGCAATGGCGGCGGCCGAGGCATTGCGCACCACGCAGGGCACTTCCACCAGGCCCGCCACCGGGTCGCAGATGAGGCCCAGCATGCACTGAATGGTAATGGCCACACCGGCAAAAGCCTCGCTCACGGAGCCGCCCAGGCAATACACAATGGCTCCTGCGCCCATAGCTGCCGCCGAGCCGGTTTCGGCCTGACAGCCGCCCACGGCCCCGGCCAGGGAGGCGTTCTGCTCGATGATGAGGGCAATACCGGCCGCCACCAGCAGACCTTCCAGAATAGCGCGGTCCTCAAGCTTATGAATGTCCTGGAGCGTGACCAGCACGCCGGGCAGGATGCCCGAAGCCCCGGCCGTGGGCGCCGCTACCACCCGGCCCATGCACGAATTCACTTCCTTGGCCCCCAGGGCCCGCGTCACGAGGTTTTTGAACTCCGGCGAAAGCACCGTGACGGGCGAGGCGGCAATCTTCTTGGCCCCGTTGTTCACCATGCCCGAGCGCGAGGTCATGTCCTGGGTGAGGCCCGTGTGCACGGCGTCGCGCATCACGTCGTAGGCCCGTTGCAGGCCTGCCCAGATTTCCTCCTCGGTGCGGCCCTTCTGCTCGATTTCGTAGTCGAGCACGGGCTGGTAAAGCGGTTCGTTGGTAGCGGCGCAGTGGGCCTGCCAGCTGTTGAAATCGGTGAAGAGCAACGACATGGGTGGGGTGGGAAAGCGGGGTGGGACAAGACGAGCCTGCTTACGTAAGCAACCCGTCCCCGGGGACGGGGGTGCAAAAATCGGCAGAAAAACTTCGGCACCCGCACGCCGGCCGGCACCGGCTTTTTTGCGCTCCGCCCGGAGCCGGCGGGCTGGTTCCGGGCGGAGCGTGAAAAAGCCGGTCAGCAGCCTCAGGCTACCAACCGGCTTTCGGGAGATGGCAAGGCCGGCGGGTTACGCTTCCTGCTGCTCACTCACCAGCTTCACGCTGGCCGAATTGATGCACAGACGCAGGCCGCCGGGGGGCGGACCATCGGGGAAGACGTGGCCCTGGTGGGCGTCGCAGACGTTGCAGAGCACTTCCACCCGGGTCATGCCGTAGCTGGTGTCCTTCTTGTAGCGGATGGCGTTTTCCTTCACCGGCTGGGTGAAGCTGGGCCAGCCCGTGCCCGACTCGAACTTGGTGCGCGAGTCGTAGAGCGGGGTGCCGCAGCACACGCAGGCGTAGAGGCCGGCCTCGTGGGCCTCGCAGTATTCGCCCGTGAAGGCCCGCTCGGTGCCGTGCTCCCGCGTCACGTGGTACTGCTCGGGCGTGAGCTGAGCGCGCCACTCGGCGTCGGTTTTTTCTACTCGCTTATCGGGGGCCGGGGAGCCGTGGTTGGCCAGCCGGATAACGTCGTTCCAGGTTTGCATGGGGTCAGGTCGGTTTAGTAAGCACAATCAGCCCGGAGGCTGCCCGTACAAACGCGGCGGGCGGGCCGGAAGTTTTAGCGGCGCGGGGCGAGCGTAGTTCAGCCGCTGGTCAGCGCCTCACAACTGTTTCAACTCATCCCGCACCGACCAGCGCCGCCACTGCCGGCGGGCGAAGCGCAGAAAAGCCGGGGGCGCTTGCGCAAACTCTTTTTCCGACTGATAGCGGCCGGCGTAGAGCACGTAGCCGTCGGGAGCGTCAAGCTGTTGCTGGCTGATGGTATCCAGGCAGCACGGATTGGCGGGAGCCCGCTGGCTGACCGGCACGGAATCGTACTGCACCACCGTGTGGCCCCGCAGGGCATACTTGGCGGTGCCTTCGCGCATAATCAGCTTGAGGGTGGAGGGGCTCACGTCGCTGCGGCAGCTGAACGTGTAGAGGAGCGTGGTTTCCGTCTGGCCGTCGCCGTCGAGGTCCGTCACGGTGGCGGCGCCGGGCAGCGGGCCGAGCCAGGTATCAAAGGCGCAGCGCTCCACGGCATCCTGGAGGCGCCACACTTCCCGCCATTGGGCACCCCGCCGCACGTACTGCCGGGCGTACAACCGGATGGTCTGGGTTTCATTGGGGTCTTCGGGACGCGCGGGCAACGTCTGGGGGGCCGTTCGGGTGAGGAGCAGCAGGTTCGCGCCCTGGCTATCCGTCCACTGCCGGGCCTCCAGCACCCGGCCCGGCGGACGCGCCACGCCGGCCGGCACCTGCCCGGCCGATAGCATTCGTACCGTGGCTGAATCGAAGGCCGCCGGGGGTGTTACGGTAGTTACAGCAGTTCTGGCAGTTGCAGCGGCGGGAGCGGGAACCGCCGTTTCGGGGGCGGCGGGTTGGCGCTCTGAGCAGGCGGCCAGCAGCAGCAGCAGCGTAAATCGGGGAGCAAGACGCAGCATATATCCAATCAGGTAGGTTCCAAGTATACCATTTCTATGAAACTCCTTTCCGCCGCCCAGACCCGCGCCCTCGATCAGGCTACCATCCAGGCCCAGCACATCAGCTCCCTCGATCTGATGGAGCGCGCCGCCACGGCCCTTACCAACTGGCTGCTGGAAGAGCTGCGCCCCGCTTATGACACCGAGTTCCACGTGTTCTGCGGCCCCGGCAACAACGGCGGCGACGGGCTGGCCGTGGCCCGTCAGCTCCACGGCCTGGGCTATGCCCCCCGGGTGTGGCTGCTGCCCGCCAGCCGGCACTCCGCCGATTTCACCCACAACCGCCAGCAGCTCCCCGCCGCGCTGGCCTGCGAGGAAATCAGGCCCGCCCACCTGCCCGCCCTGGCCCCGGACGCGGTGGTGCTGGATGCCCTGTTCGGCACCGGCCTGAGTCGCCCGCTCGATGGCCCGGCCGCCGCCGTGGTGCGGCACCTCAACGCCGCGGCCGCCACCGTAGTAGCCATCGACCTGCCCTCGGGCCTGCTGGCCGACGCGCCCCAGCCCGCCGACAGCCCGGTGGTGCAGGCGCGGTACACGCTCAGTTTCGAGCTCCCCAAGCTGGCCTTTCTGCTTCCTCAAAACGCAGACTTCGTAGGCGACTGGCACGTACTGCCCATCGGGCTGGACCAGGAAGTTATCCACAAAATAACTGTGGATAACTATTTCGTCACGGCCGCAGACCTGCAAGGTTGTTTCCCGAAAAGACCGAAATTCAGCCATAAGGGCACTTTCGGGCATGCGCTGCTGCTGGCCGGGAGCCGGGGAAAAGTGGGGGCGGCCGTGCTGGCCTCCCAGGCCTGCCTGCGGGGCGGCGTGGGCCTGCTCACCACCCGGGTGCCGGCCGTGGGCTACGACATCCTCCAGATGTCCGCCCCCGAAGCCATGTGCCTCGCCGACCCGGCCGCCGACTACGTGACGGAGCTGCCGGACCTGACGCCCTACGCTGCCGTGGGCATGGGCCCCGGCCTGGGCCAGCACGAAGCCACCCGCGCCGTGCTGGCCCAGCTGCTCGATACTGCCCGGGTCCCGCTCGTGCTCGACGCCGACGCCCTCAACCTGCTCGGGGCCCACCCCGACCTGCTGGCCCGGCTCCCGCCCGATACCCTGCTGACGCCCCACCCCAAGGAGTTCGAGCGCCTCGTGGGCGAGCCCGCCCGCGACGATTACCACCGCCTCGACCAGCTCCGCGACTTCGCCCGCCGCTACCGCTGCTACTGCGTGCTCAAGGGCGCCCACACGGCCCTGGCCACCCCCGAAGGCATCGTTTACTTCAACAGCACCGGCAACCCCGGCATGGCCACCGGCGGCAGCGGCGACGTACTCACGGGCCTGCTCCTGGCTCTGCGCGCCGATAAGCGCCTCTCTCCCCTGCACGCCGCCCTGCTGGGCCTCTACGCCCACGGCCGCGCCGGCGACCTGGCCCTCCCCCACACCGGCCCCGCCGGCCTCCTGGCCGGCGACATCGTCCGCTTCCTCGGCCCGGCATTAGGTGAGTTGGTGAATTGGTGAGATGGTGAGTTTTATGTTCAAGCTACCTAACGGCGCTAATTGCGCAGTCTGGACCAGCCAAACATCAAACTCACCATCTCACTATTTCACCATCTCACCACTTTTCCGCCCCCCACACCGTCAGGAACTGCACTACCATCACGCCGTCCGTCAGCAGAGCGAAATAGTAGTCCGGCCTCGATTCTTCGGCTTGCCAGACAACGGCGGCGGCCAGCAGCAGGGGCAGCAGCAGGGCCGCGTGGTGAACGGTCGTGGCGCCGGCCGGCCCCAGCAGGGCTGCCGCCGTTAGCGCGGCCACTCCCAGTGCTTTGGTGGCCCCAATGCCCAGCACGCCCGGAAACGTGCGGGTGCCGGTGAGGCGGTCCTTGGTGCAGTCGCGGATGTCGAACACCAGGGCCAGGGCCAGAATGAACAGGAAGCGGTGGGCAAACAAGGGCAGCACCGCCGCGCTGCCCAAAGGCCGCCCCTGGTACAGCGCCGGCACCCATACGGTGACGGCGGCCCAGACGTAGGCAATGAGAAATACCTTGAGCAGGGGCAGGTCGCGCAGGGCCCGCCAGCGGCCCCGGTAGCGCACCAGGGGCATGGAGTAAAGCACCGAAATAATGCCCAGGTGGGCCAGAAACGGCGTCAGTTGGGGCAGGCGGGCATCGGCCAGGAACAGGATGGTGGCAACTAGGCCAGCCGCGGCCGTGAGCACCAGCAGCTGGGGGCGGTGGGCCCGGATCCAGTGCTTGCGGCGGGTAGCGCCGGGCAGCTGCCCGTGCTTATAGGGCAGCACGCTGTCGAGGTTGTAGAGAAAGAGCGTGGCCGCGAAAATCAACGCCCCCAGCCGGCCGGGCAGCGGCGCCCCCCATCCCAGAAACGTGGCCCCCACCAGCCCCAGCGCCGCCCCCGACAGCCACCCACTGCTGTAGAGCACCGCATCCAGCGCGCGGCGGGGCCACCCCGGCGGGGGCGTCGGAACCGGTTCGCGGACGTGGGAGGCGGGCTTCATGGGCAGCAGCAGGCCCCCGGGAAGCACGGCGGCCGATGCAAGGTACGCCCGCTCCGGCACGCCACAGCCCCCGGAACCGAAGATTCGGCCGGGGGCTGTGGGAGTAGGGGGCAGAAAAAAAGTACCGGACCAGCCGGGGGTTAGCCGTTGAGTTCCTGCTGGCGGAGCTTCTCGTCGTGGTCGTTGCCGTTGGGGAAGGTTTCGTCGTAGAGGCGGATGCTTTCCTCGATGATGCGGTAGGCCTCTTCGCGGGGCAGGAAGCGCTGCACGGTCACGGATTTGTGCTCCAGGGCTTTGTAGTCCTCGAAGAAGCGCTGCATTTCGCGCAGGGTGTGGGGCGGCAGGTCTTCCAGCTCGTTGTAGTGGTTCACCGAGATGTCGTTGGCGGCCACGGCAATGATTTTATCGTCTTCCTCGTCGCCGTCTATCATCTGCATCACCCCGATCACCTTGGCTTCCACCAGGCACATGGGCACGATTTCCACGGAGCAGAGCACCAGAATATCGAGCGGGTCCTTGTCGTCGCAGTAGGTTTTAGGAATGAAGCCGTAGGCGGCCGGATAGTGCACGGCCGAGAACAGGACGCGGTCGAGTTTCAGCATGCCGCTGTCTTTGTCGAGCTCGTACTTGGCCTTCGAGCCTTTCGGGATTTCAATGATGCCAGTAACGGCAGTAGGAGCGTTTTCGCCGCGCGATACGTCGTGCCAGGGGTTGAATTTGGCCATTTGTTGGTTGTTGGTTATTCGTTATTCGTTTTTGGCAGCTGGTATTCGGGGCTTGGTTTTGGTTCCGGCGCATCCGTTTACCTGCCTAACCGCCTGCGCCTAGCATACGCGGTTGGCCGGAAAAAGAGCAGCCAAAAACTAAAAACCGAGAACCAAAAACCAGACTTACCAGCCCAGCACCTGCCGCAGGGGCTCGCCGGTGCAGCCGTCGGGCTCCTGAATACGGAGCCAGCGGGCCAGCGTGGGCGCAATATCGGTAATCTTTACCGGAGCCGACGACTCACCGTGCTTCACGCGCCAGCCCCAGAACAGGACCGGCACGTGGGTATCGTAGCGGCTGGCCGAGCCGTGGGTGGTGCCCTTGCTCACGGGGAAGGAGTACGACTCCAGCCAGCCCGGCTCCAGCACCACCAGCACGTCGCCCGAGCGCTTGGGGAAGTAGCCGTTTTCCAGGTACATGAGCATCCCGCTCTCCCAGTGCGACTTCTGCACGTCCTCGGCGGCCAGGGCCCGCGTCACGCCCGCGAAGCCCCGCATCAGGTCGGCCGTTTCGCGCTGCATCTGGTACAGATCGAGGTTTTTCTGGGCGATGAGGGGGCGGTTGAGGTACACCTGCTGGTTTTCATAGCTCAGCACCCACTGGCCCGCCCCGTGCCGGCGCACCAGCTCGTGCTGGAGGGAGTCGCGCATGAGGCGGGGGCCCACCGAGCCGGCGGGCAGGTGGTGCTCGAGCAGGAAGTTGGGCGAGTGGGCCGCTCCGTGGTCGGCACTCAGAAACACCAGCACGTTTTTGCGGCCCAGCGTTTTGTCGAGGTGCTCGAAGAGGCGGGCCAGGTCCTGGTCGAGGCGCAGGTAGGTATCCTCGGCCTCAATGGAGTTGGGCCCGAACTGGTGCCCCACGTAGTCGGTGCTGCTGAAGCTCAGGGCCAGAAAATCGGTCTGGCCGCGCTGGCCCATCTGCTCGGCGCGCAGGGCTTCGAGGGCGAAATCGAGGGTGAGCGAGTTACCGAAGGGCGTGGACCGGATCAGGTCGAGGTTGCGGACGGGGGCCGTTTTCTCACCGGCGGCCTGCATGGCGCCCTTCACGGCCGCGGGCAACGCGGCGCTGAGCGTGGGCAGGTCGTGGGGGAAAACCGGCCGGGCTTCGCCCCGGAAGGCCGATTCCCAGGCCACATCGTCGGGGGTACTTTCGGTGTACTGGCCGATGGGCAGCAGCGTGTTCCAAGGCTGATCCAGGTACCGGGCGGCCCGGTTTTCGGCGTTGAAGCGGGTAGCCCAGTCCGGCAGCTGCTGCTGGTAGAAGGTGCTGGTGATAAAGGCCCCGTTGGCGCCGTCGTACCAGTAAGCGCCGTTGGCGGCGTGCCCGGCCGGCAGGATGGAGCCCCGGTCCTTGATGCAGACGCCGATAACCTTGCTCTGGAAGTTGGTGGCCAGGCGCAGCTCATCGGTGATGGTGGTGGCCAGCAGGTGGCGGGGCGACTGTTGCCCGGCCGCCGCCGTGCCGCCCACCGCCTGCACGTCGGTATCCTCCGTGACGTAGGTACCCCGGCCGGTTTCGCGCTCCAGCCAGTTGTTGCCGATAATGCCGTGGACCGAGGGCGTGGTGCCGGTGTAGATGCTGGCGTGGCCCGGCCCGGTGTAAGTGGGCACGTAGTTGTAGTGGGCGTTTTCGTAGCTGAAGCCCTCCCCCAGCAGCAGCCGGAACCCGCCGGTGCCGTACTTGCTCCAGTAGCGGTAGAGGTAGTCGTAGCGCATCTGGTCCACCACAATGCCGACCACCAGCTTGGGCCGCTCCAGGGGGGCAGCATTCTTTTTTTGGGCGAAGGCGGGCAGGGCCAGGGTGGCCGCCAGCAACAGGCTCAGACGCTTTTTCAAGGCAAAGGGGATAAGCGAAGCCGCCCCGGGGCCGCTTCATAGTTCAGCAGGCAAAGATAACCCACCCCGCCGGGAGTTGCGTAGGCAAAGCAAGCAGCCCGGTTATAATTGCCCAGCCGCCCGCTGTAGCGGCGCGACCCTTCGCGTCTCGGCGTTGAACGATGGGAACCACCCGGTCACACCAACCTCAGCAATGCCGAGACGCGAAGGGTCGCGTCTCTACATCGTTCAGCGCTGCCCTGTTCCTTACCTTCCTCTCCCCTACCATGCCCGATTCTGCCCCGTACGCCCTCATCTTTGATATGGATGGGGTGCTCATTGACAATACCGCCGCCCAGGCCCGGGCATTTCAGCTCCTGTTCCGGGATTTGGGTTTGACCACCAACGCCCGCCGGTTGTTGCGCCGCCTCAACGGCATGCCCGCCTCCGAGATTCTGCAACACGTGTTCACCAACCCGGTGCCCAAAAAACAGCTCGCAGAATACGCCGCCCAGCGCGAGCTGCTCTACCGGGTACTCTACTGGAATCAGCGCCGGGAGCTGCCCGGCCTGCGCGGGTTCCTGGAAGCAGCCCGCGCGGCCGGCTTCCGCATCGGGCTGGGCACCGGCTCCGGCGACGACACCATCTCCTACATCCTCGACCACCTCGACCTGCGCCGCTACTTCGATGTGGTGATAGGCAAGGACGACGTACAGCACGGCAAGCCCCACCCCGATACCTACCTCACCACGGCCCGGAAGCTCGGCATCCCGCCCGAGCGGTGCGTAGTGCTGGAAGACGCCCTGCTGGGCGAGCAGGCCGCTTACCGGGCCGGCATGCGCTGCATCGGCGTGAGCACCACCCTGCGGCCCGACGAGTTCCAGGCTCCCCTCACCGTCATCCCCGACTTCACCCACCTCACGCCCCAGCGGGTATGGGAGCTGCTGGAGCAGCACCCCACCGCGCCCAAACCCAGCCGGTAGCTGGCCAAACGCCGGGGCGCGCAGGGTCGCATCTCTACCCACACCCGACCGGTGGTTGGGACTAGCGCAACTAAAAAGGCCCGCCTCCTTGCGGAAGCGGGCCTTTTTCCTATTGTAAAACAGGAAACCTTACTTGCTCGCGGCCAGGGCCTCAGCGCCACCCACGATTTCGAGAATCTCGGTGGTAATGGCGGCCTGACGGGTACGGTTGTAGGTCAGCTTGAGCTGCTTGAGCAGTTCGCCGGCGTTTTCCGTGGCCTTGTCCATGGCCGTCATGCGGGCCCCGTGCTCCGAGGCATTGCTTTCCAGTACGGCCTTGTAAAGCTGCACCTTCAACGACTGCGGAATCAGGGTCTGCACAATCTCCTCCTTGGACGGCGAGAAAATGTAGTCGGCGTTGGCCGTGGCGGGGGCGTTGGCGGGCTGCTCCTGGGGCACCAGGGGCAGGAGCTGTTCGGCGCGCACCACCTGGGTGGCCACGTTCCGGAACTCGTTGTAGACCATCACCACCTCGTCGTAGGTACCGGCCCGGAAGCCGTCCATAGCCTGCTCGGCGGCTTCGCGCACGGTATCGAAGGAGAGCTTGCCGAATACGTGCTGGTAGTCGCCCAGTAGGGGACCACGCTTGCCGAAGTACTCGTGGGCTTTCTTGCCGATGGCCATCACGGTGATGCTGCCCGCGGCGGCCTGCTCGGCGTAGCGGTTCTGCACCAGGCCATTCACGCCCTTGAACACGTTGCTGTTGAACGCGCCGGCCAGGCCCCGGTCGGAGGTAATGGCGATGATCAGCACGCGGTGCACGTCGCGCACCACGCTGTACTCGCTCACGGCCTCCTCGCCGGTCAGGGCCGTGAGGTTGCTCAGAATGCTGTTGAGCCGCTGGGCGTAGGGCCGCATGCGCAGGATGTTATCCTGGGCGCGCCGCAGCTTGGCCGCCGCCACCATTTTCATGGCTTTGGTAATCTGCTGCGTGCTCTGCACCGACGTAATGCGGCTCCGGACTTCTTTTAAGCTAGCCATATGGGATGGGTTGCCAGTTGCCAGTTGTCAGTTGCCAGTTGCTTTTCGTGCGAACGAACTGACAACTGGCAACTGGCAACCAACAACTGATTACTTGGAAGCGTACTGTGCCGACAGGTCTTTGGCAACCTGACGGATGGCACCGGTGATGGTGTCGTCGAGTTTGCCGGCCTTCAGGGCTTTGAGCTCCTCGGGATGACGCGTCTGCATGGTGCGGGTGAATTCCTTCTCGAACTCGCGCACGCGGTTCACCGGCACCTGGTCGAGCAGGCCGTTGGTGGCGGCGTAGATGATGGCCACCTGATCTTCTACCTTCTGGGGCGAGAACTGGGGCTGCTTCAGGATTTCGAGGTTCCGGCGGCCACGCTCAATGGTGAGCTTGGTCGAGGCATCGAGGTCGGAACCGAACTTAGCAAAGGCTTCCAGCTCACGGAACTGGGCCTGGTCGAGCTTCAGCGTACCGGCCACCTTCTTCATCGACTTGATCTGGGCGTTACCCCCCACGCGCGATACCGAAATACCCACGTTGATGGCGGGACGCACCCCGGAGTTGAAGAGGTTGGTTTCGAGGAAGATCTGGCCGTCCGTAATCGAAATCACGTTGGTCGGGATGTACGCCGAAACGTCACCGGCCTGAGTTTCGATGATGGGTAGGGCCGTCAGCGAACCACCGCCTTTCACCAGGTGCTTGATGCTGGCGGGCAGGTCGTTCATGTCCTGGGCAATGGCGTCGGACGCGTTGATCTTGGCGGCGCGCTCGAGCAGGCGGCTGTGCAGGTAGAATACGTCGCCGGGGTAGGCTTCGCGGCCCGGCGGGCGACGCAGCAGCAGCGACACTTCGCGGTAGGCCACGGCCTGCTTCGAAAGGTCATCGTACACCACCAGAGCCGGACGACCCGTATCGCGGAAGTACTCACCGATGGCGGCACCCGTGAAGGGAGCGTAGAACTGGAGGGCAGCCGGATCGGAAGCCGAAGCCGACACCACCACGGTGTAGTCCATGGCACCACCCTTGGTGAGGGCCTGCACAATCTGGGCTACCGTCGAGGCCTTCTGGCCCACGGCCACGTAGATGCAGAACACGGGCTCGCCGCGGTCGAAGAATTCGCGCTGGTTCAGGATGGCATCGAGGGCCACCGTCGACTTACCCGTCTGACGGTCGCCGATGATGAGCTCGCGCTGGCCCCGGCCAATCGGAATCATGGCGTCGATAGCCTTGATACCGGTCTGCATGGGCTCGGCTACCGGCTGGCGGTAGATTACGCCGGGCGCCTTGCGCTCCAGGGGCATGTCGTAGGTCTGGCCCTGGATGGGGCCGCGGCCGTCGATGGGCTGGCCCAGCGTGTTCACCACGCGGCCGATGATGCCTTCGCCAACCTGGATGGAGGCAATTTTATTGGTGCGGCGCACGGTAGCACCCTCCCGGATTTCGGAATAATCGCCGAGCATTACTGCGCCCACGTTATCTTCTTCCAGGTTGAGCACGAGGGCTTGCAGGCCGTTTTCAAATTCGAGCAATTCCCCCGCCTGGGCGTTGCCCAGGCCGTAGATGCGGGCTACACCGTCGCCAACCTGCAGTACCGTGCCCACCTCTTCGAGTTCGGCTTCGGTTTTGAAGTTGGAAAGTTGCTCCCGCAGAATGGCGGATACTTCATCCGGACGTACGTCTGCCATGGTGGGTTATAGTTGGGGTTGGTAGGGGTTCTTCGAGAATTCGGTGCGCAGCTTGCGCAGCCGGTAGCTAACCGAGTCGTCAATCAGCTGGTCGCCGATGCGGAGCACGAAGCCACCGATCAGGCTTTCATCCACTTTTTCCTGGAGCGTAACCTTGGGCAGGCCGGTTTGCTCGCGCACGAGCTGCACCAACTGCAGGCGGGTGGGCGCATCCAGCGGGGCGGCCGTCGTGACCTGGGCCACCTGCATGCCGCGCTTGAGGTTATACTGCTTCAGAAATTCGTCACCGATGAATACCAGGGAATCTTCGCGGTTGTGCTGGGTCACGATGGAGAAGAACTTCTCCGTCAGGGCCGTCACCTTGCCGCCGAAAATAGCCCGCAGAATAGCCAGCTTCTTGTCGCTCTTCACGATGGGGTTGCGCAGCAGCAGGCGCAGGTCGCGGTTCTCGCCCAGCGTTTTGCTGAACAGGTCCATATCCTGCTTCACTTGCTCTAGCTCACCGCGCTCCTCGGCCAGATCCAGCAAAGACTTGGCGTAGCGGGAGGCAACTCGTAGTTCAGACATTGATGTAGTTGTCGGTTGCTAGTTGTCAGTTGTCAGTTTTTAGCTGTTGGTGCCGGACGAAGAACGTCGGACAACTAACAACTGAAAACTGACAACCCCCAACGGACTAGTTGAGCTTTACTTCTTTCAGGTACGAGTCGACGAGCTGCTGCTGGGCGGACTGATCGGTCAGTTCGCGGCGCAGGATACGCTCGGCAATGTCGATGGAGAGCTGGGCGGCGGTGTTTTTCACCTCGGCCAGCGCGGCGTTCTTCTCGTTCTGAATGGCTTCGCGGGCCTGGGTAATCAGGCGGGTGCCTTCTTCGTTGGCTTTGTCCTTGGCCTGCTCGATGAGCTGGCTGGACATGGCCGTGGCCTCCTTCATGATCCGGTCGCGCTCCAGACGGGCTTCGGCCAGCAGCTTTTCGTTGCCGGCTTTGAGCTCCTGCATTTCCAGCTTGGCCTGGTCGGCCATGCGCAGGGCGCCTTCGATGGAGCTTTCCCGCTCCTTGAGGGAGCTGAGGATGGGTTTCCAGGCAAACGAGCGCAACAGGAGCAGCACGATGCCAAAAATCACCACCTGCCAGAAAATCAGGCCTAATTCGGGGGTTACAATGTTCATGGGGAAGTAGTCAGTAAGGCGTACTTAGTACCTGAAATCCGGAGCAAGCCCAAGGAGCCGAAAGCCGCCCGCAGGCGGCCGGCGGCCCGGGCAATCTGCCTACCGGAAAAGCCAAGACAGCCCGCTACGCCGTGCGCTGAAGCGACCTAGCGCAGCGGGCTGCTCTTGTACTACCTCTATCCCTAGAGATTGAAGGAAATCAGCAGGCAGACTACTACTGCGAACAGCGCCAGACCTTCGATCAGAGCGGCAACGATCAGCATGGCAGTCTGGATTTTGCCCGAAGCTTCCGGCTGACGACCAATGGCTTCCATAGCCTGACCACCGATACGACCAATGCCCAGACCGGCACCCAAAGCAACCAGACCAGCACCGATAGCAGCACCGAATACGGCCAGACCAGCAGAATTAGTAATGGCCTGCAACAACAGAGAAAGAAGCATAAAAAAAAGGTTTGTGGGGAGTGAAAAACGAAAAAATCAGGGGGTGGTGTGCGTACTACTTGGTTCTAGTGGGCGTGGGCCGGCTCAGCACCGTCGCCGCCGCCCATCTGGTAATCCGCGTCGTGGTGTTCCTCCACCGCGCCACCGATGTACATGGCCGTGAGCAGCGTGAAGATGTAGGCCTGCAGAATGGCTACCAGCAGCTCCAGCACGTTGATGAACAGGCCGAAGGCCAGCGAAACGGGCGCCACGCCAATGTTACGGAAGATGAAGATGAGCGAGATAAAGCTCAGCGTGACGATGTGGCCGGCCGTGATGTTGGCAAACAGACGCACCATCAGGGAGAACGGCTTTACCACGATGCCGATCAGCTCCACCGGAATCATGATGGGCAGCAGGGCCTTCGGCACGCCGGGCGTGGCGAAGATGTGGTGCCAGTAGTTCTTGTTGGAGCTGAACAGGGTGATGAGCAGCGTAATCAGGGCCAGGGTCAGGGTCACGGCGATGTTGCCGGTGAGGTTGGCCCCGCCGGGCATCAGGCCCATCAGGTTGTTGAACCAGATGAAGAAGAACACCGTCAGCAGGTAGGGCATGTAGCGCTCATACTTAGGGCCGATGGACTTCTTGGCTACTTCGTCGCGCACAAAAATGATGATGGGCTCGAAGAACGACTGAATGCCCCGGGGAGCCCCGGTGCCGCGCTTGGCGTAGCCCCGGGCCACGGCCGTAAACACCAGCAGCAGCAGCGCCGCACTCAGCATGAGCGACATCACGTTCTTGGTAATGGAGAAGTCGTAGACCTTGCTGCCGTCTTCCGACACCAGGTGCTCGTGCTCCAGTTTCAGGCCGTCGTACACCTTGCCTTCGGCCAGCTGGTGGGAAGAGAACGTGGACAGACCGTGGCCGGGCCGGAAGGCAATAACGGGCAGGTAGGTGGTGTAGTGGTCGTTGCCGAGGGAGAACCAGTGCCACTCGTGCGAATCGCCGATGTGGTGCAGGATCATCTCGCCCGGATTGAACTCTTCCGTGTCGGTAGCCTCGGCCGTCGTGGCGGTTGGCTCGTTGGCGAAGGTAGAGAACGAAAGGAAACAGAAGAGGGCTAACAGTAAGCGCTTCATTCAGAGTGGCTTAGGGATTTGTTCACAAAAACTTCATTTTGTGATTTCGCCCGGTTTTGAAAACGGGCGCAAGTTACTCAGAACGCTCCAGACTTCAAACCCGGCAAAGAGAAAATACAGCAGAAAGAAGCTTCCCAGGAAGGCCCAGCGGGCGCTGCCTTCGTGGCCGCCACCCCGCAAAAGGTACACCAGCACCAGCGTGAGCGACAAAAGCAGCCGGGCAATCATGGCCCCGAAGTAGGCCACCAGAAAATTATCGGGGTTGGCGCGGATCAGCCGTTCCATCAGCCGGTAGAGCACCAGCGTGAGCACGAAGAAGAAGCCGAACGTGTAGGGCGTGAACGGATGCACGATGCGCGGCCCGAACTGGGCGTACACCGCGTACAGCGCAAAGCCCACCAGCAAACTGAACAGCAGATACGGACGAAGGAAGGTTTTCATTAAAGTAGGGCGAAGCGCCGCTTCGCCCCAGGGCAGCCGCAGCAATAAATTCCACTAAACCAGCGCGACGAACTGCTTCGCCCTACTGTTCTTTCGTAACGGCGCGGATGACGTTATATAAGGCCGCGAACAAGCCCAGCAGCATCAGACCCAGCGTGAACCAGGGCGTTTCGGTCCGGTAGTGCGTATCGAGCCAGTAGCCGGCCCAGGTGCTCAGGCCGATGGTGGCCGCCATCTGGGCGCCGATGCCGGAGTAGCGCGCCACCGCCCGCATGCGGTCGGGGTTGGAATCGGGCTGGGGCGTGGGGCGCGGGGCGGGAGCGGAATCGGGCATGGCGGGCAGGATTAGCGGAGGGAAAGGCAAAATTACGGGATACTTCGGCAGCAGCGGGCCACGGCGGCAGCGTCCGGGCAGAAACCTGTACTTTTACTCAGTCGGCTACGTTGAGAGAAGCGCGCCCCGCCGAACGATTCCGTTGGCGGGGGGCGTTTTCCGTCTGTACCCTTTCCTTCGCCCTGAGCTTTTCTGCCGCCTTGACGACGACTAACTCTCTGCTGCTGCGCACGCTCGCGGCTTCCACCGCCGCCGGACTGCTGCTGGCCGGCCTGGGCGGCTGCGCCTCGGAGCGCCGCTCGGTGGTGGGCCGCGCCTACGATAACGTGGTGGCCCGTGACAACGCCTACTTCCTGGCCCGCGAGAAGATGCGCGCCACCGAGCTGGCCCTCGATAAAGCCCGCGTCAACGACTACAACCGCGTGCTGCCCCTGTTCCCGGTGGTAGATGAGGCCACTGCCGCCCGCCTGACGGCCGACATGGAGGACATCATCAAGAAGGCCTCCCTGCCGGTGCAGCACCGCCCCGGCTCCGACTGGACCGACGACAGCTACCTCCTCATCGGGCAGGCACGCTACTACAAGCGGGAGTTTGAGGACGCGGCTAAGACGTTCAAGTACGTCAACAGCACCAGCAAGGACCCCAACGCCCGCCACGAAGCCCTGATCTGGCTCATGCGCACCTTCCTGGCCCTTCAGGAGCCGGGCAACGCCGCCGCCGTCTCGGATATTCTCGACAAGGAGCAGGGCACCGAAGCCAACGCCCGCGCGCTGTTCCTGACCCGGGCCGAGTACTACCTGCAAACCGGGGAGCCCGCCCGCGCCATCGAGAACCTGGAAAAGGCCATTCCCTACATAGAGCCCAAGGATGAGCAGTCGCGCACGCGCTACATTCTGGCCCAGCTCTACCAGGCCCAGGGCGACGATAAGCAGGCCTACGCCCAGCTCAACCAGATTCTGAAAAGGAACCCGCCCTACGAGCTGGACTTTTTCAGCAAGCTGATGCTGGGCCAGGTGTCGGATCTGAATCTGAACGACCGCGCCCGGCTCAATAAGTACTTCGCCAAGCTGCTCAAGGACCCCAAGAACAAGGAGTACCGCGACAAGATCTACTACGAGATGGCGCGGGTAGACTACCGCCAGCAGCGCTATCCCGAGGCCCTGGCCCTGCTCCAGAAATCGGCCCGCACGCCCCAGGCCAGCAAGGCCCAGCTGGCTTATACCTACCTGCTCGACGGCCGCATCTACTACGAAAACCTTCAGAAATACCGCCTGGCCGCCGCCTACTACGACAGCACGGTGCAGAATATGCCCCGGGAGGCACCCGAGTACGAGGCCATTGCCGAGCGCGCCGGCGTCCTGAAGGATTTCGCCCAGCAGCTTACGGTGGTCGAAAACCAGGACAGTTTGCAGGCTCTGGCCCGCCTCTCGCCGGAGGAGCTCACCGCCCGCCTGACCACCTACGCCCAGGCCGAGCTGGACGAGCGCCAGCGGCAGGCCGAGGCCCTGGCTGCCCGCCAGGAAGTGGAGCGCCAGCGCAGCCAGCAGCAGACCGCCACCGGGCTGGCCCCGGGCCGCGACCTGCAGCCCGACCTGAGCGCCGATGATTTTCTGGCCGGCAACACGGGCGCCAAGTGGTACTTCGATAACCCCACGGCCCTGAGCACGGCCCGCAACGACTTTATCCGCAAGTGGGGCAACCGCCCTCTGCAGGATAACTGGCGGACCGTGACCCAGGCCAGCAACTCGCCCGTAACGCCCCAGGGCGGCAACGTGCCGGTGAGCATTGCCGGCAACAGCAGCACCGTAGTCAACGGCACCGAGCCCACCGCTGCCCCCGACCCGGCCGCCCAGCTCCAGACCCTGGTGACCCAGTACCGCCAAACCATTCCGCTGACGCCGGAGCTGCTGAAAGCCTCCGACGCGCAGACCGAGGAGGCCCTGTACGCCCTGGGCGGCATCTATAACCAGCAGTTGCGGGAGCCGGAGCGGGCCATCGACACCTACGAAACCCTGCTACGCCGTTACCCCACGGGCACCCACACGCCCGAGGCGCTCTACATTCTGTACCTGATTCACAAGGACCGCAACGAAGCCGGCAAGGCCGAGCAGTACGCCGCCCGGCTGCGAGCGGCCTACCCCACCTCGTCGTACGCCCGCCTGGTGGCCGACCCGGAGTACCTGCGCCGTACCTCGGTGGCCAACGCCCAGGTGGCCGTGCTGGTGGATTCGGCTTTCGTGTTCTACAAAACGCAGGACTTCAAAAAGGCTACTGCCGTGCTGGCGCGGGCCCGCCAGCAGTACCCCGAAACCGACCTCAACGACCAGGTAGCCTACCTCAACACCCTGCTTACCATTCGGACCCAGCCGCCGCTTACGGCCCGGGCCACGGTGGAGAAGTTTTACAAAGACTACCCCCAGAGCCCCCTGGCCAGCAAGGCCGAAGTCCTGCTCGACACCTACCGCAAGTACGACCAGGGCCAGATCATGGGCGTGCTGGCCAGCATTGATAAGCCCGTAGTATCGGTGTTCAAGCCGGGCGAAGTAGACCCGCGGATGCCGGTGTACTACCGCGAACCGACTAAGCCCGCCGCGGCCCCCTTACCGACCCTCACGCCGGCCACTGGCGCACTGCCAAACCAGACTTTGACCACGCCCCCCACTCTGGACAAGCCTGCTCCAAGTACCGGCGTACCGGCCCCGGCTGAGCCGGCCGCGGTAAAAGCGGTGCTGCCGCCGACGGCCGTGCCGCTCACCCCGGAAGAAGAGGCCAAGGCCGCCCGGCGGGCCGCCGCCCAGGCCCGGGCCCGGGGCCAGAAGGCTCCTGCCCCGGCCAAACCGGCCGTTAAGGAGCCCGTTGCGGCTCCCGCGCCGGCCACTGAGCCTACTGCCCCAGCTACCAACCTGCCCGCTACCAGCCCGATGCCGGCCACGCCCCCGCCGGCCCCAACGGCCCCGGCTTCGCCCTACAAAGCGGACCAGAGCACGCGCCACGCTATCGTGCTGGTACTGGCCAAGGATGCGCCCCTGCTGGCCGACCTGCCGGGCCAGCTCCAGGCGTATAACAGCCGCTACTATAAGTCGAGCAGCCTGCTGGTACGGCGGCAGCCCCTGAACGCCACCCAGGAGCTGGTGATTGTGGAGACCCTGGCCAACGCCAAACTGGCCCAGAGCTACGCGCTGAAGCTGCGCGGGCCCCAGTCGCCGCTGAGCAAGCTGCGCGGCGCGGGTTACCAAACCCTGGTTGTGGGTATTGATAACCTGCCGGTGCTGCTGGAACAAGGCAACCTCGACGAGTACCAGCGCTTCTATGATCAGACGTACCGCTGATTTCAATTAAGAATTAAGCGTTCTGAATTAAAAGTCGTCTTCCAGAAAACGCATCCAGCACGTTGTAAAAGGCTGTTTGGCACGCTGGATGCAGCTTTTAATTCATACTCCTTAATTCATAATTCTTAATTAAACACATGGCTCAGTCCGCCACCAAAAAGAATACCCCTCTTCGCAAACCTAACCGCCCCGGTCGCTTCACCGGCTGGGCCCGCACGTTCTGGCTTCTTTTCGGCGCGGGCGTGGTGGGGCTGGTGCTGTACGTGCTGGCCGTCAGCGTGAACTTCCTGAACCTGTTCGGACGCATGCCCAACCTCAAAACGCTGGAAAACCCGCGCAGTGAGCTGGCCTCGGAAATCTACTCCGCCGACAACGTACTCATGGGCAAATACTTCCGCGAGAACCGGACGCCCGCTGAGTACGAAGACCTACCCCAGCACCTCGTGGATGCCCTCATTGCCACCGAGGACGCCCGCTTCGAGGAGCACTCCGGCATCGACCCCAAGGCTACCGGCCGGGTGGCGGCGGGCCTGCTCACGGGCGGTAGCGGGGGCGGTGGCTCCACCCTCACCCAACAGCTGGCCAAGGTGCTGTTCCGCACCCGTGAAGACCTCAACGACGGCACGCTCAACGATGTGCCCGGCGTGCGGATGCTCATTACCAAAACCAAGGAGTGGATTCTGGCTACCCGCCTGGAACGCAGCTACACCAAGCGCGAAATCCTGCGCATGTATCTGAATACTAACGACTACGGCTCCAACGCCTTCGGTATCAATACGGCCGCTAAAACCTTCTTCGGCAAAAAGCCCCGCGACCTGACCCGGCCCGAGGCCGCCACGCTGGTAGGCGTGCTCAACGCGCCTTCGCGCTTCAGCCCCAAGTTCAACCCCGAACGCTCCCGGGCCCGCCGCAACTGGGTGCTGCGCCAGATGAACAAGTACGGCTACATCACGCCCGAGCAGCTCAAGGGCGATACACTCAAGGCCATTGCCCTTAACTATAGTGTTGAGAACCAGAACGAAGGCATTGCGCCCTACTTCCGGGTGGAGGTCAGCAAAATGCTCCGGCAGTGGGCCAAGGACACCGACCACGACCTGTACTCCGACGGCCTGAAAATCTACACCACCATCGATTCGCGGATGCAGAAGTACGCCGAATCGGCCGTGGCCGAGCACATGAAGCTTCAGCAGAAGTGGTTCGATTCCCACTGGAAGGGTCAGCAGCCCTGGCGCGACGAGAACGGCAAGCTCATTCCGGGCTTCCTGAACACGTCCATCAAGCGCACCGGCCGCTACCGCTCCCTCACCAACCGCTTCCCCGACCAGCCCGATTCCGTGAAGTACTATCTCAACAAGAAGTACAAGATGAAGGTGTTCAGCTGGCAGGGCGGCGAAAAGGAAGTGACCATGTCGCCGATGGACTCGCTGGCTTACTATAAGCGGCTGCTGCGCTCGGGCTTTATGGCCATGAATCCGCTCAACGGCAAGGTGAAGGCCTGGGTGGGTGGCATCAACTACAAGTACATCAAGTACGACCACGTGAAGCAGGGCAAGCGTCAGCCGGGCTCCACGTTCAAGCCCTTCGTGTACGTGGCCGCCATCGACCAGGGCTACTCGCCCTGCTACCAGCGCCCCGACGTGGCCGTGACCTTCCCCACCGAAGCCGGCCGGCCCGCTTATACCCCCCGCAACTTCGAGGGCCGGTTTTCGGGCCGCACGTTCACGCTGCGTCAGGCCCTGGCCCGCTCCATGAACTCCATCACAGCCTGGCTGGTGCAGAAACTCGGCCCCGAAACGGTGGTCAGCTACGCCAAGCGCCTGGGCATTACCTCCCCCATTGAGGCGGTGCCGGCCGTGGGCTTCGGCTCCTCCGACGTGAGCATCTACGAGCTGGCCGGCGCCTACAGCACCTTCGTGAACAAGGGCGTCTGGACCGCGCCCATGATGGTGACGCGCATTGAGGACAAGAACGGCAACGTGCTCCGCGAATTCGTGCCCCAGACCCGGGAGGCGCTGAGCGAGGAAACGGCCTATCTGATGACCTACATGCTGCGCGGGGCCACCGAAGAGCAGGGCGGCACCAGCATCATCCTGAAGGGCGGTTTCAAATTCCCCTACGAGATGGGCGCTAAAACCGGCACTACCAACAACTACTCCGATGGCTGGTTCATGGGCCTCACCCCCGATCTGGTGTGCGGCATGTGGGTGGGCGGGGAAGACCGCAGCATCCACTTCCGAACCGGAACCTACGGCCAGGGCTCCCGCCTCGCCCTCCCGATTTATGGTCTGTTCATGAAAAAAGTGTACGCTGACAAAAGCCTCGACGTCAATACCGGCGCTTTCCCCAAACCGGCCCAGCTCACCATCGAAACCGACTGCTCCCGCTACTACGGTGGCACCGGTCTGCGCGACACCATCCCCAGCGACCAGAAGCTCAACCAGGTGAAGCTGGAAGACCTGAGCGACGATGACATTTAATCACTGATTTCCGCTGATTATTTCGCTGATTTCACTGATTTTTACGGAATGTGGCCGGGACACCCCGGCCACATTTTTTGTTGTCTTCCTGACAACTTTCCGCCGCAATCCTCCCGCTTCGTCCTCGTACCCGTACTTGGTACGATAGGCCCATCGCCTATACCTTGAGTACCGCACAACCTCAGCGTCATCCGCTGAAGAATCAGCGAAAATCAGTAATTATTTATGGCCGCCTCTCCTGACCTGCAAGACCAGATCCGCCAGCTGCCCCACCGCCCGGGGGTATACAAGTACTTCGGCGACGAGGACACCATCATTTACGTGGGTAAGGCCATCGACCTGCGCAAGCGCGTCAGCAGTTACTTCACCAAGCAGGACCACAACAAGAAAACCCAGCAGCTGGTCAAAAACATCCGCCGCATCGAGTTCACCATTGTGGATTCGGAGTCGGACGCGTTTCTGCTGGAAAATAACCTCATCAAGCAGCACCAGCCCAAGTACAACATCCTGCTCAAGGACGGCAAGACCTACCCTTACCTGCTGCTGACCAACGAGCGGTTCCCCCGCCTCATCCCGACCCGCAACAAGCGCCCCGGCGACGGCCGCTACTACGGCCCTTACGCCAACGTGACGGGCATGAACCTGCTGGTGGAGCTCATCCGGGCCCTGTACCCGCTGCGCACCTGCACTTACAACCTCTCGGAGGCCAACATCGAGGCCGGCAAGTTCAAGGTCTGCCTGGAGTACCACCTGGGCAACTGCAAGGGCCCCTGTGAGGCCCACCAGGACGAGGAAACTTACAACCAGTACATCCAGCAGATCCGGCAGATCCTGAATGGCGACCTGCGCCTGCCCAAGCAGTACTTCCGCGACCGGATGACCCAGGCCGCCCAAGAACAGCAGTATGAACTGGCCCACCAGTTCAAGGTCAAGCTCGACAAGCTCGACGAGTTCCAGAGCAAGAGCACCATCGTCAACGCCAACCTGACCAACATCGACGTGTTCAGCATCGCGTCGAACGAGAAGTCGGCCTTTATCAGCTACCTCAAGGTGATGAACGGCAGCATTGTGCTCACGCAGTCGGTGGAGGTACAGAAGAAGCTTGATGAACCGGATGAGGAGATTCTGGCCCCGCTGGTGATGCAGATGCGGGAGGAGTTCGAGAGCGAGTCCAAGGAAATCCTGACCAACATTGCCCTGCCGCCCCTGCCCCTGCCCGGCGTGGCCATTGCCCAGCCCCAGATTGGCGATAAGCGCAAGCTGCTGGAGCTGAGCCTCAAAAACGTGCTCTACCTGCGCAAGGAAAAAGAGAGCATGAACGACCGGAGCAAGGACCTCAACGAGGTGCGCATCATGGAAACCATCAAGAAGGATTTGCGCCTGACGGAACTGCCCAAGCACATCGAATGCTTCGACAACTCCAACTTCCAGGGCGATAATCCGGTGGCCGCCATGGTGTGTTTCCGCAACGCTCGGCCCAGCAAGAAGGACTACCGCCACTACCACATCAAAACCGTCATCGGCCCCAACGACTTCGACTCGATGTACGAAGTAGTGACGCGCCGCTACCGCCGCCTCGTGGACGAGGGTGCCAGCCTGCCCCAGCTCGTGATTGTGGACGGCGGCAAGGGCCAGCTCAGCATGGCCGTTAAAGCCCTCAAAGACCTGAATCTGTGGGGGCAGATGGCCGTCATCGGTATCGCCAAGCGCCTGGAGGAAATCTACGTGCCCAACGACCCGCTCCCGCTCTACATCGACAAGAAGAGCGAATCCCTGCGCCTCTTCCAGCGCATGCGCGACGAAGTGCACCGCTTCGGCATCACCTTCCACCGCAACCGCCGCGACGCGGGCACGCTCAAAACCGAGCTCACCGACGTCAAGGGCCTCGGTCCCGTCACGGCCGATAAACTGCTCACCAAGTTCAAGTCCGTCAAGAAAATCAAAGAGCTGTCCGAAGCCGAACTGGTAGCTGAAGTCGGCAAAGCCAAAGCCTGCATCCTGATCAGCTACTTCTCCCAAACCGATGCCCAAGTCTGAACAACGGCACCCGAAAGCCCCCTGAAAAAGCCAAAGGCCCCCAACCATTTCTGGTCGGGGGCCTTTGGTTTTCAGGGGGCTTAGAAGAGATGTCGGCATCTGCGTCATCCCAGCATCTGCACCATCTGTGATTTAGAAAGACCACAGGTTATACTCGTACTCAATCAGGTCGGCGGCGGCCTGCTGCGAGGCCAGGATACCCTGCTGCTGACCACCGTAGACTTCGTCCAGACGGGCATCATTCGGGTTCGATACCTTCACGATGTAGGAGTTGAACAGCCAGAGTTCGAACGCGTCGGCCAGGTTCTTGTGCTGGGCATCATTCTGGGGGTTAAACCAGATAGCCTTATCCGGATTGGCCCGGAACACACGCACCAGGTCGCTGTACTTGAACGTAGCAATGGGCTTTTCAATACCCGACTGGTTAGCGCCCAGCGTCGAAGGAACAAGCAGGGTGATGGTTTTGATGTCGTGATACATCCGCGACCGTTTCTTGTCGAAGATCATATCCTCCTTCAGTTCCATCTGGTACAGGTCCTTAGGACGGAAGCCAAAACTAGATGGAGCAGCAGGAGCAGCAGGTTTGCTACCCTTTTTCTTGGGAGCACCCCAATCATCGCCGGTATCCTGAGTGAAGCCGGCATCAATTTCCTCCTGGCTCAGACCGGCGCTTGCCTCCACGTAGGAAGAGTTAGCGGCTACTTCCGCAGCAGAAAAAGTCGTGGTCAGGGAGTCGTTACGGTACGCCTGCAGTTCACCCCGCTTGACCGCATCCAGAATTACCCGGCTGATTTCCTTGCCTTCCGCGAACATGGGCTTGTTCTGCTTCTCACGCAGGTCAATCGCGCGCCAGATCGTTTTGCGGAACAGAATATCCGAATTCGGGATCGGGCGGTACGAGCCGTTGCTGCTCGCAGTAGTGGCTTGCTCCTGAGCCGATGCTGCCACCGACAGCGTGAGGCCCGCCGCCAAAGCGGTGAAGGAAAGGAATTTGTTCATGCCAGAGAAATCAAAAAGCGTGACGGATAGTTCAGAACCGGTAACGCTTAGATCAGCGGAATATTGAAAACTTTGGTAACGTTTACGTCTTCCACGTTACCCTGGAAGTTCTGGCGCTGCACTCCTTTTACTTCGATGTAAAGACGGTCGCCTTCGCGGGCCGTGTTTACCACCGAGCTCAGGTCTACGTTCGGACCGTTTACTGGAATAGCTGCCATAACCGGGCGCTTGCCGCGTACCAGCGTTACTTCGTAGCGCGATACCCGGAAACGAGCGTCGTCGGGCAGGAAAGTAGCAAAACCAGCATCCGCTACGGCCTTCATGTTCATATTCCGAACAGCCGTGATGGGCGTACCCTGCTTTTCATTGACCGGACGGCCACCTACCCAGCACTGCACGTCAGGCTTAGGAATAGGACGAACCTGGAACGTCTGCGAACCAATGGCGTTACCACCGCTGCTCACGTTCAGGGTAACTTCTTTGGCATTAGGTACTAACGTAACGTCGCCTTTGTTAGCGCCTTTGATGGTAGCAGCCCCGGAAGCCGAGAAGCTGGGGTCGTACTGGGCACCCAGCGCGGGAACCTGTACGCTCAGCTTGTTGCCGCACCGGAAGTACAGTGCCTGCACCGAAGCCGACTGAATCTGCATTACCGGCTTGGTGATGGTGTAGGGCACGTTTACTTTGAAGATCGTGTCACGACCGTTCTGCTTGAACCGGATCGTACCGCTCCAGGAAGCCTTGGCATTGCCTTCTTTGTCGAAAGAGCCCGGGCGCACCGTGAATTCCACTTTGCCTTTCCCATCGGGACCTACTGACAGGGGCGAGCCATTGAGCGTCATGCTGGGGTTGAGGCCCGAAGCCGAAGCCGTTAGGAACAGCTCCGCTTTGTACTTAGTACCAGCGGCCACCGTATTCGACTCGGCACTGGCAAAAGCGCCAATCTTATCGAACACGATAACTGAGCCACCCACGCGCTGCGCCAGGTTGTTGAGCGCATCCGATTCGTACTTCAGCACTTCGGCTTCTTTCTGAGAAAGAACGGCCAGCGCCGCTACCACGGGCGTATTTTCGAAGTTCAGCTGCGCAAAGTTCTTGCTCTTCTGCTCCTTGTCCGTCACCATCGGGTCTTCGCCGGCGTCGAGGGCCAGGGGAGATACTCCGGGGATGATGTTTTTGATGTAGTCCGAGTACTTGTTGAGCTCGCCCTTCATCTTGTAGCCTTCGCCGTTTTTGTTGGCGCCCAGCATAAGCTCCGCCACTTTATCCTCGGCGCTCATGTTTTTAAACTCGTTCTTGCCTTTGTTCTCCGTTTTAGTGAGCAGCTGCTCACGCACACCCGACAGATAGGCAATCATTTCTTTCGTCCGGTCCCGAACTTCCTGGCTCTGCTTGAGCACGGCCAGATCTTTGGGCTGGTTGCGGTTCTTCTCAACCTGCGCCTGAATCCCCTTCACGGTTCCGTCGTTTGCTTTCAACACCTTTCCGTTAATGGAAGAAAGGCTGTCGTCGAGAAACTTGAACTTGAGTAGAATTGCTGAGTTTACCTGTAGGGCCAGAAGAGCGGTGAGTACCAGGTACATCATCCCGATCATCTTCTGCCGTGGAGTCTCTTTACCTCCCGCCATCGTGTCTACCTGTTGCTATACTAGTGGAATTGGATCTGAACCTAAGGGGTATTCCAGCCTTAGCTGGTAGCCCGCATAGCGTTCAGCATGTTGCCGTACACCCGGTTGAGCGAAGTCAGGTTGGTGGTCAGGCCAGTTACTTCCTGCTTGAACTGCTCGGTTTCCTTGCCGGCCTCGGTCAGGTTCTCCATGGCCTGCGCGAGCGTACCATAGAACTTGTTCATCGACTTGAGGTGGGTGTTGGCATCCTGCAGCTCCATCTCGTACACTGCATTCAGGGCGCCCAGGTTCTTGGTTACGTTCTGAACCTGCGCGTGATATTCACGGGCATCATTCGACGCATCAGCCATGGCCGACATAGCCTGCACCGTGCTCGAGTACGACTCGTTAATACGCTCCAGCGACTGGGCCGCGGTGCGCACTTTAGTAGTGTATTCTTCGGTAGCGTTGGTAGCGTCGCCCAGAGAGGAAAGCTGCTGGGTAGTAGTGCTGAGGCGGTTCAGGCCCTGACCCAGCGAAGAAATAGCCTCGGGGGTTACGTTGGCGTCCTTCAGCATATCATCGAGCTTGCGCGTCAGTCCGGTGCCGTTGTTCTCCTGCAGGAAGCTGGGGTTGCCGGTCGAGGGGTCATAGCCTTCGCTCAATTCCGGGTAAACCAAGGACCAGTCTACATCCTTAGGAGTTGGCTGGAAAGCGCTCAGGAAGAAGATCAGGGCTTCCGTACCCAAACCAATAATCAGCATTATGCTGGCGCCTTCCCAGTGCTGGATTTTGAACAGAGCGCCTACAATTACAACTGCTGCACCGATGCCATAGATTTTGGGCATCAGCACATCATACAGAAAACTACCGCCTTTAGCTGCCATGTGATTTGGGTGTTGAAAAGAAGTTTGTTGTGGTATTGATTTTAGGGAATGCAGGGGAGGAACGGTGGGTTTTCTTCGAAAAGAGCGTTGGTAAAGCTACTTAGTAAAGTCCCGAGCCGGAGCCAATCTGAATCATGGCCGTACGGAAACCGATGTAGGAACGGGCCGAATCCTGATATTCAAAGTTGCGGGTGCCGGTTTCGAGGAAGTACGCAATGTCCTTCCAGGAACCACCGCGCACTACTTTGCGAGGCTCGTTGTCGTCGGGGTTGGTCGGGTTCATATCCCAAACCACGGGCACCGAAGCTTCCATGTAGGCATCATCGCACCACTCCGACACGTTGCCCGACATATCGTACAAGCCGAAATCGTTCGGGAAGAAAGCTCCTACGGGAGCCGTGTAAGCATATCCATCCGAAGCGTAGTCGCCACGGCCGGGCTTGAAGTTGGCCAGCATGCAGCCTTTGGAATTGCGCAGGTAAGGGCCACCCCAGGGATAAGTGGCAAGATCACGTCCGCCGCGGGCAGCGTACTCCCACTCGGCCTCGGAAGGCAAACGGAAGTTAGGCGTGGGTGCCAGGCCAACTTCCTCGTTAGCGGCGTTCTTGTTTTTGGTGCGCCAGTTGCAGAAATACTTAGCGGCAAACCAGTCTACGCCCACCACCGGATAATCATCAAATGCCGGGTGGGTATAATAGTACTCCATCAGCGGATCACCCATGTGGTAGGTGAAGTCACGTACCCACACCGTGGTATCCGGGTAAAGCTCCGTCATAACGTACTCCTCGCCCAGCACGTCAATTGAATCCTGCCGGATGGCATTCATGAACTGACGGTACTCGTTGTTGGTGATTTCGGTTTCATCCATGTAGAAGCCGGCAATGGTCACCTGCTTGTTCATGTTCACCATGGAGGCCGAGATATCCTGGTCGGTCTGGCCCATATGGAACGTTCCACCGGGGCAAGGCACCATCCCAAAGGGTACTTCCTGCGGATTGAACTCCGGACGGTCCTCCGCCCCAACCAGGTCGCCCTGGGGTCCTTTACCAAAACCACAACCCCCCAGGATGAGCGTCGAGAAAGCGACGAGAGGCAGTATGAGAAACTTATTCATGTGAGGAAAGAAAAAGGCGGTCGAGGCGGCGATACCCAAAGATTACAATTTTTCGAGCTGGCAAATCTAACGAATCGTATGTTCGTACGCAAGCCATACGGTCAATGCCAGGATTTTGTCTGCGAACTGATGATTAAGCCGGTTAAACAATGGCAGGCAGCACGTTAGTTGGTGTGTAAGCAGGCGCAAACAAGGGCAAAAGGAGCAGTTTGGTTACCTAGGGCCAAAACTTTGATTTTAGAAGCTGTAGCGGGGCGTACGAATAGCTGGGCGAATCCTCAGCCCTGGTTTAGGCAGACGGTAACCCAGCATAATTTCAAAGGAGCTGGAAGCCTTAGCATCTTGCCCAAATGCAATTACGTCATAAGCCAATCCCAACCTGAACGCATTGTCTTTGGCAAAGCTGAGACCTCCCAATACAGTAAAGGCGTCCTCTGACCGGTAGCCTAATCCTCCCCAGAACCGATCATCAAAGGTAGCACGCGCGCCCAGTTCGTAGGAAGCATTCCGGGTTGAAAATTTCCCATCATCTCCAAATTCCCCCGGCAGCACCACCTTCACAATGGCCGTCGGCGTGAGCACAACGGAGGACGTCAGATCGATATTGTAGCCCCCCGTCAGATAGGCGTGGTTCTCAGTCAAATATCGGGCCGAAGCGCCGCTGATTGGCCCCGCCTGGCTGTTAAATTTATACGTTGAGCGTAACAGATTATTTGTGCTCAGCCCCACGTAAAACTTTGGGGCCTCGTACCAGAGGCCAGCACCGGCATCGAACTTGCGGTCAGAGCCATTATTGGGCACAGAATCATCACCCGGATCATTCGCCCGGTACCCCCCTTCGTAGATATTGTTGAATATACCCTGCACGCCCAATCCCAGCTTGCCTTCGCCTAACTGCAGGTGACGGGAATACGACAACTGCACATTAGTGGTCGTAATCTGAGCAATCTGGTCCCGATACACACCGATACCTACCCCCCCGGCCAGTACCGGAATGGGAAGAGAAACCGTCAGGGATGCCGTATTGGGAGAACCTCCGTCATCGAAGGTAGCGTTGTATCCAATGTATTGCGACCGGCCAATACCCGTGATTTCGCCATAGCCTTTAATGCCCGCGTATGCCGGGTTGAGGGCCATACCATTGAGCCCGTACTGACTGAACTGGGGCTGCTGCTGAGCAGCTGCTTTTCCGGCTATCAGTAGCAGGCAGGCACCGAATAGATAGTTCTTCATAATAATCAGCGATGAGCCGGGGCCTGAGGAAGGAGCAGGTCAGCGTTTTCAAATGTAACGAAAAAACCACCCCGACTCACTTCCGGAATATACAAAAGAAGAGCAACAAGGGTTGCTCTTCTTCCTGCTATATATCAGCTAGTTTACTTGCTGCTCTTCTTCTCTTTCACAACGTCAGGTCCGTGGTGCATGCGGATGTAGGCTTCAATGGCCCCGGTCATGGAAGGGGCATTGGGCTGGGGAGCTTCGATATCGAGGAACAATCCGGCATCAAGGACAGCTTTGGCCGTAGTAGGACCGAAGGCTGCAATCCGGGTATTGTTCTGCACGAACTCCGGAAAGTTGATGAACAGGGAGTTGATGCCGGAAGGACTGAAAAAGGCGATGCAGTCGTACTTCACGTCCGTCAGATCCGACAGGTCGCTGGCGACGGTGCGGTAGATAACCGCCTCGGTAAACTTGAACTTATTGGCCCGCATGAACTCCGGAATATCATCCTTGCGGATATCGGAGCAGGGATAGAGAAACTTCTCGCCCTTGTGCTTCTTGATGACGTCGAACAGGTCAGTAGCGGTGCGCTGGCCCACGAACAGCTTACGCTTGCGCAGCACAATGTACTTCTGCAGGTAGTTGGCCGTTTGCTCCGAGATGCAGAAGTACTTCATTTCGGCCGGCATCTCCACCTTGGCTTCCTGGCAGATGCGGAAGAAATGGTCCACGGCATTACGGCTGGTGAAGATAATGGCCGTGTGCTCCAGGATATTGACTTTCTCCTTGCGGAAATCCTTGTAGGAAACCGGCTGCACTTCAATAAACTCGCGGAAATCTACTTTGATCCCATACTTTTCCGCAATGGAAAAATACGGAGAGACGTCACTGGTCGGCTTGGGTTGGCTGACCAGAATGGTGGCAATGCGCTTGGCGTGACGGCCCGTCCCCGGTTGGTCTTTGTTCTCGGCCATAGGGTAGGAAAAGGTAAAGCTAAAGCAATAAGGAAACGTTGCAAACGGTAGCGGGTGGGAGCCGCCAGCGCCGGTGGTCAGAAGGTAAAAACAATCAGCTTGAGCAGAATGACCAAGGGAATCACTTCTGTGGCGCAAAGGTACGAAAACAAATGCAGATTTAGTAGCGACACCCGACGATGCAACGTGCGCCCGACCCGCCACACCGTCCCGACCAACAGCAAGGAAACCACTCCGTTGGATACCCACAGTACCGTTTCGGGCAGGCGCTGATTCAGGCCCAGGTAGAGCAGCATCACGACGGGCAGAAACAGACCCATGAACAGGATGGTGCGGATAAACTCCCGGTACTGAATGGTCACCAGCTCCGTTACGTCGAAGATATACCCCATCAGTTCCAGGAACAGGTATTTACCCAGCACGAAACCGGCCACCACCACTGTGTATATCAGCACCTTCACCACAATGGCTGATTCGGCCACGTCGAAGAGGCGCCGTAGAATAACGATGTTCTGAATATTGGTGTGAATGGCCACCAGCAGCAGCGCAAACGACAGGGCAAACAGCAGCACCAGCACCAGGTTGAGCCAGGTAAGCGTGGGCTTGATGAGAAAGTCCTGCTCGGCGCTGCCCTTGCCCCAGAGGCCCTCCAGCTGGTAGATACGGGCAAAACCCGGCTGATACGTAGCGCGCAAGCCACCGTAGCCCAGCCCTATCAGCAGCAGAAAGCAGACGAATACGTTCTGGCCCTGATGGCCGCGGGGCCGGGGCTGGGCCAGCAACGGGGCCGCAGCCGCCGGGCCGGCCGAGCGTACTGCCGCTGGCTGGGCATTTGTGAAAGATGCCAGGTTCGGAATAGCATCCGGGTGCCATACGCACAGCAGATGCGGCCCCGCTACACTACCCGCTGGCAGCAGGGCCGCCAGGTCAATGGTGTAGGCATCCGGGCTGTTGGCGGTAAAAACCAGCCGGTTATCGAGAAACAAACTTAGCCTTTCGCGGGCCGTGAAGTTGATCAGCAGCGGCTTGCCGGGCCGGATAGACAGCCACTGGTAATAGGCGTGCGCGGGTGCGTGGTAGTCGGGCAGGTAGAGCACCAGGCGGTTGCGGGCCTCATCGTGAATCAGCCAGTCGGCGGTGAGGCCGGCCCGGGGAGCCGGCGGGAGCGGACGGTACTCGGCGGCCCGCACGGCGGCCGGAGCCAGCCAGATCAGCCCCAGCCACACGAAAGCAAAGAGAAACTGCCGGAAACGCACCCGTTCAGAGCTGGTTAGGAAGCCACGCGCTGCCGCTCAGCCCGACTGTGATACACCCCCAGGAATACGCTCAGCAGCACCGACAACACGACCAGCATGGCGATGAGCATGATATTGCCGAGATAGGCAAAATTAATGACCATCAGAATCACAACCAGGTTCAGCAGCCCCAGCAGGATAACCGTACTGATTTGCTGGAAACCCATGGCCAGGATGCGGTGATGGACGTGGTTTTTATCGGGGGAGAAAGGCGAGCGGCCGGCCATCATCCGCACAATAAATACCCGGAGCGTATCAAACAACGGCACGAACAGAATACCCACGGCCACGGCCGGCGCGGCGGCGTGGAAGGGCTGGTCCGCGCTGAGCCCCATCTCAATAAACTGAATGGTGAGAATGGACACAATGAAGCCGCACACCAACGAACCGGTGTCTCCCATGAAGATACTGGCCTTGTGAAAGTTGTAACGCAGAAAACCCAGAATGCCGCCTACCACACACACCGACACAAAGGCGTAGTTCTGATATTCGGCTCCCCCGTACTGGTAAAAGTAGTAACCGTAGGTGCTCACAATGATGAGCACGATGGAACCGGCCAGACCATCGAGCCCGTCAATCAGGTTGATGGCGTTGGTAATGCCCACAATGGCGAAGAAAGTAAACGCGTAGCTGATACCGATGGGTAGTTCCTCAATGCCCAGGATGCCCTGAAAACTGGTGATGCGCACATCGGCCATAATCATGACGATGCCCGTCGCCAGCAGCTGCCCCACGAACTTCTTGGCCACCGAAATACTCACCAAGTCATCTTTCAGCCCCACGAAGAAGAGCACAATGCAGCCAGCCAGCAGCTGCTGCACCCCGTTGTTGAGGGGCGCAAAGATGGTGAGGGCCGACATGAAGCCCGCAAATACGGCTACCCCCCCCAGGCGGGGCGTCAGTGACTCATGCACGGTGCGCACGTTGGGCGTGTCGAGCATGTTTTTCAGGTGGGCGATGTAAATAATGGACGGTACGGCGAACAAAGCCACCAGAAACGCCCAAAGGGAGGACAGACCCAACTGAATTCCGAGTGCATTCATTGCGGTTCGGCTCTGGTAAGAAGCGCGCCCCGACCTGGGCCACGCAATGGAAAGACAAAGATACGGTTAGCGGTGCAGTACGCCGGGCTGCTCATCGAGCAGGGCAATGGGCGTCAGCTTATCGGCGGCAATAGTGCCGGGCTCGAACACGAATTTCTTGTCAAATACCTGGCTGCCGATGTAGTAGCTCACCCAGTACTGGTTGTGCAGGTGAAACAGGGCCGGATCAATGGGCTCAATGGCGGCCACGGCCTGGGCCGGTACTTCGGGCAGCACGTGGCGCAGGGTGGAGGTGCGGATGGCTTCGCCCTCAGGGCTGGTGCCGTAGCCATTGGAGCTGACGATGACGTTTTGCAGCGCCTCCTCATTGGTATTGAGCAGGTACACCTGCCAGCCTTGCTGCTCGCCGGCAGTCGGAGCAGTGGCATCAGGAACCACGGCAATGGAAACGCCCTCTACGGGACGGAACGTAATGTCTTTTTTCATAAAGCAGATTCATTGACCAACCCGGCCCCAAACAAACGAGCCAGGTGGGGCAGCAGGCGCTCCTGCACTTCGGCTACCGGTATGGCCTGGCCCAACTCCTGTTGCAGGGAGGTTACGGCCTTGTCAGTGATGCCGCAGGGTACGATGTGGCGGAAGTAAGTCAGGTCGGTATTGACATTGAGGGCGAAGCCGTGCATGGTTACCCAGCGGCTGCACTTCACCCCCATGGCGCAGATTTTACGCGGATTTGGGGCGCCCTCTTCAAAATCGAGCCAAACCCCGGTGAGCCCACTAATACGCCCGGATTTTATACCGTAATCCGCCAGGGTGCAGATAACGGCTTCCTCCAGCAGGCGCAGGTAGCGGTGGATGTCCGTGAAAAAATTATCGAGGTCGAAGATGGGGTAGCCCACCAACTGTCCCGGGCCGTGGTAGGTAATGTCACCGCCGCGGTTGATGCGGTGAAAACTGGCGCCGTAAGCAGCCAGTTCGGCATCATTGAGCAACAGATGCTCGGGCTTGCCGCTCTTGCCCAGCGTGTACACGTGCGGGTGCTGGCACAGCAGCAGGTAGTTGGGCGTTGCAACTATCGGCGCACCAGCCTCCTGGGCCTGGCGGTTGTGGGTTTTGAGAGCCAGCGCCGCCGCCAGCAATTGCTCCTGCAGGTCCCAGGCCTCTTGGTAGGCTACCAAATCCAGCCGCCGGACCACTACTTCCCGGTTCTGGCCCGTTGTAGCCGGAGCGGCCGCAGGTTCCTCTGCCAGACGAGCATTTGTCGGAGCAGGACTTACGCAGGCGGAATACTGGGTCATGAGTACTTTTAAAATTAACGAAACCAGCCGGCCAGAAGCCGTTCTGCCGGTTTGCAGACCAGACAGAACTAGTAGTAATAGTCAGTCATCTAGTCTTTTTCGGCTGGACATACCGTACGTTTCGCATGGTTTCGCGCCGGAAGCAGTCCGGAACTCCAACTCTGCCAACCTTTCGGCACGTAACACACCCAAAGGTACTAGATTTCGCTCCAATCTGCTGCTTTTCCCGCCCCGACCCGCCTGCCGAAGCCTAGCGTAGCGGCCGCCTGCTGTTTCACTGTTTTCGCTCATCCCATGTCCCTACCTGCTCACGAGCTCGGCCACGCGGGCGAAGACGCGGCCTTGCATTACTTGCTCGGCCGCGGTTACGAGCTGCTGCACCGCAACTACCGCTACCGCCGCGCCGAGGTAGACCTGATTATGCGCCTGGGACCTGCCCTGCTGGTGTTTGTGGAGATAAAAGCGCGGTCTTCGGCGCAGTACGGCCACCCCGAGGAATTCGTGACCGAGCGTAAACGCCAGTTGCTGCGCCTCACCGCCGAACACCTACAAGAAACCCTGAATTGGTCCGGCGACATCCGGTTCGACATTCTCGCCCTTACGCCCGCCGCCGCCGGCCTGCGCATTGAGCACTTCGAGGACGCGTTCTATTAAATTAGGACTTACGCAAACGGCTTTCTCAGCGTACCAAGCCCATGAAAGTCACCGCTCAATTGTATGGCCAGTTTCTGCTCAGCAGCCAGGTCAACTACACCGGCACTTACTTGGCCGAGCACCTGG
>NZ_JAHHZN010000012.1 GCF_018760735.1 Hymenobacter piscis
AGGTTCACCGCGAGGCCAAGCAACTCACCGGCTTGCAGGCGTGCCAGTGCCGGCTGGCGCGCAGCCAGCGCAACCACATCGCCCTGGCCCTGCGCACCTGGGCCCGCCTCAAGCACCTGGCCTACCAAGCCAACACCACCGTCTACCAACTCAAGCAAGGACTGCTCGACGACTACCTGCGCCGCGAGCTGGCTCAGCCCACACTCCGGTTTGCGTAAGTCCTACTAGATTCTAAGTTCTCACTACTCACTACCAAAAAAATGTCTTTCGACCTGGCCCAGCATCCTCACCGCCGCTACAACCCGCTCAATGGGGAGTGGCTGCTCGTTTCGCCGCACCGGGCGCGGCGGCCCTGGCAGGGCCAGCAGGAAGCGCCCGACACGGCCGCCCGCCCCGCCCACGACCCCACCTGCTACCTCTGCCCCGGCAACGGGCGCGTGAACGGCGAGCAAAACCCCGACTACGCCGGCCCCTTCGTGTTCGACAACGACTTCGCCGCTTTGCGCGACGATACCCCGGCCGGCCACCTGAACCAGGGCGGGCTGCTGCGGGCCGAGGCGGAAACCGGCCTGGGCCGGGTCATCTGCTTTTCGCCCCGCCACGACCTGACCCTGCCCGAAATGAGTGCCGCCGCCATCCGGGCCGTGGTGGACGTGTGGACGGCGCAGTTCCAGGAGCTGGCGGCCCGGCCCGACATCGGCTACGTGCAGATTTTTGAGAACAAGGGCGCCGTCATGGGCTGCTCGAACCCCCACCCCCACGGCCAGATCTGGGCCCAGCGCACCGTGCCCGGCGAGCCGGCCAAGGAGGGCCGCCAGCAGCTGGCCCACTACGCGGAGCACGGCCGCACGTTGCTCACCGATTACCTGGAGATTGAGCTGCGCGAGCAGACCCGGGTGGTGCTCGAAAACGCGCACTGGGTGGTGCTGGTGCCCTTCTGGGCGAGCTGGCCCTTCGAGACGCTGGTGCTCCCGCGCCGGGCCGTGCCGGACCTCACCCAGCTCACCGAGGCCGAAAAGAACGGGCTGGCCGACGCCCTGCGCCGCCTCACCATCCGCTACGACAACCTGTTTCAGACCTCCTTCCCCTACTCGGCCGGCCTGCACCAGCGCCCCACCGACGGCCCCGCCTACCCCGAGTGGCACCTGCACCTGCACTTCTTCCCGCCCCTGCTGCGCTCGGCCACCGTGCGCAAGTTCATGGTGGGCTACGAGCTGCTGGCCAACGCCCAGCGCGACATCACGCCCGAATGGGCCGCCGGGCAGCTGCGGGCGCAGTCCGAAGTACATTACAAAGCCGCGCTGGCCACGGGCTGATGTGCTGTTAGCCCTGGCGCCATAACCTGATTCCCCATCAGCTGCCCCGTGCTTACCGGCCCGCCTGGCGGGTCGGGCGGGAGCGGCTTGTCCTTTTGAATCCTCTTCCTTTTTTTCTTCCCCGCCTTTTTCTTCGATGCGTAACGGCCTGACTACTTTTGATTTGCTGGTATTCCTGTGCTACCTGATCGGGGTATCGGGCTACGGGTACTACATCTACCGGCGCAAGCAGAGCGCCCAGCTCAACTCCCAGGACTATTTCCTGGCCGAAGGCTCGCTGACCTGGTGGGCCATCGGGGCCAGCATGATTGCCTCCAACATCTCGGCCGAGCAGTTCATCGGCACCTCGGGGGCGGGCTTCACGCAGGGGCTGGCCGTGGCGGCCTACGAGTGGGTGGCGGCCATCGTGCTCATTTTCGTGGCCGTGTTTTTCATGCCGATTTACCTGCGCCAGAAGATTTACACCATGCCCCAGTTTCTGGAGCAGCGCTACAACGCCACGCTGAGCCTGATAATGAGCATTTTCTGGCTGTTCCTGTACGTGGCCGTCAACCTGACCGTGATTCTGTACCTGGGCGCGCTGGCCATCAACAACCTGGTGGGCAGCCCCGGCGGCGGCAGCTTCCACCTGATTCTGGTGGGGCTGGCCGTATTTGCGCTCTTCATCACGCTCGGCGGCATGAAGGTGGTAGGCTACACCGATGTCATTCAGGTGGCCGTGCTGCTGCTCGGGGGGCTGGCCACCAGCTACCTGGCCCTGACGCTGGTGAGCGAGAAGTTCGGGCTGGGCCACAGCGCCGTGGCCGGCTTCCGGACCCTGCTGCACGCCGCCGACGACCACTTCCACCTGATTTTCGCCAAGCCCACGCCCAATTCCTCCCAGGAATACGTGAGCAAGTACCTGGCCCTGCCGGGGCTGGTGATGTACGCCGGCGGCCAGTGGGTGGCCAACCTCAACTACTGGGGCTGCAACCAGTACATCACCCAGCGCGCCCTGGGCGCCAACCTGCCCACGGCCCGCACCGGCATCCTGTTCGCGGCCCTGCTCAAGCTGATTATGCCCCTGGTGGTGGTGCTGCCCGGCATTGCGGCCTACGTGCTGCACCAGCACGGCAGCCTCCAGGCCGAAATGAGCGCCGGCGGGGCCGGCGTGAACCCCGACAACGCCTACTCGGCCATTCTCACCTTCCTGCCCAACGGCCTCAAGGGCCTGAGCCTGGCCGCCCTCACGGCCGCCATCGTGGCCTCGCTGGCCGGCAAGGCCAACTCCATTTCCACCATCTTCACCCTCGATATCTACCGCCGTTACCTCAACCCCCAGGCCTCTGAGGCCCGACTGGTGTGGGTGGGCCGCCTGACGGTGCTGGGGGCCATGGTGCTGGCCATCGGCTTTACCTGGGACGATTTGCTGGGCGTAGGCGGCAACGGCGGCTTCACGTTCGTGCAGAAGTACACCGGCTACATCTCGCCCGGCATCGTGGCCGTGTTCCTGCTGGGCATGTTCTGGCCGCGCACCACCGCCCCGGCCGCCGTGGCGGGCATGCTGGCGGGCTTCGGCTTCTCGCTGTTTTTCAACGACCTGGCCCCGCGCCTGCTGGGCCCCGAAACCATCTTCTACACCGCGTACCGCAACGCCGGCGGGGTGTACGAGGTGCCGTTTCTGGTGAGCATGGGCTGGTCGTTTTTCCTGACGGTGCTGCTCATGGGCCTCATCAGCCTGGCCGGCCCGGCCTTCAACCCCCGGGCCCTGCATTTGGACCGGGCCATGTTCCGGGTGGCGCCCCGGCAGCTGGCCCTCATCACCGTAATTCTGCTGCTGATTTCGGCACTGTACGTGAAGTTCTGGTAACCGCGCCGCCGGGTTTTCGGCAGTAGTTCCGCCACCCGCGCCGGGGTTTTCCGGCTGGGTGGCGGAATTGCGTCAGATGGATTGCCCCTGCGCATCGTGGGCGGTGCCGTGCGCACGGCTATGTTCAGGCAACACACGCAAATACGCGTCCCGACCGCCCCGTGTAACCGCTGGGCGCTACGGGCCCGGCCGGCCGGTTTGGTTTTAATTCTTCATTTTTAATTTTTAATTCCCCTTCTACCCCCGCCTGCCGTGCAACATAACCGCGCTTCCATTGCCGACCTGGCCAAGGCGCTGCAACTGTCCACCTCCACCGTTTCGCGGGCCCTGAATAACCACACCACCATCAGCGAGGCCACCCGGCAGCGGGTGCAGCAGCTGGCCCGGGAGCTCAATTACCACCCCAACCACCTGGCCGCCAGCCTGCGCACCGGACGCAGCAAGCTGCTGGGGGTGCTCGTGCCCCACATCGAGGGCACGTTCTTCGCCTCCGTGGTCCACGGCATCGAAACGGTGGCCTCCCAGGCCGGTTTCCGGGTGATGATCTGCCAGTCGAACGAGGACGTGGCCCAGGAGAAAAGCAACATCGACACGCTCATCAACGCCCAGGTGGAGGGCATTCTGGTCTCCCTCTCGCGCACCACCCACGACACCCGCCACTTCGAGAAAGTGCGCCAGCGGGGTATTCCGCTGGTTTTTTTCGACCGCCTGCTGGAAGCGCCCGACGTGAATGCGGTGGTGCTCGACGATTACCAGGGCGCCTACCAGGTCACCACCCACCTCATCGAGCAGGGCTGCCGGCGCATTGCCCACTTCGCCGGGCCCCAGCACCTGAACATCTACCGCAACCGTTTGCTGGGCTACCAGGCCGCCTTGCGCACCTACGGCCTGCCCGAGGACCCGACCCTGCTCATCGGCTCCGACATGAAGCTGCCCGACGGCAGCGCCGGCATGGAGCAGCTGCTGGCCCTGTCCCCCGCCCAGCGCCCCGACGGCCTGTTTTCGGCCAGCGACTTTGCCCTGGTCGGGGCCCTGCAAACCCTGAAGGCCCGGGGTCTGCGCGTGCCCGCCGATATGCTGCTGGCCGGCTTCAGCAACGAAATTTTCACTTCCTTCACCGAGCCCCGCCTGACTTCCGTGGACCAGCGCTGCGAGCAGATGGGCCAGGAAACGGTGCGGCTCTTCCTCGAAATCCTGGCAGTGGGCACGGCCGCCTTCCAGCCCCGCCGGGTGGTGCTGGCGCCCCGGCTGCTGCCCCGCGAATCGTCGGAGCGGCCCGGGCCGGGGCAGGTTTAGGGGGCCAGCACCCGGAACCCCACCACCCAGACCCAGGCGTTGCGCTCCCAGGCTCCGGGGTAGAAGCCGCCGAGCAGGTGGGCGAAGGCCGTGACCGGGTCGGGGTGCCAGTGGAAGCCGCCGGCCGGATCGGGCGCCACTCCGCCCCAGCGGGCCCCGCCGGGCTCGTGCCGGGCCGGCGGCCGCTCCCTAATGCCCTCGGCCCGGGCCCCGGCCGCCGTAATGGCCCGCACCCGCTCCACGCCCACGGCCGTCACAACCAGCTCCAGCTCCGGCGCTTGGCTAAGGTGCAGCCGCTGCCCGGGCGGGCCCAGCGGGCAGGCCTGCCCCGGCAGGCGGCAGCCCGTGGCCACGTCCTCGAAATGAGCCCCTGCCGCATCCAACTCCAGTAGCCGGTAGCGGTCCGGCGCCTCCAGCAGGCCCGGCAGCCCCGGAAAGCGGCGGCGGGTCACGGTTTTGCGGCCCGCGCGCACGGCCGCCACCAGCGCCGGGCTAAAGGAAACGGGCAACACGGCGTCGGGAAGCGGCATTGGGGAAGGAGCTCAAGAGGTCGTTCGGGTGAGGTGGCAGGTGATTACTCTCCGCGGAGAGAGTTAAAATTACACGTCATCCGCTTAGCGCCTACGGGTGCCGGTTAGGCCGGCAGCGGGCCAGGTCGGCGGTTGCCGGGGCGCCCGGCCCTATCTTTGGGCAGCCGGGCGCCCCACCCAGGCTCTGTGCGCACGGTTCGGCCGGGCCGGGGCCGGTTAGGCGCGGCGCACATCGCGCAACGGCCCGGCCCGGTCTAACTCGGCGGCCGCGCACGACATCGGGCAATCGTCCGCCACGAACCGCGAAGTAAAGGCTTCGCGCTACTTCCCCTCGCCATGACCCGCAAAACGCTGTTCAACTTACTGCCCTACGCGGTGTTCGGCCTGATTTTCTTCACCGGTCTGCGCCCCATCGTGCTGGGGGCCGCCCAACGGGCGTTGCTGGCCACGGGCCTCTGGGGTGCCAAAGCCCCGCCGGCTCCCGCCGCGGCCGCGCCAACCACGCCGGCCGTAGCGGCCGCCTGGCAGCCGGCCGAGCTGGGGCTGGCAACCCTCGAAGGCCGGCCCCTGGAGGCGCGCCGGCTGCGGGGTAAAGCGGTATTTGTGAACCTCTGGGCCACCTGGTGCCCACCCTGCCGCGCCGAAATGCCCGGTATTGAAGCCCTCTACGAGCGGGTTGACACCAGTAAAGTGGCCTTCCTGATGATTTCCCTCGACGAAAAGCCCGCCAAAGCCCGGGACTTCATCCGCCGCCAAGGCTTCCGTTTCCCGGTATACGTGCCCACCCGAGCCCTGCCGGCCGTTTTCGCCACCGAGTCCATCCCCACCACCATTATCCTGGCCCCCGATGGCCAGGTAGCCGCCCGCTACGAAGGCATGGCCGACTACAACACCCCCGCCTTCCGCGCCGCCCTGGAAAAGCTGGCGGGGGATTAGGGGTGAGAGGTGAGAGGTGAGAGGTGAGAAGTGAGAAGTGAGAAGTGAGAAAAGGAACGTCATCCTGAGCGAAGCGAAGGATCCTGTCACGTAATAACGAGCCGTCAAAACGATTATCGTTCTACGGTCACAGGATCCTTCGCTCCGCTCAGGATGACGTTCCCTTTCTCACTTCTCACTTCTCACTTCTCACCTCTCACCTCTCACTTCTCACCTCTCACCTCTCACCTCTCACTTCTCACCTCTCACTTCTCACTTCTCCTTCTCACCCTACAGCGGGCCGTTATCGGTGCGGGCTTCTATAACCTGCTGCACGGCGGGCGCGACGGCGGAGAGCAGGTCGAGGCCGGTGGCGGCTTCGATGGCGTCCACGCTGGTGCGGAACTGGCTCCAGTCGGTGCTGAGGGTGTTGTCGTTGGGCGTGTCGATGGCGATAACGCGGGTGTCGGCCGTAACGCGGGCGGCGTCGTTTTCGCCCGCGGGCAGTAGCACGACCACCTTCCAGATGCGGGCCGGCACCGTCACGCGGCCGTTGTCGAGGGTGTTCAGAAACCCTTTGGAACCGGTGCCACCCCGGCCGTAGCTGCCCATCAGGATGTAAAGCTCGTAGGTGCCGCCGCTGAGCTGGGCCCGACTGAAATTCTCCAGGTTGGCCCAGGTCTGCTGGTTGTTGCGCGGGGCCTGCGGAATCATGTTGGTCATCAGGAAGGTGGCCGAGTTGGCCGCCACCGAGCTGGTGCGGTCGGCCGAGGGGCAGTTGTGGCCCCGGTCGAAGCCCGAGCCCACGTAGCTGGTGGCCTGCACCCGGTACCAGCCGGCGGGCAGGGCGGCATCGGCCCGGAAATCGTCCTGCCGGTCGGCGCTGCCCCGGTCGGCCTGGGTCAGGTGCCAGCTTACCCAGTTGGGCTTGCCCTGGGCACGGTGGTAGCTGAGCGCGTACTCGGGCTTGAGCAGCAGAAAGTTGGTATAGGCCGTGGTGTCGGCGGTGGCCCCGCTGGGGTTGCCCAGCGTAAGGTGCTCGGGCAGCGGGGCGGCGGGCGGAACAACGGGCACGACCGGTGCGGGGTCGTGGGTGGTGGAGCAGGAAGCGGCAACCAGCGCGGCACTCAGCAGCAGCAGGGGCTTCCCGGGCCGCAGGGCGGCCGGCAGAGAGAAGAGCATGGCCCAAAGATAGGCCGCGCCCGCCAATGAGTGGGCGCCTGGCGCGGCGGGCCACCAAAAAGCCCCCGGCTCCCGGCACCCCCGGGGGAGGGCAACCGAAAACCGGGGGCTTCACCGGCGCGCCGACCGCGCAACGGCGGGCGCAGACTTACTGCACGCTCAGGCGCTGGGTCATGACCACCCCATCCACGGCGAAGCGCAGCAGGTAGAGGCCCGGGGCCAGGCCCGCGGTGGATACCTCCGCCTCGAAGGCTCCGGCCGGCCGCAGGCGCGTCGGCAGCGGCGTGGCTACCAGGCGGCCCAGGGCGTCGTGCACGCTCAGGCCCACCGTGGCGGCCGTGCGCAGCTGCACGGGCAGCAGGGCGCGGCCGGTGGCGGGGTTCGGGTACACGGGCTCAAGCAGCGCGGCGGCCGACTGCACGGCGCGGACGCCGGTAGGCACGAAGTTGGTTTTACGCGGGCCGGTCCAGTCGTCGAGGTACACGCGGAGCCGGCTGGTGGTGTTCGGCGCCACGAGCAGCACGATTTCGTTGATGCTGGTATTGGTTACGGCCGCGCTGGGGCGGTTGGCGAAGTTGAAGGTCAGCGTTTCCCAGGCGTTGGTGGCAGTAGTGGTAGCCAGGTACTCGGAGTGGCGGCCGGCGGGGTAGTTAAAGGGGTCGGCCACGGTGGAATCCTGGAGTGTGATCTGGAACACAATGCCCGGCGCCGGGCTGTAGACCTTCAGAGTCATCTTCTTGTCCGAAGTCAGGAAGGGCGCTACATCGGCCAGGGGGGCGCCGGTGGGGCGCACCACCAGGGCGTCGTACTGCTGGATGGAGCGGGTGTAGCGCATTACCTGGGCGCTGGGGTTATCGGTGCCCACGGCCGGGTTCAGCGTATCAAGCTTGATGCTGCCCGACGTTTTGGCGTAGCTGTAGCCAATGGCCCGGGTCCCCTCGTAGTTGTCGTAAAGCTGGTCGGTAACCACGGGCGTGGTGCTGGCCACGAACTCCGGCCCCATCAGGTCGTCGAAGTGATACGTGTCGCCGGTAAACGAGCCGGGCTTGATGAGCATGACAATCTGGTCCGTGTCCGTCGATGTCACCGTAGGGTCCGACGTGCCGGCCGCGTAAGTGAAGGTAAGCAGTTCCCACTCGTTGGCCTTGGTGGTAGTGGCGTTGAAAGTCCCGCCGAAGTTGCCATTAGGATACGTTGTGACTTTACCCGCGTTCTGGAGTACCAACTGCACCGGCACCCCCACGGCGGGGCTGTAAAACTTTAGGGTCAGTTTCTTGGTCCCGTCGGCGTAGGCGGCCACATCGGCCAGCTTATTCGAAATCACGCCCGGCCGGATCTGAATCACGTCAAACTCTACGCCGGCATTGCGCACGTACTTGCCGCAGGTAGCGCTGCTATTCACGGCATTCGTGCCAGGATTGGGGGCGTTCTGGGTGAAAGTGCCATCGGTGCGGACGTAGTTAAGCAGCCGCACGTCCTCGAAGTTGTCGTACAGCACCTGGGCCGACGCACTGGCCAGCGGAGCCGCCGCGGCCAAGAAGGCCGTGGCAAGTAAACGGGTAAAAATGGACATAGGTAATGGGAAAAAATGTGGGAAAATGGAAGGTGGGAAATCAGTAAGCGTAGTCAGGCAGGCAAGCCGCCCACGTGTATTTTAAGTCTTCCCGGCGGCCTGGCCGCAGCGTAACCCGGCGGGAAAAGGGTGGGGTAAAATGCAGCCGGGCTGCCTGTTCCGGTTAAAGATACCGGCCTGCGCGGAAAAACAGCCAGGCGACGAAATAATACCGGCAACATTTTTTTGGCGATGCTACGCAATGGCTTAGGTACGGCTACGGGTTGGAGGCCGGCGGGGCGCGTTAGGAGAATCAGGCGCGGCGGCTTACATTCCCTCATGTTCTACCGCTTTCTGCCGGCCCTGCTCCTGAGTGGCGGGCTGCTGCTCCTGCCCCTGGTGGCCGCCGCCCAAAGCCCCCAGACCCGCCCCCTGCAGCGGGCCCTGGCCCAGACCCGGGCCGATACCACGCGGGTGCTGCTGCTGGCCGATCTGGCCGCTACCTACCGCTACTCCCGCTTCGATTCGGTGCAGTACTACGCCCGGCGGGGCCTGCAGCTGGCCCGGCGCATCGGCTACGCCAAGGGCGAAGGGCGCTGCCTGTCCCGCCTGGGCATTCTGCTCGGCGAGCGGGGCAACCTGCCCCAGGCCCTGCGCGTGAACCTGCGGGCCCTGGCCCTGAACGAGGCCAGCCACGACGCCGAAGGCACGGCCCGCACCCTCAACCAGACGGGGCTGCTCTACTTCGCCCTCGATGACTACCGGCCCTCGCTGCGCTACTACTCCCGGTCCCTGGCCCTGTACCGCCGGGCCGGCACCACCGATACGTCCCAGCTCATCAGCGTCATTGCCAACCTGGGCGCCAGCTACGAGGGCCTGCACCAGCTCGATTCGGCGGCCTTCTTCCTCAACCGGGCCTGGCAGCTGACTACCCGGGCCCGGCCCGGGGGCTGGAGCTGCTGGGGCAACCCGGCCCCCTACCTGCTGCGCGAGCTGGGCCTGCTCCAGGCCAGTCAGGGCCATTACCGCGAGGCCCGGTCGTTTTACCGGCGCAGCGCCCAGGCTTCCCGGCCCGAAAACGACCGGCGCAGCGCCAGCCGGGCCTATCAGTACCTGGCCGAGCTCTACCAGCAGCAGGGCCAGGCCGATTCCAGCATCTTCTACGCCCGCCAGGCCCTGGCCCTGGCCTACCCCCTGCCCTTCGTGGTGGGCATTCTGCGCAACAGCGCCCTGCTCAGCGAAGCCTTCGAGCGGCGCCGGCAGCTCGACAGCGCCCTGCAGTACCTGCACATCATGCGCATGGCCCAGGACAGCCTCTACAATCCGCGCCGCATCAAGCAGCTCGATGCCATCGGCTTTGCCGAGCAGAACCGCCTGCTGGAGCTGGAAGCCGAGCGCCGGCAGCTGCTGACCCGCCTGCGTACCGGGGCCCTGCTGGCGGGGGTGGCCGGGCTGCTGCTGGCCTCGCTGCTGCTGTGGCGCAGCAACCGCCGCAGGCAGCGCGCCCACCAGCGCCTGCAGGGCCTGCACGCCCAGCTCCGGGGCCAGGCCGAGGAACTCACGGAGCAGCGCGACAACCTGGTCCGCACCCTCAGGGAACTCAAGATTGCCCAGGGCCAGCTCGTGCTCCGGGAGCGCATGGCCTCGCTGGGGGAGCTCATGGCCGGGGTGTCGCACGAAATCCAGCAGCCCGTGCACAACGTGCGGCGGCTGGCCGCCGTCAGCGCCGAGCTGTGCCAGGAGCTGCGCCAGGAATGGGGCCGCGGCGGCTTGGCGCCCGGCACCGAGCCGGAGGTAACCGACGAGATGCTGCGCAACCTGGAGCAGAATCAGCGCAAAATTCTGGTTCACAGCCAGCGCGCCGAGTCCATTGTACGGGGCATGCTGGAATACTCGCAGGGCGGCGGCGGGGCCCGGCAGCTCACCGACCTCAACGGCCTGGCCGAGGAATACCTGCGCCTGGTCTACCACGACCTGCGGGCCAAAAACCGCTACTTCAACGCGGCCCTGCTCCTGCGCCTCGACCCCACCCTGGAACGCCTGAGCGTGGTGCGCCAGGACCTGGGCCGGGCCCTGGTAGGCGTCTTCAGCGCCGCCCTGCTGGCCGTGCAGCAACGCCAGCAGGCCGGGGAAGAAGACTACGTCCCTCAGGTGGAGCTCAGCACCCGCGCTACCGCGGCCAACCTCGAAATCCGGGTGCGCGACAACGGCCCGGCCCGGTCGGCCGACGCGCTGGCTACCTTGTTTCAACGGTTTCCGGCCGGGGCCGAGGGGGCCCTTTCGCTGGCTTTGAGCCACGACCTGATTACGCGGGGGCACGGCGGCACGCTCACGGCCCGCAGCTTCCCCGGCCAGGAGGGCACCGAGTACTGCATCCGCCTGCCGCTGCCCCCCGCCGGCTCGCCCGGCCCCTGAAACCAGCCCGAGCGAAGGCCGCCGGGAGTAGCCGCCGGGGGCCGGGACCGGGTCACAATTAAACGCGGTTGCTGGCCGAGGCAGGGGATTGAAACCAGGTTTCCAGGGCCGAATTCAGTTACCGGGCCGCTTACAGGCCCGGCAGCCGGGCGGTACGGCATGTCACAACGGCGGGGGCACTGACCTTGGCCCCGGGGCGGGCCGGGGCCATCTTTGCGTATCCCTCGGGCGGACGGCGGCCTGCCGGTCGTCGCCCGTCCCTACCGTCCCCCTTTTCCACAACCAAAAAGCGCGAGCCCCGGACTCAGGTCCGGGGCTCGCGCTTTTTAAGGGCTTCCCATTTCGAATTATCCGCTCTGTAGCCCACTCATTCACAGGCGCTATACTCCTCCTGATGCAATTACCGCTTTACCTGGCTGTCGGCCGGTTCCGGGCGGGGGAACGTTGCTCCGGGGCCGGCGGGGCGGCCAGTGCCGGAGCCGTCGGGACGGCCGCTGCCGGGGCGGCTTCCACCAGCAGCTCCAGCCGCGGCCGCTTGGTGCGCAGGCGCAGCCAGCGGGAGAGCTGCTGCTGCTCGGCCGACGCCAGCCGCGGCCGCACCTCCAGACTCACCACCAGCACCGTGTCGGGGGGCAGCGAGTCGGTGGGCCGGGCGGGGCGGACCAGCTCGCCCAGGGCCAGGCGCCGCACGGCGGGGTGCTCCACCTGCACCTCGCCCAGCAGGTCGGCGGCGGCGGGCAGGTCCGTGTGACTGGCCGTCACCAGCTGCTGAAGGCGGGCCAGCTCGGCCGCGTACTGGCTCTGGGTCTGACTCTGGCGGGCGCGTACATCGGCCAGCAGGTTCTGGCGCAGGGCGTTGGCATCGAGCGAATCGTAGGCCTGCAGGCCCTGGCGGACGGTGAGCGTGGTGGGCGCCAGGTCGTAGCGGGCCAGGCGCTGGCGGGCCTGGCGCAGGCGCAGCGTATCGACGGGGCGGCCCACCAGCAGCACGTTGATGGTACGCTCGCGCGAATCGACCTGGCGCGTGACCACGTAGCTGCCGGGGAAGTTAAGTTGCTCGGCCACGAAGGTTTCGGCCGCGTGCTCGTACACGGAGCGCTGCACGATGCGGGCACCCAGCCACACGCTGGGCCCCGCCACCACGGCGGCGGCCAGCAGCATCAGGCGGCGCACCCGCCGGGCCCGCTCCTCATCCTGAAACTGATAGGCGGGCAGCTGCAGAAAGCGCATGACCAGAAACGAGGCCAGGGTAATGAACACGCAGTTGATGGAAAACAGGTAGGAGGCCCCCAGGGCGTAGCCCGGGTTGCCCGAGGCCAGCCCGTAGCCGGCCGTGCACAGGGGCGGCATGAGGGCCGTGGCAATGGCCACGCCCGGCAGCACGTTGCTTTTTTCCCGGCGCGTCAGGCCCACGGCCCCGGCCAGCCCCCCGAACAGGGCAATGAGCACGTCCCAGATGGTGGGCTCGGTGCGGGCCAGCAGCTCCGACTGGGGCCCGCTCAGGGGCGTCAGCCAGAAGTAGAGCGTGGAGGTGAGCAGGCTGATGCCCACGGCCAGCCCCAGGCTGCGGATGGCCCGCTTGAGCAGGCCCGGGTTGTTGGTCGACAGCCCGTAGCCCAGCGTCACGAGCGGCCCCATCAGGGGCGAAATCAGCATGGCCCCGATGACGACGGCCGTGGAATTGACGTTGAGCCCGACCGAGGCAATGAGGATGGCGAAGATGAGCACCCACAGGTTGGTGCCCCGGAACGAGACGCCGGCCTCAATGTCCTCCGCAATGTCGGCCGGGGTGGCCATATCGTCGCGCAGGTTGAAACGGTGGCGCAGAAAACGCAGCAGGAAGCGCAGCAGCACGGCGGGGTACTCGGACACGGACATGAGGGCAATGGTAACGGTGGGAAGTGCCGGGGCGGCCCGGCTCCGGCGGCCCCAAAGATACGCAGCCCGCTACGTGCGCCGCCCCCGGAGTTTGGCGTAACTTACCGGCCCGGACGCCTGGCCCCGGCGCCCCGTTTTGTTGGCTGACCATGACTGATTTCCCCCTTCCGGAAGATAGCCGCGCCGCTTCCGACCCCGCCACGCCGGCCGGGCTCCGGCAGCAGATCCGGGACCTGCAGCGCCGGCAGGCCGAGCTCATCGGGCACTACGAGGCCCGGCTCCGGGACGCACAGTGCTTCCGCAGTTTGTTCGAGCAGAATCAGGATGCCATGCTGCTGCTGCGCGACAACCACTTTGTGGACTGCAACGCGGCCGCCCTGCGTCTGCTCAACCTTGCCAGTAAAGCCCAGGTGCTGGGCCGGCACGCGGCCGACTTCTCGCCGGACTACCAGCCCGACGGCCACCACTCGCGCACCCGCGCCGACGAGCTCTGGGCCCACACGCTCCGCCAGGGCCATTCCCGGTTTGAGTGGTGCTGGCGGTACACAGCTCAGGAAGAGTGCTGGGAAGACATCATGCAAACCGTTGTTGCCGATGGGCAGGGCGTGCTGGTACAGGCCACCTGGCGCGATATTTCGGCCCGGAAGCAGGCCGACCGGCGGCTGCAGCAAAGCGAGCAGCGGCTGCAGCAGGCCCTGCAGGCGGCCGCGCTGGGCCTTATTGACTGGGACCTGGCTACCGACGTCTGGTCCGGCGACGCCCGGACCCAGACCGTGCTGGGCCTGGCCCCGGAGCCGGCCGGCCCCGGCCCCGGCGCCCCGGTTCGCGCCCGCCTGCACCCGGCCGACCTCGCCGGATTTCAGGCCCTGCTCAGCCCCCCCCCGGCCGGCCCGCCGGCCCTGCGGGAGCTGGAGTTCCGGGTGCGGCGCACCGATGGCACGGAAGGTTACGTGGCCCTGGCAGGGCACGTGGAAACCACGCCCGCCTACCCGGCCGGCCGCCTGCTGGGCCTGGTACACGACCGCACCGGCCACTACCTCACCCAGCGGGAGCTCAGCTACAAAACCCGCCTGCTGGACCACATCCTGGCCCACCTGCCCGTGCTGCTGGCCCGCCTGAGCCCCGCGGGCGAGTACCGGGAGCTGATCGGGGCCGGCTTGCGCCGCCTGCAGCTGACCGACAACGAGCTGGCCGGGCAGTCCGTTTTCGAGGTCTTTCCGGCCCTGGCCGCGGCCGCGCACCGCCTGCTGGCCGGCGAGCAGGTCAACGTTGTGAGTTCCGGCGTGGTGGCAGATGAGCCGGTGCACTTTCAGCAGTACGGTTTTTTTGATGCCGAACGCAACGAGGCCATCATGTTCGGCATCGATATTACCGACCACGAACGGCGCCGGGCCGAGCTGGAGCAGCAGCAGCAGTTCACGCAGCGCCTGCTCGACCACAGCATCGACGCCATCATTGCCTTCGACAGCGAGCTGCGGATTATAGCCTGGAATGCCCAGACGGCCGTTATGTCGGGCATTCCGGCCCGGCAGGCCCTGGGCCGCCGCTGCGCCGAGGTTATCCCCAAAGTGGCCCACGACCCCACCTTTCAGCGGCTCATCCACCAGGCCCTGCGCGGGGAAGCCGCCCAGGAGCTGAGCTGGACGGGCCGCTACTACGCCGGACAGCTCGACATGAATCTGCTCCCGCTGGCCCTGCCCAACCTGCCCCCCGGCGCCCTGCTCATCGCCCGCGACGTGACCCAGCGCGAGCAGCTGCGCGCTGAAACCACCCGCCTCAAACTCCGGCAGCAGCAGTTGGTACTTTCCGCCATCCTGACCACCCAGGAGCAGGAGCGGCGGCGCATTGCCGAGGCCCTGCACAACGGCGTGGGCCAGCTGCTGTACGCCACCAGCCTGCACCTGAGTCAGCTGCCCGCCGGCCCCGCCCTCCACGCCGGCCAGCAGTTGCTCAAGGAAGCCATCCGGGCCACCCGCAGCATTTCCTTTGAGCTGACGCCCCGTATTCTGGAAGACTTCGGCCTGCCCGTAGCCCTGCGGGAACTCACCGACCGGGTGCCGGCCAGCCCGCTTCAGCTGGAGCTCCGACTCGGGGGCCTGGAGGCACCGCTGGCCTCCCCGATCCAGATTGCCGTCTACCGCATCGTGCAGGAGCTGCTCAACAACATGATGCGGCACGCCAACGCCCATCAGGGTCGCATCAGCGTAGAGCAGGAGCCGGAACAGCTACGCATCCGCGTCACCGACGACGGGGTGGGCTTCGCGGCCGGGGCACCCCATCCGTCCGGGGGAATCGGGCTGGCGGGCGTCCGCAACCGGGTGGAGTTGCTTGGTGGCACGCTCACCATTACTTCCGCCCCGGGCCAGGGCACGGCCATTGCCATCCGCCTGCCGCTCGCACCTCCCGCCCCCAACGACAACGGGCCCTCCGGCGACTAATCCGATGGTACTTTACGGGTAAATACGGAGTGATAATCCGTACTTCAACCAGTCAATTCCTGGGCCGGCGAAGTTAGCTTTGCTCAGATCCTATCCGAGTGAGTCATCCCCTTCCTTTCTCCTGCCGCTGCCAGCCTATGCCTTCCTTCGCCATTCATACGGGATATCACCAGGGCCGGGCCGGCATCAGCCTGCGCGGCAGCTGCCTGGATCCGGCCGATGCCAACTGCCTGGAACAGGGCCTGGCCCTGCTGCTGACCACGGCCCGCACCCAAATCTGGCTCGACTGCCAGCAGCTGGAAAGCCTGAGCCCGCTGGGCCAGCGCGTCTGGCTCTGGGCCGATAACCAGGCCCGCGCCGCCGGGGTGACCCTGTACTGGTGCGGCCTGCGCCCCGCCGTACTGGAGCAACTGCGCGAAAGCGGCCTGGCGTTGCTGCTCAAAATGGGCCCTGCCACTGCTTACCAGGGGCCGGCGGAGCTGCTGCGCAACCCGGAGGCCTTGCTGGCTCTGCCTGCTCCGGGCTACTGAGCCGCCCCTCGGCGGCCCGGGTTAGTGCCCGCGGGCCAGCAGGGCAATGCCCCCCACGATGCTCACCAGCCCCAGCGCCTGGCTCCACGAGAGGGTTTCGCGCAGCACCACCACGCCCAGCAGGGCCGTGATCAGCACGGAGCCGCCCACAATCACGGGCGTGCCCACCGACGACGGCAGGCCCCGGCTGAACACTACGAAGGTCAGGATTTCGGCCAGGCCCACGCCCAGGCCCGCCAGTAGCGCCAGCCCGGCGCCTTTGCGGCTGATGTCGAGCGGGTAGCCCTGCAGGTGGCGCACCAGCAGCCAGATGCTGCCCAAAGCGGCGGCCACCAGCTGCAGAATAACGGCCCCGGCGGCGGCCGAAATATGGTCGGCGGCCAGTTTGATGAAGAAGTTATAGCCCGTCAGGCACAGGGCCGTGAGCAGGGCCAGCAGCAGCCAGGGCATGAAGCGGGGAAGTTAGGCGGGCTTATCGAGGCGCTTGAGCAGCTGGCGCTGCTGGGCCTCCCAGTTCTCGAATTCGTCGCTTTCCTCCCACAGCTCCCGCAGCTCCGATTCCTCGCCCAGCACGCCCAGCACGGCCTGCTGAGCCGGGCGGCGCAGGGGCTCCACGTGGGCCAGGGTCAGGCGCGGGATGATGCCCAGCAAATCGTTGGGGAAGTTGCGGGCGGGCTTGCCCAGGATGGCGGCCACAATTTCGGCCGCGGCCAGGGCTTCGCTGCCCAGGTCGCCGTCGAGGTACTCGCCGGCCGTGACGGCGGCCAGGGCCTGCGCCAGCAGTTCGGCGGAGGGTTCGGCCTTGAAGTCCTCGGCGAAATCAGCGGCCAGGTCGTTGTCGAAATTGTAGTAGCCCCAGGCTCCCATGACGCGTGAAAAAGTGAACGATGAACTGTGAGGTGGAAATATACGAGGCCCGGCTCAGTAATCGTAGCGAAACAGCGTGGAAGCCGGGGCCGGAGCCAGCAAACCCACGGACGGTGCGCAGCAGGCGCAGAGCGGCTTCCGTGCCGTGCCTCCCTCCTACTTGAACTTCTCCTTGAGCAGCTCGATTTCCACGGCCGGGGAAATCTTCTCGTAGAGGATGTGGTAGGCGGCCGACGTGATGGGCATGGACACCTGGAGCTTGCGGTTGACCTCGTAAATGCTCTTGACGGCGTAGTAGCCCTCGGCCACCATGTTCATTTCCATCTGGGCCGATTTCACGGAGTAGCCCCGGCCCACCATGTTGCCGAAGGTGCGGTTGCGCGAGAACTGCGAGTAGGCCGTCACCAGCAAGTCGCCCAGGTAGGCCGAGCCCGACAGGTCGCGGGGCTGGGGGTTGAGCGCGTGCACGAAGCGGCGCATTTCCTGCACCGCGTTGCTCACCAGCACGGCCTGGAAGTTGTCGCCGTAGCCCAGGCCGTGGGCAATGCCGCCGGTGAGGGCAATGATGTTCTTCATCACGGCAAAGTACTCGATGCCGTCGAGGTCGGTGGCGGGGTTGGCCTTCACGTAGCGGTTGCGCAGCAGGCGGCTGAAGTCTTCGGCCAGGTCGGCATCGGGCGAGCCGATGGTCAGGTAGCTCTGCTTTTCGAGGGCCACTTCCTCGGCGTGGCAGGGTCCGGCCACCACGCCCAGGCGGGTGTGGGGCAGGCGGAAGCGCTCGGCCACGTAGTCGGTCACCAGCACGTTCTTGCCCGGAATCATGCCCTTGATGGCCGAAATAATCCGCTTGCCCTTGAGCGCGTCGCGGTCGAGCTTTTCCAGGTTGCTTTGCACGAAGGCGGCGGGCACGGCCAGCACCAGCCAGTCGGCGGCGGCCACGGCCTCGCTCAGGTCAGTAGTGGGCAGCACCCACTCCAGGTCGTGGGCCACGGAGGAGAGGTAGCGCGGGTTGTGGCGGGTGCGCAGCAGGTGCTGCACGTCGTCCTTGCTGCGCATCCACCAATGGACGCGGCTGCCGTTTTCGGAGAGGATTTTGGTCAGCGCGGTGGCCCAGGAGCCGCCGCCGAGCATGGCAATTTTTTCCAAGAGAATGGGTGAATGGGTGAATGAGGGACTCGGTGAATGCGGGACTCGGTGGTGAACAGGCAAACAAAGAACGTCATTCCGAGCGAAGCGCAGAATCTCGCGTGCAGTCGTTGTCCGAATAACCGTTCAGCAACTGCACGCGAGATTCTGCGCTTCGCTCGGAATGACGTTGTTCACGCATTCACCGAGTCACGCATTCACCCTACTTCTCCTCCTCTTCGGGGGCATCTTCCTTGAGGGCGGCTTTGTCGAGGGATTTGGCATCTTTCACCACTACCAGGGCCCCGTCCTTGAGGGTTTTGGACACGGCCCGGAACGGCCCGCTCACCACCTGATCACCGGCCTGGATGCCGCTCAGGATTTCCATGTTCTGGAAGTCGCTGATGCCGGTTTTGACGGGCGTCAGCACGGCCTTGCCGTTGCGGATGAGGAAGACCACTTCCTGCACGTCGGGCTTCACGCCGGTAGCGGCGGCCGGCTCGGCGGGGGCTTTGGGGCCCCGGCTCACCCGCACGCTCGCGCTGCCTTTCGCGCCGGCGGCCGGGGCGGCGGCGCTGTCGGAGCGGGTGGTGACGGCGGCCAGGGGCACGCTCAGCACGTTGCTCTTGCGGTTGGTGATGATGTCGACGGAGGCCGTCATGCCCGGGCGGAAGGGCACAATGCTGCGGCCCTGCACCGAGCGGATCAGGTGGGTGTAGGACTCGGGCAGCAGGCGGATGCGCACCTCAAACTCGGTTACGGCCTCGGCCGTGAGGGCGTCCTTGGCCGTGTTGGCAATGGCCGTCACGGTGCCCCGGAATTTCTGGTCCTGGCTGGCGTAGCTGTCCACTTCCACGTCGGCCGAGTCGCCGAGGCTCACGTTGATGATGTCGTTCTCGTTTACGCTCACGCGCACCTCCATCTCGTTGAGGTTGGCAATGCGCATGATTTCGGTGCCGGCCATCTGCGAGGTACCCACCACCCGCTCGCCGCGCTTCACGTTGAGCTTGCTCACGGTACCGCTCACGGGCGCGTAGATGGTGGTTTTATCGAGGTTGCGGCGGGCTTCCTCCAGGCCGGCCTGGGCTGAGCGCACACTGCTCTGGGCCCCGCGGATGCTCTGGCGGGCCGAGTTGATTTCCTCCTGGGAGGCATCGTAGGCGGCCTTGCTGGCCTCGTAATCGGCCTGGGAAATCACCTTCTGCTTGTAGAGCGACGCGTTGCGGCGGTAGGTCAGCTCGGTCTGGCGGGCGCTGGCGATGAGCTGCTGGAGGCGGGCCCGGCTCTGGGCCACGCTGGCCTGCTGGGTGCCCACCACGGCGCTCTGCTGGCTGACCATGGCCTGGTAGTTATCGGGACGGATGCGCAGCAGCAGCTGGCCCTTCTTCACCGAATCGCCCTCCTGCACGTAGAGCTCCGTGATTTCGCCCGAGACGTCGGGGGAAATTTTCACTTCCGTTTCGGGCTGCACCTTGCCCGAGGCACTGACTTTCTCCACGATGGTGGCCGGCGCGGCCTTGGCCGCCAGCACCTCGGTGCCGGCCGGCTGGCCGATCCAGCCCTGCTTCTTGGCCACCATAAAGCCGCCCAGCGTTACCAGTAACAGGGCCAGCAGAATGTACAGCGTACGGTTGTTTTTCATAGTTGGGGGTCTGGGGGACTGGGGGTCTGGGGGTCTGGGTTGGTGGGGGACTGGGGGACTGGGAGCTTCTGATTCTGGCGGTTGAACGTCAACCCAGCCCCTCAGTCCCCCGGACCCCAACAACTACAAGGCAATCGGCTTGCCCTGGTAGAAATCGAGCACCTTGCGGCGGAACACAAAGCTGTACTTGGCCTGAATCATGCTCGACTCGGCGGCCGTGAGGTTGTTTTTGGCGATGTTGAACTCGGTGCCGTTGAGCAGGCCGTTGTTGAAGCGGATTTCGGCGTTGCGGTAGGCCAGCGTGAGGGCCTCTACCTGCCGGCTGGAAGCCAGGTACTGGCGCTGGGCGGCCAGCGCATCGGCGTACGCCTGCTCAATGGTCTGGCGCAGCACCAGGCGGGCCTGCTCGGAGCGCACCTCGGCCAGCTGCTGGTTGATTTTGGCGCGCTGCACGTTGGTGCGCGCCTGCAGGCCGTTGAGAATCGGAATCTGCAGGTTGAACTGCAACGACTTCCCTAAGTTATTGTCGAGTTGCGTGAAGTACGAAACGTTTTCGGTAGTGCGGCGCACCACCGGCTGGAAGGGCGTCAGGGCGACAAACGGCGCGGGCGCCGTACCGGGCTGCCCCGTCACGGGGTCAATCGGGAATACGGGCAGCACTGCCCGGGCCGAGTCGAAGCTGGTAACGGGCAGCGTGTAGAGGGAGGAGTAGCCGGTGAAAATGCTGGCCCCGAACGAGAGGCGCGGGTAGTAGGCGCCGCGGGCCAGCTCCACGCCGCGCAGGCTGCTTTGCACGCGCAGGTCGGCGGCCTTGATTTCGGGCTGCCGGGTCTGCGCCGTCAGGAATACTTCGTCCGGGGCCACATCGGCCAGCGCGTTTTCGTCGGGGGCCGCCAACTCGGGCGTGGCAATGGTCAGCGTTTGGCTGGCCGCTTCGTCGAGGTTGAGCAGCTGGGCCAGCTGAATCCTGGCAATATCGAGCTGGTTCTGGGCCGTGATGACGTTGAACTGCTCGGTGGCCAGCTGGGCCTGGCTGTCGAGCACGTTGCTTTCGGCCACTGCGCCGGCCTTGAGCAGCTTCTGGCTCTGCTCGACCTGCAGGCGGGTGCTGGCCTCCCGCGTCTGGTTGGTGCGCACCAGCTCCTGGGCCAGCAGCATCTGCAGGTAGGCCGAAGCCACGTTGAGCGACAAGTCGTTGCGGGCCTGCTCCACGTCGCTGAGCGCGGCCTCGTAGTCGAGGGCGTTGCGGCGGATGGTATTGCGCAGCTGGAAGCCCGAAAAGAGCGTTACCTGCGACACGGCCGAGAAATTGTTGTTGCGCGTGGTCTGGCTCTGGAAAACGTTGGTCAGCGGGTTGATGGTGGTCCCGTAGTTCCAGGCCTGGCTGGCGTTAACGTTGGCCGAGGGCAGCAGGGCCGCCCGGCTCTGCTGCAGGGCCACGTCCACGCTCTGGGCTTGCAGGCGGCTCTGGCGCACATTCAGGTTGTTGGCCAGGGCATACTCCACGGCGGCGGGCAGGCTCCAGGGGCCGGTGGGCGCGGCGGCCGGCAGCGCGCCGGCAGGGGGCTGCCCGGGCGTGGCGGAGGGCGCCTGGGCCAGGGCCGGCCGTACCGCCAGCAGGCCCGAACTTAGCAGCAGCCAGTAAAAACGCTTCATGGAACAGGAGTTAGGGGCTGATTGGAATAAGGAAGACGGGCGCGCCAAAGGTAGCCGAAGCGCCGAAACCACGGCCCGGGAATCAACCAACGCCGCGCCCCCGGCCCTGAACCGGCCCGGCCCCGGCCTCAGTCGAGGGCCGGAATATAGGTCAGGCGATGTACCCAGCGCAACTGGCGCAGGTAGTCCAGGGTGATGGGGCGCAGCTCGGAGTCGATTTCGATGAACTGCCGGGCCGCGTCGTGCTTGCCCTTCCGCGAGACAAACATAGTGGCAATATTGCATTCATCGCGCGAAATAACGGAGGCAATAAAGGCAATGGAGCCCACTTCGTCGTCGGCGTCGATGATGAGCGTGTGCAGGGAAGTGGAAAAATCGGACGGAAACCCATCCACTTCCACAATCCGGATGACGCCCCCGCCCCGGCTCTGGCCGATAACTTCCACGCCCAGCCCCGTGCGCTCGTCGCGCAGTTGCAGACGGATGGTGTTCGGGTGCATGGTGGAGGCGTTGCCCACGCCCTGGAACGTGTAGTGCAGGCCGGCCGCCTGGGCGTGGTCGAAGGCCTCGCGGATGCGCACGTCGTCGGTGTTCATGCCCAGCAGCCCGGCCACGATGGCACGGTCGGAGCCGTGGCCCTCGTAGGTGCGGGCGAAGGAGTTGTAGAACGTGATGACGGCGTGGGTGGGCGTGCTGCCCAGAATGCGGATGCCCGCCCTCGCAATGCGTACTACGCCCGCCGTGTGGGAGGAGCTCGGCCCGATCATCACCGGCCCGATCATGTCGAAAATACTGGATTTCTCTGCCATAACGGGGTAAAGGTACTTTTTAATGTGATGAATGTGGTTTGAATGTGATGGAATGTGGGTGATGGGAAGAATGTGATGGGAATGTGGTAGTTGCCAATCACCTTCCCTCACATTGCCCACATTCCACCACATTCATCACATTATTTACACTGTCCACATTCCATCACATTCAAACCACATTCATCACATTAAAAAGTACCTTTACCGCCGCTTATGACGACACCCGAATCGGAATTCTCCCCGGCGGTGCTGGCCCAGCTGCGCCGCCTGCAAACCCGCTACGCCGCCGACGACCAGGACCTGGCCGCCTACCTCGAAGGGCTCTACCACACCCGCTACCTGGGCTACTGGGACTACATCCAGCTCGATGCCCTGCTGAGCCTGCAACGGCCCCTGACCAACATCCCCGACGAGCGGATTTTCATCATCTACCACCAGATTACGGAGCTCTACTTCAAGCTCTGCCTCTGCGAGTACGAGCAGCTCGGCGACCTGGCCCAGCCCACCACGGAAGAGGTCACGCGGCGGGTGGGGCGCATCAACCGCTACTTCGAGAACCTGATCGACTCCTTCGACGTGATGGTGGACGGCATGGACAAGCAGCAGTTTCTGGAGTTCCGGATGGCGCTCATGCCGGCCTCGGGCTTCCAGAGCGTGCAGTACCGCATGATTGAGCTCTCCAGCACCAGCCTCACCAACCTCGTGCCCGAGGAGCAGCGCCGCCTGCTGGGCGAGGCCGCCGCCCACGACGAGCTGCTGGGCTGCATCTACTGGAAAGCCGGCGCCACGGTGGTCGAAACCGGGGCCAAGGCCCTCACCCTGCTCGAATTCGAGAAGAAATACACCGGCCAGCTCACCGAGCACGCCCGCCAGTACGCGCAGCGCAACCTCTGGGCCGTGGTGCAGCGCCTGCCCGCCGGGCCCGAGGGCCGGGAGCACCCGCGCCTGCTGCGCCAGCTCCGGCAGCTCGACGTGAACGTGAACGTGAACTGGCCCCTGATGCACTACAAATCGGCCGTGCGCTACCTGGAGCGCCACCCCGAGTCCATTGCCGCTACCGGGGGAACCAACTGGCAGCAGTACCTGCCTCCCAAGTTTCAGCGCCGCATCTTCTACCCCCAACTCTGGACCGCAACCGAGCTGGCCGACTGGGGCAAGGGCTGGGTAGAAAGCGTACTGGGCAGCGGGGAGTAACCATGTCCCTATCTGCCAACGACCAGACGCCGGGAGCCCACGCGGCGTATTTCCCGGCCCTGACCGGGGTACGGGCACTTGCTGGCTACATGGTACTGCTATTTCATCTCAACCCGTTACGGGGTCAGGTGCATCAGGCGGTTTTGGTGCGGTGGTTAGACTATTTTATCCAGCAACTCCATGTAGGCCTACCCATCTTTTTTGTGTTGAGCGGCTTTCTCATTGCGCATCGCTATCAGGCCCATGCTGAAATTCGATTAACGTGGTTCAAAACGTATCTTTGGAACAGATTTACGAGAATTTATCCCCTCTATTTTATTCTGACGCTATTCACCTTTCTAACGTTACAATATTTCCCGAACGAAGCCATTGCCCACTGGCACGCAGCCGATGTGGCATGGAAGGATAAACTATTAACACTGCTTCTAAACCTCACTCTGACTAAAGCCTTTTTCAGCGCTTTTCTGCTGTCCGGTATTCCTACCGCTTGGTCATTAACGGTTGAGGAAAGCTTCTACCTATTCGCGCCGTTTTTCCTACTGGGGTTGCGGCAACACCCTCGCCGCCTGTTGTTTTATCCAGCGCTACTCTTAGCATTGGGCAGCTTGCTGGTACTGGTCAGCGCCCTGGTTCCGCATCACTTGTACGGGTTTCTGGCCTCCATGAATTTCATGCTGCGCTTCACCTTTTTCGGGCGCTGCTCGGAATTTATGTGTGGTATTGCCCTGGCCTTGCATTGGCGGACCATCTACCCCTTCAAAGCCGGCTGGTCTACGCTCCTTGGCGGGGTCGGAATATTATTCTGCACGATACTGTTGGCGATAATAAAAGTTCATTACTCTCCTACCGCTGATTGGCCAACTTCTCAGTGGTCTATCGTTGTGCAAAACGTTGTGTTACCCGGAGCTATTACCCTATTTTTTTATGGCCTGATTACAGAGCGAACATGGTTCAGTCACGTACTATCAACCGCCTTTTTCTCCCTGCTGGGTCGGAGTTCGTACGCTCTGTACCTACTCCATTTGGGCGTATTTGACACCTTATTTGATTATTATATTTCCGGCAGCCTATGGCTTAAACTAATAGTCTATTCCCTGGTAGCCTTTGGCCTCTACACCGGGATTGAATCCCCTGCCCTCCGCTTACTCCGCCGGACTGCTAGCTCGTTACGGAATGTGGGTCGCAGTGCATTATTAGGCAAAGAACAGTTGAGGCGACCTCAATAAGAGACGGACAGAGGAAGGACGTATAGTTGAAAAGAAGGGGCACTGATTAGCCCAATAACTTGCCCGCTACGCTACTTCACCGCAAACGTGACCTGCGTTTTTTCCCAGGCCAGCGTTACCTGGCCGGTGCTGTCGGCGGAGATGGTGAACTGCTCCCGGGATTCGGGCACGACAACGGGCCGGGCCGGCACCCGGAGCGTATCCTGCGCGGCCTGGTACTCGTAGGCGCCCCACTGGCTGGCCGTGTTGTTGAAAATGATGGTCCACTCCTTTTCAGCCGGAATGGTGAACAGAGCGTACTGGCCGGCCGGCAGGGGCTGGCCCTGCACCAGCACGGGCTTATCAACGGCAAAGGTGGTGGCCTCGTTGGCTCCCGTGCGCCACACCTGGCCGTAGGGTACGAGTCCGCCGAACACTTTGCGGTCCTTGGCCGAGGGGCGGCTGTAGCGGATGGTGAGGCGGGCCCCGCCGGGCACGGTCGTGGTGACGACTGCGGGCGGACTGGGCCGGGCAGCCCGTTCTTCGGTTTGCGGGGCCTGCTCGGAGCAGGCCGTCAGCTGAAACCCCAGTGCGAGCAGAAGCAAAACGGAAAATCGCACGGGAGGAGTACGCGTACAGAACATAGAAGGCAATAAGAGGCGGGGCGAAAGCGTCCAACCAGGGGGTGGCGCCGTTTCAGCAATAACTATACCTCAAGTTCGGCAATAGGTTGCTTCCGGCCGCCAACAACTTTGCCGTTCCCGGGCCCGGGCCGCTGGTCAGTAATGCCCTTGTGGGCTGCCCCCGGTACGGCCTGCCGCCGCGCCGGGGCCTGATGCGCGGCGGCAGTCAACGCGAAAAAATGTGCTGGCGCAAGCCGGTGATCAGGCGCCTGTTGCCGCTGTTTCTTCCCGGCTGATTTGATAGTCCGTTTCGGCGGCTACCACCAGAAAACCGTAGGCAAACACGAACAGATTCAGGCTGATTTGCAGGCTCAGAATATCGACTACCATCATGGCCGTCGCCTGCGTGCAGATAAAGACGAGTACAAACGGGTTGCGGCGCGTGGGCCGGTACAGCAGGGGCCCGAACAGCAGCGCCAGCCACAGTGCCAGCCCGACGAGCCCGCCGCCCACCAGCGTACTCAGGTACTGGTTGTGCACGTTGATGCGGTTTTGCGGCCGCAGGCCGAAGTCGCGCCAGGTGTACTGGTGGAGCATGGCGGCGTAGGCATCGGCAGGGCCAACCCCCAGCAGCCAGTGCCGCCGGATAAGGGCACCGGCCGTTTCGACGGCCGCCAGCCGCCGGGCCAGCGAATACTCGTTGATGTCCTGGCCCTGGGTATACTGCTGCACATCATAGATAGTGGCGCCCACCCGCCGCTGTACGGAGTGAAGCGAGGAGTAAGCCAGCCAGGGCCCCAGGACCAGTCCCCCCAGCACCACTACTGCCAGGGCCAGGTGGCGGCGCAGCAGCAAGTACCCGACGCAGGCCAGCAGCCCCGCGTAGAGCACCAGCAGCCCGGTCCGGTAAGCCAGCACGTGCAGGGTCAGCACGCTGCCCGCCGCCGCCGCCAGCAGCAGGGCCCGCAGCACCCGGCCGGCCCGCGGGTTGCGGCGCAGCAGCAGGCTCCAGAAGAAAGCCTGGGCCAGCATAATCCCGAACGCGATGTGAAACGTGCCGGTAGCGGCCTGCATGTTCTGCCCCACCCGAATAGCCTCGTTGGCCCCGGCAACGTTGCGCAGATACTGTCCCGTGGTGACCAAGCCCACCGTGGCCACACTCAGCACGAACAACGCCCCCACGGCCAGCCGCTGCCGCGCATTCAGGGGCACGGCCAGGGTAAAGGCCAGCGGCACGCCCAGCCACGTCAGGCTCCGGAACAGCTCGTGGCGCCAGGTGGCCCATTCGCTGGTATAGAGGCCGCTCAGCAGCAGAAACCCGACCAGGGCCGCCGCCCATACGGCCGCCCTGTTGCGCCGGTAGCGGGAAGCCACGGACCGTAGGTGGGGGTTGGCTAATACGGCCACCACGCCCACTACCGGGCTCAGCGCAATCAGGGCCCGAAAGGCCAGCAACCCCGCTACTCCCGCCCCGCAGGCCAGCCACAGCAGGTGCTGCGAGAGCCGCCCCGAACGATAGTACCGGCCACTGAGAACAAAATCAACCCCCTGCTGCATGACGCAATATGCACTATAATGGCTCCCGACGGCGGCTCAGGTGCGCGCGCTCTGCAGCGTGAGCTTGCCCGTGAGCAGCAGCACCGCGTCCGTGGTTTCCAGTTGTTTTTCGTATTCCACTATCAGGTGGCCGCCCGCCAGCACCGTCAGGCTTTGGTTGAGCTGAGCCAGTTCCGCGTATGTTTCAGGCCGGCGGGCGGAAGGAATTCCATTTTTGAGTCCCCGCTGCCGGGCCCGCCAGCCGGCCAGCCGCAGCCATGGGTAAAAGAGGGGCAGCAGCAGCAGGGAAGTGTAGTTAACCCGCGTGGGGTGCACTTCCACTAGGCGCAGCCCCGAGAGGGCCGCCAAGGCCCGCTGCCGGGTGAGGTTGGCAAAGAAAATATGCCCCAGGTACACGTCGTCGATGTGACGGGCATTCTCCGCCGCCCAGACGGAATCGACCTCGTTGGGAGGCATCAGCGTATAGGCTTCACTTTCCAGCAGTAAGTAGCTCAGACGGGTGCGCAGGTTCGAGTAATTAGGCGTTGTGATGATAGCCCGCCCCCCGGGTCGTAACACCCGGTTCAGCTCCTGAAACAGGTGCAGCTGGTTGGGCATATGCTCAATGCCTTCCTGACAAATAACCAGATCAAAACTGGCCTCAGCGAAGGGGAGCACCCCGTTCAGATTCGCCTTTATGCACTCAATGGCCGGGTACCGGAAGAACTCCGGGTACAGGTCCGCAGCCGTCACGTGGGCACCCAACTCCAGCACCTGTTTGCCCACCAGCGTGGCCTGCCGCTGCCGCAGCAACCTGCTCATGAGTTGTTTGATATCCTTGCTGCCGGAGAAATAGAGCCGGGAAATGCGAATCATTTGGATGAGTAGAATGCTGACGGAACCTGGTGCTCTAGGGCGCAAATTTAGACGCATTGCCGCGATTCTTCCTGCTGTTTCCCTGAAGTCTGCCAGGGGCCGCCTCGGTAACGCGTTGGCCCCGCGCCCGGGCTCAAAGCAGGCCGGCGGCCCGGCGCCCGACTGGCCTGGTTGTTCTGCCGGCCTGCTTCGTGCGGTAGCCTGTCGGGGCCCTGGCTGGCCCGCCGCGGCGGGGCAGCGAAAATCCGGGCCGGGCGGCTACCTTTGGTCCGTTCTTCGTCTGCTTTACCGGCAGACGCGGGCGGCTGGTGGCCCCGCTTTCGGGTGAGGCCTTAAAAGGGAACCGGGTGCAAGTCCCGGACAGACGCGCTACTGTAAGGGTTGGCCGCTACGGCGGCCCCGGCTTCCCCTCGGGACCCATTGCCCGCTTTGGCGGGTGAGAAGGGCGGGGAGCCGGGCCCAAGTCAGGAGACCTGCCCGCCGCTTTCGACCGAGGAGGCTGCCCCGCGACCTGGGTGCCTTGCTGAACGCCGTAGCGGGCCAGGGGCCCGTCCGCGGTTGGTGGCCGGCTCCGGCGGGGCCGGGTGCGGGTTCTTCAGCGGGCATACGCAGAAAGGGGGCGGCTTCGGCAAACCGGCCGGACCAGTCGTTTTCTACTCCTTTTCACCTTTTCTGATTGTTCGTATGCTGACCCTCGCCGAAAAAATCCACCGCGCCGAAACGCGCATCTTCAAGGCCGTATTTCCCAACACCACCAACCACTACGACACCCTGTTCGGGGGCACCACCCTGCACCTGATGGACGAGGTAGCCTTCATCACGGCCACCCGCTTTTCGCGCCTGAAAATGGTCACCGTCTCGTCCGACAAAGTCGATTTCACCCACCCCATTCCCGGCGGCACGCTCGTCGAGCTCATCGGGCGGGTGGAGCAGGTGGGGCGCACCAGCCTGAAGGTGCGGGTGGAGCTGTTCGTGGAGCAGATGTACTCCGAAGACCGCCACCGGGCCGTGTCGGGCCTGTTTACTTTCGTGGCCATCGACGAGCACAAGAAGCCCGTCCGCATCCTGGATCCGGCCCGGTTTCCCACCGAGCCGAGCTGATCATAACAAATTGACCTTCTTTTTATTCTACTATTTCGGAATGGTCGGACAAGACTTTTCCGGGTCCTGACTGAACTTTATCCGGCGCCGGCGGGGTTTAGCAATCCATTCTCTCCTTTTTCATACGCTATGGCCCGCAACCCGCAGTACCCTTCCGATATGAATACGCGCCTGGAAGACTCGTTCCGGGCGGCCGATGAGGCCCGCGAGGACCTGTCCGACTCGATGATGAACTCGGTGGCGGCCAACTGCGACCTGCTCCACCACGGGCTCATCGGCTCCCAGGGCTTCGAGGCAACCACCGAAATGTACCGCCATCTGCTGGGAAAGCTGCTGCGTCACCCTTCGGGCGAAATCCGGGCTCAGACCCTGCTCCTGTTCAACGAGAGCATGGAGCAGTTCTGGCCCAAGCGCCGGCCTGATGCAGCCCCCGATAACGGCTAACGCACCGGCCGTTGCGATTCGGAACGCCTTTTGGAACCGCGTGCCCTTGGGTGGCCCGGCTCCGAAAGGCGTTTTTTTTTTGGCGCGGGCGCGGGCCGGGCCCGGTGGTTTATTTGGGGGCCGATTCCCGTCGGAGCCGGGCGGGGGCGTATCTTTGCCCCGCGTAAAAGGATAACTCCCTTTCCCCATTACTATGTCCCTCTCCCCTTCCGCGGCTCAGGAAATTGAGCTGCTGCTGCCGCCCGAGCAGGCCTACGACGAACTGGCCCGCTACGAAGCCCTGCTGGCCGCCGCCGGCCTCGTGCCCGGCCAGGCCGATTTCGTGCACCTGCGCAAGCGCTCCGTGGATGCCCGGGGCCGCCAGCCGCTGGTGCGCCTGCGGGCCGACATCTACCGCCAGGCCCCGCCCGCCGACCTGTTCGGGCCCTGGTTCACGTTTCCCGACGTGAGCCGGGCCACCCGCTCGGTGCTGATTGTGGGCGCGGGGCCGGCCGGGCTGTTTGCGGCGCTGCGGGCCATTGAGCTGGGCATCCGGCCGATTGTACTGGAGCGCGGCAAGGACGTGCGCACCCGTCGCCGCGACCTGGCCGCCCTCAACAAGGAGCACCTCGTGAACCCCGACAGCAACTACTGCTTTGGCGAGGGCGGGGCCGGCACCTACTCCGACGGCAAGCTCTACACCCGCGCCACCAAGCGCGGCGACGTGCAGCGCATCCTGCGCCTGCTGGTGCAGCACGGCGCCACCCCCGATATTCTGGTCGACGCCCACCCCCACATCGGCACCAACAAGCTGCCCGCCGTGGTGGCCGCCCTGCGCGACTCGGTGCGCGCGGCCGGGGGCGAAGTACGCTTCGAGACGCGGGTGGATGACCTGGTACTCTCCGAAAACCGCCTGCGCGGGGTGGTGACGGCCGCCGGGGAGGAGCTGACGGCCGACGCCGTGATTCTGGCCACCGGCCACTCGGCCCGCGACATCTACGAGCTGCTCCACCGCCGGGGCGTGCTCATCGAGGCCAAACCGTTTGCGTTGGGCGTGCGCGTGGAGCACCCCCAGCAGCTCATCGACCAGGCCCAGTACCGCCGCCCCGACCGCGGCCCGCTGCCGGCCGCCTCCTATGCCCTGGTCCACCAGACCCAGGTAAAAAATGAGCAGCGGGGCGTGTTTTCGTTCTGCATGTGCCCGGGCGGCTTCATCGTGCCCGCCGCCACGGCCCCCGGCGAGGTGGTGGTGAACGGCATGAGCCCCAGCCGCCGCGACTCCCGCTTCGCCAACTCCGGCATCGTGGCCGCCGTGGAGCTCTCCGATCTGGACCTGCGCCAGTACGGCCCGCTGGCCGGTCTGCACTTCCAGCAGCAGCTTGAGCAGCGCGCCTGCCAGCTGGCCGGCAACTCCCAGCTGGCCCCGGCCCAGCTGCTGGGCGACTTCCTGAAGGGCAAAACCTCGGCCCAGCTCCTGGAAACCAGCTACCAGCCCGGCCTCGTGTCGGTGGATATGGAGCAGGTGCTGGGCGCGGGCCTGGCCGAGCGCCTGCGCCAGGGCTTTGCCAATTTCGGGCGCAAAATCCCCGGTTACGCCACCAATGTGGCCCAGATTGTGGGCGTGGAAAGCCGCACTTCCTCCCCCGTCCGCATCCCCCGCGACCGGGACACGCTCGAGCACCCCGTAGTGCGCGGCCTGTTTCCCTGCGGCGAGGGCGCGGGCTACGCCGGCGGCATCGTCTCGGCCGCCATGGACGGTGAGCGGTGCGCGGAAGCCGTGCTGGCGACGTTTTAAAACGGTGAGGCAGAAGATAGCCGCCACGAAACCAATTTGGGCGCTTTTGCGTGATAAGGTCCTTCACGGGGGCCGGCTGACGGCGTATGGCGCGTCAGCCGGCCCCCGATTCATTTCAGACCTTCTTATGAAAAAGACCCTCGTCCTCGGGGCTACCGATAATCCGGCCCGTTACGCCTACCGCGCCGTGCACCAACTCCAGCAGCACGGCCACGAAGTGGTGCCGGTGGGCATCCGCAAGGGCCACGTGGCCGGCCTCGAAATCCGCAACGACCGGCCCGCGGCCGACGCCGTGGATACGGTGACGCTCTACGTGGGCCCCCAGAACCAGCCCGCCTGGTACGACTACATCCTCGACCTCAACCCCAAGCGCATCATCTTCAACCCCGGCACCGAAAACCCCGAGCTGGAGGAGCTGGCCCAGCAGCGCGGCATCCGGACCGAGGAAGCCTGCACCCTGGTGATGCTGAGCGTGGGGCAGTATTGAGTTGGGAAGTTGGGAAGTTTGTAAGTTTTTAAGTTTTTAAGTTAGAAAGTTAAAAAACGGGTTATCCGGAGCGCCGCGAAGGACTTTTTTACGGCCGCACGAGTTTCGCAACAACGATTCGTGCGCACGTGAGAAGGTCCTTCGCTGCGCTCAGGATGACCCGTTTTTTGACTTTCTACCTTTCTAACCTAAAAACTTCTCAACTTTTCACCTTCCCGAGGCAACGGTTGCTGAAAAGGTTGCATCTGACGCCCCAAACGCCCTGCTTCTGACCCGAACTTTACGCTGCTCCCGTGACTGAAACCGAGTTAATTGCCGCTTGCCGCCAGGGCAGCAGCCGGGCCCAGAAACAGCTCTACGAGCAGTTTTCGGGCCTGATGTTGTCGGTGTGCCTGCGCTACCTGCGGCGGCGCGAGGACGCGGAGGAAGCCCTCATCGTGGGGTTTACCAAGGTGTTCCGGGCCCTGGACCAGTACCGGCACGAGGGCTCGTTCGAGGGCTGGATTCGCCGCATTGTGGTCAACGAGGCCCTCGGGATGCTGCGCCGCAAGGAGCCCCTGCACCTGGCCATCGACGACTTGACCTACGACGTGCCGACTACGGCGGCCACGGCCGAAAGCCAGCTCTCGGCCGACGACATGCTGGCCCTGCTGGCCGAGCTGCCGGCCGGCTACCGGACCGTATTCAACCTGTACGCCCTCGAGGGCTACACCCACCCCGAAATCGGCGAGCTGCTCGGTATTTCGGAGGGCACCAGTAAGTCGCAGCTCAGTAAGGCACGGGGCATGCTCCAGCGCCGCCTCGCGGTGGCCAACGCGCAGGCCCGGCCCTCCACCTCCTCACCGAAAGAACTGTATGCAACCGGAAGATATTGATCAGCTGTTTCGCGAGCGGCTCGCGGGCCACGCGCCCACGCCGCCCGCCTTCGTGTGGGCCGAAATCGAGGCCGAAATTCAGCCCGCCCAAAAGCGCCGCCCCGTCATGTGGCTGGCCGCCGCCGCCGTGGCCCTGCTCACGCTGCTGGGCGGGGCCTGGTGGGTGCTCACGGGCTCGGGGCTAAACTCCGCCGGCCGAGCTGAGCTGGCCGCCACGGCCCCCGCCCGCGGTGCCGCGCCGGCATCGGCAGCGGAGCCCGAAGCAGCAGCCACCGCTGCCACTGAATCGACCAACCCAACGCCCTCCGAAAAAAAGATGCTGGCCCAGGCAACGCCCGCTTCCGCTCCCTCATCTAGCCCCTCAGAAGCAATCGAAGCGGCTTCGGCCCAGCAGCCCGCCCCCGTAGTGGCCACTACGACGCCCGCTTCGGCAGCCCGGTCCGCGGGTGTACAACCGGACCCCGCCGCCGAGCGTCGGCCTTCGGCTCCAGCCGCTCCGGTTGCGTCGGTTGCGTCGGCTAACGTGCCGGCGTCGGTCAGCTCCCTGACCAGCACCGCTACCAGCCTGCCCACCACCAGCACCCCGGCGGCCCTGTCCCGGCCCGCCAGCCTGCCCACCCCCGCGGTGGCCCTGACCGGCCCCATTGAGGTGGAAGTCCGGCCCGCCACCGAAGCCCCGGCGCCGGTGACCGCGGACCGCCGGCCCGGCCTGGTGTCCCTGCTGCGGCAGGCGGGCAAGGTGGTGAAGGGCGAGCGGGTCAGCCTCACGGAAGCCGGCCTACCGGAATCCGTGACGGTGCAGGCCCGCCTAGCCGGGCACACGCTCACCAAAGTCATTCAACTCTAACGCTCAGCCGCTGTTCCAGCGCCCCCGTCTTATGAAACGCTCCTCCCTGCTTCCCGCCCTGCTGGTTTTGGGTCTGGCTTCGGCCAGCCTCGCCGGCCCCCGTCCCGCCGCCGTTCCCTCGGCCCCGCTGGCCCGCCCTGCCGCCCGCGCCGCCAACGACGACACGATTCTGGTGCGCCTGCCCAACCAGGCTACCATGACGCTCTTCGTGAAGAACAAAGCCCAGCTGCGCGAACTGCGCAACTACAAGCTCGACTCGCTCATCGTGCTGCTCGACACCTATATTACCCAGGCCGAAACGGCCAGCAAGGGCTCTTCCTCGGAGCAGGTGACCATGGAGTTCTACCCCGCCAAGGACCAGCCCGGCAAGCAGGTACCCGAGCAGATCCGCATTACCATGCACAACGACCCCAAAGGCCCGGGCCGCCCCGGCAAATCGGGCGACCACGTGGACGTAACCCTGGGCCGGGTGTTCGGCGTGTCGGTGGATGAGAATACCGACGGCAGCGGCAACGACCGGGTATCGGTGCGGGTGGGGACTTCGGCCAAGTCGGATTCGGTGCGCAACGCCGAGCGCAAGGCCAGGCAGCAGGAAAAGGCCAACCGGGCCGTGCACAGCAACTTTAACATCGATCTGGGCCTGAATGCGCTGACCAACAAGCAGCGTGACCTGTACGGCAACTCCCTGGATCTGCGGCCCGTGGCCTCGCGCTACCTGAGCCTGAACTGGCACTACGATATCCGGTTGGGCCGCAAGGGCTCCGTCCTGTTCCTGCGCACCGGCCCCGAGCTGGCCTTCAACAACTACATGCTCGACAACAACTACCAGTTCGTGAACCAGAACGGCGTCACGTTCCTGCAGAAACCCACCGAAGTGGGCCGCAACCTGGAAAAGAGCAAGCTGGCCGTTTCGAGCATCAACCTGCCCCTGATGCCCATGCTCAGCTTCCAGGACAAGAAGGGCCACGACTCATTCCGCATCGGGGCCGGCGGGTTCTTGGGCTACCGCCTGGGCTCGCACACCAAAATCAAGTACGAGGACAACGGCAGCACCAAGAAAGACAAGGACCGCGGCAGCTACAACCTCGAGGACTTCCAGTACGGCCTGCAGGGCACCATCGGCATCCGCAGCATTGATCTGTTTGTCAAGTACAACCTCAACAACACCTTCAAGGACAACCGCGGCCCCCAGGCCCAGACCATCAGCTTCGGCCTCTCGCTGTTGAACTGAGGGGAAATAGTGAGCTAGTGAAATGGTGAGTTGATATTCACAAGTCCTGTTAGCGCAAGTGGCGCGGTTAGGGCCTTTGAACATCAACTCACCATTTCACTAGCTCACTATTTCACCACCTCCCTACTCGTTCCGGTAGAAATTATCCAGCAGAATGGCCGCCGAAACGGCCACGTTGAGGCTTTCGGCCTGGCCCCGGCCGGGGATGTGCAGGCGCTGGGTGAGGCAGGCTTCCACGGGCGGCGTGAGGCCGTGGCTTTCGGAGCCCATCACCAGCACGCCGTGGGGGCGCAGGCGCAGACGGTGCACGTTGTCGCCGTGCAGGTCGGCCCCGTACACGGGCAGGCCGGCGGGCAGGGCGGCCAGCCACGCGGGCAGGGGGCGCTGCCAGACGGGAACCCGGGTGAAGGAGCCCATGGTGGCGGCCACCGTTTTGGGCGCCCAGGGGTCGGCGCAGGTTTCGGAGCAGACCACCCCGGCCAGCCCGTACCAGTCGGCCAGCCGGATGAGGGTGCCCACGTTGCCGGGGTCGCGCACTTCGTCGAGGGCCAGCAGCAGCTGGTTGGGGGCGGGTTGGAGCGGGATTTCGGCGGGCAGGCGGGCCACGGCCAGGGCCGTGTTGTTGGTGCTCAGGGTGCTCAGGCGGGTGAGTTCCTCCTCCGTGACCACCTCCACCGGCACGCCCGGCGGCAGCTCCGCCGCAAATTTGCCGGCGAATTCAGCCGTGACTATCAGCCGTTCCGTTAGAATCCCGGAACTTAGCAGCTCCCGCACGCTCTTGCCGCCTTCAACCAGGAATGCTCCGTGCCGGAGACGGTACTTTTTCAGGTGCAGCGCGTGCACGTATTTCGCTACTGCTTTTGAAACCATATTCGCAGACAAACGGCCAGCCCTTGCCGGGCCTTTTTTCAGGTAAATTAACGGTGCGGGTGGCCCTGGGCGGCCTGCTGCTGGCCGGCGGCCTGGGCGGCTGCTCGCCCCTGCGCCTGCTCCGGCCCGGTCAGCGGCTGCTGAGCCAGGTCCGGATTGAGGGCGAGGACAAAGCCGATGCCGAGCGCCTGCAGACGCTGGTGCAGCAGACGCCCAACAGCACCTTCCCGCTCCCAAAGGTAGCCATCTACCAGCTAGGACGCTCTTTTTATAACGAGGAGAAGATCCGGCGTAAGCTGGAGGAAGACCGCGCCCGCTACAACCAGCTCATCAAGGCCGCCGGCACCGACTCCTCCCGGGTGGGCAAGCTGCTCACCAAGCGCGAGCGGCACGTGCGCCGCCACCAGCTGGCCCTCGACAAGGGCAACGCCATCATGCGCCTGGGCGAGCCCCCGGTCATCTACGACTCGGCCCTGACCGCCAGCTCGGTGCAGCAGCTGGGCATTTTTCTTAAGTCGAAGGGGTTTTTCCGCAGCACCGTGACGGCCACCGACACGGTGCCCACGAGCCGGTTTGCGCCCCTGCGCGTCTTGGCCCTGCAGTCGCCCTTCCACACTGATTCCCAGCGCGTCACGGTTACTTACCGCATTCAGGAGGGGCCGGCGTTCCACTATGCCCAGCTCGACTACGACATTGCCGATACCACCGTGGCCCGGCGGGTGCTGGCCAGCCAGCCCCGGAGCCTGCTGCACGTGGGCGACCAGTACGACGAGGAAGTCATCGGCAACGAGCGGGCCCGCCTGGAGAACCTGCTCAAAAACCAGGGTTTCTACGATTTCCGCCAGCAGTACATCACCCTGGAGGCCGATACCAGCTTCGCCCCCGCCACCGTGCGCCTGCGCACGCTCATTGCCGACCCGCCCCGCGGCAACCAGCACCGGCTCTATACCATCCGCCACGTCAACTTCATCACCGACGCCGGCCTCGTACGCTTCGGGCGCCAGCGCGACACGCTGGTGCGCGACTCGGTGTTTTACCTGGCCTACCAGCACCGGTTCGCCCCCAAAACCCTGGACCGCAAGCTGGAAGTGCGCCCCGGCCAGCCGTACAGCCTCAGCAACACCCAGCTCACCCAGCGCCAGCTGGCGGCCCTGGACATGTTCCGCTTCAGTACCGTTACCTACCGGCGCGTGCGCGGGCCCGAAGCGCCCCTGGACTCGGCCCGGGGCCTGCTCGATGCCACCATCAACGCCTCGCCGGCCAAGAAATTCCAGGAGACGGTGGAGGGCGGCGGTACCTACGTGGCCCAACTGGTGGGGCCCTTCGCCAACCTGCGCCTGAAGGTGCGCAACGTCTTCGGCGGGGCCGAGCTGCTCGAATTTGGGGTGCGGGCCGGCTTCGAGGGCCAGTACGACATTACCGGCAACAACAATGCGGAGAACACCGCCGCCCTCAACAGCCAGCTTACTACCCAGCTCGGGGCCAACGTGAACCTGGTGCTGCCCCAGTTTCTGGTGCCCTGGCGGCCCAACCGCTACTTTGCCCAGTACAACCCGCGCACCCGCCTCAACGCCTCCTATACCTACGTGCGGCGCCCCGACTACACCCGCACCAACGCCGAAGGCACGTTCGACTACCTCTGGCAGCGCTCGGCCTTTCACCAGTACGTGTTCACGCCCTTCGACCTGAGCGTCATCCGCACCGCCGACCTGAGCCCCCGCTTCGATTCCACTCTCCAGGCCCTGCGCTTCCGCCAGGGTTCCCCGCTCTACCGCAGCTTCGATAACCTGTTCATTCCCAGCTTTAACGCCACCTCGCTTTTCAACTCCAACGACTTCAACCAAACCCGCGACGCCAAGTACCTGCGCCTGTTTGCCGAAGTGGGCGGCCTGGGCCGGCAGCTCGTGCAGCAGCAGCCCCTGATCAGCTATACCGACGACCTGAGGAGAAACAAGCTCAAAATCTACGACTTCGCCAAGCTCACGGCCGACTACCGGCGCTACTACAAGCTCACGCCCCAGACCTACCTGGTGTACCGCCTGGCCGGCGGCCTGGCCACGGCCCTGTCGCGCACCGATATCACGTCGGTGAGCGAAAACGGCGCCCGCACCACCGAAACGGCCTACCTCGTGCCCTACGACAAGTACCTGTTTGCGGGTGGCAGTTCCAGCGTGCGGGCCTGGAAACCGCGCCGCCTGGGCCTGGGCTCCTACACCCAGTACCGCTACGACCCCGCCAATCCGGCCGAGTTTCTGCGCGACGAGAACGGGAATCTGGTGCGCGACTACAACCTGGAGCAGCCCGGCGAAGTGCTGCTGGAGGGCAACGTGGAGTACCGCTTCCCGCTCTACAGCTTTATCAAAGGCGCCCTGTTCACTGACTTCGGCAACGTCTGGACGCTGCGCGCCAATCCGCAGCAGCCGGGGGCCCAGTTCCAGCTGCGTGAGTTTTACCGGCAATTGGCGGTGGGCTCCGGCTTCGGTTTCCGCTTCGACTTCACCTTCCTGATTCTGCGCCTCGACGTGGCCACCAAGGTCTACGACCCCACTGCCCCGGGCAGCAAGTGGGCCATCCGCCGGTTCAGCTTCCGCGAAGACCAGACGGCCTTCAACCTGGGCATTGGCTACCCTTTCTAAAAACGGGAATTAATCCTCTACTAAGTAGAACGGAAGCGGCTAGCCTGGGCTAGCCGCTTCTTTTTACATCAGAACGCCATGGGGATAAAAGGTTTTTTCAGTCTGTAGCAGGCAGCCCAATCACGCGCTTTCCAACACCTTTAGCGGTATTTTTATAGTATTTATCAATATTGCTAATATATTTGTTCGTGCATACTCCTCACCTACGTGATTTTAGGCTGATCAGGAGGTATTAAACTCCTTTCAGCTGCCGTTCTGGTTAGCTCTGCTTCGGCTCTTTGTGCCGATTTGGGAATACTGCTTCCGGCAGTTCCTTGTCCACCCGCGTCCTCTCCACCTTACCCCTTACAATATGCTTACATTTTTACGCCTGCTGGCGGCGGGCTTCCTGTGCCTGCCCGTTAGTCTGGCCCGGGCCGAAGGCTCCCGGGAACTCACCCCCAACACCGCTGGCACCCCTACCAACCTGACCTCCACGGCAAACACCCGGGCCGGCTACCTGACCCACGATTTCAATAACATTGTAAGCGGCCAGTACCAGTCGCAGGGGTTTTTGAAGCCCAGTTCCTGGAGCGGCGGTTCGAGCCGGCCCTTCAGCACCGATTACCGGCTGCTGGTGCGCCTGAAGGCAGGCGAAACCCTCTTCTACGGCGTACACCGGATGGCCAGCGAAGTAGGTAGCGGCAACCAGAACAACCTCATTCTCACGCTCAAGTACGACAACAACGGCACGGAAACCCCGGCGGCCACCAGCACGCTCAACTACAGCACGGCCACTGGCAACACCCGCCGCTCCTTGCTGGCCGCCGGCCCCGGCGTTATCGACGATGCCGCCCAGGTGCAGGCCGGGCCGCGCATTGCGGGCACGGCGTCGGCCACCACCGGCTATAACCCGCTGACCTACACCAACACCACCGGCACCGACCGGGACTTCTGGGTGGAGTTCACCCAGCAGGGCGAGGCCACCATGAGCCAGACCCAGAAGGTATCCCAGTACGACCTCTGGGACTTCACGGTGCGCACCACCGCCGACGCCTCGGGCCAGGAGGTGAAGGGGCGCCTGCGCAGCAAGTTCTGGTCGTTCACTACCGGCGCCTTCGGCAACCGCCTGTCGGCCACCTTCAGCCTCTACCCGCTGGTGGAAAGCGTGCGGCAGCCCGGCCGCTACTACGTGAAGGCCGTGGAACTGGCCGGCATGAACCCCTACGCCTTCTACTTCGTGACCAATGCCAACGGCACCAGTCGCACCGGCACCTTCGCGGACGCACGCAAAAGCCAGACCAGCGAGCAAACTTACCCCCAGTACGATAACTTCGTGAACGACCCTGACCCGGCCATCTGGCCCAGCGCCCCGCTGCCCGTATTCAGCCGTACCGTACAGCCGTTCTGCAACCCGATTACCGGCCGCGGGGCCGCCGCTTTCACCACTATCAGCGAGGAAGCCGGCTCCACTTCCGTCCTCATCGACATTAATAACAACGGCGTGCAGGATGGCGACGACGTGGTGATTGAGCAAACGGTAAATGCCAACGTGCCGGCCACCGTGTACTGGAACGGACTCGATAACGCGGGCCGGGCCGTGGCCGCCGGCACTACCCTGCGCCTGACCTTCGTCAGCAACGGGGCTCCGGTTAACTTCCCGCTCTTCGACGTGGAAGGCAACACCGATGGCCTGCGGGTGCAGAACGTGCGGCCTTCCCAGGGCAATAACCGCTTCTTCGACCGCCTCTACTGGGACGACCGCAACCTGCCCACCAACCGTTTCTCCGCCACGCCCGCCGCGCCCGATTCCCGCAATTACCGCCCCGACGGCGTTGTTTCCGAGCTGGGCGTCCACCGCTGGACGGGGGCCAACACGAACCAGGGCGGCGACAACTACACGCTTAATACCTGGACCTACGGCTTTATTTCGGCCGCCGCCGAGCAGGTGTACACCTTCGATTTCAACTGTGACTTCGATAACGACGGTATTGCCGACAAGGACGATATCGACGACGATAATGATGGTATCCTTGACGAAACCGAAATGTTCGGACTCAACCCCCAGACGCAAACAGCCGGCGGCGTACCCGCCAGCAACGGCAACGGCGTGCTCGTGTACCTGGATGCGGCCTACGTGCATCCGGTACTCGGAGCCTTCCGTGACCTGAACGCCGATGGCATCAATGACCTTTTTGACCTCGACCTCGACGGCCTGCCCAACAGCTTTGACCTGGACGCTGACGGCGACGGCCTGCCCGATGCCTTCGAGGCCAACAACCACGTCAATCCCACGTGGCGGCGTAATATCAATAACCCTAACCCGAGCGAATACAACCCTAGCCTGAGCAAGTTCGTGGGTGTGGTGGGCACCAATGGCTTGCCCAATGCCGTGGAAGACCGTTCCGGCAATGGCAACACCGAAACGAACAGCAGCCGCTACGCCCTCTCCGACAACGACAACGACCTGCGGACGGCCGGCTCCCAAACGGTGCGCAACTACAACTTTCTCGACGTCGATTCCGATAATGACGGCATCACGGACGAGGTAGAGGCCCAGACGACGGCCAGTTACACTACCCGGAAAGGGCAGGCCAACTTCAGCACCGATGCCAACAACAATGGCCTGCGCGACACCTACGACCCGGGCGCGGGCGGCACGGCCATGGGCAGCCCGGTTAACTCCGGCGGCTCCGCCCTGCCGGATATGTTCGATGCCGACTCCGATGGCGACAATGCCAGCCATACCGGCCAGCCGGCCTACCAGCAGATAAGCGACTGGACTGAAGGCTTCGATACGGATAACGATGGCGCCATTAGCCAGGAAATGCAAAGCAAAGCCAATGCTTTTGCCCTGGCAAACCCCGCCAAAGCCAACTATTACGAGTTGGCGGCCAACGGCGCAACTACCCCGCCGGCCTTTCTGCTGGACAGCGACGAGGACGGCACCCCGAACTTTGCCGACCCGGACAGCCCCTATTATCACGACGACAACTTTAACGGCCTGGTGGACCTGCACGACCCAGCGTTTGGCGGTCAGCCTTCCCTGCTGCCAATGAATGCCAGCAATACCGAAGCCCTGTTCCGGTCGGTGGCGGCCCCGTTGCCCGTAACGCTGGTAGATTTCCGGGCCCAGGCCAGCGGCCGCGACGCCCTGCTCACCTGGAATACGGCTCAGGAAGTCAATAACGCCGGCTTCGGGATAGAGCGCTCCTCCAACGGGATAACGTTTGAAACCGTGGCCACCCTCCCCGGCCGCGGCACCAGCGCCCAGCCCACCAACTACCGCTACCTCGACCGCCAGGCCGGCGCCCGGGCCGGAATCCGCTACTACCGCCTGCGCCAGAACGATACCGATGGCCAGTTCACTTATTCCGGCATCCGGACGGTGGCCTTCGACGGCCCGCCTCAATCGGGCATGATCCGGTTGTACCCCAACCCCACGCCGGGCGCCGCCACCCTCGACCTCACGCTGCTGCCGGCCGGCCCCTATCAGGTCACTATCCTGGCTGCCGACGGTCGAATTGTCGCCGAACTGACGGCCACCGGCGGCACGCTGAATCCGCTCCGGACCCAGGCGCTGGCGAAGGGGTTCTATCTAGTGCGCCTCAGCGGCCCCGATGGGCATCAAACCGTGAAACTGGTGAAGGAATAAGTGCGCCACCGTTTGCCACGCCACAAAAAAGGCCTTCCGTACGGAAGGCCTTTTTTGTGGCGTAGTCAGTGTTCGTGAGCAGGGACGCGAACGAGTGCTGGCCGACAATTGAGCCGGGAGCCGGCGGGGCGTTAGTACCCGAGCAGCTCGCCGAGGGCGGTGGCTACCTTATCGGGGTTGGGCAGCATCTGCTTTTCCAGCTCCACGTTGAGGGCAATGGCGGGCAGGTTGGCGGCGCCGAGGGTAAACACGGGCGCATCGAGCTGCTGGAAGCAGTGGCGCTGGATGCGGCCGGCCAGGCTCTCGGCGAAGGAGTTCATGAGCGGCTCCTCGGTGAGCACCAGGGCCTTGCCGTGACGGCGCACCGCGGCCTGCACGGCGGCCCAGTCGAGGGGGTTGAGGGTGCGCAAATCCAGGATTTCGACCTGGCCGGGGAACTGCCGGCTGGCCGTGCGGGCCCAGTGTACGCCCATGCCGTAGGTGATGACCACACAGGTTTCGCCGTTAGCCAGCTTCCGGGCGTCGGCCTCCTGAAAAACGTTGGCTTTGCCCAGCGGAATGACGTAGCCGGCGGCGGGCTCGGTGGTTTTGGCGTCCTCGGTGCCGGGCACCTTGCTCCAGTACAGGCCCTTGTGTTCGAGCAGCACCACGGGGTTGGGGTCGAGGAAGGCGGCGCGCAGCAGGCCCTTCATGTCGGCCGCGTTGCTGGGGTACACCACCTTGATGCCCCGGATGGTGAGCAGGGTGCTTTCGATGGAGCCCGAATGGTAGGGCCCGCCCCCGCCGTAAGCCCCGATGGGCACCCGGATCAGGCTCTGAACCGGGAACTGCCCGTTGCTCAGGTAGCAGGATTTGCTGAGCTCCTCCACCAGCTGGTTGAGGCCGGGCCAGATGTAGTCGGCAAACTGAATTTCGACGATGGGCTTGGCCCCCACGGCGCTCATGCCGGCCGTGCTGCCGATGATGTAGGCCTCCTGAATGGGCGTGTTAAAGACGCGGGTGTCGCCGTACTTTTTGGCCAGCAAAGCGGCCTCGCGGAACACCCCGCCCAGCTCCCCGCCTACGTCCTGGCCGTAGAACAGGGCCTCGGGAAACTCGCGCAGAATGTCGTCGACGGCGTGCAGGGCCGCGTCCACCATCAGGGCCTTATCGGCGCCGGCGGGGGTTCGCTCGCCGGTTTCCTCGGTCACGGCCGGGGGCGCGAATTCGTGGTCCTGGAAGGTGGCCGGGTCGGGATTGGGGGCGGCCAGGGCGCGCTCGTAGTCAGCCAGCACGGTGGCGCGGGCCTGGTCGGCCAGCTCCTGGAGCTCGGCTTCGGCGAAGCCCAGGCTCAGCAGCTGCTCATGGAAGCGGGGCAGCGGGTCCTGCTGGGCATGCTGGGCGAGGTCGTCGCCGCGGTACCACTCGCGGCGCACGCCGCTGGTGTGGTGGCCCAGCAGGGGGCATTTAGCGTGCACCAGCACCGGCCCGCGGCGGGCGCGCACGTAGTCGGCGGCCTCCTGCATGGTTGCGTAGCTGGCCAGGAAATCGGCCCCGTCGGTTTGCAGGCGGTGCAGGCCCTTGAAGCCGGCGGCAAACTCGTAGGCGTTCATGGTGCGCATCTCCCGGCCGGTGGCCGAAATGCCCCAGTCGTTGTCCTGGACCAGGTAAATAATGGGCAGCTGGTGCAGCACGGCCATCTGCAGGGCCTCGCTCACCTCCCCTTCGGTCATGGCCCCGTCGCCAATCGAACACAGCACGAGAGGTGACGCCTGCGGCGAATTAACAATTAACAAGGAAGAATCAAGAATTGAATCGTTCGATTTTTCCGATGTATCTGCTTCAGCTCCGTTCTCAGAATTCTTAATTGATTCCAGGTACTTGAGGCCCTGGGCGACGCCGGTGGCGGGAATGGCCTGCATGCCGGTAGCCGAGCTCTGGTGCGGAATGGTGGGCAACCCGGCCCGGCGCAGCGAGGGGTGGGAGTAGTAGGTGCGCCCGCCCGAAAAGGGGTCGTCGCGCTTGGCCATGAGCTGAAGCATGAGCTCGTAGGGCGTCAGGCCGATGCCCAGCAGCAGGGAGTCGTCGCGGTAGTAGGGCGCGGCGTAGTCCTGGGGCATGAGGCAGGCGGCGGCGGCCAATTGGATGGCCTCGTGGCCCCGGGCCGTGGCGTGCACGTATTTGGCCGTTACGGCCTTATTGTCTTCGTAGAGGCGGGCCAGCTCATCGCCGGTGCGCAGCAGGCGGTAAGCGCGGCGCAGGATCTCGGAACTGGGGTGAACGGTGGTGGAGAAGTCGGTTTGCGGGGCGGGCGCGGTTTCGGGGGTCATGGGCGGGGGTTGGGTGCTGGGGCGAAGTTACGAAAGGTGAAATGGTGAGATAGTGAAATGGTGAGTTTGATGTTTCGGCGGCCCAACTTGCGCCGGGCTTGCCCGTTTGCCAGCCGCGCAAGCCACGCCTACAGAACGCCAACTCACTATTTCACCACCTCACCATTTTCCCTCATGCTTCGCTTTGCCCCCGCCACGGCCGCCGACGTGCCCGCCCTCAACCGCCTCGTGAACCGCGCCTACCGGGGCGAAGCCTCGGAGCAGGGCTGGACCACCGAATCGGGCCTGCTGGCCGGGCAGCGCACCGACGAGGCCGATCTGCTGGAGCAGCTCGGCCGGCCCGGCGCCACCTTCCTGCTGGCCCGCCGCGCGGCGGATGAAGAGCTGGTGGGCAGCGTGTTTCTGCAGGTGCAGGGGCCGGAGCTGTACCTGGGCATGCTCTCCGTGGAGCCCACCCTCCAGGCCGGCGGCATCGGCCGGCGGCTGGTGCAGGCCGCCGAGGACTACGCCCGCGCCCAAGGCTGCGCGGCCGTGCGCATGACCGTCATTTCCGTCCGCCACGAGCTGCTGGTCTGGTATGAGCGCCTGGGCTACCAGCGCACCCCCGAAACCGTGGCCTTCCCCACCGACACCCGCTTCGGCACCCCCCGCCACCCCGAGCCGCTGGTGCTGCAGGTGCTGCGGAAGACGGTGAAGCAGAAAAACAGCACGTCATTCTGAGCGAAGGCGCAGCCGAAGTCGAAGAATCTCGCGTGTCAAAGTAATTCTTTTATAAGAAGTTACCATTGCACGCGAGATTCTTCTACTTCGGCTGCGCCTTCGCTCAGAATGACGTGCTAATCACTCACTCACTCACTCACTCACTCACTCACTCACTCACTCACTCACTCACTCACTCACTCACTCACTCACTCACTCACTCACTCACTCACTCACCGCTTCCCACCACCGGGTCTGGGGAAGCGGGCCGGCGCCGAGGGTCACGGGCTGGCCCAGCTCGGGGGTGGTGAGGGTCTGGCCGAGGCGGGCCGCCGCCGCCGAGGCGCGTTGCACGGAGCCGTTCCAGGGGTGGTTGGCCTCCGTGAAGGCGCCCCAGTGCACGGGCAGCATCACCCGGGCCCGCACGTCGAGGGAGGCCTGCACGCTCTGTTCGGGCAGCATGTGGATGTCGGCCCAGTGGGGGTCGTACTGGCCGCATTCCATCAGGGCCAGGTCGAAGGGGCCGTGGCGGCGGCCGATGGCGGCGAAGTGCGGGCCGTAGCCCCCGTCGCCGCTGTAGAACACGCGCTGGCCGGGCGCTTTCACCACCCAGGAGCTCCAGGACGTGGCGTTACGGTTGGTGAGCCCCCGGCCCGAAAAGTGCCGGGCCGGGGTGCTGAGGATGGTCAGATTCCCCACCTGCACCGAGTCGTGCCAGTCGAGCTGCCGGATGCGGGCGGTGTCCACGCCCCAGGCCCGCAGGTGGGCCGCCACGCCCAGGGGCACGCAGAACAGGCCCGTTTTGCCCTTGAGCTTGGTGATGGTTTCGTAGTCGAGGTGGTCGTAGTGGTCGTGGGAAATGAGCACCGCGTCGATGGGTGGCAGCTGCTCGGTGCGAATGGGCACGCGGGGATTGTAGCGGTTGGGCGTCAGCCACGAAACCGGCCCCATCTCCTGGCTCAGCATGGGGTCAATCAGAATCATGTGCCCCCCGATTTCGAGCAGGCTGGCCGAGTGCCCGAACCAGGTTACGCGCAGCAGCCCGGGCGACTGACCGACGAGGCTGAGCGAATCGAGCAAACGCATGGGCAGCGGGCCGGGCGGGTTCTTGCCGGGCGTTTTCTTGAACAGAAACTCCCACATCACCGTGGCCAAGCTGCTGCCGGTCATCAGCTCGGTCGGAATCAGGTTCCGGAACTCCCCGTCCACGTAGCGGCCGGTGCGGGCAAAGCGGGCCTTTTCGGCCGCGGTGGGCTTGCCCCCGAACTGCGGACTCAGCCCCGCAAACGCCGCCCCAGCCAGCAGCAAGATGACGACAAGACCCAGAAGCGTCCGGAAAACAGTGCGACGAGTGTGTTTCATGCAATTAAATGCTGTAGAGACGCGTATTCGCGTCTCGTCGTTGAACGGTTTCGTTGTAACGTTATCATCTGGTATCGGGGCAGCGTCGTCCATTGTTTCGAAACGACGGCATAGATACCGGGGCCGCGTCGTCGCTCTATCGGTACAACGTCATCGTTCAACGATGAGACGCGAATACGCGTCTCTACATCGGTCAGGCATCGAATGGCGTGGCGCGAATCCAGGGCTCCGGTCAGTCAAACGCCCACCACGCCTCCCGCAGCACCGGCTGGCCCAGGGTGTAGGGCTCCCCGATGCGGGGCACCGTGACGGGCTGCCCGGCCGCGTCGGCGGCCGCGAGCAGGCGCTGGATGGGCTCGTTCCAGGGGTGGTAGGCCAGCGTGAATTTGGCCCAGTGCACCGGCAGCAGCAGGGCGGCACCCAGGTCCCGGGCGGCCTGCAGGGTTTCCTCGGGCAGGGTGTGGATGGCGTGCCAGTGCAGGTTGTACTGGCCGTTTTCGAGCAGGGCCAGATCGAAGGGCCCGTACTGCTCCCCGATGGCGGCAAAGTGGGGGCCGTAGCCACTGTCGCCACCCAGAAACAGGCGCGCGCCGGGCAGCTCCAGCACGTAGGAGGCCCACAGCGTCTGGCGCTGGGCCAGGCGGCCCGACATGTGCTGGGCGGGCGTAGCCGTGAGCTGCACGTCCGGGGCCAGCTCCGCCGACTCGTGCCAGTTGAGCTCCGTCAGCAGCTCGGGGTCGAAATGCCAGGCCCGCAGGTGGGCGCCCACGCCCAGGGGCATCACCACGCGCTTCACTTTCCCGCGCAGCTCCAGTATGGTAGCGTAGTCGAGGTGGTCGTAGTGGTCGTGGGTGAGCACCAGCACGTCGATGGGCGGCAGGTCGGCCACCCCGTAGGCATCGGCGCCGGGGTAGGCTTTCACGGCGAAGGCGAAAGGCGAGGCGGCCCCGCTGAAGACGGGGTCAACCAGAATATTCAATCCGGCGGCCCGGATCAGATACGAGGAGTGCCCGAACCAGACAATGGTGGGCGCGGCCGGGGCCGGGGCCCGCAAATCGGTGCGGACGGTGGGCACGGGCCGGGAGGGCGTCACGGTGGCGGGCTTGCGCAGGAAGTCGAGCAGCATCCGGCCCATGGGCGCCTCCGAGGGGCTGAAGCGGACGCCCCCCGGGTTCTCGAAGCGCCCGTCGGCGTAGTTGGGCAGGGTGGCAAAGCGCCGTTGCGTATCGCGCGAAGGGGCCGCGCCGAAAGTTTTGAGCATGAGCAGGAGCGAAAGCGAAGGTGCCCATAACAGGACGAATCCCGGCGGGTTTTACTTTAATGGATGGGGAACAGCACGTCATTCGCAGCACGTCATTCCGAGCTTGCCGAGGAATCTCGCGTGCTGACGTTGGATTACTTGGGTTTACCATTGCAACGTCAGCACGCAAGATTCCTCGGCAAGCTCGGAATGACGTGCTGCCGGGCCGGTTTGTACTTCCGGCGTTCGGCTTACCCCGAAACCCACCGCTGTTTTTTACCTTTGCCCCGATGTCTGTTCTGCCCGCTCCCGCCGCCGCCCCGTTTCCCGCCCCGCGTACCCAGCCCCGTTTCCGCGACACCGTGGAGGACTGGATGCGCCAGTTTCAGGACTGGCTCTGCGCCGAGCTGGAGGCCACCGACGGCTCCGGCCGCTTCCGCGAGGATGCCTGGCAGCACCACGGCGGCGGCGGGGGCCGCAGCCGGGTACTCACCGAGGGCACCATTATCGAGAAGGGCGGGGTGAACTTTTCGGGCGTCACGGGCCAGATGAGCGAGGCCGCGGCCCGGGTCCTGCTCATGCCCGACCCGAACTACTTCGCCACCGGCGTGAGCGTGGTGCAGCACCCGCGCAGCCCCTGGGTGCCCATTTCGCACATGAACGTGCGCTACTTCGAGGCCGGCAACGGGGAAGCCTGGTTCGGCGGCGGCCTCGACCTGACCCCGATTTACGTGGACGAAACCCAGGCCCGCTGGTTTCACGAGCAGATTGCCCAGGTCTGTGAGCAGCACCACCCCGACTACTACCCGCGCTTTAAGCAGTGGGCCGACGAATACTTCTTCATCCCCCACCGCCAAGAAACCCGGGGGGTGGGCGGCATCTTCTTCGACCGGCTTATTGTGGGCAAAGAGGCCGACGCCGGGAGCCTGTTCGCCTTCGTGCGGGCCGTGGCCGAGGTGTACGGGCGCACCTACTGCGCCCTGATGCGCCACAACGCCGCCCGCCCCTACTCCGCCGCCCAGAAGCAGTGGCAGCTGGTGCGCCGCGGCCGCTACGCCGAGTTCAACCTGGCCATCGACCGGGGCACCCGCTTCGGCCTCGAAACCGGGGGGCGCACCGAGAGCATCCTCATGAGCCTGCCGCCCCAGTGCGAATGGCACTACAACCAGCCCCCCGCCCCCGGCTCGGAAGAAGCCGCCACCCAGCAGTGGCTGCGTCCCGGCATCGACTGGCTGGGGCAGACGGTGGCGCCCACTGCTGAGCCCGCAGCCGGTGGTTGAGCAGCTCCAGGCCCTGGACCGCTGGCTGCTGGTGGCGGCCAACGCCCACCGCACCCCCACCCTGGATACGTGGATGGTGTTTTTCACGGAGCGCTTCGGGTGGTTTCCGGCCTACTTCGTTCTTCTGGTGGTGCTGGCCTACTATTATGGGCGGCGGGCCCGGCTGCTGCTGCCCCTGCTGCTGCTGAGCGTAGGCTTGGCCGACGTTGTGTCGAGCCGCTTCTTCAAGCCCTACTTCGCCCGCCTGCGCCCCTGCCACGACCCCGACCTCTCGGCCACCCTCAACCTGGCCAACGGCTGCGGCGGGCAGTTCGGATTTATTTCTTCCCACGCCGCCAACGCCTTTGCCCTGGCCGTATTCATGGCCCTGGTGCTGCCCCGGCGCTTCCGGGTGGCCAAGGCCCTGTTCTTCGGCTGGGCCGCCGTCGTCAGCTACAGCCGCATCTACCTGGCTGCCCACTACACTTCCGACGTAGTGGCCGGGGCCCTGCTGGGCACGCTTACGGCCTGGGCCTGCGCCACCGCCTACGAGCGGCTGGCCGCCCGCTGGTGGCCGGCCGGGCAGGAGGCACTTTCCCCCTGACGCTGCGCCAGCTCCCGGCTAACTCATCAAGCACTTAAAAGCCCGCTGTTCCGATTGGTACGGCGGGCTTTTTAAGTGTATTCTCCGGCCTCTACCCGGCCGGCTCGCGGTTGCCGGTGTGGCCGTCGCCCTCGTCGCCGTGGCCGGGTTTGCTGGTGGTGCGGGCGTTGTGGCGGTCGTCCTGGGACAGGGACCGGTTCAGGTCGACGGACTCCTTGATTTTGCCGTCTTCGTCGCGGCGGATGTAGCGCTTATCGCCCTCGTTGGGCTCGATTAATTCGCGTTTCGACATAATTCTATAGCAGTTGGTACCCGATTTCTTACGCGCCGGGCCGCATTCCGGTTCCGGGGCCGCTTAGTCGTGGGCCGGCAGCAGGGCCCGCAGCGCGGCGGCCTCCGCCTCCAGGGCCTCCATCCGTACCCGTAGCAGCTGGTAGCGGGCTGCCGCCGCGGGCCCCAGGGCCTCCCGGGTTTGCTGCTCCCGGGCCGCCAGCCACCGCCGCCGCCGGGCCGCCCCCGCCGATGTATCGGTAAGGGCCGGCGCAGTGGCCTGCAAGCCGGGCAGGGCCTGCTCCCAGCGCCGGGCCAGGGCCAGGGCCGCCGTCAGGCGGGCCAGTTGACGGCGGTGGCGGGCGGCCTGATGCTGGCACCCATCCAGGCGGGCCAGCACGGGCGCGGCTTCGGGCCAGCCCGGAAAAACCGCGCCCGGGCCGGCCGGCGCAACCGTAGCGGGGGGCTCCGGCTCAGCCGGCAACAGGCGGGCCAGCTCGTTGAGGCGCAGCAGCACCGGACTGCTGAGGCTGCGGCGGCCGGCTTCGATATGCTTTACCAGCTCGGGACTAACGCCCAGAAACGCCGCCAGCTCCCACTGAGGCAGCCCGAAATACCGGCGCACCTGGGCCGGCAGGGTGTTGGAACGAATAGCTGAACGCGGCATAGCGGAGAATCTGTACCTTATGAAAACTTATTACTCCGATAAGGTACAAGATTGTACCCTATTTTTTCCATCCTGCCGGATAGGGTACAGCTTTTTTCTCCGATACCATGCCGCTCACTGCTCCCCGCCGCTTCCTCTTCCTGCTGGGCAGCACCCGCCGCGCCGGCAACAGCGAGCTGCTGGCCCGGCACGCGGCCTGGCAGCTGCCCCCCGACACGGAGCAGCAATGGCTGTTTCTGGCTGATTTCGACCTGCCGCCCTTCGTGGACCGGCGCCACGATGCACCCTACCCCACCCCCACCGGCCCCGAACAGATTCTGCTCGAAGCCACCCTGTGGGCCACCGACCTCGTGCTGGTCACGCCCCTGTACTGGTACACCCTCTCGGGGCCGGCCAAACGCTACCTCGATTACTGGAGCGCCTGGCTGCGCACGCCCGGCCTGGAGTTCCGGGCCCGCATGCGGGGCAAAACCTGTTGGGCCGTAGTGGCCAGCAGTGGCAGCGCCGAAGAAGCCCGGCCCCTGCGCGAAACATTGCAACTCAGCGCCGCCTACCTGCACCTGCCCTGGGGCGGCTACCTGCTCGGCAACGGCTCCCGTCCCGGCGACGTGCTCCGGGATACGGCGGCCCTGCGGGCGGCGGAAAGCTTCTTTGCGGCCGAGGCTCACCGCCCGCTTACCGGAGGGCGTTGAACACGGCATCCCCGATTTTTTCCAGGTCGCCGGTGTCGGTGTTGCAGAGCAGGATGACGGCGGTGGTGAAATCGGGCGTAGTAAGCAGCAGGGAGTTGAAGCCCTCGATGCTGCCGCGGCGCTCCAGCACCGGGCGGGAAAACGTGTGGTCGTTGAAGTAAAAGCCGATGGTGGGGCGGCCGCGGGCGTAGTCGATAAAGTCGGGCTGCTGAGGGCGGATTACCAGCCGCCGCATGGTCCGGGGCCGGAGCAGACGGTGCCCGTGCAGGGCCTGCACCAGGCGGGCCAGGTCGGCCACGGTGGAATACACGGCCCCCGCCCCCGCGTAATTCGTAAGCTCCCGCGTATCGGCCAGCAAAGGCTCCTGGCCGGTGCCCTCCCCGAAGCTGTAGTTGTGGTAGCCGTAAGCCAGGTTCGGAACCGCGCCGCGGCCGGTGAGCACGCCCGTGTTGCGCAGGCCCAGCGGCGCGAGAAGGCCTTCCCGCAGCAGCTCCGCGTACGGCCGGCCGCCCACCACCTCCAGCACCCGGGTCAGCAGGATGTAATCGACGTTGTTGTAGTGGAAACCGGGCGCCTTTGCGGCCGCCTTCCGCCGCACGTAAGTGCGCACGAACTCCGCCGTAGAGAGCCGGGCGGCGTAGGCCCGGCCGGGCTCGTTTTGCAGGCCCGCGTAGTGGGTCAGCAGCTCCCGCAGCGTAATGTTCCGGCAGTCGGGCGGCAGGTCGGGCAGGTAGGCCGAGGCCTTGTCCGTGAGCTGCAGCCGGCCCTGCTCCTGGAATTGCAGCACCAGCAGGGCCGTCAGCGTCTTGGTCAGGGAGGCGATGGGGAAGCGGGTGCTGTCGGTGATGGGCACCGCTCCCGGCCGGTCGGCCAGGCCGTGGGCCGCGCGGGCCACCACCCGGCCCTGCTGCACCACCAGGGCCGCCCCGCTGAACCGCCCGGCCGCCGCCTCCGCCGCCAGGATGGTTTCCACCGGCTGCTGGGCAGCAGCGGGCCGGGGCAGCAGCAGTAAAACCAGAAACAGATAGCGCATAGGGCGCTGAAAGTACGACAGGCGTTTGAGTTTCGCTTGGTACTTGCGCCTCCGCTGGCGGGCGCGGGCAACGCGCCCCTACTTGCCCAGCAGCTTGGCCACGTACTTGCCCACGATGTCGAACTCCAGGTTCACCCGGTCGCCGGGGCGCAGGTCCTGGAAGGTGGTGTGCGCGTAGGTGTAGGGGATGATGGCCACGGAGAAGCCGTCGTCGGTGCTGTTGAAGCAGGTGAGGCTGGTGCCGTTGATGCAGATGGAGCCCTTTTCCACCGTCACGCGCCCGGGACCGGCTTCGTGGCGGAAGCGGTAGAGCCAGCTGCCGTGCTGGTCCTCCACGGCTTCGCAGGTGGCCGTCAGGTCCACGTGGCCCTGCACGATGTGGCCGTCGAAGCGGCCGTTGGCCGCGAGGCAGCGCTCCAGGTTCACGCGGCGGCCGGGCGCCCATTGGCTCAGATTGGTTTTTTGCAGGGTCTCGTCGATGGCCGTGACGACGTGGGTGCCGGCCAGGCCGTCGACGGCTACCACCGTCAGGCACACGCCGTCGTGGGCCACGCTCTGGTCGATTTTCAGCTCCTGGGCAAAGCCCGACTGCACGGTGAAGTGAAGGTTGGTTTCGTCGCGGCGCACCGCCGTAATGGTGCCGAGGGTTTCAATGATGCCGGTAAACATGAATCACAGATGTTGCAGATGACACAGATGCCACAGATTCGTTCTGGTAGCGGATTTGTTCTGGTTGGGTTTGATTCGTTCTGGTGGCAGATTCGTGCTGGTGGGTGGTTTAGGTTGGGCGAGGAGAACCGACGAAACGGTTGTAGGTTAGACGAGGGGCACTGAAATTCAGAAGCTGGGCGACTTCAAGTTGGTAGGCATTGAGGTAATCTAGTACCTGCGCATGATGGGCCGGGATGCTGTCACTCAGCGCTTTCGGCTCTGCCAGCACAACCTTCTCCCCCCAGAAAATCGACGCGGCGGCTACCAACCTGCTCGTTCCGGTAGAACAACGGCAACTCCAGTTCCCGCTCAAAAGCCAGCCCGCTCTCCCGCAGTTCAATCGCCAGACACCGCTGGGACACCACTGCGGGAAACCCCGGTCCTAACTGCGTATGCACCCGCATAGCGCCCCCAACAACCTCCCTCGTCAATTCCTGATGCTTATACTCTCCCATCTTCAAAGCCTGTAATCATCCCTGTTTCACCGAAATCAATGCATTAGAAATCCCCCAGCAGAACGCATCACCCCGCCAGAACAAATCTGTGACATCGGCGTCATCGGCAACATCTGTGATTTTATTTGCCCCGCCCCTCAATGATGATCTTGAGCGTGTAGAGCAGCACCCGGAAGTCCATGGCCAGGCTCATGTTTTCGATGTAAAGGATGTCGAATTTGAGGCGTTCGACCATCTGGGGGACGGTTTCGGCGTAGCCGTATTTCACCTGGCCGAGGCTGGTGAGGCCGGGGCGCACGCGGTGCAGGTGGCGGTAATGGGGCGCGAGCCGCACAATCTGGTCGATGAAGAACTGCCGCTCCGGGCGGGGCCCGACGATGCTCATATCGCCCCGGATGACGTTCCAGAACTGGGGCAGCTCGTCGAGGCGGACGCGCCGCATAAAGCGGCCCCAGGAGGTGATGCGCGGGTCGTGGTCGGATGAGAGGGCCGGCCCCTGCTGCTCGGCCTCGACGACCATGGAGCGAAACTTATAGATGCGAAACGGCACCCCGTGCCGCCCGATGCGCTCCTGGGAGTAAAATACCGGCCCCGGCGAGGAGAGCTTCACCATGATGGCCGTGAAGGCATACACCGGCCAGGCCAGCAGCAGGAACAGCACGGAGGCCACCACATCGAGCAGGCGCTTGAGCACCTTCTGCCAGAGCGGCAGCAGGTCCTGCTTGATTTCGATCAGGGGCGTGCCGAACACGTGGCTCACCTTCACCGAGCCCAGCAGCATCTGGTAGAGGTCGGGCAGGATGCTCACGCGGGCGGTGGTTCCTTCCAGCAGGGTCAGGATTTCCTCAATCACGCGGTGCTCGCTCGACTCAATGGCGATAATGATCTGCTCGATGTTGAGCGCCTCCACCAGGGCCGGCAACTGCTGGTAGGAGCCCCGGTCGGGCAGCTCGGCGGCCAGCTGTTCGTCGGCGGGGGTGTGGCCCAGGGGCGTGAAGCCCACCAGCCGCAGGCCCAGGTGGCGGCCGGTGCGGCGCAGCTCCTGAAACGTGTCGCGGGCCAGCACCCCCGAGCCCACCAGCAGCGTGTTAAAGCTGATGACGCCCCCGCGCACCAGCCGCTGCACGCTGCTTACAGCCCAGAGCCGCAGCACGGCCGAGATGGTAAAGTGCAGCAGGAAGTAGGCCGAAATGGTTTTGTAGTAGCTGCGGTAGTTCTGCACGCCCTGGTCGTCGAGCAGCAGCACGAAGAAAATGATGACGCCCCCCAGCACCGACACCTGGCCCAGGCGAATCACCCCGGCCAGGCGGGACTTGCGCAGAATGTCGTGGTACTCGCCCAGCAGGGCGTAGAGGCCGGTCCAGAAGGTGGCAATCATCAGCGCCGCCCCGGCCACGAAGGGGGCATCCGTGGCCAGGTCGTAACCGGGGCTGATTTCGCGCAGCAGGTACTTGCGCAGCAGAAAAAAACATCCCCACGCCAGCAGGGCCGCCCCGAAGTCGGCGGCTATCAGCTTCAGTTTTTGGAGAGTACGAATCAAGAGCGGGAGAGCTAAGCAGGCCAGCCGGGCCGCCGGAATGATTTTTCGGGGCTGAAGCCGTAGTTTTACGCCTCAGTTGTTGCCCGGCCCCAGCGACCGGGGCCATTTTGGGGAGCTGGGCAAAGGTAGGAATTAGCCGCTATCCGGGCGCCCCGGCGCCGCTCCCCCCGCCGTTCTGCTTACTGTTCGCCTCCTTTCCTTGCTCTCATGCACGCTGATACCTATCGTCATCGGGGAATGCGCCGCGCCTTGGTGGAAGAGCTGCGCCGCAAAGGCATCCGCGACGAGCGGGTGCTGGCGGCCGTGGGTGCGGTGCCCCGCCACCAGTTCTTCGCCTCGGCCTTCCAGCCCCACGCCTACCACGACAAAGCCTTTCCCATCGGCGAGGGCCAGACGATTTCCCAGCCTTACACGGTGGCCTACCAGACCGAGCTGCTCGGCATCCGGCCCCAGGACCGGGTGCTGGAAATCGGGACGGGCTCGGGCTACCAGTGCTGCGTGCTGCTCGAGCTTACGGCCCAGGTCTTTAGCATCGAGTACAACCCGGTCCTGTTCGAGCGCACCGCCCGCCGCCTGACCACCATGCAGCGCCCGGCCCAGCTGTTCTGCGGCGACGGCTCCCTGGGCCTGCCCCAGCACGCGCCCTTCGACAAGATTCTGGTGACGGCCGGCGCGCCCACCCTGCCCCGGCCCCTGCTGCGCCAGCTGCGGGTGGGCGGGGCCCTGGTCATCCCCGTGGGCGACGAAACCAGCCAGCGTATGGTGCGCGTGGTGCGTGAGAGCGAGGACGAGTTTTCCCGTCAGGACCTGGAAGAGTTCCGCTTCGTGCCCCTGCTGGGCAAAGCCGGATGGGGCAGTGGTGAATGAGTGAAGTGGTGAATGAGTGAACGGTTCGGTCATCCTGAGCGGAGCGAAGGACCTCATCACGTTGGAACGAGCCGTTGATGGGGCCGTGCTCACGTGACAAGGTCCTTCGCTCCGCTCAGGATGACCGAATGGTTCACTCATTCACCACCTCACTCATTCACCGCCTACCTTTGCACTTTCTTCGCTGATTTCAACAACCCCGATAATGCTGCGCAAACAGAAGCCCGTGAAAGACTCGTTCGTTCGGATGACCGAGCTGGTGCTGCCCAACGACACGAACACGCTCAACAACCTGATGGGCGGCCGCATGATGCACCTGATGGACGTGGCCGCCGCCATTTCGGCCCAGCGCCACTCCAACCGCATCGTGGTGACGGCCTCGGTCGATAACGTCTCGTTCCGGGAGGGCATCAAGCTCGGCAGCGTGGTGACGCTCGAAGCCCAGGTGACGCGCTCGTTCAGCTCCAGCATGGAAGTGCACATCGACGTGTGGGCCGAGGACATCCCCAGCGGCACCAAGGTAAAATCCAACGAAGCCTTCTTCACCTTCGTGGCCGTAGACCAGTCGGGCCGCCCGATTGACGTGCCGGACGCCACCCCCGAAACGCCCGAGGAAGTAGCCCTCTACGACGGAGCCCTGCGCCGCCGCCAGCTGCGCCTGGTGCTGGGCGGGCGCATGGCTCCCCAGGATGCCACCGAGCTCAAAGCCCTCTTCGACCTGGTGGCCCAGGCCGCCGACGACGAGCCGGCCGGCTCTTAGGGATTAGGGATTAGGGATTAGGGATTAGGGATTAGGGATTAGGGATTAGGGAAAGAACGTCATTCCGAGCGAAGGCGAAGCCGTAGCCGAGGAATCTCGCGTGCTGAGGTTGCCAAAGTAATCCTGCTATTGGGTTACCATTGCACCGTCAGCACGCGAGATTCCTCGGTTCCGCTCGGAATGACGCTCTGGGGCCTGCTCCTGTTCACCGGGCCATTGCGCCGGTTAGGACCGCCGGAATGCAGGCCGTAAATTGCCGGTACGCTTTCTTTTTGCCGATTTGTATGGATAACGCCGCCACGCTCGCCTTCTTTCAGAACTTCTACACTGAAGCCTCCCTGTACGTGGTAGCCGAACCCGCCGGGACCGTTGAAGCAGTGGCCGCAGCCGTATCCCCAGCCAAAGCCCCGCCGGCACCCCTGCCTCCCGCCGCCCCGGCCGTAGCACCCGTCGCAGCCGCGGCCGTGCCTGCCCCGCCGCCGGTGGCGCCAACTCCGGCCCCCGTGGCGGTGCCACCGGCTGCACCCGCTCCAGTGGCGACTGCTCCGACAGTAGCTCCCGTAGTGCAGCCTCCGGCGGTATCTGCTCCGACTGCTGCTCCAGCAGCAACTCCGGCGGCCGCCCCTACTCCGGCAACTCCGGCGGAGCGGGCGGCCGTGACGCTGACGCTGGGCCAGTTGCCGGCCGCGCCCGCCGCGCCGCCCTCCCAGCCGGGCCGGGTGCAGCCCACGCCCACTCAGTCGCCGGTGGCGCACGTACCGTTTTCCACCCTGGGCAGCAACGCGGGTGGCCTCGTGGTGCTGGTGCGCGTCTCGCCCGACCAGTTCCGCAAGCTGCCCCGCAACGTGTTCCTCAACAACCTGCTCAAGGCCCTGCGCCTGATTGTGGAAGACGTGGTGCTGGTAAACGTGGAGCACCCCAGCTACCCGGTGGCTTTGTGCAGCCTGCGCCGGCACCTGACGGCCCGGCAGTTCCTGGCCTTCGGCAAAAACCTGCTCGACGTGGCCGTCTACACCACTCAGCCCTACGAGCCGGTGCTGCTCTACGGCGACACGGCCTTTCTTGGCGCCGGCGAAATCGAGATGCTCGAATACGACGCCGGCCGCAAAAAGAAGCTCTGGCAGGCCGTGCAGCGCATGTTTGGGGTGTAATTTGGAGGCTTGAGACTTAGAAAAAGCACGTCATCCTGAACGGAGTGAAGGACCTTATCCAGTTTGAACGAACCGTACTAACGAGTGTCGTTCAAACTGAATAAGGTCCTTCACTCCGCTCAGGATGACGTGCTTTTTCTAGGTCCCTACTTCAGCACCGAAGCCAGCTTGGCTTCCAGCTCGGCGCCGCGCAGGTTTTTGCCGATGATGCGGCCCTGGGGGTCGAGCAGAATGGAAGCGGGGATGGACTTGATGCCGTAGGTCTGGCCGGCGGCCGATTCCCAGCCTTTCAGGTCCGAAACGTGCTTCCAGGTGAGCTGGTCGGCCTCGATGGCCTTGAGCCACTTGCCCCGGTCCTGGTCGAAGCTCACGCCGTAGATTTCAAAGCCCGGGCCTTGGCCCTTGTACTTGTTGTAGGCGCGCACTACGTTGGGGTTTTCGCGGCGGCAGGGACCACACCAGCTGGCCCAGAAGTCGATGAGCACGTACTTGCCGCGCAGGCTGGTGAGGGCCAGCGGCTGCCCGGCCGGGGTGGCCAGGTTGATTTCGGGGGCCACGGAGCCCAGGGCGGTGGTGCGCAGCCCCTCCAGGCGGGTGACCAGGCTCTTGGTGTAGCGGGAGTTGGGCTGGCTGGCCTTGAGCTGGCTGGCCACGGAGTCGGCCAGGGCGAAATTCTCGTCGGGGTTGAGCACGTTGGCCACCACGAAGCCCGACACGATGGAGCCCGGGTTCTGCCGGATCAGGCGCAGCACCTGCCGCTGGCCCTGGCTCTGCAGGGCCTGGGCCTGGGCCTGAATGGCCTGCATGGAGTCGGTGCGGTTGGCCTGGGCGGCGGCGGCGTAGCGCTGCTCCAGGCGGGGCATCTGCTCCTGCAGCAGCTGCTGACTGGCCGTGAGTTGCTGATTGATGGTGCGCAGCAGCTCCGAGTCGGGGGAGCCCTGCACGGTGTAGGTGGCGGGCAGCTGCTGGGCGTCGGCGGCCAGCTCCAGGCGGGTGCCGTTGCCGAGCACCACCAGGGCCTGGTTCTGGTCGGTGGTTTTCACCTGGTAGAGGCCGGCCTCGGGCACGGAGCCGGTAAAGCGGAACTGGCCCTTGTCGTCTACGGTAGCTGTATCGCGCGATACGAACTGGGTTTCGCCCAGCTCGGCCAGGTACACTTTGGTGCCGGCCGGGGCATTTTGCAGCTGGCCCACCAGCTGGTAGCCGGCCCCGTCGGCGGAGGCCGCGCCGGTGGTGGGCGGGGTGTTTTTGTTGCAGGCGTTGGTCATGCCCAGCAGGGCACCAAAATAGAGCAGGCTCTTCATGTGGGTCATCAGTCGGGGAAGCAAACCGGCCCGCCGGGGGCCGGGGTGTGGGGCAAAGGACGAGGAAACGGGCCGCAAGTTGCCAAATTCGGCCGGATTTGTCAGCCCCCGCCCTAACCCCGCTCCCACCCGAACGGTTCCGCCGCCCCCCTACGGCCAGTAGTTGCCGCCAGGGCCGCCCCTGCTGCCGCGCCTGGGAGAAAGCCCGTCCTTCCGAGCCTGCTCAGAAGGGCCGCCCCGCTTATTTCGTGACAACGTTCCGCATCCCTACTCCCACAACCCAAGGCCCTCAGTCCAACGGGATATACGCCGCTATTTTCTGGCCCAGGTCGCGGCCGAACAGGTTGCGGGCCAGCTCCTGGCCGCGGGGGTCGAGCAGCACGGTAGCGGGGCGCGTCTCCACTTCGTAGGCCCGGGCCACCGGGTTGGTGGGGCGGTCCAGCACCTGGGGCCAGCGCAGCGAATCGGCCGCCGCGACCCGCGCCCAGTCGGCCCCGTGCGCATGCGCCCACACACTCACGATTTGCAGGCCCCGGCTATGGAACTGCTGGTGGAGCTTGCGCAGGTTGGCGTTTTCGGCCCGGCAGGGGGCGCAGTCGGCGGCCCGGAAATCGAGCAGCACGTAGCTGCCGCGCCAGCTGCGGAGCGTAAGCGAGTCGGCAGTGGCGGTGGGCAAGGTGAAATCCGGGGCCGGAGGCCGGGTAGCCTGGCGGTTGACCGTGGCGGCCCCGGGTTCGGCCGGGGCGCCCAGGCGCTGGCAGCCACCCAGCAGCAACACCAGAAATCCGAAACAGAAGCCGCGCATGGTAGTGAGTAGTGAGTAGTGAGTAGTGAGTAGTGAGTAGTGAGTAGTGAGTAGTGAGTAGTGAGTAGCATACGAGGTTTTCCGGTGATGGTGGCATTGGAAGCAGACCGCAACTTCCGCAACGACCGGTCCGCCGCCGGACCGGGGTGGGCCGCCGCAAAGCACAACGACGCCCCCGGCCGGGCCGGGGGCGTCGTGGCAATAGCGAGTCTCATAACCCACTACCAACTACTCACTACTAAACTCGCTTAGCCTTCCAGGTGCTGGCGCAGGAGCTGGTTGGCGAGTTTGGGGTCGGCCTTGCCGCCGGTGAGCTTCATCAGCTCGCCCATAAACATGCCCGTCAGGCTCTTTTTGCCGGCGCGATACTCGGCCACCTTGGCCGGGTTGGCCTCCAGCACCTGCCGGATCATGGCTTCCAGGGCTCCGGCGTCGGACTGCTGGAGCAGGCCCTGGGCTTCGGCGGCGGCGGCGGCGGTGTGCGCGGGGTTTTCCAGCAGGAACGGGAACAGCTGCTTGCTGGCTACCGAGTGGCCCACCTTGTTCTCGTCGATGAGCTGGATGATATCGGCCAGGTGCTGGGGGGTGAGCGGGAACTGGTCGAGGGTGAGGGCGCGCTCGTTGAGGTAGGCTTTCACGGGGCCGGTCACCCAGTTGGCAGCGGCTTTGGCGTTGGCCGTCAGGCGGGTCAGCGCATCAAAATAGAGCGCCACTTCCTTCTCGGCCGTGAGTACCGTGGCATCGTAATCCGAAAGGCCCAGCTCGCCGGTGAAGCGGGCGTAGAGCTGCTGGGGCAGCGCCGGCAGCTCGGCCTGCACGCGGTGCAGCCACTCGTCGGAGATGATAACGGGCGGCAGATCGGGCTCCGGGAAGTACCGGTAGTCGTTCATGGTTTCCTTGCTGCGCTGGCCGTTGGTGGTGCCGGTGGCCGCGTCGAAGCCGCGGGTTTCGGAGTCGATGATTTCGCCGGCCTCTACCAGGGCAATCTGCCGCTCAATCTCGTACTCAATGGCCCGCTGCACGTTGCGGAAGGAGTTCATGTTCTTCACCTCCACCTTCACGCCGAACTCGGTGGCGTCTTTGCGCATCACCGAAATATTGGCGTCGCAGCGCAAAGAGCCTTCCTCCATGTTGCCGTCGCAGATGCCCAGGTACTCTACCAGCTTCTTGATTTCGGCCAGGTAGGCGTAGGCTTCCTCGGCGGTCCGGATGTCGGGCTCACTCACGATTTCGATGAGCGGCACGCCGGCCCGGTTCAGGTCCACGAGGGTTTCTACCTCGCCGGCCAGGTGCATGCTCTTGCCCGCGTCCTCCTCCATGTGAATGCGCGTCACCCCGATTTTCTTTACCGAGCCGTCGGCCAGGCGGATATCCACGTGGCCGTTGTGGCAGATCGGGGTTTTGTCCTGGGTAATCTGGTAGCCCTTGGGCAGGTCGGGGTAGAAGTAGTTTTTGCGCGCAAACAGGTTGTCGCGGCGGATGTGGCAGTTGGTGGCCAGGCCCATTTTCATGGCGAATTCCACGGCCGAGTAGTTCACCTTGGGCAGCGTACCGGGGTGGCCGAGCGTAATCACGCTCAGGTTGTTGTTGGGCAGGGCGCCGTACTCGTTTTCGTCGGAGGAGTACATTTTGCTGCGCGTGAGCAGCTGGGCGTGTACTTCTAGGCCGATGACGGGCTGGTATTGGGATTTGATATTGTCGTCCATTGAATCACAGATTCGCGCTGATTGTACTGAGGGCGCTGATTTCCGGTGCAAAGTAAGCACTATTCCGCCGGAGCCCGGCAAACCGGAACTTCCAGTCTTCACGAGGTCAGGCTTCATTTTTACACACCAGATTACGCATGACGTGAAAGTTACTACCGGCTTATTTGTAAGCGCGGAGGCAGCTTCTGATTCTGAAATTACCGAATGGAAAAGGTGACAGGCACAGCGAAGAATACGGGTACCGGCAAACCCGCTTTACGAGCGGGCTCAAACTGAGCCAGCCCCTTCACCACCCGGATACTTTCGGCACCTAAGCTGGGAAACACTTGGTCCCGGACGTGTGCGTTGCGCACTTGCCCAGTTTCGTCCACGACAAAGTGCACCAGTATTCTTCCCTGTTTTCTACCGGCAAGGGCATCGACAGGATAGTGCAGATCAGCCGCTATCTTCTTCAATAAAGCCTCTACCCCACCCGGATACTGAGGCATAGCCTGTTGGTCATCACAGGTTTGCGAGTTAACATTACCCAAGGTACAGTCGGTACGTTGTTGCACTCCGGCAACGTACAGATGCCGGTGCTGTAGTCGGCCTTGCCGGTTATAGTATAGCTGAGGACCATGCCTTTTCTTTCCCAGCCTTTCCTCTTGCCACTGCAACAGGCCATTGGCCTGCCAACGGGTTGAGTGCGTTATGGTGTCGCCTTGCGGGTGGTGACTGACTTGCTCAACCTGCCGTAAATAGCCATCCATAACCGTGAAAACACTATCGGTCCAGCTGGCTGGGCCCGTGCTGTAACGGTCCACCACATATGCTACGTCATTATTTACAAATATTTCCTTGAAGCCGTAGTCCAGATAGAACGTTTTGCTCGGCTTCTGCTGAGCAATTATGGGACAGCTGGTAATCAGCAGAAACCAAGGTATAAGTACATATAACTTCATAAAGACACGTTATCAGGGAGACGGGGAAGGCAGAAAAGCATTGCGGAGTAGAGAAATATATCTGCTACTCCGCAATACATGTGCAATTTATAATGAGTAAACGGCTCACCTGCCGGCTGCCGATACCGACAGGATGCTACCCCGCCAGCTTCTCTCCCACCAGCGCCTCGGCCTTGCCGATGGCGGCCGGGAGCCCGGCGGCGTTTTTGCCGCCGGCCGTGGCGAAGAATGGCTGGCCGCCGCCCCCGCCCTGGATTTCCTTGGCCAGCTCGCGCACCAGGGTGCTGGCGTTGAGCTTGCCGCCCTTGGCCAGCTCGTCGTCGAGCATCACGGCCAGCTGGGGTTTGCCGTCGATTTCGGCGCCGAGGACGGCTACGAGGTTGGGCACGGCCTGGCGCAGGTTGAAGGCCAGGGTTTTGAGGCCGTCGGCGGAGGTGGCCTGCACTTGGGCTGCCAGGAAGCTCACGCCGTGCAGGGTTTTCACCTGGCCCACCAGCTGGTCTTTCTGCTGGTTGAGGCTCTGCTGGGCAAACTGCTCGATCTGCTTGCGCAGGGTGGCCATTTCCTCGGTTTGCTTCTCGATGCCGGGGAGGAGGTGCTGGGGGTTGCCCAGGGCCTCGCGCACCTGCGCCAGCAAATCCAGCTGCTGGTCCACGTAGGCTTCGGCGGCTTCGGCCGTTACGGCTTCCAGGCGGCGCACGCCCGCGCCCACGGCGCTTTCCGAGGTGATTTTGAAGTAGCCGATGCTGCCGGTGTTGGCCACGTGCAGGCCGCCGCACAGCTCCACCGAGTAGTTCTTATCGAAGGTAATGACGCGCACGAATTCGCCGTACTTCTCCCCGAACAGGGCCATGGCGCCCAGCGTCTTGGCTTCGTCGATGGGCACATTGCGGCGCTCGTCCAGCGGAATCTGCTGGCGGATGCGCTGGTTCACCAGCTGCTCAATCTCGCGCAGCTGCTGGTCGGTTACCTTGGTGAAGTGCGAGAAGTCGAAGCGCAGCAGCTTGTCGTTCACCAACGAGCCTTTCTGCTGCACGTGGCTGCCCAGCACCTGGCGCAAAGCGGCCTGCAGCAGGTGGGTGGCCGTGTGGTTGTTGCGGATGAGGGCGCGCCGGGCCGCGTCGGGGCGGGCCAGGAACTCGGCTTCCAGGTCCTGGGGCAACTCCAGCGTGGTGTGGATGATGAGGTCGTTTTCCTTTTTGGTGTCCAGCACGCGCACCTTGCTCAGCGGCGACTCCAGGTAGCCCGTGTCGCCAATCTGCCCGCCCGATTCGGCGTAGAACGGCGTCTGGTTGAGCACCAGCTGGTACTCGGTTTTGCCCTTCTTGTCGATTTTGCGGTAGCGCAGCAGGCGGGCCGGGGCCTCGTCGTGGTCGTAGCCCACAAACACGTTGGGGGCATCGTGCTCGGTTACCGTTACCCAGTCGCTCTGCTCGGTTTCCTGGGCGTTGCGGCTGCGGTTTTTCTGCTGCTCCAGCTCCTTCTTGAAGCCTTCCTCGTCCACGCTCAGGCCTTTTTCGCGGGCAATGAGGGCGGTGAGGTCGAGCGGGAAGCCGAAGGTGTCGCTCAGTTCGAAGGCGGTTTTGCCGTCAATCACGCCGCCGTTCTGGCGGGTGGTTTCCTCCAGGGCATCGAGGCGGCGCAGGCCGGTTTCCAGGGTTTTGAGGAAGGCAATTTCCTCTTCTTCCACCACGCGCTGCACGAAGGGTACCTGAGCTTTCAGCTCGGGGAAGATGCCGGCCATCTGGTCGGCCAGCACGGGCACCAGCTTGTAGAGGAAGGGCTGCTTCTGGTTGAGCGACGAAAACGCGTAGCGCACGGCCCGGCGCAGGATGCGCCGAATCACGTAGCCGGCCTTCACGTTGGAGGGCAGCTGGCCGTCGGCAATGGTGAAGGCGATGGTGCGGATGTGGTCGGCAATTACCCGGATGGCAATGTCCGTTTTTTGCTGAGTTGTTAGTTGCTGGTTGTCAGTTGTCCGTTCGTCCTGATGGCCCTCACTAACAACTGACAACGGAGCACTGACAACTGAGCCTGTGTATTGCAGGCCTACCTCCTTGGCAATGAACTGAATCAGCGGCTGAAACACGTCGGTGTCGTAGTTGGACTTCACGCCCGACACGGCCATCATCAGGCGCTCGAAGCCCATGCCGGTGTCCACGCTCTGCTCGGGCAGCTTGATCAGGCTCTTATCGGCCAGGCGCTGGAACTCCATGAACACGTTATTCCAGATTTCCACCACCTGCGGGTGGTCGGCGTTTACCAGCTCGCGGCCGGGCTTGGCGGCCCGCTCCTCCTCGGAGCGCAGGTCGATGTGGATTTCGGTGCAGGGGCCGCAGGGGCCGGTGTCGCCCATCTCCCAGAAGTTGTCCTTCTTGTTGCCGGGCAGAATCCGGTCGTCGGTGGTGTACTGGCGCCAGAGGTCCTGGGTTTCGGTGTCGGCGGCGGTGCCGTCGGCCTTGTCGCCCTCGAAATAGGTGACGTAGAGGCGGTCCTTTTCCAGCTTGAACACGTCGGTGAGCAGCTCCCAGGCCCAGGCAATGGCGTCTTTCTTGAAATAATCGCCAAACGACCAGTTCCCGAGCATCTCGAACATGGTGTGGTGGTAGGTGTCGTAGCCCACCTCTTCCAGGTCGTTGTGCTTGCCGCTCACGCGCAGGCACTTCTGGGTGTCGGCAATGCGCTTGAAGGGCGCGGGCTTGTTGCCCAGGAAGTAATCCTTGAACGGGGCCATGCCCGAGTTGATGAACAGCAGCGTGGGGTCGTCCTTCACCACAATCGGGGCCGAGGGCACGATGTGGTGGCCTTTGGAGGCGAAGAAGTCCAGGAATTGCTGGCGGACGTGCGAAGCGGTGGGCAGTGACATGTCGGATTGCGTGGCGGCGGGCACCGGGAATTGGCGGCCGCCGGGATTTTGGCTATTTTTCGCCTTTCCTCCGGGAAAGGCACTAGCGGCAAAGGTAAAAGGTATTGAGTATTGAGTACGGCGTAGTGAGACTTTGTTTCGGCGGCGGCTACTGTGTACTCATTACCAGCTACTATCTACTCACTACTACATCATGCCCTACAAAGACCGCGAAATCGAGAAGCAATACTTCACCATCGGCGAGGTGGCGGCCCAGTTCAACGTGGCCCCCTCGCTGATCCGGTTCTGGGAGACGGAGTTTGAGGAGCTGCGCCCCCGCAAAAGCAAGAAGGGCAACCGCCTCTACACGCCCCAGGACGTGGACGTGTTCCGCACGATTTACCACCTGGTGAAGGAGCGCGGCTACACCATCCCCGGCGCCCGCGACATGCTCAAGCAGAAAGGCCCCCAGCTCAAGGAAAAAATCGACGTCATCCAGAGCCTGGAGAAAATCCGCAAGTTCATGGTGACCATGAAAAAGGAGCTGGATGCCATTGGGAAAGCGCAGCAATGATCTGACATTCGCCTCACCCACTGGCCCCCTCTCCGAAAAAGGAGAGGGGAACTAGTTTTTAGCTTTTAAAAATTATTATTTCCTGGCTTTCTAACACCTCATAACCGGCTTTTTAGCGCTAAAAGCTAGTTTCCTCCTCTCCTTTCCGGAGAGGGGGCCAGGGGGTGAGGCGACCATATGAACGATACGTTACTTCACGAAGTCGCCCTGACGCTGTTCCCCGGCGTGGGGCCGCAGCTGACGCGGCAGCTGATGAGCTACGCCGGCTCGGCCCGCAACGCCCTGCACCTGCCGGCGGGCAAGCTGCTCAAGATTCCGGGCGTGGGACCGGCCACGGTGGGTATCCTGACCGGTAAGGCGCGCACCGAGGCCCTGAACCAGGCCGAAGCGGCCCTGCGCCGGGCCGAAAAAGAGGGTGTGCAGCTGCTCTTCTACACAAGCAAGCAGTTCCCGACCCGGCTCCGGCAGCTGCCCGACGCGCCCGTGCTGCTCTACTACCAGGGCACGGCCGACCTCAACCAGTCTAAGATTCTGGCCCTGGTGGGCACCCGCCAGGCCACCGACTACGGCCGCGAGCAAACCGAGCGGCTGGTGAAGGGCGTGGCCCCGCACCGCCCGCTCATCGTCAGCGGCCTGGCCTACGGCATTGATATTGCCGCCCACCGCGCCGCCCTGCAGGAAGGCCTGGAAACGGTGGGCGTGATGGCCACCGGCCTCGACGTGCTCTACCCCACCATCCACCGCAAAACGGCCGAAAAGATGCTCACCCAGGGCGGTCTGCTCACCGAATTCCCCTTCGGCACCCCGCCCGACAAGTACAATTTCCCCAGTCGGAACCGCATTATTGCCGGCCTCGCCGACGGCACCGTGGTGGTAGAAGCGGCCAAAAAAGGCGGGGCCCTGATTACGGCCGACCTGGCCCAGGGCTACGACCGCGACGTGCTGGCCGTGCCCGGCCCGCTGGGCTCGGCGGCTTCCGAGGGCTGTCACGAGCTTATCAAAAGCAACAAGGCCGCTCTCTATTCCGAGCCCCGCGACATCGAGCAGCTGCTCAACTGGGACCTGGCCCTGCACCTGAGCGGCCGCCCAAAAGCCCCCGCCACCTACAACCCGCTGGATTTCACGGCGGACGAATTCAGCCTGCTGCTGGTGCTGCAGGCGGCCCCGGGCCGCGAGGAGCACCTCGATACGCTGGCCTGGCAGGCGCAATTGCCGGTGCATCAGGTGGCAGGGTTGCTGCTGGGCCTGGAATTTCGCGGCGTGGTGAAGGCCCTGCCGGGCAAGCGGTTCGCGCTGGTGTAGGCTCCCCACAATAATGAAAATCGTGGAACACCAAAATGTTCCACGGGAAACCTATGCGCTGAGAGGCCGCATATCCTGCTGGAACAGCACGTTTCCAGGAGCTTAGGAAGTCAAAAATAGTTGCGCAAAATCTACTGCTGAAGGACCGCACGACCCGCACCTGGCGTTTTGTGCTGGCTGATTTAGTTGCCGCAGGCTGTCCACGGGCACCTTGGCCGCGCTTTGTTTACCTGTTCCGGCCGGCTCTGCTTTCTTTGCGGACATGATGGTGCTCTATAACGGCGGACTGCTGCCGGCCAACGCAGTCCGCTTGGCGTTGCCCAACCGGGGCCTGTTTTTCAACGACGGATTCTTCGAGACGCTGGTGTGGGCCGACGGGCGCCTGCGCTACCTCACTCAGCATTGGAACCGGATGCAGCGCGCCGCCGCCGCGCTGGGCTTGGTGCTGCCCGGGCCGCTGGCCACTCCCGAAGCCCTGACGGCCACCCTGGCCCGGCTGGTGGCGGCTCAGCCGGCGCCGGCCGGGCCGCAGCGGCTCCGGCTCCAGCTCTGGCGGTCGGGCGGCGGACTCTACGCGCCCGCGACCAGCGCGGCGGAGTGGCTGGCCACGGCCCAGCCCTTTGCGGCCCGGGAAACGCCCGTGGAATCCGCCGATTTTGCGGCCACGGTCCGGACGGCTTGCTCGCCGGTGTCGTTCTGCAAGGGTCCTAATGCCCTGCTCTACGTGCTGGCGGCCCGGGAGCGGGAACAGCGGGGCCTGGAGGAGATTCTGCTGCTCTCGGCGGAGGGCTACGTGGCCGAAGCCGGGGCAGCGGCCGTGGCCTGGATTCGCGACGGGGCGGTCTGGACACCGGCCGAAACGGCGGGCGGAGTGGCCGGTACCCGCCTGGCCCATCTGCGCGCGGCGGCCGAAAAACTGGCGCTTCCCTGGCACGCAGGCCTTTATGAGCCTGCCGCCCTACTGGCGGCCGAAGCCGTGTTTACGGCCAATGTGGCGGGCATCCGGCCGGTGCTGCGGGTGGGAGAAGCTACGTTTGCCTCCGACCATCATCCGGTACTACGGGCGCTGCGGGCGGCGGAACAGAGGCTGCTGCGCCCGGAGTAGGTGGCCCTTCCTCTTCTGCCCCTGCCCTTCAGGCCGCGAGGCAGCCGCAGCGGCAGCGCATCTCAAACCAACTGTCGAAATACTGCTGCAAATCGGCTTCCGTTACGTTGTTCTGCCGTAGCACCTCTGCCGGATTGCGGTGCCCGGCATCCAGCGAGTACAAGGCAATGAAGGCCCGGTGACGACGGCACAGGGCAGTGGCGGCAGCAGAAGAAGCGAACATAACGAAAGCGTCAGCGGTAATAGTTCAAACCATACCTCAGCTACGCAGCTGCCTGTTTACCTGGATTTTACCCGGTATCTTGGATTTTCGCTTTTCCCAAAGTGGTGGCTTTTCAGCGCCGCCGCAACTGATGGCGGTGCCGCAGCAGCAACCAGCCGGGCGTGTACTGCCGCAGGTCGTCCTCGGTCACATCGTTCTGCACCAGCACCTGCTGGCGGTCAGGAAAGTTACTTTGCAGGCAGTAGAGGGCAATCCAGGTCCGATGTTCCCGCGATAGGACGGGGATGGGGGCAGCAGCAGGGCGAGTAGCAATCATGCGGGAATGTACGCAACTTGTCCTATTCCTAGATTTACTTTTCTCAAAATGATTCCGGGAGGAGGGCCCGTTCGCGGCAGCGGGCGGCGTACTACATTTGGCTTATTCTCCCTGTACGGTTGCTGCGGGTCGTTTCTGTTTTCCTCTCTATCCTTGTTATGGCCACACTGCGTACGTTTTTTCTGCTGGCCGGCGCCGGCCTGTTGTCCGGAAGGGCGCTGGGGCAGCACTTTGTGGTGCAGGGCCGGGCCGTTGATGCCCGGCAGCAGCCCGTGCCGTTTGCCACGGTGGGCGTGCCGGGCACGGGCCGGGGCACGGCCGCCGACGAGCAGGGCAACTTCCGTCTGCAGTTGCCCGATTCCCTGCGGCCGGCCTCCTTGGTGCTATCGGCAGTGGGCTTTGCCCCCACCACCACGCCACTGGCCGCATTTGGTCCCGCGCCCCTGCTCGTGCAGCTCCCTGAGCGCGCGGTCAGCCTGCGCGAGGTAGTCATCCGGCCGGGGCAGTCGGAACCGGCCGTGGTGCTGGGACGGCCGCGTAAGGCCAACCGCCTCACCACCGACCTGTACAATGCCTACAACCTCATTGGCGCGGGCGGCCCCCGGCAAGTGGGCACCGTGCTGCCCATCAGCCAGGCCTGTGAACTCCAGGACTTCAGTTTTCAGGTGGCCTTCAACACCTTCCGGCAGGTAGAAGCGGTGCTGCACCTCTACCGTACGGCGCAGGGCCGCCCCACCGAGGCGCTGGTGCGGGGCGGCATCCCGGTGGTGGTGAGCCAGAAACGGGGCTGGGTGAACGTGGACCTGCGCGAATACCGGCTGCGTTTGCCCGCCGGGCAGGCCGTGGCGGCCACCCTGCACTGGCAACCCAACGATTCTACCGACGTCAGCCGCCAGGGTTTTGTACTGGCCGCCCGCACCGGCCGCCGCCAGCAGCGCCTGACCCGCTCCGCGCCCGCCGCGCCCTGGCAGCTCACGTCCGGCGACGCGCCGGTGTGCTACCTCACCGCCGCCGGCACGGCTCCGCCCCCACCCGATTCCGCCCCCGACGAGCCCAGCCCCCTGTTTCGGCTGATGCGGGCCGCCCGGTTTCCGCCCCGCTCCTCCCACCACTACGGCGACAGCACGGCCCTGGGCCGCACGGTGCCGGTGGCCGGGGCCCGGCTCTACTACGAAACCTACGGCCAGGGCGAGCCGCTACTGCTGCTGCACGGCAACGGGCAATCCATTGCGGCGTGGCACCGGCAGATTGCCGCGCTGGCCCGCCACTTCCGGGTGCTGGCCGTAGATACCCGGGGCCACGGCCGCAGCCTCGACGAAACCAGCGCGGAACTCACCTACGGCCTGCTGGCCGAGGATGTGCGCCAGCTGCTGGATGCGTTGCAGCTGCGCCGCGTGCGGGTGCTGGGCTGGAGCGACGGCGCCAACACCGCTCTGCACCTGGCCCGGCAGGCCCCAGACTACGTATCCGCCCTGGTGCTGGTGGGAGCCAACCTCTCGCCCGAGGCGCTGGACCCGCCCCTGCTGACGTTTCTGCAACAGCAGCTGGCGCCCCTACCGCCCACCTCAGCCGCCGCGCGCTGGCACCGGCTGCTGCTGCAGGAGCCTCACCTCCGCCCCACCGACCTGACCGGACTGCGCGTGCCCACGCTGGTACTGGCCGGGCAGCACGATGTTATTCTGGAAGCCCATACCCGGGCCCTGGCCGCCGCCCTTCCCGGGGCCCGCCTGCACATCTTTCCGGGGGCTTCGCACTTCGTGCCGCACGAGCAGCCGCAGGATTTCAACGCGCGGGTGCTGGCGTTTCTGGGGGTGCCACGCCCCTGATAACTATTGGAACACGTAGCTGATCTTCAACTCTTCTGTGGTACTGGCCGCACCGGGCTCGAAGGTGAGCTGACGCAGCAACACCCGGGCCTGTTGCTGCATAGCCTGCCGCGCGGCATCCTGTAGCTTGGCGCTGCTCTTTATTGGCACGTCCTCAAACTCGGTGAGTTGGCGCAGGTCGCTGCTCACAACCCGGCTGCTGAGGACCCGACCCGTAGCGGCCACCTGCAGCTGCACCGTTACCGAGCCCTCCATTCCACTGCGCAAGGCCAGTTCCGGGTAACGCAGGTTACGGCGCAGAAACTGTATATACACCGCATCCTCGGGCCGCAGCGGGCCGCCAGCTGCCAGCCGCTGGCCCAACCCTCGGGACAACTGTAGCGGAATCGCCGCCCGGGTATAAGTCAGGGAATCTTCCCGGAGCCGAAGCTGAAGCTGCAATGAGTCGCGGCGAAGTTGCTCCGTCAGGATGACGGCCCCGCGCGCAGCACCAAAAGGTGCCTTGGGCGCGCTCGACGTGCCGGCCTCCCACCGGTTATACACGGGGTGCTGGGCAACGGCCTCGGCTATTCCGCCCAGAAACACCATTAGTCCAACACCAATAGCACGTTTCATACAGCTGCGTTTACAGTGTGTAACGATGCTTGCCCGCGTTTATGATGCCTACTGCTGTTAGGAGCAATCTGCCTATGGCCTTCCAGCAAGCCGCCTTCGTATCAGGCGAAGTCCGGCCGAAAACGCGGGTACACGTTTCCGGCTACTGGCGTAGCTTCAGTAGTTCAACGGGCGACGCGAATACGCGTCTCTACACGGCTACCGGGGCTTTGATGGCGGGCCAGGGGTCGTAGTTTTCCAGGGTGAAGTCGTCGTACTGGAAGGCGAAGATGTCCTGCACGGCCGGGTTCAGGCGCATGGTGGGCAGCGGGCGGGGCTCCCGGGTGAGTTGCAGGCGGGCCTGCTCCAGGTGATTACTGTAGAGGTGGGTGTCGCCGCCGGTCCAGATGAACTCGCCGGGCTCCAGGCCGGTTACCTGGGCCATCATCAGCGTAAGCAGGGCGTAGCTGGCAATGTTGAAGGGCACGCCCAGGAACACGTCGGCGGAGCGCTGGTAGAGCTGGCAGCTGAGGCGGCCGTCGGCCAAGTAGAACTGGAACAGGGCGTGGCAGGGCGTCAGGCGCATCAGCGGCAAATCGGCCACGTTCCAGGCCGATACCACCATGCGGCGCGAATCGGGCTGGGTGCGCAGCAGATGCACCATCTGGGCAATCTGGTCGATGCTCTGGCCGTCGGGCGTGGCCCAGCTGCGCCACTGCTTGCCGTAGATGGGGCCCAGGTCGCCGTGCTCGTCGGCCCACTCCCGCCAGATGGTCACGCCCACATCTTCCAGCGACTGGTTGCTGGTGTCGCCGCGCAAAAACCACAGCAGCTCGTGGATGATGCTTTTCAAATGCACCTTCTTGGTCGTCACCAGCGGAAACCCCTCCTGCAGATTAAAGCGCATCTGATACCCAAACACCGACAGCGTGCCGGTGCCGGTGCGGTCGGTTTTCTGGGTGCCGTTATCGAGGATGTGCTGGAGCAGGGTGTGGTACTGGTGCATGGCGTGGGTGTGCGAAAACGGACGCGAAAGTACGGTTTCTGTTCTGAAACCATTCTATGCTCTGCCACGAGGCGGCCCGCACGGTGTATAGACGCAATATTTTGTGTCTCCTCGTTGCTGATGTTATTCAAAGCGGTTCAGACGTACCGTTCAACGACAAGACGCAAAATATTGCGTCTCTACACCGTGCCATTTATCTCCTGGCGGCGCAGCACTTTCTCGCACTTCTTCCAGTAGTTGAAGAAGCTGGGGAAATAGCCGGCTACTTCCGGCACCAGCCAGGGGCGGGCGTCGTGGGTACCGGGGTAATGGGCGGTGGTGGGGTGCTGGCGGGTGTAGATGGCCGGCACGTCGGCCAGGTGGGGCAGTTCTGTCACCTCCCCCACGAACACCTGGAGGCCGGGGATATTGTCCGTGGCCAGCTGTTGGATAAAGGTCAGCACCGCCCCGCTCACCGGGAACCGTCGGAAGTGCGAGGGCTCCAGCACCAGAATGCGGTTGGCCGGCTCGTCGGCGCGCCACTGCGGGTCGAGGTGGTAGCTGTTGTAGAGCAGCAACGGCCGGGCGGGGTCGATAACCGGGGCGGGCGTAGTGGGCAGCGGCGTTTCCAGGTCGGGCACCACGGTAGCCTGCAGCTCCGGGGGCACGGGCAGGGTGGGCAGCTCGCTGTAGGCTACATCCAAGTAAGTGTGGCGCTGCTGGCTGCCGGTGTAGTGGTTGATGTTTTCCTGGTTGCAGTAATACTGCTTGCCGGCAAACGCGCCGGCCACCCACTGCCAGCTGCAGGTGTTGCTGGCCAGGTCGCCGTCGAGCAGGTGGTAGTAGAGCCAGGCCGCCGGGGCCGACCAATGCGCCCGCCCGATGCAGCAGGCCAGACTGGCCACGTACATGCGCAGATGGTTGTGCAGGTAGCCAGTGGCGGGCAGCCGGCGCAAATACCCATCCACGGCCGCAATGCCGGTACTGGCCTCGGGCAGGGCCCGGGGCAGCTGGTGGTGCTGCGCGCCGGGCTGGGGCTGGCGCAAATCGGTGAACAGCTCGTCGCCGCGGGCCTCCCACACCCGCTGGAAATAGTCGCGCCAGCCCAGCTCGCTGGCCAGCTTCTGCATATCGTCGAAGGCGAAGCCGCGGGCCTGCAGAGCCTCGTACACCTGCCGGGTGCTGATGACGCCCCGGCTCAGGTAGGGCGACAGATACGTGAGGGCCCCGTTGAGGAAGTTGCGCGAGCGGCCGTAACGCACCGGGTCGATGGCCGCTATGCGGTCCAGAATGTCCGCGTAGCGGGTGGAGAAGCTGAGGTTGGGGGCGGCAGTGGGCTCGGGGTGGGCCTGGCCGGCGTGGAGTTTGCGCAGGTGCGTGCTCATGACGAAAAAGGGGCGCTACCGCTTGCTGAGTTTGTTGAGGGAGATGCTGCGCTGCTGGTTGCTTTTGAAGCCGTCCACGTCATCGGGGCGGAGGGCGCGGTGCTTGGTGGCGCGGCCAGTCATGCGGGCCCGCCACATCCGAAACGAGGAGGCCTTCATTTCGCGGCGCATGAGGGCAATGACGTCTTTTTCGGCCAGACCAAACTGGGTTTCAATGGCCTCGAACGGCGTGCGGTCCTCCCATCCCATTTCGATGATGCGGTCGATGTCGGCGGGAGATAAAGGGGCGTTTTCGGGCATACAGCAGCGGATAAGGGCCGGCGGGGGGGTGGCCGGCGCTTCTGCAACCGTTGGGCTTCGGGGGATGTTTCGGCGGGCACAACAGCAGCGGGCCGCTACTGCGGCGGCAGTACTTCGCGCCACTGACCGCTTTCGGCGTAGTGCCTGACCACGCGCGCCCGCTCCACCAGGAATTTCCGGAGGTAGCGTTTCAGCACCAGCGCATCCACTGCCCGGCCCAGCCAGCCCAGCGGGGAGGCAAATTCGAACACGTCCCGCATCAGGGTACCGGCATCCTGAACCTGAAAGTGGTGCTCATGGCGCATGCGTTTAAAAGCGCCCCGCTGCATTTCGTCGCAGAAATACCTCGGGGACTCAAACGCGGTGATTTTGCTCGTCAGCGTCTGCCACACGCCAAAATGCCGCGCCCGGAACGTGACGGAGTCGCCGAGCTGCAGCACGCCGCGGCGGACGCCATCGATGATTTCCTCTTGGGTTTGGCGGGCCGAAATGGTGTGCAAATCCATGCTTAGCGCCAACTGAAAACAGCGGGCCGCCGGGGCGTTGATGAATGTTTCCAGTACGATTATGGCCATCAGCTACCGAATCCCAAATGAAATTCTTGCTTCCTCCTGAGTGGCCGCCGCGGCTGGTTCAAAGCGCAGATGCTGCAGAATTTCACGCGTCTGCTGTACTATCTCAGCTTCTCCGCCGGCTCCTGGTGCAATGGTCGTTGTAAGCAACGTAACCTTAACTACCCGGCCGGTGGCGTCCACCGCCAACTGCATCCAGACTTCCCCTTCTGTCTGAGCCCGCAGTGCCGCCGCGGGGTACCGGACGGAGCGCCCCACGAAATCGAAATACGGCTGATCCTCGGGAAGCAACTGCCGGTTGCGTATCCGTGAGCCGATGCCGCGTTTGAGCGACGGATTCTTTTGCCAGTAGGCAGCCCGGCGGATAGAATCCTGCTGCGCTTTCGTGAACCTAATCTGTGGCATAGCTACCGGACGCGCCTCCCAGCGGTTGTACGTAGCCTGCGCACGAGCTTGCCCGGCGGCGGTGAGCAACAGAATTACAAACACCCAAAATACAGTCGGCAATTTCATACCCATCAATATGCTATCAATATAAAACCCCTCACGCAGTCAGCTACGGGAGGGGCTTATTACAGTGTCAGGCAACAGCTTGAACGATGTAGAGACGCAATACTTTGCGTCTCCTCGTTGCTGACGTTATTTGCCTCAAACGGCTTCAGGTCGTTCAACGAAGAGACGCAAAGTATTGCGTCTCTACATCGTAGCGGCAGCATCAAGCCGACTAACAGCAGCTCCTCTTACAGCGACTTCACGGCCGGCGCAGGCGTTACGGCGGCAGTTTTGGCGCCTTTCTTCATGCAGCACGAGGGCGTGCCGGCGGTGGCACCGGTTTTGGCGCACTTGGCGGCCATTTCGGTGGAGCAGGCTTCTTTCTTCTTGCCTTTGGCGGCGGCTTTGTCGCCTTCGTGGGCGGTGGCGGTGCCGGCGAAGGCGAACAGGCAGAGGGCGAGCAGGGCATTTTTCATGGGCGAAGACTAAGGAAACGAGGAAACAAAAGCCCGAAAGCCGGGGTTGGCTTCTGGTTGCCCTAAAGTAGCGCGGATTCGGCAGAAACCCGCGCCGGGGCGGCCCTACCTTTGCGCGGGCTGCCCCGCGGCCTTTTTCCGTTCAACGATGCGCGCGGCCCCGGCGGCGCGGTACTGGTTTCTATGCCCCTTCGCAAACTTGCGCACCTGACGCTGCTGGCCCTCGGACTGCTCACGGCCCTGGCCGTGTTCTTCGTGGCCCAGTTGCGCTTCAACTACAATTTCAACGACTTCTACCCCGCCGGCGACCCGGACCTGGACTACTACGAGCAGTACGCCAGCCGCTTCGGCAACGACAACGATTACGTGCTGCTGGGGCTGGAAGCCCCGGCCGGCCAGACGGTGTTCGAGCCCCGGTTCCTGACCAAAGTCGATTCGCTCACGCGCTTTATCCGGGCGCGGCGGCACGTCACGCAGGTATCGTCGCCGACCACGGCCAGCAACCCAGTGGTGGAAGGGCTGGGCGTGTTCAACGTGCCCTACCTGCACCCCCGGGAGCCCGAACGGCGCGCCCAGGACTCGGTGCTGGTGTACCGCACGCCGGGCTTGGTGGGCAACCTGATTTCGCGGGATGCCCGGGCCGTGACCATTCTGTTCCAGACCTCGCCTAACCTCAGCAAACCGCCCGGCGACTCGCTGCTGGCGGCCGTGCGCACGGAGCTGCAGCGCCAGGGCATCCCCGAAAACGAGTACCACCTGGCGGGCAAGATGGTGGCCCAGTCGGTGTTTGTGGACCGGCTGCAGCTGGAGCTGATGGTGTTTATGAGTCTCTCGGTGGTGCTGGTGACGGGGCTGCTGTGGCTCACGTTCCGGACCTGGTGGGGCGTGGTGCTGCCGCTGGTGGTGGTGCTGGGGGCCATTTTGTGGGGGCTGGGCGTGATGTCGGCCTTCGGGGTGAGCATAGACTTGATGACGGCCCTGCTGCCGGTGATGCTGTTCGTGGTGGGCATGTCGGATACCATCCACATCATCACGCGCTACGTCACGGAGCTGGGCTACGGGGCCAGCAAGCGGGATTCGCTGCTGATTGCCCTCAAGGAATCGGGCTTCGGCTCGGGACTTTCGGCCCTGACCACCAGCATTGGGTTTTTCACCCTGATGACCAGCACCATCCGGCCGATTTACAACTTCGGGCTGTTTACGGGCATTGCCGTGCTGCTCACCTTCGTGCTCAGCTTCACGCTGCTGCCGGCCATGCTGCTGCTGCTGCGCAAGCCCCAGCTGCGCATTCCGCGCGAAACCGGCCACAGCTGGGACGGCGTGCTGGGCCGCCTGTTCCGCACGGTGCTGGCCCGGCGGCACTGGGTGGTGGCCATCAGCGCCGTGGTGCTGGGGCTGTCGGTGGCCTCGGCTTCCACTATTCGTATCAACTCCGCATTGCTGGACGATTTGTCGAAGAACGACCCGGTGAAGCTGGATTTCAAGTTTTTCGAGCGGCAGTTTGCCGGCGTGCGACCTTTCGAGCTAAACCTCAAGCCCGGCCCCGGCCGCACCGTCTACGATTTGCAGGTGCTGCGCCAGACCGAGCAGATTGAGAACTACCTGCAACGCGACTACGGCCTGAACTTCATGGCCTCGCCCGTCACGCTCATCAAATCGGTGCGCAAAGCCCTGAACGGCGGCCTGCTGACCGAGTACCGCCTGCCCGACTCGGAGGCCGAGCTGCAGCGGCTGCTGCGCAAGGTGAAGCTGTTTCGCAAGAAGCCCGAGTTCCGGGCCTTGGCCCTGCCCGACGGCTCCGAGGGCCGCCTCACCGGCCGCATGCCCGACGTGGGCAGCATCCGGGCCGGCGAGCTGAACGCCGGCCTGCGCCGCTTCCTGCGCACGTCCGTGGACAGCACCGTGCTGCAAACCCGCCTCACCGGCTCGGCCAACCTCATCGACAAAAACAACTCAACCCTCACGCTCAACATGATTACGGGCATGAGCATCGACATTGTGATGGTGACGCTGATTGTGCTGCTGCTGTTCCGCTCGGTGCGCATGACGGTGGTGGTGCTCATCCCCAACCTGGTGCCCATCCTGATTGTGGCCGGCGTGATGGGCGCGGCCGGCGTGAGCATGAAGGTGAGCACCAGCATCATCTTCACCATTGCCTTCGGTATTGCCGTCGATGACACCATCCACTTCATCTCCAAGCTGAAACTGGTGCTGCTTAAGGAGCCCAGCCTGTTCAAAGCCGTGCGCAAAACCTACCTGATGGCCGGCAAAGCCGTCATCGTCACCTCCCTGATTCTGGTGGGCGGCTTCTCCACGCTGATCTTTTCGTCCTTCGACGGCACGTTCTACGTGGGCCTGCTGATTGGGCTGACCTTGCTGTTTGGGGTGGTGGCCGAGCTGACCCTGCTACCGATTCTGATTCTGGCGTTCTACCGCCACAAGCCCAAGGAAATCCGGCAGCCGGTGCCGGCGTTGGGGGGATGAAACTTTCATTTGAAGCCTCAAAGACTGTAGGGGATTTTCATTTTTCAGGCGCAATTCCCTACAGGGTGTGTAGGGAATTGCGCCTGAAAAATGAAAATCCCCTACAGCATCCGTTGCCTGCAGCGGGCTAAGCCCGTATGCCCCATCTTTGCCTCCACATGACGAAACGCCTTCTGCCCGCGCTGTTTGCCCTGGCCAGCACCGCCGCCCTCGCCCAAACGCCCGCCCCCGACGACCCGCTGCCCCGCCTGATTCAGGAGCGCCAGCAGCTGGTGCAGGACTACGAAGCCGCCGCCGCCCAGCGCAATGCCTTCCTGGCCGACAAGCCCAGCAAAAAAGACCTGCAGGAAGTGGTGGACGCCCTGAAAGGCATCATCCGCAAGGACACCGAGATTGTGCGCGAAGTGCAGGCCGCCACCCTGCGCAAAACCGCCGCCGTGGTGGCCGAAAACCAGCAGGCCCGCCAGCAAATCACTGTGGCCCAAACCGACCAGAGCAGCACCCAAGAGCGGTTCCACGACCTGGAAAACCAGATTGCCAACCTGCAGGAGCGCGACCGGCAGCGCGACAAGAAGCTCCAGACCCTGCAAGCCACCGCCGACGAAGCCACCGCCGCCCGTACCAGCCGCGAGCTGCTGGCCGCCGCCCTGGCCGTGCTATCAGCCGGCTTGCTGTTCTACGTGCTCAAGCTGCGCGGCCAGCGCAGCGCGCCGGTGAAACGGCGGAAGTAGAATAAACAGAACGTCATGCTGCTGAGCTAAAAGAACGTCATGCTGAGCTTGCCGAAGCATCTCGCGTGCTGACGCTGAAATACCACTCCTAAGTCAGCACGCGAGATGCTTCGGCAAGCTCAGCATGACGTTCTTTTAGCTCAGCATTCCTTTATTTCGCGCGCCGCTTTCCCCATGCTCACCCCCGCCGCCCAGTTCCTGACCTACGCCGAGGCGGTGGCGCTGTACCAGCAGCTCCGGGACGCCGATGTGGACGCGCTGGTGAAAACCTGCGGCCCGCCCTCCTTCCCCTTCGGCGACGGCATGTTTTACCAGCTGCTGATTGAGGAAGCCGACGTGCCGCAGGCCCAGGAAACCGTGGCCGCGTTTGAGTTGCAGCGCGCCACGCCCCCGGTGCTGCGCTGCCCCCGCTGCCGGGCCGAGGGTGCCGCGCCGCTGCTCCGGCCTGCGTGGTGGCAGCGGCTGTATTACGCGGGCACCGTGCTGCACCAGTGCCCCCAGTGCCGCGCCACATTCCCGGTCTGAGCCCCCGATATCGTACCTTGCCGCCCATGTCTACCACTTTTCCGTTTCTGGTTGCCGACCTCGAAGACCAGGCCACCCCGGGCCGCCAGCAGCGCCTGCTGGTGAACCTGTCCAACCTGGACGACTACTATACCGTGTTCGAGAAGTACGGTTTCAGCGGCAGCGGGGCCAGCTGGGCCGAACACATCGAAACCATTCTCGAAGAGCACGCCCCCGCCCTGCTCGACCACGTGGAACTGCTGGGCCAGGGCGAAATATTTGGGGTGTACACCGATGGCCCCGGCGCCACCGAGCAGTTTCTGGCTCTGATTCTGCCCATCTTCGGCGACCTGGGCAGCCTCAACAACTACCTCAGCCAGGCCGACCCCGGCGACTTTTTCGAGTAAAACCCGCCGGAACCGGCCGCAACCGGCCCGGGCCACGTACCCGGCAAGGCATCTGTACTTGGTTGGCATGAAGATATTACTGGTGGAGGACGAGCCCAAGGTGGCTTCCTTCGTGAAGAAAGGGTTTGAAAACGAGGGCTACGAGCTCGAAATTGCCTACGACGGCCGCGTGGGCCAGTCGCTGATTCAGCACAACCGCTACGATCTGGTGGTGCTCGACGTGAACCTGCCCTACGTCAACGGCTTCGAGCTGTGCCGGCTGGCCCGCCAGCAGCCAGTGCCCGCGCCGGTGCTGCTGCTCACGGCCCTCGACAGCCTCGCCGACAAGGTCACGGGCTTCGAGGCCGGGGCCGACGACTACCTGGCCAAGCCCTTCGAGTTTCGGGAGCTGCTGCTGCGGGCCCGTGCCCTCACCCGCCGCCACGCGGCCGCCACCACCGCCCCCCACGTGCTGCGCCTGGCCGACCTGGAGCTCAACCTCGACGCCAAAACCGTCGTCCGCGCCGGCCAGCGCATCGACCTGACCACCAAGGAATACTCCCTGCTCGAATACCTGCTGCTCAACCAGGGCCGCATTATTTCCCGGGTTGATATTGCCGAGAAAGTCTGGGAGCTCAACTTCGACACCAACACCAACGTCATCGACGTGTACGTGAGCTACCTGCGCAAGAAGCTCGACCGCGGCTACCCCGTCAAGCTCATCCACACGGTCGTCGGCATGGGCTACGTGCTGCGGGAAGGGTGATTTAATTAAGAATTAAGAATTAAGAATTAAGAATTAAGAATTAAGAATTAAGAATTAAAGGTATAGTCCAGGCTGCGCCGACGAGTTACATGTAGCCCGCTTTATTTTTGATGTATTTCGACACTCGGCATTTAGGAAGTTCTAATTCTTAATTCTTAATTCTTAATTCTTAATTCTTAATTCTTAATTCTTAATTCTTAATTCTTAATTCTTAATTCTTAATTCTTAATTCTTAATTAAAAAAAGAATGCTCATTCGGAACAAGCTGATTCTGCGGTTTACGCTGCTGGTGGTGGGGATTCAGCTGGTGTTTTCGGCGTTTCTTTACTACTTCCAAGCCACCACGCGGGAGCAGCGCTTTACGGGGCGCCTGACCACCAAGGCCGCCATGACCACCCGCCTGCTGGTGCGGCGCGGGGGCCACGTGGATGAAACGCTGCTGCACCAGTTCCGGCGCCACGACCTGTTTACGATTCCGGAAGAGCAAATCAGCATTTACGGGCCGGGCCAGCACCTGCTCTACACCAGCGCCGACGGCCTGAGCCAGCTCCGCAACTCCGAGTACCTGGACCGCCTCGTGCGCGGCCAGCCGGTGCACTTCCGCGACGGGCCGCTGGAGGTAGTGGGCTTCCGCTACGTGTACCACGACCAGCCTTACTACCTGTTTGCCTCGGGCCACGATGACTTGGGCCTGGCCCAGCTGCGTAAGCTGGGTTTGATTGTGGTGGCCGGCAACCTGGCGGCGCTGGTGCTCATCATCCTGGCCGGCTGGTACTTCGCCGAGCAGGCCCTGCGACCCATTTCGCGCATCATTCAGCAGGTGGAGCGCATCAAAGCCACCGAGCTCAGCGCCCGCCTCGACGAGGGCAACGGCACCGACGAAATTGCCCAGCTCGCCCACACCTTCAACCACATGCTGGGCGGAGTGGAGCAGGCCTTTGAGTCGCAGAAGAGCTTTCTGAGCAACGCTTCCCACGAGCTGCGCACGCCCCTGGCCTCGGTGCTGGGCACCCTCGAAACGGCCTACGCCTACGATACCGACCTGGCCGAGGCCAAGCGCAGCATCGGCTCGGCGGTGGAGGAAATCAAGAAGCTGGCAGAGCTCACCAACGGCCTGCTGAGCCTGGCCCAGATTACGGACCCGGCCTTCGCGCAGGAGGCCGTGCGCCTTGATGAGTGCCTGACCCAGGCCCTCGACGCCTGCCAGCGCCGCTACCCCGGCCGGGAGCTGCGCCTGGCGTTCGGGGAGCTGCCCGCCGAGGAAGTGGACGACCTGTTTGTAGTGCGTGGCAACGCCCGCCTGCTCACCTCGGCCCTGCTCAACCTGCTCGACAACGCCTGCAAGTACTCCACCGGTCCCGTGCTGGCCCGCCTCGACTACCCCACGCCCACCATCCTGCGCGTGCGCATCTCCGATTCGGGCATCGGCATGGCCCCCCACGAGCTGGCCCGTATCTACGAGCCCCTGTACCGGGCCGGCACCGCCACTTCTGCTCCCGGCTACGGCCTGGGTCTGCCCATGGCCCGCAGAATCATCCTCGTTCACCGGGGCGAAATCCGGCTGACTTCCCAGCCCGGCACCGGCACCACCGCCACCGTGGAGCTACCGGCGATGAGTGAGTGAAGCAGGGAATGAGTGAAGGGGTGGATTGCTGAATGAGTGATTGGACAAAGGAACTGTCATCCTGAGCGGAGCGAAGGACCTTGCCACGTTGGAACGAGCCGTTGATAGGGCCGTGCTCACATGATAAGGTCCTTCGCTCTGCTCAGGATGACAGTTTTGTTTGTGCCCCGACCACCCATCCGACAATCCACCCATCCGACAATTCACCCATCCAACAATCCCACCTTCTTAACATCTTCTAACCTGCTTCTCATCCCGTTTTAATGTTGTGGGGGGAGCTTTGGGAGTATGATGGGGAAACCAATTAGTCGGCGCAACTCCCGCAACCTGCTTTTGGGCCTGTTGCTGGCCACGCTCTTGCTCTCGACCGGCCTGAATCTGTACCTGCTGCTGGAGGAACCCGCCTATCTGGCCGGTTACGAGCTCGAAGGCCCCCTGCTGGAGTCGGCCGCGGCCGTGGAGCTCGTCCAGACCCGGCGGGCCTTGGCCGAGTGCCAGGCCGGCCACCCGCTCCCGCCCGACTCGCTGGCGACGGCCGCTGCTACTGCCTACCCCTGACTGCCTTGCTGACCGCCCCGGCCGGGGGCGGTTTTTCGTCTTGTCTTACCGTCTTACCGCGGGCCGGCGGGCCCGCTCACTGGCCCGCCGGGGCCTTGGCTCACACTACCGAGCCGGGGCCCCGGCGGGCTCACCTCCGAACCTTTTGTATGCCCTTACCCTCCCGTTTCCGTTTGCGCCGGCTGCTGCTGCTGCCTCTCTGCGCCGCCACCCTGGCCGGCTGCGGCTCCAACAGTCAGGCCGATACGCCTGTCAAGGAAACCCTGCCCGAACTGCCCGTCGTGCGCCTGCACTCCCGCGACACTGTGCTCACCCACGATTACGTGGCCGATATTCAGGCCGTGCGCAACGTGGAAATCCGGGCCCGGCTGGAAGGGTTTCTGGAGCAGATTTACGTGGATGAGGGCCAGACCGTGAAAAAGGGCCAGACCCTGTTCCGCATCAACGACGCCGAGTACCGCAGCCGCCTCGACCGGGCCCAGGCCGCTTTGAGCAGCGCCCGCGCCGATGCCCGGGTGGCCCAGCTGGAACTTGAGCGCGTGCGGCTGCTGGTGAGCAAGGACATCATCTCCAAAACCGAGCTCGACGTAGCCCGGGCCAAGTACCAGGCCGCCCTCTCGCAGGTGCAGCAGGCCCGCTCGGCCCAGTCGAATGCCGAGCTGAACCTGTCGTACACGCTCATTAAGGCGCCCTTCGATGGGGTAATCAACCGGATTCCGCTCAAGATGGGCAGCGTGGTGGAAGACGGCACCCTGCTCACGAGCCTATCGGACACCCGGGCCGTGTTTGCCTACTTTAACGTGTCGGAGGCCGAGTACCTGGAGTACGTGAAAACCCACCAGCAGGACTCGGCCCGCAGCACCAACGTGGCCACGCTGCTGCTGGCCGATGGCAGCACCTATTCGGTGAAGGGCAAGGTGGAAACGGTGGAAGCCCAGTTCGCGCCCAATACCGGCTCCATTGCCTTCCGGGCCCGCTTCGATAACCCCCGCAAGCTGCTGCGCCACGGCGCCAGCGGCAGCATCCGCCTGGCCAACACGGTCCACGACGCGGTGCTGGTGCCCCAGAAATCGGTGTTCGAGGTCCAGGACAAGAACTACGTCTACCTCGTGGACAGCACCGGGCGCGTGGCCCAGCACGCCTTCCAGCCCGAAACCCGCCTGGCCCAGTTCTACGTGGTGAAATCGGGCCTCAAAACCGGCGACCGAATTGTGTACGAGGGCGTGCAGGGCCTGCGCGACGGGGCCCAGATTACCCCCCGCCCCCCCCAGTCCGAACCCACCGCCGAGGCGCGGTAGCCCGAGCCGGAAACCACAGAGAACGGTCATGCTGAGCGCAGCGCAGCCGCAGTCGAAGCATCTCTACCGCTTCGTTCTCACGTCTCGCCTCACCCCCCGGCCCCCTCTCCGAAAAAGGAGAGGGGGAGCCAGCCGACCGGATTAGCACTGCGGTAGAGATGCTTCGCCTTGGCTCAGAATGACAGTTCTCTAAGGTTTCACTCATTCGCTACTTCACTCATTCACCGCTCCCCTCACGCCGCCTAGCTGTTTCTATGTTCGCACTCTTCATTCGCCGGCCGGTTTTGTCGCTGGTCATTTCCTTGTTTATTACCCTGCTGGGCGGGTTGGCGCTGTTTACGCTGCCCATCACCCAGTTTCCGGATATCGTGCCGCCGTCGGTGACGGTGACGGCCCGCTACACCGGGGCCAACTCGGAGGTGCTGGCCAAGGCCGTAGCCACGCCCCTGGAACGGGCCATCAACGGGGTGCCGGGCATGACCTACCTGCAATCGGTGAACTCCAACAACGGCACCACGCTCATCACCGTGTTTTTCCAGGTAGGCACCGACCCCGACCTGGCCGCCGTGAACGTGCAGAACCGGGTGCAGACCGTCATTGATGAGCTGCCCGAGGAGGTGATTAAGGCCGGCGTGGCCACCGAGAAGGAGGTAAACAGCATGCTGCTCTACCTCAATATTATGAGCGACGACCCGACGGTGAACGAGAAGTTCATCTACAACTTTGCCGACATCAACGTGCTCCAGGAGCTCAAGCGCATCGATGGCGTGGGCTTCGCCGAAATTATGGGCTCCCGCGAGTACTCCATGCGGGTGTGGCTGCGCCCCGACCGCCTGGTGGCCTACGACGTGTCGGCCGACGAGGTGGTGGACGCCATCCGGGCGGCCAACGTGGAGGCGGCCCCCGGCAAATCGGGTGAGAGCTCGGGCAAGCAGGCCCAGGTGCTCCAGTACGTGCTACGCTACACCGGCAAGCTCTTCGAGCCCAAGCAGTACGAAAACATTGTGCTGCGGGCCAACCCCGACGGCTCGGTGCTGCGCCTGCGCGACGTGGCCGAGGTCAAGTTCGACATCCTCGACTACGGCATGATTTCCAAGATTAACGGCCGCCCCTCGGCCGCCATCATGCTCAAGCAGCGCCCTGGCTCCAACGCCTCCGAAGTCATTGAGAAAGTAAAGGAGCGCATGGCCGAGCTCCAGGGCACCAGCTTCCCGCCCGGCATGACCTACAACGTGGCCTACGACGTGTCGCGCTTCCTCGACGCGAGTATTCATGAGGTACTGCGCACGCTGGTGGAGGCGTTTTTGCTGGTGTTCGTGGTGGTGTACCTGTTTTTGCAGGACTGGCGCTCCACCCTCATTCCGGCCCTGGCCGTGCCGGTGGCGCTGGTGGGCACCCTGTTTTTCATGCAGCTGCTGGGCTTCAGCATCAACCTGCTCACCCTGTTTGCCCTGGTGCTGGCCATCGGCATTGTGGTCGATAACGCCATTGTGGTGGTGGAAGCCGTGCACGCCAAAATGCACGAGGAGCACCTGCCGGCCCTGGAGGCCACGCTGGCGGCCATGCAGGAAATCGGGGGCGCCATCGTGGCCATCACCCTGGTGATGTCGGCCGTGTTCGTGCCGGTGTCGTTCATGGACGGGCCGGTGGGCGTGTTCTACCGCCAGTTTTCGCTTACGCTGGCCATTTCCATCGTCATTTCGGGGGTGAATGCGCTTACCCTCACTCCGGCTTTGTGCGCCCTGCTGCTCAAGCCCGTGCCCGAGGGAGCCGCCGCCCAAAAGGGGCTGATCAACCGGTTTTTCGCCGGTTTCAACCGCCGCTACGAAAGCCTGGCCCTGGGCTACCAGCGCCTGGTGCGGGCCGTAGCCAGCCGCCGCCTCGTTACCGTGGCCCTGCTGCTGATTTTCTGCGCCGCCACCTGGGGCGTGAACACCATCCTGCCGTCCGGCTTCATCCCGACCGAGGACCAGGGCATGGTGTACGTGAACGTGACGACCCCGCCCGGGGCCACCGTGGAGCGCACCGAGCGGGTGCTCGACCAGATTGAAAAAGCCGCCGCCCAGCTCGGGCCCGTCGAGTCGGTTTCGACGCTGGCCGGCTACAGCCTCATGAACGAGGTGGCCGGCTCCAGCTACGGCATGGGCATGATCAACCTCAAAAGCTGGGACGACCGGCAGCAGTCGGTGACCGAGCTGATTGCCGAGCTCGAAGCCAAAACCCGGCACATCACCGACGCCGACATTCAGTTCTTCCCCCCGCCCACCGTGCCCGGCTTCGGCAACTCGGCCGGCTTCGAGCTGCGCCTGCTCGACCGCACCGGCCGGGGCAACCTGCAGGAGACGGCCAAGGTCAGCCAGGACTTCATTGCCGCTTTGCGCCAGACGCCGGCCGTGGGCGCGGCCTTCACCGGCTTCGACGCCAGCTTCCCCCAGTACCTGATTCACGTCGACCAGGACCAGGCCGCCAAGAAGGGCGTGACGGTGGAAAAAGCCATGGGCACGCTCCAGACCCTGATGGGCTCGCTCTACGCCTCCAACTTCATCCGCTTCGGCCAGATGTACAAGGTGATGGTGCAGGCCGACCCGCGCTTCCGCACCAAGCCCGAGGACGTGCTCAAGCTCTACGTCAAAAACGACCGGGGCGAGATGGTGCCTTACTCGGCCTTTGTGCGCCTCGAGCGCGTGTACGGCCCCGAGCAGCTCACCCGCTACAACATGTACACCTCGGCCATGCTCAACGGCGACGCGGCCCCCGGCTTCTCCTCCGGCGACGTGATTTCGACCATTGAGCGCGTGGCCGCCACCGAGCTGCCCCGGGGCTACACCTACGAGTGGAGCGGCATGACCCGGGAGCAGATTCTGAGCGGCAACCAGGCCCTGTACGTGTTCGGCATCGTGCTGCTGTTCGTGTACCTGCTGCTGGCGGCCCAGTACGAAAGCTTCCTGCTGCCCCTGCCCGTGCTGCTGAGTCTGCCCACCGGCATCTTCGGCGCCTTCCTGGCCCTCAAGCTGCTGGGCCTCGAAAATAACATCTACGCCCAGGTTTCGCTGGTGATGCTCATCGGGTTGCTGGGCAAGAACGCCATTCTGATTATCGAATTCGCGGTGCTTAAGCGCCAGGAAGGCCTCTCGGCCCTGGAGGCGGCCGTGCAGGGCAGCTACGCCCGCCTGCGCCCCATCCTGATGACCAGCTTCGCCTTCATTGCCGGCCTGATTCCGCTCACCATTGCCACCGGCGCGGGCGCCCTCGGCAACCGCTCCATCGGCACGGCCGCGGCCGGCGGCATGTTCATCGGCACCCTGTTCGGCGTGATCCTGATTCCGGGCCTTTACGTGCTGTTCTCGGGCGGCGGCAAGAAGCCCAAGCAGCCCGTGGAAGCGCCCGCGGAAGAGGCGGTGCTGGTGTAATTCAGAACGGAACTCCCCCCTCTCACTACTCAGTACCCAATACTCACTACTCTCCATGCCCTCACTTACCCGCTCCCTGCTCCCCCTGCTCACGGCCCTTTCGCTGGCGGCGGCGGGCTGCCGGGTGGCCGCGCCGGCAGCGGCCCCGGCCGCCACGCCCCTGCCCGCTGCCTTCCCGCTGGTGGCCGCCGATTCAGTGGCCGCGGACTCCGCTTCCTACGCCGATCAGCCCTGGCGGGAGCTGTTCGGGGATGCCAACCTGCGCGGGCTCATTGACACGGCCCTGCAGGCCAACCCCGACGCCCGCATTGCCCTGCAGCGCCTCGAAATTGCCCGGGCCGATTTGCAGCTTCGGCGCGGGGCCCTGCGGCCCACCGTGGATGGGGTGGCCAGCGCCGGCGTGGACCGCTTCGGCTACTATACGATGAACGGCATCGGCAACTACGACACCAACCTGTCGGGCAACATTGAGGGCAAGGAGCGCATCCCCACCCCCACGCCCGACTTCTTCCTGGGCCTGCGCTCGTCCTGGGAAATTGACCTCTGGGGCAAGCTGCGCCAGCGCCGCCAGGCCGCCTACCTGCGCCTGCTGGCCACCCAGAAGGGCCGCCACCTCATCGAAACCGAGCTGGTGGCCGAAGTGGCCCGTCTCTACTTCAACCTGCTGGGCCAGGACAACGAGCTGCGGGTGCTGGAGAAAAACCAGCGCCTCCAGGAGCGCGCCCTCGACATTGTGGGCACCCTCAAGCGGGCCGGGCGGGCCAACGAGCTGGCCGTGCAGCAGTTCACGGCCCAGCTGCTGCGCACCCGCAGCCTGGAGGCCGAAACCCGCCAGCGCATTGCCGCCACCGAAAACACGCTCAACCGCCTGCTCGGCCGCTACCCCCAGCCCATCCGCCGCAGCCTGCCTATTCTGGAGCAGCCCCTGCCCGCCCAGGTAGCGTCCGGCCTGCCCGCCGCCATGCTCCTGCGCCGCCCCGATGTGCGCCAGGCCGAGCTGGAGCTGGCCGCCACCCGCGCCGACGTAGCCGCGGCCCGGGCCGCCTTCCTGCCCTCGCTCAACCTCACGCCCTACTTGGGCCTGAACGCCTACCGGGCCTCGGTGCTGTTTTCCACGCCCGGCTCCCTGGCCTACGGGCTGCTGGCCGGCCTCTCGGCCCCGCTGCTCAACCGCGCCGCTCTCCAGGCCGGCTACCGCCGCTCCGTGGCCGAGCAGCAGATGGCCTACCACACGTACCAGAAGGCTATCCAGACGGGCTTCGAGGAGGTTGCCACCAACCTGCGGGGCGTGGGCAACTACCAGCGCATGTACGAGCTTCAGCAGCAGGAAGTAACGGCCCTCAATAAGGCCGTAAGCGTGTCCGACGACCTCTACAAGGCCAACTACGCCACCTACCTGGAGGTGGTCACGGCCCAGCGCAGCGTGCTGGAAGCCGAGCTGAACCTGACCAACACCCGCCGCCAGCAGTTTCTGCTGCTCATCGACCTCTACCGCGCCCTCGGCGGCGGCTGGACGGCCGGGGCTGGGACGGAGGCTGGGGAGTAGGCACTTTTGAAATTCCCACGAACGTCCGCTGGGCGCTGCGCAGAGGAAGGAAGTTTATCCCTCACCTCTGCGCAGCGCCCAGCGGACGTTCGTGGGAAACCTATTTACCCCAGCACCTTTTCAATCCGCCCCAGTTCCTGTTCACTAAAGGTCAGGTTTTCCAGGCAGCGCAACGAATCATCCAGCTGGGCGGGTTTGCTGGCCCCGATGAGCACGGAGGTGACCCGCTCGTCGCGCAGAATCCAGCTCAGGGCCATCTGGGCCAGGCTCTGGCCGCGTTCCTGAGCCAGCTCGTTCAGGGCCCGGATCTGGGTCAGGCGCTCCTCCGTGAGCTGGGTTTCGGTGAGGAAGCCCACGCCCTTGGCCACCCGCGAGTCGTTGGGGATGCCGTGCAGGTACTTGCCCGTGAGCAGGCCCTGGGCCAGGGGCGAAAACGGGATGCAGCCCACGCCTTCCCGGCCCAACAGGTCGAGCAGGCCGTTTTCCGGGCCGCGCTCAAACATCGAGTATTTGGGCTGGTGAATCAGGCAGGGCGTGCCCAGCGCGCGCAGCATCCCGATGGCCTCGGCGGCTTCGGCGGGCTCGTAGTTGCTGATGCCCACGTACAGGGCCTTGCCCTGGCGCACCACGTGGTCGAGGGCGGCCATGGTTTCTTCCAGGGGCGTGTCGGGGTCGGGGCGGTGGGAGTAAAAGATGTCCACGTAGTCGAGCTTCAGGCGGCGCAGGCTCTGGTCGAGGCTCGACACGAGGTATTTGCGCGAGCCCCACTCCCCGTAGGGCCCTTCCCACATGTGGTAGCCGGCCTTGGTAGAAATGACCAGCTCGTCGCGGTAGCCGCGAAAATCCTCCTTCAGAAGGCGGCCGAAGTTGGTTTCGGCCGAGCCGGGCGGCGGGCCGTAGTTGTTGGCCAGGTCGAAGTGCGTGACGCCGCTATCGAAGGCCCGGTGCAAAATAGCGCGGAAGTTGGCGAGCACGTCCACGTCGCCGAAGTTGTGCCAGAGGCCGAGCGAGACGGCCGGCAGTTTCAGGCCGCTGCGCCCGCAGCGGCGGTAGGGCATGTCGGCGTAGCGGGCGGGGCGGGGTTGGTAGGGCATAGTGGGTCGGAAAGTAGTTGGATGAAGTCGTAAGTAAGCAGGAACCCGTCAAACGCTTGCGCCGCTACCTCCACTGCGTTGGCTGGAATTGCTTTGTGGCCAACGCAACTACGCAGGGCCGGCAGTCCGCTGGTTTGCCTTACCTTCTGCTCGTCTTAGCTCCGGGTTTCTTTTTTTCAACTATGTCGGCCTTACCCCTCCGTTTTCAGCACGCAAACCAAGTGGTGGCCGGTCTGCTGGTGCTCAGCAACGGGTATTTTCTCGTTCTCAGCTATTGGCTCATTCGTTCTGAGGGGGGCCCCATGGGGTATGGGTGGCTGGGGCTGCCGTTTCTGTTGGTTGCCCACACCCTGCTGGTTCCGGCGGCGCTAACGCTTCCCCGGCAGTGGCGCGGCAGCACCCGCTTGTTCGTGTTCAACCTAATCGGGCTACTCTACAGCGTGGGACTACTGTATTTTCTACTTTTCAAACCTGGCACGCCCTGACCATACCGACTTCTTTATGCCGCAAAAAATCCTTTCCCTCCGGCCCTTCATCGGGGCCCGGGACTACGCCGTTTCGCGCCGCTTCTACCACGCCTTCGGCTTCACCGAAACGGTTCTCTCGCCGGTCATGTCCTTGTTCAGCCTCGGCGGCGTGAGCTTCTACCTGCAGAATGCCTACGTGGCGGACTGGGTGGACAACACCATGCTGTTTCTGGAGGTGGAGAATCTGGCGCAATACTGGCAGGAGCTGACGGCGCTGGATCTGCCCGGCCGGTTTGCGGGCGTGAAGCTGGTGCCCATCCGGGAGGAAGCCTGGGGCCGGGAAGGCTTCGTGCACGACCCGGCCGGCGTGCTCTGGCACATCGGCGAGTTCAGATAGGTAGTGCGGCGGGAGCCGGGATAGCGTAGCCTGCCGGAAAACGCCTTCGGGACCGGGGACAAACTTTATTGCCGGTGCATAGCTATATAACTATAGCAAAGAGGATTGGTATTTTTTAAACTAACTTCCTGGCAGGTCGCGTTGTCCCCAAACAACGGGAGGCTCATCTTTCCCGGGACCTGCCCGTTTGCTCGCCCACTTGCCCGCTGCTCCCTATGCCCGCAGATTTCCCACCTGTTTCCGCCGCTGCTGTCTTCTCTCCCATCCCGTCTGCCGCCCGCCTGCCGGGCCGGCGCCGGTATCCGCGCGGGCAGGGGGGCATCCGCTGGCTCTTCGCGCTGCTTGGGCTGGCCCTAAGCGGCCTGCTGACTCCGGCCCGCGCCCAGACGGCTCCGCCGGAGTGCAGCCAGGACGAGAAATTTGCCAATACCTGGTATTTCGGCTACAAAGCGGGCCTCGATTTCAACCAGGCCACCGATTCCATCAAGCCCGTGGTACTCACCAACGGCCAGATGCGGGCCCCCGCCGGCGCGGGCGTCATGTCGGACGGCACCGGCGCCCCCCTGTTTTACAGCAACGGCGACACCATCTGGAATGCCGACGGCAGCATCATGACCAACGGCACGGGCCTGGGCGGCAACCGCCTCACCACCGACGGCCCCCTGCCCATCCGCATGCCCGGCAGCCCGCCCCCCCTGACCCCGGGCGCCGCCACGCGCTACCTGCTGTTCACCCAGGATGCCCAGGGCGGCCCCAAGGGCCTGAGCTACTCCGAAATCGTGATTCCGGCCGGGGGCGGGCCGGGCACGGTGGTGGCGGCCACCAAAAACACGCTCCTCACCCAGGGCACCACCGAGAAGATGACGGCCGTATTCCACAAAAACGGCTGCGACATTTGGCTTATCGTGCACGGCTGGGGCGACGCCAAAACCGGCACCGCCAACCGCGGCGACGCCTTCCTGGCCTACCGCGTGCGGCCGGCTACGGGCGGAGCCTCGGGGCCACCCACAATTGATGCGCCCATCCCCTCGGTCATAGGCTCCCTGCACGCGCCGAGCGTATCGCCGATGGGCTACCGCGGCCAGATGAAAGTGACGCCCGATGGTCAGCAGCTTGCCCTGGCGCGCTACAGCGCGGTGGCCGGCGACAGCACCAGCAGCGTGGAGCTGTTCAGCTTCGATACGGAAACGGGCCTGGTCAGCAACCCCAAAATCATCGACAGCACCGCCGGCGGCTACTACGGGGTGGAGTTTTCGCCGGGCGGGAGCCGCCTCTACGCCACCGTACTGGGTGCGGCGCCCCGCCTGCCCCAGCTTCTGCAGTTCGATATCAGCAACCTGGGCACGGGCGGCGGCCTGGTGGGGCGGGAAGTAATTCCGCTGAATCAGACGGCTCCGGTGAACCTGGGCTCCCTGCAGGCGGCGCCCGATGGCAAGATTTACGTGGCCCGCGAAAACCAGTCCGCCCTGGGCTTTATTCCCTACCCCGATTCCCTGGGCGTGGCCATTGCCTACTCCGACGACAGCCTGCAGCTGGACGGGCGGCGCAGCGGGCTGGGGCTGGTCAACTTCAACCAGAGCTCCCTGCTACGGGTGGGTTTCGGGGGGCAATCGACGGCCTGCCTCCAGATTACCTTCCAGGCGCCGCCCATCGAGTTCAACAACAAGACCTACCTCTGGACTTTCGGCGACGGCACCACCTCAACGCTCGAAAACCCGGTACACACGTTCCCGGCTCCCGGCAACTACACCGTTACGCTGCGCATCACCACCGACTGCTTCTGCCGCGAGGCCACCAGCCTTGTGCCCGTGCCCGGCGCCCCCACCCCCGGCCGCATTGCGGCCGATCAGACCCTTTGCAGCGGCAGTACCCCCGCCCCGCTCACCAGCGCGGCCCCGGCCGGGGCCGGCATCGGGCAGTACAGCTACCAGTGGCAGCGCTCGGCCAACAACGCGGCCTGGACGGATATCCCCGGGGCCACCGCCGATACCTACGCCCCGGGCGCGCTCAGCACCACCACCTACTACCGGCGGCTGGTTACCTCGGGCTTCTGCGCCCCGCGCACGCCCACGGCTTCGGTGAAAATTACGGTGCTGCCCGCGCTGACTGCCGGCTCCATCGCCGCCAATCAAACTGTGTGCGCCGGCAGCCCCGTAGCGCCGCTGACGAGCACCACGGCGCCCACGGGGGGCTCCGGGCAGTTTGCCTACCAGTGGGAGGCATCGGTTGATAACGTTACCTGGACGCCCATTGCCGGGGCCAGGGCCAGTACCTATAATCCGGGGCCGCGTACGGTCACGACCTCCTTCCGCCGCCGGGTTACATCCGGGCCCTGCGCGGCGCTGTCCGGACCGGTCACGATTACGGTGGTCCCAGCCCTGACGGCCGGCACCATTGCGGCCGACCAGGCCCTGTGCGCCGGCGCCACCCCGGCCCCGCTCACCAGCGCCGCGCCGGCCGCGGGCGGCGCGGGTACCATTGCCTACCAGTGGGAATCGTCGACCAATAACGCCACCTGGACCACCATTGCGGGTGCTACCCAGGCAACGTACGCGCCCGGGCGGCTCACGGCAACCACCTACTTCCGCCGCCGGGCCAGCGCGGGAGCGGCCTGCGCCCCGGCCGTATCCAATGTCGTCACCATCACGGTGGCCCCGGTCCTGACGGCCGGCAGCATTGCGGCCGACCAGACGCTGTGCTTTGGTGCGACGCCGGCTTCACTTACCAGCCGCGCGCCGGCTACGGGCGGGGCGGGCCCCATTACGTACCAGTGGGAATCGTCGGCGAACAGCACTACCTGGACCGTTCTCAGCGGCGCCACGAGTTCAACCTATGCCCCGGGGCCGCTCACGGCGACCACCTACTTCCGCCGCCAGGCCAGCGCGGGGGGCTGCGGGCCGGTGAGTTCCAACGTGGTGCGGCTGACGGTGCTGCCCGACCTGCGGCCCGGCACCATCCGGGCCGACCAGGCTATCTGCGCGGGCACCGTGCCCGCCCCCCTGACCAGCTCGGCGGGCGCCAGCGGTGGCACGGGCACTGTCACCTACCAGTGGGAGTCATCGACCAATAACGCCACCTGGACGGTTATCAGCGGAGCGACGAGCCCGACGTACGCCCCCCGTTCGCTCACGGCTACCACGTATTTCCGGCGTCGGGTCACGTCGGGTGGCTGCGGGCCGGTGCCCTCCAACGTGGTGACGATTACCGTAACGCCGGCCCTGACGGCCGGCACCATTGCAGCCAACCAGACCGTGTGCGCGGGCACTGTGCCCGCCCCCCTGACCAGCCCGACGGCAGCCAGCGGCGGCACCGGCACCTTCACCTACCAGTGGGAGTCATCGACCAATAACGCCACCTGGACCACCATTGCGGGCGCGACCCAAGCAACGTATGCCCCCGGGCCGCTGGCGGCCACTACCTATTTCCGCCGCCGGGTCACGTCGGGCGCCTGCGCCAGTGGGCCCTCCAACGTGGTAACCATTACCGTGACGCCGGCCCTGACAGCGGGCACCATTGCGGCCAGCCAGGCCGTGTGCGCGGGCAGTGCCGTGGCCCCGCTGACGAGTGCCACGGCCCCGACCGGCGGCACCGGCACGTATGCCTACCAGTGGGAATCGTCGGTGAACAACTCGACCTGGACGACCATTGCGGGCGCTACCCAGGCAACGTACGCGCCCGGGCCGCTCCCGGCTACCACGTATTTCCGCCGGCGGGTAACATCGGGCCCCTGCGAACCGCAGACCTCTAACGTGGTGCGGCTGACGCTGCTCCCGCCCCTGACGGCGGGCAGCATCCGGGCCGACCAGACAATCTGCGCGGGCACTGCGCCCGCGCCCCTGACCAGTTCGGCGGGCGCCGGGGGCGGCACGGGCACCTTCACCTACCAGTGGGAATCGTCCACCAACAACGCCACCTGGACGGCCATTGCGGGGGCCAGTGCCGCGGCGTACGCTCCGGTTCCGCTCACGACTACCACCTATTTCCGGCGCCGGGTAACGTCGGGCACCGGCACCTGCGCCACGGGAGTTTCCAACGTGGTGGTAGTGCGCGTGCAGCCCCTGGTGACACCCACCGTGACGCTGGCGACGCCGCCCACCCAGTGCCCTGGTACGCCCCTCACCTTTACGGCCGTGGTTGCCAACGCGGGCCCGGCCCCGACTTTCCAGTGGTTCGTCAACAACGCGGCCGTAGCCAGCGGGCCGACTTTCACCAGCAGCACGCTGGTCACCGGCGACCAGGTGCGGGTGGCCGTGACACCCTCCGCGGGCCTGTGCAGCACCCAGCCGGCCACGGCCACCGTAACCGTGACGCGCACTGCCTCGCCCGTCCCCACCCTGACGATTGCCGGGCAGCCGGCCGGACCGGTGTGCCCGGGTGAGCTGCTGACGTTCCGGCTGGCCGGCGTCAGCGCGCCCGGCCCGGCCCCGGCCTACCAGTGGCAGGTGAACGGCACGGATGTGGCCGGCGCCACGGGACCGGTGTTTACCAGCACCACCCTGCGCGAAGGGCAGACCGTGACGCTGCGCCTGCGCACCACCAACTCCTGCAACCAGGTCGTAACGGCCGTTTCCAACGGCATAGCGGTGCGCATTCAGCCCCCGGTCCGGATCAGTGCCGGGCCCGATCAGCTGATACTGGCCGGCACATCGGTACTGCTGGAAGGCACCGCCGATGGCTCCTACCCCGTGACCTGGACCCCGGCCCAGGGGCTGGACTTTTCGGGCGGCGACTCGCTGCGGCCCCGGGCCACGCCCCTGGTAACGACCACCTACACCCTGGCGGCCGGCGCCGGAGGCTGCGCCGCCTCCGACCAGGTGACGGTGACCGTGCTGCCGGCCATCCGGATTCCCAACGCCTTCACCCCCAACGGCGACGGCCGCGACGATACCTGGCAGATTGAGTTCATTGAGCAGTTTCCGGACAATACCGTGACCGTGTTCAACCGCTGGGGCAATAAGGTTTTTTCGGCCGAAAACTACAGTCGGGCCACTGAGTGGCGCGGCGACATCAACGGCCAGCCGGCTCCGGTGGGCACTTACTACTACGTCGTTGTCACGAAGGGTCCGCTGGGCCGGTCCTACAGCGGCTCGCTTACGGTTCTTTATTGAGTGGTTGTTAGTTGTTGGTTTTTAGTTGTCGGTTGTCAGGGGCTTCATTGAGGATATTGTGAAGAATCTTGCCCACTGACAACCGACAACTAAAAACTGACAACTAACAGACCAGCATCCGACTACTAACGCCCCCCGCTGATATGAAACCAGCCTTTCTCTTTTCCCTGCTGCTGCTCCTGCTGCTGGCCGCCGCGCCGGTGCTGGCCCAGCAGGAGGCGCAGTACAGTCAGTACATGAACAACAATTACCTGCTCAATCCGGGGGCCACGGGCGCGGAGGACTACATTGATGTGAAGTTCAGCTACCGCGCTCAGTGGGTGGGCCTGACGGGGGGTCCGAGAACCTACTACGCCAGCATCAACTCCTCTTTGGGCAAGTGGCGCACCACCAACAAGCGCACCCTCCAGGACCGCCGCCGGCCCTTCCACGCCCTGGGCGGCCTGGTGTACCGCGACGTTACCGGGCCCACCAGCCGCACCAGCGCCTACCTTTCCTACGCCTATAACCAGGTCCTGACGCCCAAGCTCCGGGCCGCGCTGGGCATGTCGGTGGGCATGCAGCAGTTTGCCGTAGACGGGAGCCAGCTGCAGTTCTTCGACCCCACCACCGTGGCCGCCAGCGACGCCTCCCGAGTGCTCGATGGCTCGGTGGGCCTGTGGGTGTACAGCCCCAGCGTGTACGTGGGCATTTCGGGCACCCAGCTGCTGGCCAACAAGCTCGACTTCTCCTACGACCCCAACCAGCTCGGGGCCGGCGCGGGCAACTCACTCCGGCGCCACTACTACCTGACCAGCGGGGTGCGTCTGCCCCTCAGCCGCGACTGGTCCTTGGTACCCTCGGTGCTGGTGAAGGCCGTGGGTTCCGCCCCGCTTTCCCTCGACCTCAACGCCAAGCTCAAGTACCAGGATTTGCTGTGGGCCGGCGTGTCCTGGCGCGCCTTCGATTCGGCCGTGCTCATGGCGGGCCTGAGCTACGAGCAGTTCACGGTGGGCTACTCCTACGACGCCGGCCTCTCGGAGCTGGCTGGCTACCACTTCGGCAGCCACGAGCTGCTGATCGGTCTGCGCCTGAAAAAGAAAACGCAGGTCGTGTGCACCAACCGGTTCTGGTAAAAGGTTTTGGCGGCTCGAAACAAGTTCAACTATGCTCACCGGATACCGGTCCTTTCCAATGCGGCTATTACTCGTCTTCATCTGGGCACTGCTCCCGCTGGCGGCCGCCGGCCAGACTTCTCCGGCGCCGGAGAAGCTCTACGAAACGGCTTTTAACTACATCCGCCACGACCGGCAGCTGCGCCGGATGGGGCTCCATCTTCGGGACGTCGCCGTCTTCGACAGCATCGTTCATCAGGACCTGGGCGTCTTTAACCAGGACGTAAGCGAGTTGTGGGGATATATTTCGTATCATCAACAACATTGCCTGCTCGATTCCCTGATCCGGCTAGATGAAGCGACCTACCACCAGCCCTATTTCTCCCCGCTGACCGCCCGCCTGACGGCCAATCCGGGCAGCAGCAGAGGCGCTACCGTCATCCTGTTCTCCCAACTCGACAAGAACCGTCTGCTGGCTCAGGTCAGTGACAACCAGCAGGGCGGCCCCGGCCTGAAAAATGTAATTTCCACGTTCGATCAGTCGGTGGTCTACTTATTCCTGTTTGGCCCCGAAGGCAAAATCCAGCGGTGTTATTCGCATCTGGTTCAATTCAACTAACCCGCCGCCCCAAAGCCCATTCCCAAATTCCTCCCGACCTTTCGGCCACCATTTGCCCGGATTCGTTGTTAGTCACGAATCCCAAACCCTGAATCTGTTGGCTGAACAACCTACCTATACCGAACCCTACGCCCTCGAAAAAGAGCTGCGCAAGGTGCAGGCCCTCATGAAGCTCGAGCAGCAGGAGGACTACGAGCAATTCAAAATCAAGAGCGCCCAGGCCAGCATTGCCGAGCGCCAGAAGCGGGGCCTGACCTGGTACCCGGTTAAAATCACGAAGGAAGACATTGGCTTCGGCGGCAAGCTCGTTATTGAGCTGGAGCGCCAGGGCGGCCAGGGCGGTCTGCACCTGTTTCAGGTGGGCAAGAACGCGGCCCTGTTCGGCAACATCCCCGGCCGCTCGGGCTCCGACCGGCCCACGCTCTCGGGCGTGATTACCAGCGTCAAGCGCAACAAAATCCTGCTCGCCACCACCAAGGAAGACCTTCCCGACTGGGTAGACGAGGGCAAGCTGGGCGTGGACCTGACCTTCGACGAGGTGAGCTACCGCGAGATGGAGTACGCCCTGGGCAAGGTGATGGGCGCTTACGACTCCCGCCTGGCCGAGCTGCGCGACGTGCTGCTGGGCGCCAAACCGGCCCGATTCAAGCCGGAATCGGAAGCCACGCTCTACTACCCTTCGCCCCTCAACGAAAGCCAGCTCTCGGCCGTGCGCCACGTGCTGGCGGCCCAGGACGTGGCCATCATCCACGGCCCGCCCGGCACCGGCAAAACCACTACCCTGGTGCAGGCCATCCTGGAAACCATCCGGCGCGAGCGGCGGGTGCTGGTGTGCGCGCCCAGCAATACGGCCGTGGATTTGCTGACCGAAAAGCTGGCCGAGCGCGGCGTGAACGTCATCCGGATGGGCAACCCCTCCCGGGTGTCGGACTTGCTGCTCCAGCACACGCTCGACGCCCAGATTATGAACCACAAGAGCTACGCCGAGCTGCGCAGCATGCGCCAGACGGCCGAGCAGTACCGCGAGCAGGCCGGCAAGTTCAAGCGCCACTTCGGCTGGGAGGAGCGCGAGCAGCGCCGGTTGCTCAAGCAGCAGGCCCACGATTTGCTCCAGGAGTCGGACCAGTTGGAGCGCTACATCACGGAGGACTTGCTGGAGCAGGTGCAGGTGATTACGTGCACGCTGGTGGGTGCCAGCAACCGCGCCATCCGCCACCTCACCTACGAAACCGTGTTCATCGACGAGGCCGCCCAGGCCCTGGAGCCGGGCTCCTGGATTCCGATTTCCAAAGCCAACCGCGTGGTGCTGGCCGGCGACCACCAGCAGCTGCCACCCACCGTGAAGAGCGACAAAGCGGCCCGCGACGGCCTGCGCGAAACCCTGTTCGAGAAGTGCATCAAGCGCCAGCCCGCCACGGCCCGGATGCTGGAAGTGCAGTACCGCATGCACGAGCTGATTATGGAATTCAGCTCCCAGCAGTTCTACGACGGCCGCCTGGTGGCCGCCCCGGCCGTGGCCCACGCCGACCTGACCGCCTACGACCCGCGTTTCGCCCCCGACTTGGCCGTGGAGTTCCTGGATACGGCCGGCTTCGGCTTTCAGGAAATCACCATTGAGGAAAGCCGCTCCACGGCCAACCCCGAGGAGGCCGACCTGCTGCTCAAGCGCCTTTCGCAGCTGCTGGAGCCCTACGACCCCGCCGACCACGAGGACGACCTGCTCACCATCGGCGTCATTGCCCCCTACCGCGCCCAGATCAACTACCTCAAGGACGCCATTGAGGAAAACGACGAGCTGGTGGGCCTGCTGGAGCACCGCATGCTGAGCGTGGGCACCGTGGACTCGTTCCAGGGCCAGGAGCGCGACATCATCGCCATTAGCCTCACCCGCTCCAACACCCAGGCCGAAATCGGCTTTCTGAGCGACATCCGCCGCATGAACGTAGGCATGACCCGGGCCCGCCGCAAGCTCCTGCTCGTGGGCGACTCCAGCACCCTCGGCGCCCACCCCTTCTACAAGGCCTTCCTCGACTACGTGGAAAGCATCGGGGCCTACCGCACGGCCTGGGAGCTGCAGTAAGGTGTTAGTTGCTCGTTGTTAGTTGCTCGTTGTTAGTTGCTCGTTGTCAGTTGCTCGTTGTCAGTTGCTCGTTGTCAGTTGCTCGTTGTCAGTTGCTCGTTGTCAGTTGCTCGTTGTCAGTTGTTCGTTGTCAGTTGTTCGTTGTCAGTTGTTAGAACGACACGAACAACTGACAACGAGCAACTGACAACTGACAACTAAGTCCTGAAAATTACCGGCCTAATTCCGTAACTAGCCATCTCAAACCCATCCTTCATTTGCGGCGCACCCGCGCCCACCCCGCATATGACCCAGATCAGCGAAAACAAAGTCGTTACCATCACCTACGACCTGAGCGTAACCGACGAAAACCAAGAGAAAGTCCTCGTAGAATCGGCCGAGGAAGATGCGCCGATGGTATTCCTGTTCGGCCAGAGCGGCCTGCCCGACGAGTTTGAGCGCCAGCTCAGCGGCAAAAACCCCGGCGACTCGTTCACCTTCTCACTCACGCCCGAGCAGGCCTACGGCGAGTACGACGAGCAGGCCGTCGTCGAAATCCCGAAAAACGTGTTCGAAATCGACGGCCAGATTGACGGCGAAATGCTGCAGGTCGGCAACTTCCTGCCCATGGCCGACAACCAGGGCCACCACATGCAGGGCAAAGTGCTCGAAATCGGCGACGCGGCCGTGAAAATGGACTTCAACCATCCCCTGGCCGGCATGGTCATGCACTTCGACGGCAAAGTAGCCGACGTGCGCGACGCCACCCAGGAAGAAATGGAGCACGGCCACGTCCACGGCGAAGGCGGCCACCAGCACTAGTCTTTTCAGGCTTATTGGCAATAAAAACGGGGCTTCACGGCCCCGTTTTTTGTCAGTATTTTGACCTCTATTTTTAGCTAGCCTATTTTGTAGGGAAGCTTACAACATTTCAGCAGGCTTAAAAATAACAGTAGGACTTGAAGGTAAAATTAGATTTGGACATACTAACGTTCCAAACAAAAAACCTTCACAAAAAAACCCGTTAGGCAATCAATATGAAGATTTTTTTATTATTCGCAGATATAATTTATTTAATATTGTTAATAAACTATATTTTATACAAATATCTTTCAGGAATTATTTCCATTTTTATACCGGAAAACGTGCTTGATCTATTGAATGTGCAAAGCAAATTTATTTTAAGTTTACCAATATTTAAGATATCAATTGCTATAATCGTTGTCAATATAATAGCTTGGTTTTTTGCGGAATTCTATAATTATTGAGAATAGTGTAATACCTTTATAGCTGTTTCGTGAACAGTGTGCACGTCTGATGTAGGGATTCGGGCTTCCCTATAAAGTAGGCCAGCTAAAAATAGAGGGCGCTTATGCAAATGTCCTCCACCCCCGCCCGTAGTTCCGGCCAGAACTCCTGAAAATCGGCCTCGTAGGCCGGCAGCTCCGCCAGAAACGCGGCGCCGCCGGTGGCCAGCACTCCGGCGGCGGGCACGCGGCGGCTCAAACCCAGCAGGGCGCGGTGCAGACCTTCGGGGTGGGCGTAGCCGGTTAGCCAGTCGTGCTGGCGCATGTAGTGCAGCATTTCCTGCAAACGTCCGGGCAGCTCGTGGCGGCGCTCGTGGAGCAGCTGGTACTGGCGCCGGGCAAACTGCGGGAGCGGCTCCTGGGGGTGATGCTGCGCGAAGTCGCGGGCCAGCAGATGGTCGTAGCCCATGTCCGAGACCACGCCGGCCCACTTGCCCAGTCCTGCTTCGCGCAGGCGGGCGGTGGTGCGGCGCACGACGGGGTGGGCATCCGTAAAGGAGTCGATGAAGCGGTGGAGCCGGATGCCGCGCTGCACCGCTTCGGGATAGGCCAGCAGCCCGGCCCGGCCGCGCACGGCCTCGGCCGCGAAGTTGCCCACCACGATATCGGCGTAGTCGGGGGTGGTGGCGGGGGCGCCGGAGAGCAGCAGGTGGGCCAGAAAGTTCATGCGGAGCGGAAGATACGGCAAGGGGGCGGCGGAATGGCCGCGCGAAGCCAACCCGCAGCCGGGGCCAACCGTACAGATAGGCGGCCCGCGGGTCCAACCCCGGCCCCCGGGCAATAGTTTTTCGCCCCGATTCTTTCCAAAACATCCCAACCCATGTCGAATCAAACCACCGTCACCCACGACCTGTCCAAGCTGCTCGATAAAATCAAGGACGTGCGCATTGCCATGCTCACCACCCAGGACAACGATGGCAGCCTGCGCAGCCGCCCCATGTACACCCAGAAGCCCGACGGCAGCAGCGCCCTGGTGTTCCTGACCGACAAGGACTCGGCCAAGGTGTACGAAGTGAAAAAAGACGGCCACGTGAACCTGAGCTACGCCAACCCCGACGATAACGTGTACGTCTCGGTTTCGGGCCGGGCCAACGCCTACCGCGACCAGGCCGAAATCGACCAGCTCTGGAGTGAGCCCCTGCGCGCCTGGTTCCCCAAGGGCAAAGACGACGAGAGCATCTACATCCTGAAGGTAGAAATCGACAAAGGCGAGTACTGGGATACGCCCAGCAGCCTCATTACCCAGGCCTACGCCTACGTGCGCGCCCTGGCCACCGGCGAGCGGAGCACCTCCGACGACGTGAACGAGCACGCCAAAGTGGAAGTGAAATAGACTTCGCTTACTGAATAGGAGAAAGGTCCGGAAGCAATTCCGGGCCTTTTTTGTTGTTTTGACGATATACCTAGCGCTAGAAAACCAGCCCCTGCTTTCCAAGGTGGGGAACCAGTTTTTTAGCTTTAACTTCCTTCCCGTTTTGCCTCTTACCACCCTTTCCATCCTCACCCTCCGGCCCGACCAGCGCCGTTGGGGCTTTGCGCAGATGGGCACGGCCCAACGGCCCTTGCAGCGCGTGCCGGGCCTGCGGTTTCAGAAGCTGCTGGGCAGCGGGGCGGGCGGCTTCGGAGCGTTGCCCAACCTGAGGCGGTACGGCTTTATGGCCGTCTGGGACGACGAGGCAGCGGCCCAGGCCTTCTTCGACGGGCACCCGCTCTGGCAGCAGTACCGGCAGCGCACCACGGCCCTCTGGACGGCCCGGCTGGCACCCATCAAGGCCCACGGCCTCTGGGACGGCCAAACCCCCTTCGATTACGCCACCGAGCCCTCCGCCCCCGATGAGCCGGTGCTGGTGCTGACGCGGGCCTCCATCCGGCTGCTGAAAACGCCGCGGTTCTGGCGCTACGTGGCCCCGGTAAGCGCCACCATTGCCGACGCGCCGGGCGTGCGCGCCGCCATCGGGCTGGGCGAGCTGCCGGTGGTGCGCCAGGCCACGGTGAGCCTCTGGGAGTCGGCCCGGGCCATGCAGGACTACGCTTACCGCAGCGAGAAACACAAGGAAGTTATCCGGCTGACGCGTCAGGAAGACTGGTACGGCGAGGAGCTGTTCGCCCGGTTCCGGGTGCTGGGCACCGAGGGGGTTTGGGACGGGCGCAACCCGCTGGGCTGAGTTCTGCTGCTACGCCGGCGGGGCGGCAGGCGCAGATTTTCGGTTGAAGCCGGGCAAAAAGGGCCGGTCAGCCCCTGTTTTTCCGTAATTTCGCCCGTTCCGATTCACCGTACCCCCTCTGCCCATGCCCGGCTACCATCCCCAGGATATTGAGAAGAAGTGGCAAGCCCACTGGAAAGACCAGCACACCTTCAAGGCCGAAAACGGCTCGGAGAAGCCCAAATACTACGTGCTCGACATGTTCCCCTACCCCTCGGGGGCCGGGCTGCACGTGGGCCATCCGCTGGGCTACATTGCCTCCGATATTGTGGCCCGCTACAAGCGCCTGCGCGGCTTCAACGTGCTGCATCCCATGGGCTTCGACTCGTTCGGGCTGCCCGCCGAGCAGTACGCCATCCAGACCGGCCAGCACCCCGCGGTAACCACCGAGCAGAACATCAGCACTTACATCAAGCAGCTCTCGGCCCTGGGCTTCAGCTACGACTGGAGCCGGGAGGTGCGCACCTCCGACCCCGCGTACTACAAGTGGACGCAGTGGATTTTCCTCAAGCTCTTCAACAGCTGGTACAACCTCGACACCAACAAGGCCGAGCCGCTGAAAACCCTGCTCGCCAAGTTTGCCGCCACCGGCAGTGAGGGCATCCGGGCGGCCGGCGACGCCGATGAGCGCCACGAGTTTACGGCCGGCCAGTGGCAGTCGTTCACCGAGAAGCAGCGCCTCCAGGCCGTGCACCCCTACCGCCTGGCCTACCAGCAGGATACCTACGTGAACTGGTGCCCCGGCCTGGGCACGGTGCTCTCGAATGACGAGGTAAAAGACGGCCTCTCCGAGCGCGGCGGCTTCCCCGTGGAGCGCCGCCTCATGCCCCAGTGGAACCTGCGCATCACCGCCTACGCCGACCGCCTGCTCCAGGGCCTCGACACCCTCGACTGGCCCGACGCGGTGAAGGAAATGCAGCGTAACTGGATTGGCAAGAGCACCGGCGCCAGCGTGCGGTTCCCGGTGTACCTGCGCGCCGCCGACGGTACCATGAAGCCCCAGCCCGAGGAAATTGAGGTGTTCACCACCCGCGTGGACACCATTTTCGGGGCCACTTTCCTGGTGCTGGCCCCCGAGCTCGACCTGACCCGCGTACTGGGCGAGCGGGCCGCCGCCCAGGCCGACCACTCGCCCGAAGCCTCGCAGACCCTGTCCGAGTTGCAGCAGTACGTAAAAGCGGCCACCAACCGCTCGGAGCGGGAGCGGCAGACCGACGTGAAAACCGTGAGCGGGGCCCCGACCGGCGCCTACGTGCAAAACCCCTTTACCCAGGAGTTCCTGCCCGTCTGGACGGCCGACTACGTGCTGGCCGGCTACGGCACCGGCGCCGTGATGGGCGTGCCCAGCGGCGACCAGCGCGACTGGCTGTTTGCCACTCACTTCCAGCTGCCCATCCGCCAGATCCTGGACGCCCAGCAAAATCTCGACGAGCAGGCCGACCCCACCAAGGAAGGCCGCTACATCAACTCGGGCTTCATCACGGGCCTCACCTACGACGAAGCCACCGAGCAGCTGCGCCTGCGCCTGCGGGCCAACCGCGTGGGCGAGCCCAAAATCACCTACCGCATCCGCGACGCCATCTTCGGCCGCCAGCGCTATTGGGGTGAGCCCATCCCGATCTACTACAAGGACGGCGTAGCCTACGGCGTGGCCGAAGCCGACCTGCCTTTGGTGCTCCCGGAAATCGACGAGTACAAGCCCACCGAAACCGGCGAGCCGCCCCTGGGCCGCGCCCAGGACTGGCTCTACCAGGGCAAGTATCCCTACGAGCTGAGCACCATGCCCGGCTGGGCCGGCTCCAGCTGGTACTACCTGCGCTACATGGACCCGCACAACGCCGACCGTTTTGTGGGCGAAGCAGCCGAGGCGTACTGGCAGAACGTGGACCTATATCTCGGTGGCGCAGAGCACGCTACCGGCCACCTGCTCTACTCCCGCTTCTGGCACCTGTTCCTGAAAGATCTGGGTCTGGTGACGGCCAATGAGCCCTTCCAGAAGCTCATCAACCAGGGCATGATTCTGGGCCGCTCGAACTTCGTGTATCGGTTAAATGGGGCTAAAGTCATCGACTTTACGAGTGGCACACCTAAGGAGACAGGTCCGGTTTTCGTTTCGAAAAGTATTGCTGATATATTTGAAGACAAGGGCAAATACACTGAGCAAGAATTAATTGATGGGCCCGGCGTACTCAAATATTATGGCCTTGTCAACGCTTTTTTAGGTAAATCTCTGGGAAATACGACCCTCGAACTACCTGATTTCGAAGAGGCGAGTATCACACCCTTACATGTGGATGTAAGCATTGTCAACAACGACGTGCTGGATACCGCCGCCTTTAAAAACTGGCGCGAGGAGTACGCTACGGCTGAGTTCATCCTCGAAGACAACGGCACCTACGTGGTGGGCGTGGAAGTGGAGAAGATGTCGAAGTCGAAGTACAACGTCGTTAATCCCGACGTTTTGATCGACAAATACGGGGCCGATGCGCTGCGCCTGTACGAGATGTTCCTCGGGCCGCTGGAGCAGTTCAAGCCCTGGAACACCAACGGCATGAGCGGGGTATCGGGCTTCCTCAAGAAGTTCTGGCGCCTCTACCACCCCCAGGACGGCGCCTTTGCCGTGACCGACGAGCCGGCCGCCCCCGCCGAGCTCAAGGCCCTGCACAAGGCCATCCGCAAGGTGGAAGAGGACATTGAGCGATTCTCGTTCAACACCACCGTCAGCGCCCTAATGATTACCGTGAACGAGCTCATGGCCCTCGACTGCCACAAGCGCGCCATCCTGGAGCCGCTGGTGGTGCTCATTTCGCCCTACGCCCCCCACCTGGCCGAGGAGCTCTGGCAGCAGCTGGGCCACGCGCCCTGCTCCATCAGTGAGGCCGCTTACCCCGAGTTCCGCGAGGAATTCCTGGTCGAGGACGTGGTGAACTACCCGGTAGCTATCAACGGCAAGGTGCGCGAGCAGATGCAGTTCGCCGCCACCGCCACGCCCCAGGAAATCGAGGCCGCCGTACGCGCCTCCGACTTTCTGCCCCGCTTCGCCGACGGCAAGGCCCCGAAAAAAGTCATCGTCGTGCCCGGCCGCATGGTGAACGTGGTGGTGTGATTTTAGCTGTTCGCTGATGGCTGTTAGTTATTAGCGAAAAAGGCCCGCCGGATTCGTCCGGCGGGCCTTTTCATTTGTCATCCTGAGCGGAGCGAAGGACCTTATCACGTCCGCGCTTCTACCGAACGACTCGTGCTGACGTGATAAGGTCCTTCGCTCCGCTCAGGATGACAGATATGCTAATACGCCGCCGTGAACCGCTGGCGGCTGTGTTTGGGCTGCTCTACTTCGTCGAGGACCACGACGGCCAGGTCTTCGCCCGAGAGGATGCTGCGGCCTTCGGCGTTAAACACCGGGCTTTCGGTGCCGAGGCGGTAGTGGCCGGTGCGGCCGGTGTCGATGCCGGGGTGCATTTCGATGGCGGGGCTCAGGAACGTCCAGTCGAGGGTGTCGTTAGCTTTCAGCTCGTTGTGGTAGTCGCGGGCGGCCTGGGCACCGGGCTTGATGTCGGCGGGGAAGTCCGGGCCATCAACCAGCTGCTGGCCGTTGAGGTAGAGGCTGCCGGCCCCGCCGATGGCCACCAGCCGCGCCACGCCCGACTGCACGGTGGCCGCTTCGATGGCGCGGGCGCCTTCCAGGAAGTCGTGGTAGAGGTTGGGGTTGGTCCAGCCGGCGCTGAAGGCGTTGATGACCACGTCGTGGCCGGCCAGCTGGCGGGCGGTTTCCTCGACGTAGGTTACGTCGCCGGTTACTACGGTCAGGAGGTCGGAGGTCTGGGTGAGCTTGGCGGGGTCGCGCACGAGGGCGGTTACGTGGTGGCCGCGCTGCAGGGCTTCGGCCAGGATGCGGGAGCCAACAAAGCCAGTGGCACCAATGAGGGCAATTTTCATGGACGTAAAGGGTAAAGTGAAGAGAAAAAGAAACACGCTGTAACCAATACAGTTACAATCAGGCGCAAAAAAAGGTCAGGAAATAAGGGCTTTGGCTGCAATGTCGGTGGTGACCTGCTGCAGGGTGGTGTGGGCCAGCACCTGCTCCAGGGCCGTCTGGGCGCGCTGCAGCGTATCATCCAGCGCCGACTGGATGTGGCGGCCCACCAGGCAGGCCGGGTTGGGCTTGTCGTGCACGCTGAACAGCTGGCCTTCCTCCACCACTTCCACGGCGCGGTACACCTCCAGCAGCGTGATGTTAGCCGGCTGGCGCGTCAGGAACGTGCCGCCCGAGGCCGGCCGCACTTCCACCAGCCCGGCCTTCTTGAGCTGCCCCAGAATCCGCCGAATTACCACCGGATTGGTGTTCACGCTGCCCGCCATGCGCTCCGACGTCAGCGGCACGCCCTCCTGCTCCGGCAGCGCCAGCAGAGAAAGCACATGGACGGCGACGGAAAAGCGGCTGCTGATCTGCATAATCTGGGCGAAGAAATCCTGGCGGCACGGCCGTGACTGCCGGCACTCGGTGCGACAAAGGTAGCAGTGTAACTACAGTTGTTACAACCCGGTTCAAAAAGAAAGCGGCTGAAGCCGCTTATAGCTGCTTGCTGCAAGCAGCCGCCCGGCCGGGGCTACAGCAATCCATTATCTCGCAGCAGCTCATCCCGCTCGTTATCCGACACAGAGTCATGCGCTGACTTATCGTAAATCGTCAGCAGATACACGCGTTGACCTACCACTTTCACGCAGGTAATGACGCGGGCCCCACCGCTTTTACCCTTGTTTTTGGCCGCAATGGCCATGCGCACCTTGTAACAGTCGCGACCCAGCGGAGTACCGGCAGTGGGGTTCAGTTCCAGCTGGTCGAGCAAAGCGCTAAAATCACCCCGGATGGAGGAATACCGCTTCCCCAACTTCTTCAGCCGCCGCTGAAATCCTTCCGAAACAATGATTTCAAAGCTCATCCAGCAATTCCCTAGCCGACTTCAGCCTGATTTTGCCTTGCTCGTGCAGCTCCATCTGCTCCAAGGCTTCGCGGAAATCATCCACCCACTCCTGCTGGGCCGGGGTGAGCTTTTTGGCCGCCGTCTGCCGGATGGGCTTGGCGTCCACCTCAAAGGAAAAGCTCTTGAGCACCTTCATCAGGAAGGCGTATTGCTCATCGGGAACAGTCAGCAGAATCTGGCGCATATCGCAAAATACTGAGTTTCTAGGGTAATAGTTCGTCGCGCTGCTTTTTGGGCAGGGAGGCGCGCACCAGGTCGTAGGAATGGTCAATCAACTCGCGCAGCTGCTGCTCCGGCGCGCCCGTGCCGATGAGTACCGTGTTCCAGTGCTTCTTGTTCATGTGGTAGCCGGGCAGCACATACTCGTGCTGCTCGCGCAGCTCCTGGGCGCGCTCGGGGTCACACTTGAGGTTGATGCTGCCGAAGGTTTCGATGTCGGTGAGGGCAAACACTTTGCCGCCGACTTTGAACACCAGCGTTTCGGGGCCGAAGGGAGTTTCTTCGGTCACGCCGGCTTTGAGCAGGCAATAGTCGCGGAAGTCTTCGATGTTCACGCGGAGAGTTGTCAGGTAAGGTGGTCAGTCGTTAGGTGTCAGTTGCCAGTCAGGATACCTTACAGCAACCCCTGACAACTGGCAACCATCACCTGACAACTAAATTACCGGATAAACCAGCGGTAGAGCAGCACCACCAGCGCCACCAGAAACATGGCCATGCTCAGCTTATTAATGAAGTGCATGGTGCGCAGGTTGAAGTTGGTGTGGCGCGCGGGGTCGTTCTTGCGGAAAAAGTACCCGAGCATCGGGCCGAAATTAAACAGGTCTTTACGCATGAGGCAGTTGGATTCGGGTTCGGAAAGATAACACCCGGGCCCCGGAAAAGATTTGCCCACAGGCCGGATGGCCGGGCAGTAGCGCGAACTGTGTAGTTCGCACCCCCGAGCCGTCCGGACGATTTCGTTTCAGCGGCGCGGGGACGCGAACTACACAGTTCGCGCTACTGCGCTAGCCCCGAAACAGGTTCTCGATGCGCTGCTGGTTGTTCTGGCTGATGATTTTGCGGCGCACTTTGAGCGTGGGCGTCAGCTCGCCCGATTCTACGCTCCAGAGGGCGGGCAGCAGCTCGATTTTCTTGATCTGCTCCCACTGGGCGAAGGCGGCGTTGGTTTGCTGCACCAGTTGCTCGTAGAGCTGGCGCACCTGGGCGTGGGCGGCCAGAGCGGCGTCGGAGAGGTCGGCGGGGAGCTGGTGCTGCTTGGCCCAGGCGCGCAGCTCGGTGAAGGCGGGCACCAGCAGGGCGGCGGCGTACTTTTCGCCTTCGCCCAGCACCATCACCTGCTCCACCAGCGGCGACTCCGAGAGCTTCGATTCCAGGGGTTGCGGGGCCACGTACTTGCCGTTGGAGGTTTTGAACATCTCCTTTTTGCGGTCCGTGATTTTGAGGAAGCGGCCCTGCACCAGCTCGCCGATGTCGCCGGTGTGCAGCCAGCCCTCGGCGTCGATGACTTCGGCCGTGAGGTCGGGACGCTGGTAGTAGCCCTGCATCACGGAGGGCGAGCGGGTCAGGATTTCGCCGTCGGCGGCAATTTTCACTTCCACGCCCGGCAGCACCGGCCCCACGGCCCCGATGAGGTTGCCCTCGGGCACGGGCTGGCTGGCGGCAATAACGGGCGAGGTTTCGGTCATGCCGTAGCCCTCCATCACCCGGATGCCGGCGGCCCAGAACACCCGCGCCAGCCGCGGCTGCAGAGCCCCGCCCCCGCTCACGATGTAGCGCACCTGCCCGCCCATGGCCGCGCGCCACTTGCTGAACACCAGCTTATTGGCCAGCGCCAGCTGGGCGTTGTACCACGCGCCCTGGTCCTGCTGGGTGTCGTAGCGCAAACCCAGGTCGAGGGCCCAGAAGAACAGCTTGCGCTTGAGGCCGGTGAGCTGCTGGCCGGTGGCCACAATCTTGTCGTAGATTTTTTCGAGCAGGCGGGGCACCGTGGTGAATACGTGGGGCTGCACCTCGCGCAGGTTGTCGGGGATGCGCTCCACGCTTTCGGCGTAGTAGATGCTAAAGCCCAGCTGCAGGTACAGGAAGGTAGCGGTGCGCTCGAAAATGTGGCTCAGGGGCAGGAAGCTGAGGGTTTTGTGGCCCGGGGCCAGCGGCAGGTAGCTCAGCAGGTTCTGGCAGTTGAACAGGATGTTGTGGTGGCTGAGCATCACGCCCTTGGGCCGGCCGGTGGTGCCGGAGGTGTAGATGAGCGTGAGCAAATCGTCGGGCTGCACGGCGGCTTTCAGGGGCTCCAGCGCGGCCACGTCGGCGGCGGCTCCCAGGGCCAGCAGGTCGGCGAAGGAGCGGTGGCCGGGCGTGGGCTCGAAGGTGAGGATGTGCTCGGGACCGTGCGGCAGCCCGGCCACGGCCTCCTGCACCCGGGTCAGCAGCTTTTCGCCCTCCACCAGCACCACGCGCACGCCGGCATCCTGAAAAATGTGGCGGTAGTCTTCCACCGTGATGGTGGGGTACATGGGCACGCTCACGGCCCCCAGCTGGGCAATGCCCATATCGGCTACCACCCACTCGGGACGGTTGGGGCAGATGATGGCCACCTTATCGGCGGCCCGCACCCCCAGGGCCCGCAGGCCCAGGCTGGCCTGGTTGCTCATTTCCTGCACCTGGGCGGCACTCAGCGGCTGCCACTGGTCGTCCTTTTTGGCTACCAGGCAGTCGGCCGCGGGGGTGGTATGGGCCAGGTGAGCCAGGAGGTCGAAGGTGCGGGAAAACGTCATGGGAGAAGCGCGGGGAAAGCTGCCGAAACTGCGGCAATCCGCAAAAATAGGCGGCTGCCCGGTGGCAATGGCGGCAGGCCATAATTTTATCAGGGCACGGGCAGCCACGCGGTGTAGAGCCGCGACCCTTCGCGGCTCGGCGTTGAACAGCTGAGGCCGCGCCGGCAGTACGATGTAGAGACGCGTATTCGCGTCTCGCTGTTGAACGACTGAGGCCGCACCATCCACTCAAACAACGTCAGCAACGACGAGACGCGAATACGCGTCTCTACATCCAACGTCGGCCCGCATGCTGCTTCGGCAGGACGTTCTGTTACCTTGTGCGCTCTACCCCGCTGCTCAACTTATGAAGTCTGTGTTCCTTCTGCCCCTGCTGCTGGCCGCTCCGGCGGCCTTCGCCCAAACCAAACCGGCCGCCGAAACCGAGGCGGTGCAGCAAACCATCCGCCGCTTCTTCGACGGCATGCGCCGCGGCGACAGTGCCGCCGTGCGCGCCACGCTGGCCCCGGGGGCGATATTCCACACCCTCGCCACCAAAAACGGCCAGACGCAGCTGCGCCCCGAAAGACCCACGGAGTTTGTGAAAGCCGTGGGTACGCCGCACCCAGAGGTGTGGGATGAGCGCATCACGTTTGAAAAAGTGCTCATTGACGCCAACCTGGCCAGCGTCTGGACGCCCTACCAGTTCTACCGGGGCAGCACCTTCAGCCACTGCGGCTACAACTCGTTTCAGCTGGTGAAGCTGGCCGAGGGCTGGCGCATCGCCCACATCATCGACACGCGGCGCAAGGAGCCGTGTAAGTAAAACAACCTTTAGCTCTGTCATCCTGAACGGAGGATTATCCTTTCGCCGCCGCCACGATGTCGGGTACTTCCAGAATGGGTTTGGGGTAGCCGCGCTGGGCTACGTGCAGCATGGCCTGGCCCAGCTCCTGCAGCGTGGAAGCGAATTTGGGGGCCACGCCGCGCACCACGGGGTACAGCCAGCCGAAATACTTGTAGTACGACAGCACGTGCCGCTGGCCGGGGGTGGCGCGCAGGAAACCGGGGCGGAACATGAACGCCTGCCGGAAGCCCAGCTGCCGCAGCTCGTTTTCGGTTTCGCCCTTCACGCGGGCCCACATCTGGCGGCTGCGCAGCGTGTCGTCGGTGCCGGAGCCCGAGACGTAGCAGAACGTGAGGTCGGGGCCGTTGTGGGCCAGCAGGGTGCGGGCGAAGTGCAGGGTCAGGTCGTAGGTGAGGCGGCGGTACTCCGGCTCCTGCATCCCCACCGACGATACGCCCAGGCAGAAAAAGCAGGCGTTGTAGCCGCGCAGCTGGCCGGCAATGGGCGTGAGGTTGTGGAAATCCTCGTGCAGCAGCTCCCGCAGCTTGGGGTGCTGGTGCCCGCTGGGCCGGCGGCTGATGCTGAGCACCTGCTCCACTTCGGGGTTCTGCAAGCACTCCAGCAGCACCCCTTCCCCCACCATACCGGTCGTGCCGGTGAGTATCACGCGTAGTTTCATGCTGGTGAGGACGGATAAGCGGCGCGGATGTTTTAGGCCTCGTCCGGATTCCAGTAGCCAGTAAACTCCGCGCCCATGTACGCAGCTGCTTCATAAGCATCTACCGGATACTCCTCCACAAACTGGGTATTCCAGAAAAACTGCCCCAGCGAGCAATTGAGCTTAATAAAGAACTTGCGCGGGTTTTCGGCTTCCTCTTCCCAGAAGTAATCGTGAAACAGATAGCCTACCTGCGAATCCCGAATATCCAGCGCTATAGGGTCGCCGTTTAAACCACTGCCGACCAGCAGCAGCCCGGCCTGTAGAGCCCGCTGAAAATCGTCTTCCCAGTCCAGTTTCTTCTTCAGGGTATTTACATGATCAAAATGCACCTCCCCGATTGTCAGATCAGTATCGAAAGAAAACTCCGCCAACAGCTGCTGCACCTCCGCCGAGACGTTCCACTGCTGCAGTAGCGCCGCGTTTTCAGGGCGCAACTGCGCCCGGTGTTTCTGGGCGTTGATTCCTGCCGCTTCCAGCGCGGCCTGTAGTCTCTGTTTATCGGTCATGGCAATTGAATATCTGCTGTAGATGCGTGAGCGGCTTGAATGTTCTTAGCTGTCAGGAAATAGCTGGTTCATTTGCTGAAAGCCAATTCCGCAGACATTGGCATCAATCTGATCAACACCGTCCACATCAGTGATATCTATTCCTCCTTCTGCAACGATTTCACCGGCCAATGGTGAAACAGTTTTTAGCTTCAGTGCTGCAAGCCCTTCCCAATTGGGTGTTTCCAGATGTGCTTGGAAGAAAGGCTGATAGTTGGTGTAATAAGCGGACGTTGGCTTCAGGGTGCCCCCGATTACCCCCATCGAAGCGTCAACTACTTTTGCTTCGATAGTGCCCAAGAATGTCAGGCCGGCGAATAACTGGATTTCGTTCACGGTCGAGTAAAAATCAGAAAAATATCTTCTTCCAATTCGAAGCCGCAATACTGAATTGCATCAAGACTCGCGCTTCTTCGCTCCTTTGGTGGCTGCCATTGATTACCAGCCCAGCAAGTATAAAGTTCTACTTTTTCTTCTTGCGAGAGGGCAGAATCAATGAAGCTTAACAAGGCATTTACTGAACTAGCATTCTTAGCGACCAACTCAGCATCTTCGAAATCAATATCGTTGGCAAATCCATAGGAACACCCTTGCCAAGAGCCCAGATGATATATGTTCTTTTTAGTGAAGTTCGGAACTACTGCCACATCGGAAGCAGCAAGTGGCTGCACACTAAAAACAGGTTCCTCATCATCTGACGCCACTATAGACAAATCAGCATCTGCTCCGAGATAAACGCAATAGCACATACGAGTCAGTAGTAAAGCCGCCTACCCCGCCACCGGCTCTTCCAGCAGCACGGGTTCCAGCCAGCGGCCGTCTTCGCGCATGAGTTCGATGAGCTCGTCTACGGCGCGTTCTTCGGGCACGGATTTCTTGATGACTTCCTGGCCGCGGTAGAGGGCAATTTTGCCTTTTCCCACGCCCACGTAGCCGTAGTCGGCGTCGGCCATTTCGCCGGGGCCGTTCACGATGCAGCCCATGATGCCGATTTTCACGCCCTTCAGGTGGTCGGTGCGCTTGCGGATCATGGCGGTGGTTTCCTGCAGATCGAACAGGGTACGGCCGCAGCTGGGGCAGCTGATGTACTCGGTTTTGCTCATGCGGGTGCGGGCCGCCTGCAGAATGCCGAAGCTGAGCTGGTTGAGCTGGTCCAGCGTAGTCAGCCACTCTTCTTTGCTGCGCTCCGGCAGCAGCTCGGTGCTCAGCAACACGCCGTCGCCAAGGCCGTCGAGGAGCAGGCCGCCCACGTCGGTGGCGGCGTAGAGCTGGGTTTGCTCGGGGCTCAGGGCCGGGTACTGGCGCTGGATGATGACGGGGTTGGGCACCGCGTGGTTCAGCAGCTCAAAGAACGCCCGGCGGATCTCGGGCATGGCGTGGGCGTTGTCGGTGGCGAGGATAATAACGGCCGTGGCGTCGTCGCGCAGCTGTTCCAGGACGGCGGGCGTGAGCGAGTCGAGGGTCTGGCGCACGAAGTTCAGCTCCTCATGGCGCGGACCGGCCGCGGCGTACTCCTCGGCCGTGAGCAGCGGGTAGTGGTCGGGGCGCTGGCCGGCGTCGAGCCAGGCGGCGTAGTCTACCACTTCCTTGAGGCCATTGGGCAGCATAAACGGAATGGGCCGCTGGCCCGAGTACACGTAGTCGGCCCCCAGGTCGTTCATCTGGAACTTGTCGAGGAAAGCCGAATACAGGTGCCCCACAGCGCGCAGATCGGCGTATTCCAGGCCGGGCAGCCGCGAGAGGTCGGCCATGACGCGCGGCACGTTCTGCCCGCCCAGGTTCAGCACCTCCCGCGTCACGCGCCGGTGGTACTGGAAGGGGTCGATGGGAATAGTAGTTGTTAGTTGTTGGTTGTCAGTTGTCAGTTCGTTTGGAGCGTCATTTTCACTGACAACTGACAACCAGCAACTAGCAACTGAAGGGATAGGCTGGGCTTCCTGGGCGCGGTTGGTGTACCGGTCAATCAACGCCTTAGCAACCGGCGCCTCTGCTTCGGGGGCTTCAGTGAGGCTCACGCGTACGGTGTCGCCGAGGCCATCTTCGAGCAGCGTGCCAATGCCCACGGCCGATTTGATGCGGCCGTCTTCGGCCTCGCCGGCTTCCGTTACGCCCAGGTGCAGCGGGTAGGGCTGCAGACCCTCCTCGTCGAGCTTCTGCACCAGCAGCCGGTAGGCCTGCACCATCACCTGGGTGTTGCTGGCCTTCATGCTCAGCACCACGTCGTAGTAGTTCTCCTCCTCGCAGAGGCGCAGGAATTCCAGCGCCGACTCCACCATGCCCAGCGGCGTATCGCCGTAGCGACTCAGAATCCGGTCGGACAAAGAGCCGTGGTTGGTGCCGATACGCATGGCCGTGCCGTACTGCTTACAGATCTGCACCAGCGGGCGGAACCGCTCCCGGATGCGCTCCACCTCGGCGGCGTAGCTGCTGTCGGTGTACTCAATCACGTCGAACTTCTTCTTGTCGGCGTAGTTGCCGGGATTCACGCGCACTTTCTCCACGATGCGGGCGGCCAGTTCGGCGGCGTTGGGCGTGAAGTGGATGTCGGCAATGAGGGGCACGGTGCAGCCACGCTTGCGCAGCTCCTTCTTGATTTCGAGCAGGTTCTGGGCCTCCTTCACGCTGGGGGCCGTGATGCGCACGTACTCGCAGCCGGCCTCTACCATGCGCAGCGTCTGCTCCACCGAGCCCAGCGTGTCCATGGTGTCCACGGTGGTCATGCTCTGCACCCGGATGGGGTTGAGCCCACCCAGCGGCAGGTCACCGATTTTCACTTCCCGGGAGAGACGGCGCTTGTACTCGGTGAGGCTGGGGCAATACGTTTTGTTCATAGTGAGGAAACCGGGGGCGGAAGGCGAAAGTTGCGCCCGGCAAAGGTAAGGGGTGTTGGGGGGAATGAGTGAAGTGATGAATGAGTGAATGCGTGAGGTGGGCAGTTGATGAGAAGGGATGGTTGAACCGTTGAATGGCCGTCATCCTGAGCGCAGCGAAGGACCTTACTGCGCCTGAACGAGTCGTTGCTACGGTCGTTCAGGCGCAGTAAGGTCCTTCGCTGCGCTCAGGATGACGGCCATTCACCCATTCACGGCTTCACTCACTTACTTAGTCGCTCTCCTTGCCGGCGACCCGGAAAACGTCCTCCAGGGTTTCCACCTGAACGCCGGACCGTTCGTCGAGGGCGGAATGGAGCATGGCGCGGGCCACGGTGCGGCCGTGAATGGGCCGGTAGCTGCGCAGCAGCGGCATGGCGCTGGCCACCGTGGCCAGCCATAACCCAACCCGCTCACCCAGGCGCGGCTCCGAACGGCTCCCGGCCAGAATGCCCGGGCGCAGAATCCGGATGCGCTGGAAGGGCAGGCGCTTGATGTCGCGCTCCAGCTCGCCCTTCATGCGGGAGTAGAACACGAAGGCGTCGGCGTCGGCCCCGGCCGAGGAGACCAGCACGTAGGCCGGCACACCGTTTTCGGCCGCCGCCTGGGCCGCCTGAAACTGGTAGGTATAATCGACGGTGTACTGGGCTTCCTGGCTGCCGGCCTGGCTCAGGGTGGTACCGAGGCTGGAAAACAGCACGTCGCCGCGCAGCAGGTGATTCCAGTCGCGGGGCTGGTCGAAATCCACGAGATGTTCTTCCAGCTTGGGATTTTGGTAGCCCGTAGGACGGCGGGTAAATACGTGCAGGTGCGTAAACCGGTCGTCGGAGAGCAGCTGCCGGAGCAAGTGGTCGCCGACGAGGCCGGTAGCGCCAATCAGCAAGGCGGTATACATAGGGCAGTAGGTGTCGGATGAGAGGTGTAAGCGAAAAAAGGACCCTTCCGGAACCGGACGGGTCGTGGTATGTAACCCATAAGGACGCATTTAGTCCGGTTCCGTTGCCCACTCCCGCCGAAACGCCTGATTACGGGGCAGTTTACTTTCTCCCGCAGGCTATGCGTGCGCCCGCCCGGCATCGGCCAGCAGCACGATTTTGCCAATGTGGTCACTGGTTTCCATCAGGCGGTGAGCGGCGGCGGCCTCGGCCAGTGGAAAGGTGCGGTAAATGACGGGCCGGAACCGGCCGGCCGCCAGCAGGGGCCACACGTGTTGCTCCACGGCCGCCGCCAGCCGGGCCTTAAACGCGGCGCTGCGGGGCCGCAGGGTGCTGCCCGTGATAGTGAGGCGGCGCGTCATCACATCGAGGGCGTTGAACTCGGCCGCGGCGCCCTGCATGGCGTTGATGAACACCAGGCGGCCATCGTCGCGGAGCAGGCGCAGGTTTTTGGGCGTGTACTCGCCGCCCACCATGTCCAGAATCACGTCGGCCCCGCCGGCGGCGGCCACCTCGGCTTCAAAGTCCGCTTCCTTGTAGTTGATGACGATATCGGCCCCGAGGTCGGCCACGGCGGCGCACTTTTCGGCCGAGCCGGCGGTAGCGGCCACCCGGCTGCCCAGGGCGTGGGCCAGCTGTACGGCCGTTACGCCGATGCCGCTGCTGCCCCCGTGCACGAGCAGGGTTTCGCCGGGCTGCAGGGCACCGCGCTCGAACACGTTGTGCCAGACGGTAAACACGGTTTCGGGCAGACTGGCGGCCTCGGCCAGGCTCCAGCCGGTAGGCACGGGCAGGCAGTGCCGGGCGTCGGCCACGGCGTACTCGGCGTAGCCGCCCTGGGCCAGCAGGGCGCAGACCGCGTCGCCGGGCTGCCAGCGCGTCACGTCGGCCCCGCAGGCTTCCACGTGGCCGGCTATTTCCAGGCCCGGCACCAGCCCGGTTACGTCGGCACTGCCGCGGTACTTGCCCTGGCGCAGCAGCACGTCGGGGCGGTTCACGCCGGCCGCGCCTACTCGGATGAGCACTTCGTGGGGGGCCGGCGCGGGGCGGGGCGGGTCCTGTAGTTCCAGCACCTCGGGGCCGCCGGCTTCTCGGATAACAATGGCGTTCATGGCGAAAGGGGAATTAGCCCGGGGCGGCGGCAACCGCCCACCGCCGGGCGCGTAAACTTCCTCTCCTACGCACCCGGCCCCAATTGGGTGCCGCTCCCGCCCCGCTCCCGCCCCGCTCCGCCCATGAAAATGCCTACCCGCCTGCCTGCCTTCCTGAGTTCCGCCGCCCGGTTTACCGGCCTGGCCGCCTGGCAAACGGGGCATCTGTTCCGCAAAACCGCCCGCGCGGCCCTCGATGCTGTGCAGGACGTGCTGCGGGCCGAAGTGGTGCAGGGCAACGGGGAGCTGGTGCGCGACTTTCTGGTGGGCAAGGCCCTGCCCATGGCCCGCACCCTGCTGCTGGAGCGCATGGCCGCCCGCCTACTGCTGCGCCTGGGCCTGCGCGGAGCGTTGGCTTCCAATGTAGTCGGCTGGATTCTGCCCGTAGTAGTGGAGCAGCTGCTGAAGGCCGGGCAGAAGTCGGGACTCTTTGATAAGGTCCGCCAGAACGCTACCGTCCAGGACACGCTGCTGCGCCTGGAGGAACTGCGCCTGGCCACCTGGAAGCGCCTGGTGCCCGACCCCGGCACGGGTGCCGAGCTGCTGCCCGACGACACGGTTCCGCCCCGGCAGCTTTCGGCCTGAACCGGCCCCAAACCCGGTTTTTTAGCGAATAATTCCCCTCTACAACTTTATTACCTTTTATCGTTTTTGATGCCTGACCGCGCAATCCGCCCCCCGAAAGCAGACCGTAAGTGGGCCCACATGCACGATACCTCTGCCCTGCCGACGGGAGACCACACGCGTTTCCCCCCGGCCCGGACGGCCCTCCGCGACTTGTACCGGACCGTTCGTCACCTTCCTTCCTCCGACCCTTACGCTCCCGCCCGCCTGGCCCGCATCACCGATCAGGCCGAATACCTGCTCGAAACCTGGCCCCTGGCCGAGTGGCCGGTCGCTCTGCACTCGGGCCAGCCCTTGCCCGAGCGCCACGTGCTGCTGGGCTGGGTGGCCACTGCCCGCCGCGAAATCACGCACGCGGGTACTGCTGCCGGCACCGTGTGGCCCTACCCACAGTGGCACCGTATCACTACCACCCTGCTTGCCGCTTTGGTGCCCTTTGCGTGAGAGTAATCAGGGATTAGGGATTAGGGATTAGGGATTAGGGTCAATACGTCATTCTGTGCTGCGCGAGGCATCTTTTTACGTCGGCCCGGATCCGTAACACAATTAGCCTTAGCCGCGTGCGGATCCTTCGCGCGCGGCTAAGTTCGCGCGCGGCTAAGGATGACATGCTTACTTATGCACTAAAACCCAAGCCCTGATTCCTGAAACCTAAGCCCTAATCGCTATCTTTTCGGGTACGTTTTCCCGCTTCGTTTATGAATGGTTACCGGCCCGATGCGCGTTTGCTGGCCCAGCTGCGTGAGCAGGAACGCACGGCCCATCTGACGCGCCTGGCCCGCAGGCTGCGCTGGCTGAACTGGGCAGGATTGGCCTTTTGCCTGCTGCTGGGCCTCGACTGGGCCCTGCCCCTGCGTGAATTCGCCGATGAGCCGCTGCTGCAGCAGCGGCCGGTATCGGCCGGGGGCACCCTGGCCAACCCCCAGATGGCCTACCAGCTGACCACCCCGCACACCCGGTTTCAGCTTCCCCCCAGCCAGATGTACCGGTTGCAGGGCGCCAGCCGCGTAACGGTGTGGCGCACGCCCCTGCTGCGCATCGTCCGCTTCGTGAAGGCGCCCACGGTGGTGGCCGGGCGCGAGCCGTTTGCTCCGGCCGGCGGGCGGCTGTACCGCTCGGTGCTGGCCGCGTTTCCACTGGCCCTGTTCGTGGTGGCCGGAGTAGGCCTGCTGCTGCCCTTCGACCCCGAAACCCGCCTGAATACGTCCGTTGTCAGCGGCCTGCTCTGGATCGTGACGTTGACGCTGCTGGTGCTGTAGTCTTCTGCCTCAGCCACGGCGGCAAGCAAGGCGGGTAGCACGTTTCCACAGAAGGTGTCCCCGGAAAGGATTAACCCGGTCCCGAAGTTTGGCCAGGTCCCGGAATTTGGCCAGCTTTGAGGCTGGCTGACTTTTCGGCCCCGGCCGGGCAATCCGGCGGACGCGCCTGCTCCGTGTGCGGCAACCTTTCTCTTCCGGCTCTTCTACCCGTTTGCCTCATGGCTCTTGAACTAACCAACGGATTCGGTAAGGTTTACCTCACCATCGAGTATAATCCCGCCAGCGAATGGGTATACAACAACTGGGTGGGCTACCAGACCTACACGGGCATTGTAGCCGGGGCCGATGCCTGCCTGGCCCCGCTGCGCGAGCATGCCTGCCCTTATCTGCTCAACGACAACCGCCAGGTGCTGGGGCCCTGGGACCACGCCGTGGAGTGGATTGTAACCGACTGGGCCCCGCGCGCCATTGCCCAGGGCCTTACCCACTTTGCCCACGTGGTAAGCCCCGAGTCGCTGGCTGCCATTTCGGCCGAGGCCATGCACATCGGCATCGGGGGCAAGCTGCAGATGAAAATGTTCGGCGATATTGACGAGGCCGCCGACTGGCTGCGACAGGCCCGGCAGACGGTCGGGAGCGGCAGCTAACCCGCATCACCGGCCATTGGGCCGGCAACCATTATCAACCAAAAAGCCAAACGGCCGTTTCCATCGGGGAGCGGCCGTTTAGCTTTTTGGTTCACCCTCACAATGCAAGGCAACAAAAAAAGCCGCTCCCACCCGGAAACGGCTTTTCTGAAATCGTGGCGCGGAGAAAATTCCCACCCAACTCCGGCCCGATTCTGACCCTGGACTTAGTGCTGGAACAACAGTTCGCGGTACTTTACCAGGGGCCAGTCCTCATCGTCCACCATCAGCTCCAGCTTATCCACGGAGCGGCGGATGGTGTCGAAATGCGTTTTAACCGTATCGCAGTAGGCAATGGCCCGCTCGCGCATGTCGTCAATCTTGTTGGCCGCTTTGCGGGCGTTGGTCATGCCCTCTACTTCCTTCTTGATGATGGCCATGTGGCGCGAAATGGACTTGATGGTGTCCAGCGTCACGTTGGTGTTCTCGTCGTCGAGGCCCAGGTCGCGCAGACCGCGTACGTTGGTGATGAGCTTGGTCTGGTAGGCCACCGCCGTGGGGATGATGTGGTTGATGGCCAAATCGCCCATTACCCGGCCTTCAATCTGGATTTTCTTCATGTAATCCTCCAGCAGAATCTCGTGGCGGGCGTGCAGCTCCACGTGCGAGAAGATGCCGTGACGGGCGAAGAGCTCGGCGGCCGAGTCGGCCACCATGGCGTCGAGGGCCTGGGGCGTGGTGGGCACGTTGCTCAGGCCCCGCTTGGCGGCCTCTTCCTTCCACTCGTCGGAGTAGCCGTTGCCCTCAAAGCGGATGTTCTTGGAGGTAATCACGTAGTCGCGCAGCACGTCCACGATGGCCACTTCCTTCTTGCGGCCGTCGGCGATGAGCTTATCGACCTGGGTTTTGAAGTCGATCAGCTGGTCGGCCACGATGGCGTTGAGCGTGGTCATGGCCGAGGAGCAGTTGGCCGAGGAACCCACGGCGCGCAGCTCGAACTTGTTGCCGGTGAAGGCGAAGGGCGAGGTCCTGTTCCGGTCGGTGTTATCGAGCAGAATGGCCGGAATCTTATCAATGCCCAGCTTGAGGTAGATGTTGTCGCCCTTGTCGAGGGGCAGCTTGGCGGTGCGCTCCAGCTCGTCGAGGACCGAATCGAGCATCGAGCCCACGAACACCGACATGATGGCCGGCGGGGCTTCGTTGGCCCCCAGGCGGTGGTCGTTGCTGGCCGAGGCGATGCTGGAACGCAGCAGGTCGGCGTAGCGGTGAACGGCCTTGATGGTGGTGATGAAGAAGGTCAGGAACTGGAGGTTCTCCTTGGGCCGCCGGCCGGGCGCGAGCAGGTTCACGCCGGTATCGGTGCTCATGGCCCAGTTGTTATGCTTGCCCGAGCCATTGACGCCGGCAAACGGCTTCTCGTGCAGCAGCACCTTGAAGTTGTGCTTCTCGGCCACCCGCGCCATGATGTCCATGAGCAGCTGGTTGTGGTCGACGGCCAGGTTGGCATCCTCGAAAGTGGGGGCGCACTCGAACTGGTGGGGCGCCACCTCGTTGTGGCGGGTGCGCAGCGGAATGCCGAGCTTGTTGGCTTCCTCCTCGTACTCGAGCATGTAGGCGTGCACCCGGGCCGGAATGGAGCCGAAGTAGTGGTCGTCGAGCTGCTGGCCCTTGGCCGGGGCGTGCCCGAACAGGGTGCGGCCGGTCATCACCAGGTCCGGACGGGCGGCGTAGAGCGCCTTGTCCACCAAGAAGTACTCCTGCTCGATGCCCAGCGTGGTGTTCACGCGGGTTACGTCCTTGTCGAAGTAGTGGCATACGTCCACGGCCGCCTTTTCCAGCACCGCCAGCGACTTGAGCAGCGGGGCTTTGTAGTCGAGGGCCTCGCCGGTGTAGGCGACGAAGATGGTGGGAATGCACAGGGTTTTGGCCCCGCCGGTTTCGATGATGAACGCGGGCGAAGTGGGGTCCCAGGCGGTGTAGCCGCGGGCCTCGAAGGTGTTGCGGATGCCGCCGTTGGGGAAGGAGGAAGCATCGGGCTCCTGCTGCACGAGGGCCGAGCCCTTGAAGTTTTCAATCGGCCGACCGTCGGAGTTGAGGTCGAAGAAGGAGTCGTGCTTTTCGGCGGTGGCGCCGGTCAGGGGCTGGAACCAGTGGGTGTAGTGGGTCGCGCCCTTGGCCATGGCCCAGGTTTTCATGGCCGAAGCCACGGCGTCGGCCACGTTGCGCTCCACCGGGGAGCCCTGCTTGATGGCGGCCTGGAGTTTTTTGAAGTATTCGCCGGGCATGTTGGCCCGCATAGCATCGAGGTTGAACACGTTCTTGCCAAAGCTGTCAGAACGACGCTCACCGGTATTTTCTACGGTTAGGGGCTGACGCTGGTCAACCGTTTCAAGCGCTTTAAAGCGGAGAATTGCCATATGGATGGTGTGGCGTGAAAGGCTAAAAGACAATAACTGCCTCAAAGGTACGACCCGGAAGAAAGATTCCACGCAATGCCTTAATTTTTTTACCTCATTTTCGATAAAAACACCTCTTTTCCCTACCTACCCCCTGCTTAATCCGATAACAAAACCAAAAAACTAACTCCTTTTCGTCGAATCCCCTCCTCTTTCCAAACTATGTCACTCCAATAGCAGGATTTTTACCAGCCGGCGGCGGGCCGGGTGCCGGGGCCCGCCCGCCGCGCCGCCCCAGGAACTCGTGCGGAGCATCGGGGCGGCGGCCCTTACCTTTGCCCTCGTGAGAAACCGCTTCGCCTTCCAGCCGCGCTACTTTTTGTTCTGGCTGGCTTTTTTGATGGCCGCCAAGGGCCTGTTCCTGCTCTACTACCTGCCGCGCACCCTGGCCCTGCCGGCCGGCACGGTGCCGCGCATCTTCGGCTACGGCCTGCGCCTGGATGCCTCGGCCACGGCCTACCTGTGCCTGCTGCCCTTCCTGCTGCTGACGGTGGGCAGCCTGGCCGGGCCGCGGTTTCCGCTGGAGCGGCTGCTGCGCCTCGTAACGGGCGCGGCGGGCACGGCCGTGGCCACCCTGACCGTGGCCGACCTGGCCCTCTACGGCCCCTGGGGGTTCCGCCTCGATGCCACGCCCCTGCAGTACCTGAGCACGCCGGGCGAAGCCCTGGCCTCGGCCGGCCCGGGCCAGCTGGGGCTGCTGCTGGGCTTGTGGCTGGGCCTGCTGGGGTTGGGCTGGGACTTCTATAAAGGAATAGTGGGCCGGCTGGCCGCCCTGCCGCCGGGCTTCGGGCGCGGGCGGGCGGCGCTGGCGGGGCTGCTCTACCTGGCCCTGCTGGTGGTGCCCCTGCGCGGGGGCCTGCAGCAGATTCCGGTGAACCAGAGCGACGTGTACTTTTCCGGCGTGCCCTTCGCCAACCACGCGGCCGTGAACGTGCCCTGGAACGTGCTCAACGCCCTGCGCCTGCAAACCAGCCCCATCAACCCCTACCAGTTCCTGCCCGATACCGCCGCCGCCCGCCTCACCGCCAGCCTCTACGCCCCCGCCGGCCCCGATACTGTGCAGCTGCTGCGCCCGGGCCTGGGCCGGCCCAACGTGCTCTTTATCATTCTGGAGAGCTTCACCGGCAAGCTGGTGGGCCACCTGGGCGGCGAGCGGGGCGTCACGCCCACCCTCGACAGCCTGAGCCGCATGGGCGTTTCGTTCCGCAACGTGTACGCGGCCGGCGACCGGAGCCAGAAGGGCCTCGTGGCCCTGCTCTCGGGCTACCCCAACCAACCCACCGCCAGCATCATCAAGTACCCGCGCAAAACCGAGCGCCTGCCCCACCTGGCCCGGGTGCTCAGGGGCCAGGGCTACTCCACGGCCTACTACCACGGCGGCGAGCTGGCCTTTGCCAACATGAAGAGCTACCTCCTCACGGCCGGCTACCAGCACCTCACCGAGCGGGCCGACTTCCGCTCCCGGGACCAGAACGCCAAGTGGGGCGCCCACGACCACGTGCTGCTGAACCGGATGCTGCAAGAGCTGCCCCAACAACGGCCGCCGTTTTTCGTGACGGCCTTTACCCTCAGCTCCCACGAGCCCTTCGACGTGCCCATGCGCACCCGCTTTGCGGGCTCCGACGAGGCCAGCCGCTTCCGCAACTCCGTGTTCTACACCGACCACGTGCTGGGCCAGTTCCTGCAAACGGCCCGGCAGCAGCCCTGGTGGGCCAACACGCTGGTGGTGCTGGTAGCCGACCACGGCCACCCCCAGCCCGGCGACTCGCCCAACCACGACCCGGCCAAGTTCCGCATCCCGCTCCTGCTCACCGGCGGGGCCCTGGCCCCCGCCGCCCGGGGCCGGCAGGTGCTTACCTACGGCTCCCAGACCGACGTGGCCGCGACGCTCCTGCACCAGCTGCACCTGCCCGCCACCAACTTCCCCTGGAGCCGCGACCTGCTGGCCCCCGCCCCGCCCGCCTGGCCCGGCGGCGCGGCCTTCTACTGCTTCACCGACGGCTTCGGCGTAGCTACTCCCGCCGGCACGGTGACCTACGACAACGTAGCCCGCCGCGTCATCGAGCAGGATTCGGCCGTTTCCCGGCGGCAGCTGCGCTTCGGCCAGGCCTATGAGCAGGTGTCGTTCGGGGATTTTCTGGGGAAGTGAGGGAGTGGCTGGGGTGGCATGGCAACAGCTATGCTTTTGGCTCGCCTACTTCGTTGGAAAATTACAAATCCGAAAATGTATTATATTTGACCCTTTGAACAGGCCCTAAAAATAATGTCGCAAATAAAAATCAGGGTAAAAATCAGCAAGACAATATCAATTCTAACTTGGGCAATTGTATTTGTGGTTGCTATGGGGATTCTAACGAGGTTGATTCCGGTTTTCACACCCTATCAAACAGCATTTGGACTCATAGCTTTATTTGACATGGATTCTGAAAGGACTATTCCGGCTTACTTATCCGCACTGAATTTAGGATTTGCGGCCTTATTACTTACCCTTATAACCCACATTAAGAAGTCATTGCACGATGCATACTGGCTGCACTGGCTATTATTATCTTTAGGATTTGGGTATCTTTCAATAGATGAAGCCGTAAGTCTCCATGAGCTATTAACTCAAATTATTAAAGACCATAATCCTACACTAAGTGGAGTACCCTTTCATTATATCATAGCTATTATGGGATTTACAGTCGTGGCTCTACTTTTGCTGTTTTATGGAAATTTTCTTAAGCACTTACAGCCTCAAGACAGGCTACGTTTCACAGTGGCTGGGGCACTATTTGTAACTGGCGCTTTTGGTATAGAAGCCATAGGAGGATACATTGTCACTCACTTAGACCAGTTGTCGACAGATTTAATATATGTGGAAGTAGTAATAGAAGAATCGATGGAAATGTTTGGTATTCTGCTTTTTATCAGAGCTCTTCTCATCTATATAAAAGATCTGGCCCCTGCGACACGCCGGGAAATATCCCACTCAGCCACAGTGCCAGTGTAGGCTTCCCCATGAGGTAGGCTAGAGTGTGTGGACAGTCATCGGAGCCAATCGAGGGCGGCGAGCAGGTGAGCACTGGCTAAGAAGCAGGTGGCCGTTTTCTCGTAGCGGGTGGCAAAGCCCCGCGCCTCCTTGAGCCGGCCAAAGAA
>NZ_JAHHZN010000013.1 GCF_018760735.1 Hymenobacter piscis
CGGCCAGGTGCTCGGCCAAGTAAGTGCCGGTGTAGTTGACCTGGCTGCTGAGCAGAAACTGGCCATACAATTGAGCGGTGACTTTCATGGGCTTGGTACGCTGAGAAAGCCGTTTGCGTAAGTCCTACATCATAGTTTCTACTTCCCCGCCACGTACGGAAACGGCAGGCTCATCCGGATTTCGTGGTCCTGGCCGCGGGCGTTGGTGAAGCGGGCGGCGCGCATCACGCGCAGCGCCTCCTCGTCGCAGCCGGCCCCGAGGCCCCGCACCACCATGACGTTTTGGGGTGCGCCCTGGGGGTCGATGGTCATTTGCAACGTGACACTGCCGCTCAGGTTCTGCTGACGGGCGGCGGCGGGGTATTGCAGGCGGGCGTAGAGGGCTTCGTTGCCCCCGATTAGCTCCACCGGCGACTCTTCTTCCTCTTCCGTTGCTGATCGAGGCTGAGTGTAGAGTTCGGGTGGGTTAGGGTTGTGGGTGGCCGTTGGCACCTGGTAAGCAACATCATAGTTCTGTTTCAGATACTCCTCCAGCGGCTCCAGGCCCACTCTGGCCCGGCGCACGTTCACGTTGGGCTCGTCTTCGATGGGTTGCAGTGTGTACTTACCGTTCACGGCCGGCCCCAACTGGGAGCCGTAGAGCTGCTTTTCGCCTTTCATGCCTCGGGTTCGGTCAATGAGCAGGGCCACCGACGACCAGTTCAGCTCGCCCTTATCGGCGGCGGCGGTGAGCAGCGGCAGGTACTTTTCGTCGGGATTGTGCTGGATGACGAGGAAGGCGGTTGACTTCTGGTACTCGCCCACCTTCGACTTGCCGGGGTAGCCGTGAATAGTTATCAGGCTGTCTACCTGACGGATGAGTTGCAAATCTAATGGGCTTTGTGCTCTTTCTGCCGCTTGTTCCTGCGGCGAACCCGGCCCGTATTGCCGCTCCGCTTCTGCGGCAATGTGCCGGTAATGCTGGTCCTGATAGCGCATCTCCCTCATTAGCGCCATGAGCTTGGGGTCGAAGGCGGACTCGTGTTGGCGCTGGCGGGCGCTGGCGAAACCGACCAGTCGCACCCAGCCGGGCAGCTTCCGGAGCGAGATAAAATCAGCTTCCTGCTCCAGGGTTTCGGCCGCAATAAATCCTTTGGCCACCGCCTGATTCAGCTGGCGCAGCGCCGTCTTGGAATCCTGTTTCAGGGCCGCCTGGCGGGCTCCCGCGTACAACTCCGCCACCGTCGCGGGCGGCCGTTTGGCCATTGGGGCGGGCTGGGGAGTCCGGCTGGCAGTTTGGGCGGAGAGCGGGCTGACGACCGTCAGGGCCGCGGCCAGGACCAGAGCGGTCCGCAGGGCAAGAATAGACATGGGCATAATAAGAGAGGCCCGCAGGCCGTAGCAATATGGATGCGGCTAATATAGAAGAATCATCCGTAAGGCCGTTAGCACCATCAAGCCCCGGCACGGCCTGCCGTTTTGACCAGCCACGGCCGCAGGGAGCGGGCGTTCGGCCGGGCTGCGTACCTTCACGCAACCAACCGCGCCTGGGCGGGGTTCTTGGGTTTCCCCTGGCTTCCACTGATTCTACCGGCTTTTGATTTTATCTGCTTCTCCCTGGTTTATTGGGTTATGTCTGCTGGTGGGCGCGGGCTACGCGGCCCTGCTCTACTCGGCCACCGCGCCCTGGAGCCGGACCCTGAACTACGCGCTGGCGGCCGTGCGCTTTGTGGTGGTGAGCCTGCTGTGCTTTCTGCTGCTTTCCCCTTTCCTTAAATCAACGACCACCACCACCGAAAAACCCACCGTGGTGCTGGCCCTGGATGATTCGCGGTCAGTGGAACTGTTCACGCCCCCGGCCGTGCTGGGCCAGGCCACGGCCGGCCTCAGCCGGCTGGCGGCCGAGTTGCGCCGTCAGGGCTTCGCGGTGGAAACCCGCACGCTCTCGGCCGCCAACCGCGCCACCCCGCCCGATTCGGTGCGGTTCCGAGCCCCGGCCACCGACCTCGACGGGCTGCTGGCCGGCATCGGCGCAACGTTTCAGGGCCGCAACCTGGCGGGCGTTGTGCTGCTCTCCGATGGCCTCGTGAACCAGGGCCAGGCCCCGCAGTTCGCCGATTACCGCTTCCCAATTTACGCCGTGGGCGTGGGCGACACCATCCCCAAAAAGGACCTGAGCCTGCCCGCCCTCACCTACAACCGGGTAGCCTTCAGCGGCAATCAGTTTCCGCTGGAAGTGGAGCTGGCCTACGCCGGTTTCGCGGCCGGCACCACGGCCACCGTGCAGCTGCGCGAGAATGGCCGGGTGCTGCAAACCAAGCGCGTGGCCCTGCCCGCCGGCCAGACGCGCACCAAAACTACGTTCCTCATCACGGCCACCGGCCCCGGCAAGCGCCGCTACGAAGTGGTGGCCGCGCCCCTGCCCGGCGAATTCACCCGGCTCAACAACCAGAAATTCGCCTACCTCGAGGTGGTGAAGGGCAAGCTGCGGGTGCTGCTGGCCGGGGCCGCCCCCCACCCCGACCTCAAGGCCCTGCGCGCCGCCATCCTGCAAAACGACAACTTCGACCTCATCACCTACCTGCCCGGCATCCGCCCGCTCAAAAACCAGGACTTCGACGTGGCCATTCTGCACCAGCTACCCGCTCGCAGCGGGGTGGGCGCCGAGGTGCTGGCCCAGGTGCAGGCCCGCCGCGCCCCGGCCCTCTACGTGCTGGGGGCGCAGTCCGATTTCGGGGCCTACAACCGCCTCGGCGCGGGCCTCACCATCACGCCCCGCGGCTCCCAGACCGACGACGTGACGCCCGTGCCCAACCCGACCTTTGGCCGGTTTACCTTCGAGGATGACGCCCGGCGGCGCTTTGCCGCTTACCCGCCCGCGCCGGTGCCCTTCGGGGATGCCCGCCTCAGCGACGGGGCCGAAGCCGCACTCTGGCAGCAGGTGGGGCGGGTGAAAACCCAGAAGCCCCTGCTCGTGTTCGGTGGGTCGCCGGCCCGGCGCCAGGCCACCCTGCTCACCGACGGCAGTTGGCAATGGCGCCTCCAGGAAGCCGTGGAGCACGATGACCGGCCCGAGGCCTACGACCGGCTGGTGCTGCGCACGCTCCAGCTGCTCACCCAGAACGCCAACCGCAAGCGCCTCGACGTGTATCCCACCCAGGACGCCTTCAATACCCCCGACGACGTGACCTTCGGGGCCGAAACCTACAACGCCATCTTCGAGCGCATCTATGGCGACCCGGTGACGCTCACGCTTCGCGACGAGCAGCAGAAAACCCGCTCCTTCACCTTCGCCCCCACCCCCGACGGCGCGCCCGTGCACCTGGGCCAGCTGCCGGCCGGCCTCTACCGCTACGAGGCCCGCGCCACCCTCGGCGGCCAGCCCCAGCGCGATGCCGGCGAGGTGCTGGTGGAAGAACAGCAGCTCGAAGCCCTGCAAAGCCGCGCCGACCACAACCTGCTCTCCCAACTGGCCCGCCGCGGCGGCCAGCGCCTCTACTTCCCGCCCCAACTCGACCAGCTGGCCCAGGACATTAGCAAGGCCGGCTACAAACCCGTCCTCTATGAGCAGGAAGATCTCCAGGACCTCATCAACCAGAAATGGCTGTTTTTCCTGCTCCTGGGCCTGCTGACCGCAGAATGGGCCACCCGTAAATATTCCGGCGGGGTGTGAGTTGTCGGTTGTCAGTTGCTAGTTGTCAGTAAAACGAACGTCATGCTGAGCATGTGGCGCATCGAGCCAGTGTCCGGAGGCGCAGTCGAAGCATCTCTACCGCAGCGGTATTCCCAGCTTGCGTAACGAAGCTGTAGGGCTACTTCAACCTGGGTCAGCATGACCATTCCCAATTTTTAACGCCTGCCGCGTAGATAATCCGCCTGACGTTTCGCTCCTACATTCCAATCATGAAATATCTTCCCCTGCTCGCGGCCGTCCTTGCACTTGCCGGCTGCGCGAAATCAACCGAGAAAAAGGCCGAGCTGGCCGTGCAGGACTTCGTGCGCAACCGCGCCTCCGACGCCAAGCACTACTATCCCGGCAAGTTCCGCAGCCAGCCCTACACCCGCCGCGACTCCCTGCTCTACCTGGCCCAGATGGCCGAAATTAACGGTCTGCCCGCCCCCCCCGCCCCCACGGCTGCCGATACGGCCCGCATCGGTCTGCTCATCTACCACGACTACCGCGACCAGACCCCGGACGGCATTCTGGTGCGCGACAGTGGCGAGTACGTGGTTAGCCCCACCGGCCAGGTGCGCCTGCTCATCGCCGAGAGTGTCCGTCGCCGCCGGCTGGCCCGGTAAGCGTACCTTTGCGTTTACTGTAAAAAAGCTGTCATCCTGAGCGCAGCGAAGGATGACAGACCGGCTCACGCAATCCCCGAGTCACTCATTCGCTCCTCCCCCGCCATGCGCTACATTCTGCTCAACAAGCCCTACGAAGTCCTGACCCAGTTTACCGACGAAACCGGCCGGCAGACGCTCAAGGACTTCGTGGACGTGCCCAATATCTACCCCGTGGGCCGGCTCGATTACGATTCTGAGGGCCTGGTGCTGCTCACCGACGACAAACAGCTCCAGCACCGCCTCTCCGAGCCCCGCTTCAAGGTGCCGAAAACCTATTGGGTGCAGGTGGAAGGCGTGCCCACGGAGGCCGCCCTGGAGAACCTGCGCCGGGGCGTGGACCTGAAAACCGGCTACACCTCCCCCGCCGAGGCGGAGCTGCTGCCCGAGGCTCCCGGGCTCTGGGAGCGGAGCAAGCCGGTGCGCTTCCGGGCCGCCATTCCCACCAGCTGGGTGCAAATTCGCATTTCCCAGGGTATGAACCGGCAGGTGCGCAAGATGACGGCCGCCGTGGGCTACCCCACCCTACGCCTGGTGCGCGCCGCCATTGCCGGTTTGCAGCTGGCCGACCTCCAGCCCGGTCAGTGGCGGGAGCTGACCACCCGCGAAGTGCAGGTGCTCACCGAGGACATGGCCGCCCAGACGGCCGCCGCCGGCACCTTCAAAACGCCCAAAACCTCGGAGTACTGGCCCGGGGGCATCCCGCCCGGCGGCAAGAAAAGCAGCGGTAACCGCGGTGGCTTCACGGCCCCCGGCACCCGCCCCGCCCCCGCCCGCTCGGCCGGCGGCAAACCAGCCCCGGGCAGACCATCCGGTGCGAAACCAACGGGCGGTAAGCCTACGGCGGGTCCGAAATCAGCCGGCCCAAAACCCGCCGGCAGCAAGCCCGGTCCGGACGCCCGGCCAGCCGGCAAACCAGCCGGGGCCAAACCAGCCGGCGGCAAGTCCGCGCCGGGAAGCAAATCCTTCGGTCCGAAACCGACTGGCGGCAAACCGGGTAGCAAGCCCGGCACGGCGGGCAGCGGCGGACGCAAGCAGCGCGGCTAATGCAGCGGCGGCGGCTGAAATGGCTGTTGCTGGCCGTTGCGGTGCTATTCGGGGCGCTGAACGTGGTGGCTGCGTTTCACGCCTGGCGCTTCACCCACTTCACGGCCCCGGCCGGCCCACGTACCACCAGCCCCGAGCAACTCACGCTACCCCGGAAGCTGTGCGTGCTGGCCACTGGCATTCGCGTGCCCAAGCCGCAGAACCACGCCCGGCCGGCGTTTCCGTACGCTACGGTGCAGCTGCGGAGTACGAATGGCCGGCTGGAAAGCTGGTATAGCGCAGTGCCCCGAGCCCGGGGCACGGTGGCCCTGTTTCACGGCTACACCAGTTCCAAAAGCCACCTACTGACCGAAGCCGCCACCTTCCGCCGCCTGGGCTACAACGTGCTGCTCACTGATTTTGCCGGCAACGGCGGCTCGGCGGGCTCCCAGTGCACCGTGGGTCACCACGAAGCGGCCGATGTGGCGGCCGTGGTGCGCTGGCTCCAGCGGCGGCCCGGCCCGGTGGTGGTGTACGCCAAGTCCATGGGCGCGGTGGCTACGTTGCGGGCCGAGGCCGAGCTGGGCGTGCGGCCCACCGCCAACGTGCTGGAGTGCCCCTACGGCTCCATGCTCGAAACAGCCCAAAGCCGCTTCCGCTCCATGGGCGTGCCGTCCTTCCCCATGGCCAACCTGCTGGTGTTCTGGGGCGGGCTGGAAAACAACTTCCGGGCCTTCGACCTCAACGCCACCGCCTACGCGGCCCGCACGCCCACGCCCACCCTGCTGCTCTGGGGCACCGCCGACCCGCGCGTGACGCGTCCCGAAACCGACGCCATTTTCGCCGCCCTGGCCGGCCCCAAGCAGCGTCAGGATTTTGCCGGCTCCGGCCACGAGCCCTACTGGTGGAAACACAAGGAGCGGTGGCAGCGCACGGTGGCGGGGTTTCTGGCCGGGCAGTCGGAAGGCAGATAAAGCATGTTCTGCGAAAGCGCCTGCCCGCCTGTCAGCATATCCGGCGGGCGGGTTTTTCGTAGAAGTCAGTCCGGCACGGAATCGGTCCAACTCCTGGCTTAAAATGACAATCTGTCACAAGAAACGGGCATTTCGGGGGCTGGTACGCCTCTTGTAATTACCGCCGTGCACAGGGTAGCCCCTGTTTCAACTGACATCTTAACTCCTAATAATACAACCAACACAATGGGAAAAATAATCGGTATTGACCTCGGCACCACCAACTCCTGCGTGGCCGTGATGGAAGGCAACGAGCCGGTGGTAATTCCAAACAGCGAAGGCCGCCGCACGACTCCCTCGATTGTCGCGTTCCTCGACAATGGTAAAGGTGAGCGCAAAGTGGGGGACCCTGCCAAGCGCCAGGCCATTACCAACCCCAACAACACCATCCAGAGCATCAAGCGCTTCATGGGCCGTAACTTCTCGGAAGTTTCCGAAGAAGCCAAAAACGTGCCCTACGACGTAACCAGCGGCACCAACAACACGGCCACCGTGAAAATCGGCGACCGGAACTACACGCCCCAGGAAATTTCGGCCATGGTGCTTCAGAAGATGAAGCAGACCGCTGAAGAGTACCTCGGCACCACGGTCACCGAAGCCGTTATCACGGTTCCGGCCTACTTCAACGACGCCCAGCGTCAGGCTACCAAGGAGGCCGGCGCCATTGCCGGTCTGGAGGTGAAGCGCATCATCAACGAGCCCACCGCCGCCGCCCTGGCCTACGGCCTCGACAAGGACCACTCCAACCACAAAGTGGCCGTGTACGACCTCGGGGGTGGTACGTTCGATATCTCGATTCTGGAGCTCGACAACGGCGTATTCGAAGTACTGAGCACCAACGGTGACACCCACCTCGGCGGCGACGACTTCGACCAGGTCATCATCAACTTCCTGGCCGACCAGTTCGCCTCGGACAACGAGGGCATGGACCTGCGCAAGGACGCCATGGCCCTCCAGCGCCTGAAAGAGGCCGCCGAGAAAGCCAAAGTAGAGCTGTCCTCGTCGTCGGAAACCGAAATTAATCTGCCCTACATCACCGCTACGGCCTCGGGCCCCAAGCACCTGGTGGTGAAGCTGAGCCGCTCGAAGTTCGAGCAGCTGGCCGACACGCTGTTCAAGCGCAGCATGGAGCCCGTGAAAAAGGCCCTCCAGGACGCCGGCCTGAGCACTTCGGACATCGACGACGTGATTCTGGTAGGTGGCTCGACCCGTATTCCGCGCATTCAGGAAGAGGTAGAGAAGTTCTTCGGCAAGAAGCCCAGCAAGGGCGTGAACCCCGATGAAGTGGTGGCCATTGGTGCGGCCATCCAGGGCGGCGTACTCACCGGCGAGGTGAAGGATGTGCTCCTGCTTGACGTAACCCCGCTGAGCCTCGGCATCGAGACCATGGGCGGCGTGATGACCAAGCTCATCGAGAGCAACACCACCATCCCGACCAAGAAATCGGAAACCTTCTCCACGGCTTCGGATAACCAGCCTTCGGTAGAAATTCATGTGTTGCAAGGCGAGCGGCCCCTGGCGTCGCAGAACCGCACCATCGGCAAGTTCCACCTCGACTCCATCCCGCCTTCCCCCCGCGGCGTACCGCAGATCGAAGTAACCTTCGACATTGATGCCAACGGCATCCTGCACGTAACGGCCAAGGACAAAGGCACCGGCAAGGAGCAGAAAATCCGCATCGAAGCCTCGTCGGGCCTCTCCGACGCCGACATCGAGCGCATGCGCCAGGAAGCTCAGTCGAACGCCGAAGCCGACAAGGCCGAGCGCGAGAAAATCGAGAAGGTCAACCAGGCCGACTCCATGATTTTCCAGACCGAGAAGCAGATGACCGAGTACGGCGACAAGCTGAGCGCGGGCAACAAAACGGCCGTCGAAAACGCCCTCGCTGACCTTAAAAAGGCCCACGAGAGCAAGGACCTCGGTGCCATTGATACCGCTATGGCGGCCATCAACACAGCCTGGCAGGCCGCTTCGCAGGAAATGTACGCCCAGGGCGGTGCCGAAGGCGGCCAGCCCGGTGCCGACGGCGGCAACCCCTTCGGGGGCGCCGGCCAGCCCGGCGGCAACGGCCAGGGCAGTGCCAACACCGACAACGTAACCGACGTGGATTACGAAGAAGTGGAAGGCAAGTAACCACAGAGGACGCTGATGCGGCGAATACCGCAGCCGCAGTCCTGAATCAGAAAGGCCCGAAGCAGCTTGCTTCGGGCCTTTTTTTGTTTAATCGTACGCCGGAGGCAAGCTACCCTCCGTTACACCGACCAGATAAGGATAATCTGCTATCATGTTTCGTCGCCCTTACCTGATCAGACGGTAAGCAGATCCTCAGCAAGCTCCGAATGACGGTATCGTAGCTACCTGTATCGAAATGACATGACCAATAATACCTTCATTTTATGGCGCATTTTCTGATCATCGGGGCCGGGATTGGCGGCCTAACGGCGGCGCACGCGCTGCTGCGGCAGGGCCACACCGTACGGGTGCACGAAGCTGCGCCGGAAATCCGGGAAGTGGGGGCCGGGCTTGTGCTGGGCGCTAACGCCATGCGGGCTTTGCACGAGCTGGACCTGCACGCGGCCGTACGGCCCCTCGGTACTCCGGTTACGCTGCTGCACCTGCTCGACCAGCGCGGCCGCGTGCTGCAGCGTGCCGATACCACCCCGTTTACCCGCGCCGTGGGCTTCGATAATCTGGGCATTCACCGGGCCGCCCTGCAGCATGCCCTGCTCCGGCACCTGCCACCGGGCACCGTACAAACCGGCACCGCCTTCGGGCACTTCACCGCGCAGGGTGCCACCCTCACCGCCCACTTTGCCGACGGCCGCACGGCCACGGCCGATGCCCTCATAGGGGCCGATGGTATTCGCTCCCGGGTGCGCCGGCAGCTGTGGCCCCGGGCGGAGCCGCGCTACGCGGGCTACACCTGCTGGCGGGCCGTAGTGGCCGCGGCTGAGCTGAACCTGCCCGCGGGCGAGTCGGCGGAGGTGTGGGGGGACGCCGGGCGGCGGTTCGGGTACGTGCCGGTGGGTGGCGGGCAGGTGTACTGGTTTGCCTGCCTGAATAGCCCGCAGCCCCGCAATCCAAAGTTTCAGGCGTATTCCCCCGCGGACCTGCAGCGTGCGTTCGGGGCGTTTCCGGACCCGGTGCCGCAGCTGCTGGCCCGCACCGGCAGCCACCAGCTACTCTGGAACGACATTCAGGACCTGCCCCCGCTGGCCCATTTCGCGCAGGGCCGAATATTGCTGCTCGGGGATGCGGCCCACGCCACCACGCCTAACCTGGGCCAGGGAGCCGGCATGGCCGTGGAAGATGCCGCCGTACTGGCCCGGTGCCTGGCTTCCTCTCCCACCGATATTGCCGCCGCCTTCCGGGCGTTTGAGCGCCGCCGCCGGTCCCGCACCGCCCGCGTGGTGCGCACGTCCTGGCACCTGGGCCGGGTGGGCCAGGTGGCAAACCCCTGGCTGGTTAGCCTACGCAACCACGTAATGAAGCTCCTGCCCGACTCCGTGGCCCGGCAGCAGATGGCCTGGCTGTACGAAGAGCTGTAAGCCGGCTTATTCGGTGGGATTGTGGCAATGCCTGATTTGGCCCCCGGCTTCGAGCAGCGCAAACGGCCGGCTCACGGCAAGTCCCTTGCCGGAGAATCGTCTGTTTCCGGGCTCAACGCCTACTCATGACCAAGTAGCGCAACCGCCGGGCCTGCTACTTTACAGCACCGCCCCAATCCGGGGCGGGGGCCACAAGCACGGCGGATTGCCGACTCAGGTGGTCAGCTCCTTTTTCTCGCCGGGGTTGGCAGCTTCCTCGGCTTCTTCCTCCTCTTCCTCTTCGAAGCCTTCCTGTATCTTCTCGGTGGCTTCGGCGTGGTCGTCGGCGTCGGCTTCCTCGCAGTTTTCCTCCTGCTCCTCCTTGTCGTGGGGCTCGTAGCTGAGCTTGATGTAGATGGGGAAATGGTCGGAGCCCACGTAGGGCAGGCGCTCCATATCGTCTACCTTGAAGTGGGCCGACACGAATACGTGGTCGAGGGGCCAGCGCAACAGGTAATGTTCGGCGTGGAAGGTGGGCAGCAGGCCCCGGCCCACGCGCGGGTCCATGAGGCCGCTGACGCGCCGGAACAGCTCGGAGGTGTGCGACCAGGCTACGTCGTTCATATCCCCGAACACGATGGTGGGCTCATCCTTCTTGTCGATGGCCTTGCCCACCAGCAGCAGCTCGGCGTCGCGCTTGGTGCTGGTTTTGGATTCGGCCGGTGCTGGTGGCTTGGGATGCAGCCCGTACACCTGCACCCAGGTACGGCCGTCGGCCAGCTGCACGCGGGCATGCAGGCTGGGCACGTCGTCGTCGAGCAGGTACTTGATGTCGCAGCTATCCAGCTTGAGGCGCGAGAAAAACAGCAGGCCGTAGGTGTTGTCGAGCGGTTCGTGACAGGTGTGGGGGTGGGTTTCTTCCAGGGGCTTGAGCTGCTCGTACCACCACTGGTCGGTTTCCACGGCCATGATGATGTCGGCATCGGCCTGCTGTAGCACCTGCAGGGCTTTGCTGCCCTGTTTGTTGAACTGCAGCACGTTCATCATCACCAGGCTCAGGTGGCGCTTACCGTCCTTGAGGGTGCTGTCGCCCACCTGCTTTTTTACCAGCGGGGTATAGGGCACAATCCGGAACAGCTGATACACCACGGCCGCCGCCAGCGCCAGCAGCAGACCCAGGCCGTAGTAGCCGGGCAGGGCATGCCAGCCCAGGGCCACTCCGCCCAGCATAACCACGAGCAGCACGCCCACAATCTGGAGGCGCGGAAAGTCAAATACCCGGATCCACCACGCCGTCTGGCGCAGCAGCGGCAGCAGGGTGGCTACCAGACCAGCCACGGCCAGCAGCAGGACCAGGCCGTGCAGTAGGGTGTGCCAAAGGGGAAGAGAGTCGAAGTCGGGCACTAGGCAGGCAGGCTTGGGGAGGGAAGAAACAAGAACCGGCAACGGAGCCGGTAAGTGGGCATTCGACCGGCCGGCGCAGGGTGTACGCGCCGGCTTGTAGTGGAGTTGTTACGCCAAACTTAGCGTTTTTCCTGCTTGCTGATTCTCAAAGGCTCGTACCTTTGCCTGCCCGCCCGCCGCTGCCTATGAATATTCTGCTCGCCACGTTCACCACGTTGCTTTCCGTTGTTAATCCGTTCGGGGCCATGCCGGTCTTCCTGACGCTCACGGAGGACGATACGCCCGCCGAGCGGGCCAGCATCGGGCTGAAAGCCTGCATGTACATGCTGGGCGTGCTGTCGGTGTCGTTTTTTGCGGGCCAGTACGTGCTGAACTTCTTTGGCATCAACATTCACCATCTGCGCATTGCGGGCGGTATTCTGCTCATGCGCTCGGCCTTCGATCTGCTGACGCCGGGCGGCAACCGGGCCAAGGTGTCGGAAGAAACCATTGAGGCCAGCCGGGCCAAGGACGACATCAGTTTTACGCCCCTGGCCATGCCCATGCTCTCGGGCCCGGGCTCCATGGCCGTGTGCATCAGCCTGTTCACCAACAAACTCACTTACTCCGACATGGCCCTGATCTTTCTTGGGTTCGTGCTGGTGGTAGTTGCCTCCTACATCATCCTCATGTCCTCGCTCCGGCTCACCCGTTTCCTGGGCCGGCCCGGCATGGCGGCCCTGGCCCGCATCATGGGTTTCCTGACCCTGGCCATCGGCGTGAATTTCATCATGACGGCCATCAAGGCTCTGTTTGTTGCTTAATTTTGCGCGGCGGGCTGCTGGCCCTCAGCTTGCTCGCTCTGATTAAACCGGCCAGCACTCAACCTCCCCTTTTCACCCCCCAGCTAGCAGCCAGCCGCTATTAGCTAACAGCTCCAAACCCTGTGCTCAAGAACGACCTGCTTCTGCGTGCCGCCCGCGGCGAAGACACCGAACGTACCCCCGTATGGCTCATGCGCCAGGCGGGCCGTATTCTGCCCGAATACCGCGCCCTGCGGGGCCGCCTGAGCGGCTTCAAGGAACTGGTGGAAACGCCCGAGCTGGCCGCCGAAGTCACCATTCAGCCCGTGGACGCGCTCGACGTGGACGCGGCCATCATCTTCTCCGACATTCTGGTGGTGCCCGAGGCCATGGGCCTCACCTACGAGATGGTGGAAGCCCGCGGCCCGCTGTTCCCGGAAACCATCAAAACCGCCCAGGACGTGGCCCGCATGCGCATCGCCGACCCCGAGGAGCACCTGGGCTACGTGCTGGAGGCCCTGCGCGTGACCAAGCGCGCCCTCAACGGCCGGGTGCCGCTCATCGGGTTTGCCGGCGCGCCCTGGACGATTCTGGCCTACATGGTGGAGGGCCACGGCTCCAAAACCTTCAGCAAGGCCCGCCGCATGCTCTACGCCGAGCCCGAGCTGGCCCACGAGCTGCTGCGCAAAATCACGGCCACCACCATTGCCTACCTGCGGGCCCAGGTGGCCGCCGGGGCCAACCTGATTCAGGTGTTTGATTCCTGGGCCGGCATTCTGCCCCCCGCCCACTACCAGGAGTTCAGCAGCCGCTACATTGCCGAAATCTGCCGGGCTATTCCGGAGGTGCCCGTAACGGTGTTTGCCAAAGGCGCCTTCTGGGCCGTGGAGGAATTCGCCCAGCTGCCCTGCCGCACCATCGGCCTCGACTGGAACCAGGACCCGCGGGCCGTGCGCCCGTTGGTGGGCGACAAAACCCTGCAGGGCAACCTCGACCCCTGTGCCCTCTATGGCACCCCCGCGCAGGTGCGCGCCGCCACCATCGCCATGCTCGACCAGTTCGGGCCCCAGCGCCACATTGCCAACCTGGGCCACGGCGTTTACCCCGACACCAATCCCGACAACGTGCGGGTATTCATCAACACGGTCAAGGAATACAGCCCCACCCTGCGGGGATAGTTCTTTGCCGCGCCCGCTCGCAGCCCGCCTGTTCCGTACGCCCCGCGACGCAGCAGGCGGGCTGCTTGGGTTTTATCGTGTCTTTCGTGCGCTACCTGCCCGCTATGCCCCCTGTATTTACCCGTCTTGCTTCCCGCTCCTGGTTTTGGTTTGGCGTGGCGTTTCTGCTGTTCGGCATTCACGTGTTCACGTCCCGGTTCCACACCCAGGTGTACGATGCCAATGGGTATTGGCAACTGGCCCAGGACCTTTACCAGCAGAATAATTTCTCCCTGCTCAACTTCAGGAGCGGGCTGCGCGGGTGCCTGTTTCCCTTGCTCTACGTGCCCGTGGTGGCGCTGGATCAGGCCGGAATTTTCTTTGCCGAAACACTCATCAAGCTCCTGGGGGTCCTGCTGGCCGCGGGCCTGACGGCCGGTCTGGTGCCGGCCCTGTGGCAGCGGGTGAGCGGCCAGCGGGTGGGGGCGGGCCGGCGGGCCCTGTTCATCGGCGTGGTATTCCTGCTCTGGCGCGACTATTTCAACTACACCCTCACCGATTTTCCGGCCCTGGCCGGATTGGGCGGCGCCCTCTACCTGCTGCACGGCCGGCCCACGGCGGGGCGGTTGCTGCTGGCGGGGGCGCTGGCAGCTTTCGTGGTCAACATTCGTCCCATTTACCTGGTGGCGCTGCCCTTCCTGGTGCTGCTGGGCAGTGTGGCCGTCAGCCGGGCCACTACCCAACCGTGGCATAAAACCACGGGGCGGTTTCTGCTGGCCTTCACCGCGGGCTTTCTGCTGACGAGCGGGCCGCAGTGGCTGATCAACTACCGGAATTTTGGCGTGAACCGGCCGCTGGTTATCGGCATCGATTTTCAGGACCCCGGCATGGTGGAGGCCGGCGACCTGTACCTGCTGCAGATGAACGCGGGCTTTTCGATGCAGAAATACGAAACCGGCATTGCGGCCGATTACCCCATTCCCCAGGTTCGCTACCAGGATCCGGCCGGCACCCAGCTGCTGCAACAGAATTTCAACCATAAGATTGACTCCTACGGCGAATACCTGCAAGTAGTCGCCCAGCACCCCGCCGATATGGTGGCTCTGAACGGCCGCCATCTGTTCAACGGCCTGGATGTGCTTTACCCCACGCCCTACCTGTACCGGGTGTACACCAACACCGCCGTGCTGGCCTGGATAAATTACACGCTGCTGTTCTTGGCGGGTACCGTGCTGCTGGTGCGCGGGCAGCGCCTCTCGCGCCTGGCCCTGCTAACGGCGCTGCCGCTGCTTATTCCGGCCTTTACAGCTATTCCGCTCCCCATGGAATGCCGCTACATGCTGCCCCTGCACTGGCTGCTGCTGGCCGGGGCCTGCTTCGGTTGGCCGGCGGCGTGGACGTGGCGGGGGCTGGCGGGCCGCCGACTGGCCCTCGGGCTCACGTACGGGGCCTTCGTCACGGCGTGCTTTGTGCTTTCGGCTCACACCCAGGCCCTGCTGGCCGAAGCCCCCAAGCTGATTACGCCCTGACCTTAGTCCGCACTCTGCCAGTGGAGCCCCACGCGCCCGGCTTCCTGCTGCAGCAGGGTTTTCTCGATGGGCACCACGCCCACCTGCTCGCAGACCAGGCCGCCGCCCAGGTTGGCCAGGGCGGCCGTGGCGGGCACGGGCAGACCCAGCGCCACGCACAGGGCGGCAATGCTGATGACCGTATCCCCCGCCCCCGAAACGTCGGAGATAGTGCGCAGGTGGGCCGGCAGGTAGGTTTTGCGCGTTTCCTGCTGGGCGAACACGCCGTGCTCCGAAAGGGTTACGAGCACGACTTCCGGCGCCAGCACCTCCCGGAGCCGGGCCACGGCCGCCTCGAAGCCGGGCCGGTCGGTGGTGGGGTCCCCGAATTCCAGCTTGAGGCCTTCGCGCAGCTCCTTGAGGTTGGGCTTGAACAGGGTGCAGTGACGGTAGGCCAGGAAGTTCTTCTTTTTGGGGTCGACCACCGTGGGTACGCCCTGGGCCCGGGCCTGGTCGATGAAGTGGCGGATGTTGGCTTCGGTGAGCACGCCCTTGTCATAATCCTCGAAAATCACCACGTCGGCGCGGCCCAGCAGCTGCCCGAAGCGGGCGGTGAGACCGGCATTTTCTTCGGCGTTAAGCTCCGTCTCTACTTCCGAATCAATGCGCAGCAGCTGCTGGCCGTGGGCCAGCACGCGCTGCTTCACTGTAGTAGGCCGGGCTCCGGAGCGCACGATGCCCGCGGCCGAGAGGCCGCTGGTTTGCAGCAGCTCCAGCAGCTGGTCGCCGCCCTGGTCCTGCCCGATGACGGCGCACAGCAGCGGCGTGGCGCCCAGGGCCTGCACGTTGAGGGCCACGTTGGCGGCCCCACCGAGGCGCTGCTCGGTCCGGCTCACGTTCACCACCGGCACCGGGGCTTCGGGCGAGAGCCGGGCGGCTTTGCCCCACACGTAGGCGTCCATCATCACGTCGCCCACGATGAGCACGGTGAGGCCGTTAAAGGCGGCGAAAAGTTCGGGCAGCGTGGCGGGCGGTACGGCAGCGGGCATTGCAACAGGTTCAGGTACGAAGCCGCAAAGGTAACTCAGTATTGAGAAGTGAGGAGGTGACAGGGTGATGAAGTGATACAGGACCGGCTTGAACCAGCACGTCATTCCGAGCGGAGCCGAGGAATCTCGCGTGCTGACGTTGTGGTACTCACCCCGGCGTCGGAGTTACCACTACTACATCAGCACGCGAGATTCCTCGGCTCCGCTCGGAATGACGTTCGGTTGGCCGCTTATCTCCCCTCACCTCTCACTTCCTCACCCAACTTACCCCAGCTTTGCCAGGGAGGCTTTGATGCGCAGGAAGGCTTCGCGGAGCTTTTCGTCGGCGGCGGCGGTGCTGAAGCGCAGGCAGTCGGGGGCCCCGAAGGCGGCGCCGTCCACGGCCGCCACGTGGGCATCGTTGAGCAGGTACATGGCCAGGTCGGCGGCGGACTCGATGACGGGGCCGGCGGGCGTGGCCCGGCCGAAGTAGCCGCTCACGTCGGGGAAGATGTAGAAGGCTCCGCTGGGCACGTTGGTCCGGAAGCCGGGAATGTCCTTTACCAAGTCCAGCACCAGGTCGCGGCGGCGGCGGTAAGCCGTTACCATCTCATCGGCCGAGCTGCGCCCCCCCTGCAGCGCGGCCAGGGCGGCGCGCTGGGCAATGGAGCAGGTACCGGAGGTTATCTGGCTCTGGATTTTCTCGCAGGCGGCCGCAATTTCGGGGCGGGCGGCCAGGTAGCCCACCCGCCAGCCCGTCATGGCGTAGCCCTTCGAGAAGCCGTTCACGGTAATCACGCGCTCCTTCACCTCGGCAAACTGGGCCAGGCTCACGTGCTCGCCCACGAAGTTGATGTACTCGTAAATCTCATCGGCCAGCACGTGCACGTGGGGGTGGCGGGCCACCACGTCGGCAATGGCGGCCAGCTCCTCGCGGCTGAACACGGCCCCGGTGGGGTTGCAGGGCGAAGAGTACATGATGAGGCGGGTGCGGGGCGTAATGGCGGCCTCCAGTTGGGCGGCCGTCACCTTGAACTCGTTTTCCAGGGTGCCCACCAGCGGCACGGTCACGCCCTCGGCCAGGCGCACCATTTCCTCGTAGCTTACCCAGTAGGGCGAAAACACCACCACTTCGTCGCCGGGGTTCACCAGGCTCAGCACCACGTTGGCCAACGACTGCTTGGCCCCGGTGCTCACCACAATGTTGGCGGGCTGGTAGTCGAGCTGGTTGTCGCGGCGGAATTTGTCGCAGATGGCCTGGCGCAGCTCCGGGTAGCCGGGCACGGGCGTATAGAAGGTGTAGCCTTCGTCGAGGGCCTGCTTGGCGGCATCCTTGATGTACTGGGGCGTCTGGAAATCGGGCTCCCCGAAGCTCAGGCTGATAACGTCCACTCCCTCGGCGGCCAGGGCCCGGGCTTTTTTGGCCATGGCAATGGTCTGGGACTCCTGCATGGCGTTGATGCGGTCAGACAAAACGAGGGGCGCAAGGGTGGTAGCGTCGGCAGCGGACATCAGAAGGGGGGTTGGGAGAAACGAATGGAACTCAAAAGTACGCGGAATGTACGGCGCGCACTTCAAACATCCTGCATCCGGTTTCCGCGTCGCTACAACGTCCTACTCCTGCTCCCGGCCCAGCTGCCGGAAGCACTGCCCGAGCACGCGCAGGTCGGTGGCGGGCTCGTAGTCTTTGGCGTAGAGCAGCTCCAGGCGGCGGCGGGTGGCCGCGGTGAGCGGGGCTTCCGATTGCACGGCATCGGTGGGCGAAAGCACGGCGTGGGCGGCCCGGCCCGGGGCGGTGGCGTGGCGCAGGCCCACCCAGGTGCGGGCGCCGCCCAGCACCCGCAGGCAGTTGCGCAGGAAGCCCAGCTGGTGGCGCTGCCCCCACACCAGCACGGGGCTCAGGACCAGCAGCAGCAGGCTCACCAGCACATCGAGCAGGCGCTTGTTGCGCACCTGGGCGGGCCGGAACAGGTTGAGCGTGATGTCGAGAGCGTAGTAGTCGCCGGGCGAGTCCTTGCCGGAGCTGCCGATGATGTACTCGCTGTCCTGGGGCAGGATTTTGAAGGCCACCGGCGGGTGCTGGGGCAGCGCCACCATCAGGCCGATAATCTGGCTGGCGGGCAGGTCGCGGCCGCAGAACACCAGCTCGCTCAGGCCATAGATGCGGATAATGTCCTCGAGCTGGCGCACCTCGCCCAGCAGGTCATCGGCGGCGGCGGCGGGCGGGTTGGCGCTGGCCACCGCCGGGCCAGGGGCCACGTAGCCAATTACGCGGGCCGGCACGGCGGCCTGCTCCAGCAGCTGGCGCACCCGCCGGCTTTCCTCCCAGGAGCCCACGATGCCCACGTTTTTCTGGGGCTGATCGGCCAGGCTCAGGCGGCGGTGGCGCAGGTAGTTACCGGCCACCCGGCGTAGCAGCAGCGCCGCCACGGCCCAGGCCCCGCCCAGCACAATAAGGGCCTTGGAGAAGCGCCAGGCATCGAGAAAGTTACTGAGGGCCGAAATCAGCAGCGTGCCCACGGCAATGCCGCGCACCAGCCGCCCCGCCCGGAAGGGCCGGTCGTAGGCCCCGCTGAAAAACGCCGCCAGCAGCCACACCCCAATGTACACCGGCACGGCTACCAGCATGTACTTTTCGGGGTAAGGCACCCGCACGTATTTGTGGTTCTGCTCCCAGTAAGTTTTGAGCAGGTACATACCCGCGTACACCAGCCCCGCATCGAGCAGCACCGGGGCCGCCCGCACCAGCACGCGCTGCAGGACCGCCGCCCCCGCCCGCAGCCAGATGGCCATATTAATCAGCAGCGAAAACGTGCCCGCCCGGTCGGGGGCGAAGTGCTTGCGGGCAAAAATCACCATGGCCCGGTAGAACACGAACACGTAGTTCACGCTCGTGCGCTTGGTGCTTTCGCCCTTGTAATGAATGATGCGGGTGCCGGGGTAGTAGTAGTTCTGCCAGCCTCCCTGGGTGAGGCGGTACGAGAGGTCGATGTCCTCGCCGTACATGAAATAGTCCTCGTCGAGCAGACCCACTTGGGCCAGCGCGGCCTGGCGCATGAGCATGAAGGCCCCGCTGAGCACGTCAATTTCGTGAGTTTCATCGGGGCTGAGGAAGCCCAGGTGGTAGCGCCCGAAGCGCCGCGACCGGGGAAACAGCCGGGCCAGCCCGAAAATCTTGTAGAACGCCACCCAGGGCGTGGGCAGGCCGCGCTTGCTCTCGGGCAGAAACCGACCCTGGCCATCGAGCATTTTCACGCCCAGGCCGCCGCAGCGCGGGTGCTCGTCCAGGAACTCGCAGCAGAGCCGGAAGGTATCCTCCTCCACCACCGTATCGGGGTTGAGCAGGAGCTGATAGCGGCCGGTAGCGCGCCGCAGGGCCTGGTTGTTGGCCTTCGAGAAGCCGGGGTTGTCGTGGTTCTCAATCAGGATAACCTCCGGAAACCGGGCCTTCACCATGGCCACCGAGCCGTCGACGGAGTTGTTATCGACCACGAATACCTCCACCGGCCGACCCATTTTCTCCACCGCCCGCCGCACCGAAAGCAGCGCCTGCTCCAGAAAGTAGCAGACGTTGTAATTGACGATAACGACGGACAGGACGGTTTCGGGCGGCACGCGGCGGAGCAGGTAAGGCCGCGAAAGTTACGCAGCTTCCGCTAGTTCTGCCGCTCCCCTACCGCGCCTGGCGCTGGCGGTCCACGATGCTGCGGCCCAGGGTGATTTCATCGGCGTACTCCAGCTCCCCGCCCATGGGGATGCCGCGGGCGATGGTGCTCACGTGCAGCTCGGGCAGGTCGCGGAGCTTGCGGGAAAGGTAAAAGGCGGTGGTGTCGCCCTCCATGGTGGGGCTGATGGCCAGAATGACCTCCCGGATTTCGGAGCCCTCGCGGGTCACGCGCTCCACCAGCGAGTCGATGGTCAGGTCGCTGGGGCCGATGCCTTCGATGGGCGAAATCACGCCGCCCAGCACGTGGTACATGCCCTGGTACTGGGCCGTATTCTCGATGGCAATCACGTCGCGGATGTCCGACACCACGCAGACCGTGCTCTGGTCGCGCAGGTGGCTGGCGCAGATGGCGCACTCCGGCGTATCGGAAATGTTGTGGCAGGTGTCGCAGTAGCGGATTTCGAAGCGCATCTTGGCCAGCGCCTCGGCCAGCGAGGCGGTGGTATCGGTTTCGGCCTTGAGCAGGTGCAGGGCCAGCCGCAGGGCGGTCTTCTTCCCTACCCCCGGCAGCTTCGACAATTCGCCGACGGCGTTTTCAATCAACTTGGAAGGAAATTCCATGCAGGTTTAGTTGTTGGTTGTTAGTTGTTCGTTGTTCGTCTCAGGCAACGCATCGGTTTAGCGAAGCGAACTGACAACCAACAACTGGCCACTGACAACTAAATCAAAGGACGTCGGCCGAGATGCCGCGGTCGTGGATGGCGGTGCACATGCCGGATAGTTCGTCGTAGCTGCCATGTTTGACGGTACACTGGCCTTTATAGTGAATAAGGAGGGTGCACTGCTCAGCCTGTTCGGGCTGGTGGCCGCACACGTCGATGAGGGTTTTGATGACGTGGTCGAACGTGTTGTGGTCGTCGTTGTAGACGATCAGGTCGCGCAGGTCCGTGGTTTCTTCCAGGAGCAGAACGTCCTCGTCGTACTCGATTTGCGGGTTGCTGTTCATGGGGGCAAAAATACGAAAAAAACGGGCCGAAAGCGGATTGGCAGGGCCTTGGCAGCCGGGTATAACAGCCCGGTTGCCTGAATCGTTTCCGGGCCCCGAAAAGAATGGACAGAGTGCCGCCGGGTCCGCCCCCGGCGCGGTTTGCTCCCGAAATCCGCCGTAATTTCCGCCTTTCGAATGCTCCTTTTTTTCCCTATGCCCCACCTTCCCGCCTCCCGCCGCCTGCCCTGGCTGGCCCTGGTGCTGCTGCTGGCTTCCCGCCCCGCCCTGGCCCAGCAGCCCCGGCCGCTCACCATGGCCGACGCCTTCCTCAACCGCAGCCTCCAGCCCGAAAATCTGCGCCAGCTCACCTGGATTCCGGGTTCCCAGGACGAATACAGCTACCTGCGCACCACCGGCGGCCAGGACGAAGTGGTGCGCGGCACTGCCGGCGGCCCACTCAGGGCGGTGTTCACCCTCGGTGAGCTGAACCAGGCCCTGCAGGCCGCCGGCGCCCCCGCCGTGAAAGCCACCGCCTTCCCCACCCTCACCTGGGCCGACGCCCAAACCGCGCTGCTGACCCGCCTGAGCAAGGTGTACCGCGTGGATGCAGCCAGTAAGCAAGCCACGGCGCTTTTCGGCTACGACCCGGCCGCCGAAAACGTGGACCTCGACCCCACCCACGCCCGGGTGGCCTACACCAAGGCCCAGAACCTGTACGTATCAATGGCCGGGCGCGAGAACGAAGCCGTGACCACCGAAACCAACCCGGGCATCGTGAACGGGCAAGCCGCCCACCGCTCGGAGTTCGGCATCACGAAGGGCACGTTCTGGGGCCCCACGGGTGCCAAGCTGGCCTTCTACCGCATGGACCAGACGATGGTAACGGACTACCCGCTGGTGGACCTGACCGAAACGCCGGCCCGCGAGAAAGCTTTCAAGTACCCGATGGCCGGCGACACCAGCCACCAGGTGACGCTGGGCGTGTACGACCTGAGCACCCGTCAAACCGTGTTTCTGCAAACCGGGGAGCCCCGGGAGCAGTACCTGACCAACCTGAGCTGGAGCCCCGACGAGAAGCGCATCTACCTGGCCGTACTCAACCGGGGCCAGAACCACCTGCGCTTCAATGAGTACGACGCCACCACCGGCGCCTTTATCAAAACGCTGTTCGAGGAGAAGTCCGACAAGGACTTTGTGGAGCCCCTGCACGCGGCCCAGTTCGTGCCCGGCCACTCCGACCAGTTTCTCTGGCGCAGTCAGCGCGACGGGTACGAGCATATTTACCTGTATAACACCAGCGGCCGGCTGCTGCGCCAGCTCACCAAAGGCGCCTGGCAGGTGACGGACGTGCTGGGCTTCGCCAACAACGACCGGGAAGTGGTGTTCCAGAGCACGGCAGCCAGCCCCTTGCAGCGGCGCATTTATGCCGTGAAGCTCAGTGGCGGCAACGTGCGCGACCTCACGCCCACGGCCGGCACCCACGCGGCCACCCTGAGCCCTTCCGGTAAACAGTTGCTCGACATGTTCAGCAACGCCACCACGCCCCGCGTAATTCAGGTGGTGGATGTGGCCAAGAGCACCGTGCGCCAAACCCTGCTCACGGCCCCCAACCCGCTGGCCGGCTACCAGCTCGGCGAAACGAAAATCGTAACCATCAAGGCCGCCGACGGCACTACCGACCTCTACGGCCGCCTCATTACCCCGCCCGGCTTCGACCCCGGCAAGCAATACCCCACGGTGGTGTACCTCTACGGCGGGCCGCACGTGCAGCTCGTTACGGATTCCTGGCTGAGCGGCTCCAACCTCTGGATGCAGCTCATGGCCCAGAAGGGCTACGTCATGTTTACCATTGACTCGCGCGGGTCGGGCAACCGGGGCTCGGCCTTCGAGCGGGCCACGTTCCGCCAGCTCGGCACGGTGGAGATGCAGGACCAGCTTCGGGGCGTAGACTACCTCAAAAGCCTGCCCTACGTGGACCAGAACCGCCTGGGCGTGCACGGCTGGAGCTTCGGCGGCTTCATGACGACTACGCTCATGACCCGTAGCCCCGGCACGTTCAAGGTGGGCGTGGGCGGCGGCCCGGTTATCGACTGGCGCCTGTACGAAATCATGTACACGGAGCGCTACATGGATTCGCCCCAGGAAAACCCCGAGGGCTACCAAACGGCCAACCTGCTCAACTACGTGGATAAGCTGCAGGGCAAGCTTCTGCTCATCCACGGCACCGTGGACGACGTAGTGGTGTGGCAGCACAGCCTCAACTACCTCAAAACCGCCGTCGACAAGGGCATTCAGCTCGACTACTTCGTCTACCCCGGCCACCCCCACAACGTCGGCGGCAAGGACCGCGTCCACCTCTACCAGAAAATCACCGACTACTTCGACGACAAGCTGTAGTTGAATTAGGTGGATGGCTGGATGGGAGAATTGCTCGAACGGTTGAATTGTCATCCTGAGCAGAGCGAAGGACCTTATCACGCTTGAACGGTTACGGCAACGACTGGTAATGACGTAATAAGATCCTTCGCTCTGCTCAGGATGACCGTTCTTTCTGACCGTTTACTCATCCACCCATCCAAAAATTCAATACTCCACCCATCCACCCATCCCGCCCCTCATGCCCGTCCCGTCCGCCGAATTCAAACGCGCCCTCAAGAAGCTCTCCGACAAGGAAAAGGAAGCCCTGCTGCTGCGCGCGGCCCGCCGCGACGCCGAGCTCTACGACACGCTCTGCTACGAGCTGCTGCCCGACGTGACCACGGAAACCGTGTTCGAGCAGGTCTCCGACCAGATTCATGAGCTGTTTGCGGTGGGTGCTACGGGCCGGTTACTCAACCGCAGCCTCACCAAGGCCCTGAGCAAAGCCACCAAGGAAGTAGCCCGGGCCCGCCGCATTACCAAGGACAAGCGTCTGGAAATCGACCTGAACCTGTACGCGCTGCGCCATATTTTCGAGAACTACACCGGGCAGTTTGAGAGCGTGTACGCGGGCTTCTACACGGCCACGGCCCGGCTGGCGGCCCGTACCGCCCAGCTCGTGCTCAAAAACCTGCACGAAGACCTGCGCCTGGAGTACAAGGCCGACCTCGATGACTTCCTGACCCAGCTCCACGCCCGCAGTAAAAGCCGCACTCTCAAGTTTGAGCTGCCCCGGGAATTGGAGCTGCCGGATTAGTGACTTTATTGCGGAATAATGCGCGCTATGCTCCTCCTGCCCCGCTTTCTGCCCGCCGCGGTGGTGGCTGCAACCTTTGTGGCCTGCTCGCCTGACGGTACCTCGCCCCCCGCCACCGCTCCGGCATCCCAAACTCGGCCTGATTCCGCCGCCCTGCACCGGGCCGCTCAACAGTTTCGGGTGCACTACAACTCGCCCGTCAACCTCGACAGCACTTCTTTTTATTACGTGCCCGTTTCAGTGGTGCCTCAGGAGAAAGCCGACCGGAGCCGGGTACTCAGCAGCTCCTTCGACAGCTACGATGAGCAGTCTGACGGCATTGAAGGTACTTGCTACAATGTGCTCTTCTTTCAGAAAGAAACCGGCCAGCAGCACGCGCTGCTACCGCACGGGCGCTTTACGGTGCAGGAAATAGATGCTGCCCCCGAGCCCGGCGCGCGCTGGCCTTACGTATTTTACCGCATCATCAAAGCCGACACGAACCACGACGGCAGCCAGGACACGGACGACGCCAGCGCCCTGTTCGTTTCTGACCGTAGCGGCCGGCATGTACGCCAGCTCACGCCTGATGACGCCCAGTTAGGCAACCGGCTTATTTTACCCAAAACCAGTCTGCTGCTGGTCCAGGTTCGGCCCGATACCAACCACGACGGGCAGTTCACCCACGCCGATGGCCCGTACTGGCTGCGCTTCAATCTGCGGGACCTGCGCACCCCACCCGTCCGCCAGCCCGACCCGGCCCTCACCGAAGCGATGCAGCAACAGATGCTACTTCGCCAAAGCCGGGTAAAATAAACTTACTAAAACGCCAAAAAGCCTCCGCAACAACTGTTGCGGAGGCTTTCTGCTGCCCGAAGCAGGAACTCAAAGCCCGGAATTACTTCTTGGCGATGATATTGAAGCTGAGCGTGAACTCATCCATGATGGCTTTGTCGCCGATGCTTTCGAAGAACGACTTGGAGCCGTACTTGATGTCGAACTTGGTGCGGTCGATGGTGGCTACGCCGGAGGCCGAGGCCACGCCGCCCTTCACGCCCACTTTGGCCGGGAAGCTGATTTTCTGGGTGATGCCCTTGATGGTCAGGTCGCCGGTTACGGTGGCGTTGTTGCCGTTGGCGTCGCCCTTGAGGGGAGTTACACTCGTGATTTTGAACGTGGACGTGGCGTTCTTATCGATGCTGAAGAAATCCTCCGAGCGCAGGTGGCCCACCAGCTTGGCGTTGTATTCCTGCTCCTTGATGTCTTCTACTTTCAGCGAGTTCATGTCCACCGTGAAGGTGCCGCCCACGATCTGGCTGCCGCGCACGAGCACGTCGCCGTCCTTGAACTGCATGGTGCCGTTGTGCTGGCCGGTTACTTTCTTACCCACCCAGCCCAGAGTGCTCAGCTGGGGCTGAAGCGCGTAGCTGGTGGAGGCCGCTTTGGAAGAGCCGGGAGTTACTTTTTTCTGGGCCGAAGCCGGGGCGGCGGCCAGCAGGGAGGCGGCCAGCAGGGCCGGCAGGAAGAACTTTTTCATGCGTAAAAAACGAGGGGTGAAAAGCAAAACAGTGACTGAAACAACCGTCAGTCGCGGATTTTATCGAGCAGATAGCTCAATTGGGCAGCTTCCTCAGCCGTTAGATTCTGTAGGCCGAGCTGGTAGTGCTGCATGAGCTCATCGAGGTGGCTCAGCAGCCCCAGCCCGGCCGCCGTAATGCGGATATCCACGGCGCGGCGGTTGCTGGGGCATACCGTGCGGGTGACCAGGGCCTTGGTTTCCAGCTTGTCCACAATGCGCGAGGCGTTGCTGGTTTTGTCGAGCATGCGCTCAATCAGTAGGTTGACTGTGGCCGGCTTCGGGTGCTGGCCCCGCAGAATGCGCAGAATGTTAAACTGCGGCAACGTGAGGCCATGTTCCTTAAAGAAAGCACTCTGCTGCTGCTGGAGCCAGCCCGCGGTGAACATTAGGTTGATGTGGGCTTTCTGGAAATCGTCCTTGAAGGCCGACTGCTTGATTTCGTCTTCAATTCTCATGTGTTGCATGGATGACCGGAACGCGCTGCAAATATATGTACATACATTTAATGTCGCAACACAGTTCAGGGAAATTTTGTAAAAATAGAAGAAGTCGGCGGGTCATCCCGGGACTGGCAATTATAATGCCGCCTCAACGCGGCCCGTCATCTGCCGTAAGCAACCTCATCATCTCCCTCTAATTCCCTCTAACTGCTCACTCCCATGAAAAAAACGCTCCTGCTGCTCGTGCTCCTGAGTCTGGGCGCCGCCCCGGCCGTGCTGGCCCAGACCGCCAACGTGGCCGGCCCGGTCGAAACGGCTCCTTCCGACCGGTTTATGCTCCAGAACGGCGAAGTGGTGCTGGTGAATGGCAAGCGCCCCACCCCACTCACTAAGAACGTACTGCTTTCCAACGGCACCAAAATCAATTACAAAAGCGGCATTGTGGAGCTGCCCGGCGGCAAAATCACCACCCTCAAGGAGGGCGACTACGTGCGGCCCAACGGCGACATCGTGTTTGGTACGCCCGCCAGCGCCGCCCAGGCCCGGGGCGACAACTCGGTGCCCGCCACGGCCCAGTTCAACACCTACGTAGACCCGCGTCCGGCCCCGGCTACTCCTCTGGCTATGGAAACCCGCCTGACGGAGATGAATACCAAAATCAGCCTGATGGCGGAGAAGATCCAGTTGCTCAACCAGAAAATCAGCTTACTCAGCACCGCCGGCCAGTCGAAACCCGATACGTCGGCCCTGGATCAGCAGATTCAGGCCATTGATGCCAAGCTGAAGTAGGTCTGGCCTACCACCCGCCCAAAGAACTGTCATCGTGAGCAGCGCGAAGGACCTTGTCACGTTAGCACGAGCCGTTGTTACGGGGCCGTTGCAGCGCAATAAGACCCTTCGCGCCGCTCAGGATGACAGTTCTTTTACAGTTCTTTTTGGCCTCCCTCACTTCCCGTCAGAAAACCGGCTTCCTCGCGGACCAGCCCGAACGGTTCGTCGCGGACGATGAGGAAGCCGTCGAGGTCACAGACGTCGGCCAGGGAGCTGACTTGCAGGGCCGACCAGATGCCAAGCGAGGTTTCGACCATGCAGCCGAGCATGGTTTGCAGGCCGTGAGTGCGGGTCTCGCGCAGCATGCGCAGGCCGTTCAGGTAGCCGCCGGCCTTCATCAGCTTCATGTTCACGCCGTCGAACTGTCGGGCAATGTCGGCAAAATCGGCGTCGTCGGTTACTGATTCGTCGGCGAAAACGGGGCAGCCCAGCTGGCCCTTGAGGGCGCGGTAATCGGCGGCGCAGGCGGCCGGCAGGGGTTGCTCCAGCAGGCGCACCCGCAGGCCGGGTAGGTGCCGGATTTGCTCCAAGCTGTGGTGGAGGCTGTCGGCGTCGGCCCAGGCTTCGTTGCCATCGATGATGAGCGGGTGGCCGGGCCGCAGGCGGGTGACTTCGCGGAGCAAATCCAGCGCCCCTTCGCGGTTCACCTTGATTTTGAGCAGCGGAAACCGCCCCAGGCCCTGCTCCCGCACGAAAGCGGCCACCGCACCCACTTCCATAATGGGCAACGATACCGCCGTCGGCACCGGCCCGATGGGTGGAGCCACGCCCAGCCAGGCGGCCACGCCCTGCCCCGCCCGGGCCGCCTCCCGGTGCACAAACGCCGATTCCAGCGCAAACCGCAGCGCCGGGGCAGGCAGGTTTCGGGCCAGGAATTCCGTCAGCTCGGCCAGGGTTTCGCAGGCGCCCAGCCCGGCTGTGACCAGGGCAGCAAACTCAGTTTGCAGGCGCTCGGGGGTTTCGTGGTACCGGATGTTGGGAGCGGCCTCGCCCCGGCCCTGGTAGCCGCCGCCGGCCACTTCCACCAGCAGGTTGGTTTTGTGGGCGGAGGCGTTGCGGGCAATTTTCCAGGTGAAGCGCAACGGCAGCCGCAGGGGCGTGAGCGTCCAGGTGAGCATGGGCGGGCGGAACCAGAGAAGCGAAGGATTTCGGGCAACAGGGGCCGAAGCTAGTGGTTGGGGCGCGTTTCTCCGTGCCAATCGGGCTATATTTGTCCGAACCCCACTCCTTTTCTCTCGCCCTTAGTTCTGCCGCGCATGAAGTTTTCGCGACTCTCGCTTCTTGTTCTCCTGCTGTTCGTGCTGGCGGCCGCCGCCACGGTGCTGGCCGCCCGTACCCCGCCCCTGCTCGACCCAACGGTGGCCCTGGTCCTGCGCTGGCTGTTCCTGGCCGCCCTGGCCTGGATGGCCGTTAAGCGCCGCTCCCTCACCTTCTGGATTGTGGTGAGCATGTTTGTGGGAGCCGAGCTGGGCAACGACTACCCGGCCCTGGCCGTGAACCTGAAAGTGCTCAGCGACATTTTCCTGCGCCTCGTCAAGACCATTATTGCGCCGCTGGTTTTTGCCACCCTGGTCGTGGGCATTGCCGGCCACGCCGACCTCAAGCAGGTGGGCCGCATGGGCATCAAGGCCCTGGTGTACTTTGAAATCGTGACCACGTTTGCCCTCTTCATCGGGCTGGCGGCCATCAACCTGTCGAAGGCCGGCATGGGCATCAACCGCAGCGGCATTGCCGCCGATACCGAGCAGCTCCAGACCGTGGAGCAGAGCACCAGCGACATTATCCTGCACATCTTCCCCGAAAACATTGCCAAATCGGTAGCCAACGGCGAGGTGCTGCAAGTGGTGGTGTTTGCCATCATCTTCGCCATCGGCCTGGCCATGGTGCACCAGAAGCACCGCCAGCCCCTGCTCACGGTAACCGAAAGCCTGTCGGAGGTGATGTTCAAGTTCACCAACGTGGTGATGTACTTCGCCCCCATCGGGGTGGGCGGGGCCATTGCCTACACGGTGGGCAAAATGGGCTTCGCGCCGCTGCTTAACGCGTTTCAGCTGCTGCTCACGCTCTACGCCGCCCTTATTGCCTTCGTGCTGCTGGTGCTGCTGCCGGTGGCCCTCATTGCCCGCCTGCCCATTAAGCGCATCGTGACGGCCATTGCCGAGCCGGTGAGCATTGCCTTCGCCACCACCTCCTCGGAAGCCGCCCTGCCCCGGGCCATGGAAGCCATGGAAAGCGTGGGCGTGCCGCGCCGTATTGTGGCCTTCGTAATGCCCACGGGCTACTCCTTCAACCTCGACGGCACCACGCTCTACCTTTCCCTGGCGGCCGTGTTCGTGGCCCAGGCGGCAGGCGTGGAGCTGACGCTGGGCCAGCAGCTCGTGATGGTGTTCACGCTCATGCTCACCAGCAAGGGCGTGGCCGGCGTACCCCGCGCTTCGCTCGTGATTCTGCTGGCTACGGTGGCCTCGTTCAACCTGCCGGCCTGGCCCGTATTCATTATTCTGGGCATTGATGCGCTCATGGACATGGCCCGCACGGCCGTGAACGTGGCCGGCAACTGCCTGGCCTCGGCCGTAGTAGCCCGCTGGGAAGGCGAGTTCATCGACGACTACGTGGCCCCCGACCCCGTCATCGACCTGGCGGAAACCGACAGTGCCCTGGCGGCCCGGCCGATGCACTGATTCAACGCGTTTCTTCACTTATTCAACATTCCCGTCCGGCTCATTCTGAGTTGGACGGGAATTTTTTTTGGTGGCTGCTGTTAGTCCAGGAGTCGTTGCAGTTTCTCTATATACAATCCAATAAATATCATTTTATTACAATTTTTCTCGTATTTCTGCAACGCGCTTCCCCCGGCTTTCCCGTACTTTTGAAAGCTGGGGGTTTTCTTCTGATTTCAGCCTGACTACCAGCCTCTGACGAACCGCCATTATGCCGCAGCCCTACCGTTTTGCCTTGCTGATTTTGTGCGCCAGCCTGACGCTGAACGCCTGTAAATCGACGGAAAAGGCCGTTTTTCGGACTATCCGTTCCAACAACTCGGTGGCCCTGGGTCGGCTGCCCAACCTGGAGCCCGTGCTGGAAGCCGGCCCGCTGACGGTTTCTTCCGAAGACGGCTACCCCGACGACGCGGTGAAGGCCTTCCGCCAGGAGTTGTCGTACCACCTGGCCGAGCCCCGCGAAGACTCGGTACGCTACGGTTACGCCAAGCTGCTGGTTATTCAGGGTGAGCAGCAGCGCACCGGCCACTTTTTCCAGGCGATTCAGATGCTGACCCTGATGACGCCCAGCCTGCTGGCCCTGCCCCTGGAGTGGTATCGCACCCGCGTGAAGGCCGAAATGCAGATTATCAACGCCCGGGGCGAGGTAATTGGCTCCTACGTGGGCGAGGGCCGCAGCAAGGTGCGCGTGGCCATGTACCACGGCTACGGCCAGGGCAAAGCCGCCCGCCTCGCCGATATTCAGGGCCTGCGTCTGGCCCTCGACCAGATTCGCCCCCAGCTCGATGCCGATGCCGACACCCTGCGCACGCAGCTGCTTTCTACCGGCCCCGTGGAAGAGGTGATCGGGGTTTCGCTGGGTCACTAGGTCCGGTTGCCCGTTTTCTGGCCCCGGTTTCCGGTCCGGCCGACTGCCCTGGTGCGCAGTCGGCCGGACTTTTTAGTTGGGGGCGGCGCCGAAATTATGTAGGCTTCATACACCGAAAAATATCCTGTGCAACGGTAGCCGCCCGCGGATAACGCCTAACTTTGTTTCCCGTTATGCCAGACCGAAATTCCACTTCCGCGGCTGCAACGGCCAAGTACATTTTTGTAACGGGCGGCGTTACTTCCTCGCTGGGCAAAGGCATCATTTCGGCCTCCCTGGCCAAATTGCTGCAAGCCCGCGGCTTCCGGGTCACCATCCAGAAGTTCGACCCCTACATCAACATCGACCCCGGCACGCTCAACCCCTACGAGCACGGCGAATGTTACGTGACCGACGACGGGGCCGAAACCGACCTCGACCTGGGCCACTACGAGCGGTTCCTGAACGTGCCCACCTCCCAGGCCAACAACGTGACCACCGGCCGCATCTACGACCACGTGATTACCAAGGAGCGCGAGGGCGCCTACCTGGGCAAAACCGTGCAGGTCGTGCCCCATATCACCGACGAAATCAAGCGGCGCATGCTGCTGCTGGGCCAAACGGGCCAGTTCGACGTGGTGATTACCGAAATCGGGGGCTCGATTGGCGACATTGAAAGCCTGCCCTTCGTGGAATCGGTGCGGCAGCTGCGCTGGGAGCTGCCCGAGAACAGCTCCCTCGTGATTCACCTCACGCTGCTCCCCTACCTGAAGGCCGCCGGGGAGCTCAAAACCAAGCCCACCCAGCACTCGGTGCGCGATTTGCGCAGCGCCGGCCTCCAGCCCGATATTCTGGTGTGCCGCTCCGAGCACCCGATTCCGGCCGAGATGCGCCGCAAAATCGCGCTCTTCTGCAACGTGAACATCAACTCCGTTATCGAGAGCCTCGACGCCGACAGCATCTACTCGGTGCCGCTGCTCATGCTCAAGGAACACCTCGATGAGCGCGTGATCAAGAAGCTCAAGCTGGGGGGCGGGGCTGCCCAGCCCGATCTGGAAGCCTGGAAGGACTTTCTGGGTCGGCTCAAAAACCCCACCGAGGAAGTCACGATTGCGCTGGTAGGCAAGTACGTGGAGCTGCCCGACGCCTACAAGTCCATCATCGAGTCGTTCATTCACGCCGGGGCTCAGAACGAGTGCAAGGTCACGGTGCGCAGCATTCAGAGCGACCACCTGACGGCCGAGAACGTGGCCCAGCAGCTCCACGGCGTGCACGGCGTGCTGGTAGCGCCGGGCTTTGGCGAGCGGGGTTTCGAGGGCAAGATTGCCGCCGTGCAGTACGTGCGCGAAAACAACATCCCCTTCTTCGGCATCTGCCTGGGTATGCAGGTGGCAGTAGTCGAGTTCGGGCGCAACGTGCTGGGCTTGTCCCAGGCCTCGTCTACGGAAATGGACCCGAACACGCCCGAGCCCGTTATTGCCATGATGGAGGGCCAGAAGGACATTACCCAGAAGGGCGGCACCATGCGCCTGGGCGCCTACGACTGCGAACTGCGCCGGGGCTCAAAGGCCGCCAAGGCCTACGGCCGCAACCACATCAGCGAGCGGCACCGCCACCGCTACGAGTTCAACAACGACTACCTGGAGCGCTACGAGCAGGCCGGCATGGTGGCCTCGGGCCGCAACCCCGAAACCGGCCTGGTGGAAGTAGTGGAGCTGCCCAACCACCCCTGGTTCGTGGCCGGCCAGTTCCACCCCGAGCTAAAAAGCACCGTTCAGAATCCCCATCCGCTGTTCGTGCGCTTCGTGAAAGCCGCCATCCAGTACCGGAAGGGGTAATCGGGGGTTAGAAGGAACGTCATTCCGAGCGGAGCCAAGGAATCTCGCGTGCTGATGTTGCCAAAGTAACTCTACTTATAAGAGCTGCCAGGCCTAACGTCAGCACGCGAGATTCCTCGGCTTCGCTCGGAATGACGTTCTGTTTACGGCCGCTTTTCTTCGACTTTTCGGCCCGCTTTCCAGCAAAAAACGGCCGGCCGGAAAATATTCGGCCGACAAACCCGACCTTTGCGGTTGGGTGGCTGGTTTCCGAGCTGGCGGCCCGGTTTTGTATTTCCCGTCCGGGCCGTTGTGGTGCGGGCACACTCTACTTACTAAATGGACAGAAATTCAGCAATTGGCCTGTTTTTGATGGCGGCCTTGCTTCTGATTTACCTTCAGTTCGCGCCCAAACCCACGCCCGAGTCGGCTGACCCGGCCAAAACCACGGCGGCGGCCAAGGCCTCGGCCAACACGCCGGGAGCCGCCCCCGCCGCGCCGGACTCGGTGGCCTTGGCCCGGCAGCTGGGCTCGTTTGCCGCTGCAGCCCAGGGCACGGCCCAGACTATGGAGCTGAAAAACGACCTGCTGACGGTGTCTTTCTCCTCGAAGGGCGGCCAGGTACAGGCCGTGCGCCTGCACAAGTTCAAAACCTTCTTCGGCCAGCCCCTCGATATTTTCGATGCCCAGAGCGCGAAAATTGACACCCGCTTCCGCACCACCGACGGCCGCCAGGTGAAGCTCTCGGACCTCTACTTCCGGGCCGAGCCCCAGGGCACCGAAGCCCTGCGCTTCGTGGCCGACGTGGCCGGCGGCCAGATTGAGCAGCGCTACTCGCTGGCGCCCGGCTCCTACGAGGTGGGCTACCAGCTGCGCTTCAACGGCCTGAACCAGACCCTGGCCCAGGAGGCACTCACGTTTACGTTCGTGGACAACGTGCGCCAGACCGAGCAGGACCGCAAGCAGAACCGTAACCACACGGCCATCAACCGATACCTCGTATCGGGCGACCACACGGTTCTGTTCGAGGCCAGCGAGAGCCCGGAGGAAATAACGGTGGAAGAACCCCTGAAGTGGGCCGCCCACAAGCACAACTTTTTCATTGCCGGCATCATTGCCGATAACGCCTTCAGCTCGGGCCAGCTTAACTCCTCGGTTGACCTCAACGACTCGACCTACCTCAAGACGCTGAGCAGCACGCTCAAGATTCCGGTGACGGATGTGCAGCAGGGCAAAGCCAACTTCCGCTTCTACTTCGGGCCGAATTCCCTGGATCTGCTTAAAACAGTAGCGCCCGAATTCGACCGTAACGTGAACCTGGGCTGGGGCCTGTTCCGCTGGGTGAACCGCTTCGTGGTGCTGCCCGTGTTCCACTTCCTGGAGCAGTTCATCAGCTCCTACGGCCTGATTATCGTGCTGCTGGTGGTGCTCATCAAGCTCGTGACCTGGCCCCTGACCTACAAAACGTACGAGAGTCAGGCCAAGATGAAGGTGCTCAAGCCCGAGCTCGACGCCATCAAGGCCAAGTACCCCGACGACCAGGTGAAGCAGCAGCAGGAAACGATGAAGCTCAACCAGAGCATGGGCGTGAACCCGCTCAGCGGCTGCGTGCCCACCCTGCTCACGCTCCCGATCCTGTTTGCCATGTTCCAGTTCTTCCCCAACGCCATTGAGCTGCGCCAGGAGCCCTTCCTGTGGGCCCGGGACCTGAGCACGTACGACGAGTTTCTCAAGCTGCCCTTCGAGCTGCCTTTCCTGGGCTCCCACATCAGCATGTTTACCGTGCTCATGACGCTCTCGACCCTGGCCATGACGTACCAGAGTAACCAGAGCAACCCCTCGGCCATGCAGGGCCCGATGAAGTTCTACAGCTACCTGATGCCGCTGATTTTCTTCTTCGTGCTCAACAGCTTCGCCGCTGGTCTGACCTGGTACTACCTGGTTTCGAACCTGGTGACGATGGCCCAGCAGGCCATTACCCGCCGCTTCGTGGACGACGACAAGGTGCGGGCCAAGCTCGAAGCCAACAAGGTGAAGAACAAGGACAAGAAGCCCAGTGGCTTCTCGGCCCGCCTCGCCGACGCCATGAAAGCTGCCCAGGAGCGCGAAGCCCAGGCCAAAGGCGCCCCCCGCGTCGCCCGTACCGACTCCGATGCGGCCGACCTCGACGAAGAACCCGGCACCGGTGCCGCCGATATTTCGCCGAAGAAGCCACGCAAAACGCGCCGTTCGTAACTTTTCCAGAATTTCGGGAACTTTTAGCCCCGCTGCCGGACCGGCAGCGGGGCTTTTTGCTGGTTCTGGCACCAAGTTTGGCAATCGGGAATTCGCTATATAGCGAACCGGTTTCTCCCATCTCTCCTTTTCGTTCCTTCCATGCGCGCTGCCTTATTTCCCGCATTCGTACTGTTACTGGGGCTAAGCGCCCTGCCAGCCTGCACGGTGAACTACTACGTCCCCGCCGCCACTGAGGGGGGCGTCACGTACTCGGAGCCCCAGCGCTACCGCCGTCCGCCCCGGGGCCGCTGGCAGCCGGCTCCCGGTCCGGTTACGTACGCGCCGGGCCAGTATCCGCCGGCCCCGCAGCCGGCCCCCACCACGCCGGCCCCGGGACCCGGCCGGCCGCCCTACACTCCTCCGCCGGCCCCGGGGCCCGGCCGTCAGCCCCCGGTACCCGCCCCGGGCCGTCAGCCCCATACTCCTCCACCCGTTCCTGGTCCGACCAAGCAGGCACCAGTTCCCGCTCCCGGCCCGACGAAGCAGCCCCCAGTGCCCGCCCCGCCCCGCCAAACGCCCCGTACGCCTGCACCTACCCGGGTTCCGGTTCCCGCGCCCCAACCTACTCCTACTCCTACTCCGCAACCGGCTCCTGCTCCGCAACAGCCACGCCACCCAATCCCGCAACCGGCTCCTGCTCCAGAACGTCAGCCGGCCCCGGAGCAGCCCCGCCAACCCGTTCCGGCTCCTGCTCCAGAGCGGGAGCCAGTCCCCCAGCCCACGCCGAAAACGCCTCCCGTGCGCCTGCCCGAACCCGTGGAAACACCGGATGGACCTTCGGTTCCGGCGGGGCAGCTGGCCCGGCCGACCCTGATCTTCAGCCGCACCCCCTGCCTGGGTAAGTGCCCCAGCTACACGGCCCGGGTATACGCCGATGGACGGGTGGAGTACGAAGGATTTCGCTACGCCCCGGTAGAAGGCAGGCGCCAGCTGACGATGAGTCCGGCCGTGGTGCAGGATTTTCTGCGGGAAGCGGAGCAGATCGGGTTTCGGCAGCTTCCGGACAGCTACTCCAGCGGCGCCTCCGACATGCCGGCCACCGTACTGAGCATCACCACGGCCCAGGGCACCAAGCAGGTGCGGGTAGAGGAAAACGCGCCTCAGCCGCTCCAGCACCTGTTCGCCCTCATCGACAAGCACCTGCTGAGCGCCCTCAACCAGGCCGGAGATATGTAAGTTGATGATTAAGCTGTTGGCTGATAGCCAACAGCCAACAGCCGAAGCACTACCTTTCCGGGGAAATACAAAAGCCCTGCGCGCGAAAACAGCTTGTTCTCACGCGCAGGGCTTTTGTATTTGCTTCCCGGTAACAGCCAGCAGCCAGCAGCCAAAAAAAGCTAGCCTTTGCGGGCTTCGTCGTAGCGGCTGTTGGCTTCCGACCAGTTGACCACGCTCCAGAACTCCTTGATGTAGTCGGGGCGCTTGTTCTGGTGCTTGAGGTAGTAGGCGTGCTCCCACACGTCGAGGCCGAGCACGGGGATGCCGCGCTGCATGCCGGGCAGATCCATCAGCGGGTTGTCCTGGTTGGGGGTGGAGGTGACCATGAGCTTGCCGGATTTCTTATCCACTATCAGCCAAGCCCAGCCGGAGCCAAACCGGCCGCTGGCGGCTTTAGTGAATTCCTCGCTGAACTTATCGAAGGAGCCGAAGTCCTTGGTGATGGCTGTGGCGAGGTTGCCGGTGGGCTGGCCGCCGCCCTTGGGAGCCATAATCTGCCAGAAAAAGGAGTGGTTCCAGTGGCCGCCGGCGTTGTTGCGGATGGCCTCGGGCTGCTTGTTCATGGAGGCCAGCAGCTGGGCGAGGCTCATTTTCTCGGCCGGCGTGCCCATTACGGCCGCGTTGAGCTTACTCACGTAGCCTTTGTGGTGGGCATCGTGGTGAATTTCCATGGTGCGCGCGTCGATGTGCGGCTCCAGGGCATTGAAGGCGTAGGGCAGGTCGGGCAGCGTGAACGGGCCATCGGCCATGGGCGTGGCGCGGGCTTCACGGAGCAGTTTTTCTTCGTGGGCCGCGGCCAGCACGGCGGGGCTTACCAAAGCGCCCACCACGGTGAGCAGGCTGTTTTTCAGGAAATCGCGCTTCAGCATGATTGTAGAAAGGAAAGGAAAGTGAAAGGACAGTGGGGCCCGGCAACGGCCGCGCCCCGGCGGCCAAGGTAGGACTACTTACCCGGATTGGGGGCGGTCTGTTGCATTTCGGGTGTACTTTTGTGGGGAAGGGCACGGTTTTAGAACGGCCCCGCGTTAGGTTACCTGATCCTGTCTGCTCTTTTTTTGCTGCTCTTGCTTATGCCCGTTTTCCGCCCGATTTCCCGATTAGCTTCCCCGGCCCGCCTTCTCGGGCTGCTGCTACTGCTGCTGACCGTGGCCCACTTCAGCCAGGCCCAGGTGCAGCTGCGCGGCGTAGTCCGCGACAAGGATACCCAGGAGGTGCTGCCCTTCGCCAGCGTGGCCGTGCCCGGCACCACCAACGGCACCACCACCAACCTGGAGGGCGAGTTCAGCCTGGTGGTAGCCGCCCTGCCCGTGACGCTGCAGATTTCCGAGTTGGGCCACGTGAAGGATACCCTGCGCGTGACTACCACCGCCCCGCTCAACATTGAGCTGGCTTCGGCCACGGTAGCCCTGCCCGAGGTGAAAGTGGCCAGCTTCCCCTATCAGATGGTGGACCGGGCCTTCCGCACCCTGCAAAGCAACTACCGCCGCACCTACTACGGCCGGGCCTTCTACCGCCAGATTACCCGCATCGACGACCAGCCCACCGAGCTGCAGGAAGTGGTCTGGAACGTGAAGTCGAACCCGGCGCGGATTCTGGGCACCACCCTGGCCCAGGGCCGCTACGCCGCCGTGCAGGCCCCCATCAACCTCAACAACTTCTCGGTTTACACCCGCAAGTACGGCCTCTTCGACCCGCGCCAGGACAGCACCACCTCCCTGGCCCTGATGAGCCCCAACGTGGAAAAGAATTACCTGCTCGAGCTCAAGGGCATCGTGGGGGAGGACTCCACGGGCGGAGTGGCCGAAATCACCTTCGAAACCCGCCCCGAAGTGAGCTACCGCGCCCAGGGCACCGTCTGGATTGACATCGAAACCAACCAGATTGTGCGCTACCGGGTGGTGCAGCCCAGCTTCACGGGCAGCACCAACAACCCCAAGCAGAAATTCGACAACGCCCGGCTGGCCATTGAAATGTCGTTCAAAACCGACGAGAAATCCCCGGTGGCGCCGCTGGAGCTGATGAAGATGGACCTGACCACCGACCTGACGGAGCCCGGCAAGCAGCCGCTGGCCATCAAGGTGTCGTCGTTTACCTATTTCTACAACCAGAGCACCACGCCCCAGCGCCTGGCCTACGCCGCCGCCAGCCTTTCCGACCGCGACCTGCAGGCCATCAAGGCCCTGCCCTACGACCCCGAGTTCTGGGCCAATAACCCCGTCGTGAAGCGTACCCCCGCCGAGGATGAGGTGGTAGCCGCCTTCGAGAAAAAAGGCGCCTTCGGCTCGATGGTGAAGAAGAAGCGGTAATTGGGGTGATGGGGTGAGGAGGTGATGGGGTGAGGAGGTGATGGGGTGAGGAGGTGATGGGGTGAGGAGGTGATGGGGTGAGGAGGTGATGGGGTGAGGAGGGGTATGGGAACTGTCATCCTGAGCGGAGCGAAGGACCTTATCACGCTGCAATGAGTTGTTGATACGATTTATCGTTCTCAGGTGGTAAGATCCTTCGCTCTGCTCAGGATGACAGTTCCCATACCCCTCCTCACCCCATCACCTCCTCACCCCATCACCTTCTTACCTCCTTCCCTAACTAAACCAGACTACCACCGCCAGCAGTATCAGGCCGGCGAGGAAGGCGCAGCCCAGGCCCAGGCCGATACCCTTGAGCAGGCGGGCGTCGTTGTCGGTGATGTGGGGCGGGCGGGAATTGGGGGAGTCGGGCATGCTGGTGTAACCGGGAGAGCTCCAAAAAGATGCCGCAACCGAAAGCTGGCGGTGGCATCTTTGCGCCATGAAAACAACTTCGCTCTGCGTGCTGCTGGCCCTGGCGCTGGCCGCCTGCACACCTTCCACCCAGCTTACCCAGCCGCCCGAAGCCGCCGCCGCCCAGGCGCACCCCAAGCAGGCGCGCCCCGAGCAGGCGGGCCCTACGCAGGAGCTGCGCCTGGCTTTCGGCTCCTGCAATCGCCACGACCTGCCCCAGCCCCTCTGGGACGACATTGCCCGCGCCCAGCCCGACGTGTGGATCTGGCTGGGCGACAACATCTACGGCGACTCCGACGACCCCCAGGTGCTGCAAGCCAAGTACACGGCCCAGTTTAATCACCCCGGCTACCGCCACCTGCGCGAGCAGGGCACCCGCGTTATCGGAACCTGGGACGACCACGATTACGGCCGCAACGATGGCGACAAAAACTACCCCTTCAAAGCCCAGAACCAGCAGCTGGCCCTCGATTTTCTGGAGGAGCCGGCCGATAGTCCGCGCCGCCGCCAGGAAGGTATTTATGCCGCCTACGAATACCGGGTGGGCACCAAAAAGGTGAAGGTTATCTTGCTCGACGACCGGTATTTTCAGGACCCGGTTCACCGCGACGCCCAGCTGGTGTACCAGCCCAACCCCACCGGCGACGTGCTGGGCGAGGCCCAGTGGCAGTGGCTGCGCACGCAGCTGCTGAATTCCGACGCCGACGCCCACCTCATCGGCTCGGGCATTCAGTTTCTGCCCACCCAGCACCGTTTCGAGAAATGGGCCAACTTCCCGGCCGCCCGCCGGCGCTTCCTGGACCTGCTCACTGAAACCCATCCCAAGGGCACGCTGCTCATCAGCGGCGACCGGCACATCGGGGAAGTGTCGCGGCTGGCGGTGCCGGGGCTGGCCGGGCCGGTGGTCGAAATCACCTCCAGCGGCCTCACCCACCCCGCCACCCAGAACACTGCCGAAGCCAACGACCTGCGCATCAGCGCCCTCATCAACCAGAAGCACTACGGCCTGTTTCGCTTTCAGGACCAGGACGGGCAGTTGCGGGTAGTGGCCTACCTGCGCGGCGACGAGGGCCAGGTGTTCTACGAGCAAACCTGGCGCCTTGAGTAAGACAAGCCGACGGTACGACGGCAACCGGGGCCTGCATGGCGGTGCCAGCCGTGGAAACCCTACATTAGCCTCTTCACTACTCGTCCTGCACACCTTGTCTTTTTCCCGCTTTCTTCCGTTTCTGTGGCTGCTGGCCCTGCTGCTGAGCGGCGCTGATGCCTCGGCCCAGCGCCGCCGCAAAACCAGCCCCCGCTCCCCCGTCCGTACCCGTACCGCAGCCCGCCGCGCACCTGCCAGCAAACCCCGTTCTGTGGTGCCGGTTCGTCGGGTAGCACCGACACCTACAAATGCACCCGTACGGTTCGGTCCTCCAAAGCCCATTCTGCACGAAGAAATCATCCGCAAGCCGACCACCAGCCGCAACCAGCCGGTGCCGTTTGCCGGCCCGCTGGCCCAGTCCCGGTGGGTCGATTCGGTGATGGCCACGCTCACGCCCGACCAGCGGGTGGCCCAGCTGTTCATGGTGGCCGCCTACTCCAACCGCACCCGCGTGGATGAGGATTCGGTGTCGGCCCTGATTCAGCAGTACGGCATCGGGGGACTGATTTTCTTTCAGGGCGGGCCCGTGCGCCAGAGCCGGTTGCTCAACCGCTACCAAAGCCAGAGCCGGGTGCCGCTGCTGGTAGCCATGGATGGCGAGTGGGGCGTGGGCATGCGCCTGGACAGCGTAGTACGTTTCCCCTTCCAGATGAGCCTGGGCGGGCTGCGCGACAACGCCCTGCTCTACCAGATGGGCCAGGAAGTGGCCGGCCAGTTCAGGCGGCTGGGTATGCACGTCAATTTTGCCCCGGTGGCCGACGTGAACAACAACGCCCAGAACCCGGTCATCGGCTTCCGCAGCTGGGGCGAAAACCGGGAGAACGTGACCGAAAAGAGCTACCAGTACATGAAGGGCATGCAGGACGCGGGCGTGCTGGCCGTGGCCAAGCACTTCCCCGGCCACGGCGACACCGACGTGGACTCCCACCTGGCCCTGCCCCTGCTGCGCGTGGACCGGCAGCGGCTCGATACGCTGGAGCTGTTCCCGTTTAAAAGCCTGATCCGGCGCGGGCTGGGCGGCATGATGGTGGCCCACCTCAACATTCCGGCCCTCGACACCACCGGCGTACCTTCTACTCTCTCCCAACCCATCATTGAGGGGCTGCTGCGCCAGCAGCTGGGCTTTGAGGGCATCATCTTCACCGACGCCATGAACATGAAGGGCGTCATCTCGAAGTACCCGCCCGGCGAGGCCGATTTGCGGGCCGTGCTGGCCGGCAACGACATCCTGGAGTTCAGCAAGAACATCCCGCTGGCCCTGCGCCTGATTCGGGAGGCCATCAACCAGGACCGTATTTCCCAGGCCGAAATTGACCGCCGCTGCCGCAAGGTGCTGGCCCTGAAGCAGTGGTCGGGCCTGAACCACTACCGCCCCATCGAGCTGAACAACCTGGTGGCCGACCTCAACACGCCCCACGCCCAGTTTCTGAGCCGCCAGCTCACGGAGCAGAGCCTCACGGTGCTGCGCAATCAGCGTACCCTGCTGCCCCTGCAGCGCCTCGATACGCTGCGCCTGGCCACGCTCACCCTGGGCACCACCGATACCACCTATTTTCAGCGCCGGGTGGCCGATTACGCGCCTGTCCGCCACTTCTGGCTGCCCGCCGCGCCTTCTTTGGATGAGCTCACGCGGATGCGCGAGGCGCTCCGGCCCTACAACATGGTACTGGTGGGCGTCAGCAACCTGGGCCGCCAGCCCGCCACCAGCTTCGGCGTAACGCCCGAAATGAACGTGCTGCTGCGCGAGCTGGGCGGCCCGGGCCAGCAGCTGGTCGTGACGGTATTCGGGACGGCCTACGCCGTGGACCGCCTGCGCGATTTGAGCCGGGCCGAGGCCGTGGTGCTGGCCTACCAGGAAAGCCAGAACGCCCAGGAGGTGGCCGCCGAGGTGATTTTCGGGGGCGTTTCGGCCTGCGGGCACCTGCCGGTGGCGGCCTCGGGCCGCTACGGCTACGGGCTGGGCCTGCCCACCCAGGGCGGCATCCGGCTGCGCTACAGCTTCCCCGAGGCCGTGGGCATGAACAACAACCTGGAAAGCCGCATCGATTCGGTGATGAACCGGGCCCTGGCGGCCGGGGCCTTCCCGGGCGCCCAGGTCCTGATTGCCCGCCGGGGCACGGTGGTGCTGCGCAAGAGCTACGGCCGCCAGACCTACGGCCCAAAGGCCCGCCCCGTGCGCCCCGACGACTTGTACGATCTGGCCTCGCTCACCAAAGTCAGCGCCGCGCTGCCGGCCCTCATGAAGCTCCAGGACCAGGGCAACTTCTCGCCCGACCTGACCCTGGGCCAGCTGCTGCCGGCCCTGCAGGGCACCAACAAGCAGGACCTGAAGCTGCGCGACGTGCTCACCCACCAGGCCCGCCTCAAGGCCTGGATTCCGTTCTGGAAGAATTACACCAAGCCCCGGGGCTTCTTCAACGCGCTATTCGGCCAGAGCCCGCCGGCCAGCGCGGTATCGGCCACCCAGCCCGCGGAGCTGAGCCGCCGCTATTTCCGGCCCGATTCGTCAGCGCGGTTTCCGCTGCGGGCCGCCACCGGCCTGTGGGCCCGCCAGGATTTCCCCGACCTCATCTTCAAAGCCATTGCCGAGTCGCCGCTCCATGAGAAGCCGGGCTACGTGTACTCCGATCTGTCGTTCATTCTCTACCCGCGCTTCGTGCAGGCAGCCAGCGGCCAGCCCCTCGATGAGTTCGTGACCCGGGAGTTCTACCGGCCCCTGGGGGCCACCACCCTCGGCTACCGCCCCACCCGCCGTTTCCCGCTGCGCCGCATCGTGCCCACTGAGTACGACTCGCTGTTCCGCCACCAATTGCTGTATGGCACCGTGGATGACGAGGGCGCGGCCCTGCTCGGGGGCCTGTCGGGCCACGCGGGCCTGTTCGGCTCGGCCAACGACCTGGCCAAGCTCGTGCAGCTCTACGCCTGGAACGGGCAGTACGGCGGCCAGCAGCTACTCAAAGCCGAAACCCTGCAAGAGTACACCCGCTGCCAGTTTTGCCCCGATAACCGCCGCGCCCTGGGCTTCGATAGGCCCGCCGCCAACCCCAGCGTGAATTCGGCCCGGAGCGCCTCCCCGGCCAGCTACGGCCACACGGGTTTCACGGGTACCATGTTCTGGGTGGAGCCCCAGGAGGAGCTGATCTGCATTGTGCTCACCAACCGCGTGCATCCTACCCGCCGCAACAATAAGATTTCCAGTCTGAACGTGCGCACCGACGTGTTGCAGGTGGCCCTGGAAAGCATACTGCGCCGGCGGCAGCTGGAGGTGGAAACTACGGTGGAGGAATAGTAATCAGATGCGGCTGAACCGCCCAATGGCGGAATCAGCTCAGCGCAAGGGAAGTAGAGTGGCCTAACCTGCTCTGCTTCCCTTATTTTTTTATACATTTTCTCCGCCTACTCACCCCTTTCCTCCTTCCCTGGCACCCTTCCGACTGCCCCACCTAACCCATTCTTGCTATGCATGACGCCTACTCGCTTATCGGTTCGGTCCGAAGCACGCGCTGGCTGGCCGCGCTGCCCGGGCTGCTGCTGCCGCTGGCCGCCGCCGCCCAGACGCCGGCCACCTACACCATCAGCGGCCGGGTGCTGGACAGCCGCTCCGAGCCGGTGCCCGGTGCCACCGTCCGGGTGCTGAACACCGTGCTGGGCACTAGCACCGATGTGGACGGCAACTACACCCTGACCGCTACACTGGCCCCCGGCACCTACCCCTTGCTGATCAGCGCCGTGGGCTACTCGCCCCAGCGGCAGCAGCTGGAGCTGGGTGCCACCACGGCCGTGGCCCTCGGCCCCACCACCCTGCCCGAAGACCTGGTGCAGCTCAACGACGTGGTGGTAACGGGTACTTCGGTGGCCACCAGCAAGAAGCAGCTCGGCAACACCATTGCCACCGTGAGCGGCGAGCAGCTGCGCACTACCGTGCCCACCCAAATCGACCAGGCCCTCCAGGGCAAGTTTGCGGGCGTGCAGATTACCCAGAACTCGGGCAACCCCGCCGGTGGCATCTCGGTGCGCCTGCGCGGCCCCAGCACCGTGGCCGGCTCCTCCGAGCCGCTCTACATCATCGACGGGGTCATTGTCGATAACAGCTCGCCCCAGCTGCTGGACCTGGGCGGCTACTCCCAGAACCGCCTCGTGGACATCAGCCCCAACGACGTGGAGCGCATTGAGGTGATTAAGGGCGCGGCGGCGGCGGCCATCTACGGCTCGCGGGCCAATAACGGGGTGGTCCAGATTTTTACCAAGCGCGGCCAGGACGGCAAGCCCCAGGTCACGGTATCGTCGAACTTCATGACCTCGCAAATCCGCCGGAAGCTCGACTACAATACCTTTGGCTTCCGCTTCACCAACACCAACGCTGCCGACCTGACCCAGGTGCCGGTGCAGCGCTACGACTACCAGGACGACATATTCCGCACCGCTACCGGCACCGATAATTACGCGTCGGTGTCGGGGGGCACCAGCAACACCAAATACTTTGCCTCGGGCAACTACTTCCGCAACCAGGGCATTGTGCGCAACACCGACTTTACGCGGGGCGGGAGCCGGCTGCGGGTGCAGCAAAACCTGGGCAACAAGGCCAACCTGAGCGTGGGCGCCAACTACTCGCTCACCAACAGCCAGGAGGTGCCCAACGGCGGCATCAGCGAAGCCTACGGGGCCCTGACGGGGTTCATCTTTTCGAGCAACTACATCGACCCCGCCGCCGACCCCGTTACCGGCCGCTTCCCCAGCACCGCCCCGGCCATTGCCCGCACCAACCCCCGTGAAGCCATCAGCCGCTTCGATTTTGAGCAGCGCACCTCCCGCTTTATCGGCGACGTGCAGCTCAACCTGACGCCCTTCGAGGGCTTCAGCGCCAACTTCACGCTGGGCTTTGATAACAGCACCCAGATTGGCACCGGCTACATTCCGCCGGGCAACACCACGCCCACCTACAACACCGGCCTGGCCCGCCGCGCCGACCGCACCGGCTTTCTGGTGAATACGGACGTGACGCTCAGCTACAAGCGCAACCTCACCGACTGGCTGGTGAGCACCACCACCCTGGGCGGCACCCGCCAGGCCCAGCGTTTCCTCTCCACCGCCATCCAGTCGATTGGGCTGACGCCGGGCATTCCGGCCGCGTCATTCGGGAACGGCACGGCCGCTACCGGTGAACGCCGCGAAGATCAGCGCATCCTCGGGGCCTTCGGTCAGCAAACCCTGGGCTTCTACGACCAGGTTTTCCTGACCGGGGCGTTGCGGGTGGATGCGGCCTCGGTTTACGGGGTCAGTAACCGAACGCAGTACTACCCCAAAGTGGGCGCTTCGTACGTGGTGTCGCAATCGGCGTTCTGGCAGAACGGGCCGCTGGGCCGCATCCTGCCCCAGTTCAAGCTCCGCGCTTCCTACGGCCAATCGGGCAACCTGACGGCCCTGGGACCCTTCGAGCGGTTTACCAACTACAATCCGCTGGTGCTGGGCACGTTGCCCGGGCTGTTTCCGGGCACTCAGCAGGGCAACGAGCAGGTAGGGCCCGAGCGCCAGGCCGAATTGGAGGCGGGCATCGATGCCAGCCTGCTCAACGAGCGGGTGAGCTTCGAGGTATCGGTGTACCGCAAGAAGATAACCGACCTGCTGTTGCGCCGGGACCTGAGCCCGAGCACCGGCTTCAGCTCACGCGCCGACAACATCGGCAACATGACCAACCGGGGCATCGAACTCCTGGTGCGGGTGCAGCCCGTGCGCTCCGACAAGGTAACCTGGAACGTGACGGGCACCTTCACCCACAACGTCAACGAAATCACCAACATCCCCAACGGCCTGGTCACCTTCCCCGACGGCTTCGGGTTGGTAGCGGCCGTGGAGGGCAAGCCCCTGGGCACCTACTACGGCACCTACGCCGCCCGCAACCCCGACGGCTCCCTGCTGCTGACGCCCACGGGCCTGCCCCAGCGCGAGCGGGGCGTGCAGGGCCCGCCCGGCCAGCCCAACACCCCCCAGCGCGGCAACGACGGCCAGCCCTCCGGGGCCCTGCTGCTCGACGTGCTCGGCGACCCCAACCCCCAGTACGTGGCCTCCCTCATCAACGAGGTGGGCCTGCTCAAGAACCGGCTCAACTTCCGGGTGCAGTTTGATACCCAGCAGAACTTCGACGTGTTCAACTTCACCCAGCGCGTGGGCACCCGCGACCTGTTCGGGGGGCTGGCCGGCTACGAGCCCGAGCTGCGCGGCGAAGTGCCCAAGGGCTCCAGCGCCGCCGCCTACAACACCTTCGATAAGTGGGTGCAGGACGGCTCCTTCATCAAGCTGCGCGAAATTTCGGTCAGCTACCAGCTCAGGCCCCGGTTCCTGGGCATGCGCGACCTGCGCCTCTCGGTGGCAGGCCGCAACCTGTGGGTGATAACCGATTACCAGGGCTTCGACCCCGAAGTAAGCGCAGCGGGCCAGAGCACGGCCGTCCGGGGCTTCGACTTCGTGGAGGTGCCCATTCCCCGCACCGTGTCGGTGGGCTTCAACGCCTCCTTCTAGCCCAGTGGCCCGTGCGGGGTTTTTCTCTGACGTTTACTTTCGGTTGATATGACTTCATTCCTTCGATTTCGGCACCTGCCCGCCCGGCTGCTGCTCGGCGCGGCCCTGCTGGGCCTGGCCCCCTCCTGCAGCCTCGATATTCCCAACCCCAACGCCGCCACCGAGCAATCCACGCTCAGCTCCCGCGATGGGGTGCTGGCCTTTAGCGTGGGCCTGCGCCAGACGTACGCCACCCAGGTGATTGAGCCGCTGCTGCTCGCTACCGGTACCACCAGCCGGGAGGTGAAGGGCATTACCACCTTCATCAACGTAACGGAGCTGGAACAGGGCGGCACCCAACTCTCGCCCAACAACGCCAACCTCACGGCCCTGTTCGGGCGGCCTTACCGCATCGTTTCCGCCGCCGACCAGCTCCTTGGCGCGGCTCCCGCCACCCTCGCAACGGATGCGGCCACGCTGAGCGGAGTGCTGGCCCACGCCTACCTGTTTAAGGCGGCCGCCCTGCTGGCCGTGGCCCAGGGCTTCGAGCAGGCTCCTGTTTCGGCCGCCGAGAATGCCGCGTTTGTACCCCGGACCCAGGTGCTGGCCGAGGCCGTGCGCCTGCTCGATCTGGCTGCCCAGACCCTGACGGCCAACGCCCCGTCGGCGGAGTTCAATACCCGCGTGCTCGGCCCCGAGTTCGACCTGCCCAATACGGTGCAGGCCTACCGGGCCCGCGCCAACCTGATGGCCGGCAACTACGCCGCCGCCCTGGCCGCCGCCAACCTGGTCGATTTAACCAAAACGTCGGTGTTCGTGTACACCGGCGCGGCCCCCAATCCCATCTTCACCCAGTCGGTGCTGGCGGGCAACTTCAAGCCCCGCGACCAGTTCGGGCTGCCCGCCGACCTGGTGGAGGCCCAGGATGCCCGCCTGAGCTTCTACCTGCAAGGGCCCGCCGTTACGCGCTCCGACAACGGCAGCACCAGCACGCTGCGGGAGCTGGCCGGCTTCTTCACCTCCCAGGTCAGCCCCATTCCCGCTTATCTTCCCGATGAGATGCGCCTGATCCGGGCCGAGGCCAACCTGCGGGCCGTCACGCCCGACCTTGCGGCCGCCCTGCTTGATATCAACGCCGTGCGCACCCAGACTGCCGGCGACCCGCTGGGCGTAAATGCCGCCCTGCCGCCCTACGCCGGGCCGGAAACCGTGGCGGCGTTGTTGCAGGAGGTGTACAAACAGCGCAGCGCCGAGCTGTTTCTGAGCGGCCTGCACCTCGACGACAGCCGCCGCTTCGGCCGTCCCGCCCCGGCCCCCAACCAGCCCATCAGCCAGACGGAGCGCAGCCGCAACTTCTACCCCTACCCCCAGCAGGAGCGCATCAACAACCCCAACGTGCCCGCTGACCCGGCTATCTGAAGAATTAAGAGGGGTATTTTCCTGACCGGCTGAGGTTGCCTTTTGAGGCCTCTTTGTGTCGCGCGAGGAGAATACCCCTCTTCCTTTCAGATACTAAAAAGCGCATTAGAAAGGCGCGTTAACCTGACTGAACATGCTAATGTGCTACAGGTGCCCCTGGAAAACCTCCGGCAACGGCAGTGGCTGGAGGAGTAAATCCGTTCTAGGCTCTCATCCATTACCCAGAGGACTGAGCTTCGATTGCAACCTATCCGATGCTGATGAGCTCCTATAACGTGTCACATAGTACCTTATCGTGAAGCTTCTGCGCGTTATGAAAAAGCCCTACCGCCTGTTATATGTCGGCTTACTGTTGAGTTCAGGTTGCCTTACATCAACCACGGAAGAAATTAGAATTCCGGCCGAGCAGCTGGCCTGGCAGCCCTACCATAACGGCGACGTCCTCCGTTTCGGGCAGGACCGCAGCAGTAACGTGCGCACCTTCCTTATCACCGAAATCAAGGAGGAATTCATAGAGTACTCCATCGGGGGAAATGCGCCGGTATACCTGGGGCCACCTAAAAAAATACGGGCGCAAACCCTTGACGTATACGCCCGCCGCACCGATACTGTGCGCTACGTGGCTACTCCTGCCAGCACGCCCAACAAACCCGATTCGGTGGTTTTTACCACTCCAACAAACCTGCTCAGTCTGGGCGCCAGTGAGTCAGGCGGGTATGCTTACCTGAACTGGGACGTTACGTTTAGCGCGGAGTTGCCATTGCGGCAAATCACGACTGGCTACCCGCTCTACGATACCACCCAGGTCCTGCTGCCCCGGCTGCAGCTGGGCGGCGTGGCCTACGATTCGGTGCTGCGAATTTCCAACGCCCGTTCTGCCGGTATCTTGTACGGACTGCCCCGGGCTAAACCCGTGCGGCGCGTGTATTATGCCAAAGCGTTTGGGGTAGTGGGCTTCGTGGAAGGCGGCACGCTCTGGTACCGGCTGCCCTAACCTGGGCGGCGCGCAGGCCCACGGAAGGCAACAACCTTAATCGGGACAGTAGTCCGGAGTTCCCCGGAAAACCGCTAGCTTAAAGGCTCCCACCAAAGAAGCCCCGTATGCTAGGATTGATGATGCACGAGCCCCTGCGCATTGCCGGGTTGCTGGAACACGCCGAGAAGTGGCACGCCGATACCGAAATTGTGAGCCGCCTGCCCGAGGGCCTCATTCACCGCTACACCTACGCCGATTTGGGCCGCCGGAGCCGGCAGCTGGCCCACGCCCTGGCCCGCCTGGGCATCGGCAGCGGCGACCGGGTGGGCACGCTGGCCTGGAACACCCACCGCCACCTGGAGCTCTACTACGCCGTGTCGGGCTCCGGGGCGGTGTGCCACACCATCAACCCGCGCCTGTTTGCCGAGCAGATTGTCTACATCATCGGCCACGCCCAGGACCGGGTGGTGTTCTTCGACCTGACCTTCCTGCCCCTGGTGGAAAAGCTGGCCGCCCACTGCCCCGGCGTGGAAGCCTGGGTGCTGCTGAGCGACCGGGCGCATATGCCCGATAGCGCCGCCCTGCCCGACCTGCACTGCTATGAGGACCTGCTGGCGGCCGAAGACGCCGACTACCCGTGGCCGGTGTTCGATGAGAATACCGCCTCCTCGCTTTGCTACACCTCCGGCACCACCGCCGAGCCCAAGGGCGTGCTCTACTCCCACCGCTCCACCCTGCTGCACTCCTTCGCCGCCGCCCTGCCCGACTGCTTTAACTGTTCGGCCCAGGATGTGATTCTGCCCGTGGTACCCATGTTCCACGTCAACGCCTGGGGCATTCCGTACCTGGCGCCCATGCTGGGCTGCAAGCTGGTGCTGCCCGGCCCCGGCCTGGATGCGGCCAGCCTCTACGAGCTGTTCGAAACCGAGGGCGTCACGTTCTCGGCCGGGGTGCCCACCATCTGGCTGGGCCTGCTCACGTTCATGCGCGAGAAGAAGCTCCAATTCACGACCCTGCACCAGACGGTGGTGGGCGGCGCGGCCTGCCCGCCGGCCCTGTTCCGGGCCTTTGCCGACGAGCTGGGCGTGACCATCCGCCACGCCTGGGGCATGACCGAAACCTCGCCCCTGGGCACGGTGGGCGTGCTCAAGCCCCAGCAGCTGCGCCTGAGCGAGGAGGAGCAGTTCGCCCTGCGCACCAAGCAGGGCCGGGTTATTTTCGGGGTCGATATGAAGATTGTGGACGATGAAGGCCGCGCCCTGCCCCACGACGGCGTGGCCTTTGGCGACCTGCTCGTGCGCGGCCCCTGGATTGTGGCCGACTACTTCGGCACCGAGAAAACCGGCGAGCTGACCGCCGACGGCTGGTTCCGCACCGGCGACGTGGCCACCATCGACCCGGCCGGCTTCATGCAGATTACCGACCGCTCCAAGGACGTCATCAAATCGGGCGGGGAGTGGATTTCGAGCATCGCGCTGGAGAACCTGGCCGTGGGCCACCCGGCCGTGGCCGAAGCCGCCGTCATCGGCCTGCCCCACCCCAGGTGGAGCGAGCGGCCGTTGCTGGTAGTCGTGCGCCGCCCCGGCCACGCGGTAACGGGCGAGGAGCTGCTGGCCTTCTACGAGGGCAAAATAGCCAAGTGGTGGACGCCCGAAGCCGTGGAATTCGTGGACGAGCTGCCCCACACGGCCACCGGCAAGCTGCTCAAAACCAAAATCCGCCAGGATTTCGCGGGGTATCAGTGGTGAATGAGTGAGTTGGTGAATGAGTGAAAAGGGCACTGCCATCCTGCATAGCGCGCAGGACTTTGTCATGTTAGGGCGAGTATCGTATTAACGACTCGGTTCAACGTGACAGGGTCCTGCGCTCCGCTCCGGATGACAGACCTATTCTACTTCCTCGCTCCCTCCTACTCTTCCGCGCCGGGGGACTGGGTTTTCATCTTTTCGGCAATAGCCTGCTGGAGCTCGGGCAGGTGCTCCTGCATGCGCCGCTGGCCCAGCTCCATGCCGGCGGTGGTGAGTTGGGGCAGCTTTTCGATGGTTTTGCGGCCGATGGGCGTCAGGTAGAACTTGGTCAGCTCCTTGAGCTCCTTTTCGGTGAAGGCGCCGGCGTAGAGCTGAATCATTTCCTCCTTGAGCGAGGCCCAGCTCATGTACTTGGTCAGGTAGGCGCGCATTTCGGGCTCCACGGCCTTCATGCCGGGGTTCTGCTCGATTTGTCCGGCCAGCATCCGGTCGATGGTCAGGTTCAGGTTCTGCTCGGAGTTGGTGGCGGCCAGCAGGGTCTCGGCGGCTTTGCGGTGGCTGGCCGACAGGGGCGCCGCGGGGGAAGTAGCAACAGTAGCAGCGGCCGGGGCCGTCTGGGCCCGGGCGGCCGGCAAGGCCAGCACCGTAGCGGCCGCCAGCAGCAGGAAGGTTCTTTTCATGCCACAGAGGTACGAAATATTGCCGCAATCTGTGGCCTGAGCCGCCCACGAGGTTCACCAGCAGGCGAAGCAATACTTCACTTTACAGCCGTTCACGAAATCCGTGAAATCCCCGAAAATCCGCGCTCAGACCTTGACGATAATGTTGCGCCGGTACATCAGCCAGAGCACTCCATACCAGATGAGCACGCAGGCCACGGCCCCGGCCAGGGAAGCATTCAGGGGGCTGAAGAAGGGCTCGAAGAACCGCTGGTAGAGCCACGCTTTGGCTGGTACGGCGGTGCCAGCACCGTTGGGCAGCTCCAGCATATTCAGCCAGCGGGCCAGCACGCCCGAGAGGAAAAAGGCCGTAATGGCATTCACGCCGTACACCAGCCCGAAACGCGTAAGCCAGCCCCGGTAGCCGTGCACGTCGCAGAGCCAGTAGAGGGCGGCCAGCGCGGCCCCGGCCAGGCCGCCGGTATAGAGCACGTAGGAACTGGTCCAGAGGCTTTTGTTGATGGGAAACCACAGGTTCCAGACGAGGCCCAGCCCAATGGCCGCCCCGCTGGCCAGCAGCAGCCACACCACCCGGCTGGCCACCTCGGGCCGGGGCCGGCGCAGCCACTGCCCCGCCAGCAGCCCCAGCAGCCCGGTCCCGATGGCCGGCAGGGTGCCCAGCAGGCCTTCGGGGTCCCAGGTTTTGCTTTGCACCCAAAGGTGGTTTTCGCCCAGCACCGTGCGGTCGAGCCAGGCGCCGAGGTTGGTGGCGGGCTCCAGGTTAGCCGGCCCGAAGCCGGGCACGGGCACGAGTTGCAGCAGCCCGTTGTAGCCGATGAGCAGCACCGCCAGCAACCCCAGCTGGGTGCGCCAGCCCGTTTTCACGAATACCACCCCGCAGGCCAGAAACACCAGCGCAATGCGCGGCAGCACGCCCAGAATGCGCACGTGGGCAAAGTCGAATTTGGGCTGCAGAGCCATCAGCAAGCCCAACCCAAACAGCACGGCCGCCCGCCGCGCCACCCGCCCCAGCAGGGGCCCGTGCCGCGCCGGCTCTTGCCGGGCCGAGCCCAGGGCGTAGGTGATACTCACGCCCACAATGAACAGGAAGAAGGGAAAAATCAGGTCGGTGGGCGTGCAGCCGTGCCACGCAGCGTGCTCCAGCGGGGCGTAGATGTGGCCCCAGTCGCCGGGGTTGTTCACCAGCAGCATGGCCGCCACCGTCAGGCCCCGAAACACATCGAGGCTGACGAGGCGGCCGGGCTGGGAGGCCTCGGCCAGGGGCCGGGCGCCGGTAGTGTCGAGGGCGGCCTGGGTGGTCTGCATCGGGGGTTTGAAAGGGTTAGCTGCTGCTGGCAGACGCAGCGTTACGCTACCAGCAGCTTTTCAGGACACTGAAAACACTCCAATGTAGCCTATATCCAGCTCCGGGCGGCCCCCACTACCCATGTGCGCCCGATGCATAGGCTCTGACCACGACAAAACAATAGCTTTTTGCTGGCTCCCCCCGCGTTCTGGCCGTTCCCATCTTCTCAGAAGTGCCACCTTACGAAAGCCTCCATGCCCTCGTACTCGGGCAGGCCGAGCTGGTCGTAGAGGCGGGCGGTGGTGCGGTTGCGGGCCTCGGCGCGCTGCCAGAACTCGCGCTGGTCGGCGCCGGGAAACAGGGGTCGGTCTTTCTGGCTCTGGTGCTTGAAGATGGCCCGGCGCTTGCGCGTGAGCTCCTCCGGGCTCAGGGGCACGGCCATGTCAATCTGGTCTACGTCCCACTCCTGCCAGGCCCCGCGGTAGAGCCACACCCGGCATTCGGCCAGCCAGGGCATGCCGGCGGCCTGGAGTTGCTGCACGGCCTGCATGATGGCGGCCAGGCACACGCGGTGGGTGCCGTGGGGGTCCGATAGGTCGCCGGCGGCGTAAATCTGCTGGGGCTGCAGGCGGTTGAGCAGGTCCACGGTCAGCTGGATGTCCTCCTGCCCCAGCGGCTTTTTGCGCACCCGGCCGGTTTCGTAGAAGGGCAGGTCCTGGAAGTGGGCGCGGGTATCGGGGTCGAGGCCGGCGTAGCGCAGGGCGCTCTTGGCTTCCCCGCGCCGGATCAGGCCCTTGATCTGCTGCACTTCCCCGGAATCGACCTGGCCGGGCTGCTTGTTTTTGAGGAAATCCGCCACCCGCTGGTAGAGGGTTTCGGCGGGCTGGTCGTCGAAGCGGAAGGCCTCGTCGTAGTCGGCCACGAACTCGGCGAAGCGGATTACCTCGTCATCGAAGACGGCAATGTTGCCCGAGGTCTGGTAGGCCACGTGCACCTCGTGGCCCTGGTCGACGAGCCGCAGCAGGGTGCCGCCCATGGAAATCACGTCGTCGTCGGGGTGGGGCGAGAAGATGAGCACCCGCTTGGGGAAGGGCGCGGCCCGCTCGGGGCGCAGCGCGTCGTCGGCGCCGGGCTTACCACCGGGCCAGCCCGTGATGGTGCGCTGCAGCTCGTTGAAGACCCGGATGTTGAGGACGTAAGCCGGCCCTTCTGATTCGGCCAGCAGGTCCGAGAGGCCGTTTTCGTTGTAGTCCTGGTCGGTGAGCTTGAGAATGGGCTTTTCCACCAGCCGGGCCAGCCAGGTCACGGCCTTGCGCACCAGGGCCGCCTCCTGCCAGCGGCAGGTTTCGCCGGCCAGCCAGGGCGTTTTGCGGGCGCTCAGCTCGGCGGCGGCGGCCTCGTCGAGCACGACCTGCACGGCGGGGTGATGCTGCAGATACGTGGCCGGCACGGTGTCGGTGGGCTCGCCCTCCACCAGGCGCTTCACCACCGCGGCCTTGCCCTCGCCCCAGGCCAGCAGCACCACGTGGCGGGCTTCCAGAATAGTGCCCACGCCCATGGTAATGGCCCGGCGGGGCACGTTTTCCTCGCCGTAGAAGTCGGAGGCCGCGTCGGTGCGGGTGATGTGGTCGAGGGTGATGAGGCGGGTGCGGGAGGCGGCCCCGGAACCGGGCTCATTGAAGCCAATGTGGCCCGTGCGCCCGATGCCCAGCAGCTGCCAGTCGATGCCCCCGGCCGCCCGGATCTGCTCCTCGTAGCGGCGGCAGTAGTCGGCTACCTGCTCGGGCGGCACCGTGCCGTCGGGGATGTGGATATTTTCGGGCCGGATGTCCACCTGGTCGAACAGGTACTCGTGCATGAAGCGCACGTAGCTCTGCAGCGAGTCGGGCGCCATGGGAAAGTACTCGTCGAGGTTGAAGCTGACCACGTTCTGGAAGCTCAGTCCTTCCTCGCGGTGCAGGCGCACCAGCTCCTCGTACACCCGGGTCGGCGAGGAGCCGGTGGCCAGGCCGAGCACGGCCGGGCGGTTTTCGGCGGCCCGCTCCCGGATGAAGGCGGCCAGTTCCAGGGCCACCTGCGCGGAGGCCTGCCCGGAGTCGGGGAAAATGCGGACGGGGACGCGGGAGACGGTAGCCATGAGCGGGCGGGTTGGTGGAAGCCCCGGAACTTGCTTCCGGACGAAGGGAAGTTGCCGTTTTACCCGCAGGAATCAAAGAAGCTGTTTAGAAAGTAAAAACACCTGTCATCCTGAGCGCAGCGAAGGACCTTATCACGGTGGCATAATAGCTGCTCAACCGTGATAAGGTCCTTCGCTGCGCTCAGGATGACAGGCTTTCTACCGCCAGCGCCAAAAAGCCCGCCTCCCCTACCGCCCGCCGAACAGGCGGCTGAAGAAGCCGCCGCGGCGCTTGCTCTTGGTTTTCACCTTGACTTTGGTGGTTGGCCGGGCCGTGGCGGCCGGGCGGGTAGCCACCGGCCGGGGCGCGGGCCGGGGGGCCGGCGCCGGAGCGGGCACGGGCGGCGCTACCGCTACTTCGGATTGCGCCTGGGGTACCGGCTGGGGCACCGGAGCCGGCACCGGAGTGGGCGTCGGCGCGGGTTCAGGCGGGGCCGTCTGGGCCACGATGATTTCGGCGGGGCGGCCGGTGGTGCGCACCCAGATGGGGCGGCTCTCGTTGTGCAGGCGGTCGAAGGCGGTGAGGTAGTAGGCGTAGGCCTGGCCGGGGCGGGCGGTGGTATCGACGAAGGCGAGGCCGTAGCCGGCCCGGGGGCGCACCACGGCCAGCAGGTTGCGCGGGTCGTCGGGGCGGGGCGTCTGCTCGGGCGTGAAGCGGTAGAGGGCGTAGTAGGCGGCCAGGTCGCCATCGGGGGCGGCGGGGCCGGGCTGCCAGGTGAGGGTGTGGGCCGGGCCGCTGGCCGTGAGGGTCAGGTTTTCGGCCGGGCGCGGGGGCACGGCATCGAGCCAGGGCATGGTGGGCACCAGGGCCGGGTAGCGGAACTCGTGCTGACGCAGGGAATCGGTGGTGCGCAGGGCGTTGGCCATCAACGATTTCGAGCTAAAGAACACGCTACCCTGCACCTCGGCCGGAAACGTGCGGTTCAGGCGCACCTGCCGGGGCAGCTCGCGGGGGTTGCGCCACACGGTATCGGCCCGGGTGTTTTCCAGCATCCGGTAGGCGCCGTGGCCGATGTAGACGTGGCGGTTGTTGGCGTTGCGGGCCCACCACTCCACCAGCACCGGGTACTGGGCCACCTTGAAGCCGGTGCTCCAGTAGAGCTGGGGCAGCACGTAATCGACCCAGCCCTGGCGGGTCCATTCGAGGGCATCGGCGTAGAGGCCGTCGTAGCCCTGGAAGGCTTTGGTGGCCGAGCCGTTGGGGTCGGAGGTCTGGTTGCGCCACACGCCGAAGGGCGAAATGCCGAACTTCACCCACCGCTTGGTGTGCTGAATCGAGTCGTGGAGCTCGTGGATGAGCACGTTCACGTTCTGCCGCCGCCAGTCGGCCAGGGCCAGCCCGTCGGGGTTGAAGCGGGCGTAGGCGTCCTCGTCGTGAATAACCTGCTTGGCTTCCGGGTAGGGGTAGAAATAGTCGTCGAAGTGGACGCCGTCGATGTCGTAGCGGCGCACCACGTCCAGAATCACGCGGTTGATGTACTGGCGCACTTCCGGCAAACCGGGATTGTAGAGCAGCTTGCCCGCGAAGCGGATAAACCACTCCGGGTGGCGGCGGTACGGGTGATTGGCCGAGAGGCGGCGGGTAACCGTGTCCATGGTGGCCCGATAGGGGTTGAACCAGGCGTGGAACTCCATGCCGCGGTTGTGGGCTTCCTCAATCAGGAACGGGAGCGGGTCGTAGTAGGGCGTGGGGGCCTTGCCCTGGGTGCCGGTCAGCCACTTGCTCCAGGGTTCCAGCTCGCTCTTGTAAAAGGCGTCGGAGGCGGGGCGCACCTGCACGAATACGGCGTTGATGCCGCTGCGCTGGTGGTCGTCGAGCATGCGGCGGTACTCGCGGCGCTGCTGCTCGGGCGTGAGGCTGCGGCTGCTGGGCCAGTCGATGTTCTCCACCGTGGCAATCCAGACGCCCCGCAACTCCCGCTTGGGCGGTATTTCCTGGGCCCGGGCCGCCGTGGCCGCCAGCAGGTGAACACTCAAAAACAAAACAACCAGTAAGCGGCCAGCAGCAATCAATCGTACCATTCCCACAAAACTACGGGAATCGGTGAATGAGCGAAGCAGTGAATGAGTGGGGGCCTGTCATCCTGAACGCAGCGAAGGACCTTATCCTGCCTGAACGAGTCGTTGTTACGGTCATCCATGCGGGATAAGGTCCTTCGCTACGCTCAGGATGACACAGCTTCACCACTTCACGCATTCACCACTTTACTCATTCACCACTTCACAACTCCTCGAACGGTAAGTCGAGCAGGTCGAAATCGGGCCAGCGGTGGTGGGCGAAGTGCCACCACTGCCCGGGGTAGTTCTGGAAGCCCTGCTGCTTCATGGCGGCCAGCAGCACGCTGCGGTTAAAGAGCACGTGGGGCGGCAACTGTCCAAAACCGGAGTGCGCCGCGGGCAGCTCTTCGCCAAAATCAGTGGGCAGGGGCACCGGACGGCGGGTAGCTACTTCCACCAGGCCCACATCTACCGCGCAGCCGCGGTTGCGGGGCAGGCTGTTCCAGGGCGAGGTAGCGGTTTTAACGGTGCCGCTGTCCTGGGCCAGGACCCGGGTCAGGCTGTAGGGCCGGTAGGCATCAAATACGCACAGGCTCAGCCCCCACTCCCGGAGCACCTGCTGAACACCCTGCAGGGCCTCGGCAACCGGGCGCCGCAGCAAGGCCCGGGCCTGCGAATACAGCGGCCGGCCCAGAACGTTGTGGGCGGTGGCAAACCGTAAATCGAGCACAATTTCCGGAATAAGCACCGCCAGATCCACCAGTTCCCGCTCTCCATTGACGGCCAGACGCCGACGATAATCAGCCGCAGAAGAAACGATAGTAAATCCGGAGGAGGGAAGGGTCATAGCAAGTGGAACGGGCTGCTTCAGGAGCTGAACCGTAGTAACGGCGGAAAACGTCCGGCCGTTGTGCAAGCACAGTAAAAAGCCAATAGTCCCTCTCACCGGAGTTCCGGCCTTTTCAGCGGAGCGCCTTCCCGCAGCCCTTCCGGCGCCCCGCAAGCAGAGCGCCGGAAGTACACACCCGATGCCGGACACTTGCCCGAACCGCGTACACCATCTAGCCGGGTTGCGTGACCCGGCGCGGGTTGGCGGCGGAAGGCCCGAGGCCTACTGCTGGCCGGAAGTCGGTTCCTCCGACTCTTTGCCTTCCAGGCCGTTGGTCTGGCTGCTGTCGCCGTAACCGCCCCGGATGCCGGCCCCGTCGCCCATATGTTCCTGGGTGCTTTCCGGAGTGGCGGCTTCCGGGTTGGCTTGTTGCTGCGAATCAGGGTCGGGGGCGTGAGCAGCGGCCCCGGCGCCGTCGGCAATGGTAGCGGCGGCCCCGGCGGGTGGGGTCTGCGGAGAATCTTCGGACGAATTTTTCATGGGAGGATACAATTAAGGAAAAGAAAGGGAAGACTTGGGGCAGCGGACAGCGAGGCCATCCGCTGCCCGGCTATACGCTCTGCGGGCAGCAGCGTTGGGTAGAAGCCACGGGAAATACCAAGCATTTTCTCCAATTTAGAGCCGTTTTCTCGTCGTATTTGTCCGCTTATTCCCTATGCCTACTTTTTCCTCCACCGATTCTTTTCTGCAAAAGCCCACTGAAGAGCTACAATACCTGGTACAGAATCCGTCGTTCTACGATCCTTCCCTGGTGGCGGAGGCCGGCCGCGAGCTGCGCCGCCGCGGCGCCCTGGTGCCCCGCCCCGAAACCCCGGCTCTTGCCCCACCCCCCTACCAGGAAGTGCCGGCGGCGGGTTTTGCGCTCCCGTCCTGGTGGCCGGCGCTGGTGGTGGGGCTGGTGATAATCGGGCTGAGCTGGTGGGGCCTGGGGCGGAAGCCGGCACCTGAGGTGGCGGCCAAAAAGGAGCCGACGGGCCCCATTGTACTGGAAGCCGTGCGCACCCGGCAGCTGCCCAGTTTCGAGCAGGAAACCGCCGTGCAGGTAGCCCGCACCCGCCGCCTGCTGCCCGCCGCCGACCGGGCCGATACCACCGCCGCCGGCCGCTACGCCCGCATGGCCCGCCGCTACTGGCTGGCCGAAAATGCAGCTCAGTATCTCACCGCCCAGGCCCGGGGCGACTCGGCCAGCGGCGTGTTTGCGGAGCAGATTGACCTGACGCTGGAGCGCATCAGCTGGTTTATGAAGGCCCGGGCCTACAACCAGTCGTTGACGCCCGTGATGGAGGAGCGCCTCACCGAAATGCAGCAGGGCCTGCAGCGGCGCCGCAACTCTTTGCAGGTGCTGCGCTCGGCCTACGCCAATGGCGCGGAGCTGCCCGAGGCCAAGGCGGCGTACGCCGAGGCCGATGAAGCCGCCGATATCGGGCGGGTCCTGCGGGGGCTGCCGTCGCGTAAAGCCCCCATTGCCGGTAATCTGGCCAGCTTGGGCTCTCCCGAAACCCGCCCGGCTACTCCCGCCGGCTACACCATCGTGCGGACCTTGCCCCAGACGCGCCGCAACCTTAACCCGCTCTACGTGCTCGATGGGGAGTTGCTGCCCAGTGACCCGGATACCGGCGAGGCCCCGGCCCCCGTGCATGCCCTGCCGCCCGATTCCATTGCCCAGATTACCGTCATCAAGAAAAAGCAGGCCCTGGCAGCCTTCGGGCCGCGGGCTCACTCCGGAGCGGTGGTCGTGGTGACGAAGGCGGCCGCCCGGGCCGCCCGGCAGGGCGAAAGGTAACTCTGTCAGGTGTTGGGGGCTGGCAGGGTTTGTGAAGCGGCCCCCACACCCGCTGCCGCGGCCTGCCTAGGCCGCAACGGCTCTTTCCCACCGCCCATGGCTGCCCTCCCCGATTCTGACCCCGCGACTGCCCCCGCCGCCCTGTTCGCCGCCAAAACCGACGCCGAGCTGCTCTACCTGGCCCGCCACGCCGCCGAGTACCCGCCGGCCGTGGGCCAGGCCGCCGTGCGGGAGTTGCAGCGGCGGGGGCTGGTGCCCGAGCTGACGGAGCCGCCCGCTCCGCCGGTGCATCCCGTGGCGGCCGGACCAGCGGCCCCGGCGGGCGGGGGCCTGCAGCGGACCCTGGAGGGCGTGTTTGGGTTTCGGGCGGGGTACCGGGCCACGCCGGCGCTGCTGTGGCTGAACCTTGTGGGGTTCCTGGGGCTGGGGCTGGGCGGGGCCAACCTCTGGCAGCCAGCCGCCGCCGACCTCATCCGCTGGGGCTCCAACTTTTCGCCCCTCACCCTGCCGGGCCAGCCCTGGCGGCTGCTGACCAGCACGTTTCTGCACGGGGGCGTGGGCCATTTGCTGCTGAACATGGCCTCCCTCGTGTTTCTGGGTCTGCTCACGGAGCGCCTGACCGGTTCGCGGCGGCTGCTGGGAGTGTACTTAATGTGCGGGGTGACGGGTAGCCTGGCCAGTCTGTGGTGGCATAGCCAGGGCGTGAATTCGGTGGGGGCCTCAGGGGCTATTTTCGGGCTGTACGGGCTGCTGCTGGCCTCCCTGGTGCGACGGCCGGGCGCGTTTTCGCGCTCGGAGCGCTACACGGTGCTGCTGTTCGTGCTCTACCTGATGGTGGGCAGCCTGGTGGGCGGCCTTCAGGCCCACACAACGGACAACGCCGCCCACGTAGGCGGGCTGCTCACCGGGGCAGCCCTCGGGGCGGTGCTGCCTCCCCCGGCCGGCTCTTCTCCGTCACCCGCCGGCTAGGAGCGGGCTTTGAGCCGGCCCATTTCTTTGCGGGCCGTTGAAGCCGTATCTTTTGCCCATCTGCCCACTGCCGGCCGCCGCCGGTTTCTTGCCGCTTCTCCGTGACCGAGCCCCAAGACCCCGCCCTCGATTCATCCGCCCCCGATCCGGCGGCGCCCTCCCGCTGGCAGCGCTTCGGGCGGGCCGTGGGCCGGGTGGCCCGCGCCCCCTTCGACGGGGCCGGCCTGCTTTACCGCGTGGGGCAGGATAACCTGCATTTCACGCTGCCGGTGCTCAACGGGGCCTTCGGCGACCAGCTGGCCGCCCGCCACGACCGGCGGGCCATTCAGTTCAGCTTCCGCCGCCACGGGGCCGATGTGCCGGTGGCCGACCTGCGACTGACCGCGGACCCCAGCGGCCGGCCGCGCAAAACGGTGGTGTTTCTGCACGGGCTCATGGGCGACGAAATCATCTGGCAGACTGGTTCCGGCGCCGACGACCTACGCTTCGGCCCCCTGCTGCAGCGCGATGCCGACGCATGCTGCCTCTACGTGCGCTATAACACCGGCCTGCACATCTCCGAAAACGGCCGCCAGCTCCACCAGCTTCTCACGCAGCTCGTCAACACCTTCCCCGAGGCCGTGGGCGAGCTGGTACTCGTGGGCCACAGCATGGGCGGGCTGGTTATCCGCTCGGCGGGCTATTATGGAGGTGATGGGGTGACAGGTGAGGAGGTGACAGGTGATGGGGTGACAAGTGATGGGGTGACAGGTGAGGAGGTGGCTACTAACCCAACACCCGCAACCAACAACCACCAACCAACAACCACCAACCAACAACCGACAACCGACAACCGACAACCGACAACCACCAACCAACAACCAAAAACCAACAACCAACAACCAAACTGGCTCAGCCGGCTGCGGGACGTCTTTCTGCTGGGCGTGCCCAACGACGGGTCGTTTCTGGAGCAGAACAGCCACCTGACCAGCCTCGTACTGCGCAAAATCAACCTTTGGCCCACCCGCGCCATCAGCGGCCTGCTTGACCAGCGCAGCAACGGCATCAAGGACCTGCGCCACGCCCGCCTGGTGGACGCCGACTGGCAGAGTGAGCACGCCGACGACCTGTTTCCGCCCCGTACCGTGGTGCCGCCCCTGCCCGGGGTCCGCTACCATATCCTGGTGGGCTCCCTGCTCAAATCCGCCACCTCAGCCCTGCACGACTACTTCGGCGACGGGCTGGTGGGCGCGGGCAGCGCCGCCGGCCGCATCTTCCAGGACCCGGCCGCCCCCCCGGATCTGCTCGTCAGCACCCACGTCTACCCCAAGCTCCACCACGGCACCCTGCTCAGCAACCCCGAGGTGTACCAGTACCTGCGCGACCGGGTGCGGGAGTGAGAAGTGAGAAGTGAGAAGTGAGAAAAGAAGCGGAGGCGGCGCGGCACCACTGGTGACCGGGCCGCATTTTTTTAGCGGCCTGCTGCCCCCCGACGCCGTTGTGCGTGTGTTTTGGAGACGAGCGTCAGGGCACTGACGGGTTTCTGGAAAAGGAGAAAGCCAAAATTATGTATTGAATTCAGCGGGGAGACAGTTGACATAAGGGTGGAAATCCGGTTTAATATTTAATATTTCCGATATTAAGCTATACTTATCCCTGAGCAGCTGCCACTTACCCTGGCCTGGCTGGGTGTTGCGGGAGTGGATTGTTGTTGTTTTGCGGGTCTGTTTCCCGTTTGCACGTCGGCGCAGACAGGTGTTCCGCTCCTTTCTTCTGCTCTGTTTTATGCAACCAAAACCCTGGCTCCTGGCGCTGCTCAGCGGCGCCTGCTCGCTCCTGCTTCCCCTGGTTCCGGCCCGGGCCCAGCCTACGCCGGCCCTTTGGCAACCCGCGCCCGCGCCAGCCCAGCGGGGCCCCGCCGCAGGGCCGCCCGCCCGCTGGTTCCGCCTCGATACCGTGCAGCTGGCCGCCCGTTTGGCCCGGGTGCCGGCCCAGAGCCCGCCGGCCGCCGTCCCGGTGCTGGAACTACCCCACCCCGATGGCACCCTGCACCGCTATGCCCTCACGCCGGTGTCGGTGATGGCCCCGGCCCTGGCCGCCCGCTACCCCCGCATTCACACGTTTGCGGGCCGCGCCCTCGATGACCCGGCCGCCACCGTGCGCCTGGAATGGACGCCCACCGGCCTGCACGCCCAGCTGCTCACGGCGGCCGGCGCCGTCATCAACATCGACCGGGCCGAAACTGCTGCTACTGAAACGCTCTACCGGGTCAGCCCGGAAGCAACAGCCCCGTTCGACTGCCAGGCCCTGCTGCCCCCGGGTACTGCCCCGGAACGCCCGGCGGGCGGCACGCCCCCGTTCCCCCCCGCCCCCTACGGCAGCCAGCTGCGCACCCTGCGCGTAGCCATTGCCACCACCGGCGAATACACCCAGCAGCTCGGGGGCGGTACCGTGGCGGGCACTATGGACAAACTGAATAGCCTCGTGAACTCCCTGAACGGGGTGTACGAGCGGGAATTCGCGCTCCGGCTGCAACTGGTGGGTAACAACGATAAGCTCATCTTTCTGGACGCCGCCACCGACCCCTACAATAACGCCTCGCCCTCGGCCCTGCTGGACGCCAACGCGGCCGTTCTCAACAATGCTATTGGGCTGGCCAACTACGATCTGGGCCACGTGCTGGGCCGTTCCGGCGGCGGTTACTCGGGCGTGGCCTACGTGGGGGTGGTCTGCTCAGCCTCCACCCAGAAGTGGGGCAAGGGCGGCGGGGCCTCCACGGCCAGCTCCGACGGGCTGATGAATACCGTAGTTCGCCACGAAATCGGCCACCAGCTGGGCTCCGGCCACACCTTCAACGGCGACCAGGGCAACTGCAGCGGAGGCAACCGCAGCGACTTGCTGGCTTACGAGCCGGGGGCCGGCAACACCGTCATGTCGTATGACCAGCGCTGCGCGCCCGACAACGTGGGCGACGGTATCATCTTTTTCCACGCTGGCAGTCTGAGCGCCATTATGCCGAAGCTTACCTGCGGCACGCTCACCAGCACCGGCAACCAGCCGCCCACCCTGAGCGTGCCGCCCCGCACCTATACCATTCCGCTGGGCACCCCTTTCAGCCTCTCCGGCAGCGGCTCCGACCCCAACGGCGACGCCCTGACTTACAGCTGGGAGCAGCTGGACCTGGGCAACCCCAGCGGTCTGGCGGGCGCGGCCACCGACCCCACCGGCCCGCCGCTGTTCCGCAGCTTTGCGCCCGTGGCCAGTGCCTCCCGCACGTTTCCGCAGCTGAGCGCCATCCTGAGCAATACCAGCTCCCTGGGAGAAATGCTGCCCCTGGTGCCCCGCGCGCTCAACTTCCGCCTTACCGCCCGCGACAACCGGGGCGGCGTAGCCGGGGCCAACGTGGCCCTGACCGTGGCCAACGCCGGCCCGTTTCGGGTAACGGCGCCGGCCACGGCCGCTACAGTCCGGCCCGGCAGCCTCTACAATGTCACCTGGGACGTGCTCGGTACCGACCAGGCCCCGGTGAGCTGCGCCAACGTGCAGATCCTGTTTTCCAGCGACGGGGGCCAGACTTTCCCGACCACCCTGCTGGCCAGCACGCCCAACGACGGCGCGGCCGAAATTCGCCTGCCCGCCACCACCACCACCCAGGGCCGCCTCAAGGTGCAGGCCGTGGATAACGTCTTCTTCGCCATCAGTCCGGCGGCCCTTACCTTGTCTGGTCAGCCGCTGCCGGTTACCCTGGTGAGCTTCAGGGCCGAAGTCCGGGGCACCAGCGCCCGCCTGAACTGGCGCACGGCCACTGAGCTGCGCAACGCCGGTTTCGTGGTGGAAGTCTCCACCGACGGGGCCGCGTTCCGGCAGCTGGCCTGGGTGCCCGGCCAGGGACAAGCGGCTACCTACGAGTTTACCGACTCCCGACTCCTGACCCACGGCGGCCCGCTGGCTTACTACCGCCTCCGCCAGCGCGACGACGACGGCACTGAATCCTTCTCCCAGGTGCAAACCGTGGCCGTACCCGCCCCGCGCACCGAATTCCAACTCTGGCCCAACCCCACCCACGCACAGGTCATGGTAGCCGGCCTGCCCGCCGGCCACCTCGTCCAGCTGCTGGACCTGACCGGCCGCGTACTGCTAACGGCCACCATGCCGCCCGCCGGCCCGCTCAGTCTGGCGCTGCCGGCGGGCCTCGGCCCCGGCGTGTACCTGGTCCGCGGCGGTGCCCGCACGCTCCGGTTGGTGGTGGAGTGAGTGTTGGTTTTTGGTTTTTGGTTTTTAGCGCAGGCAACGTCTGGTTTGAATCAGGGGTTGGAAAAGAAGCGCGGCCATCCTGCCTCAGGATGGCCGCGCTTCTTTTCCATAAACCAAAAACCACCCACCAAAAACCAACGAATCAGCTACCCAATTACCAGCTCGGTGAAGGCGGAGCCGACCAGGACGGCGGGGCAGGTGAGGCCGGTTTCGGTGGTGACTTCCAGGCCCTGGGCCGGCTGGCCGTCGGTGCTGAAGGCGGTGGCCTGGAAGGGCAGGCCGTGCAGCACTACGCGGTAGGTAGGCCAGGTGGGCTGGTAGTCGCCCTCGGTTTGCTGCTGGAGCAGCAGGCCCTGGGCTGAGCCCGTGACGCGGAAGCGGCGGGTGGTGCTCTGGCCCTGCTCGTAGCCGTAGCCTTCGCCCCCGTCGTCGTAGAGCACGCTGGATTCCTCGCCTTCCTTGTAGTACACGTGCAGGGTCAGCTCTTCCACCACCTGCTCGCCCACGTACTGCAGGAGCGGGTACATGGGCACCACGGCACCGGCCTTGATGAAGAGCGGAATCCGGCTCAGGTCGGCGGCGGCCCACACTTCGGCCCCGCCGCTGCGGGCTTCGTCGGTCCAGTAGTAGAACCAGTCGCCGCGGGGCAGGTACATCCAGCGGCCCTCGGCCCCGGGCGTGGTGATGGGGCACACCAGCAGGTGGTCGCCGAGGCTGAACTCGGCCATGCGCAGGTAGGTATCGGTATCGGTCTGGTCGAGGAAGGCCAGGGGGCGCAGCATGGGCGTGGCCTGCTGCACGTGCTGCCAGAACGTGGTGTACATGTAGGGCAGCAGGCGGTAGCGCAGCTCGATGAAGCTGCGGGCCAAGTCGGTGTATTGCTCGCCGAAGCTCCAGGGCTCCTGGTCGCCGTGGTCGCCGGAGCTGTGGGTGCGGAAGAAGGGGTGGAAGGCCCCCAGCGCCACCCAGCGCACGTACAGCTCGCCGTCGGGCGTATCAATAAAGCCGCCAATATCGGAGCCGATGAAGCTGAAGCCCGAGATGCTCAGGCGCTGGCACTGGATGTTGGCCAGCCACAAATGCTCCCAGCTGGCCACGTTGTCGCCGGTCCAGCCGGAGGAGTAGCGCTGCCCGCCCGAATACGTGCTGCGCGTGATGGTGAAGGGCCGGTTGGGGTAGGCAAAGCGCTTGACGCCCTCGTTGGTGGCGCGGGCCATCTGCATGCCGTAGATGTTGTGGGCCTTTTTGTGGGAGGCCGGGTGGCCGTCGTAGCCGAAGCGCACGTCGTCGGGGAAGGTGCCCTTCTCGAACACGGCCGGCTCGTTCATGTCGTTCCAGACGCCCTTCACGCCGGTTTCCTCAATCAGGCCCTTGAACAAACCGGCCCACCACGCGCGCACGTCGGGGCGGGTGTAGTCGGGGAAGTGGCAGAGGCCGGGCCACACCGAGCCCTTCATCAGCGGGCCGTCGGCGCGGCGGCAGAAATAGTCGTTGCGCAGGCCCTCGCGGTGCACCCAGTAGTCGGGGTCAATCTTGATGCCGGGGTCGATGATGACGATGGTCTTGAACCCGTCCTGGGCCAGCTCGCGCACCAGGCGGGCGGGCTCGGGGAAGTGGGTGGGGCTCCAGGTAAAGCACCGGTAGCCGTCCATGTAGTCGATGTCGAGGTAGAGCGCGTCGCAGGGGATTTTCCGGTCGCGGAAGCCCTGGGCAATACTTTTCACCTGGCTCTCGGGGAAGTAGCTCCACTTGCACTGGTGGTAGCCCAGGGCCCAGAGCGGGGGCAGCTCGGGCGGGCCGGTGAGGCGGGTGTACTCCTGGCTGACTTCGAGCAGCGTAGGGCCGTAGAGGAAGTAGTAGTTCATCTCCCCGCCCTGGGCCCAGAACGAGGCCACGTCGGCCCGCTCGGCCGCAAAATCGAAGCTGGCCTTGAAGGAGTTATCGAAGAAAATGCCGTGGGCCAGCTGCTGGTGCAGGGCCAGGAAAAACGGAATGTTCTTGTAGAGCGGGTCGGAGCCCTTCTGGTAGCCGTAGGTGTCGGTGCCCCAGTTGGTAAACTGCTTGCCCCGCAGGTTCATGTTGTCGGGCTTGTCGCCGAGGCCGTAGTAGTGGGCCCCGCTCTGCACCCGCTTGCTCATCTTCACAATGTCGTTGCCCGACTCGTAATCGTACTCCCAGTGGAAGCCCTTCTCGTCCTCGCTCAGCACCAGGCCCGAGCGGTTGAGCACCCGGGTTTTGAGGTCGGCCTTGGCCACGGTGCAGATGAGCCGGTCGGTGGTGATGCGGTAGTGGTCGGGCTTTTCCTTGAACTCCAGGAACTCCAGGTCCTGGCGGCGGGGCGTGCCCTCGGGGAAGGCGTAGCTGAAATCGGGCGGGAAGATGCCCTCGGTGATGTAGCGGAAGCGCAGGATTTTATCGGTAATTACCTGCAGGCTGAGCCGCACGCCGTTTTCGCAGCTGAAAATGAAGTCGGTGCCCTGCCGCTCGCCCGCCACGACCCGCCCGGGGTACTGTTCCTGCTTGGCGGTGGCGGCCAGGTCATTGACCATGTAATTGTTTTCCTGGATACTATCGGCCATGCAAAAGGAACGTCGGAATGGAAGGTGAAGAAAGCCGGAAACGAGAGGACCAGCCGGGCCGGTTCGGCCCGTAGGGCCCACTAAAGCGCCAAAGATAACCAAGCCGGCGGCTCGGGCGGAGCGCACCGCCGGAGTTTTCGACGGACGGCCCCTGTGGCGCTGCGGGTACCTTTTTTCTCTACCTTGCCGTATCCTTTGGTATGCCTCCCGCCTGTTCTGCTATCCGCTTATGACCCCTGCTGCCTTCCGTGTTCTGTTGCTTGGCTGGAATGAAGTCCCTCGGGCCGGGGAGCCCGATGTGCCGTCCATTCGCCCGCTGGTGCAGGAGCTGGCCCCGCTGGCACCCCTCTCGGTGATGCTGCCCCACCTGCCGGATTCGCCCCTTACCAACTCGGCCGGTGCCCGCGTGACGGGCCTGGCGGATCTGGCGCTGACCGACGCGCTGGCTTCCCGCCCCCGTCCGGACCAGCGCCCCGGCGCCTGGCGCCCCCCGGCCGCCCCCTACGTCGGAGCCGCGGAAGCCGACCGGCCCGGCGGCTCCGCCGGTACCTGGAACGCGCCCGCCGCCCCCTACCTGGGTGCCACACCCGGCGCCGCACCCGCCGCTACGCTGGCCCTTACGCTCAGCCCCGCGGGCACCAGCCAGGCCGCCGCCCCCGCGCCCACTGAGCAGGTTGCCCCGGCGGAAGCGGCGGCCCCGAACCCCGACCACGACCAGCTGCTCAACCTCGACGAGTTTGCCCGCGACGGGGCCGAGCCCGAGGCCGGCGAGGCCAATGCCCTGGACCAGCCCGCCAACGACCTTGCCCCCGATGAGTTGTCCGCCGACGAGCTGGCACCGCCCCCACCGCCCCGGGTGCAGGCCACCCTCTCGGAGGCCCTGGCCGCCCTCGGCGTGGATTTGCCCGCCACCGCCGACCTCAATTTTCAGGTGATTCAGTACGCCCGTTTTGCTACCCGGCGCGCCTTACTGGAAGAATTTGCCGTGATTTACGCCGTGGACTGGCCCACGTGGCTGGCAGCCATGGAAATTCGCCAGCAAACGGGCCGCCCCCTGGTACTGCACGTGCACGATCTGGCCCTGGAGCGGGCCGGCCCCGAGGAACGGGGCTGGGTGCTGGCCCTGGAACGCCTGGCTCTGCGCCGCGCCGACCTCGTGCTGGCCGCCTCCGACGAGGTAGCCCACCGCCTGCACGAACGGTACCAGCTGCCCCCCGAACGCCTGCGCACGATTGCGCCCTCCGATACGGAGGCCGTTAATACCATTCTTCACCAGCTCGAACACAGCTTACCGGGCCGCCCCGTCGTGGCTCCGCTTTTTCCGCCAACTGCATGACTTCCCCCGACTCCTCGCCCCGCCGCCACGAATTTGAAGCCCCCCTGGAAATGGACGGAGGCGATAATGGCGTGTTTGTGGTCGTGCCCTTCAGCGTAGCCGACGAATACGGCACCAAGGGCCCGCTGCCCGTGCAGGGCACCGTTGATGGCTTCCCCATCCGCCTGAACCTGGTGCCCCTGGAGGGCGGCGACCAGCAGCTCCGCCACATGTTCAGCGTGCGCAAGGAAGTGCGCAACGCCATCGGCAAAACCTGGTCCGACACGGTGCGCGTGGTGCTCCAGCACGATACCGACCCCACCGGCCTCGACCTGCCCGAGGACCTGGCCCGTGCCCTGGAGCGCGCCGCCCTGCGCCCTAAGTTTGATGCCCTGCCCTTCACCCAGCGCAAGCAGCTGGCCCAGTGGATTGAGCGCGCCAAAAAGCCCGAAGCCCGCGCCCAGCGCATCACCGACGCCCTGGAGCAGGCCGAATCCGGCCGCAAAACGCGGCATTAAAACTTCTTTTGAGCTGATGGCTGCTGCTGATAGCTTTTGATTGGGAGGAAGCCAGCAGCCAACACCCACCAGCCTAAAAAAAACTACTGCCGCTCCAGCACCAGCGCGGTGCGGTTGGTGACGTAGAGGCTGAGCTTGTTGACGCCGTCCTCCTCGAACGTTTCGTACACATACTCGTCGTCCACGCGGTTAAAGCCGCCGAACTGGGCATCGTCGGAGTTGAGCACGATGCGGTAGCGGCCGACGGCGGGCACGAAGAAGCGGTAATCGGGCACGCTGCGGTCTACGTGGAAGCTGAAGACGAACAGGCGGCGGCCGCGCTCGAACACCAGGACCTGGTTCTCAGAGTCGAGGTGGAGCTGGCGGGTGGGGCCGGCAGCCAGCAGGCGGGCGGATTTGGCCATCGTCAGCATGGCCGCGTCGAACTGCTGGAGGAACCGGAATTTGAGGTCGGGGTTGTCGGCCAGGTTCCACTGGCGGCGGGCGAAGTGGTGGCTCCAGCCGTTGCCTTCCCGCGGGAAATCGACCCATTCGGGGTGGCCGAACTCGTTGCCGATGAAGTTCAGGTAGGCCTCCCCGCCCAGGCTGAGCGTGGCCAGGCGGATGAGCTTGTGCAGGGCCACGCCCCGGGCCGCCACGGGATCGGGGTCGTCCTGGTGCATGTGCTCGTAAATGGCCTGATCAAAAAGCCAGTGGGCCAGAGTTTTGTCGCCTACCAGGGCCTGGTCGTGGCTTTCGGCGTAGGCTACGGTTTTCTCGCCGGCGCGGCGGTTGGTGAGCACGTGCCAGAGGTCGTGGAGGTTCCAGTTTTCGTCGCGGGTGTGCTTGAGCAGCTTGATCCAGTAATCCGGGATGCCCATGGCCAGGCGGTAATCGAAGCCGATGCCGCCTTCCTCAAGGGGCCGGCACAGGCCGGGCATGCCGCTCATGTCCTCGGCAATGAGCAGGGCGCTGCGCTTGATTTCGCGGGTGAGCGTGGCTGCCAGCTGCAGGTACAGAATAGCATCCTCGTCTACCTCGGGGCCGAAGTAGGCCTCGTAGCCCCCGAAGCTCACGCCCTCGCCGTGGTGGTGGTAGAGCATGCTGGTGATGCCATCGAAGCGGAAGCCGTCGAAGTGGAATTCCTCCAGCCAGTAGCGCACGTTGCTGAGCAGAAACTGCTGCACCTCGGGTTTGGCGTAGTCGAAGAGCTTGGAATCCCAGCCCGGATGGTTGCCGCGGGCGCCCGCGTGGAAGTACTGGTGGCCCGAGCCGTCGAAGTTGGCCAAGCCCTCGGCCTCGTTTTTCACGGCGTGGGAATGCACCACGTCGAGCAGCACGGCGATACCCCGGCGGTGGGCTTCATTGATGAGGTGCTTGAGCTCCTCGGGCGTGCCGAAGCGCGAGGAAACGGCGAAGAAATTGGCCACGTGGTAGCCGAAGGACCCGTAATACGGGTGCTCCATGATGGCCATCAGCTGGAGGCAGTTATAGCCCGCGGCCTGAATGCGGGGCAGAATCTGGTCGGCGAATTCGAGGTAGGAACCCACCTTGCCTTCTTCCAAAGCCATGCCCACGTGGGCCTCGTAAATGAAGGGCTCCCGCACCGCGTTGGGCACCCGGAACTTCTGGTCGGTCCAGACGAAGGGCTGCGCCGGCTTCCAGACCTGGCCGGCGAAGTCCTTGGTGTCGGGGTGCTGCACGGCCCGGCGCAGGGTGGCCGGCAGACGGTCCTGCGCCCCGCGCCCCGACACCACGTGCACCTTGTAGAGGGAGTAGTGGGTGAGGCGGTCCTGGTACTCCTTATCGGGCAGAAAAACTTCCCACACGCCGTCGGCGGTGCGGGTGAGCGGGGTGGCCTGCCGGTCCCAGCCGTTGAAGTCGCCGATGAGCGACACGGCCTGGGCGGCGGGGGCCCACTCCCGGAACCAGTAGCCCCGGCGGCGCCCGTCGTAGTTGAGGCCCAGGCGCTGGTGAGCGGAGGCAAACTTGCTTAGGGAGCCGTATTCGGCCCGAATGTCGGCCAGCCGCTGCTCCAGCCGCGCCTGGCGCCGGAGCAACACCGGCTCGTAGGGGGCCAGCCAGGGGTCGTGCTGCACGAGGGGCAGGCGGGCCGGGGATTCTTCGGAGGCAACGGGGGCTAACGGTTCGGAAGTCATAGCACGGGCATGGTCAGATTCAGGCCAAAGCTACGCGGATTACCGGGTCGGGGTTGATTGCCGGTTAGCCGGTACTGGTTGCCCGTTGGCTTCTTCGCCCCGCTTCCGGCCTGGTTTGCCGGCCGGAACCGGGGTGGCCGGCACGGTTACGGGCTCCGGTCCGGCGGGGGCCGCCCGCCCGGCGGGGGCCCGTATCTTTACTCCCGATGAACCGCTCCGCCTTCCTGCTGCTGCTGGCCGCCCTGGCTGCCTGCACCACTTCGCCCCCTGCGTCCTCCTCCCGCCCAACCGGCACCGCCGCGGCTACGCTGGCTGCCCCCGTTCCGGCGGCCACGCCCGTCGTGGCCGAGCACGCGCTGGTGGTATCGGCCCACCCCGAAGCCACGCGCATCGGGGTGGAGATGCTGCAGCGGGGCGGCAATGCCTACGACGCGGCCGTGGCCGTGCAGTTTGCCCTGGCCGTGGCCCTGCCGGCGGCCGGCAACCTCGGGGGCGGGGGCTTTCTGCTCTACCGCGGGGCCGATGGGCAGGAAGGGGCCCTGGATTTCCGCGAAACCGCCCCCGCCGCCGCTTCCCGGGATATGTACCTCGACAAGGCCGGCAACGTCATTCCCGACCTGAGCACCCTGGGCCACCGCGCCGCCGGCGTGCCGGGCACCGTGGCCGGCATGTGGGAGCTGCACCAGAAGCGGGGCCAACTGCCCTGGCGCGACGTGGTGGAACCGGCCGTGCAGCTGGCCATGCAGGGCCTGAAGCTGACGGAAAAGGAAGCGGCCGGCCTCAACCGCACCCGCGCCGACTTCGCCCGCTTCACTCCCGCCAGCGCCTACCTGAAAGCCAGCTCCTGGCAGGCGGGGGAAACCATTTACCACCCTGACCTGGCCCGCACCCTGGCATACATCCGCGACCAGGGCCGCAACGGCTTCTACACCGGCCCCGTGGCCCGGCTCATCGTGGCCGAGATGCAGCGCGGCCAGGGGCTGATAACGGCGGCGGATCTGGCGGGCTACCGGCCCCAGTGGCGCACGCCCCTGCACGGCCGCTACCGGGGCTACGAGGTGCTCACGTTTCCGCCGCCCAGCTCCGGGGGCGTGGCCCTGCTGCAACTGCTGCAAATGCTGGAGCCTTATAACCTGCGCGCCGCCGGCTGGCACTCGCCCCAGGCCACGCACTGGCTAACCGAGGCCCAGCGCCGCGTGTACGCCGACCGCGCCACCTACCTCGGCGACCCCGATTTCGGGCGGGTGCCGGTGGCTCAACTGCTCGAACCTGCCTACAACCAGCGGCGCATGGCCTCCACCCTGCCCTACCGGGCCACGCCCAGCGCCCAGGTAGCAGCCGGCCCCGGCCTGCCCGCCTACGAATCGGACCAGACGACCCACTACAACATCGTGGATGCCCGGGGCAATGCCGTGAGCTGCACTACCACCCTCAACGGGGCCTACGGCAGCAAAGTGGTGGTGGCCGGGGCGGGCTTCCTCCTGAATAACGAGATGGACGATTTCAGCAGCAAGCCCGGCACGCCCAACGCCTACGGGCTGGTGGGCGGCACGGCCAACGCCATTGCTCCCGGCAAGCGGATGCTCTCCTCGATGACGCCCGCCATCCTGACCCGGGATAAGAAGCTGGCCCTGGTGGTGGGCACGCCCGGCGGCAGCACCATCATCACCAGCGTCCTGCAGGCCATCCTGAACGTGGTGGATTACGGCCAGAACGCCCAGCAGGCTGTGTCCGCGCCCCGCCTGCACCACCAGTGGCTCCCCGATCAGCTCGACGTGGAAGCCGGCGCCCTGCTGCCCGCCGCCCAGGACACCCTCCGCGCCCGCGGCTACCAGCTCAACTCGCGCAATGCCTGGGGCCGGGTAGAAGTAATCCAGGTGCTGCCCAATGGCCAGTTGGAAGGCGGTGCCGACCCCCGCGGCGACGATACCGCAGCGGGGTATTGAGGAGTGAGGAGTGAAAGAACGTCATTCCGAGCGGAGCCGAGGAATCTCGCGTGCTGACGGTTGCAGTAGTAACTCAACGTCAGCACGCGAGATTCCTCGGCTCCGCTCGGAATGACGTTCTGGTTAAAATAACGTTCTGGCTAAGACGACGGGCTATTTAGACTGACGTTCTGCTTCACTCGCTCCTACTGACAACTCAACGAAACCGGTAAAATCAACCGCGCCGCTACTTCCCGAAGAAAGTAGCGGCGCGGTTCATCGCAGTGAATTAGACTCGGCCGGTTGGCTTACGACATTTTCAGGTTGCCGGCGGCCGTTACCAGGGTCTGGCCGAGGTGGCGGAGCTGGTCGCCGGTGCCGTCGGTGAAGCTGTGCAGGTCGTGGGCGATGCGGGCAGTTTCCTGGCCCAGCAGCTGGAGGCTGGCGGCCATGGCGGGGCGGTCGTCGCGCTCCACGTGGGCGCGCAGGTTGCGCAGCTCGGTTTGCAGACCGGTGAGGGCCGAGCCGCCGAGGCCGTCGAGGGCCTGAATCCAGCCATCGATATAGCCCAGACCGGCATCGACGGGATGCTGACGGGGGTTGTCAAACGTGTCGTAGATACCCTGAATAGTTTGTTCGATGCGGGCGGCGTTATCCATGAGCTGGCAGGTTAAGGAGAGGAATCGGTTACCTGCCACCATACGCCGCCCGGGCCACCGGTGTTGCCTGGCACTGACGGCGCGCCACAGGGAACGGGCTCTTCTGCTCCTCCGTGCCGCCGACTTCGGCGGGTTGCCTATTTTTACCTGCCCCGGCAGCCGACATCACACCCGGGCGTTGCCACCGCCAGCCTTTTGCCCATGCCCCTGCCCGTTCTCACGCTCGAATCGTTTCCGCAGGGGCCCGCCCGGCGCGCCTGGTACCTGGAGCGGCTTAGCAGGCACGTGGCCAACTTCCCCGGCATCAGTCGCCCCCACGCCCACGACTTTTACCTGCTGCTCTACGTCACGGCCGGCCAGGGAAGCCACACCATCGACCTGGTGACCTACGAGCTGGGGCCGGGCAGCGTGTTTTTCATGACGCCCGGCCAGGTCCACCACTGGCAGCTTTCGGCCGATGCCCAGGGCTACGTGGTGCTCTTCGAGGCCGACTTCTACCTCTTCCGCTACCCCGGTTCGCGCCTCTTCAACTACCCCTTTTTCGACCACCGCCACGCCCCGGTGTTGCAGCTCGGGGCCACCGAAGCGGCGCTCCGCCCCCTGCTGGAGCGCATGTGGGCCGAGCAAACCCGGCCCGCGCCCCAGCAGGATGAGGTGGTGCGCTCCTACCTGCACATCTGCCTGGAGCTGGCCGCCCGCCACTACCCGGCCACCGCCCCGGCCCCGAGTCCCGGCGAGCCCCGCCACGCCCAGCAGCAGCTGCGCGAGTTCGGCAACCTGCTCAACCAGCACTTCCGCCGCCAGCGCGCCGTGCAGCACTACGCCGATTTACTTCACCTCTCGCCCAACCACCTCAACGCCCTCTGCCGCCGCCACCTGGGCAAAACGGCCAGCGCCCTGGTGCAGGAGCGGGTGCTGCTGGAGGCCCGCCGCCTGCTGCGCCACTCGGCCGCCACCGTGGCCCAGGTAGCCGACGCGCTGGGCTTCGAGGATGCGTCCTACTTCGGGCGCTACTTCCGCAAGCACACCGGCCAGTCGCCGGAAGCCTTCCGGCAGGCCGGCTGAGCCCTCGGGCGGTGCGTTGATTTGTCCCGGATTCGCCCGCACCTGCCCCTTTCGGGAGGGCCGGCGCGGCCCTAGCTTTGTGCACCGCTTTTCGCTTCCTGCTTCCTGCTTATGCCCGCCGCTCCAGATTCCACCATCCTGGCCATTATGCAGCAACGCTGCCCGCGCTGCCACCAGGGCCCGCTTTTCAGTGCCTCCGCCCTGAATGTTACCCGTTTCGCGGATATGCCCGCCCATTGCCCCGTCTGCGGGCAGGCCTACGAGCCCGAGCCGGGCTTCTACTGGGGCGCCATGTACATCAGCTTTGTGTTTTCCACCGCCATCATGCTGGTCGTGGGCATGGCCGTGTATTTTCTCCTCCACGACCCCGATACGTGGGTGTACGTGGCGGCCGTGGCCCTAGCGGCTACCCTGCTCACGCCCCTGAGCCTGCGCTACTCCCGTACCCTGATGCTCTACCTGTTCGGCGGCATCCGCTACGCCCCCGAACGGGCCCGCCCCGGCCGTTCCGACGAGTAGGCAGTCTGTGCCGGCTGGCTGGCCTCACCCAATTCAACTGCCTGCATACCATAACTTTGCCTTCCACCAGTTGCCAGGCAGCACTACCAGCGGCTGCGCCGAAAAGGTGGAAGAATGGTGTGTCAATCAGCCTGTTGTCCCGGCGCGGAGGACCCGGAATTTTAAACCGGAAGGCTGAATCAGAAGTTACTGTCCCTGACCTGTTATCCATCTTCCTTCGTATGTCAGGCATTCGCTCTATTGCTCCTTCCGTCCCCACCGCTGCTCCTATGCCCCACCCCGACGCCCACCGGTTTCAGGTCGTCCATCCCGAATGGGCCGCCCAGGCGACCATCTACGAAGTCAACATCCGCCAGTACACGCCCGAGGGCACGTTTCGGGCGTTTGAGGCCCACCTGCCCCGCCTGGCCGCCATGGGCGTGAGCATTATCTGGCTGATGCCCGTGCACCCCATCGGGGAAGTGGCCCGCAAGGGCCGCCTGGGCAGCCAGTACGCCGTGCGCGACTATTTCGGCGTGAACCCCGAATTCGGAACCCTGGCCGATCTGCGCCACCTCGTGGAAACGGCCCACGCCCTGGGGTTGCGCGTATTGCTCGACTGGGTGGCCAACCACACCAGCTGGGACAACCCGCTGGTTACGGAACACCCCGACTGGTACCAGCACGACGCCCAGGGCCGGCTGATGTCGCCCGTGGCCGACTGGCACGATGTGGTGACGCTCAACTACCAGAGCCCCGACCTGCGCCGCTACATGACCGAGGCCCTGGCCTACTGGCTGCGCGAGGCCGACATCGACGGCTACCGCTGCGACGTGGCAGCCCTGGTGCCCACCGATTTCTGGGACGAGGCCCGGCCGGTGCTCGAAGCCATCAAGCCGGTATTCATGCTGGCCGAGTGGGATGAGCTCTACCCTTCCGGCGGCCTGACGTGGGAGGAATTCAACTCCGATACCCACCTGCTGGAGCGGGCTTTCGACATGACGTTCGGGCTGCGCCTGCACTACCTGCTCGATACCATTGCCGAGGGCAAGGCCCCGCTCAGCGCCATCGATGAGTACCTGGCCGCCGAGCGGGCCAAATACCCGCCCTCGGTGTACCTGATGCACTTTACCAGCAACCACGACGTGAACACCTGGGACGGCACCGAGTACGAGCGTCTGGGGCCCAACGCCCTGCCCTTCGCCGTGCTTACGGCCCTGCTGCCGGGCATGCCGCTGGTGTACTCGGGCCAGGAAAGTGCCCTCCGTAAGCGGCTGGCCTTCTTCGACAAGGATACCATCGACTGGCAGGACTTCCCGCTCCAGGATTTCTACACCCGCCTGCTCCGGCTCCGGCGCCGCCATCCGGCCCTGCTCAACGGCGACGCGGCCAGCCACCTGCACCGCCTGCCCGGGCCGGAGCCGGTGTACGCCTTCGTGCGCGCCACAGGAGCGGCCGCCGTGCTGTGCGTCATCAACATCGGCCCTGCAACGCAGCATCTGCCCCTGCCCGCCGCCACGGCCGGCACCTGGCAGGACGTGTTCAGCCAGGACCAGCTCCTGTTCCGCGAAGCCGACACCCTGCCCGTGCCGGCCCACGGCTGGCGGGTGCTGGAACGGGTATAACGGCGCCGGGCCGGTGACAATGTGGCAATTGTCACCCGCGCCCTCGGCTTATTCCAGCCATCCTAGCTCCCTGAGAAGGGCCTCGGTAATCAGGCGGCGGCTGCCACTGAACCGGTCGTCGGCGGGCTGGTCCCCCGTAGGCTTCACGTGAAGGGCGAAAAAGGCCCTGCGGCCGGCGGGGCGTTCAATCCAGCCTACCAGCCAGCCACTGTCGGCGTTGCGGGCGGAGCGGAAACGCCAGCCGCTTTTGCCGTAGAGCGTGTACCGAGGCGTTTTTTTCAGGATCAGCAGCTGCTTTACGGCCCGCTGGTGCGCCTTCGCAACGGGCAGCTCTTCGGCCTGAAGACGGCGCAGGAAATCGATTTGCTCAAACTGCGTGATGCGCGACCGGCCATCGAGCCAGAACGTGTCGAGGGTGCTTGCCGTGACCACCATGCCGGGGTAGTTCAGCCGGCGCAGCCACCTGTGGTAGGCAGGCACCCCAATGCGCCGGGCCAGCTGCTGGTAGCAGGGCACCGCCGACACGCGCAGGGCCCGGGCAAACGGCATATCCTGGTTCCACTGCGGGAAGTCGCGGGCTATGCCGTCCCAGCGGCAGATTTCGGCCGTATCCCGCAGCGCCCCGGTAGCGAGGCCGATGAGCGTGTTGGGAATTTTGAAGGTGGAAGCGGGCAGAAATCCTTCGCGGCAACGGTCGGGCCGGTAGGCTACGAATTGCCGGGCCGGGGCATCGTAGAGTAGAAAAGATCCTTCCACGCCCTGGCGCCGAAAAAAGGGTTCAAAATCACGTTGAGTCAGGGTGGGAGCCTGCTGCCGGACGCTGCTGGCGGGCAGCCAGGGCAGCAGGAGCAGGCCCGGAATCAGCAGGAAAGACCTTCTGGGCATCGCGGACAAGAATTGGTGGCCGACCAAATTAACAGGTTTCGGTAACCCAATGGTCGGGCCCGGAGTTTACTCCGCGTTCTGCCACCCCGTTTTACCCTTCTCCATGCAACACCGTGAACTGGGCCGCTCCGGCCTGCAAACTGCGCCCCTGGTGCTGGGCGGCAACGTCTTCGGCTGGACGGCCGACCAGCCCGCGTCCTTCCGCGTGCTCGATGCCTTTGTAGATGGCGGCGGCAATGCCATCGATACGGCCAACGTGTACTCGGCCTGGGCCCCGGGCCACCAGGGCGGCGAGTCGGAAACCGTGATTGGCAAGTGGCTGCGGCAGCGCGGCCGCCGCGACGACGTGCTGATTTTCTCGAAAGTGGGCATGAAAATGGGCGACGGCCGCCAGGGGCTGGGCAAGGCCTACCTCAAAACGGCCGTCGAAGAGTCGCTCCGGCGCCTGCAAACCGATTACCTCGACCTCTACCAAAGCCACCAGGACGGCGAGGAGCGCCCCGTGACCGAGCCGCTGGAAGCCTACGCCGAGCTGATTCAGGAAGGCAAGGTGCGCGCCATCGGGGCCAGCAACTTTTCGGCCGCCCGCCTGCGCGCCGCCCTGGAGGCCAGCGCCGCCCAGGGCCTGCCCCGCTACGAAACCCTCCAGCCCGAGTACAACCTCTACAACCGCCAAAGCCTCGAGCAAGACCTGCTGCCGCTCTGCCAGGAGTACGGTCTGGGCGTCATTCCCTACTTCGGCCTGGCCTCGGGCTTTCTTACGGGCAAGTACCGCACCGAGGCCGACCTGAGCCAGAGCGTGCGCGGCAGCAGCATCGGCCCCAAATACCTCAACGACCGGGGCCGCGCCATCCTAGCCGCCCTCGATGCCGTGGTGGAGCGCCACGCCGGCTCCTCCCCCGCCCAGGTGGCCCTGGCCTGGATTATGGCCCGCCCCGGCCTCACGGCCCCCATCGCCTCGGCCACCAGTCCGGCCCAGGTTGCGGACCTGCTCCAGGCCATGCAGCTCCCCCTCAGCGAGGCCGATAGGCACCAGCTTAACCAGGCCAGCGCCTAGCTTAGGGGTTTGGTTTCCGACGCCGGATGCCCAACTTGCCGCCTCGCCGCTTTCCCCACCCTGCCCCATGCACATCCGCCCGGCCACCCGTTCCGACCTGCACGCCGTGTACCTGCTCTGGGCCGAACTCATGGACGCGCACGCGCACTACCATTCCGTTTTTGGTTACCACCGCCGGGCCCAGGTAGAACTCAAGCAAATGCTGCTACACCGCCTGCGGGAGCCATACACGCGCTTTTTCGTGGCCGAAACCCCCGACGGCCTGGCCGGAATGCTCATTGCCATGTACCAGATCGGCCACCACGGCCTGCACTACAAGCGGCGCGGCTACCTGGCCGAAACCCTGGTGCGCCCGGCCTTCCGGCGCCTTGGCATCGGGCGGGCCCTGTTCGGCACGGCTAAAACCTGGCTGCTGGCCGAAGGCGCCGACCACCTGGAGCTGCAGGTGGCCGTGGCCAACGAAGGGGCCCGGCAGTTCTGGGCGGCCATGGGCTTCGCGCCCACCACCTACCACCTGGTTCAGCCCCTGGTGCCGCCCCCCGCCCCCGACGCCTGGCCTTCCTGAGTCTGGTTTATGGTTTTTGGTGGGTGGTTTTTGGTCTGACTACTATATCCAATTATCCACGGCAGGCCACAAACCAAAAACCATAAACCAAAAACCAAAGCAATGCCCCAAGCTCCCGTTACGCCCTTCGACTGGGCCCGCATCTGGTGGGCTGATACCAGCTCCTGGTCGTTTCTGCTGGAAACCCTGTTCCGGTGCGGATTTACCTACCTGCTCATCCTGGGGGCGCTGCGTATTATGGGCCGGCGCGGGGTGCGGCAGCTGTCCATTTTCGAGCTCAGCATCATCCTGGGCCTGGGCTCGGCCGCCGGCGACGCCATGCTCTACGAAGACACGCCCCTGCTGCCGGCCGCCGTGGTGTTTATGGCTGTCACGGCCCTGTACGTGCTCTTCAACCGTCTCACCGAGCGATTCCCCGGCTTCTCCGACTGGCTGGAAGGCCGGCCCGTACTGCTGGTGGAAGACGGCGTGATTCATCAGCAAAACTTTCGTTCCCAGCAGCTCACGCTCAAGGAACTGTTCGGCGAGCTGCGCCAGCAGCACGTGGAACACCTGGGCCAGGTGCGGCGGGCCTACATTGAGGCCACCGGCGAGTTCAGCGTGTATTTTTTCGAGGACGAGGCCGTGCGGCCCGGCCTGCCCCTCTGGCCCGAGCGGCTCACCGAAGCCGGCCCCCGGGCCGCCACCGCCGGCCCCCACGCCTGCGCCCGCTGCGGCACGGTCCGGGAGCTGGCCGCCCGGGCCGAGGCTCGCTGCGCCAACTGCCACCACCACGCCTGGCTGCCCGCCGCCACCAGCCGGCGGGTCGATTAAGCGAGTTTTCCCGGCCCTTCTGCCCCCGCTGCCATGCTGCCCCTGCGCTACCTCCACCACATCGCCATCATCGGCTCCGACTACGCCCGCTCCAAACGGTTCTATACCGAGGTGCTGGGGTTGCGCGTGCTGCGGGAAGTGTACCGGGCCGAGCGCGACTCCTGGAAGCTGGACCTGGCCCTGGGCGAGCAGTACGTCATCGAGCTGTTCTCGTTTCCGGCGCCGCCGCCGCGCCCCACCCGCCCCGAGGCCACCGGCCTGCGCCACCTGGCCTTTGCCGTGACCGATATGGACGAAGCCGTGCGCCACCTCACGGCCCACGGCGTGGCCTCGGAGCCCGTCCGGACCGACAAGTTCACGGGCCGCCGCTTCACCTTCATCGAAGACCCCGACGGCTTGCCCCTGGAGTTCTACGAGGACTGAATCGAGCCATTGCGGGTTGGAAATCGTAGAACCCGGCACTGCGTGCTGGTGGAGCATTGGCCGCCGCGCCCTACCTTGCCCCCGCTATGCCCGACAACCCCGCACCACTCCCCTACCTCATCATCGATTTCGACAGCACCTTCACCCAGGTCGAAGGCCTCGATGAACTCGCCGACATTGCCCTCGAAGGCTCCCCCGACCGCGAAAAAATCGTGGGCCAGATCCGGGCCCTCACCGACCGGGGCATGAGCGGGGAGCTCAAGTTTTCGGAGTCGCTGCGGGAGCGGCTGGCGCTGCTGCCGGCCCGGCGGGCGCACATCGGGCAGCTGGTGGAGCGGCTCCGGGGCAAGGTGTCGGAGAGCATCCGGCGCAACCGGGGCTTCTTCGAGCAGTTTCCGGGCCGGGTGTACATCGTCAGCAGCGGCTTCCGCGAGTTCATTGAGCCCGTGGTGGGCGAGTTCGGCATCCGCCCCGAGTTCGTGCTGGCCAACACCTTTACCTTCGACGCCGAGGACCGCATCACGGGCTTCGACGCCGCCAACCCGCTCAGCCAGGACGGGGGCAAAATCCGCCAGCTGCAGCTGCTCGACCTGCACGGCCCCGTCTACGCCCTCGGCGACGGCTACACCGACTACCAGATCCGGGAGGCCGGCCTGGCGGACCGCTTCTACGCCTTCACCGAAAACGTGAGCCGCCCCGCCGTGGTGGCCCAGGCCGATGAAGTGCTGCCTTCCTTCGACGAATTTCTCTACCAGAACAAGCTCCCGATGACCCTCAGCTACCCCAAAAACCGCATCAAAGTCCTGCTGCTCGAAAACCCCGACCCCCGCGCCGCCGAGCTCTTCCGGGCCGAAGGCTACCAGGTGGACACCGTGCCCGGCGGCCTCGACGAGGACGAGCTGGTAGCGCGCATCGAGGGCGTGAGCATCCTGGGCATCCGCAGCAAAACCCAGGTCACGCAACGCGTGCTCGACGCGGCCAACCGCCTCATCGGCATCGGCGCGTTCTGCATCGGCACCAACCAGATTGATTTGCCGGCCTGCATGAAAAAGGGCGTGGCCGTGTTCAACGCCCCCTTCAGCAACACCCGCTCGGTGGTGGAGCTGGCCCTGGGCGAAATCATCATGCTGGCCCGCCGCATTCCCGAGAAAAACCCCAAAATGCACGCCGGCGAGTGGGATAAGTCGGCCCGGGGGGCCTTTGAAATCCGGGGCAAGAAGCTGGGCATCGTGGGCTACGGCAACATCGGGAGCCAGCTTTCGGTGGTGGCCGAGGCCGTAGGCATGCAGGTGCTGTATTACGACGTGGCCGAGAAGCTCCAGCTGGGCAATGCCACCAAGTGCCGCACCCTCGACGAGCTGCTGGAGCAGGCCGACGTAGTGACCCTGCACATCGACGGCCGCCCCGAGAACACCCACCTGTTCGGGGCCGCCCAGTTTGCCCGCATGAAGCCCGGGGCCCTGTTTCTCAACAACGCCCGCGGCCCGGTGGTGGAGGTGTCGGCTTTGGCCGATGCCCTGCGCTCGGGCCACCTCGGCGGGGCCGCCGTGGACGTGTTCCCCGAAGAGCCCAAAACCAACGACGAGGGTTTCGAGAGCGAGCTGCGGGGCCTGCCCAACGTGCTGCTCACGCCCCACATCGGGGGCAGCACGGCCGAGGCCCAGCGCAACATTGCCGAGTTCGTGCCCGAGCGCATGATGCAGTACGTGAACACCGGCAACACCCAGCAGAGCGTCAACTTCCCCAACATTCAGCTGCCCGACCAGCAGGCCCACCGCCTCATCCACATTCACCACAACGTGCCCGGCGTGCTGGCCCGCATCAACCATGTGCTGGCCGCCCACTCGGTCAACATCCTGGGCCAGTACCTGAAAACCAACGAGCACATCGGCTACGTGATTACCGACGTGGACCGGCAATACGGCCCCGAGCTCATCCAGGCCCTGCGCGAAGTGGAGCACACGATTAAATTCCGGGTGCTGTATTAGGGCTTAGGTGTTAGAGCTTAGAGCTTAGAGCTTAGAGCTTAGAGCTTAGAAAGGTGTTCGTATTTCTCGCTTTGGCAAAACGCCCCCGACCAAACCGGCCGGGGGCGTTCTGTTGATAGGCCGCGTGGGGGGCGCTTAGGCGGGCAGCGCGTCGTGGCGGGCCTGCACGGCCGCAATGGCGCCGGTGAGCAGGGCCACCTGGGCGTCAATCTGGTCGGCGTCTACGTCGGCGAGGAAGGCGGCGGCCCCGCCGCTGCCGGCGCTGCGGTTTTGCAGCTTGGCTTTCTGGTAATTGGCCGTCAGGAGCTGGTTCTGGTAGCGCTGGCGGTCCGTAGCCGAGAGGTCGGGGCGGGCCAGCTGGTCGGTAAGATAATTGACCTGGTTGGTGGCGGAGGCCAGGCGGGTGGCCACCGAAGCTTCGGTGCGGCCTTCGCGGCGTTCCTGGAAGGCCAGGTTCTGGTCGCGGTTCTGGTAGCCGTCGAGTTCGGCTTCCAGACTGGCCTTGGCCGTCAGGCACTGCGCCCGGTTTTGGAGGGTGTTCACATCGTACGCCATAAGTAACGGAAAACTGATAAAGGGTTAGAAAAACATGACACGCCAAAACTAGCAGTATAAGGCAGTTACGCAACTGGGGCCCCTGTTTTTTTCGGGCGGTGCCCCCGGCCCGGGCCCCTACCCGGCCAGCAGCCCGGCGAGGGCCGCCGCTTCGGCTTCGAGGGCTTCGGCGCGCAGGCGCAGCAGGTGGTAGCGGGCGCTCAGGTCGGGCGGGAGCCGGGTGGGGCGGGCCGCGAGCCAGCGGTGGCGGTGCCAGGTCAGCCACGCGGGCCAGTCGGTGGCCGGGTCGGGCTCGGTGGCGGGGTCGGGCGGCAGGGCGGCCCGCAGCCCCGGCAGGGCGGCCGCCCAGCGGGCGGCGGCGGTGGCCTGCTGTTGCAGGGGTGCCAGCTGGCGGCGCAGCTGGCGGGCCCGGTGCCGGCACTCGTCGAGGCGGGCTTCGAGCGGGGCGGCTTCGGGCGGGGCCAGGGCCGGCACTTCGGGCGGGGCAGAGGCCGGGCGCAGCAAACCGGGCGCCGGGGCGGCTTCAGATGCAGCGGGCAGCAGGGCTACCAGCGGGGCTAAAGCTTGTTCAACAGCCATGTTTGGCAGCCGTTCCCCCGAGGCCAGCCGACTTAGCTGGGTGGGGTCGATGTGCAGGTATTGAGCCAGCTGGTAGTTTTTCAGCCCCAGATAGGCACATAAGTCAGCCAACCAGGAGGCAGCAGGGGGACGTGCCATACTTTGTCAAGAACACAGCTTTAAAAGTATAAATTCTTGACAAAGAACGGCAAGAATTTTATATAAACAGTTTTTATTCTTGACAGAACTCTTGGCTATGGTTATCCGAGCATCAGTTTATTGTATCCAAGGCACTGGAGTATGGCTTTGGTGCAGTGCGAGTTGAAGAAAAAGAACGAGAACTGACTGATAAATATGTTAGCATAATCAGGCAGGGGGAAGAAGAGAAAGTACATAGGTGTATACCTTTGACTTAGACAAACATTGCCACACTCAATGAAAGCATTAGAATTGTTCGCCGGAGGTGGCGGTTTAGCCATGGCTCTCAGCCAGACTGGTTTTGAAACGGCGCATGTTGTAGAGTGGGACCGTTGGGCATGTGATACACTATCGCGCAATAAGGCCTTACTGAAATGCCGGCACCAAGGACCAATCCAACCAACCGACATTCGGTCAATAAATTTTCATGGGTTTGAGGGGAAGGTAGATATTGTAACGGGCGGTCCCCCTTGCCAACCGTTCTCTCTTGGCGGTAAACATCAGGCCTACGATGACCGTCGCGACATGTTTCCACAGGCCATACGCGCCCTGCGCGAGACCAAACCAAAAGCATTCATGTTTGAGAATGTTAAGGGTTTGACACGGGCATCCTTCCAATTCTACCTCGAGTATATCCAGCTACAGCTGGCGTACCCAGCTATTGAGAAGCGGGATAATGAAGATTGGACAGACCATCGCCGACGCTTAGAGCAGCATCACACTGCCAACCATGAAACGGATTTGGAGTATCGTGTTATTCCTCGATTAGTGAACGCCGCCGATTATGGTGTGCCTCAGCGACGGGAGCGTTTGATTATTGTAGGGATTCGGGCTGATTTAAATCTGGAGTGGCATTTTCCTGTGGCGACGCATAGTATAGAAGCCTTGGTGAATGACCAATGGAATGGCACCTATTGGGAACGTCATGGCATTAACCCACGCACTCAACTACTTGAGATGCCCTTCGTGCGTGCTGCGCTGAAACGACCTGAGCTTATCCCACTACAACCCTGGAAAACCACGCGCGATGCCATCTGCGATTTACAGCAAGTCGCATTTTCTACGCTGCCGAATCATGAGTACCGAGCAGGAGCAAAATCCTATCCCGGTCATACCGGCAGTGATTTGGATTTACCCTCTAAGACACTCAAAGCAGGGGTTCATGGGGTACCAGGCGGCGAAAATATGTTCGTCAAGGACGATGGAACCGTCCGTTACTTCACAGCACGTGAGGCGGCCCGCATTCAATCTTTCCCCGATAACTATGTATTTGAAGGCGCATGGTCAGAGGCTATGCGACAAATTGGTAATGCAGTTCCCGTAGATCTTGCTGCGGTCGTTACCCGACAGCTCTTCCATGATCTTTCATCCGTCACTGTTTAACCTGCTTTTCCCTGTGTATAACCCACTTGACATTAAAAATCTTGGCAAAAGTATTACGGAGGCTTTGTTAGAACAGCCTATCCATCGGTTGAGTGAGTTGAATTCATTCACCGGAGCTGGTGTGTATGTAATCTACTACAATGGTACACATCCGCTCTACACCCGCGAAGCAGCTGGTTTGCCAGAAGATGCGGCGAAAGTGCCGATTTATGTAGGCAAAGCGGTAGCCAAAGGAGCCCGTAAAGGGGTAATCAATGTTACTGGTACCGAAAGCCGGGCTCTTTATGACCGCTTAACAGAGCACCTGGAATCTATCGAAGCAGGCGGTGACCTTGACCCATCGGATTTCACCTGCCGTTATCTGGCCGTAGACGCTATCTGGATTCCATTGGGCGAGTCCTTACTGATCAATATGTTTCATCCTATTTGGAATGTCACGATTGATGGATTCGGCAACCACGACCCTGGTAGCGGGCGCTACAAATCCAAAAAATCGAAGTGGGACATTATTCACCCAGGGCGAGAGTGGGCCAAAAAACTAACCGGAGTTGTGCTGAGCCGGGAAGAAACCATCGCCCGGATATCAGAGGTGAAGCAGGCCAGCCCCCGCAGGAAAAAAAAGCCGAAGGGCGATAACTAACTGCGCTACACCGGCAGCCGCTCACAGCCGCTCCCGCACCAGCGTGAGCACGCGCTCCATTTCGCGGCGGATTTCGCCGGTGGGCACCACGTAGCCGTTGTTGAAGAAGCTGAAGGCCACCAGCCGGCCCGAGCGGGTGCGCAGGTAGCCGGCCAGGTTGTGGGTGTTGGTGAGGGTGCCGGTTTTGCCCCAGAGCCAGGGGCCGGATTTGCCGCCCGGATAGGCCCGGCGCAACGTGCCCTGTCCGCCCCCGGCCGCCAGCAGACTCAGCAGCCGGGCCTCCGGAATCTGCTGGTGCAGCAGCAGCAGCACGGCCGTGAGGCTGCGGGGTGTGAGCAGGTTGAGGCGCGAGAGGCCCGAGCCATCCACCCACTGCGGGGCATCGGGCAGGGTACGCAGGTGGCGGGCCTGCATCAGCCGGATGGCGCGGGCCGAACTCAGCGAGTCGGGGCCCAGAGCCGAGGAACACATAAGCAGCAACTGCTCGGCCAGGAAATTATCACTCACCCGAATCATGCGGCGGTAGAGCGAATCGACGGGCAGGCCGCGCAGGGTGCGCACCGAGTCCTGGGCCCGCAGGCGCAGCGGGGCGGGCAGCACCGGGCGGCGCAGCGTATCCTGGAGCAGCTGGAGCAGCAGGCCGGGGCTGGTCCGGAAGGGCACCTCATCCACCCAGCGGCGGGCGGCCGCAAACACCAGAAACCGGTTTTCCTCGGGCAGGCGGCGTACGTGGTCCTGGGCCGGGTTGGGCAGCGCGGGCGGGGCGGGGGCGGTCAGGGGCCGGAAGAAGGCCGGCAGCACCCGCGGGGCCTGCGGGGCGGGGCGGCCGTAGAAGCGCACCGTGTTGCCGTAGATGGGCAAGGGGCCGCGCTCGGGCTGGAAGTAGTAGCCGTAATCGTCCCAGCTCCAGCCGGGGCCGAAGGCGGGCGGGGCAGGCACGGCGGCGTAGAACAGCTGTTCGGGTCGGGCTTTCAGGAACTCGAAGGCCCGGCGCGAAGGCACGTCGCCGTGGAGCAGGGTCGGGTCGCCGGTGCCCCAGAACAGGAGCGTGTCGGGGCGCAGCACGTAGCGGAGGCTGGGCAGCGAATCGGGCAGCAGCTTCAGGCCGGCGTAGAGGCTCAGCAGCTTCAGGGTGCTGGCCGGCGTGAAGTAGCGTTCCTCGTTGAGCCCGAACAGCTGCTGGCCCGTGGCCACGTCCACCAGGCTCACGCCCACCTGGTGGTGGCGCAGCACCGCCGATTCGCGCAGCTGCTCCGTGAGCCAGGCGGGGTTGGGCGCCGGGCGCGGCGGCCCGGCAGCGGGGGAGGCCGGCTGGGCGGCCAGCGCCAGGGGGAGCAGGCACGGCAGCAGGCACGGCAGCAGCAGAACGAGGCGGCGAATCAGGTTAAGAAGCAACATACTGCCCGCAAGTTGGGCAATAGCAGGCGAAACCGGACATTTATTTCGGCGACGGACTGCCGGTGCCGGCGCCTGGCAACCGACCGGTACATCAGGCCAGTGGTATATAGCAGGGCGCTTTTTCACGTCGTTTTCCCGGTTTTTTTTCCTGGCCGGGTTAAACCCGACGGCGCAATGGGCTTCTATGCCTCCGGAAACCGGCCGGATGCGCCGCCTTATTCAGCCCCTTGTGATGAAAGCACTTCTTTTCTCGGCCCTGCTCGCGGGCGGCCTGCTCCTGTCGGACACCCCGGCCACCTTCGCCCAGACTGCCCCCGGCCCGGCAACGGCCGATGCCCGCCCGGCCCACCGCGAGGCCCGGGCCTACGTGCAACAGCACGTGCTGCCCGCCGTGCGGGAGCAGCGCCGCCAGCTTGAAAGCCGGCTCACCTCCGCCGACCGGGCCCAGCTGGCCATTTACCGCACCCAGCTGCGCGAAGTCCGGGAAAAAGCCCACGCCCTGCGTCAGGCGGGGCGGCCGGCGGCCAGCACTGCCGCCACGCCCGGTGCCCGCCCCGCCCTCTCCGAGGCCCAGCAGCAGCAGCTTCAGCAGCTGCGCACCGAAACCAAGAGCATCCTGGCCAACGTGCAGGCGCTGGCCCAGAAGTACACCCCCGACATCAACCGCCTGACCCAGGCCCTCAAGCCCCGGCAGGAGAAGTGGGCCACCGACCTGCGCGCCATTGGCGCCAAGGGCCAGGCGGAAACCGCCGCCCGCCCGGGCCGGCACCACCGGCGCGGCGGGCCCCTGGAGCGCCTGCTGCGCCCCGCGGCCTTCCTGCTCCTCGACCCCAATGCCCCGGCACCGGCCCCGAAAGCCCGGGCCGGCAGCCAGGTGTATCCCAACCCCGCCAGCGCCACCACCCAGCTCGCCTACGAGGTAACCAAGGCCGGGGCCGTAACGGTGGAACTGCTCGACGGCCGGGGCAACACCCTGCGCACCGTGGCCCGGGACGACCGGCAGGATAAGGGCCCGCACACCCTGGCCGTGGACGTGGCCGATTTGCCCGCGGGCATTTACTTTTTCAAAATCACGACCCGCGCCGGCGTTGAAACGCGCCGGTTTGTAAAAGAATAATCCCGGTCGGCCCACTAACGGGGCCGGTTCGGACGTTCCGGAAGCGGACCCGTTGGCGCGGGTCCGCTTTTTTGTGGGCGGCCCGCCCGCCCCCTGCTATCTTTACGCCCTATGCTGCGCACGTTTTCTACCTGGTTCTGCCTTCTTCTGACTTCGGCCCTGCTGGCGGCCTGCTGCGGCTCCACGGCCTGCGAGTGCAACGACACCTACGCCGACGCCATCGGATTCAACTTCAGCCCTGATACTACGGGCACGGCGCCGGCCGGCTTCCAAGTGGCCGAAATTGATACCGTCTTCCTGATCCGGGTGCCGCTCGATACGGCCCAGCGCCCCCGGGCCGACACCGTGCAGATTGTACGCGCCAAGGCCCGCGTGTTCACCCAGCCCGTTATCCTCAACAACACCACGCCCTTCACCCAGGCCGGCAACCGCAAGCTCGACCAGTACCGCTACCAGCTCTACCTGGCCAAAACCCGCACGGCCAAACAACATACCTTCGACTACTACCTTGATAAGGTGGAGCTGACCACCGTGTACCGGGCCGATGGCTGCTGCACCTGCTTCGACAACATCAACAAAGTGGTGTACGTGAACGGCAGCCTCGCCCCCACCAACCTCACCGACGTTGACCGGCGCAACCAGCTCGGCCTCCTGGACGTGCGGCGGCGGTAAGCACAACCGTAAACACGTCCGGCGGGGCCGCGGCGCCGTATAGCTTCCTACTTGCGCGGCCGGTTTCGGCCGGTACCGCGCCCAGATTGTTTGCCGCTATGTTGAAAGAAGCTACTCCCACCGTTTCGCCCACGTTTCCCTTCCGCACCACGCTCAGCCTGGAGCCCCTGATTGCGTACTGGAAAGCCGGCGAAGAATCCCAGAATCAGGGCATTGCCCTGCTCTCCCGCTCGGTGGGCGCCCAGGTGGCCGCTGCCGACTGGGCCCGCGGCCCCATCACCGACCTGCAGCTGCTCGAGTGCAACTGCGACCTGGTGGAAACGCTCATGCTGGCCGTATTCCCGCCCGCCTCCTTCCCCACCGATATTGTGGGGGCGGTGGCGCCGTTTCAGCGCCACAGCTTCTACCACACGCCGCGTTTTGCCGAGGTGCTGCTCAACAACGCCCACATCATCAAGCAGCCGCTCAACATCACGATGCCGCAGCTGGAGATGTACATGACCCGCATGGCCTACCAGCTGATTCTGGAAAAGGTGTACGGGGTGCAGCTCCCGCTGCAGGGCAGCATCATTTTCACCGTGCCCGATTACAGCATCGGCCTTTACCGCCATTACAGCGTCGATTTCAACTCCACGTTTCTGGAAGTGAAGGTGGTGGGCGAAAAGCCCGAGCTCAGCCCCGAGCAGCTCGACTTCCTGAGCCGCAACCCCCAGCGCACCGATTTGTGGCTGGCCCAGCTCCCGCCCGAGCACTTCGTGCTCGAGGGCTTCAACATCCTGCACCTGGTGGACGTGACGGAGCAGGAAATCCTGTCGGAGCTGAAATACGACCTGCTGGAGCGCGACGTGCTGCAGGCCTCCGACCGCCTGGAGCAGATTCAGGAAAAGCTGCGGGTGCTCTTCGGCAAGCCCTTTCTGCAGCTCGGCATTGCCGCCTACGACGAGAAGAAGCGCGCTTTCGTGGATTTCGGCCGCAAAATCAACCACAGCTTCCTCACCAAGCAGCTCCATAACCCCGACGCCAGCTCCGGCTTCCGCCAGATTTACGGCCGCCTCTGGGCCGACCGCCGCCCCCTGGTGCTCGAAGACGTGGAGCAGGCCGACATCCCGGAAGATCTGCGCGAGCAGATCCTGAGCCTGGGCATCCGCTCGGCCATCCTGGCCCTGCTGCCCTACGGCGACGACACGGTGGGTTTGCTGGAGCTGGGTTCGCCCAACGTGGGGGAGCTCAACGAGTTCAGCCTCGAGAACGTAAACCAGTTCCTGCCCCTGTTCGCGGTGGCCGTGAAACGCAACGCCGAGGACATCGAAACCCGGGTGCAGGCCATTGTGAAGGAGAAGTTCACGGCCATTCACCCCACCATGGAGTGGCGCTTCACCGATGCCGCCCAGAACCTGCTCCAGAAGCTGGAAGACGGCAACCGCCAGGCCGAAATGGAGGACATCGTCTTCCACGACGTGTACCCGCTGCACGGCTCGAGCGACATCCGGGGCAGTAGCACGGCCCGTAACGAGGCCATCCAGGGCGACCTGATTGAGCACCTCACCCTGGCTGGCAAGGTGCTCAAGAAGGCCTCCGAGTTTCAGCAGCTGCCCATCCTCGACGAGCTCAAGTTCTACGTGAGCAAGAACCTGCGCCGCCTGCGCCAGGGCATCGTGAGCGGCGACGAGGTGAACATCTTCGAGTCCTTGCGCACCGAGATGGAGCCGCTGTTTGAGTACCTGGGCCAGAATACGGAGGAGCTGCGGCCCGTCATTGCCCAGTACTGGTCCCAGATTGACTCCGAGCTGGGCATCCTCTACAAGCGCCGCCGGGCCTTCGAGGAAAGCACCACCCTGCTCAACGACGCCGTGGCCAACTACCTCGACGAGGAGGACGCCAAGGCCCAGGCCATGTTCCCGCACTACTTCCAGCGCTTCAAAACCGACGGCGTGGAGCACAACATCTACGTGGGCGCGGCCCTGGTCGAGGACAAGCCCTTCGACCTGGTGTTTCTCAAGAACCTGCGCCTCTGGCAGCTGCTCACGATGGTGGAAATCACGCGCCGCACGGCCGCCCTCAAGGCTACGCTGCCCGTGCCCCTGGAAACCACCCAGCTCATCCTTATCCACAGCCAGCCCCTGAGCATCCGCTTCCGGCAGGATGAGCGCCAGTTCGACGTGGACGGGGCCTACAACATCCGCTACGAAATCATCAAGAAGCGCATCGACAAGGCCACCATCCTGGGCACCGGCGAGCGGCTCACCCAGCCCGGCTACCTGGCCCTGGTGTACTCCCAGCAGCGCGAGGCCGACGAGTACCTCGAATACCTCGACTACCTCCAGGACCGCGGCCTGCTCGAACCCGAAATCGAGGAACTCGAGCTCGAAGAGCTCCAGGGCGCCAAAGGCCTCCTGGCCCTGCGGGTGAAGGTGAAGCTGGAGGTGATGAAGTGATGGGGTGAGGAAGTGATGAGGTGATAAAAGAACTGTCATCCTGAGCGGAGCGAAGGACCTTATCCCGTCGGAACAGCCGTGTCAACGACTCGTTGTAACGTGATAAGATTCTTCGCTCCGCTCAGGATGACAGTTCTTTTATCCCCTCACCTCATCACTTCCTCACCCCATCACCCCTAAAGCCCAGCTGAAACACTCCCCGCAGCAGAATCAGCCAGAACAGCGCCCCGGCGAAACCGGCTACCACGTCGGTGGCGTAGTGCACGTGCAGATAGACGCGGGAGAGGCCAATGAGCAGGGCGAACAGCAGCAGCAGCGCCGCCCAGACAGGATGACGGCGGTGGCGCCACAGAATCCAGGCCAGGCAGCCGTAGAGGGCCAGCCCGATCATGGCGTGGCCGCTGGGGAAGCTCAGGCCGGGCTGGAAAAACAGAGCCGAATCGGGCCGCAGGCGGTGGAAGTGGGTTTTGAGCAACTGGTTGAGCAGGGCCGCGCCCGCCACGGCCCCAAACACCTCCAGGGCCTCGTGGCGGTGCCCCCGGCGGCGCAGCAGCACCGGAATACCAACACCAGCCGCCACCAGCCATGGCAGGGAGGCAAAAAACGTGAGCCCCCGCACCACCGGCGTCAGCTGGGGCCAGGCGGCCCGCAGCCTGTCCAGCTGCCCGAATGCCCAGGTATCAAACTGCACCGAATGGGCCACGAACACCACCCGCGTGAGGTAGAAGAACAGGGCCGCCGAAGCCAGGAACACGCCGCCCACCACCGCTGCTTCCAGCGTCAGCCAGCTCAGCGCTGCCACTACCCGGGCCGTTACTCGTTTGATCACAGATTTTTGCGGATTATTGCGCTGCTTACGCAGATGCCGTTCCGCCAGTTCAATCCGCAGCAGCCCCCGGTACCACAAGGGCGTTACAGCCCGTCCGGTTTCATGTTCCGAATGCGCAGAACCACATCTGCCAGCAAGCAGTGAAAATCCGTTTTGAGCACAGAACAGTAGGCCCCACGTCTGCGCAATCCGCGCAACAATCTGTAAACGAAAAAAGCCGACCCATTTCTGGGTCGGCTTTCGGTGCGCTCGGGGAGACTCGAACTCCCACACCTTGCGGAACTGCCGCCTGAAGACAGCGCGTCTACCAATTTCGCCACAAGCGCAGCACTTTTTTTACCGGCCGGCCTCCGGGGGAGTGCCTTTCGATGCTGCAAAGATAGGGGGCTTTTTTGCAGTGCCGCAAATTTCCACGCAAAAAAATCAGGAAATTTTTGCCTGAAAAATTCGTTTCCGAGCTATATAGACTGTTTTTCAGTTGTTTGCAGTTGCTTTTTAAACCGTTTTTTTGCCGCAATTTCCAGGCGTTGCAGCAGCGGAATGGCTACCACCAGCCAGGCCAGCCCCGCCGTGAAGCCGGCCAGCACGTCGGTGGCGTAATGCACCCGCAGGTACACCCGGGTAAGGCCGATGAGCAGAATCAACCCTGCCAGGGCGGCCACCAGGAGGTAGCGCAGGGCCGGGCGGCGCACGTTGGTCCAGGCCAGGTAGATGAGCAGCCCGTAGAACGAAGCCGAAATCATGGCGTGGCCGCTGGGAAAGCTCAGGCCCGAGGCCGAGGTGAGCGGCAGCAGCGGCCGGGGGCGGTGGTAAATCTGCTTGAGCACGAGGTTGAGCGTGATGCTGCCCAATGCCACCACCGGCACCAGCAGCGAATACCAGCGGTGCCGCCGCACCAGCAGCAGCCAGCCCGCCAGCCCCACCCCGGCCGCCGTGATGAAGTTGCGCGAGGCCAGGAACGTGACGGCCTCCACCCACTGCTGCCGGGCCGGGCCCAGCAGGTGGCGCACCCAGCGGAAGGCTTCGGCGTCGAAGGTGGCCGCGTCCTGGTCGAACACCTCCCGGCTCAGGGCCAGGAACACTACCACGCCCGCCGTGCCCAGGGCCAGCGTAATGGCAAATTCCGTCAGAAAAAGGGTAAAGCCGGCCAGCAGCCGGCGCAGAGGATTAGTCATACAGGCTACTCATACGGCTCCGTCTGAAAAAGCGTCGGGCGCGCCGTAGCTTGCGCCCCCGCCCCCCCTTCCCTTTCGTCCGTTCTATGCCTGCCCTCCCCGATTTCGGCTTCGACTACGTGGCAGCCTTCTACGACCCGCTGGCCCGGCTGGTGTACGGGCCGGCGCTGCGGCGGGCCCAGCAGGCGGCCCTGGAGGCCGGGCTGCCGAGGCTGCCGGATGGCGCGCCCCGGCTGCTGGTGGTGGGCGGCGGCACGGGCTGGGTGCTGGGCGAAATCCTGCGCCGCCGCCCCGCCGCCCGCCTCGTGTACCTGGAAGCCTCACCCCGGATGCTGGCCCGCAGCCGCGCCTGGCTCACCCGGCACTGGCCCCAGGCGGCCGGGCAGGTGGAATTTCGATTAGGCACCGAGGAAAGCCTGCTTCCCGACGAGCAATTTGCGGGCCTGCTCACCTTCTTCTTCCTCGACCTGTTCGAGCCCGGCCGGCTGCGGCGGATTATCACGCGACTGAGCGCGGCGCGGGCCCCGGGCGGGGCCTGGCTGCTGGCCGATTTCGGACCGCCCCGGCGCTGGTGGCACCGGTTGCTGCTGGCCCTCATGTACGGTTTTTTCGGGCTGACGACCGGCATCCGGGCCCGCTACCGCCCGCCCATCGAGGCCGAGCTGACGCGGCTGGGACTCCACCCCACGCCGGCCGGGCAGTTTTTCGGGGGCATGGTGGAAGCCAGCGTGTGGCGGGCCGCCCCGGAGCGATAGCCCCTAGTTTGGCCGGCGGGTGTTAGGTTAGCGGTCCGAACCCCTTCTTCCCTCCTACTCCCCTTCTTATGCTGATGCGCAAAACCGCCGCCGCCCTGCTCCTGAGTTTGCCGCTGGCTTTGGCCACGCCCGCCCGGGCCCAGGCCCCGGTGCAGTACGAGCTGAGCTTTGCCAACGCCGTGCACCACGAAGCCCGCGTGACCGTGACGTTCCGCGACGTGCCCGCCGGCCCCCTGCAGGTGCGCATGGCCCGCTCCTCGCCCGGCCGCTACGCCCTCCACGAATTCGCCAAGAACGTGTACGACGTGACGGCCACCGACTCGCGGGGCCGCACCCTGAGCGTGGTCAAACCCGACCCCTACGGCTGGACCGTGGCCGGTCACGACGGCACCGTGACCTTTACCTACACCCTGTTCGGCGACCGGACCGACGGCACCTATGCCGGCATCGACGGCCGCCATGCCCACCTGAACATGCCCGCCACCCTGGCCTACGCCCCTGAGCTGGCCGCCCGCCCGGCCCAGGTGAAATTCGGGCTGCTGCCGGACTGGACGGTGGCCAGCCAGCTGCAGCCCGACGCGGCCGGCGCCACCTGGCTGGCCCCCAACCTGCAGTACCTCATGGATTCGCCTACTTCTCTGGGCCAGCAGCAGGTGCGCACCTGGCAGGAGGGCGGCCGCACCATCGAGTTGAAGGTGCTGCACGAGGGCACGCCCGCCGAGCTGGATGCCTACGCCGAGCAGACGAAGAAGATTGTAAAGGAAGCCGCCGCCATTTTCGGGGGGCTGCCGACCTACGATTTCGGCCGCTACACCTTCGTGGCCAACTACCTGCCCCAGACCAGCTCCGATGGCATGGAGCACCGCAACTCCACCAGCCTCACCAGCCGCCGCCCCCTGCGCGGCCCCGGCGCCCTCGACAACCTGGGCACGGTATCCCACGAGTTCTTCCACAGCTGGAACGTGGAGCGCCTGCGCCCCCAGGATTTGGAGCCGTTTGATTTTCAGCGGGCCAACATGAGCAGCAACCTCTGGTTTGCCGAGGGCTTTACCCAGTACTTCGGGGAACTGCTGCTGCGCCGGGCCGGGGTGTACACGGATGCCGAGTACTGTAAGGAAGCCCTGAGCGGCCTGGTGGGCGCTATGCTGCTGTCCCCCGGGGCGGCCCGCTACTCGCCCGTGTACATGAGTCAGCAGGCGCCCTTCGTGGATGCCGCCGCCGCCATCGACCCCAACAACCGCGCGAATACCTATCTGAGCTACTACTACATCGGGGGCGCCAACGCCCTGGCCCTCGACCTGGAGCTGCGCGCCCGGTTTAAAACCGACCTCGATACCTACATGCGCACGCTCTGGCAGCAGTTCGGTCAGCAGCAGAACTATGCCCCCGCCCGCCCCTACACCCTGCCCGATTTGCAGCGGGTGCTGGGCGAAGTAGCCCGCGACACGGCCTTTGCCGGCCAGTTCTTCCGTCAGCACATCACGGGCCATCAGCGGCCCGATTACGGTAAGCTGCTGGCCCCGGCCGGGCTGCTGGTGCGCCCCGCCCACGCCGGGCGGGCCAGCCTGGGCAGCCGCCTGAGCTTCAACCCCGCCGACAGCACCGCCACCCTGGGCACCACCACCGTGGGCTCGCCCCTCTATCTGGCCGGCCTCGACCGCGAAGACGTGCTGCTCAGACTCGATGGCCAGCGCCCCGTCAGCAACGCCGACCTGCAGGAGCGCCTCAGCGCCCACCAGCCCGGTGATGTGGTGGCGCTGGAAATGCGTACCCGCACCGGCGTGCGCACCATCCCCGTCACGCTGGTAGAGGACCCCGCCCTGGAAGTAGTGACCTACGAAGACGCCCAACGCCCCGTCAGCAAAGCCCAGCAGAAATTCCGCGCCGCCTGGCTGGGCAGCAAAGCCCGGTAGCCGGCTACCGGGCTTACTCCCCGGCGGGGTCGCCCAGCACTTTCACTTGCTCACCCCACCACCGATAGTTCTCCGCCAGCTGATAGCCGGCATCTACCACCACCCGACGCAGGTGCACGCCGGCGGCCACGTGCGTATGGCCCAGCAGAATGCACTCTTCCAGCTCGGCTCCGGCCTCTACGGTGACGCCCGGGCCCAGCACGCTGCGGCGGACGGTGCCCGCCACCCGGCAGCCGGGGGCCAGCAGGCTGTCGGATACCGCGCTGCCCGCCTCGAGCCGGGCCGGCAGCCGCGGCAAGGCCAGGGTATAAAGCGGCCAGTCGGGCGCGTCGAGGGTTACGCCGCCGCCGTCGAGCACGTCCATGTGGGCCTGCCAGTACGCCTGCGGAATGCCCACGTCGCGCCAGTAGCTTTCCAGCGGATAGGCGTTGGTGCGCCCCGCTTTCACCAGGGCGGGCAGCAGGTAGTCGCCGAAGTCCTTGAGGTTGGCGTGCTGAGCGGCCAGTTCCGTGAGCGTACGGTCGAGGGTGGCCATGTCGTAGAGGAAAATTTCGGTGGTGATGCTATCCGATAAGGGTCGCTCGGGCTTGTAAGCGAAGCGCTGCACCCGCCCGGCCCGGGTCAGGCGCACGTTGCCGAAACGCGAGGCCGTATCCGAGGGCGGCACCGGGGTGGTGACCATGGTCAGGTGGGCGCGGCGGCGCAGGTGCTCGGCCAGCACGGCCCCGAAATCGAGGGTGTACAGGTGGTCGGCGGAAAGTACCAGCAGCACATCCGGCGCAAACTCCCGGATCAGGGGCAGCTGCCGGTAGAGGGCATCGGCGTTGCCCCCGGCGAAGCCCCCGCCCTCGGGGCCGGTGGTGGGCGGCAGCACCCGCAACCCGCCGTAGGTGCGGTCCAGGTCCCAGGGCCGGCCGCCCCCGAGGTGGTCGTTGAGCGTATGCAGCTCGTAGGATTCCAACACCCACACATCGGTCAGGCCCGAATTGACGCAGTTGGACAGGGCGAAATCGATCAGGCGGTAGGTGCCCGCGAAGGGCAACACCGGCTTGGCGCGGTGGCGGGTCAGGACTCCCATCCGGGAGCCGGCACCGCCGGCCAGCACCAGCACCAGCACTTTCTGACCGAGCAGACGCGTGCCGCGGGACTGGTTGAGAACGGGGGTCTGCATAAGGCGGTAGAGTAAAGCAGGCGAGTAAGGCAGGCAAAGGAGCCCGGCCCGTATACGCGCCTGTTCGGCTCCCGTTCGGCGGCCGGGCAACCCAACGGGCAGAATCCGGTTACGGTAGGTGGCGGCACTACCGGCGCTGCGCCGGCGTTTGTATCTTCGTTGCCCATCTTCCCTTTACTTACCCGCCCTATGCCCCTACGCCTCGCCCTGCTGCCCACCGCCAGTCTGCTGCTGCTGGCCCCCGCCCTGCGCGCCCAGCATGTGGAGCCGCTGGCGCCGCGCCCGGGCCTGCGGCCCTCCTACAGCCTCCAGGCCGGGGCCTCGTTTGCGGGCCGCTACGGTTCCAGCACCTACCTGAGCCCCACCGTTACGCTGCCCCTGACACAGCGTTTCTCCCTGTTCGGGGGCCTCACTTACCTGCGCACCACCCCGGGCGCGGCCTACGCGCCGCTTACTGAAAATAGCCGCTTCAACCAGCCGGGCACCCACCACTACCTGCTCCAGGGCGGCGGGCAGTACGCCCTCTCACCGCGGCTGCTGCTCACCGGCTCGGCCTGGAAGGATTTCACCCCGAAAGGGCTGCCCGGCGTGAATCCCTACGCCGGCTTCGGCGGCAACCTGGGCCAGGGCGTGAACCTGCGGGCCGATTACCACATCACGGAGAATTTTTCAGTTTCGGGCGGCGTGCGCGTCAGCAACGGGGCCACTCCCTACCCCGGCGGCTACTACGGCGGGCCGGGCCTGTGGAGCTACTAACCTCATTTGCCGGTCATCCCATTGTTTGCTCAGGATGACGGGGTTCTACCCGCTATTTTTTTGCGCCGCCGCGGCCTGATTCTGTGCAGTTGAAGCGGCGTTTCAACTTTTCGTATGCCCGCTCCCCACTACGTCCGCAATCCGCAACTGCCCACCATCAAGCCCGACTACCCCGGCAACAAAATGGTGGGCCGGCAATACTGCAACGGCGCAGACCTCTACGAGCCCCGGCTCGGCACCTTGCTCAAGTGGCAGCTGAGCACCAACCCCCAGAAGGAAGAGAAAAAGGCCGATACCTGGACGCCGGAAGTGGTGGACTGCACCGAATTCCTGCGGGGCCAGAACGACGGCCTCGTGTGGCTGGGCCACGCCACGTTTCTGCTACGCATTGAGGCAACCACGCTGCTCTTCGATCCGCTGCTGTTCTCCTCCCTGGGGCTGCGCCGCCGCCACGCCCTGCCCTGCCGCCCCGAAGACCTGACCAATATTGACTTTCTGCTGCTCAGCCACGGCCACCGCGACCACCTCGACGACGCCTCGATCCGGCAGCTGGCCCGCCAGAATCCGGGCCTGCGGGCCTGCGGGCCGTTGGGGCTGGCGGGCCTGCTCAAGGGGCTGGCGCCCCGGCTGCCGGTGCAGGAGGCCGGCTGGTGGCAGCAGTTTGAGCTGGGCGAAAACGCGCCGTTCGAGCTGTTTTTTCTGCCCGCCTCCCACTGGCACCGCCGCGGCCTGTTTGATCTGAACCGGGTGCTCTGGGGCTCCTTCCTGCTGCGCCTGTCCGATGGCCGCACCATCTACTTTGCCGGCGACACGAGCCTGGCGGGCCACTTCGAGGAAATTGAGCGCCAGTTCGGCCCCCTCGACACGGTGCTCATGCCCATCGGGGCCTACAAGCCGGCTTTCATGATGCAGATGAGCCACGTGAACCCCCACGAGGCGGCCAAGGCCGCCAACCAGCTCCGGGCCGGCCACTTCGTGCCCATGCACTACGGCACCTTCGATTTGAGCGATGAGCCCGCGGCCGAGCCCCTGCGCCTCATTGAGGAAATAGCGGCCGGCGGCATGCTCCGCCCCGACCTGCACGTGCCGGCCGTGGGCGAGGTGCTGCCCTGGCAGGAATGGGTTTAAGTGAGCTATTTGCTGACAGCTATTAGCTGTTAGCGTCGTTCGGGCTTCCGGGTTAGAGCGGATGCTCGTAGCTTGCGCCTTCATGTTGCTGTTAGTAAGTGGTCATCGGGTAAGCCCTGCTGGTCAAAACATCAGCTAACAGCTACCAGCTAACAGCTCAACCAAAATGTCCCCCACCCTTGTCCTGAGCCTGATTGCGGGCTACTTCGTGGTCCTGATGATCATTGCCTACCTCACGTCGCGGAAGGCCACGAGCGAGTCGTTCTTCATTGCCAACCGCAACGCGCCCTGGTACATGGTAGCCTTCGCCATGATTGGGACTTCCCTGTCGGGCGTCACGTTCATTTCCATTCCGGGCATGGTGGCCGGGCAGGGCTGGAGCTACATGGCCGTGGTGCTGGGCTATACGGTGGGCTACCTCGTGATTGGCACCGTGCTCATGCCCCTCTACTACCGCCTGCGGCTGGTGAGCATTTATACCTACCTGGAGCAGCGCTTCGGGTTCTGGAGCTACAAGACGGGGGCCTTCTTCTTCCTCATTTCCCGGGCCGTGGGGGCTGCCTTCCGGCTGTTTCTGGTGGCGGGCGTGCTCCAGTTTGCCGTTTTTGATGGGCTGGGCGTACCCTTTGCCGTCACGGTCACGGTCAGCATCTTCCTGATTTACCTCTACACCTTCCGCGGGGGCCTCAAAACCATCCTCTGGACCGATACTTTCCAGACCCTGGCCATGCTCGTGTGCGTGGCCGTGAGCATCTACCTCATGGCCCAGGAGCTGAACCTGGGATTCGCCGGGCTGGTGAAAACGGTGAAGGAAAGCTCCATGTCGCAGATCTACTTCACCGACCCCAAGGACGATAAGTTCTTCTGGAAGCAGTTCGCCTCCGGGGCCTTTATCACGATTGTGATGACCGGCCTCGACCAGGACCTGATGCAGAAGAACCTGAGCTGCCGCAACCTCCAGGACGCGCAGAAGAACATGTTCTGGTTTACCATCGCCATTGTGCTCGTGAACGTGTTCTTCCTTTCGCTGGGCGTGCTGCTCTACCAGTTTGCCGCCGCCAAGGGCATCAGCCTGCCCGTCAACCCCGAAACCGGGGCCGTTATCGGCGACAACGTGTTTCCGCTGCTGGCCACCCACCACTTCAGCCTGTTTGCGGGCATCGTATTCATCCTGGGCATCATCGCCGTCACCTACGCCTCCGCCGATTCGGCCCTGACGGCCCTGACCACCTCGTTTTGCGTGGACATGCTCGACATCAAGCAGTATGAGGAGCAGCGGCAGAAGCAGCTGCGCCAGGCCACGCACTTCGGCTTCAGCATCGTGCTTGTCCTGATCATCCTGGTTTTCCGGGCCATCAACGACCAAAGCGTGATTACTTCCGTCTTTAAGGCCGCCGGCTACACCTACGGCCCGCTGCTGGGACTGTACTCATTTGGCATTTTCACCAGCCGCGGCCTGCACGACAAGCTGGTGCTGCCCCTGTGCCTGCTCGCGCCCCTGCTCACCTGGTTTATCAACGCTAACTCCGAGGCCTGGTGGGGCTACAAGTTCGGGTTCGAGATTCTGATTCTCAACGGTCTGCTTACCTTCCTGGGCCTGCTGGCTATTTCGCGCCCCCGTAACCTGGAATTGAACCCCGTGGCGTAGGCGTTGTTCTTTGCTTGGAACTGAGAGGTGAGATAACGGAATGGTATCATCTTCGTCCATATTCCCCTCTCCCGAGCGTCAGCCAAGCCCCTAAGCGCCCAACCGTCCAAGACCTCCACGATGAAACATCTGTTCTTCCTGTTCCTGCTCGTAACTTTGGGGCTTGCGGAGGGCCGGGCCCAGCAGCCGACCCCGCCCAAAGCCCCGGTGGAGCTCCGGGCGGGCCGGATGCAGGCCCAGGCCCGCCCCGCCCCCAACCGCCCCGACGTGCCGCCCCAGTTTCCGGGCGGCGCCCAGGGTCTCAACCACTTTTTTCAGCAGAACCTCAAGTATCCGGAAGCGGCCAGCGTCAAGCAAATCAGCGGCCACGTGGTGATGACCTTCACGGTGGAAGCCGACGGCCACCTGACCAACCCCTCGGTGGTGCAGCCCCTGAGCCCCGAGTGCGACTCGGAGGCGCTGCGGGTGCTGGGCCAGATGCCGGCCTGGAAACCCGCCACCCGCAAGGGCCAGCCCGTGCCCATCCAGGTGCGGCTGCCCATCCCCTTCGGCAACTCCGAAGGGCTGCAGGTGGAGCAGGGCAACGTAAAATTTGAATAAAGGAGCCCGAAGCCAGGAGCCGCCAGGAGTCAGAAGGCAGGAAATTCCCGTGGAATTCTGCTTTCTGATTCCTCCCTTCTGGCTCCTGGCTCCTAGCTCCTAACCAACAAAATGGCAGCCAGAAGCGGAATGAATACCAGCGGCGCGACCCTTGACCCGGACGTGCCCAAGAAAAAATTAACCAAGGAAAGCTTCCGGCAGGGGCTGCGGATTTTCCGTTTCACGCTGCCCTACCGCGCCAAATTTACCGTGGGCACGGTGCTGCTCACGCTCTCCAGCGCCAGCACCATGGCCTTTCCGTGGCTGATTGGCAAGCTGGCCGACGCCGCCAGCGGCAACCCGGTGGTGCTGCCCAACGGCACGGCCGTTTCCATCAACCAGATTGCCCTGGGCTTTGGGGCGCTGATTCTGCTGCAGGGTCTGTTTTCGTTCGGGCGCATCTGGTTTTTCACGCAGGTAAGCGAGTTTACCGTGCGCGACATCCGGCAGGCGCTCTACCGCAAGTTCGTGACGCTGCCCATTCCCTACTTCGAGAAAAACCGGGTGGGTGCCATCACCTCGCGCATCACCTCCGACGTGGGCATCATCCAGGATTCGTTTTCCCTGACCCTGGCCGAGCTGTTCCGCCAGGTGACGACCCTGCTGGCGGGCATCGTGTTTATCATGATAGTGTCGGTGAAGCTGTCGTTGTTTATGCTGCTCACGTTCCCGCCGATTGTGGTGCTGGCCATGGTGTTCGGCAAGAAGATCCGGGCCCTGGCCAAAACCACCCAGGACGAGCTGGCCAAAACCAACGTCATCGTGGAGGAAACCCTGCAGGGCATCAACACGGTGAAGGCCTTCACCAACGAGCAGTTTGAAACCCAGCGCTACACCACTTCGCTCACCAACACCGTGCGGGCGGCCCTGAAAAGCAACCTCTACCGCGGCGGCTTCGTGTCGTTCGTCATTATCGGCCTGTTCGGGGGCATTGTGCTGGTGCTGTGGCGGGCCGCCACGCTGGTGCAGGCCGGCCAGATGACCATCGGCGACCTGACGCAGTTTGCCCTGTACACCATGTTCATCGGGGCCTCCGTAGCGGGCTTGGGCGAGCTGTACGGCAAGGTGCAAAGCACGCTGGGTGCCTCCGAGCGGATTCTGGAAATCCTGGACGAGCCCACCGAGCCCACCCACCAGCCGGGCGCGCAGCCGGTGCAGCTGCGGGGCAACATTGCCTATGAACACGTGGCCTTCCAGTACCCCACCCGCCCCGACCTGACGGTGCTCCAGGACATTACGTTCTCCATCCGGGCCGGCGAGAAAATTGCGCTGGTAGGCCCCTCGGGCGCCGGCAAAAGCACCATCGTGCAGCTGCTGATGCAGTTCTACGAGCTCGGCGGCGGCCAGATTACCATCGACGGCCGCCCCATCCAGTCGTACGACCTCACGGAGCTGCGCCGCCACATCGGCATCGTGCCCCAGGAAACCATCCTGTTCGGCGGCTCCATCCGGGAGAACATTGCCTACGGCAAAACCGACGCCACCGACGAGGAAATTAAGCAGGCGGCCCGCAAAGCCAACGCCTGGCAGTTTATCAGCTCCTTCCCCGAGGGGCTGGATACGCTGGTGGGCGAGCGGGGCATCAAGCTCTCGGGCGGGCAGCGCCAGCGCATTGCCATTGCCCGCGCCATCCTGAAAAACCCCGCCATCCTGCTCCTCGATGAAGCCACCTCGGCCCTCGATTCGGAAAGTGAGAAGCTGGTGCAGGGGGCCATGGACGAACTGATGCAGAACCGCACCAGCATCATCATCGCCCACCGCCTGAGCACCATCCGCAAAGTGGACAAGATTCTGGTCATCGACGGTGGCCGCATCGTCGAAGAAGGCTCCCACGACGAGCTGAGCGAGCGGGAAGGCGGCCTCTACGCCAACCTCCTGCGCCTGCAGTTTGAGCTGAGCTAGCCCGGTCGTTTTGATTGGAGAAGCAAGGGCGAGGCTATGGCTTCGCCCTTTTTTTGTAGTCATTATGCGTAATTTGAGACGGTATTGTAGCCAACTATCATGACCGTTTCGTCATCAGCTATTCTTATATCGGCCACCCCGCCCACGTTCCGGGAGTACCAGCTGATTCACCAGACCCAGGAGCGGCAGCGGTACCCGCAGCGCACGAATCCGCCGAAACCGGCTGCCTCCGACCCGTGGAAACGCAAGGCCCGACTGTGGCTGGCTTTGCCGGGGGTGGCTGTTGTTTACTGCATCTGGTTTAAACCGGCTGGTGGCATTGGTTATATGCTGATGACGACGGTATTCACGGCGCTAGGTCTGCTCTACCAAGGGCGAGAGTACCGGCGGGCCTTCCGGGAATATCAGCGGCAGCCGCAGCCGCTGGGGTTTCGGGTGTCGGCAGCGGGCCTGGCCGTGCAGTGGCCCCAGGGCTGGCAACGGCTGCCCTGGTCGGAGCTGACCAGTGTAGAACAAGTAAACGACTGGCTGCTGCTCTACCCCGGCCCCGATTTCTGCTACTACCTGGATCTGCGCCGGGTGCCGCCTCCGCATACTACCGCGGAGGTGCTGGCCCTGCTGGACAAATACGAAGTCAGCGGCCCGGCCCCTACCTTCGTTGCCTGATGAAGTCCCGCTCCTACCACCTGCCCGCCGTGCACATGTCGGCCGACGACTACGTGGCCGTGAACTTCCGGCTCTGGCAGGCCCGGCCCCGCACCCGCTTCAACCACTGGCTGCTGGCCGCCGCCGGGCTGCTGCTGGGCGTGAGCGTGGGCCTGGAAGTGTGGGAGTTCGGCCGCCCGCAGACCATTTCCACCCTGGTGTTTCTGGCCGTGGCCGTCCTCTACGGTCTGTTTCGCTTCGCCCTGGCCCGCTACCAGCTGCGCCGCGGCTACGCCCGCCAGACGGCCGTGCAGCAGCCCACTGATTTCACGCTCACTGCCACCGAAATCATCGGGCGGAACGCGCTGGGGCAGTTTTCGGGGCCGTGGAAACGCATCCGGCGGGCCGTGTGGGCGGGCCCCGACTGGCTCCTGCTCTACCCCTCCGAAACGGCCTGCTACTACCTCGACCTGCGCCGCCTCCGGCCCCCGGCCACGCCCGCCGACCTGGCCGCCCTGCTGGAGCACCACCGGATTCCGCAGCAACGGCAGTAAGGAGCCGGGCAGCCGACTGCGCCCCAACCCGCCCCCGTTTGCCGGCCTCGCAAACCTGCGCCGCCGCTGCCGGGTTGGGCCGGTGGCCACCGGAACCCACCGTTGGGTTTGGTTTGCCTATTTTTACCCCGCAACGCCTTTCCCGTTTCACTTACCCCACCTCTTCGATGACGCTTATTTCCACCTGCCTTACGGCTTCTTCCCGCGCCCTGGGCGCCACCCTGCTCGTGAGCGGCCTGCTGCTGAGCGCCGCGGCCCAGGCCCAGATCAGCACGCCCCAGCCCAGCCCCAAAGCCAGCGTGCAGCAGCGCGTGGGCCTCACCGACGTAACAGTAACCTACTCCCGCCCCAGCCTGCGCACCCGCCTCGGTTTCGGCGACGCGACCAGCAAAGCCGTCGTGCCCTTCGGCCAGCGCTGGCGCACGGGGGCCAACGGCTCCACCCTCATCAAATTCTCCGACGACGTGACCGTGGAAGGCCAGAAGGTGGCAGCCGGTGAGTATGCCATTTACACCGTGCCCGGCAAAACCGAGTGGGAGGTGGTACTGAGCAAAAACACCAAGCTCGGCGCCAACGTGGAAGGCTACCAGGCCGCCGATAACGTGGCCAGCTTCAAGGTGAAGCCCTACAAGCTGCCCGCCAAAGTCGAAACCTTCACCATCGACTTCACCGACCTCACCCCCGCCACCGCCCACGTGGATATGCAGTGGGACCAGACCGGCGCCAGGTTCAAGGTCCTGACCGACGTGGAAACCAAAGTAATGGCCCAGATTGACGAGAAAGTGGTGAAAAATGCCAGCCCCAGCAGCGGCGACCTAGCCGCCGCCGCCGTCTATTACCTCGACAACGACAAGGACCTCAAGCAGGCCCTGACCTGGATGGAGCAGGCCAACGCCCAGAATCCCAAGTTCTGGAACGTGCTCACGGAGGCCAAAATCCGCCTGAAAATGAAGGACTACAAAGGGGCCATCACGGCCGCCGAGCAGTCCAAAAAGCTCGCCACCGACGCCAAGAACATGGAATACGTGAAGATGAACGATGAGCTGATTGCCCAGGCCAAGAAAGCCAAGTAGTCTTTTAGCTGATGGCCATTCACCGTTAGCTTGACGTTCAAATCAACAAACCGCCCCGCCTGAATTATCAGGCGGGGCGGTTTGTTTATACCCCAGTTACGTTCCCAACGAATTCCTGCACGGCCGCAGGGCGGCCCACCATTTGTAGCGGCAGACAGCAAGCATAACGGGTACGAAACAACCCGACCTGATTCGTCAGGCAGGGTAGTCTGTTCGGTAAGCCAACAGCTAACAGCCAGCCCCTACGACCTAACCGCCTTCTCCGAAACGCTGCCCGCCACTACCACGGCGCAGCCGATGATGTTGAACCAGAGGTAGCCGATATCGGTAGCGAAGAACAGGGTCAGCACCACGATTTGCGCCGCCACGGCCGCCCAGAACACCGTGCGCCCCCCCACCGATTTGAGGAAGAAGGCCACCACGAAAATGCCCAGGATGGTGCCGTAGAACAGGGAACCCAGGATATTGACGGCCTGAATCAGGTTTTCGAGGCGGGCGGCGAAGGTGGCAAACCCAATGCCCAGCACGCCCCAGCCCACGGCCGCCCAGCGCGAGGCCGCCACGTAGTGCGTTTCGGAGCGGCCCGGCCGGCGCGGCTTGTACAGGTCTACAACGGTGGTGGAAGACAGGGCGTTGAGGCCGGCGGCGGCCGAGCCCATGGCCGCGCTCAGCACCACCGCAATCAGCAGGCCCACCAGGCCGTGGGGCAGGTAGTGGAGCACAAAGGTCAGGAAGATATAGTCGGTGTCCTTTGCTTCGGCGGCGGGCACGGCCTGTTTGAGCAGCGTCTGGGCTTGCTGGCGCAGGCCCAGGTTGGCGGCCTGGGTGGCCTGCAGGTGGGTTTTGGCGGTGGCAATGGCCTGCTCGTCGTCGGTTTTGAGGGCCGCCACCAGCTCGCCGGTGGCCCGGGCCCGGGCCTTGAACAGGGTGGCGTGGGTGCGCTCCAGGGCCCGCAGCTGGGGGCCGTACTGCTCGGAGTGGGCCACCTGCATGTACACCGGCCGGTTGAAGGTGAGCGGAGCCGGGTTGAACTGGTAGAACACGAACAGCAGCACGCCCAGCAGCAGAATCCCGAACTGCATCGGAATCTTGAGCAGCCCGTTCATGAGCAGCCCCAGCCGGCTCTCGGTGATGTCGCGGCCGGCCAGGTAGCGCTGCACCTGGCTCTGGTCGGTGCCGAAGTAGGACAGGGCCAGAAACAGCCCGCCCGTCAGGCCCGACCAGAAGTTATACCGGTCGGAAGGGTCGAAGTGGAAGTCGATGAGGTTGAGCTTGCCCTCGTGGCCGGCCACGCGCATGGCATCCGTAAAGCCCACTTCGGCCGGCAGGTAGTGCACCAGCAGGTAGCCGGCCACCACCATCCCCGTGAAGATGACGGCCACCTGCCCCTGCTGGGTCACGGCCACCGCCCGGGTGCCCCCGCTCACGGTGTAGGCAATCATCAGCCCGCCAATCAGCCAGACGGTGAGCTGAATATCCCAGCCCAGAATGGCCGATAGCACCAGCGCTGGGGCGTAGAGCGAGAGGCCGTTGCTGAGGCCCCGCTGCACCAGAAACAGCAGGGCCGCGAAGGTGCGGGTGCGCCGGTCAAATCGGCCTTCTAGGTACTCGTAGGCCGTAAAAACCTGGAGGCGGTGGTAGATGGGCACCGCAAACACGGCAATCAGCACCATGGCCACCGGCAGGCCCAGGTAGAACTGAATGAAGCGCATCCCATCGTCGTAGGCTTGGCCGGGGGTGCTCAGAAAGGTGATGGCCGAGGCCTGGGTGGCCATAATGCTCAGGCCCACCGCCCACCAAGAGGCCTGCCGCCCGCCCAGCAGGTAACCGTCGAGCGAGTCGCCGGCGCGGCGGGTGCGCCAAGTGCCGAAGCCCACGATAAACAGCAGCGTGCCGCCCAGAATCAGCCAGTCGAGCCCGCTCATGCAAACAGCCGGGTCAGGTACACAAACAACCCAATTTCGGCGCCCAGCGCCCCCAGCACCAGCCAGTACCAGGCCCGCCACGAAGGCAGCAGCGGCGGTTTGTCGGTTTCGGGAATGAGGTTATCAGGCAGCATATGTGAAAGGCAGAAAGCAATCAGAGCAAAAGTAGAACGTCATGCTGAGCTTGCCGAAGCATCTCGCGTGCTGACGTCAGAATAACAATACAACAGCAGCACGCGAGATGCTTCGGCAAGCTCAGCATAACGTTCTATCTAAAGGATGCAAGTTACTTCCCCAACGACACCATATTGGTCAAAATCCGGTAGGCACCCGGTACGCCGGCGGGCAGCTCGCGGAACAGCGAGAGGCCGGTGTAGATGTAGTGGCCCTTGCCGTAATCGGCGACCAGGATGGCGCCTTCGCGGGCGGGCTCGTCGGGGTCGTGGCTGCTGATGACGGTCTGGTAGCGGGGGTCCCACTTCTCGGGGTAGTAGAGGCCCTGCTCCTGCACCCAGCCGGTGAAATCCTGGGGCGTAATACGGTTGGGAGAGTTGAGCAGGGGCTGTTTGGGGTTGAGCAAGGTCACGGGCGCGTCTTCCACCGTCACCCGGTCGCGGCTGAGGGTGAGCGGGTAGGGACCGATTTCGGGCAGCACCGTGCCGCGGTTCACCACGTACTGCACCACCAGGTTGCCCCCGTTTTCGACGTACTTGAGCAGGGCCGGCTGGCGGGTTTTGAGCTGGTCGACGGTGTTGTAGGCCCGGATGCCGAGCACCACGGCGTCGAAGCGGCGCAGGCTGGTTTCGGTGAGGTCCTCGGGCTTGAGCAGCGTGACGGTGTAGCCGATCTGGCGCAGGGCCTCGGGCACCTCGTCGCCGGCCCCCATCAGGTAGCCGATTTGCTGGCCCTTGCGCTTGAGGTCGAGCTTCACGAGCGGGGCGGTGGCTTCGGGGAACAGCGTTTGGGTCGGGATGTGGTTGTAGGCAATGGTCTGGTAGCCGCGTGAGTACGCCTGACCGTCCACGGTGGCCACGGCCCGTAGCTCGGCTTTGCCCTCTTTAGCGCCCGCACCGGGCCGTACTTGGAACTGCACGGTCTGTTCGGCGTCTTTGGCGGCGAGGTCGAACGGTAGGCTGGCCGGCTCGGCAACCCAGCCGGCGGGCAGCGTGAGGGCCACGCTGCCCTTCACGCCCGCCTTGCCGGCCCGCAGCGTCACGGGCACCGTTTTGGGTTGGGTGTCGGCAAACACAAAAGCCTGCCCGCCGATGTTCACCATCACCGGCGGCACCACCGTCAGCGGCTCATAGATTTCGCCCTGTACGGGGTCGGTGTGCTTGTATTGCACAGGGACGCTCATAAGAATCCAGTGCTCCTTACCTAACGCCACCCTGAAATTCAATGTGGCCACCGGCTTATTCTCCGCATTGAGAATATCGTGTATCTCCTGCACTTTGTACATACCTGTCGTACCAGGTTCCCGAAGCCAGTATGGCTGTGAGATTGTAGCGTCCCTGAAAGCTCCTAGATTCAATGAGCCTTTTACCGATTTACCAGGTGCTAATTGAGTAGCTGTGGAGTCACGATAAGGCCGCTCTTTCACAAACAAGTTTTGGATAGGAGAAGGAACGTTTGCACTCCATTTATTCGCGAGCGGATCAACTGTTATATTCCAAGCCTTAAAAGGCAAACCAGAGCGATTCAATATTTCATAATTGATTTTCGTTACGATATCCTGCCCGCTGGCAATTGTAGCTTCCGTTGCTATTGCTTCTGCATAAATACCCGCACAGGCCAGTATTAGCTCATTAACCTCTGATACTTTCTGAGTTAAAACACCAACCATTGGGTTGTCCGGCTTAATTACTTCGACCATCTTTTCCCGCACCTTTAGCAGCCCCGCCACGCTCGCCGCTGGATTCGCCGCGTCGTAGTTCCGAATCACCTCATCCACTAGCTTGCCCACGGCCGCGCCGCCGGGTACGCGGTTCCAGGTCAGGTCCACGCCGTCGAACAGGTCGGTTTTGGCGGGCTCGCCTTTCAGGAGCTGGAAATACTCCGGGGCCTCGCCACGCTGGGCGCTGCTGCCGAAACCCTGGCTTTTGTGGCTGGAGCGGCTCTCGGCGGCAATTTCGCCGTAGCTGCGGCCCAGCAGGGCATTGTAGCCGCCCGCATCGAGCTGGAAGTACTGGCTCATGTCCTCGCCGGACTTCACGAAGAAGCTGCCGGTGTTCCAGAGCAGGCGCCTAGCCTGCCAAGGCTTTGTATAAGCACTTAGCTGCTCGGGGAATCGCTTGGGGTCGGCGGCGGCGGAAAAGGCCTCGATGGCCAGCATGGCCGAAGCCGTGTGGTGGCCGTGGCCGGCGCGGGCGTCGGGCGGGAAGCGGGTAATCAGCACGTCGGGCCGGCGCTGCCGGATCACCCAGACCATATCCGAGAGCACCTGCTCCTTGTCCCAGATGGTGAAGGTTTCGGCGGCCGTTTTCGAGAAGCCGAAGTCGTTGGCCCGGGTGAAGAACTGCCGGCCCCCGTCGATGCGGCGGGCCGCCAGCAGCTCCTGGGTCCGGATCACGCCCAGGCCCTCGCGCAGCTCGGGGCCAATGAGGTTCTGGCCCCCGTCGCCGCGGGTGCAGCTCAGGTAGCCGGTTTCCACGAGGCGGCCGTTGGCCAGGTAGGCAATCAGGCGGGTGTTCTCGTCGTCGGGGTGGGCCGCAATGTAGAGGGCCGAGCCCAGCACGTTGAGTTTCTTGAGCCCCAGCAGAATCTCCGAGGACGACCACGTTTTGGGCGCCTGGGCCTGGGCGGTGAATGTGTGAATGAGTGAATGCGTGAGTAGTATCAGCCAGACGGCGGCGGTGCGGAAGGGTTGGCGGAGAGTCATGCGGAAGCTTGGAAGAACGGCGGAGCGGGTAAAGATACGGGCCGGCGCCGGGGGTTGCAGCGCCGGGGCGCGGCATAGAGGCTGTTTAGAAAGTCGAAAAGTTTGTCATCCTGAGCGCAGCGAAGGACCTTACCACGTCTGAGCCGCCATTGTGCCGCCATGATAAGGTCCTTCGCTGCGCTCAGGATGACAGACTCTTAAAAAGGCCGACTTTGTAAACAGCTTCATAGGAAACAAGCAACATAGCCAAGGCTTTTTACCCAGTTAAGTAGCTTTTTTACCCATCTTAAGTCATTTTTTAGCCACATCTTGTTTATTTTTAGCCAGCTGATGAACCAATACAACCCCGTTTGATAGCTTTAAAACGATTTATAGGATGTTTTTGCCCTCAATCTGCTCCAGTTTAGCCCTTAGCTGATTGTACAGAGCCACTTACTTGTTGTTTTTGACTCTGTGCTGATGTTATTGCCCCGGCTTACTCTACCCTACTATTTTAGTTGGCTGATAGCGAGCGACTTTCCAGCTAATCCAGCGCATTAGGGCCTCCACCATGCGGGCCATGGGTTCGTGCGGGCTCGTGGCGGGGCGGGTGAGTTGGCGTAA
>NZ_JAHHZN010000014.1 GCF_018760735.1 Hymenobacter piscis
TGCTTGTAGTAGGTCGTCAGCAGCTGCACGCTGGCCAGGAAGAGGTTGCCGCCGTTGGTGGTCACGGTGGGGGAGTACCGGCACACCGGCCGAACGGACCGGGCGGCTTTGTCGCCGGCGCGGGTGCCGTTATTCTGATACAGGAACTGCTGCAGCGGCTGGGGTCGGCAGTGACTATCCTGTTGGAGGCCCTGCGTGAATAGTCCGTTTGCCTCGGCCGGTTGGGCCGTTGGGAGTAACAGCTTCCGGATTCCAGCCAGTAGCCGGCTCAGCGTGGCATCCGCGTAGTCCTTCTTGCCGCGCTGCCGGCGCGTAAAGATGCTCTGGCCGGTATCCTCCAGATCCAGGCACTGTTCAACGCCGTTCCAGCGGGGCAACCCGCCTTTGCCGTGCCGGTCGTGGGTCGGGGCCGGCCAGCTGATAGGGATGCCGGCGCGGGTGAAAATCCCGAAGTACCGGACCCGGCTTTGCGGGGTGCCGTAGTTCGCCGCATCGAGCAGGCGGCATTCGTAGTTGACGTACCCCATGCCTTTGAGCGTGGCCACCCACCGGCGGTAATACTCGCCCTTCCGGCTTTTGACCGGCACGTACACCGGCTCCGGCTTTCCATCGGCTCCTTTCCGGTACACGATATGCCCTTTTTTGTCGCGCTTGGGCTCGGTCGGGCCCCAGTTGCGGAACTCCTTCACGTTTTCAATCATCAGGCACTTGGCATCGGCCGCCAGCGCAAAGCGGGGTAACTCCTCGGGTAGGGCCCGCTCCTGCTCGTCGCAGCTCATGCCGCCCCGGGCAATGCTATGGTGGGTGCAACTGGGCGAGGCCCAGATAATGTCGGCTTTGCCCAGGTCGAACTCATTGGTCGCCCGCACGTCCGCGCAGAAGTGGCGGGTAGTCGGGTTGTTGACTTTGTGGGTGGCCACGCACGTCGCGTTGTGGTTCAGCATGGCGGCCACGTCGTAGCCACCCGCCCGCTTCAGGCCCAGACTGCCCCCGCCGCACCCGCCGTAGTGGTCGTGCAGCCGTAAGCGGAACCCGGCCCGTAGCAGCTGTGCCACCGCTTCGAGCCCTTTCAGGTGAGAAATGGTCAGGGTTTTCATCTACGCGGCCAGTTGCAGTTCCGCGGCCGGGGCCGCAATCCAGGTTACCAGCTGGTCGATGCTCCATCCCCGGCGCACCTGGTGCCAGCGGGCGGCCAGTTGGCCGAGGCGGTCGGCCGACAATTCCCACAACAACGCCCGCACCCGGCGAATCTGCCGGGCTTGGTGCCGCCGCCAGTTCTGCCAGCGGTGAAACTCTACGTGGCTGACGTGTTCCAGCTGCTGGTGCTCATCCTGCCAGCGGCCCAGCTCAGCCCGCAGGGACTGGGCGGCTCCCTCGCGGCGCACGGCCTGCCGGGCGGCCGTGCGGCCTTTGGTTCGCAGATGGGCAGGGCGGCTGCCACCGGCCAGCAATACACAGAATGAAACACCGTGAACGGTGACGCTGAAAGCGGGTAGGGTTGAGGCACGTAACATGGGCAATGGGGGATAAAGGGTTACAAATCGTATTTCCAGCGGAGGTAGCGCACGTAATGCACCGGGCAGCACCATCCGTAATTGCGCTCTATGCCTTCCAGCCCGCGGGCGTCCTGCTGGTCGTCAGGATGGGCGGGGGCCTGCTGGTCCGGCCAGCGGGGGCGGGGGCAGCAGCGGGGCAGAGGTCGGGGCCGCTCGTGGGCAGGGACAGGGGGCGGTAGGGCGAAAAGCTCCCCCTGTTGCCCGGCCCCCATTGAGGGCCGGGCGGGGTGCTGGCTTACTTCTTCTTGGGCTTCCACGTAGTCAGGTCGTAGATGGCTCCCAACCGCTCCTGTAGCTGCTCTTTGAACCCGTCCTGAACTGCGGCCACCTTCATGCGCTTGGCTACGTCCTGCTGGTTCTGCTCGTATTCCAAATCGGCGTTGTGGGTAATCATGGCCCACATCAGCAGGTGCATGGCCGAATCCAGCGTCTGGCAAGTGCGGTTAATCTGGTTGGTCATCCAGTCGCGCTCGGAATATTCCTCTTTGGTGCGCTTCTCCCAGCCGAACGTATCAATCAGGGTCTGTAAGGTCTGCTCGTCCATCGTGCCGCGCCGGGCGCGGAACTTGTCGTCGATTACCACCCGCAGAATGCCGGTAATGTGCTCCGCTGAAACTGCCGCGTCCTCGTTGGTAATCCCGGCCAGCATCCGTTCCATCAGTACCGTTTTTTCCATTTCGGTAGTGGCCCGGCGTTGGCGGTTTTCCCTCATCACCTCGCCCCGCGTGGGCTGGTTGGACGTTACGGCCTTGCCGCTGGGGGCTACCGCAGCAACGCCCTGCAAAATCACACGCTGCTTGTGCCCGGCCTTCGGCCCATCCACATACACGCCCCACACGCCTTCTTTCTTCTTGCGGGTCGTTTCGTACTTACTCGGGGCCAGCCCTTTATCCCCGTAGTAAAAATTACTCAGCAGCACGGCGGGCTGTTCTTCGGTGCTGAGTTCCTGCTGTTTGCGGCTGATTTCGGCGGTCAGCTTCGTGTTCCAGCAAGCCGCGTCTAGGCAGTTGTCTTTCTTGGCAAGCTCGGCAAACAGGACCGTAGCGCACCCGCTACGCTTGGGGCAGTTGCTGCAAGCCCCGGCCTCCGGCACCAGCTCCGCATCCGACAAGGGCCACGGCGCGGCCGACAGTACCCGGTTTTCCTGCTCCAACCACCCTTTCAGGCTGGAATGTTGCAGCGAGTACCGCCCGCCCCACTTGTCAAACAGCCGCTTCTGCACGTCGAGGGGCCAGCGGGCCAGTTCCTCCGCGCTACTCAGGGTTACCAGTCCGTCATACACGCCTTTCGTCCACTCAGCGGCCAGCTCCGTCAGCCCGCGCCGCTGGGCCACCCAGCGGGTGTCCTTACCCAGCATGGCGGCGACTTCCTGATACGTGCGGCCCGGCTCCCCCTCGCGCCCGGCCAGCAGCTGGGCCACGGCGGCGGCTTCATCCAGCGGGTGGGGGTTGCTGCGGTGCAGGTTCTCCACGATACGGGCGGCTTCGGCCTCCTGCTCGGTCATATCCAGCACCATTGCCCGAATCGTGGGCCACTCTAGCACCAGCTCGTGGGCGGCGAAGCGGCTAAAGCCCGCAGTCAGGGCGTAATTCTTGCCCTCAATCGGCTCCGGCAACCGGCGCATGGGCACGGCGTGAATCAGCCCACCCGTTGCGCGGATGCCCTCGGCCAACGATTCCAGGTCGGCCCGGTTCAGCTTCTCGCGCCGCTCCCGGTAGTTGAACGGCAGGTACACGTCGGAAAGGGGTACGTCCAGCAATTCGGCGGCGGCGCGGGTCGGCTGCTCGGCGGGCTGAACCGCCTCCGGCTGGGCCTCGTCGCCCCGTACTACGTTCATCACGGCTTCGGCTTCGGTGCCTTCGGTCAACAAAAGAGGTGCTGCGCTCATGGTGCTGATTATTGAGTTGTTGTTTAGTATTTATACGTTGATAACGTCTATTTTGATTCAATAATTGCATCAAAAAACAGATTATTTTCAGTATCTCGCCGCCTAAAAATTTTCTCCCCAACCGCCCCGATTTTCGCGCCGGGAGAGAAAAAAATAGGGGGCTAGGCCCCCTCGGTATAAGTTTCCAGTACCGCTTTGCACGTCCTGCTTCCCATAATGCGCCGGGCTCCTTCCGTGTCGAGGGGGGCTACGCGTTGGCGTTCCACCCGGCCAACAATCTCCTGGGCATCGCCGCCGATACGTTCAGCCACGCGGGCGGCAAACAGGCTTACGTCCCGGTCGCCTCGGGCCGTGTTGCACTTCATGCAGCAGGTAATCAGGTTGGTGGCCTTGTGGGTGCTGGCCGGCTGGCTGCGGGGCACGATGTGGTCAAGGGCCAGTTTTACGCCGGATTCTACGCCGGCACCGCAATAGGCGCAGGCCAGTCCATCGCGCAGGTAGATAGCCAGGCGCTTATGCTGGCTAATCCAATTCATGCCGTGCCATACGGGAGTGGACGAAGCGGCGGCGGCGGCGGGGGCGGAGGCGGTATTTTTTTTCATAATAAAATCTTTATTGTTTGACTTACAATAGGTTATACGTTTACTGCCGTGTTTTTGATTCAATAATTATATCAAAATAAGTTGTATTTTGCCGAACCTTACCTTTCTCCCAACCGCCCCTTATTTCCGCTCTTTTATGGCTCCATTATCCGGTTATCGAACCAGTTATAATACAATATGCTACAGCCTTAAAAAGTCAGATGCCCCCGCGGGCCTCCCCTTCGCCAGTTACTTGGTGCTGGACAGCCCGCCTCGTCCGTTTGTGTCGATGGCCGGCTGGCAGATGGAAGCGGAGCCGGGTCTGTGGCTGGATATTTTTAACAATGGCCCGTTGCCGGCCCAGCTTGATCAGCTGTCCGGGCAGCTATGGATTCCAACCTGGCCGAAAGAGGGCTGGATTCTGGAAGGGATTATGCAACCCGAGTACCTGGTACGCAAGCCTGATGAGCAGGCCGTACCATGGGCCTCGCTGGCTACCTCGTGGTGGGGCATTATTCGCGCGAATAAGGATCAATATCAGCAGTTCATCCAGCTGTCCGCGGTGCCGGTGCCGACTTCTCTTTCCATGCTGGATTTAAAGCTGCTCACGTCCAGGGAAAGCCGCTACGGAGTCTATGAGCATCTGAATACCGGCGCCTACTACATCAGCTACGTGCTGCCGACTGAGTTTTTTCAGGAATACCTGGCCGGACCCTACACAATTGACGAACTGGTTAAGACCGGCAATCGAATTTTCCTGCGTCGCACGGGTATTGATACCGTGCTCGAAATGCTGGAAAAAAAGGGCCCTCAGAACGCATCGAGTAAAAAAAAAGTAGCTGAAAAGGTGTAAAATCAGCCCCAAATTGGGAACGTGGGAAAGCATAATGGGAGCAAACGAGTACCCGGGGTTCCAGGCAATCAGCTTACCTTGTCGCACCGGAGCAGACATCCAGCAATGGAATTCAGCACCGCTGAAGACCGGTAAGAACTATTCCCAGATCCCCGCACCTACGCCCTTTTCCACAACCAAAGCAAACTACAAAAGCCCCGCATGTCTGCTGCGGGGCTTTTCGTGCAAAGTGGGAAGACGTGGCTTATTAATTAAAAGACGTTCGTAGTAGCGGAGGCAACGGGCGTTGCAGCGGGCTGGAGTTCAGGTGGATGGTTGAGGCAGCCATCATCTGCCACAGGGGCAGGACAGAATCTTCCACCACCGCTAATGGCAACAAAGCGGCTGGCAGCTCCTCCATTTGCTTTTGCACGGCCGCCCGCAACGCCCCGGCCCATTCCGCCCCGGCCGTTACCTCCCGTAAAGCGCTCACCCGACCGGTATTGGTATCTACCAGGATCAGCAGCACGTTGCAGCCCTCGCTGGTCATCCACCGCTCCAGATGCTCATCCCGCTCCACCGGCAGCCGGGGGATTGCATCAAAGCAGCACATGCCTTCCACCTGCAGTACCAGGTGCGTTAGTTTCTGCTTGCCTTGGTACACGACCATGTTCAAGTCGTGGGTTGCCCAGCTCACTTTATCCTCCTCGGGCAACGGCGTGAAATACACCACCTGCAGCAACGTCTCACTATCTTCTATCGGCAGATAGGCTATGGCCCCTTCCTCGCCGGCCGGCAAGCTCAACGGACGCTTATACGGATAGGGGTGGCCCACTTGCAGGAGGTTTTCGGCGGAAGTGTCGGAAGGCAGATAAGTCAACATGGAATTAGACGTTAAGCAGAGAGTATATGGACGTTCAAAACGCGTTGCAATAACTGGTCCACTGGGATGCCGACCAGTTCGCCAAACAGCTTCAACTGAGCGCAGGTGAACTCCCGGCCCTGCAGCGGCAGCTGTGTCATCTCCGTAGGTGGCAGGGCTACGGTCAGCACCCATTCCAGCAACTCGCTGGCAGGTCGGTTAAGCAGCTGCGCCAACTGCTCAATCTGCGTGCAGGTCAGGCGCCCAGGCTCCGCCAGACGGGATTTCAACGTGCGCATGTCCGTTATGCCCAGCTGCTCGCGCGTTTTGCGCAGCGATACCCGGTGGGCGACCAGAATTGCTTCCAGGTCTGGCATTTCCTGCAGGCTTGCTGGGTTCTGATGAGGTACTTGTTTACGCGGCATGAGCAGTGGGATAAGTCCCGAAGATACGGCGGCTGGTAAGAAGACGTCCGGCCAGGCCTGGCGCAGCTCCTCACCGGCCGCTTGCAGAATTGGCCGGCGGTACCGCAGCAAGCTGAACTCCTGGCGCTCGGTGCTGGCAAAGAACACCTGGCGCATCTGCTCGAGGCGAACCAAGCCACCCTGGATTGGCTGCTCACTTAGCAACAGCTGCAGTGGCTGGCCGCTCAAGTCGAAGTCCTGCCCGAGTTTGGTGGCCAGGGCCTCCAGCACCGCCGGCAACTGAGCCTCGCCGGCGTGGCGGCCGTCAACTCCTCGGGGCCGCTCGGCCAGGACCAGTATCATGGCCCCGTCACTGGTCCGGCTAAGCAGAATACGGCTCAGCCAACGCTCTTCCCGCTCATCCGGGAAAGGGTAGGTTTCAAATAGTACACTATCGGTAGCCATGGATGGGGTAAATTAAGATGTCCAGTAGCGGACTCAGGATGTAGTACGCAAGCAAGGTACAAAGTGTTGTAATGGATTACAACACTTTGTACCTTGCCCCCGTACAGCTACTCAGAAAGCCGGACCTGCCTCTACGGATTCAGCAGTGGCCATTTGCCTTGCCTACAGGAAATAAATATTACTTTTAGGCGAGTTTTTGAATAGTTTTGCCGCAGATTTTCACTTGGCGGTAAAGTTCTGCAGCCGTTCGCTTCGTGGGTCTCGGCCCTTCTTTGCTCCTATTGCACTTTTTCTGCATTGCGCTAAAGTGCCCTTCCGCCTCCAGCACGCACACCTATCCGCTTTCGTCGTGTTGTTTCACTATTCCATTGTTTCCCGTGCATTTCATTCGTCACACTCTCGCCCTGGCCGGACTACTGTGCGCTCTGCAGGCTCCTGCCCAACACGCTCCCGCAATTGATACCACCCGCCAGGTGCACCTGGCCAACGTGGACGTATCCCCGGCCGCGGCCGATACGAAAGGGTGGCTGCTGCTCGATGAAGGAATCAAGCTGGAGCTGGAAGGCGCCATGCACAACCTTTACAACTTCCACTACGACCGAGCGGAAAAGCAATTTCGAAGCCTGCGCCGGCGCTACCCCCAGCACCCGATGCCCTATTTCCTGATGGGCCTCACCCAGTGGTGGAAGATCATGCCCAGCAACGTCACCAACCGGCAGTTTGATAAGGTGTTCTACGCCTACATGGATACGGCCATTGCGAAGGGCGAACGGCTGTACGAGGCGGATGACACGAACTTTGAAGCCAGCTTCCTGCTCTCGGCCGCTTACGGCTTCTCCGCCCGCCTGCACGCGGAACGGCACGACCTACGTAAGGCCACAGTTTACAGCAAACGCGCCCTGGAATACGTGCAACGCAGCCAGCAGGCCAACGGTCTGAGTCCGGAATTCCTCTTCGGCACGGCCCTTTTCAACTACTACGCCGTATCGGTGGCCGACGACTACCCTTTTTTACGGCCCATTCTACTGTTCTTCCCGAAGGGCAACCGTACGCTGGGCCTGCAGCAGCTGCGCTCCACGTCGGAGAACGGATTCTACACGGGGGCTGAGGCCAGCTTTTTCCTGATGAAGATCCTGGCCAGCCCCAAAGAGAACGACGAGGCCGGGGCCCTGCGCATCGCGCGCCGGCTGGTGACCACGTATCCCGACAATGCCTACTTCCAGCGCTACTATGCGCTGCTGTGCTTCAATCAGGGCGAGTTCCGGGAGTGCGAGCGGGTCAGCCTCAACATCCTGGACAAGCTGAACCAGGGCCAAGCCGGCTACGAGTCCTTCAGCGGCCGGTATGCCACCTACTACCTGGGCTGGGTCCAGCAAACCAAATACAAGAACCTGTCGAAGGCCCGCGACTATTACCAGCGGTGCATTGTGTTCTCCGAGCTGACGGAGATGACCAAGGGCGGGTACTACCTCTACGCCAATTATAACCTTGGCCGCATCGCCGAGGCCCAGCAGGATCTGCGCGCCGCCCACCACTACTACCAGACGGTGCTGAAGCAGGCTGACCGTTCTTCCTCCATGTATTCGACGGCGAAAGCCTTTCTGCGTCAGCATCGAGCTACCCGCCTGACCGACGCCGCGCCCGCCAGCTACTCCGCCCGCTGATATCCGCTCCTGCCCCGTCCTGTGCCATTGTCGTAGCACCCTACCGAATGGTAGGTGGCCCGCATTCCTCACCTTGATGCCATTATCATGTCTCTGCTCGAACGCATCGTCAGCGAGCTCCCCGTCAGCGCCGGCCTCCGCCAGGAGCTGACCAGCCCCACCGTATTACGAAAGCATGCCCTGTATCTGCGGCTACCGCACTTGCTGGCGCCCGCCTACCCTTTGGTTAGTCCGGAGCAGCTGGAACAGCTCTCCGTCTTCGGGTACTTCTACTTCCGATTCCTGGTGGCCTTCGATCAGATGCTTGATCAGACGGCCTCGACGACTCGCCCGGAAGAGGAAACCGAGCGGATGATTGAATTTTGTTCGGTATACGAGGCGGCCATTCGGGGCTTGTGCTCCCTGTTTCCGGAATCGGCCCCGTTCTGGGCCCACCTGAACCGGTGCAAGCAGCAGTACGCCGGCAGCAACCGGCAGGAAAAGCGGCTGGCTGCGACCCGCCCACCCATCACGGCCACCATGTTCGAGGAACTGGCCGCCGGCAAGTCCGCCGTTTGCTTTGCCATGGTACATGCCCTGGAAGAACTCAGCGGCCAGCCTGAACATAGCTCCCAGCTCCTGGCTTGCCTGCGGCACGTCCACATCGGCCTGCAGTGTCTCGACGACGTGGACGATTTCGTGCAGGATCTGGCCAACGGGCAATACACGTTCGCCCACTACCTCACCTACCAGGTATACCGGGCCCAGGCCGGGGCCGACGCGCCCGCGCTGGCCCCGCATGAACTGGAGTTACTGTTCCACTCCTCGCGCACGGCCTATGCCCTGTACGGACGCGCTCAGCACCATTTCGACCTGGCCCGGCAGATAGGCCAGGACCTGCGGCTACCGGAGCTAACCGCCGTGGCCGGCCAGCTGGGCATGAGTGCGCGCCGGCAGCAGCACCAGGCCTCGCTGCACGCCGACATTCATGCCCAACGTCAGCTGAAAAGCTTCCACCTATTTTTTCCCGACCGCCCCTGCTTTACTCCCTCGCTGATACCTGGCGCCGTAGGGCGCGGTAAACAGCAGCTCAGTGGCAGCCGCAGCCCACAGAGCCGATGGGTGGACCTGCTCACCGATCAAGCGGATACGCAGTACCTGGTAACGGCCTTCGCCGCGGCCTTGCTCAGCGAGGGGCAGGACCGGCATACGGCCCTGGTCGTGGAAGCGTCTGATAGCTTGTTTCCGATCGAGCAGCAGCCAGCGGGCCTGCTGCCCGGCCTCTCGCTGGGCCTTGGTCTTTCGCTGCAGAAAATATGCAGCGGCCATCAGCCGGATTCAGCTCCCCGGGCCTGGCTGGACTACCAGAACGCGGATGGTGGCTGGGTGGCTTACCGTGACGTGCCCGCCGTGCGTCGGCAGTTGGGCGGTGGGGAAGAAAGGGATATCAGCGGCTGGACGGCGGCCCACGCCTGCACCACAGCCCTGAACGCGTGGGCGCTCCGCCGGTTTCCTGCCTGCGCGGGTGTATATACGGCCTCCTGCGCGTGGCTGCTGAGTCAGCAGCTGCCGGATGGCCGCTGGCAGGCTTACTGGTGGTCCAGTGAGATACTGAGTACGGCATTTGCGGTACTGGCCTTGCAGGATAATTCTGTCTACCGGCCGGCCATTGAACGTGCCTGCGCCTGGCTCCGCAACAGCCAGTCGCTTGAGGGCTCCTGGTACGTTCTGGGTCAGCCCAGCGCCTTTTACACGGCTTTGGCGCTCCAGGCCCTGACCGCGACGCCCGATGCGGAAAACCTGCCGGCGGCTGAAGCGGCCGCGGCCTGGCTGATCGGACAACAGCGGACCGATGGGAGCTGGCTGGCGTCCCCGCTGCTGCGCCTGCCGGAACCGGCGTGCGGGGAGCTGACCTCGGAAACGCGCTGGAAAGTCTCCCCCTTCGGCTTCAACGTGTTGCTGGCTGACCACAACCGCGTGCTGACCACGGCCGCGGCGTGCCGGGCGCTGCGGGCTTACCACTGCTGGCAGGTAGTGCAACAAGCGGCCTGATGCTGGTACCGGAAATTGAAATCACACCATTCGGAGACGGCCGCTGGGTACTACGCACCCCCAGCGGCCGTCATGCGTTGCTCAGCAGCCATAGCTACCGCCTGCTCCAGCTGCTGCACCATTCCAATCCGGATACGGCCCTGCAGTGCTTCAATGCGGAATTCAGCGCTGCCTACTCTCCTGAAGAGTTTTCCAACCTGATTACTGCACAGTTCTCCGGCCTGGGTGTACTGGCCCATGACGCCGCTCCCCCTCGACCAATGCCCCCCGATGCGCTGCCAGTCCGCTGGCAGCTGCTGTCGCCGGCGGTGGCTGGTCGCTTGGCCGTCGGGCTGAAGCCGCTGCTGATTAGCCGGGTCGTACGCTGGTTGCTGCCCGCCCTGTTAGTGCTGAGCCCCTGCGTAGCCTGGCAGGCTACAAACTCGACCGCCGGCATGGCCCCGGCCCAGGGCTGGCTGCTCGTGGGACTGGTGCTGTTCTCGTCGCTGGTGCACGAGCTGGGCCACATTGCCGCCTGCTCCCGGGTAGGCATCCGCCACGGGGGCGTGGGCGTGGGCCTCTACCTGTACCTGCTGCCGGCCTTCTACGCCGACGTAACGGCTATCTGGCAGGCGCTGCCGGCGCAGCGGCTCATTGCCAACGCGGGGGGCATCATTGCGCAGCTGACGTTTGCCTTGCTGTTGGCGGCCGTGGCGACCCTGGGCCACCGGCCCGGGCTGCTGCCGGCGGTGGTTACCATCATCATCCTGGCCTGGTGGCAGTTCAATATTTTCAGCCGCCACGATGGGTACTGGATGCTGGCTGACTTTACCGGTAATCCGCTGCTGCTGGAAAATGCCGTCTCGCAGCTGCAGGCGGCCCGGAAGGGACAATGGCCCCGTACGCGGGCCCAGGGCTGGCTGCTGGCGTACGGAGTGGCCAATGCCCTGTCAACGGGCGTGCTGCTGGCCCTAGCCCTGATACGGTACGGGCATCGGCTGCCGCTGCTGCCGGCGCACCTGGTACACGCCGGGCGGCAACTGCTGGCCGGTCAGTGGCCGCAGCTCAGCCCCGGGGATTTGCCGGCGCTACTGTTTTGCCTGCTGCTGGCCCGCCAGCTGTACGCCTGGGGAAAGCGGGCTGCGGACCGAATCAGGGACGTTTACAAAGTTTAATTATTGTCTAATTAAAAATTATCTTTTGTTTAGTTATTAGATCAACTACTTTTATTCATCGTGTGGCCGGTTGCAGTCCCGTTGTTCCCATGATGCAGCCCTGGCCTAAAGCGGGTAGGCCGGCCAGTTGCCTGATCAGCGCCCGCCATTGTTTCACCTATTCCCTACCCAGCATGAGTAAAACCTCTTGCCCCGAACCCGCTGCCGAGCAGCTGGCCGGCCAGTTCTCCACCGAGCAACTGCCCGGCCGCCTCGAAAACCAGCATTGGGATTCCACCCTGGATACCACCAAGGAGGAAGTACCTGGCCCTCGTCAGGTATAACCCAGTCTACCGCCCGTTAGGACCCACGGCGCACGAGTACGCTTACCCTGTTCTGTTCAGTCACCGGTGCCGGCCCGTGTAGCTGCTGCAGGCAGATTCATTTTTTCAGTTTCACTTTCCATTTATCTCATGGACGCATCTACAAACCAGTTCTCTACGGAAGAACTCCCCGCCCGCCTCGAAAATCAATACTGGTCGAGCTGGGGAAACAGTGACCGGGAAGTCGCTCAACCCACTGCCACCCAAAACTAAGGACCGTTAAGGTCCTCCGTGGGCGGGTCCTTAACGTGGTTGTGGTCAGGACCTGCCCGCCAGGATAGAAAAAGCACCGGTCTGTGGTCCGGTGCTTTTTCTGATTTTACGCCTTTCCCTACCTGCCCATCTGCTCGCACAGCGCCATGAAAAGATTCTTGCTATATGCCGGCGCATTTGCTGGCCTTATCTGGTTACTGGCCAGGTATGGTCCCACACATAGCCCCGCGTATTACGGGGCTGCCTCGCCGGCCTACATCCCCCAACCGCCCGCCTCATTCGACCACCCGGCCGATAGTGCTGCAACTCGCTGATGGGCACTTGCCCTTGGCCTCGTCGACTGGGATTTGCCTAATTTGGTCTTTCTTTCACCGACTCCTGCAGGCATGGTCCCCGTTACCAGCATTCCTACCGAAACCCTCTATAAGTTCTTAACTATCGGCTCCATTCTGGCAATCCTGGCCAGCTCCGTCCTCTTCGTGAACCAGTGGCAGAAAACCAGCCAGCTGGATATTAAATATGCTACTGCCATCCGACTATACGAGCATAAGCAGGCCATTACAGAGCGGGAGCGTAAAGAGCTGCTTCGAGAGATGAAATTCGACTCGGCCCAGCAGAAAGCTATGCGTCAGGTCAGAACCTTGGCAAATAGGCTAGCCAAGAAGCAGGGATGGCCGGCCATGAAAGAATTCAGCGTCACTTTCGACAACATACACTTCACGGATGAGTCGAAGTACAACGAATATCTAGACAAGCTGCAGGCGAAAAGCGCCGCCAATTTCAACAAGAAGCTGGAGGCGCTCAACCAGGTCGTGGAGAAGTCGAACGAGGAAGCTATTCGCCTGGGTGAGCAAAGTCAGTTGCTGGAGCAGAATTCGTATTACCTGGGCGCCATAACCGCCTTGTGGCTGGGCCTCGTGTTCATCAGTGCCAAGGCCCTGCGCTACGGCATTCGCAAATGGCACGAGATGCAGACTGTCAATGATGAGCTGATGCGCATGCAGCTGCGCAAAGCAACTGCTGAAGCGGCTGAAGTTACCCCAGCTACCACGACTGAGACTGAATCCACTCAACCGGCCGCGTAGTGATTTAGTAACCAATACTATCTTGCACCCGTTGCAAAGGTCGGGCGGCAGCAGGTGTGTTTAAGTCCGCCCGTAATGAAAATCCCCGCTCCTGGCGGGGATTTTCGCTTTCTGACCTACGTACTTACCGGGTCGGGTTCCGCTGAAATTGCTTCTGCCGGGCCCGGAGGGCTTTAAGTTTCTGTTTGCCCTGACTTTGCAGCGTGATGACCAAGTTCCTTTCTCCCGAAGGGCGTTTGATCTCCACCTGTTCGGGTTGGTGCTCTGGAAAGGATACAACCAGGGTAATGGGCTCGTCGGCTTCGACCGGCACCAGAAAAAAGCCCTCCGAATTGGTGCTGGCGGTGCTGAGTTTGTTGCCGCTTACCTCAACCGTGGCGCCGGCCAGGGGCTGGCCGGTACTGCTGAATACAACGCCCGTGAGGGATACTTTGCCCGTGTTGGAGGCCGTGAGTACCGGCGTGTCCTGAGCGCACGCTACTTGGCCCATAAAGGGAGTCAGGCTGCTCAAAATGAAACCGAAAATTGCGGAACGAAGCTGATGGTTATGTACGATACGCATTACAAAGATGGATTTCAGAGTACGTGAAGTATTGAGGCAATTTTCACCGGCTACGGAAGCAAATAGCACACCACGACTATAGGAGTAGGGTGCAGCTACGCTGCCTGGGCCAGTGGCTGATGAATACTGGAAAACAAGTCGAGCTGCACACTGATGGTGCGCACCGGTGCGCGCTGGGGCTGGGGCTGCGGCTGGGGTGGTCCGGATACTGGCCGGCGAGTGCCCCGCCGGGTATCATAGTCCAGTCGTACCCGGGCTTTGGTTTTGGCAAAGCTCCAGCGCCGGGCCTTCGGGGTTTGCCAGCAGCTAAGCCCGGCATCCTGCAGCAGGTTGGGTAACGCCCGGGTCTGGCGGGTCCGGTTCTCGGCCTGCACGGCGCAGCCGTCGGGCCGGTTGTTCATGGTGCGCTGGGTCACCATCAGGTCCCCGCACGCTGGCGCGCGGGGACCGGTTTCGACGGTTAGGTAAAGCCATTGTTTCGATGGCCCACTGTGGATGCGGACCAGGCAACCCAAGTCGGTGGACCAGAAGGCCTCGGTTTTGATGGGTCCGCCACCGTGTGCACCGCTACTCACGCCCGCGTACCACGTCCAACGCGTCGTCGAGCGTATACTTGTTGACCGAGCGAAAGTCGCGGAACTCGCCCGCCGACGTCAGCTCTACCTGGTCCCAGCAGCCGCTGGAGTCGCGGTAAATCACTTTCATTCCGGAAAGGGGCCGGTTTTCCTCCTGGCTGATATCGGCCAGCACGTTGTGAATGTCATTCGTGACCGTTCGGCCCTGGTCCTGGTCGGTAATGCAGATAATGCCGTCCTCGGTAATGTCGTAGATAAACGAGGCCCTGGGTTGATTGCGGGAGCGGTAAAGGCTCATAGTGAAAAGGAATGAGGTGGATACTTAAAGCGGGCGTACTTCCTGCATGATTACCTGGTACTCACTTCCCTGCTGGTCCTTGACCTTCTCACCGTCGAAGAAGCTGAACACCCGGTCAGCATCCTCCCGCTCCACATATTCCAATGTTGCCTCCTCCTGCTGGCCCTGTTTCGGGCCGCTGAGGAAGAGCTTGTGGTACACTACCTGGAACTGGTAGGCCGGCGACTGGATGGCCTGCACGCGGTTGGCTTCGGAGTTCATGGGCAGTTGGGAAGAAGTGGTGGAAATGAGGCAGTATCACCCTGCTTTCTAAGTATATATACGGCAAGCTATCATATTTTGATTCAATTATTAAATCAAAACAACATCTATTTTCATCTGTCTCCCCCTTTCCTCCCCACCGCCCCCTTATAAATCAGGGCATTATATAATATTAACTTACGATTAGTTTTAGTTAATATATAAATGAGGTATTACTTTTATTCAACTTGTCCATTTAATCTCCTATCCATGAAACGAATTTTGCCCCTGCTCCCCTTGCTGACGGCCGCGCTGGTCAGCTTCTCTGCGCAGGCTCAGCGCCCTACCCAACCCGCGAAAAACGTGGTGGTGGGGGCGGCTACCGGCACGGCCCTGCTCCTGAATTTTACGCCTGGTGATGGCATCGGTCGGACTATTAGCATGGTACGGGTCGGTTCGCCCACAGCGGCTCCACTGGCGCTGCAGCCCCGCGACTCGGTGGCCTATCCAATTTCGGCCGACTACGGCGCTGGCCCGCAAGCCGGCGGGGGCTGGGTTGTGGCTAACACTCCCCTGGATATAGTAGTCCTCGCAGGCCTGGTCAACGCCAGCTGGTACCAGGTACAGATAACCGAGTACAATGGGAGTGAGGCGCAGCCCTTGTTTGCGCCACCCGTCAAAAGCCTGCGGGTGGTACTGAACTCCTCCGCGACGACCGTTTTGGCTTCGCCGACGCTCGACGTGGCCGCACCTCTTGCGTCCGTCGCGCTGAATGCCTGGCCGAACCCGGTTCGGCCAGGGGAGTCCGTGCAGGTAATCGGCCCGCAAACCCAGCAGCTCACGGCCAGCTGGGTCAGCGCCGCCGGCCAGCTGTTGCCGGCTCCTGCGCAAGCGCGGCCAAACGGCGTAAGCGTGGCCACACCCGCGCAGCCAGGCCTGTACCTGTTGCGGCTCATTGACCGGCAGGGCCAGCTCGTGGCGACTACCCGCATCCACGTTCAGCAATAAGTTCATGGTACTTGCTGCTATCACCGCCACCCCAATACCAGTTTTGGTTCTGCTGGCGGGCATCGTGCTGGCCCTGCTGCTCAACGCTGCCCTGCGCGTGCTGCGCTACCTGGGGGCCATTCTAATTCGATTCCGCACCTGGTACGCCGGCTGGCGTAAGTCGCCGGCGCCCGTTAAGCACCGCTCCGTATGACTACCGCTGTTCTGAATTTCTCCCGGGCTGCCTTACTGATTGGCATCGCCTTTCTGCTTTGTGCACTGATTGATGGTATTTGGTTTCAGGGGCTCCACACGTCGGCCCGGCTGGCGGGCTCGTCGGCACTTTCCCCGAGCCTGGCCCTGAGCATGGCCACGCTCTGCATCTTCGTATTCTGGGTGCAGCAGCTGCGCCGGGACATTGCCGGCCGGCCGGTGGCCTGGGCCCTGCAGATCCACTGCTTTAGCTTGGCCATTATCACCACGACGGTTGCGCAGTGGTGGGTGTTCCTGCACCGGCCCGCTAACCTGGCGGCGGCGGTGGCACTTATCCCCGTCACGACGTTCATTGTGTCGCTGATAGCCCTGACGGCAGCGTACGTGCTAAACCGGGCTACCAGGGCCTGAACCCGGTCCTTAGCACTTGAAAGGGGCGTTGTGCACGATGCACAACGCCCCTTCATGCTTTCTGCCTGTTGGCACCCGCATTTAAAGAATTGGACCTCCTCGATCCTCCCAAGCCAGAAAAATGCTTCCGCACTCGCCGCATTGCAGCTGCCAAAGAATACAAAGCGGATACTCGCCCTCAACCTCACAGAAATGCAGCATCTCATCCCCGCAGCAGTTGCAGTAGTGAGCATACAGATTATCCTCCTGGCCGGGTTCGATGGGCATGACAGCTTACTACTCTTGCGTAGCCCTAAACTCGGCGCACGTTGACGGCATCGAGCAATAACCACGCTCCCCTTCGGGAGCTAAACGAAAGTTACTGGCCCCGATACGAAGGGCCGTTTTGGCCGGGATTTCGCCCGATATAAAACCCAGATCTACCCGCATGGCCAGTGCGCAGCCGCCGGCGCGCAGATCCTGGGAAGCGCCGTACTCCTGCTCCTCGGCGTACTTAGCACAACGCAGGCAGTTCGTAGCCTGCCAGTACTCGGCCTGGGTGCCGTTGCTGAACGGAACTACTGGGGTATTTACGCCGATGGCAGCCATATTGAGTCAGAAACTGTAAGGTGTTCAATTTGAATTCTGCGCGCCGCGTCCCTGCAGGCGCAATAGATAATCCCGCCACAAACACAGGGCTACTCCCGTCATCCAGCAGTTTCCCAGCAGCAACACAGTCCAGGCTGTCCACGTCAGCCAGTAAGCCGGCAGGTTCAGCAGTTGACGTGGGAGGCTGGCCAGCACGATAATGCTGATGCCGGAGGCCAGCAGACCCACATGCTTGTTCGACCATCCCTGCAGCAGTTGCCGGCCGTAGAGCAGCCGCAAAATCCGTATCAGCTGCATGGGGTATGCTTTTCCTGGTTTTTATGCAACTGCTGCTTGGCACTCTCTTCAGCTATGATTTCCTCCAGCTGTACTGTTGCTGCTGTTTTCATTTGTGAGCCGTTAAAAGAGAGAGTCTTTATCTAACCGTTCCTGCAGCTTTGCCAACCGCGCGTGTAATGCCTGCTCAGCTGGTATTTCCTGCCGTGGGCTACTGCTTACTACCGTTTTGCCCAGGGGCGCATCGACGGCCGCGGCTGGCGTTGGGGAGGGGAGTAGCACGGTGCCCCCGGTCCCGTAGCTCAGACTGATTTCCGGTCCCAGCACGAATCCGGCCGGCAGAGAGTCCACCGGCAGATGCAACCGGTGCCGGGCCCGGGTCAGGGCCACGTACAGCAGGTTGATTTCCTCCATCACCTTGCCCCGCTCGGTGGCCGTGGGCTCCTCGAATTCAAACTGCTCGATGTACTTGTTCAGCTTCGACTGGGTGATAAAGTCCGGGGTCAGCTGCACCTGGTCATACTCCAGTCCTTTGCAGCGGTGCACCGTGGAGAAATAGAGCTGGGCCTCGTCGCGGGCCCCGTCGGCAACGTGGCGGCGCTTCAACTCCTCAATCAGGCTGATTACCTGGTTGCCGTACTCCTCGACAATCTGAATCATCATCAGCAGCTGCGCATCCTCCGTCTGCTCGGCATACTCCGACAGCTCATCCAGACTCTTCATCCGCCGAATCAGCGGGTCGCGGATACCCTCCGTGCGGCCGTTGTAGAGGCTCAGCACGTCGTACAGGCTGGCTCCCTCGTCGGCGTAGGTGTAGGAGTTGATATTCCCCTCGAAATAAAGTGCCTTCAGGCTGTTGCGGTGGGCTGTTAAGTATTCGATTGCCTTTAGCAGCAGGGCCAAATTCGTGCGGCCGATAACAGCTTTCGTCTGGCTGCGCTCCGGCGCCCTGGACGCCCCTAGCACCTGCAGCGGCTGGGTTTCCCCCAACTCGGTTTTCCAGCTCAGCACCCGGGAGGCCAGGGCCGCAATCGAGTTCCCGAAGCGGAAGCTGGTGCTCAGCTGCAGGGCGGCAAAATCGGCCTTTTCCAAGGAATTAACCGCAAAACGCCAGCCGTAAATCTGCTGATGGGCGTCACCGACCAGAATTTTCGTCGCCTGCTGCTTTAGGAAGACGTCCAGCATCACGCCGGACGCATCCTGTCCTTCATCGAACAAGATGTAGTGGTGCGGAAGCTGGACCTCCAGCAGCTGGAACTTCTTCAGATAGAAGTCGTGGGTTATCTCGATTTCCGCCCGCTCCATCATGGCCAGCATCTGCCGGGTAAACGTGGTAATGGTCGGCAGATGCTCCCGCACAAACTCCCGCGCCTTGGCATCGGCTACCGTGCTGAGGTAATCCAGGTCCGTCACCTTGCGTGCCGGCATGTTGCAGAAATACGCCACGTACTTGTTGATGTGACTAGCCAGGACGTATTCCTGATTTCGCTCGGCCCCGGTGCCTTTGGGCAGCTCCAGCAGCTCCACCAGTTCGTAGGCCCGGTAGCCTGTCTTGTGCAAGCGGTACTTGCTCCCCTTTACCACGTAGCCAAAGGCCAGCGAGTGGGCCGTTTCCACCTGCACATTGCTCACGCCGGCCGCGGCAAACTTGCGCTGGGCCTCCAGCTTCACGGTCCGGTTGAACGCCAGGTACAGAATCCGCGCCGCAGCGGGCTGCCGCCGCGCATACTCCACAACCGTCGTCGTTTTGCCAGACCCGGCTACGGCGTTGATTTTCAAGTTGCCGGTTGCCGCAACGATATTTTTCTGTTCTTCAGTAAGCTGCATGTGCTTCCGACCTCAAGCAGTTTTAGAAATCATACCTCGCAAGCTCTCCAGGAACTCATAATATTCCGGCGCGGCTTCCGCTGCCCAGTACAGGCCTAACTCCCCCCAGTCTCGGATGTACACCAGCATCTTACCCTGGTGGGTGCCGATATAGACTCCAGCCCCCTGTTCATCTTCGCGCTGGGCCGGCACAGTTCGCAGGATGGTATCAGCCAGCTCCCCCGTAATCTGGTTCCCTAACAAGATGTTCTTGCCTTCCGCTACAATAGCTCCTTGGGCAATAAGTGCAGCCGTGGCTGCATCGGCGACTAATCGCTGCGCGTAATCCATAATGAGACGTTAGAGTGGGGATATAAAGTTAAACAAAATGTAATAATAAACTCATATTTAACAGGGGAATAATTTGCCCTTGGTTCCTCCTCCTACCGCCCGGCCCAGCTCACCAGAATAGTCGCGTAATTTTGCCCGGTTGTATCCTGGTCAGCATGTAGATGAAAGAGCTGAAGACTTTAGTTAAAATCGTCACGGACCGCCGGTTGGACACGCTGCCGCTGCTGAATTTCAGCGAAAGCAGTAGTCCTGGCAAGGATTTTCGGTTAATCCGGATGTTGGATAGCCCTACCGTCATCACCCAGACGCAGCTGGTAAAGGGCTTGTATGGCGGAACGGATACAAAAAGTGCTGCTTCTTTCCGAAAGCTTAAGTCCCGGGTTCAGCAGAAATTACTGAATCAGCTCTACTTTCTTGACCAGTCCGACCCGCGCCACCTGGCTGTGAAGAAATATGATCAGAAATGTCTGAGCACGCTGCACCAGGCAAAGATTCTCGTTGGGGAGGGGGAATATAAGTTGGCCGAGAAGCTATTCCGTAAAGCCCTGCGCCTCGCAGAAGAAGCCGAATTCACGCACTACAGCATCTTGGGCTTTACCATCCTGCGCAAGCTGTACGTGGAGATGAATAACCCAGCTCGCTTCCGGTGGGTGAATCAGCAGCTGCAGGACTTTCTGGCCAAACAACTTCTGGAAAACGAAGCGGAGCAACTGTACGTCGAGTGCAAAATAGCACTCAACGATAAGGTGCAATACCGCCGGTTTATCTTAGACCAGCTGCCCCAGATTATTGAGCGCCTAGAAGCAATTCACCAGGAAGTAAACAGCTACAACACGTTTCACCCGCTGTACACGATCCGCCTCATGAAGGAGGAGTTGCAGGGTAACTATACCGAGATTATCCGCCTCACCTCCGAGGTTGAGCAGCTGTGCCAGCAAGGCAAAATCAATCTGCGCCGGCTCGATAAGCGCTTCAACAACTATATCAGCGTGTTTGCCCACCTGCACAACAAGCAGGCGGAACAAGGCTTACAACTGGCGGAAGAATATTTCAAAAACTTCCACTACTCCTCCGGCAACTGGTTCTATTTCCTAGAAACCTATCTGCTGCTGGCCATCCACGCGCACAATTACAGCACCGCCCTGGCTTTACTGCAGCAGGCCCACCAAAACCCTTACTTCAATAAGCAGCGGGACGCCGCGCAGCAGCGGTGGGAGCTGTACGAAGCCTACCTGCAGTTCATAAAGCCGGCCATTTCCCCGCTAAAGATGCGCGCCTTTAGTCAGTTCGTGCAAAAAGTGCCGTCGTATAGCCGCGACAAGCAGGGCCAGAATGTGGCTATTTTGATTTTGCAGTTCCTCTACTTCCTTAATACAGGCGACATCGACGGGTTCACCGCCCGACTGGACGCCCTGCGCAAGTATGAGCAGCGCCACCTGCGCGACCCCGCCACGCTGCGCACCCAATTATTCTTCCGCCTCATTTTCATGAGCATGAAGGAAGGTTTTGATATGCGCCGGGTGGCTCCCAAAGCCCAGCCGTTGCTGGAACGGCTTCGAGCTACCCCGCACCCTGGCCAGGCGTACGGCGAAATTGAGATCATCCCGTACGAACACCTCTGGGACCTGATTGTGAACATCCTGCGGCGGCAGGAAAGGGCGGTAGGGGTTAAGTAGGCTAGGCCCGGGGCCAGACGCGCAGGAACCCGCCCTCTTTCGAGACGCGGGTTCCTGGTTCTCCGTCATCAGTACATCACCACTGATAACCGGGGCAATATAGGTGCCGCATTCAGATGCGCGCCAATTCTGCCTCGTAATACGCCCGGTGCTGGGCGTACCACTCCGGCTCATCCTGCTCCCACTGGCGCATCTTCTGCTGCAGATCCTGGCGGTTTGCCTGGCGCGCGGCCCGCTGGTCCCGGGCCAGCTGCCGGCGGACCTCCCGCCTCCGGAGCCGCTGCGGCAGCCGCTCGATGAGCTGCCGGCGGACATACTGGCTGATTTCCTCCAGGGGAATGTGGTCGGCCGCCGTCAGCCAGGCGCTCAGCTCGAAGTCCCGCAGCTTACTCAGCCCTTTTTCCCCACGGCCCCTCAAAAACTGCTTGATTTCGGAGCCCAGCAACAGCAGTGCCAGCGGCCCCCGTTCCCGTAGCGGGCTTACCTGTGCTACTCGTATTGGCACCAGGCCGGCACCACTGGCCACCGTGATGCCGACCCATGCCGGCAGCATCTGCTGCAGGCGCTGCTGGTGCCGTTCGGTTACGATAAAGGTGACATAATCAAAGGCCCGAGCGTAGTAGAATAGCTGCGTTTCGGCCCGCTTCAGCGTGTCCCCGTCTCCCTTCAGTTCGTAACAGTGCATGCTCTCGCTGGTGATGTGCACCACGTCGGCCCGGGTTGCCCCGGTGTCTAGCTCGTCAATGTGGACGCCGCCGGCTAACTGGGGGTATAGCTGCCGCCGAATTTCGCTGTCATTCATCCCAACGCATATTTTGGCAGCTTCAGTAGCCGCTGCAGGTGCTCATCCCGTTGCTGCTCAGTCGCAAACCCGCGCTGCAGCACGTACCAGTTTCTGCGCTGGCCATACTTGGCCCGGATGACTGGTTTATACACCCGTACGGTGCCCGTGTTCTGCTGATTGCGCTCAATACTACTGGTGTGAAACGGCTCAATTAGCATGTAGCCCTGATCCAGCAGGGTTTCCTGTTGCTTGCTATCCATGAAAAGAACGCTACTGGTGAGTTAAGGCTTTAAGTCGGTGTAGCGCCAGCCCTGGAATCCAGTATGAGCTATTGGCGAAATAGGCCGCCATACGGCCAGGATTACTTTTTTACCACTTATGATGGCCGGGTTTTCCTGATCTGCTCCGTGCCTGAGTATGTCCTCATCGGAGAAATCCAGGATGGTAAAGTAGCCCCGCACAAAACCGCTGTGGATCATGAAACAGAGTTGGCCGGGCCCGCTTTCTTTGGGATAGTGCCGACAGCTGAAGCTCCAGAAATCGTCCTCGCTGTCGCAGCCCTGCAGAATCTTCTCGACGTCCGCCCAGTGCCGCAATTCGCCCCGCTGGGGAATGGTGGTAAGCAGATTTTTCATGCTGACCTCTTACTTCATCTTCGGTACAGGAAACACGCCTGGCATCAGTTACCGTAGCTTCTCATTGCTTGGATATACTCAAAGCCAGCTGGCCCAATCCGTTCAGTAAACAACGTCCCTTCTAAAACAAAGCCCTGGTCAATCCGCCGGTTTATCTGCGCGCTTACAGAGTCAGCATTGGTACCGTGCACGATGATAAACCCACGCCCGTAGGGTGAGCTATTGGGACGGTCAGTGGGGGTTGGTATAACCGCTTGGTCGATGTCAGCATCCTCATTGAGTGCTGCCCCGTGAATGGCCTTTGCTGCGTCGTTAGATTCGTTTGCAGGCCTTAAGAAGAAGCAAAACAGGCTGAATAAAGCCAATACCAAGGCGCACCCTAACAAGATTGATACAGAAGCTCGCATGATGTGTTGAAATGAAATGGAAGATGTACTTGAAAACGCACGCATCACACCTGTCAAACCGTGCCTCCATCTGCTGGTGCACCCACCAGCGTAAGCACAAAGACTTTCCACATGAATGAAAAAACTCAGAACAAGTGGGCTCAACGGCATGCAATGGCGCCGGCAACACCTACGCGCAGTCAGGCACGATGTAACTCTGAGCTGAATAAAACGGGGCGGTAGGGAAGGAAGGGGCTGGCTGGGTGGCCAGCGACAGTTGCAGTAAAACGTGTTTCATATATCGCATTTAGTTAATCCAAAGTTAATATTTTTTATCAATGAGCTTTCCTACCTCTGCCCGAATTGCTACTTTTGCGGCGGAGGATTCAGCCGGCTTAAGTCGTTCTGCATCGGTGAAAAACTACTGCTCCGCCGTTCTGCCGGCGGAGCAGTAGTTTTTCAGGCGGCCAGGTCCAACAGGCTTAGCTGCGTGCCGGGGCCGGCCAGCCGCCGTACAACGGGCGCGGGGGCCAACTCGGGGGCCGGGGTGGCCGCCGGCTCGGGCTCGGGAGCAAACGGGCTGCGCGTACGCTGCTCATACGCCCTCATTTCCGGCTCCGGAAGCCACTGCTTGCCGGCACAGGCCGCCAGGTTGAATTCTTGCCAAAGGAACTCCGACCGAAATTCGAGATGAAGGGTGCCTTTCTTAAAAAAGCGAATGTTAAAAAACTCGCTCTGGCACTCGTTGTAGAAACTGCCTTTTCTCACCCGGCCCAGGTTGCGAAAGCGCGTTTCCAGCGCCTGGGCAATCGTGTAGCACTGCTCATAGTCGCGGCCGGTGAGGTAGCACATGACCTTATCGACGTCTGATAGCTGGCCATGGCGCGAAACGGAAAACGTGTCCATGTGTTTGCACAGCTGCACCCAGTACGGCAGGATGATTCGTCGATTGACCTTCCAGCGGGAGTTGGTTTTCCATCCCTCCTGATAGGCCCGGTTTTCCTTGTAATAGGCGGTAAACTCATCGAAAACATCCGTCACGGCCTCCTTCATGATCGTACCGGTGTTGGCCATTACCATACTCATCAGCGACCAGACGCTTTCGTGGGTAACCTCCATGTAGCCCTGGGCCCGCGCAAAGGCGGTAAAGTTCTCCTGCACCTTCTGGGTGAGGTATTTCTTGATGTGGAGCTTATCGAAGATGGCCCCCCATATTTCCTGCCGCATGGCTTCCGTAAACTCATTGTAGCAGCTGGCGTAGCTGCCGCGGCTGGTGCGCTTGCCTACCACTTCCTGCGCCACTTCCCAGGCCGACCGGTACTCGCTTTTTACCAGTCCTTTGCCGTAGAAATTGATGCCGTCGATGGCCTTTAGCAGCGCCACAAACTGCTCCTTCAGCTGGTCGAACTGCACCATCATGTTACCAATCACGTCCCGGGTGGCCACCTGGTCTTGGTACAGGTGCTCGCCCAGCTCCGCGTGCTTTTCCCGGCCCTTGCTTTCCCACTCGAACGCGAACGGGCTTTCCTGCTTGGGCTTTTTCAACCGGATCAGGCTTACCTCAACATCGGTCGGGCGCTCGGCCTGCAGGAACACCTGGCCCAGCTCCTCGCTCTGGCCGTACTGCTCGATGAGGCGGGCCAGCTGCTGGCGCGTCTTGGTGTAGGGGTTGCGCAGGGTTTCCGAGTTGCACAGCGCCACCACGTCACCCCCGGCCCCCACCACCTGCCAGGCTTTAAGAATGTGCTTATCGGCGCAGCTGAAGGGGGGATTCATCAGTATCAGGTCGAAGATGGTATCCCCCTCATAGGTTAGAAAATCCTCCCCGACGAGGCGGTAATTCTTGCCCTGCAGCGTGGCTTTCAGGTCCGGGTCCACTTCGCAGCAATACAGCTTGGCCTGGCCCCGGTCGTAGTAGTTCTTGTTCAGCCGCTTTTCTACGAACTCCAGCAGGGCCCCGCTGCCGGCGCCGGGGTCAAAGATCGTCCGACCGCTCAGGTTCAGTACCTGGTGAGGAAACGGGCGCTCCCGCTGCTCGAAATAGGGCTCCAGCATCTTTTCGATAACGGCGGCAGGGGTCGGAAAGAACTCGGGATGAAACATGCGCAAAACGGGAAAAAGCGACTACTGAGACTATACCCGTTATACGGTATGTCATACTTTTTTGATTCAATGATTGAATCAAAATACCACCCTTTCAGCACATTTATTCTCTTTGCGGGGGATGGGAGAAAAAAATATTTATGGTTTTTAGTTACCGATAACCAAAAACCACCGTATACTTGTAATGTAATCCCTTGTAACCCACTAAACATTATGACAATCACGCAACTAAAATCCGCCATCGACTGTGCCATTAACAAAATGGCTGCTGTAGACCTGGAGGGTCGCAATACCCGCCGTTACGTAGCAGTCTATGCGGATGGCTCTATCTCGCCTGTATTAGACCAGCACACCCTGGAGGCTAAAAAGCCCGCTGTGTTGTGTAAAATTGGGCCTTGGTGGTCCGGCAGCTACTCGACCACCCGTAACGCGACAAACAAGCGCGAGGCTAAACAATACGCCTTGCAAGCCGCTGAATTTGCCATTTCAGAACGCGACGCCGCCTAATCATGCCACAGAATGAAAACACTACTTCCCCGGGCCGGGCGCTGGGGGAAGCTCTGCGGGCGTACTATGCGGTAGTAGCTAACGCCCAGCGTCGCATCGTAGAGCAATACGTCCAGGCACTCGTTGACAATGACCTGGAGCACGCGCCACGAATGGCGCAGCGCATCATGGGGGCAACCGCTAAAAGCCCCCGCCCGGTGCCTGCTCACATAATGGGTAACGCACTAGCTGAATGGCACCAGGACGAAACCAAGCAGGAAATGTATCGTGGCTTGGTAGGCCAGAAAGGGGGGCGACCCAAAAAGGCCGATGGGAAAAAGCCGTTGGGTGTTAACCGGGTGGCTGGTGATGTTGCCGCAATAGTACGCAATGAGGATAAGCCAACCGAGTTTGTGGAAGAGGCTATCCGCTACTATGCTGCAAGCCGCGCCAAGTAAACAGCATACTGGTTTCCTCACCGTAGCGGGCTGATTATTCATCCTGAAAATCTCGGATATATTCAACAAATATGATTATATAACGTATAATTTATAGGATAAATGATAAAATAATGCAACTTGATTTCTTTGCTGCTGTTCCTGAGCAGACGCTTGATCTGCGCACAACCCGCCTGCCTGAACTGAGTGAGGCCGCCGCCCGCGTGGGCACGCCTGAGCAGTGGGCCGCGCTTACCCTGAGCGAAGTGCTGGAAAAGTGGAATGACCTGTACACCGAGTTTATAACGGTACTGGATGGCCCCATTCAGCACGCCAAAGAATGCAGTAAGCCGCTGATAAAGGGGCAACCGAACCAGGCCCCCCTGGCCCGCAAATTCTATCAGCGGGAGTACGACCGGCTTTCTTTCCGTCAAGGCCAGCTCCGGGCCCTCATCGAGGAGATGTTCTGCCGCAACCTGACGGTGGCCATTGAGCAAGGGCAGGCGGTGCTGCGGGCTAACGGCCTGGATGAAGAGGACGTGGATAACAGCCACGAGTTTTTCAATGACGTTATCCAGCATCCGCAGGTAACTGATCTGGGAAAGCTGCTGCCGGTGCTGATGCAGGACGTCGCGCAGGAATTCCTACGGCTGCCCGCCTGATTACCCGTGCATTTTCGCAATTAATTTTATTGAATTTGTCCAACAAAATACCCCAAAAAAGCGTATAAACAGTATATATCCCTCAAATAGTACCTAACATGGACGACTACCAGGATGATACCCGCTACGCTGAAGACATGGAGATGGACGGCGACGAATACGGGCCGTATGATGACGGGCCGGAAGGGGATTTCGAGTACCAGGACGGATACCAGGACGACGCCGCCGACTTCGAAGCCCGCGAGCTGAGTTACGATCTGGAAATGGACTAACCCGCAAAAAAGCGGCCCGGGCAATGTGCTCCGGGCCGCTTTTCGGTTCTGGTGACGTTTCTCCCAACCGCCCCGGCATCTAGCTTCGGCGGCACAAGTGCAACCGCAGCCCGCCCAGCACCAGCAGCACCAGCATGGCGCCGCCGACGAAGCCCAGCAGCAGCCCGTATCGCGGGGCGGGGTGGCGGATAGCCTCGGTGATGAAGTCCGCGGCCAGACTAGCCTGGCCCAGCAGCAAGAGGATAAAGGAACGGCGGTACTCGCGCCGCCTCAGCGCGGGTCCCTGTTGCAGCGGCCCGGCGGCCAGGTGCAACCCGAGAAAAGCCACGGCCAGCACCGGCAGCGGTGGCAGGAAGCGTTGGAGCAGGGCCGCCACCACGATGGCCAGCAGCGTGCCAGCGGCCGAAGCCGACAGCGTACGGTTGTAGGGGGGATAAAGTACGCGCATCGGATCAGGTAGTAGCTTCAAGATTACGACTAACAGCCAGCAAAAATTGTTCCCGCCGTTCCCACTCACGGGCGTTGTCCTCCTGGGTGGTCAGGCGGGGCTGGTCGCCCTGACCGCCTCGCCCGGCCCATTCGCGCATCAGCCGGCCGGCATGGCGGTAGGCCCGGCTGATAAGGTAAACGCGGGTAGCCAGTGGCTCGGGCTCATCGAGGGCATCGAGAGCCCGCCCCAACAATCGGGCATCCTCCTGGGTGGCCCGGAGCTGGGCAAAGAGCAGCGCCGAGCGGGCCTGTTCAACGGTGCGGTGCAGCATGTGCGGATCATGGCGTAGCTGATCGGCAGCGGTGGCCACGTCGGGCAATGGGGGGGAGGGTAGTGTCAGCATCAGGCAGCAGCTTGGGGTTCGTGAATCGTGTAGGGCGTGCGTCCGCCCAGCAACCAGGCGTCGTATTCCTCATCCAACAGCACCTGCTGCTGAAGCTCCGGCATCGAATAGAAGTCCAGCGGCATTTCCAGGGTAACTTCTTCCTGGTGGGTGTAGGTGGTAAAGCTGGCCTTCACGTAGACGCACTCCGGCTCAACGCCCAGGGCCTCGGCCGGCAGTTCTTCCCCGTCGCGGCTCGGGCGGGTTGGCAGGTTGACCAGCTCCGGCAGTTCCAGCAGCGGGGTCGGGGGGTGGCCCGGCACCAGCTCAAACGCCCGCAGGAATGGGTTCGGGTCGCTCTCGTAGCGGGGTTCCTGGGTGCGCACCTGCACGAAACGGCCGAACGGCAGCGCGTAAACGTGGGGGTCGTTCATTTCCGGCCACTGGCTCCGCTCTCCCGGCATGATGCGGGGCTGCTGGGCGGGCTCATCCCAGGCCCCGGCCCCCATCGTGAAATGCCCCGCCGGCAGCTCCAGCCGGTACCAGCCCCAATCCTCGGCCTCCGCTTCCAGCACGAAGGGAAGCACCAGCTCAAAGTTCAGGGGCAGGGCCTCCCCCTGTTTGCGGTTAAACCAGAAGCTCAACGGCTTATCGGTCAGATTGATCAGTACCATAATCCGGAAAGGGTTGAATTAGCAGTGAGTAGGGGCGGGGATGGGCTCGGGCATGGCCAGCACTTTCGCCACGATGGCCGGCGTCATCAGCTTTTCCAGCGTCGGCTGCCAGCGGCGCACGTAGGCGGCGGCGTACGCAGACTCCGGCCGCAGATGGAGCACCGTTTCAAAGCCCTGCGGGATACGGTCGGGCCGGCGCAGGTACATGGCCAGCAGCCAGGCAGCTTGGGCCGGGGTGGTGGCCTCCAGCAGCCGTTCCCCGTCGAGGGCGTCCACCTCGTGCATCACCTTCGTAAACAGGTCGGCCAGGTACTCTTCGTTGCAGCCCAGCGGCTCCGGCATCCGGCTGGTGGGTCCGGTTATCTCCTCGCCCCGGATATAGTAGATGATGGGCTTCACGCCCCACCGCTCCCCGTCGGGGTAGGCGTGCACCAGCAGGCGGGGATGGCCCGGATTGCTGACCCAGAAGTACCGGTAGGTCGGCTCCTGCGTGTAGCCGCCGCCGCCGATCAGGATACGGCCGCCGGCGGCCAGCCGCGTCAGCGTAGCCTGGCAGGCCACCATTTTATCACACAATGAATTGATTTGCTGCGCTGTTTTCATAAGCGTTGTACTAACTGGTTGATACTACTTATACGAAACATTCCCCTATATTGATTCAATTATTGAATCAATATAGGGGAATTAGTGCCAATCTTCACGCAGATTTTTACTCCTCCTCGGGTACCGCTTCCACGGCCTTTTCACACCCCGGGCACCAGGCCAGACCCTCGGGAATGTCCAGCGGTATTTCCGTGTGGTTTTCGACCATGTGCGCGGCCTGGGCCGCCTCGGCCAAATACGCCTCCCCCTCACAGAAAGGGCACGTACCGCAGACGGGGGTATCTATCTCATCATACACGAAATAGATATTTTCAATCGGGGGAGCGGGTTGCTGCTGTTCCATAAGGGGGGCCGACTTAGCGGCGGTTAGAGTTGCGGCCGGTATAGCCGGCATCATTAATGGTTTCCCCGCGCAGCGTGCGTAGCTGCCGCGTGGCGTGGTAGATTTCCCAGCCCATTGCGGCGCTTCGCTTGCGGGCGGCGGGGGTAAGCAGGTGAAAGCCGACTTGCCGGTTCTCGGGGCGGGCGTCGTGCTCCGCCAGCCGCTCACCTAGCTGCCTGACGTGGGCCTCCAGCTCCTCTACCGTCATGGCGTATATGTCTGGGGTCTTGACTCGGCGGGCCATACTCAGAACGGATAGTCGTTGTCGAGTGCCAGTTTCAGCCGTTTGATGCGCTGAAGCTCCCGCTTGTGCATCCGCGTGGTGGCCTTCTTGGTGAAATCGAACTCCACCCGGCGGTACATGAAGCTGCTGAACTCGTCATAATCCACGTCCCAGCCGTAGCCGTACACGTAATAGTCCTTTTTCCTCCACGCCTTCCATCCCTCGGTGGCCTTCAGCCGCTTTTTCAGCTTGCGGGGAATTTTCAGGTTCGTACGGTACCATTTCGGGCTGTCGGGGTGCAAATAATCGGGGTGCATAACCTGGCTTTTGTTATACTTCTTATACGAAAAAACCCCGCACGTTGATGCAATAATTGAGTCATTATATCATCCACCACACCTTTCCCCCCACGGCCCCACTTCGACTGCCGTTGCCTGGCCGGGGCGGGGCTCGATGCCCCGCCCCGGCCAATCGCGGAACCGCGCCCGGCCCCTTTCGGAGCCGGGCCGGTGCTGCGCTACTCGCCGGCCTCGCCGGTGGCTTCCGGCTGGGCCTCATCGGCCTCGGTAGCTTCCGCCGTGGCGAACATGAAGCGCACCGCTTTCTCGGCCTGTGAAGCGGCCTGAATGACCAGCTTGTTATCGTTTTTCAGGGCCTGCAGCCAGTTAGCAATATAGGCGGCGTTATGGCCCATAATGCCGGGGTCGATACCGGCCATCCCACACAGAAAGGACGCGCCCATTTCCGCAATCAGCTCTTCCTTGGCGTAGTTTTCGGAGCCGAAACCGTCCCATGTCGTAATCCCGTGCCGGTTCAGGCGGCTTTCATGTCCGGTGCTGTGGGTCAGTTCATGGAATAACGTGGAGTAAAATCCGGCGGAGCTGGTGAAGCTCTCGCGGGTCGGCATGTTCACGTAATCAAGCCGGGGCGAGTAGTACGCCCGCTGTTGCATGTAGCGAATTTCGGGCTTGGTGGTGTAGGCCGTAACCAGTGCCTCAGCCTGCTCAATGGTGGGCACCTGCTCTTCGTCGCGGGGCTGGGGCAACTCGAAGTCAATCCCGTCAATCTGGGTATAATGGAATACGGTAAAATACTGCATGGTGCCGCGCTTCTCCTTGTCCTTGCCTTCCGGCTGGGGCTGGCCCTCGGCGGCGGGCTTGGGGCGCTCAGCGGGGCGGAAAAACGTAATTAGGTGGCCCCGTTCGCCCTTGCGGACCTGCCCCCCGAGTGCCTTGGCCTGATTGTACGTCAAATACAGCGCGGGGCGGCCGGCGGCTACCAGATTCAGGTAAAAGGCATTGAAGCCGGAATACTCGCGCTTGGTGGCGTAGTTGCTGGGCCAGATGCCGTTGGCCCCTTGGCTCCACGGCTGTTTCCACGCTACCACGCCCTTTTCGAGCTGTTCAATAATCAGGTTAGTTACTACCTCATATACGTTACGCTTTGCGGCGGTGGCGGTAGTGGCGGGGGCGGGTTTCTTGCTCATCGAAGTAGGGGTTATAACCAGGCTTTGTTGCCTGATTTCTAAGTATATATACGCACCAACCCCTATCTTTGATGCAATAATTTAATCAATATATTACTTTGTTTTATGCGCCCCATCTTTCTCCCCACTGCCCCGATTTTTACGATTTTTGGGCCTGCAGTCTGGCTCTTAATGAGTGCGCGGCGGCCCCGCCGGCACCAGGCAGGACCGCCGCGCAGCAGCGGGGTGGTAAAGGACTCAGACCGTACGGCGGCCCGTTCGAGCGGCCCAACCGAAGTAGTAGTTATGCGTCCGGGCGGCCAGATGCTCCACGATGGTTTCAACGGGCCAACCCATCTGCTCACGCGAGAGGAATATTTCGTGAGTGGGTTTGTCGCGGTACTCGATGAGAAAGTAGCCGGTACCATCCAGCAGATGTTCCCGCGCAACGAGTTTATACCCGGCCCGGGCATTCAGCTGCTCGGAAATCTGGCTGATGAGGGAAGCGGGGGGAGCGATTGCCACAGTCATAATCATGAGTTTAGCCAAGCAGCTTTATTTAGCTGGACTCTAAGTATATATACGTAGTTGCTCAACTTTTGATGCAATAAACAAATCAACGTAGCCGGCAAAAATTACCTCGCCCAGCCTTCTCCCTCATGGCCCCGTTTCCGAGTTTAGACAACTCGAACGGGGGGTAGCATGGCACCTTTTCAGTGCGGTGCTACCCCCCGTTCAGCCATGCTGTCAGGGGGGCCAACCCCGCCACGGTGGCCTTTTCAGCCACGGTGGCGGGGTTGCGTGGGGGGCGCGGCTCTGCCCGGTCAGGCGTTGTGCAGCTGGCGGCTTATTTGCTACTTCCGATTCACAACCAACCGCTCACGTTATGAAAGAACATCCCGTTTGTCTTATCTCTTATTCCTGGGATAGCCAGGGGCACAAAGACTGGGTACGCCGGCTGGCCGACGACCTGATACAGTATTATTCCATTGATGTTAAGCTCGACCAGTACGAGCTGCATACCGGGGCCGACATCATGCACTTCATGGAGCGGAACATCGAGCACGCCGACAAAGTGGTGCTTATCCTGACGCCTGCCTACAAGGAGAAGGCCTCGGCCCGGAGCGGCGGGGTTGGGGCCGAGTGGTCGATGATCAGCCAGGGGCTCTACAACGCGCAGACCAACCAGAACAAGTTTCTGCCGGTGCTGCGGGTTGGAACGTCGCTGGAATCCGCCCCACTCTACTTGCAGAGCCGCGCGTACCATTCCATGGCGGACGATACGCAGTATATGGTGCAGCTGGATACCCTGGCCCGCTCCATCCGCGAGGTTCCGCTACTGGCAAAACCAGCCCTGGGCCCGGTGCCGGACTTTACCTCGCCCGGGCTTGATCCACTGCTCCGTCAGATGAAGGAGCTGGCCAATGAACAGGCGCTGAACCGCGAACTGGACCGGTTTCTAACTTCTGCGGAAGGGGTTGAACTGGCTAATCAGCAGGTGCAGAGCCTGTACACCGCTATTGAGGAGAAAGCCCAGCTCTATAATGCTCAACCGGACGTAGACATTCACTTCTCGACCGAACGCACGGCGCCGGCTTTCCTGCTCACCATTGACACCTGGACCGTTGTCCTGAACTGGGAGCGCGAATTCGGCAACTCGCTTACCGGCGCTTCGCTGCACGTTGCTGAATGGTATCGCCGCCCTACCCTTCGGGGAGGGATGAACGTCTATCATCCTTCCAACCAGCCGCGCAAATGCCATAGTGTAGCCTGGTCCTTCGACCTGGACCGGTCCCGGAAACCAATCTGGCGCTCGGGCCAGGAAACCAAAACGATGGATGAAATGGTTTCAGACGTTTTTCACACACTCATCCTGCACTCTACCTCCGAGCGCAGCAGCTTCCGCCAGTAGCCGCCAGCTGCCGTAGACTGCGTGAGGGATAGGAGGGGTTCAGTCCGCAGGACCGCAGCGCCAGCGGAGCCCTGGATAGCCCGACCCACCGGGGCACGCCCCCTTGTTACACCTGATTCACTTAGTTTATTCTAGCCCCGTGGACCAACAGCCCAACTTCCTGAACGACCCGATTCTAAACAAGCTACTGGACAAAATTGGGGTTGAATTCGACCCCGAAACGGTGCCCGTGCAGCCCGCGCCGTACGCACTGCCGCACAACTGTTTTCTGAACGTTCAGGAGAAGGTTCGGCGGGATGGGGGCCAGGTACACTACGGTTGGGCTATTCATGAAACCAACCTGCTGCGGGAAGCCGAACGGCATGCCGTCTGGGAGGACAATGAGGGCAACCTGCTCGACATCACCCCGCAGGAAACGGGCGAAGAGGAGATTCTATTTGTGTCCGATAATGACTGGGAGTACACCGGCAAGCGGGTAGACAACATTCGGGTAAATCGGACGGATAACCCCGTCGTCGATGACTTCATTACCCTGTGTGAATGCGTGCACACAATCACATCCTACGGCACTGAAGATGAGAACTGGCAGATAACCTTGACCCCGCCGGTCGCGGCGGTCTATGAGCTGTACAATGGCTTCAAACAGGGCGTGCAGGAGTTTATTTACCGCGGCGGCCGTCCCTATTCCCCCTGCCCCTGCGGCAAGGCCCTGCCGTACCGCAAATGTCATGGCTATAAGCTGCGGGAACGAGTGGCGCAGGATCTGGCCCTTTTGAAAGAGCACCTGAACCCGCCGCCGGCAAACGCCCCCGCCTAAAACAGCAATACCCGGTAAGAACCGGGTATTGCTGTTTTAGCACTACTGCCGCCTAGAACGGCAGGTCGTTGTCATCATTCGAGCCAACTGGCACGGCGGAAGCCCGTTGGGTGGCAGTGCTGGCCTGTGCCTGGCCACCAGCCCGAGCAGCTGGCTGCTGGGCCCCGGCGGCCGTCTTCTCAATGCGCCAGGCCTCCAGATTGGTGAAGTACAGCATCTGGCCGTTTTTATTGAAACCGCGCCCGCGCAGATTAAAGGAAACCTTCGCCTCGTCACCGATTTTGAAGGTATCAACTAGGCTGGTTTTGTCCTGGCTCAGCTGAAACTTGATGTGCTCGGGGTACTGGCCATCGACAACCTCCAGCACGAATTCGCGCTTGCGGAATTTCTCGCTTACCTGCTGCTCGTCGAAGATTTCGTGAATGCGGCCAACGGCCTCGTAGGAACTGGACATAGTAGAAATGGAAGTGGGCTGGGCCCGTTGAAAAAAATGGGGAAGAACTAAATGTGGAATACCAAGTAGGGGCGTGGGCTATAGGAGTCCGTTACCCGGAGTCGGAACGCGGGCCGCTGCGAATCGGCGGCGGGAGCCGGCCCGGTGGCGGTCGGGCAGGGGAGCAAGTAGCCATGCAGATGAAAGCGCATAAATGGGCGGTTGGGAAGAAAGGGCTAGCGTTCTATTTCACTGGTTTGCCGCTGCGGCTGAGCCTTTTCGGCCCGGGCCGCTGCCTGCTGGCGCAAGGTCTGGGCCTCGCCGGTTTCCTGCACCTGCACGCCATTGGAGTTGGCGGCCCGGTTGAACGTGGAATTGATTTCGCTGATGGTTGGGGCATCCGTCCGGTAGCTGACCTCAAATTCAGTGCGCCGGATTCCGTTGTCCGCTACTACCGCTTTTGCCTCGCCGGCCTTGGCGCCCGCCGCCTCGAAGGCATCAGAGATGCGCTGGGCCCGCTCGTTGGGCACCTCCCGCTGGGCCGGCTCCGGCTTGTCCTCGATGACAATCTTGGCCTGCAGGTTCGTGCCGTTCTCCACCGAGCGGGCTTTATCGCTGGCCAGCTGGGTATCCTGACGGCTCTCGTTCCCGTGGGCGGTGGCCTGCTGCTGCTGCTGGTCGGCTTTGGAGGTAAGAGCTTTGCCCTCCTCGGCCTGCAGGCGGGCTTCTGCCTGCTGCTGGGCGGCTACCGGGGGAGTTGGCTGGCCAGGACCTTCAGCGGTGCGCTGCTGGTCATTCTGCCGGCTTTCTACCTCCCGGCCACGTTCCCAACCCTGGCCGTTCCGCTCCCGGATCAGCATGACGTCCTGGTTGCGGGCCTCGCTCAGCTGCTGGTGAATCTGCGGCAGCTCGGGCTGGTCAACCCGGTAGCCAACCATCATTCCCAGGCGGGGCTGGTCAGCCACGCCGGTTACGGGGCGGATTTCATCGACCGTCGCGCCGGCTTCCTGCAGCTGCTTGCGCAGCAGACGTAGGGCGTCCTCATTATAGCCGCGGTCCAGCACCGAAATTTCCGTGTAGCGGATCTGGTGGCTGATGTCGGGCTGGCGCTGCTGTTCCGTGGCTTCGGAATACAACGGCGCCCGTGACGGGGCGGCTGCGGCCTCGGTAGCCGCCGTTGCCGCTTCCGGTGCGGCCTGCTGGCGCGGGGCGGCCTCGGCCGACGTGGCCACGTCGGCGTAGCGCACCTGCTGGCTCTGCTGCCGGGCCTGCTCCCAGCTTACGCCCGGCTCGCGCTGCTGGCGCTCGGCTTCCATGGAGCGTTCCGCGACCTGGCCGGCCCGGTCTTTTACCTGCACGTCATCCGCGCCCTGGGCGACCTGCTGCAGGGCCTGATGCACCTGAGCCAGCTCGGGCTGGTCGATGCGGTAGCCGATGCGCAGGTTCAGCGTATCGTTGCGGAAGTTGTTGCCCTCCGTGATGGCACCGGGCGTCGCGCCGGCGGCTTCCAGCTGGGCCGACAACTGTTCCAGCCGCTGCCGGCCGGCCGGGGAATCGGCCACCACTAATTCGGTGTAGCGTACCGGGTGGTCGGCGGCGGGGAAGCGCAGGGCCTCCGGAGCGGCCTCGAAGGCCGGGGCGCGTAGCGACTGGCCGGCCTCCCAGGGCAGGGGCTCCTGCTGCAGCTGCGGCGCGGGCGGGGCCAACGGGGTCAGGTTGGGTACGATTTCGTGCAGCTGCTCGCGCTGCTGAATGTAGGTACCCGTCCACAGGTCCAGCGACCTATCGGCCGGGCTCGTCCGGCTAATCGTATCAAACGCTTCCCGGATACCCTCAATCCGCGGGCTGTCGAGCTGGTAGGTAATGGGCACGGCGTACCGCTCCGGCCCGGCGTATACACCCTCCACGCGCTCGGCCGCCCCGACAACGGCTCCCTGCTCCTGCAGCGTGGCGCGGATGGCTTCCACGGCGGGTAGCTTCTCCTCCGTCACGGTCAGCACGGCCTGGCGCTCCAGCAACGGCCGGTCACGGTCAGGCAGGTTTTCCCAGGGCATATTACCGGCGGGGTACCGCTGCTCAATATCCCGCCAGGCATGGTCCGGGCTGGCCACCTCCAGCTTAATGCCCGGCTGCTGGGCCATCGTGTCCAGCAGATTGATCAGCTGCGGCTCGTTGATGCCATGTACGGGAATGGCAAACTCTACCCGGTTTTCAACCAGCCCCGCCTGGTGCGCGGCGGCCCCACTGGTCGCGGCCGTGCCGGCGACTACTTCCGTCATCGCGCCCAGCCCCGCCAGCTGCGCGCTCAGCTGCTCGGCGTAGGCGGTTCGCCCCGGGTCGTTCAGACCCTCGTGCCGCGCTTCCTGAACGGTCAGTACGCCCAGGGCCATTTCCGGCCCCAGCTGTTGATCGGCCATGTGCTGACGGGCCTCCCGTGCCAGGGAGTTTTCATACACGATGCCGGCTCTCATCACGCCGATGCCGCTGCCGGTGTGGTCCTTGTATTCTTCATCGGGGTGACGGTCCAGGGCGCGGCTTACCTGCGCTACGACTTCCGGGGTGCTGAGCGGATACTTGATCAGCAGCGCGTTTTCGTCGTCGTTGGTCCGTACGGCCTCAACCCGGGCTCCGGCCCGCTCAAACGGCTCCCGGTTCTCGGGCGTGTCGCGCAGCAGCACGACGGCCGCCGCCTCATCCCACTGACGGGCCCGCTCCGGCATCTCAATGGCCACGGCCGACGTGCGCGCCTCGGCGGCGGCCTGGCGCTCCGTCGCGCCGTTGTCGGTTACGGTAACGCCCGGCTCCTTTTCCAGCCGCTGCAGCAGCTCGTGCAGCTGGGGCTGGCGCTCATCGTCAATCTTGTAGGTGAAGTGAACCCGCGTGGACTCCAGGCCGGTTTGGAGCATGTTGCGCTCCGGCCAGTCCGTGTTCTTCACTTCGGCCCCGTATTTCTCCAGCGAGTCCATCACTTTGGTAGCGTAAGCACCGCTTTCCCGCTCCCCAGCCAAACCGGCAATCATGAAGGGCGGAATAGCCGGGGCCTCCCGTACTTCCACAATACCGACGCGGGTATCCCGCTCGTTGAGCTGAGCCGCCAGGGCCCCCAGCGCCTGCAGGCTGTCGGCGGCCTGTACCGGGGCAAACGCTTTCTCCGCCTCCGTCGGCTCGGCCCGGGCCTGCGTTGGCGCGGGCCGGGCGGGGGTCAGCGCATCCGCCACGGCCATTGTCAGCAGGGCATTACCCAACGCCCGGTCTTCCTGTTCCCGCTGCTTCTGCGCCTCGGGGGTGTTCTGCCGGCGAGCCTCTTCTTCCTGCCGGCGGGCTTCGGCCTGCTGGCGGCGCTCCTCCTCGCGGGCCTCCTGCTCCTTCTGGGCCTGCAGGTTTTTCTGGCGCGTCATTTCCTCCTTGTGCTGCACCTCCAGCTGGCCCTGCGCTTTCAACTCTTCCCCCTTCAGGCCCTGATTCATTAATTCCAGGTCGCGGGTGAAGTCTTTGCTCTGCGGATACTCAATGCGCAGAAAAGCCGGGTTGCGCTCCGCGTCGAACTGCTGCAGCTTGGTTTCCCGCTGCTGGTGCAGTTCCCGCGACAGCAGCTCCAGGGCTGGCATGTCGGCATTCAGGGCCGTTACGCGCACAACGGTTTGCGTAGACGAGGTACGCACCACGTCCATGCTCAGCGGGGGCTGGTCGCGCTGCTGGTCGCCGCTGTTGAGCTGGGCAATGCGGTCGGCCAGGTTGCTTACGGCGGTCCGGCCCTCGTGGGCCTTCTCCGTATTAAACTCAATTTTGAGGTTCGTCGAGTATTTGCCTGACGTGCCGGCGTGCCACGTAATGGGCGGGGCCAGTTGCTCAATCATCGGCAGCTCGTTGGTGCTGCCGGGCTGGCGGGTACGCGGGGGCTGCAGGTCGTTGAGGTAGTTGATATTGAAGCGGCGCCCACCGGCATCATTGTCCTGTCCCAACACTACTTCTTTGGGCTTCTGGCGGTCAATGATGAGCTGAATCAACTCTACCTGGCGCTCCGTGACGGTGCCGGCAGTGGCAATGTACATCGTGTTCGGCGGGCGCTTGCCGTCGCGGTGGTCCAGCTGGTGCTTGCTCAGCGCGTCGATGGCCGATTCCGTCACTACCAGCCGTTCCAGCGGCTTGCCGGGCTCCGTCATCTTGCTTACCCATAGTCCCTCCTTCGGCAGCGGCAGCATGTGCTTATAGCCGGTGTTCTTCTCCTCGACCGAGATAATGCCGGTCTGGTTATAGAGGGGAAATGCCGTGTTCTCGTGCTTGCCCCGGGCAGTGAATACCCGGCCCTGGAAGGCGGGGTTATCAATGGTGGCATCGTTGATACCGCGGGAGTGGAGGTAGCTGCGGTTATCGAGCTTGGGCTGAACGCCCAGCGCGTCGGCAATGAGCACGTTGCGGCGCTCCTCCAGCGAAAGACCCTGGGGAACCTCCTTCAGCGACGAAATACGTTCGGGCTTGGGAGCTTCCGCCAGGGTCTTCTGGTCGCGGGCCGGGCCATCCTCATTCAGGTAACTACGCAGCTGCTGGCGGGTCTGGCCCAGGTTCAGGCCCTGGCCGTACGCACCGCCGCGCGACTTCACGAAGTCAATGATGGAGCCCCGGTCATTGTCATCACCGGTATTCATGAACACCTGATGGTCGCCTTTGCGGGTCACGATCAGGGTTTCACCGTCTTTGGAAAGCTTCTGCCAGTCACCCCGGCGGCTTTCTTCTTTTACCTGGTAGCCGTGCTGGGCAACGGCGTAGGCGGTCAGGTCAATATTACGCTTGAAATGATCCAGCTCACTGGAATCATTCGGCCGGTTCTGTTGGGGGTTGTTCGACATAGAGTTTCTTGAGTGCATCGAAAGCACCCGCCTGCTCTTTGTCCTTGAACTGATACACGTAGTCGTCAGCCTCCCGGTGATATTCCGTCTCCAGGCCCATACCGTCGCGCAGAATTCGCTGGACAAGGATGGGGGCTGGACGCTTCGACTTGTTGTTTCGCAGAGTAATGAGGGACTGATAATTCATGCCCCGCTCACCCGCATGTTCCTTTTCCACCTCGTCAATAAAGGCTTTAAGGCGGCCGTGGCCCAGTTTTTTCAGGAATCCCTGCGCCACGCCCAATACTTCCTTGTAGGGAACAGTGGATTTGGCCAGCTCTCCCTGAAGGAGTGCTTTTCTTAGTTTCTCGTTCATGCTGCGTTGGGTTTTGAAGAGGTCGGTTGTGCTGGAGCGGATGCCCGGCACCGGGGCCGGTTGCATCTGTCCTTAGCAACAACAAATTAAACATGATTTTTTGATTATCTATAGAATAGCTTTAGCTGCTATTCAGATTAAGTCTGCGAACCTCTGCCAGCACACCCGGCTGGCCGGTAAATGTACTCCGAAACTCGATGAAAAATTAACTTTAGTTGAGTTTTTGAAAATATTATTATGATATAAAAACGAATTATTGATTAAGTTTGACACCGCTGAGCCGAGCGAACGAAACGCCGGTGTGTATTGGTGTCACATGGTCTGCTTCCCCCTCTCCCTACATGCGGTTCTCCTCGCGGCCTCCCTGGTGGGGGCGCTGCGGTTGGTGATGGCAATCGTGCTGCTGGGGTGCATCGGCCTGGTAGCGGCCTGGTACCGGCAGCAGCGCAAAAAGACGCCGCCCACGGAAGTTGCCGCCGACCCGGCCCCGGAAGCGGCCCCGCTGAAAGTGTACTCCGTGGAAAACGTGCTCGGCACCACCGGCACCAAGTATGGCCAGCAGCTCAAGCTGACGCTGGACAAGCTGGAGACCGCCCTGAAGGAACACCCCCCGCTGTCACTACCCACCGCCCCGCCGGAAGTAGCCGCCGACCCGGCCCCGGAAGCATCCGCTCCGCCGGCTGACGCGCCCGCTCCCCAGCAGCCCACCGCCGAATCGGCTCCTGCCGCTACTCCCGAGGCAGCCGCTGCTACCCCCGCGGCTTCGGATGCTGCGGCCCCTACCGCTGCTCAGCCCGCTGGCAGTGGCGACCAGGAAATCAAGGATTTCTCGCAGCACGTCAGCTCCCCCCCGGAACTGCGCGTGGCTCCCACCAAACGCTTCTCCTCCCGCAAAGCCGTCGTCAATCCGGAAGCATTGGCGACCCTGCAGAAAACCCGCACGACAACCTTCATTCCTACCCACACCGGCCAGCACATTCCCATGCTGGAACAGCAGGGAAAGGACTGATTCACAGACTCATTTTTTGCGCAAACCCGGGCGTAGCGCCCCCGGATTTAATCACCCTTCACCACTTTTTTATGCTTACCACTTCTAAAAAGATTACCGCAGCCCTCTTCGGCAAAGCCGTAGCCCTGCGCAATGCCACCACGTTGGCCGTGGTGCAGGCTGATGCCGCGCTCGATAGCGTGGGCAACAAACTGGGCAACATGAAGACGTCGGAAAAAGCCTTCTGGATGGCCTTCTTCAGCCTGGCTGCCGCTCACGGAGCCAACGCCCAGAGCCCCAAAGCCAAGGCCGCCATGGAAAACGTGCAGAACACGGCTATCCAGATCGGTCAGGTCGTATTCCTCATCTTCCTGATGGTGGGCCTGGTGCGCACGGCCAAGAAATTCATCGACGGTGCTCCCGACGCCATGACCAGCGGCCTCTGGCTGCTGGGGGGCGTGCTCATCTTCGCCGGCTTCCAGGCCTTCAAGGATGACATCTTCTCCAACATGGGTGCCTCCAGCACTGGCGGCGGTGTGAAATAAGCACCGAACAGCTCCCTGCTTTTCCGACGCAATGCGCACGTTCAAAAGCATTGAGCGACCAGCCCAGGTCCTGGGGATTCCCCTTCAGGATCTGGGCTTTGTCGCTCTTTTACTCATCGGTGGCGGAATGCTGCTCGGCGTGCTGAGCATGTTCCTGCACGTTTCCGGCAAGGCCTACCTGGTCCTACTGCTGCTGGTACTGATCCTCTTTTTCGGCCTGCGCTGGCTGGCAAAACACAAGCCTCCCGGCTACCTCATGGGCTGGATTTCCTACCGAATCCGCCAGCCCCGTCGCCTCACGCTCGGTCCGATTCACTCGCCTGTAACCCCTCAGACTCATGAGCACCAAAGCCAAACCCCTGCGCGACGCTAGCCCCGTTCACCAGGTCCTCGACAACTGCCTGATTCTACGTGATGGCCGCGTGGCCATGGGCTTCGAACTCCACAACCCGGAAATGGAATCCTGGAACGGGGAGGCGTATGAGCTGGCCCTCGGGACCTTCCAATCGGCCCTGCGCCCGCTGCCCGCCGGTAGCGTGCTGCAGAAAACCGACGTGTACTACGAGCGGCCCTACCTGCACCCCACCAAGCCCGGCGCCTACATTGACCAGCGCCGCGCCAACTTTCACAACGGCTCGCTGGTGCTGTTCCATAAAAGCTACCTGTTCCTGTCCATTCCGCCGCAAAAGCAGGCTAAACAGCAGCCCAAACGGGTAAACGCGCTGAACGCGCTGATCAACCAAGCTACCGGCGCCTTGCTGCCCGACAATCCGTTTCCCGGCATTCAGCTGGCCCTGGAACAGATTGAGCGCGTTGGCGCGGAACTGGTGCAGTCCCTGCGCAGCCTTCCCGGCCTGGAGCTGGAACGCCTGCAGGATGAGCGGCTGCAGCTGCTGCTGAATCAGTTTTTCAACCTGGACTTCGCCGGCAAGCCAACGGCTCCTGAGCGGGAAATTCTCAACGAGGGCGGCGTAGTGTCGGTGGGAGAGAAGCAGGTCAACATTGTGTCGCTGGGTGGCCAGGGCACGGAAACCTACTCGCACGTTACCAACAGCTACGGGGTGGCTTCCCCGCTGGTGTACCCGCTAACCCACTTCCTGCACGCCCCGCACATCCTCACCCAGTCGATGTACGTGCACGATACCCGGGAGCAGCTGAAGGGATTCACCCGGGATAAGAAGCTGAACTCGTCCCTGAGCACGTTTGCCACCGCCGATAACCACCTGCGCGTGGCCGAGCTGGAGGAGATGGAAGCGGAAGCCATTGCCGATAACAAACTCCTGGTTGATATGCACCTGTCGGTACTGCTCTGGGACGGGGACGCGGAACGGCGCACGGAAGCGGTCCAGAAAACCACGGCGGCCATTCGCGCTATGCTCGGGGCGGAACCCGTCGTGGAGTCGCACCTGACGCTGCCGCTGCTCATGGCCACCATCCCCGGCAACGGGGCCCAGCTGCCGGAACGCTGGCTGCCCACGCTGGCCGACCGGGCCTGCTGCTACTGGCACTGGACGACTACCTACCGTTCCACACGGGTAGGGGAGTACCTGGCGGACCGCTCCCGCAACCTGCTTAAGGTTAATCTCTTCGATACCAACCAGGACAACCAGAATACGCTGACTATCGGCCCGTCGGGGTCTGGCAAATCCTTTACCATGGGCAACTTCATTGCCCAGCGCAAGGAAAACGGGGCCCGGCAGATCATCATCGACGTGGGCGGCACCTACGAGGGGCTGGTACGTTCGCTGACCGGCAACGACTTTGAAAACTGCTACTTCAAGTACGATCCGCAGAACCCGATTGAATTCAACCCCTTCTATATGCCCCGCGACCCGGAAACCAACCGCTGGAAGCTGGGGGATGACAAGCTGAACTTCCTGCTGGAGCTGCTGCAGGCCATCTGGAAAGGGGCGGGCAATGGGGGAAAGGAAGAGACGCTGGACAAGGCCGAACGCACCTTGCTCACCCGCTTCCTGCGCGGCTTCTACGCCGATCTGAACAAGGATGCGCAGCTGGCCCGTCAGGGCGAGCGGTTCCCCGGCATGCAGACCTTCGTGGAATTCGTGCAGAAGTACCATGAGCGCATGGAGGCCCCCGCCCCCACCGACGCTCCCACGACCGAGCTGGCCGAACGGGAGCAGTACCGCAAAGACATGCAGTTCATCAACATGAACGAATTCTTCCTGGTGCTGAGTGAATACTGCAAGGGGGGCCGCTACGAGAAGGTACTGAACGCCCAGCGCGACCGGGACTTGTCGGAGTACCCGCTGATCGTGTTTGATATGATCAATATCAAAACCGATCCGACCCTGTACCCGGTGGTGGCCATGCTCATCACGGAACTGGCAATGGACCTGTTCCGCAAGTACCCCCGCGACATCAAATACATTCTGATGGATGAGGCCTGGTCGATGATGAGCGGCGGCCTGAAAAACTTTATTGAGCTGATGTACCGCACGATCCGGAAGCTCAACGGAAGCATCGGGATTATCACTCAGGGTATCCAGGAAATCATGAACTCGCCCATCGGCGGGGCCATCATCAACAATACCAGCACGCGCATCATCCTGAACCATGCCAGCGTGCCGGCGGTCCTGCCGCAGCTGCAGCAGGCCCTGTCGTTTACCTCCCACGATATTGACCTGATCAAGTCGCTGCGGAAAGCCAACGGCCCGGGTGGCTCCTACCGCGAATTCTTCATCAAGCAGGGAGACCGGGGCCGCGTGTACACGCTGGAGGTGTCGCCTGAGCTGGCGGCAATCCTGTCCTCGACGCCGACGGACCGCGACTATCTGCAGGCGCTGGTGGAGCTGTACCAGTACGAGGAACGCGTACCGGAGCGCGACGAAAACGGCAAGCTCGTGCTCAACGATGACGGTACCCAACGCTTCGTCATGCGCAAGGTGCCCCGGCTGGCCCCGGCCGTTGATGAATTCGTGCTGCGGAAAAAGGCCGGCCTGGTTACCCAGGGAAGCATCCCGACCAGTCTGGAACTAACCGCGCCGCTCGGGGAAGCGGTACTCGCCTAGTTATGGGCCTGTATATGACCCTGCTGCTGCAAAGCGGCATCGGGGGCTCGGACCTGGTGCAGGCCATGTCGTCGGGGGCGTACAGTGCCTCCTACGACATTATCGTGCTGTGCCTGACGCAGATTCTGCCGATTCTGATGATGATGACCCTGACCTACACGGTGTCGCGGGGCTTCCTGCTCTCCGGTTCCCTGCAGATCGACCTGGGCGCATTGTTCAAGCTCTTCTTCATTGCCATTGCCCTGGCCAGCTACCGGGAGCTGGCCCCGCTGATTGGCGGCATGGTCAGCGCCGTGACCGAGCTGATCCGCGAGCCGCTGCACGGCAAGAGCGCCTACGATACGCTCACGAACATGCAGAACGCTATGACGGGCACGCCCACCGGGCCCACGCCCGAAGATGTGCTCAACGGGGATGCCAGCCTGACCGACCTGCTCACGGACGCCAAGCAGCAGTTTTCGCAAATGGTGGACGCGCTGACCAACTTCAGCATTGAGAGTCTGCTCTACCGCTTCGTGACGCAATCGACGGTGCTGCTGGTGCGCAACATCATGCTCTACATCCGCATGTTCGCCCTGGGCTTCCTGTTCTGCGCCGGCCCGATTTCCATTGTGCTGTCGGCCATTCCGCCTTTCGGCTCCCTCTGGCGCCACTGGCTGCAGAACTACATTACCATCCAGCTCTGGTCGGTCACCTTCGCCTTGCTGGACGTGCTGTTTAACGCGTTTTCGGACGCTAAAACCATCGGAACCGGGGGCTTCAACAACGTGCTTTCCGGCCAGAATAACGCCGAATACCTCATTGCCTGCATCGTGTTCATCATCATGTATTTCATGGTGCCGTCCATGACCAGCTGGGTTATCGGCTCCTCGGCCGTGCAAGGCTTCGTGGGAGCCGTCGCCGGCGCGGCAACTGCCGCGGTATCGACCGGTGCCAGCGTGGCCAGCCCGATGCAAGCGGGTGGCGGCATGGCCGACGCAGCCGGCCGGATGCTGCAGCGGGTGGCCGGTGGCGGCGGCGGTGGGGGGGGAGGCGGCAGCGCCGCCGCAGCTCCCGCCCCGGATATGTCCTCGCCCGGCCCCGCCGCCGCGCCGCCAGTGCCAACGGTTAATGCCCCCATTGACAATTCAGTTCGACGGGCTACCGTCTGATTCACCCTTTTCCTCCCCCCCCTAGCCATGAGCAAAAGCAAAATCCAAGACCTGGATAAAACCTACTCCACCATGCGTACCATGACGATGGCCAGCCTGGCTATCGTGCTGGTAACCTCCATCTTCTTCGTGCTCACCCTGCGCCACGCCTACGGTACGGTAGGCCAGCGCGTGTACGTGGTGGGCTCGCTGGGCACCCAGGCCGCCGTTGCCGCCTCTCCGGATGAGCATTCCGAGTTCGAGTACCGCAACGTGGTGCGCACGTTCGTCTCGAATATGTTCCAGCACGACGAGTCCACCTTCACGGACCACATGAATACGGCGCTGAACCTGTCGGATGCGCTCAGCGGCCGTCGCCTCTACGAGGAATTCAAGAAAGGCCAGGTGTACGAGAACTACCGCAAGTTCGGTTCGCGCACGATGGTCAAAGTGGACAGCATCGTGCTACAAAACGACGTGCGCCCCCGCACCGGCAAGGTGTACATGAAGCAGAAAACCTTCATGGCCGACCGCCAGAGTGCCCCGATTTCCATTGCCGCCGCCTTCACGCTGGTTGAAACGGACCGCTCAGAAAAGAACCCCTACGGCATCCAGATTTCGGGCTTCGACTTCATCCCCTACAACGCCCCCATCTCCGCGGCTGAGCAAGCTATTCAGGAGCAGCAGGCCGAACGTGACCGGCAGCAGCTGCAGGCTGCCCAGCAGGCCGCCAAACAGGCCGCTGCCGCTGAGGCCGCTATTCGCTAATCCCTTACCGTCCTACCTCTTCTTCCGTCATGAGTACCCATCATTCTTTTCGTTTGGCCCTGGCCCTGAGTCTGTCCCTGCTGTGTTCGGCCGGGAGCTATGCCCAGCGCCTGAAGCGCGTGCCGGCAACGCCGCCGCCCGCCACGCTGCCCGCGTATTCGCCGGCAACGTCCGAAGCAGCTTCCCCCTCCACGGCCCCCATTACGCCCGGCCCGGCTCCGGCGCACGCCGGCGGCTATACCGATACGGGCCTGCACTACACCATTGAGCGGCTGGCGCCGCCGCCGCCGCCGCCGCCACCTGGCTCCCAGCCGATGCTGCTGGACGTGGCCGTGTCGGACTCCTCGACGACGTACATGGTGTTTGCCGGACCCGTGTCGCTGGTAGACGTGGGAATGATGGATAACTACCTGCTCAAGATTGAGGCCAACGCCGTCTTTGTGCGGGCCCGGAAGAAATCGGCTCCCCCCACGCCGATTATGGTTCGCTACGGCTCCAAGTATTGGATGGGCCGGCTGGTGACCGTCAAACGGCCGGTGATGGCCCTCTACGACCTGACCAAACCAAGCCAGCTGCCCCCGGTCCCCAACGGGGCCGCCGCTGCCGCTGCCGCATATTACAACACCGCTCCGGCCGGGCAATCCTCCGCCCAGACCTCGGCCACGGTGGCCGGCGGGGGCATGAGTGCCCCGGGGCCGGCCGGTATACCGGACAGCAACCTAGCTGACGTGGACGCGCCCACCGTTTCGACGGGGGCCGTCATGCCTACCTCCAGCACGGGCGTTGCCCCGGATAACCCGCTGGCCCTGGACCGGGAGGCCCACCGCAAGGCCTTCGTCAACGCCAAGCTGCGCCGGCTCGACAACCTGCGGGTTGAGCACCCGGGGGTGGCCGTGTACGAAAACCGGGTAGCCGTGTCGCTGGCCAACGTGCGCAACGACAAGGAATTTACTTACCTGCGCCTGCAGGTGAACAATAACAGTTCCATTGATTACCACATTGACTTTGTGGATTTCCAGCTCGTGGAAAACACCAAACGCCCATTCCTGGGCAAGAAGCGCAACGAATCCCGCCGCCCCCTCACGCCTTCGGGCGGCCGCGCCAACCAGGTAATCGCCGGCGGCACGACCGGCTACCTCTACTACGCGGTTCCGCTGTACGCCGCAACGGATCTGGGCTACCTGCACGTCGAGCTGCATGAGCTGAACGGGGCGCGGACCCTGCTGCTGCCTATCCCCGCTAAAGTCATCAACACGGCTCCTACTCTCTAAGCAATGCAACCTCCCATCACTACCCCTGTGGACCCGGCCGCCGCTGCGCCCGCCGCCACTGCCCCGGCTCCTGCCGCTGCACCCCGCAAGGATTGGGGGGCCTGGGCCAAGAAAAACTGGATGCTCCTGGCTGCTGGAGGCCTCGTGCTTCTGTTTGCCGGGCTGTACTTGTGGGTGCAATCGGCCATGAACGATATGGCCGACTCTAACCCCACCGTCGCCGGCTCGACGGAGCACATCGAGGGCGACGTACTAAACAATGCAGTAGTTATGCCGCAGTCGGGCGACAAGACTAAAAGCTACGATGAGCTGCAGGCTCAGGAAAGCAACTCCTTTCCTACCCAGCAGGTTACGCCCGACGAACTGCAGGCCCAGCAGAAAGCAATGTACGCGTCGGATTCCATCGAGGCCCGCAAGCAGCGCCGCGCCCAGCAGCAGCAGATTTCGGCCGAACAGGCCATTGTACGGGACCAGTACGCCCGCACGGCGCGGGCCCGTAACATGGATACGGTCGTAGTAACGGCCCGCGACCCGCAGACCGGCCAGTACACCCAGCGCCGCCAGGTATATCACCGTACGCCCGCCACCAACAGCGCCGGCTTCGTCGGTGGCGGCAGTGGCGGTGGGGGCACCTACGGCGGGGGCAACAGCTACGCCCGCTCCTCGGCTCCCCGCGCCCCACGCCGCCCCCTGCGCGACCGGGATGGTGCCTTGTATGAAACCAACGATGAAGTTAACTCGATGCTGCGCGAAGGTGGGCCGGACGTGCAGCGGGCCTACGAGCGTATGACCGGGCGCCGGTACCGGCCCCTTGACTCCGACGTAGAGCTTTCCGAGCAGAACCGGAAGGCCATGCAGTACGTGCCCGGCATGGATGGCTTCTACACGGTGAAATACCGGGGGCGCAACGCCTCTCCGGCGGATGACGCGGAAAACGCGGTGGCCGCCGATCCCTTCTACCGGGCCGTCATCAGCGGCACCCAGAACGTGCGTACCGGCTCGGTGGTGCTGCTACGCTTTGACGAGGATGTGACCCTGCAGGGCGTCCCTTTCCCCCGCAACCAGCTGATGGCCGCCGTGGTGTCGGTGGAATCCAACCGCGTCACGTTCCAGATTGACCGCATCGGTCCCTACCGCATTGCTGCCCAGGTGTACAATACCCTGTACATGCCCGGTATTATGATCGACCCCTCGAAGCGGGCTCCGGTGGATGCCAGCCAGCAGGGCTTCGGCCAGACGGCCATGAGCAGCGGCCTCAACGACCTTTCCTATAGCATTGACCGCAGCCAGTCCGCCGCCAACAGCGTGCAGGGCATTGCCGGCCGCATGGGCGTCACCATGCTCCAGCGGATGCCCCAGCGAGGCCGCAAGCTGCGTGAGGTGCTTCTTCCCGACGGCTACCCCGTCCTTATCACCGTTGCTTCGCAGAACGCCGCCGGCTCACCGGCCCAGCGTGCGACCGGCCCGATGGGCCAGGACGGCAACCCCCTCCAGTCCAGCTTTATGAGCGGCACTGGCCAGGGCGGCTACGCCGGCCAGGAACGAGGCAACCGATAAGGCTTTATTCACCCTAAACCCTTTTCACTTATGCTTAACCGATTTTCGAAGTGGGGAATCATGGCAGTGGTGCTGGCCGGCGCGCAGCTGGCGCCCACCATTGCGCAGGCTACCGGTGCGCCCGTGGTGGACGTTGGCCACATTGCCATGCAGATCAACAAGTTCGTGAAGGAAACCCAGAACTGGGCCAAAACCATCCAGAACTACCAGATTGTAAAAGATGGGCTCAGCGTCGCCCGCGACGCCCGCGACATCACCAATCAGGTTAAAAGCCTGACCGACCAGGTACGCAGCATCTCCCAGGACGCCCTGAACCTGAACCGGAAGATTCAGGATGATTTGCGAAAGGTGGCCAGCCTAAAAGATATGAAGCTCGCCCAGGTCCCGGAGCTGATGGGCACGGCCCTGGACGCCACCACCACGAAGGGCGGCCTGCTCAACCACATGGGCAGCTACTCGCTGGCCCGGCAGTTTCAGCAGAACCTACTGGCCGGCACCCAGCAGGGCTACGAGGTGGCCACCCAAAAGCTGGACCGTTACCACCTCTCGGGCTCTACCCGCCAGGACTACAAAACGATTCAGCAGCAGGGCCACGAGCAGGCCTTTGCCGCGCTGGCCGTGTCCGACCTGGTGCAGCAGCAGCGGGTGCAGCAGGCCGGGGAATACAAGCGCATCGCTGATGAGATGACCCGTCAGTCGATCGAGGCGCAGGCCTCCCTGCGCAACGAGGGCCGCTACGCCATGACTGAGGGGGAGCGCATGTCGCGCCTGCAGGAATGCGCCAACACCATGATGCAGGCCCAGCAGATGCGCCAGCAGGCGGATGAGCTGCTGCTCGCCGCCACGCAGCCCACCCCGGCCCGGCAGGCCGCTAACCTGGTTATTGCCGACCGACAGTTTTCCGCCAGCCTCGCCCAGGTCGGCCGGCAGTTCAACTAATCCTCTGTAAAAATTCCGTACTCCAATGCTCCGTCTCTTCCGTCATTCATTTGTTTTCCTGGCCGGCGCCCTGACGCTGACCACCACTGCTTCCGCGCAGCGCCATATCCGCCACCTCAACAGCCTTACCCCCAGCTACGGTTCGACCGAGCCCGGGCGGGTAGTGGGGTTGAGTTACGGGCGGTTTCTGACCAATACCACGCGCCTCGACGTGCTGGCCACCCGTGAGCGGGGCCAGGGCCGGCAGGGAATAGGGGAGTTCTCCGCGTATGGGGTAGCCGTCGGCGGCTCCCGGCAACTATTCCGCGTTGGGCAGTGCGTGTACGTGCACGCGCAGGGCCTGGTACTGGGGCGCTACGAGCGTAAGCAGGAAAACAATACGGGCGGCCGGGATGGCGGCAAAGCCCCGCAGGGCGCGGCCGTAGGGCCGCTGCTGGGCCTGGATACGGATGTGTACCTGGCAGACGCAGTTTCGGTCGCGCTGTCGGCCCAGAAAGGCTATCTGTGGCTGAATCCGCAGATTGACCGCTGGCCCGGCTTTTACTCGGTCGGTCTGCGTTTCCATTTTCGCTGAGCCTGACGGACTCAGCACCGCCGGCAGCCCGGCCCCCCTGGGGTCGGGCTACTTATTTACCGGCCTGTTTTTTGCCGTATATTCTTTCTGCGTTTCACCTTTATTCAGCCCATCATGTCATCTGCCGTTCAGAACCTAACTGCCTACGAAACTGCGCTGAGCCTGCCGGAAGCCGTTCAGCAGGAACTCTACAATCTGCTCTACAAACTGGATATTACGCCCGCCACGCTCCCGGATATGGTCCCGCAGCTGGCCGAACAGCTGACCCCGATGTACGAGCACGCGTACGGGGTGGCCGTTACGCATCAGCGGGAACTGGAAGCCCTGGTATTGTCCGATGCGCAACGGTACCTTCAGGAACGAAAATAGGTCGCATGACCAATAAAAAAGCCCTCGCGTACCGAAGCGAGGGCTTTTTTATTGAATGTTGGGCAATGTTATTCAGGCTGGCCAAGCGCCCGCCGTATGCCGGCCTGAAGCGCAAGGTCAGTAAACGGCTTGCTCACGTAGCCCTGCACTACCCCAGCCTGCACCTGGGCCTGCAGCATTTTCGAGGGGTACGCCGATACCAGCAGAACGGGGATGCCGTACTGCTGCCGGACCTTTTGGGCCAGCTCAACCCCCGTCATTTCTCCCTCCAGTTTTATGTTCGTTACGACCAGGGAAACCCGGGCCGTTCGCAGCGCGTCCAGCGCTTCCTGTCCCGAGCAAACAGACTCCAGGGCCGTATACCCCATCCGTTGTACGCTGCGCCCCATCTCCCCCGCTATTAGCCCATCATCTTCAACGATTAGGATACTGCCTGCTGCTACGGCCGCGGTAGTAGCTGCAGGGGCCTCCCCTGCTTGCTGGGAGAGCATTGCCTGCTGGTGGGGCTGGTTCAGCGCCAGATAGGATATCAGCAATCCCAGGGCCGCGATAATCAGGTTCAGGTATTCCCGGAACGTCTTGCCCGCGTCATTGCCCTGCGCTACCAGCTGTTTCAGCAAGTGGCCGTTCTGCTGCTCCAGGCTCACGAGCTGGGCTAAAGCCGCCTGGACCTTATCAATGGTGGCATCGGTGCGGGTGGGCTGGACAATGGCGGCCGTCATGCTCTGCAGCTGTTGCAGCTGCTGGGTGGCATCCGGCTGATGCTCCAGCTCCTGCAGCAAGTGCTGGCCATAGTCTTCCAGGTCGGGTAATTCTGCACTGTGCTCAGCGGCCGCCTCCCGCAGCTGATACATGAAATCGGTCTGCCAGGCGGCCAGCTCCCGAAACGAACGGGCATAATCACCGATAGCAGCCAGGACGGGCATCGGCCAAGGACTTGGGACAACGCCCGTGGCCAGGATGTTCTGACTGACCTGACTGCCAATGGAGGCCAGCAGGCTACCTAACTGCTGGCCGGGCAACTGCTGGCGAACTGCTTCAGGCAGCTGCATCTGGTCCAGTAATGCCGCCGGCATGGCGGCACTAAACTGGCTGGCTATTGCCTCCAAGGGCTGGAACTGCTGCCGGTATGCCGCCATCCACCCCGGCGTAATAACCGACTGATTAACCATTTCCTGTATTCGCCGGAGCGGTTCCAGGGCATTGAGCAACCCTGAGAAGTGTCCGGTAAACTGATGATCATCCATGGTCCTGCGTTAATTGATGAACAGTAAGTCTTCAAGCCGGGTCGTATAGGCCGGACTTCGCCACTGGCTCTTACTTTGCCAGGGGGCAGCTTCGCCGGCCGGCGCAACGGCGCACCCAACCGTGACTTTACCCCGCCCGAATTTAGCATTAAGCTGGTCGAGGCATTGCATCAGCTCCGGCCGACCTGCCGCGGCCGGCGCGGCTGGGCTGGTGAACAGATCCAGCTGCCGCCCCTGGCCCGGGGGCTCCAGCCCATCGAGCACCACGCCGGCTTTCGTGTAGGCCGCGCCGGGTTCCCATAGCCGGTCCAGCAGACCCCGCCCGACCTGCAGCAGCCGCAAGGTGTCGGCCGTGGGGCCGCCGGGTAGCGTCAGCGTCGCCGACCGCCCGGCCGGGCCAACGAGTCCCGGATCAAACCGATTCTTACTCAGGTACACCGTGACAATGTGGGCCTCGTCGCCCTGCGCCCGCAGTTTCTCGGCGGCCTTGATCAGGTAGGTGCTGACGGCCCCCCACACGGCCTCCCGGTCCTGGAGCACCTGGCCGAACGTGCGCGAATAGCTCAGGCTCTGCCGGCGCAATGAACCGTCCTCGGACGGCAGCAGGCCCTGGCAGGGCTGGCCGCGCAGCTCCTGCACCAGCCGCCACCCGACGATGCCGCCCAGGTATTTGCGGGCCCACCCTTCCGAGACGCCGGCCAGCTGCCAGGCCGTAGCCAAGCCGTGCTGCTGCAGCGTCCGGGCGTATTGGCCTCCGATACCCCACACATCCCCCACCGGCAACGCCCGCAGCGCCCGTTCCCGCCGGCTTTCCGTATCGAGCACCAGCACGCCCTGCAGTTCGGCGTACTTCTTGGCCAGGCGGTTGGCAACCTTGGCCAGCGTCTTGGTCGGGGCCACCCCGACGCAGGATGGCAGCCCAGTGCAGGCCAGCACGTCCTGTTTCGCCTCCCGCGCAATTCGCAGGGGCGGCAGCAGGTATCGTTCCATGCCGTGCAGGTCTAGAAAGGCCTCGTCAATGGAGTAGATTTCAATGGGGGCATGGCTGGCCAGCCGCCGCATAAAACGGGCGCTCAGGTCCCCGTACAGGGCGTAATTTGAGCTGAGCGCGTGGCCCTGCAGCCGCCGCAGCTGCTCGCGTATTTCGAAGTAGGGGACGCCGCGGCGGATACCGCTGGCTTTCGCCTCGGCCGACAAGCTCACGACCGACCCATCATTGTTGCTCAGGATAACGACGGGTACGCCCTCCAGGCGGGGCTGGAAAACCCGCTCACAGGAAACGTAGAAGTTCGTGCCGTCAACCAGGGCAAACATGGGCGGTGGGGAAGAAAGGTGAAAAAGTATCGACGCCGGCGTGATAGGGGGCATGAGGCTCCTTTCGTTACTCCCGTGTGCGCAGCAGCGCCGTCAGCTTGCCCGGTATCAGCTCGTGCACCACATGCGTTACCACGCCCCAGATGCGCAGGCTTTCCGGCTCGGTAATTTCAAAGGGCTGGTAGGCCGGATTTTCCGGCTTCAGCCACCAGGTATTTCCCTCGCGTACCAGGCGCTTCACGGTGCATTCTCCCTCGATGACGGCTACCACAATCATGTTGTGGTCCGCCTCCAGGTGCTTATCAACCGCCAGCAGGTCGCCGGTGTGAATCTCGGCCCCGCTCATACTCTCCCCGCTTACGCGCACCAGGTACGTGGCATCCGGGTGGCGGAACAGCAGCCGGTTCATATCGAACAATTCCGCCATTTCCTCAGAGGCCGGGGACGGAAAACCGGCCGGTACCAGGGAGCTGAAAACCGGAATCCAATGGGTCGTGGTGGGTTCGGGAACGGGGAGAAGCGAAACGGTGGCCATGGGAACTACTACGGGCAAAAGCCCAACTTAGCTAAAGATTATAGCAAAGCTATATGCTGGCTAATAAAACTAGGCAAAACTTTTTTTCCGGAAACTGGTCGCGCGGCACTAACGGCACCCTATTTACCCGTGTTCACGGCCGGGAACACCCTCATTCCACAGTTCTCCTTTTTGTATTCATGAGTTTACCTACTCTGCCCTCTACCAAGTACGCCTGGGGCGCCGCCGTGCTGGTTTCCAGCCTTTCGCTCACCACCCCGCTGCTGTACTGGCACCATCCGTGGCTGTATGCCGGGACGAACCTACTGCTGGCCGGCTTGCTGGCCCTGCAGATGCTCCTGGCTCACCTACCCGACATTTTCAAGGCGCTCGGCCAGATGCGGCTGAACATCAGCAAAGGCCAATCCCTACTCCTAAACGCCTCGCCACCCATCAAACGTCACCGGCGCAAAACGCCCGCCCGCAAAGCACCCCGCGCTAAATAGGGTCCGCGAAAAGGTGAAAAGAAGGCACCTACTGGTTTTCTTCCCAACCGCCCCACAGCTTTGTAAAAACGCCTCGCCCATGAGCTTACACCTTCGCTTGAAAAACCTGCGCGGCCTGCGCAAACTGACCCAGCAGCAGATGGCCGATCAACTGCACATGACCCGGCCCAACTATTCCAAGCTGGAGAAGCGGCCCACCAACATCCGGATCGAACTACTGCAGCGGATGGCAGCGGTATTACAAGTGCCCCCAGGCCTGCTGTTCTCCGCGCAGCTCTTCGACACGGCGGAGTCTGCTACCGCGTGGAATGAGTTTGATCTGATGCTGGAAATGGCCTACGAGCACATGAGCTATAACGTGGCCGTCATCCCCTACGATGAGTTAACTCTGGAACAACTGGCCCTGGTCACCAGTAAAGGATACGGCTCCCGGGAAGCGTATGAGAATACCCCTCTGCAGGGCCGGCTGTACTCGCACGGCCCCCGGCAGATCCTGGATCAGCTGTTTCGGGGCCTGGGCTTTTCGACTCTGTTTGAGCATTATCTGGTGGAACACCCCACCTGGCTGCAACGGTGGGCAACCTACTCGCTGCGCGAAGAGCGCCAGAAAGTGCTGGCCCTGCTGCCGGCCGGGGAGCAGGAAAACTATCCCGAGGAGCCCGAAGTTGATGAGCGCGACTACCTGCTTGTATTCTCCATCTCCCTGAATATGCCGGATGGTACTGAGCAGCATTTAGAACTGGCTCAGCGCGACATTCCGGAAGGCCTGGACGAAGAGCAGGCCCTGCAGCAGCTCATTCGCACGCGTGGGGCGGTTGATGGCGACATTCGGTGTTTCACCTTTGATGGGTATACAATGATTTGGGACATTGTAACCGATATCTACAGTATCTGAGCGCCTGCTAGGCCTATTCCTCGTCCGTCAAGTCGGCTTCCTCTTGCAGTTGCTGCAACACGTCGTCAATCTGCCGGCGGATGCTCAATAGCTGCTCCCGCACGCTGGCCCGCTGCGAGCGGGCCAGCGTGCGGGGTGCTTTCGTCTGTTCCTGCCAGTAGGCTTCTTCTGCTTCCTGCTCATGGCGCCGCCAGACCGCATCGTAGGTGTTTACCTTGGCGTAGGCGAAAGAGCTTCCCTGGTACTCCCGCTCGAAATAGTAGCGGGTACGTTCCCGGTAGCCGCTGCCGTCGCCGTTGGTCACGGCCCCGGACCAGCCGGGCACGACCTGCGGCACCGGCTCCCGGCTGAAGGCTTCCAGTTCCGGCAGCACTGCTTCGGCTCGCGCTACGGCCTCGGCCAGCTGCTCGCTGTGCTGCTCGAAATGTGGTGGCCCGCTACGCTGCCAGCAGGTAAACAGCTCACTCCATTGCAGGCGCTTCAGCAGAGCTTCCGCCCGCCGTTGCCATGCCACGGCGTGCTGCAGTGGAATGCCATCGGTATCATCCAACCGGTAGATACCCTCCAGTACCTGTTCTACCACCCCGCTACGCGTGTGCCACAGTTGCGCTGCTTGCTGCAACAGCTCGTCCAGCCGGGCAAAGTTGTCGTACTCGTGGCCGGGAAGGTGGGGAATGGGGAATGCCTCCTGCTGGCGCAGCCGTCCGAGTAATCCAACAAAGGTGTTCGGGTGCAGCGGCCAGGTGCGCAGCGGCTGGCCGGGCTCCTCCAGGACGAACTGGGCCCGCCGGCTCCAGGCCTGCTGCGCGTTCAGCTCATAGTAAGGAATCAGCCACCAGCGCACGGCCGGCGAAACCGGCTGCTGCATCAGGTCGGCCAACGCGGCTTTATTCAGGACGGGCTGCTTACTCATAAGGCGAAGGTACTACCCCCCGGCTGGTCTCCCTGCACATATACTTTTGTTACGTGGAATTATTCCAGGTAGCGGCTGGTTGCGAGTATGGAAAGCCACTTAGGCCATTTCCGTGACCCATTTTTTATCTATTCATACGTATGAAAAAGAACCCTTATCAGCTGCGGCTGAAGGTTGGCGAGTTCCAACAGTTTATTGGCGAAGAAGCCTACAACCCCGTGCTGGAGCGGGTGTTTCACCACCTCAACGATAGTGCCATTCACGCGGTCTCGCTGTACCCCGGCTTGACCGTTTCGAAGCATTCGCACGCTCGCCCGGCTACCAGTCCAGGAACGGACGTATTTGACATCTGCATCCGCACCAACGAGCCGGAAGGCCGGCGCAAAGTGCTGCTCTACGACCTGTTTCATGAGTGGGGCCACTTCCTGGATGAGCAGCGGCTACCCCAGGGGCAGGAGCATGACCCTTGTTTGCAGCTGGGCCGGGAAGAACGGGCCTGGGAGTTTGCCGATAAGGAATTTGCCCGGCATCCGGAGCTGGCCGCCGACCGGCCCGCCTACGAGGCCTACCAGCAGCAATGCCTAGCTAGCTACCGGCAGCGGTGCCAGTTGAGTCCGATCAGCTAAGCCGTTAAGCGAAGTAACGAAAACGCCCGACCTACCGCAGGTCGGGCGTTTTCGTGTAGTGGAACTGCCGGCCCTATAAGCCCAGCTTTTTGCCGGCGTTGTACTGGGCAACGGAATCAACGCGGGTATAGCGGCGGATCATCTCGCTGCTCTTGTGCTTGGTCTGGTTCATCACCTCCGCGTCGTCGGCCCCGTTCAGCTTGGCCACCGTCACGAAGGAGGCCCGCAGCGAGTGGGCCGAATATTTCGCCCCAAGGTGACGCTGTACGATGTCGTTGATGGCATCCGCGCTCAGCCGACGCGCACTCAGCCGCTCCCCCTTGTGGAAAGAACGAAACAGGGGCCCCTGGGTAGCGCCCTGCGCCCGCAGGTAGGCCAGCCACTGCTGCAGCGTCCGCAGCGGGCAGGTATCCACGTCAGGAGAATAAAAAATGGCCTTTTCCTCGTGCTCCCCCAGCTGGTTGGTTTTGCTGCCCAACAGCGTTACGATCAGCTCACCGGCCCGAAAGTTCAGCTGCTCAATATCGAGGGCACTCAGCTCCTGGCGGCGGAAGGCGCCGGCGAAGCCCAGCAGCAGCAGGGCGCGGGCGCGCAAGCCACCGGGCCGGCTCGCGTCGATGGACCGGATAACGCGCTTGAACTCGGCCACCGTAAAGGCTTCGGCCTGCTTCTGCCGCTTTCCCACCTTGCGCAGAATTCCTTTGAACAGGGCCTTCAGCTTGGGATGGTCCGTCGGCGGCTCCAGGTTCACGGCCCGGTGGTGGCGGCTGATGGCCGCCTTGTGGCGCTGAATCGTGGCCGGCTTCTTTTCTTCCCGGAACAATTGCACCAGAAAGCCGGCGACTGTCGCGGACGAGGCCGGTAGCGGCCGCTGCCGGTTTTCCTTGCACCACTTGGTGAAACGCTTCCAGTCACCGGCATACGCCCGGCCTGTACTCTCGGCCCCCTTCTCCCCGCTATGCACCAACTCGCTGGCCTCGGCCACGTAGGGCTCCAGGCCCGATAAATCCAGCTCGGAATCCGGGGGCGTAACGACAACTAACGGGTGGGACGTGCTCATGACTGGAAAGGTAGCCGAATCTCGGGGAACTCATCCGCGCTCAGCAGCCCCTGGGCCACCAGCTCGCGCTTTAATTCCTTGCATTTCCTGGTAATACTGCTCAAATCGCTGGAGGTCTGATACTCGCTTTGCTGCACTTCGCTCAGCCGTTGTTTCCGCTGTTCCAAGTCCTGCCTCCGCTTTTGTAAGTTCTTCTTCTTCTGCTCTAAGCTGCTCTGCTTGCTGATCAAGTAGTTTCGCCTCTCGGTCCAGGGCTTCTCGCTCTCGGATGGCGTATTGTTCTCGAAGGCGCGTAAGACGTCGTTCAACGTCTGCAACCTGGATTCCAAGGCTGCTACGTCGGCGGCCCAGGTCTCGGCTAGGGCGCTGTGCTCGGCCTTCCAGGTATGGTAGCACGCGTGCAAGCTGCGCTTCTCCGTTTCTAATCGACTTTCCCAGGCTGATTTCCGCTGTTGATAGAGCTCGTTGTCGGCTTCGTATTTCTTTCTCGTGTTGCGCAAGCGCGTCGCCCCTTCGCTCAAGCTCTGCTCGGTATCCCTCCACTCCCGGTCGTATTTCTTCCGCAAGTCGTGTTTCTCGCTCTCCTCGTCGCGCTTCAAGTCCCGCAACAAATTCCTGGCCCGTTGCCTCAGCGACCCGATATGCCTCGTTTTGTTCTGCCACGTCAGCTCTTCCCAATAGCCCTCTAACTGCGAATACAGCTCCTTTAACTCGGTTAAGTCGGCACTTGAGCGTTTCCGCCCGGTCAGAAACTGGTCCCGGGAGGTCAGTAGCTGGGATACATCCCGCACCAAGTAGGCGGGGATCAGCTGCATCAAACTGGTAGGTAGCTCGCTGGCCATTGTATAACCACTGGGTGTTTCGGGTAACGTCAAACAGGCCGTCGATGGCGGCGGCGTCAAAATGGCGGGGAATGGTAATTTCGATGGTATCTACCCCGTACTGCTGCAGGCGGGCAATCTTTTCCGGGCCGCACCGGTGCTCGGCATGAATCTCAATGAGCAGAATGGGCGTGCCCTGAGCATCATAGAAAATGACGTCGGGCCGGGCCAGCAGCCGGCCTTTTCGCTCGTCGAAGGGCTCCCCGGGAATGCGCGGCTCGACGACCTGCTTGGCCTGGTCGTCGAGGTAGATATTCTGTTCTCGTACGGCCCTCGCCGCCTCCACCTCGCGGGCCACTGCCAGGCGGGGAATCTGGCCGGTGTAGCCCTCCGGCGGTAGGGCGTACACGGCCGGCACCATCACCCGTAGGCGGGCAATAAGCAGCTGCTTGGCCTTGTTGTGGCGGAAGCTTTCACTCCCGTAGGTGCAGGGTCGCTCTGTATTGGTGACTTTGTGGGCAAAGTGCGGCTCCACCACCGAGCTGCGCTGGGCCTTGGGAATCATGGACTCGCGGCAGTGCTCACAGATGTAGCGGCCGTGGGGCACGGCCCGGCTAATGTGAACTTCCTGCTCCTGCGCCCCGACATCAAGGGCGTGGTCACATTGCACGGTAGCCATGGGCGTTAGGCAGCTTGGGCGGCCAGCACGTCGGCCGCCGCGTACAACAAACAATCCACCCCGTAGCGGGTGCGCTTGACCAGCACCGGCCGCAGCTGCTCCAGCTGCGCGGCGCTCAGCTTGAATTCGCGCTTCAGCTCCGTGCGGGTGTAGTGGCCGGCCGGGGTGTGGGGCACGTACCGCACGTAGTCTACGCCCTCGCGCAGCCCTGCCACATCATATAGTTCCTGCAGGCTCAGGTTGGAACCTAAGCTACCGGGTTGCGCCTGGTGCTGGCACACGACCAGCATGGCCGCCGCCGGCCGCCGCCACCCGCCTGTAAGGAAATATACCCCGCCGGCGAAGTTGCCATAAGGTACCAGGTGCGCCGGGGCCGGTTCATGGCCCTTGCCGTACCGGGGCAACAGCAGCCGTTCCCCGTAGCGGTGCCACATCTGCAGCCCAAAACCCGTCAGCTCAACGCTGAACGCCTCCGCGGAGGCCTGCGCTGAAATTCGCTCCCCGCGCTGCTCATACGCATGGTGCAGGTGCACCAGCCCTACCCGCTGCAAGTCGGGAAAGTGCTGCTGGGTCCAAGTGTCGTTGAGCGCCTGCAGCCGCAGGCGCTCCGCCTCTTCCTGGTTCCAGAGAAAGGAGTAGATAATGCCCTGCTCGGTGGCCAGTTCCCGCCGCCGCGTCCGCTCCACGTCGATACGCCGGCGCACGGAAGGCCGATTCAGGTAGCGCCAGACGGCCCGAGTGGCGTGGGTGTCGGCCAGGGCCGTGTGCGCGGGGCCGTCCCACTCGTGCAGCACGTAGGCCGCCGCCGTCGATAAGGACTGCCACCGGTAGTTCTGGTAGTAGGTGTGCCATTCCCCGTAGAACTCAGCAAAGGCCAGCATCGCGCACTCCACCCGCCGCGGCCGGGCCTGGGTTAGTACGTGTCCGAGAACGCCCCCCTCAAAGGCTGCGTTGTAGATGACCAGGTGCGCGCCGCGCAGCAAGTGCAGCAGCTGCGGGGTCAGCTCGGCCAGGGTGGGCACGTCCGGATGCAGCACCTGGGCGGGGGGAATGCCGTGGATGGCCTCGGCCTCGGGCCACTCGGTATGCCGCTCCGGCCGCACCAGCGTATCGAGCAGCACCCGGCCGCGGCCGTCCACGAGGGCCAGGCTCAGCACCTCCGGGTCCTGGCCCAGTAAGCCGGTTGTTTCAGTATCGAGAAAGAGTAGGCGCATCGACACAGCTTTATTTTAGACCCAGCAGCTTTTTCGCCTCCCGTATCAGCTTCCGTTGGTTTCGCGCTTGCTGCTGCATTTCCCGCTTCTGTTCCTCCTCCTGAAACTCTGCATCGAGGCGGTTAAGCTCCCCCTCATAGAATATCCGTTTACGGTCGATATAGGCGGGTGCTGTTTCTATTTCTTGCTCACCCTGAACAACAGTTGGTATTTCCACTCCTACCGAGAACATCAACTCGCCATTGTGCAGGTTATCATCCTGCCAAAATAGTAAGTGAATGAAGGGCGTCATGTTGTCCGTAACGAACTGCTCCAGGTGGGGTCTGATGAATGAAAAATCAAAGCCCGGCACATGGTTACTAACAACGAAGCGCACCATTTCCTGATCATTCTGCCAATCATCGAAAGCCAAGCATATGTACGTCATGTTATCCCGGTAGTCAAACCAGGGGGAGCCTTTGACAAGCGGGATTTTGGCTCCGTAATATTTGTAGCCCATGCAGGCAAGAATGGAAATCATCGGGAAGTGGGTTCGTTATTGATTGCCCGCGGTGCCCACGTACGGCAGTAGGCCGGGCTCCATCTCCACGGCCTTGCGAAAACCGTAGTCTGAAACCCAGCCCGTGCTGGTCAACGGTGAAAAGGAGGCCATACGCGAACGGACGAATTATAAGGTAAGACTCAAGGTAGCCATTTGGTGGAACGCCGCCTCATCGGCCCGGTACCGGTCGTTGATATTCAGGGCGCTGCGTGAGTTAAACAGAGCATAATTGAGCGCGTTGTAAGCCAGCCAGAGGGTGGCCGGCTGCTGCAGCTCCCGTTCCTCCTTTTCCAGCCGCTCCAGGGCGGTGCGGGCCAGCATCTTGGGAAGGCCCGCCTCAGCCAGTACCTCTTCTTCCCGCCCCGAAATAAGCACCTGGGCCAGGCGCTGGTACACCTGGGCGGTCAGGGCCGAGCTGGCGCCGCTGAACTGACGCAGGGTACGGGTCAGGTACTGCTCGAACCACTGCAGATCCAGGGCGCGGTGGGTGAATTTCTTCTGCACCAAAATTTCAGATTCCCGCTTCTGGTTCACCTGCCGGCGCTCGGTCAGCCCATGCTCCCTCACTTGCTTGGCGTCCTTGTACTTCTTGGGCTTGCCGTTGGCCAGCCACTGCAGGTAGTCATCCAGGCTCATGTAATCGTCGGCCCAGCCCATCAGCCCGTTCTGGCAGACTAGCCGGTAATAGCTTACCCGCATGGCGGATGAAACAATGGATTCCACATGCTCAGCCAGGGCTGTGCCCTGCAGCGTGAACGGGGTTTTGCCGTGGTAGCTGTTGTTGATAATCATCGTCTTCTGCAGCCGGTCCGAAACGGTCGTGTCACCGGCCTGCGACGTGATGTTGATTTCCTCCGGCAGAATCAGGCTGATAGAGAAGTCGCCCCGGGACGTATAGCGCACGTCGAGCTGATGGTCTGGAAAAACGGACTCCGCCACCTTGCGGATAAGCGCGTTCGGAATGAGTGTGTAGTCCTTGCTCTGCAGGGCGAAGATGCTGCTCTGGCCCGGCGTCATCTCACCCACGATGGCCGTCTGCCGGTCACTGGGCAGCAGCTTGACATCCTCGGGCAGCAGCTGACTCAGCGGCTGGCGCTCGACAGGAAAGCAGATGGGGTCCCATAGTAGGCTGCGGTCTAAAATGACGCTTTGGCTCATGCTCAAAAATTTTGTCTGATTGCTAATATACGATTGGCTGCACAGAATTGCAATAACAGAATTGAACTTACTGGATCTTGATTAATCAACTGCGTAATCAAGATTCAGTTTTTCCAATTGGAAAAACTGAATCTGTAAAATTAAATTGGAAAATCAGAGTGCATTACTTTGTTCTCAGGTTTTGGCCGGGTACATTAGCACCCGGTAAGTAACAATTATCGGGTGTAATAACGTAATAACACAAACCGCATTATTTAAATCCTATTAATTAGTTTTACCTTACTTTATCCCGTTAAAAGCTAATTTAGTTCTTTTCTCCCGAATTCGAGGTAACTTTCTGTCAACTCCCACTCTGTCATGAACCATACCCGCACTCCGATGGACAAGCAACTGCTTGCCCTCTTTATTCTGCTGCTGGCCGGTGTCGTCCTGGTGCTGATTGGCGACCACATTCCGGCCTGGCAAAAAGCAGCCCTGATGGCACTCGCCCTGCTGGGCGCCCGCCCGCTGGCCGATGGCTTCATGCGCTACGTCTGGCTCACCGGCCTCAGCTTGTCTGGCCTGGTACTGGCGCTGGAAGTGGCTAAGCAATTCGTGTAACCTACACCTTATTATATAGTACACATACACACAGCCGGCAAGCCTACTTGTCGGCTGCTCTGTTTCACCCCCTTTTCCCAGTACCCAATGGCTTATTCAGTCGACTACCGCAAGAGCAAACTTCAGGAGTGGATGCAGCTCGAACAGCAATACAATGAAATCGGCGCGGCTATCCGCCCGCACTTGGCTAAGCTGGAAGATGATTCCCTGACGGATGCGCAGTGGGACCAGGTAGCCCGGGCAATTGAGCGGCTGTACGACTCGTTGAAACAAGTCAGCGAATCAAAGCACAATGTCGCCCGCGTTGTGGCCAGCCTGTAATGCCTAGTGGCTGCCGACGCACTCAATGCGTCGGCAGCCAACGGCATTACCCAAAACCCCGTATATTCAATTGACTACTTCGGTAAAGCATTCATTCATGTACTTTTAACTCACCTGAACATGCGCTTTACCGAACGTCCTTCCCTCGACCAACAGGCCCTGTCGGTCTTTATTATGCTGGTTGTGGTTGTCATCCTGGCCCACAATCCAACGATGCACCCCGGCCTGCAGGCCAGTATCATGGGGGCCGCCCTTTGGCTGGCCCGCCCCATTGCCCAGGGGGTGCTGCAGTACCTGCGGATTGCCGGTCTGGTGCTCTGCGCCTTCTTGGTCGTACTCACCGGCTTCGAGCTGGTCTACTAATTTGCTCGCCTTCTCCTGATGCGTTCCGGTTCAACTACTTCCTGGCGGGCTTACCTGCCAGGACTCCTCTGCCTGGTGGCCGCCGACTACTATCTGAAACCGGCGCAGCGCCTCATTATTAACGGCTCGGTCGATGAGCAGTACTGGGCGCGGCTAACCGTCGTGCTACTGTGGTCCGTACTTTTCGCCGGCATGGCACTGCTGGCCACGGCCCGCCGCCCGCCGCGGCCTTTGCGGCTCGCTACTTGGGCTATGGCTGGCTTTATGCCGGTGTTTATGCTCCTGCAATGGTGGCCCGCCCGCAATGATGTTTCGGTGCGCAAGGGGCCGGATGTGTACGCGACCCAGCGCAACGGCCGGACCATTGCAGTGCACCTGGGCGCGCCATAATTGCTCACAGTAAATGAGCAGATTACGTGTAATCGCGTTACTACACGCCACCGCAACAGAAAGGGCCGGGAAATATTCCCGGCCCTTTCTACATATGCAGCATGAGCTTAATTCGCTTGCAGGAGCTAAAGCTCAAGTATTCTTAACGGCGAAATATCATCTATAATTCATCGAAACCTAATTTTTATATCAACTTTATCTTTGCCTCAGCGTTCCGTTTCTACTCGCTTCAGATACGGCTGCAACAGCTTTAGCAAGCTACCCATCGTGTTCCCGCTAATTTCGGCCAAGTTGTACAACTCCTGTATGGTAAGCGTGGCCGGCTCCCGCAGCCGACGCATCAGCGTTACGTAGGTTATACCCAGCGCCCGGTGGACGCTGCGCCGCGGGCCCAGCGAGTCGATAAAGTCCGGAAATTCGGAATACCTCTCGGCCTGCACGTCCTGGCGGAGCGGCTGGATCTTCGGCCCCGGTTTCTGTTCACGCGCAGTTTCAGCGGCGGCGGGTAATGCGGATTTTTTCATAGCGGGGTGGTTCAAAATGGGAAGGAACTCGCCCACAATAGTACATACCAAAGACCGCATATGAATACTGAGCGGTTTACATTGCTGTTGCAATAGGTGAAAGGTTTAGCGCCTGGCTTTTGGCTGGGCGTTACCTTTTGGTGCTATTCGAAGTGCAGCTGTACGTACGCGTAGGTGATTCCGTCTTGGTGAAATACCTTCGATACGCCGAGCCGGGCCGCCCGGTTCAGCACCTCCCGAAGCTCGTGGGGCTTGTTCCCGCCTAGCGAGATACTGAAGCTCTGCTTGCCGAAAAGGTGCTTCGTGACCCAGGGGGTTCGACCTAGTTGCTGCCGTACCCGCGCGCACAGTCCGCGCAGGTAGCGCCGCTGGCTGGCGGTGGCGTCTTGGTCGATAGTTATGCTGCTTGCTGCCATGCTTCTACGGGTTTAGTGGCCTGCGGCCGTGGATACACCTTCAGCGCTTCCTGCCGTGCGCTGGCACAGCCTGGGTCGCGCAAGAAAGAAATGAGATACACCAGCCCCTGGCCCCCGCCACGTCGGTCCCAATGCCGGTGATAGGCAGCCAGCGTATGTTCGTCGAGCTGGCTTAGCGCCTGCCGAATCTGGCAGATGACCCGGGCAGTGTAGCTGCGCCAGTACGCTACGAAATCCTGCCGGCGCTTCATGTTCTCCGCGTTTGCCTCCTCGGCGGTACTATAACGGGGCTTTTCCAGCTCGGTAGCCCCGAAAAACGCCGTGAACAGCGGCGGCGTACTGGCCAGCTTCTGTTTGTTGCGCTTCTCAACGCGGGCCACCTCCAGCTTCGCCCGCCGCCCCCCGTTGCGGATCTGCCGCTCGGTCATCTGCCGGCCATCTTTAGCGTAGGGCTTGCCGTGAATGTACCAGCTGCGGCCCGCCGCGAAGATGCTCCAGTCCTGCAAGCTCGGCTCCCGCTGGCTGCGCGCCATCGGGCGGTGAAAGGAAAACGTACCCGCAGGCCGCCAGCCATCCTTCTCCGTCAGCACGTCGCCGGCCTCATTGACGTCCAGCACGAACTGCATGGTTTCAAAATTCCAGCCCTTTATCTCCCGGCCGGGAATCCGGTACTTCACCACGTCGCCCACCTGCACTCGTTCATCCGCAACTTGCATACGCACTCTGTTATCTAAATTTCTGATCCTTTACCTATTATACGAAATTTACAGGCTATTTGTTTATAAAAAATGAATACAATTAACTACTTTTTTCAGACGTGAATTAGTACCTTTTTCTGCCCGATTGCCCACTGCTGGGGGCTAACTACCACGACCGTACCGTGGAGCCGGGCCCGGCCGACCGCGCCGGCTGCTTCTGCCGGCAGTACCAGGGCGGTACCTACCGGGTTCACCGGCAGGGCCGGGTAATTCCACTCCCGGGTTCCGGCTCCTTCCTGCACCACTACCCACCACCCACCCAACGGCCCGGCCGTTACGCGCTGCATATATAATTCGTGGTGGTCCAGCCACTGCACCAGCTCATCGACGGTAACACCTTGTGGCCCGCATGGCTGGGCCGTTACCTGCCCGGTGGCCGCAATGCACCAGGCCCCGACCTGGCCGCCCGGCCGCAGCAGCTCCAGTTGAGCAGTCATAAAATCGAACGCTTCGGCCGGATTTGCCCAACCCTGGCCCGGCGACTCCAGCAACTGAAACGGCGAATCGAAACCAGCCGGCACCAGCCCCTGGCGGCTCATTATGTGAAGCTGGCCTTTGTAGAGGTAGTACGCTGCCGGCAGGGGAACATAGCGGCCATGAGCGAGTACCTGGATCTGGCCAATCGGAAATAGGGGGGCGGTTGGGGAAAGCATGACGGAACACGGGGGGGAAGAGGGGGAGAACCTGCCGGCGTGGGGCCGCCCCGGACGAGGCGGCCCCAGTTGCTTAGCGCAGCAGAGAAGTGTGCATGATGAGCGCCGGCCCGTGCTGGAAGTAATAGGGTTCGTACAGCTCGGGCGGATAGCAGGTCTTCCACACCGCCGAGGCTACCGGATTGACGGGCCGTGATTCGCGCCCGTCCTCATCAAGGATGAGGATATAATCCTCGAACTCACCTTGCAAGGGTTGCATTTCGATGAGGTCACAGGCCAGTAGCTGCCGCAGCTGCCGCAGCCGGAAATCGGTGCCGTTCTCGGCTCGCTCAATGCTATGCAGGCCATTGGGCAATAAGAGCGTGGCCCCTGGGATGGGCTGGCGGGCGGCGGCGTATGCCTGCTCGAACCGCTCACTGGCCTGGGCAACCGTCAGCTCCTGCCCGTCGCACACGCGCAGCGACCCGGCGTAGCCCAAATTCCAGAGCTGGTAGCCGCGCTGCATCTCGTGGAAGCTGCCCCCGGTCAGGTAACAAAAATTCTTAACTGGTTGGAAGGTGGGCTCCCCGCCCGTATACAAAAACTCAAGTCCACCAATGGGGAAAGCCGGGGCTGTTTTTACAAGGCTCATATTCACATATCTTGTTGTTTCACTGATATTTATTATACGATGATGCAGCCTAATTGTTGTTAAAAAAGATAAACAAATACTGGTCTTTTTAGCTCTTTTCAACCGGAAACGACGCAAAAAAAGCCGGACAAAATGCCCGGCTCTTTCTCCCCTCTTTCTATATTTTTCCCCAGGTGGTTTACCCTGACTGCCCCGCCTGAAACTCGGCCAGCTCCCGCCCCGGCTCAACCTGCGCGGCCAGCGGGGCCAACGCATCAAGCAGTATTCGCAACTGCTGCTGCTGATAGCTTTCGGGCTCTGCCACGGCCCGGTTTACCTGGTAAACGTTCTGCAGGGCCTGGTACAATACGGTCAGGGCCAGCCCCGCCGAAAAGCCTCGCCCGAACGTCTGGCCGCCCGGCGTTAGCGGCCGGCTCAGGCTCGGTATCTGCCCAGCCTGGCTGAAGGCCCGAAACAGGGTATTCAGTAGCACCCCCTCGGCACTTTCCTCAAAGGCCCGGAACTGCTGCCGCGCCTCCAGCTCCGCCGCCCGCTTGCGCGCCGGATTCAGGTAGGCCGCCGCTTTACCAGCCGCCTGGATATGTTGCATGTTCCAATCGGCCCAAAAATCTGATTCTGGCATACTATAGGGAAATTAGGCGGCCTGCCGTTGCAGGCCGCTGTGAGATTCGTTGTGGTCTTTCCGGGCGCGGCACACGCGGCTAATCATGTTCTTAATGCATTCCTCCCCGCTTTCGCTTTCGGTAATCAGCGGCTGCGCCCCGATTCCCATACCCTGCGCTTTCAGGCGGTACATAATGACGCCCACCCCCCGGGCGTTTTCGCGTTCATACATGCACACATCCACATTCAGGTTGTAGATGCTTTTGCGGGCTTGTTGGGAGAAAGTGAGGAAATCCATGAGCAGAGGAACAGTGTAAGTAATTGCTTTTCTTATACTTATTAAACGAAAAGCAAGCGGTAATTGTTATTAAAAAAGATAAACAATTAGCCGTATTTACTCGTCCCTCCACTTTCTTCCCCACCGCCCCTACCAATGCCGCCGGCCCTCGCCTTTATCCTGGGCTTTATCTTCTTGCAACGCTTCCAACAGCCCATCCGGAACCGGCACGCCGTGGGCTACCAACGTATCGACCACATCCTGAGCGGTCATCTGGCCGCCGCCCGGCAGCCGCAGATTAGAGAATACGTACTGGGCGAATGGCTGCTCCTGGGCGGCATCACTCATGTCCTCTACTACCAGGAAATGACGTTGGTCGGGCCGATCCCAGCCGCAGAATACCTCGACCGGGCGGGCAACTGAATTGAGCGGGGTAACAGTGGCAAATGCATCGAAAACATGCTGGCTCATTGGCTGTCAGAATTAGCGGTTGCTGTTGAACTAATATACGGATTTACGGCCGTATTGATTCAATTATTAAATCAATATTTTGTTGATCTACCCTGTCGCTTTTCTCTGGGAATTGGTGACCATACGCCAGAAAAAAAGCCCCTCAAATTCAAATGAGGGGCTTTCTCGATACAGGTTGTGATTGTTATTCAATGATGAGGCGGGCAGTGTGGCGGCCGGCTTCAGACCGGACCTCGACCAGGTAAAGACCTGGCTGGAAATGCTCCAGGGACCAACTCCATTCGACCACTGGCCCGGCCGGTACTTGCTGCCGCTGCACCAGCTGGCCATGGACGGTGTAAATCGCCACGTTGACCGGGTTTCTCCATTCCCGAAGTCCGCTCAGCCGTAGGTGGCCTAGCTGATTTCTGCCGGCCGGATTTGGCCATACAGTCAGCGTAACGGTACTCTGTACTACCGGCTGCAGGCTCACAACATTGGTGTAATGCTCTGCACTGTCGCGGTCAACCTGCCGTAGCCGGTAGTAAGAGGTGGCCATGAGCATAGCCGGGTCCCCCATAGTGTATTTGCGGGAAATGGTACTGTTGCCGGCCGCCGTGCGCCGCCCAACGGGGAAAAAGGAAACTCCGTCGCTGCTGCGCTGCAGCTCGAAATAGGCGCTGTTGACTTCGGCGGCCGTAGTCCAGTACAGTTGCGCGTAACTATTCGCGTCGACTTTGCCCGTGAACGAGGTCAACGTAACCGGCAGGGGCTGGCCCGGCTCCAGACGCACAATGTTGGAATACTCGCTATGCAGATCCTGGTGCTCCAACCGCAGGCGGTAATAGGTGGGGTCCGACAAAGGCACCGCCAGGTTTTGGCTGCCGGTTACGCGGGTTACAGAGCTATCCATCCCGACTGCCTGCCGCCCCCCATTGGGTGAGAAGTTGATCCCGTCGCTGGAATATTCCAGTTCATAAGCGACCGGCAGATAGAGGGCGTCGGTGTACCACTTGAAGGACGGGAGCCCCCCCACTAGCTTGCCTTCCAGCACTGGCGCAATACGCCCCGCCGTGAACGTCATCGTGACCGGACTGCTGTACTCGGGGAGCCCGGCGGCGTCGAGCGTATACTCGTATACTGCCACTTCATAGACGTGGCCGATTCGGGGATTGCGCAGATAAACGACCGTATCATTCAAGGTGCGGTAGTTCCTGTTCCACAGCACGTAACTTCCCTTGCCCACATGGTTGGCCCGCCCCATCTCCTGCGTGTTATTGCTTGGGTAAACGGTTCCGTCTACTGGGCTCAGCAATGGGCTCCGGCCGGGCCGAACTTCCCGGACCAGGGCCAGGTAGTGGGTACCTGAGCCCGGTGTCCAATGCAGTTGCACCAAGCCGTTGTAATAAGTAAAGGCTTGGTTTATGCTCAGCTGAAGTCTACTTGGCGAATCCACAACCGGTACGGGTGGGAAGGCCGTCATAACGATTGCCGAGGCGGGCTGCTGGCTGAGCAGGTAGGTTGGCCGGCCGTCGGAGGCTAGGTTATATTCATACACCTCCAGCTGGTACAGGCTGGCGGGCTGCAGCCCGGTCAGGTTGATTACGCTGTCCTGGCCGGTCATCACAACGTAGCTGCCAGGATGCGTTTGGTCGCCTAGCCCGTACGCCGCGTTACCCTGATATACCGTGTTTTGCACCGGCTGCAGCAGGCCCTGGGTAAACTCGCGCACTACCACCAGCCGCCCCTGGCCGCTGCCATTATGCCACACGACCCGGGCCGTGGTCAGGGTCGTATCGGTTTGGCGAGCATTGGTGGCGGGCCGGTCAGGCTCCGTTGCCCCGCAAAAAGCTACATGCACGTAGGCCGTATCCGTTACTTGGGCGTAGGTAATGCCTCCCCCGGTCGGATTGCCGCCAGCGTCCTTTTCCAAGGTGTATTCATACACCACGAATTTGTACATGCCCCCGGGCGGCAACCCGTATACCGTGAGCGTGGTATCCGTGCCTGCCTGGACTACGTAAGCGTCCGGCCCGACTGTCTGCCCCTGGCCGTAGTTGCTGCTGGCCAGGTAATACACATCATCGACCGGAGTAGTGGACTTGGTGGCCCCGTCGGCCTGATTCTGTACAGGTTGCACGACCATCAGCCGCCCATCCCCGTTGCCCGGCCGGCAGCTTACCTCCAGCGTTGAGCAATTGATAGCCGTTGCCTGCGTGGCGCTGGCTGCTTTCGTGGGCCCTGGAATTGGGGCTGCTGGCAGCGTGGTGAAATAGAGGGTCGCCGAAGAATCCCGGTCAAATGCATAGCGGGGCGGCACCTGCCATTCAAAAGGGGCGGCTAACGTATCCGTCTGGAAGGCAATTACGTCGGCCCGGTAGCGCGTGCCGGGCTTCAGGCCCTTCACCACAATGATGCGGGCCGTGTCGGCGTGCACCACGTATTCCCCCGGCCCAATCTGCTGGCCCAGCCCGAAATACTCGTTGGCAATGTAGAATTGCCCGCTCATGGGCAAGGGTGTAGCGTCCGATACGCCCACCTCCTGCAGCACCACCATGCTTTGCTGATCCGGACTGGACGCAGCGGTTCGGGTCCAGGTCAACGTAGCTTGCCTGGATAAAACGGCGGGCGCTTTAATGTCCTTGTCGGACGGCACAACGGTCATGGCCCAGGTAGGCGAGGTGCTCAGCAGCCCGGCTACCAGTAGCGTAAGCCAGATAAAAATTTTCATAGACGATTGGGTATGAGTGTGAAAAATGGGCTGTGGGGAAAAGGAGGCTAGCAGTCGTCCTCATCGGGAAGCTGCTGCAGGTGCAGCAGCTGGCCGGGCCGCGAAAAGCAGGGAATCCCGATCTGGTGGTAGTAGTTGAGCAGCTGCTCGGCCCATTGCTGGTCGTCGTCCGAGACCGGTAGCGAATCATCGAGGCCGATTAGCACCCAGTGCAGCATATCGGCCGGGCTCCACTCCAGCATGTAGTGGCTATGGCAGTTGGCGCAGCCCGGCGCGGAGTCCCAGACCCCGCTGCCGCACCGCTTGCAGAGCATCATTTCCTCTTCCAGCTCTCCACTTCGGCGGTACACATGGGCGAACGGATAGAGCAAAGGCGTTTCCAACCGATCATGCACGATGAAGCGGCGTTGGGCCGGGATACTTAGCAGCAGCGGCAACCGCTCACTGTCGCGTAAGGAATTGCACCGCATGCCCACCAGCACGTTGGCCGGCAGTTGGCCCCAGGCATTGCGCCAGTAGCCGTCGTGGGGAAACTGTTCGCGCGCCAGCTCGGGGAAATCCGTCAGCAGTATCCAATCCAGGTCCGGCGAATCTTCGATCAGCTGCCAAAGACTTTCGCGCTGCAGCAAGGCCTCTACGCCCGGCCCAAACACGTCCTGGGCGCAGAATATCCGTCTCCGCTGGCCCTGCTGGTGGGCCCGGAACTGCCAGTTGCTCACCTGCCATTGCTGCTTCTCCCCGAATTCAAAGACGTGGTGCCAGCGTTGTTCAAACTCCAGGGCTGGCATCTTCATCTGCTCTGCGCAACTGGGGCCGGGGCCGGGTAGCTGGAGTGTGGTCCTTCGACGAATGGACCCAGTTGCGCCCACATGGCACAGATAGTCAGGTTTCTCATAAGCAGGCTGGTTACGTGATAGAAACGGCTCTGCAAATTAGATAAAGATTAACTTTAGTCGAGTATTAAATTAATTCTTGAATACATTTTGGCGATATGAAAATGATATTTACTTTTGGCTCATTCTCCGGGTTACAAGTGGTTTCCCGGAGGCGGTGCCTACAGTATCCAGGCCAGCAACCCAGCGGGAGAAGCCACGCGCAGAGTGGGATCTAGCGCAGGAATCGAGACGAGTAAGTCCTTCTCCCGCTGGTAAAAGCCGCTCTCAACTGATTGGGAGCGGCTTTTTTCTGGCAGTTGATCCCGCGCCTCCTACTGCTCACGCTTAAAGGCCTTTGCCATGCTGCTATTTCTACTTCGCTTAGCTCCTGCCACTCGCCGCCTGGTGCGCTGCCTGCTGGTGTTGGTATCGGCCTTGGTGCTGACCGCCGCGCTTACCCTACTGGCCCGCCTATTCTAACGCCCGGCCGATGGTGCACTTCTCCTTTCAAGTCATTTGCCTGCTGCTGGTACCCAGCCTGTGGCTCCAGGCCCTGCTTCTGCTGGCGCACTTGATTGTGGTTCGGCATTCCAATCGGTGGTATTGGGTGCTGCCTGGCCTGCTGATGGCCGCCAGCGGCAGCCTGCTCTGGGCGCTACTGCCGCAGCTGCTCGCCCCGGCCTACTGCTTCAGCCTCGTCTTCTTCGGCCTGCTGGCCGCTGTTTTCCTTCCCTGGCTGCCCCAACCTACTACTCCTACAAGGCCGCTCTAATCGGCCTTTTCTGCTTTTAGTGCCGGCCTGGCCGGAATCATTTTCTCCTCATCCATCATCACTCATCACCACTTTATGCGCTCATTATTTCCCGCGCTTACAACCGGCCTGTTCCTGGCCGCGGCATCTTCTCACTCCGTTCAGGCCCAGCAGGCAACCCGTGAGGTGTTCGGCACGGTCCAGACTGATGCCGGGGAGCCGTTACCCGGAGCCACGGTGTTTATCAAGGGCACCTACATCGGCTCTACCACGAACAGTGAGGGTGCATTCCGGCTGGTAGTGCCGGTAAGCCAGCTCTCCGCGCCTCTGTCCGTCAGTTTCGTTGGCTTTGAATCGGCCGTCGTTTCCCTGGAAAACGTCACCGGGAACCTCGCCCCGATTATCCTGCAGCCCGCCCCGGCTTTGGTGAACGAGGTTGTAGTATCTGCCTCTCGCGTGGAGGAAAACATTCTGCGTGCCGGGGTGACGGTTGACAAGCTCAACACGCAGCAGCTGGCCCGCCTGACTACCCCTGACCTGATTACCAGCCTAGCTCGTCAGAAAGGGGTTGATGTTACCACCTCCGGCATGTTCATGGCCAGCGCCAGCACCCGTGGTTTCGGCGGGGCCACGTCCGAGCGCCTGGTACAACTGGTGGACTACATGGATACGCAGTCGCCGAGCCTGAACATTAATGCCGGCAACGCCCTGGGCTTGCCGGAAATTGACATGGCCAGCGTCGAGGTGCTGCACGGTCCCAGTTCCGCCCTGTACGGCGCCAACGCCTTTAACGGCGTGGTGCTGACCAACTCGAAAGACCCCTTCCAGTACGAGGGTCTGAGCGTGCGCCTGCGCGGCGGCAACCGCAATTATCTGGATGGCCAGCTGCGCTACGCCCTGCGCCTGGGTAAGAAGGTGGCCGTCAAGGTGAGCGGCAGCTACGCCCGCGCCAATGACTGGATGGCCAGCAACTACGATGCCCTGGGCCAGGCCTATGCCCCCGGCAACAACCCCGCCGGCTCGGGCCTGGGCTACGATGCAGTGAACCGTTACGGCGACGTGGGTAATACGTTTGGAGCCACCGGGGGGGCTCTTAATGGCAAAACAGTGTATATGCCCGGCTGGACGGAACGGGAACTGGTGGCCGGCGACAACCGCGCCCAGCTGTACCGCATCATTCCCTCCGTGCACTGGCTGATCAGCGACAAGCTGAAAGCGGCCGTGGAATTCAAGCGGGCGGAAGGCACGACCTCGTACCAGTTTACCAACCGCTACCGCTTCAAGGACTTCGCCACCAACCAGTGGCGTGCGGAGCTGAAGAGCGACAAAGGCTTCCTGCGGGCTTACCAGACTCAGGACTTCGGCAACAACTCCTACGACCTGCCCTTTACCGGTGCCTTCATGCAGACGCTGAAGGACCCGAGCAGTGCGGCCGGCCTGACCTATGGTCAGCAGTATTTCCAGGCGTACGCCGTCGCGTACAATACTTACCTGGCCATGAACCCCGGCAACACGGCCGGCGCTGAGCAAGCGGCCCGCACCAAGGCGGCACCGTATCAGCTCGTTCCGGGCACGCCGGCGTTTGATGCCGCTCGTCAGCAGGTTATTGCCGATGCCACCCCCGGCGTCGGCTCGCGCATCAACCCCTCCTCCCTGCTGAATGACATCAGCGGCCAGTACAACTTCAAAACCGACGTGGCCGATATTGTGCTTGGCGGTGCATACCGGCAGTACCGACTGGGTTCCAACGGGCAGCTGTTCTCCGACCGCGACGGCAAGCGCATTGTCAACGACGAGTACGGCGCGTATCTGCAGCTGACCAAAGAGCTGCTTGCCAACCGCCTGAAGCTGACGGCCGCCGGCCGCATCGACGACAGCAAGAACTTTAAATCGGTGTTCTCGCCCCGCGCCTCGGCCGTGTTCTCCCTGGACAAGCAGCAGCTGCACAACCTGCGGGCCTCCTACAACCAGGCGTACCGTTCGCCCACCCAGCAGGGGCAATACCTCTCGCTGGACCTGGCCCGGGTCCTGCTGCTGGGTAACATCGGCAACGGCTATTCCGGTTACAGCACGGCCGCGGCCTCGCAGCTGGGTCGCATCCTGCGTAACCCCGCCACTGCCCAGCAAGAGCTGGACGCCTATGCCGTGCAGGCGGACCGCCTGAAGCCTGAGCGCGTGGCCACCTGGGAAATTGGCTATAAGGGGCTGCTGCTGCCCAACCTGGTGCTGGACGTCAACTATTACAACAGCCGCTACAACGACTTCATCGGTCAGGTTCGGTTGATTTCCAACGTCGATGGCTCCAAGCCCACCGTCGCCCAAATCGGGGCTACGGCCGCCACCCCCCGCCCCTTCCAGTCCGGCAATACCCGCGTAATCCAGGTGCAGGCCAATGCTAACCAGGAGGTGAAGGCTTCCGGCAGCGTGATTGCCTTGACATATACGGCCTTCAAAGCCCTGAGCCTGACGGGCAACTACACGCTGAACCTGCTCGACCGCGAGGGCCTGCCCGAAGGGTTCCAGACGTACTACAACACGCCCAAGCACAAGTACAACATCGGGGCCTACGGCGAGCTGGCTAAAGTGCTGACCTACTCACTGAACTACCGCTGGGCCCAGGGCCACTTGTTCGAGTCGCCCTTTGCCGCTGGCCAGCTCAAGGCGTACTCCTCGCTGGATGCCCAACTCGGTTACTCGCTCACCAAGCTGCACACCACGCTGCAGGTGGGCGGCTCCAACCTGGCCAATGCCAATAACATTCAGGTGTACGGCGGTCCGCAGGTGGGCCGTCTCGTGTACGCCGGCTTGAGCCTTGACATCAAATAATCCGCACCGGCGCCGGGTCGGCCTTGTCCTGCCCGGCGCTTGTTCGCTATTCCCTCCAGTTATGGACGCCCGCAAACTATTTCTCGCTCTCCTCTGCAGTCTGTGTTCCGGCTCGGCCTGGGCCCAGTTCAGCCACAGTACCGACTCCGTAACGGCCAACGCACCCCGGGTGGTGCTCACCGGCACGGTGATGGATGAGCAGGCCAACCCGATGGCCGGGGTCACAGTGCGTCTGCAGGGAGTTATACCCCAGTATTGCATCACCAACTCCCGGGGCCGTTACCTGCTCACCGTGCCGGCAAAGGGGGCCACCATTACGGTTTCCTTTGCCGGCTACCTCACCCAGGATTACCAGGTAGACAGCCTCAAAACCCTCGATGTGGTGCTGCGGCCCGCCCCAGAGTTTCACCGCCCGCTTAAGGCCCGCGTGCTGCACCGGCGCTACCTGCGCACCCTGCGCGCTGACGCTGATTCGCTCTAGCCCGCCACCCGCCACCCAGGCGCAGGGTGGCGGGTTGATTGGCCCCCTTCCTTCTTTCTTCCCATGAGCAATTTCTCCACTATCGACCAGGCCTACCTGCCCGTCGCTTCCGCTGCTGTCCAGGAAGCCGCCACCTTTTTACTGGCCTCCCACCCGGCCACTCGCGGCCTATTCCCTCCCGGAGGCGGGGCGCCGCTGCTCAACATGCTGCTGGGCTTCTTTTCCTTTCCCATAGACGAGATAATCAGCTTGCTGGAACGAGGCACCCAGAAATACCCCGCTTCTCCCCTCCCAAAGACGCAGTACATCTGCTCCAGCTTCCGCAAAGGCTCTCGCCGGCAGTTTGAACTGGTCGTGCAGACGGCCACCCTCTCGCTGCAGAGTGCCCGGGCGACCACCCCTGATCAACAGGCGCAGGCCCGTCTGCAACAACTATTCGCCAACTAACCGGTCTCGGCCGCTCACTCCTTCAGCATATGAAAAGAACTTTTACTCATCGTCCGTCCATCTCCGAGCGTGCCCGCACCGTGTTGGTGTTGGGTCTGGTCGGCCTGATGATGACCGGCGCCCTGATCACGTCCTACGAAACGGCCGGCTACCTCTGCCTGCTGCTGGCCGGCGCGGCCTGGATGCTCAGCCAGCTCCTGGGTGACAAAGGCTTTCTGATTCTGGCCGCCGCCCTGCTACTGGGCAGCCTGGTCCTTTTCACTTCTCCATCCGGCAGGCTGGCCGCCCAACTAAGCGCCCTGCTATGACCGGAATCCGCTTGTTTCCCTGCCCGCGCGGTGTACCCCTTCACCGTACTTTGCCGGCCTGATACTTCTGAAAACCACTACTAGATCCCATGAAACGCATTGTATTTCCCGCCTCGCTTCTGCTCTCCCTCGCTGGTTGCTCATCCAAGGAAACTCCCGCGCCAGCCCTCCAGCTGCCCGCTATTACGCAGTCCGGCCAGAACACGGCCGGCTGCAAAGTAGATGGTCAGGTCTGGGTGCCTGTCGGCGGTGGCTTGTTTGCGCCCAAACCAATGTCAGTATCGCTGCAGCGGTCCGTTACGGGCCTGCAGCTGTCGGTACTGCTGGACCGCGACCCGCTGACGGATGACGGCCAGTCAAATCCGCGCACACAGATTAAGCTGTACGTGCCGAACGTGACGGCCCCGGCAACGATAGCCCTGGACCAGTATGCGGACCCCCGCCGGACTACCAGTAATCCGGCATACGCGGCCTTCATCTACACGGCTCCAACTCCGGATCAGCAGCTGTTCACCGGCCCCAACTCGACGGGCCAGCTCATCATTACGCGCCTGGATACGGTAGCCCGCGTGGTTGCCGGCAGCTTCCAGTTCCGAGCGCAGGAGCCGGCGGGACCGGCCACCGTGAATATCACGGAGGGCCGGTTTGACCTAACCTATTAGCTCCCTCACTATGGCTCTTTCTTTCCCTACAGCCCCTGCCCGCTCCGTGCGCCGTTTGTGGGCCTCAGCGGCGGCCTTATTGGCCGCCGCCCCTTTGTTTACCCAGCCCGCGCAGGCTCAGCGGCTGCCGCCGGTTACTACGTACGCGGTAGAAGCCCCGAGCCTTTACACCCAGCTGATTGACAGCCTGACGGCTCCTTTGAGCAAATCCGGCATTCCGGGCAACATCCTCTACGACCGCGTACCCAGCATCGCCCAGCTGCACAGCTTTACCCCAGCGTCAGTGTCCAATGGCTCGCACTTCCTGCAGAGCTATTTTGAGCTGCGCACCGCGGCCTTTGACAAATCGGCCTTCCCCTATGAGCGGGCGGCGCTGCGCACGGCCATTGATCAGATTGCCGGCGGCGGTCAGGTTCCCATCGGTCTGCTGGATTACCGTTTTGCCGTACTTGATACGCTAGCCGAGGAGAAAGGCACCATCCGGGCCAGCAATGGCTTGTATTACAATGGCACCGGCAATCCTTACCAGCAACTCGACGTGGCGGTAGGCAGCGTGCTGGCCGACACGGTGGCCAGTCAGTTCCAGGTAACGATGCCGGCTGGTCTGCTGATGGGGAACCGGGGCCGGTCGGTTCATTTCGTGTTTGTGCGCGGCTATAACCAGGCCTTCACCCTGCAACCCGGTTCCAGTGCTCAGATGACGTTTTTTGGTACGTCCGGCTGGCAGAACCTGTCGCTGACTTACTACTTCACGGACGGTAGTACGGCCCAAACTAACTGTCAGCTGTACGTGCGGGCCCCGTTGGCTTCGCGCCCCATGGGGGCGGTGTACATGCCCTTCGGCTCCCCTATCCGGGGGAAGGCCTGGACCGATTACGAAGGGCTGAACGCCCAGGGTGAAGGGGAGGCCGTCGCGTATCTCTATCACCCGCTCAGCAAGCAGGATGCCTTCCTGCGCAACCCGGTTATAGTCATGGATGGCTTTGACCCGTCCGACAAACGCAGCCTGGCGAAAATCGCGCAGGACTTTGAGCCCCTGACGCCCGCACTGACCGTGGGCGGCAAGGAGCGAGATCTGGTGATTCTGAATTTTCCCTGGGTGTGGCGCCCCAACAAAAAGAACCAGCTGGACTGGGCCGACGGCGGGGCTGATTACATCGAGCGTAACGCGCTGGTGTTCGTGGAGCTACTAAGCCGGGTAAAGGCACTGATGGCCGACCCAAACCAGAAAATCACGGTCATCGGCCCCAGTATGGGCGGCCTTATTTCCCGTTACGGATTAGCCCTGATGGAAAAGAATTATGCCGATTCATCCAATCCAATCACCTACCAGAATCCCTACTGGAAGCACAACGTGGATACCTGGTTTTCCTTCGACGCGCCCCACGGGGGAGCGAACATTCCCCTTGGGGACCAGGCTTTCCTGAAGTATTTCATTGGCGTATCCGAGCAAGCGGAAACCAATAACAAGCGACTACAATCGGTTGCCGCCAAACAGATGTTGGTGCAGCACCTGGAGGATTTCGGTGGCCAAAGCTTTCACATTCCCTTCATGCGGAATCTGACGAACAACGGCCTGCCCGGCTCCTATGGATTTCCGACTCAGGTACGCCGGGTGAGCCTGGCCAATGGGGCCAACACCGGCCAGGTAAACACTCAGCTCGGCTCTTTTGGTGGTACCGGCCTGCAACTGGACGTGGTACGTGACGCCGGCAACAAGCGGCGGCAGTTTTTCTACCGCTCAACTGAGCCCGGCACCCAGATAGCCGCCAATATGTATTTTGGGCCTGGGCCGGGCGGAAGTGCCACCGTGTTTAATGGGGAGGCCCGCGTGCTGGTTGCCCTGTTCAAGAATATTCTGAAACGCTACGAGATTAAAATCAACTCCTCCCAGGGCACTTACGACTTGGCACCCGGCAGCACCTTTGATACTCAGTACCAGATTCAGTATTACACGCTCAATGGGAAGCAACAAAAGGGGTACTCCTACAAATTTTCCAATGTGCTCCCCAACCACACGTTTATTCCAACTGTCAGCGCCCTGGCCTTTCAGTACCGGAATATGACCAACTACGGCACTGCCGGCAGCCTGCCCAATCCCTACACGGATCTGTCCCGCCGCAACCTGATTTGTCAGGGTGAAACGCCCTTCGACGATTACTATACCTACGGTAAAGGGAATGCCGCCCACGTTACCTTGGACGGCCCGGCCCAGCAGTTCGTAACGCGCGCCCTGTTTAATGTTACGCAACCACCCCGCTTTGCTCCGAGCAACCCTACGACCTACTGTATTGGCTCTAATTTTACGCTCAGCCTGGATGATTGCGCGTCGGCCACGGCGCGCACCAGTTATACCTGGAGCGTGAGCGGACCGGCCGTATTTACCTCCACCGGCAGCTCGTCAGCTGCCGGTTTGGATATGACCCAGGGCATACGCCTCACCGGCGGCACCGGAAATGTCGTGGTTTCTGTAATAGCTCAGCGAACCGGCGCGGCTCCCTCGCCGGCCGTTTCCTATACCATCTCCCCGGAGCCCAGCACGCGACTTGTAATCGAAATCGACCTGCGGGGGCAGATGCGCATCTGCCCGTACTCGACGATTACCATGCGTGCCCAGGGCAACTCCCCTGGACCTTACACCTGGACGCGGCGCATTATGCGCCCCGGGGGCAACACCTCACCCACGACTATCGTGACCCAGACGCCGGAGCTGTCCTTCATGGTACGCTATGATCCGGTCGAAGTAACCGTGACCGGCCCAGATGCCTGCACCGGCCAGCCTACCCCGCTCGCTACGGCCACAGTAGCCCCGGAATATGACTCTGGCTCCGGTCGTTTCTGTGACCCCTACACCTACGAGGTTTCGCCCAACCCCAGCACGAGTTACCTGGTGGCTAGTACCCTCGTCAGCGGTGAGCCGCAGCCCACGGGCACCGAGCCCGAAACGGAAAGCCCGCACGCCTTCAGTGCCGACCTCTACAATGACCGTGGCCGCAAGGTAAAGTCGGCTTCTACCCGCTTGGGGAAAGCCAGCATCGACGTGCAGGACTTGCCCAACGGACTGTACGTGCTGAAGCTCACCCGTGGCCGCCAGGTTATCACGCGCAACATCCGGATTCAGCATTGATTAATTCCCCGCCTCCAGGGAGGCGGGGAATTGGAGTTTCACCTTCCTACATCCCCCCGGTTATGAAACCAACTCAGTTTTCACGTACAAAATCTATCCTTTTCGGCGTGGCCTGCCTGGTCGCCCAGGTACTCAGCACCGCGCCGGCCCGCGCCCAGCAGCTTTCCCTGGAGCAGCTGCAGAAACTCGGGGCCCTGCCGTCCGGTTTACCGCTGCAGCGCATGACGGCCGCCCTGTTTACGCCCGAGTGGACCTACCGCGGCGTCATCACCAAAACGCAGGAAACGTATTGGACGGCCGGCGACACAATTGACAATGGCGCGGACCCGGAAGAGGTGTACGAGTCCAGCGTAAGCCTGCGCCCAATGCCCGGCGGCATTGTCGATGTGCTATTCAAGACCACCAATGCCCGCAATTTCGAGCCCCTGCACCGCGCTCTGAAGCGTGAGAAGCTGGTAAATACGCCCGTTACCTGCATTGAGTGTGAGGGCGTAAGGTACGAGGCCAACGGCTATACGATAACGCTGTACACTGGCAAAAAAGGGGCTTACCCCTACGTCGCCGTTCTGCACCCTGCCGCCCCCCCTATTCCGCTGGCCCCCGCCGCCTCGGAGAAAGTTGCCGCAGCAACTGCCCAATAAGCCAAATTATGTCTCAGCCAACCCTAGATTTGGATTCGCTCCAAAAGAGCCTTATTGGGCTTGAGCCTCGGGATTCCGCAGCACTGGGACTTCGGGAAATCTATTCCCTTTATCCGGAGCTGCGCCCCGATTACGATGTTGTTTTAGATCATACTGTAATTAAAGAAGCAGCCGCTGTTCTTGATCACCCATTTTCCGGTCACTGGAATGAGTATGCTTCCATAACCATTGTCGCACTTATCTCTTTGATGCTGGTATTTGCAGGTTGGGCATTATGTGCTTATGTATTTCATGGTCTGACCCAGCGGCTCACATTCCAAGTAGATGAACTCAAGCGCCAAATGACGGAAGTGAATCGGCGCCAGCACATCGACTCATTTGCCATTGAGTCCTGGCGCAAAACCCGCCCCCTATTACAGCAACGGGACCGCTTGCTTCGTAATTATCAGTTTGCCAAAACCCTTTCGTCGACTGAGTACAATACATGGCATAGGTTAATGTGGAAGGAGTACGCCCAGTGCACTTTAAACCTGATCCGGGCTGTCCGTCCCCTTACCTACTTGGATTATCGGCACCGTATCCTGGCCTGGTCTCCAACCTATGATCCAACTTTTCGACGGTTCCAATCCGGTGAACCTACCACTGACTCTGGCTGGGAAAATATCCCACTTGATGCCCGCCACCTGTTTACTATCGCAGCTGGTCCGCCACAACGTCATCGTTTCACTTACGACTTAGAGAACGTGTTCTCTGCTATGCTTTCTAAGCAACCCTAATGAAGATGGCTTCTCTTATCCGTTCGTTACGCTGGCTACTGCTTTTCGTGTGCCTTCTGCTAGTAGGACTTGTGGCCCGCACATTCTGGTTTTCGACGACTGCGCCGGCCCCCTCCCCTGGGCTGGCGCAGTCGCTTACGCCCTGGTCTTCCACGCAGCGCATGGCAGCACTGGGCCGGTTGCAGCAGGCTATCCGGTACCGTACCATCTCTCAGGATGATACCCAGCTGCTAGATACTACCCAGTTTGCGGGCTTCCGCCGCTTCCTAGCCGCCTCTTACCCTTTAACTCATCAACAGCTGCAGCCCCGGCTGCTCGGTGGCGGCACCCTGCTCTTTACCTGGCCGGGCCGCTCAGTTGGTCCGGGTACAGTCTTACTTGCCCACCAGGACGTGGTACCGGTCGAGGATTCCGCGCAGTGGGCTTACCCGCCATTCGGCGGCGTGGTTGCCCGGGATTCAATCTGGGGCCGTGGGGTGACAGATAACAAGGCCAACCTCATTGCCCAGCTGGAAGCCATCGAATCATTGCTGCAGGAAGGATACTCTCCCACCCATCCCGTGTACCTGGTACTTGGCCATGATGAGGAAGTCGGTGGCTGGCGCGGCGCGGGCCGCGCCGCCGCTTGGCTTAAATCCCGGCAGCTCCCGCTGGCCCGGGTTCTCGATGAAGGAGGCTTTATCACCCGCCGCCGCGTTCCGGGGATGCAGGGCCGGCCGGTGGCGCTGGTCGGTACCGCCGAGAAAGGATTCCTGACCGTGGAACTGGTCGCCCGCGCGCCCGGCGGCCACGCCTCGATGCCGGCGGCCGAGACAGCCCCGGACCTGTTGCTCTCGGCCCTCCAGCAACTGCGCCACCATCCTTTCCCCGCCCAGCTCACGGAGCCGATGCAGCAGCTGGCCGGCCACATCGGCCCGCATCTGCCGTGGCCGCAGCGCCTGGCCTTCGCTAACCGCTGGTTGATGGAGCCCCTTATTCTGAGGGGCTACGCCGCTACCCCGGCCGGCGCGGCAGCCGTACGTACCACCCTCGCCCCGGTCCGCCTGCAGGCCGGAACCAAGGACAACGTAGTACCCAGTGAGGCCCGCGCCCGCATCAACCTACGCCTGTTGCCCGGGTATAGCGTGGCCACGACCCTGCAGCAGCTGCGGGCGCTACTTCCGGATTCCTCCCGCGTGCACCTGCTGGTAGTTGGTCGCCCCGCTGAGCCCACCGCGATGCCGGCACGTAGCGCCTCGGCCGACTACGAGCTTATTGCGTCCTCCCTGCCCTCCCGCGCCTTGGTTACCCCTTTCTTGATGGTGGGGCAGACTGATGCCCGCCACTTCACCGGCCTTACTCGCCAGGTTTTCCGGTTCGGGCCGATGAGTGACCCCGCCGGCTTTCACGCCCGCGACGAGCACCTGGCTGTTTCCAGCTTCTACGAGGGAATGCGCTTCTATCGACACTACTTGAAAAACCTGCCGGAATAATGCAAAAACGCCCCGTACACCGGGGCGTTTTCGCTTCCTTGGCACAAATATTGATTTAATATTTACATCAATATATCGTTACTCGTTATGCAAGCCTTATTCATCATCTTCGCCCTGACGCTGGTAGCTCTATTCCAGGTATACGCCATCCGCTCCGTTAGCGCCCGGCCAGTACCAGTTACATCTACCCGATTTACGCTGCTCAGAGCTGGCTGGGCCCTTTTACTGGGCACCTGCTGCTGGTTAATGCTCGGCTCTGCCTTCGTCGATTGGGTTCAGCCTCACGCTGGACTACTCGTGTTGCTGGGCGTGGCCCTGCTGGTTTACGTGGAAAACCTGAGCCGCCACCTGCTCTTTGCTTTCTCCCAGCAGTGGAATGTGCGTGCCGTTTGGGGAATGTATCTGGCTTCTGTACCTGGTGTGATCCTATACTCGCTGGATTCGACTCCGGATTTTTCAGCCTGGACGACCGGCCTACGAGTGCTAGTGATTTTCATGGTTCTGGGCACGCTCTACCAACGGACGAAGCGCCGGGCAGACCGTACCCGCTGGGAGCTGGCCGGTGGCCGATACTGCGCCCAGTAAGAGATTTTCCCCCTACTGTCCCAAACCTAAACTAAAAGTAATTTCAAGCTAATCGAAATATTGTTTTTAATAAATCAAATACTCATATTTGCCTACTCCCTAGCTAGGAACGCGGCCGCCGAAAAGCGCACGAGTAGGCACGTATCATTTTCATTTATCACGATGCAAGGCAAATTCAAACGCCTCCTGACTGTTGCCCGCCAGAAGGGCAAGAAACTAGCCGTAATCGGCGCAATGGCCACCGGCGTAATGCTGGCCGCCGCTCCTGCTAACAAGGCCCAAGCCAGACTCTTCGGCTCGGGCATGTACTGCGACGCAAATGGCGGTGGCACCTACAGCACCTGGATTTTCGGTATCCGCTTCAGCACCGGTTCCACTATCCCCAACTCCGCTTTCTGCGACTAACCCAGTCGCCGCGTACCTCTGCAACACCATAGCAATACCGGGCTCACTACCCGGTATTGTTATTTCCCCTTCTCCCTAGCCTTACCTTTGTCTAATTAGATCCCACAACTTTTATGCTCGCTACACTCATCTTTCTTCTCGGTCAATCCGGCTCCCTGACTGCTCCTGATACTATGCGTCAGCAACACTTGCCCGACGTGGTAGTACGGCCTCGCCACGAGGCCGTAGTTTCCCCTTACGAGGGGCGCCGCCGGCCGATCAACGCCTACGCGTTGATTCCCGGCATTCAGGTAGCGGTGCATCTGACCGGGACTGCTGATGACCCCATTACCGGCATTCGCCTGCACCTGAAGGACGATAAGGTAAAACAGGGCCGTCTGCGGGTACGTCTGGTAGCCGCTGGTACTGACAAGCCGACCACTGTTCCCAATGGCCCCGACCTGATGACGCCCGTAACATTCTCGGCTAATCAGCTCCCGGGTCCGGATGGGCTGCTCACTATTCCCCTGCAGCAGCAGAATGTAGTGATGCCCCAGGGCGGAGTTTTTGTCATTATTGAAGGCCTTGGCAATGAGCGTGCTCCTGAGTATGTGGCTGTCACCGTGCCGTCGAAAGGCAGCGGTGGGCCGAAAGTTGTGATGAAGGGAGAAGATACGGTTGAATCTACTCCTTTGGAGGAATGGGTTCAGCTCAAGGGTGCTACCACGAAGTCGGAAGCCCATACCTGGGTGAATGGCCACAATGGTAAAGGGTGGCTGCTTCGCCACCCTAAAGGCACCCGGGAAGATGTAATGAACAGTGACGTTGAACTGGTCGTCTTCTCTCATTAGTCCCCTACCGCCCGTTTAAGCCAAAGAGCCTGCCCCCGTTTAGGGGCAGGCTCTTTCTATTTTTCTGGTGCGTGCTGTTGCAACAACCACTGGATAGCTTCTTCTTCCTGGCCGGCGTGAAAGACCTTTATCCGCAAACGGTCCCTGTTTCCAACCAGGTGATTTAGCATTCCCAGGGTAGCTATTCGGACCAAAAGATTACGGCTACTCAACACAGCTGCCGCGCCGAAGTCAAAATTCATTCGGGCCCGGCTCAACCAGTCATATTTAAACCAGACCTCTACCTCGACGGAGCAGGTCCTGATGAATTCCTGATCAACCAGTAACCGGCAGATGTTTAGCACCTTCCCGGTCTCCAGCGTCTTATTGAGCGCTTCCATGATGTCTTCGTCCGTTCGGTCGCCTCTCTTCCAGACAAGGCGCACGTAGTCGTGGAAGCTGATGATTTTACCAGCGTCATTTTCAAATACAACATGGGAGTGGGTAGGTGTGAGCAATAGGTGGGCTAGTTACGGTGAGTTCGAAGTAGTCGCTGACCGCGACCGGTCAGGAAGCGTACCAGGGCCCGACAAATGTCCCAGATGGACGCCGGCACCAGGGTTAAGAGCCCATGTCCTAGGTCGTAGGTAGGGTTCTGCTGTGTAAAATACACTGCGTGCGGATTGATAGTTGGATTCCACACAACTTTCTTCCCCTGCTCCCTCGTTATCCAGCCCACGTAGCGTACCAGCGGGGCTGATGGCGTCACCATCCGCAGTTTGAACACGTCGGCCAGCTCGTAGAGCAGCGCTTCCTTCTCTGCCGGCATATCGTGGCTCAGCGTAGGCCACACCCTGGGGGCGTATTTGGCAGCCATTGCGTACGAGGAGGGATACACCATCGAAGCGAAGAAGAAACTCTCATAGCGCAGCCCCGAGAGGCTGTGCACCAACATCCGGGCCATGGCCCGCAGTACCGTCAGGTCGCGCCCACGGTAAGCGGGCAGCTTCCCTGTTTCCATCCGGAAGATCTGGCGACGCTTTCCGGTTATCACTTTCCGGAAGGTATGCAAAGCCAGGTAACCGACCAACTCTCCCTGCTCCGACCGGTGCAGGTAAATCCACGTCCTCCAGGCCGTGGAATCAACTACGTAGGTGCGGAACGTCTCGTAATCGACTCCCGCAAACAGTTGGGCCTGCAGGGGGTACATCTGCTGGCTGAGGGCTGCGCGCTGCACCGAGTCCAGCCGGTGAACAGCAATTTTCTGTGTGAACATGGGGTATGGGGTTTTGGTAAAAAAAAAGCCCCTGCGACCATCGCAGGGGCTTGCTTGTATCCAAAATGGAATGGTGCTATCGTTCACGGTCAATTTCCCGGGTTACGGCTGGGCCTTCCCGAGTTACAGGCTTTGGTTGCAGCAGCTGCTGGGAGCTGCGCCCCATTTCCTGCAGGGCGCTGCGGGTTTCCTGGTCCCCGGACTTGCTGGCCACCTGGTAGGCTGTCTGCATGGCCCCATCCAGGCGCGTAACCTGAGCCGGGGAAAGGTTCTGGCCACTGGAAACCGTATCGGCCGCCCGGCGGACTTCCTGAGCCTCCATGCGGCTTCCGCTGCCCCACAGTGCGTTTTCCACTTTTGCGCTGGCCTGCACGAACGTATTGCGGTTACGTTCGCTCTCAAAGGCGGGCTGCAGCTCCTCCAGCTTGCGGATGGCCTGCCGCAGCGGCTGTGGTCCCTCGACCGGAAACGGGTTATTTTTCTCTACGTACGTAGCCGCCTCTTTCAGTAGCGGTGCCCCCGCCTGCACCAGCTCGCCGCGGCTGGCGTGGAACAGTGCCCGGTAGGTGTCTTCCACCTTCGCCCTGGGCACATCTCCTTGCATCCCGATAATGGCATAGTTGTCGACCACGTTGCGACCGTGCTGTTGCACTGTGCGCTGCGCATCAAACATCTGCTGCCGGAGTTCCGGTGGGTCCTGCGCCGGCCCGCGCATTACGGGGTGGCGGGCGGCTTCCGCCTGTACGCCGGGCAGGGGCACGGTGGCCCGCTCAAACAACGAAGTCAGCTCGCGCAGGCGACTCTGCTCAGCTCCCGGCCCGGCTTTTGACTCCCCCACGTTTCGCAGGGCCTCATCGCCCGCCCGCCGTAGGTCCTCGGGCTTGATCTGGTCAAACTTCAGGTCGTAGCCTGCCTGCTTGGCCAGCACCGTCATCCCGGCCATCAGCGTCTGCTCATTGCCTGCCCGGAAGGGCTGAATGTAGTTAAGCTGGTCGAAGTAGTGGGCGGCCCGTCCGGCGAAGTTTTCCGGGGTGTTGCCCCGCAGCATGTTTTCTCCTTTCAGCTGGTTGCTCAGCGTATCGAGCCGGGCGCTTACTTCGGCCGCCGGCGCGTAGCTGATGGTTTCAATGCGCCCCCGCTGCACGTCGCCACTCAGGCGCTCCCGCTCGTGCTGCTGCTCCTGTCGCGTCTGACCGGCCCAGTCGTAGACGTCCTTCATGACGTGCGTGTGCAGCTGCTTCAGGTGCTGGGTATCGAGACTGCCCTTTACTTCGACTAGGCCTGTCTCCAGCTGCATGCGCCGGAAGTCGCCGGCTATGCGTTCGGCCCTGGCCAGCTGCTCGGCGGAATCTGCCCCAACTTTGTTTTCCGGTAAGGTGTTGCCGTATCTGTTGTAGTCCAGATTCATGCTGTAGTCGGCTTGTCAGCAGCTTGGTTTTCGGCAGCGTTGCGGGAAGCCTCCAGTTCCATTACTTTCTGAATGGCTTCCTCATCCGTAATGTCGCCCTGGGACAACGCTACGTACACGTCGCGCTGTTCGGGGGTCAGTTCCGGATTGCTCAGTAACCGGGCTATGGCCGTGCTGGGTATTTGTTTAGTGCTGTGCATGGTTGATATGGCTAATGGGTTTATAATGCATCGCGGCAGCTTATCTACTCCACGATGAGGCTTTGTTCGTCGCAGATTTCGCACCGCACCGAAACCAGGCTTGTGGTTTGGGTCAACGCCTCTACCACTTCTTCTACCTGGTGCGGGGTGCCCACTTCACAGTGGGTGCAGGCAACGAGCACGGCGGCATTCAAGGCTTGTTCGGAAAGCTCCTGATCGGAGTGACTAGTGAAAAACTTCATTGGTCAGCATGTAAGTGGACTTGAACAGGTAACGCAGCAACACCGTCAGCAAGTTACTATGTTGTCGGCACGCTCGTTCGCGCAAACATGCCGGGAGAAGAATTAAACGAAGTCTACGGGCTTCTTCGGTAACTTCAGCTCTTCCAGCTTGAAGGCATACCGGTCAATAAGCGTATCAATCTCCTGGTAGATGCGGGCGTGGTTTTCGATCAACAGCAACTCCAGTGGGGACTTGGCCGCGACGACCTCGTTGCGCTTCAGCCGGTCGACGGGTTTGCTGGGCTCCTGCGCCGGGCTGCTCGGCTCCACCCCGGCCAGCTTCTCTTTCTCCGCTCGCAGTTGTGCTACTTCCAGTTCCTTAAGACGAACCTGCTCTTCCAGCTCCTGTTCGTTTGGAACATTACCCCACTCAAAGCCGGCCCGCTTGGGTATCGGGAAATCACCGGGTAGTTCCTCCCGCTGAATGCGTGCCCGGAAGAACGTCTGGTGGCTCTCTACGGTTTGACCCAGGAACTCGCCCTGCACCAACTCATACACGTCGCGGGCCTGCACTACCTGCCGCTCCTGGATCGAAACGGACGTGCCCTGGTTACTGCCCCCACCGCTCTTGCCGCCCCCGCTGCTCTTGCCCATTGACACGCTTACTACCTCCATCTCTACCTTGCCAATCATGCGGGAAACCATCTCGGCCGTTTTCTCATTGTTCACTTTCCCGATCAGCTGGTTGTTCAGGTTGGAGATAATTACCTCCGTCAGTTCCGGGCCGTAGCGGGCCACCATCTGGGCGTAGTCCTGGGTCATGTAGAGCAGGCAGACTTTCCGGCTCCGGGCCGTTGCCGGCAGCTGCTCCAGCCCCGGCACGTAGATGGTTGCTCCTTCGTCAATGACGACAAACGAGGGCTTTTTCTTTTCCTGGTTCATCTTCTTGATGCACACGGAAATGATGCAGCTGATAAGCGGGCCGAACGTATCGGATAAGGTAGCATCGTTGCCCAGGCACAACACAGCCGGATCAGCCGGATTATTCAGGTCCAGGGAGAAGCCTTCGCCGGCCAGCTCGTCCGGGGCGAGTACCCAGCTGATTTCCTTGGTGGCAATCTTGGCCAGGGACAACTGCAGCTGGCCCACGATACCGGCCGTCTGTTTTTCGGCCCCGCCCAGTACGGAGGAAATTACACTCTGCACCATTGTACGGCTTTCCGTATCGGTACTGAGCATCCCGAGCACACCCGGCAGGTTCGGATGCTGCGCGGCGGCTACAACGTGGGGTAGCGTGCACAGGGCGGGATAGTTGTTTTTGAAAAACCACATCAGCGCCCCCAGGATCATTTCCGCGCTCTGAGAGAAAAAGTCGTTTTCCTTTGCTCCACCTGGGGAGAGATTCTTCATGAGCGTAGTGGAAATCTCCATTGCCATGGCTTGTTCCGTCAGATTCGCCGGCCGGATAGGATTGACCTTATCCGTCAGCTCCATGTCCCGGAAATTGACCACGTAGCTTCTAGGCTTCTCGCTCGTCTGGGAGTAGTGCAGGGCCTTGTTCACGGCATTGGTCAGGGTCGGAAACTTAAAGTCGTAGACCAGCCCGCACATGCCTTTGCCAATCATCTGCTCAATGGCCGGCTCCCCGATGGAATATGTTTTACCGGCCCCGGCTCCGCCCAGCACCAGGATACCCCGAAAAATATTGGGCATGTTCACGTACTGCCCGCCGGCCGCGCGTAGCACAATGCCGAACTCGGTAACTATCGGCTCCTTCTCGGCCTGCAGCTCCCCTTTCGCAACCTTCGTGCTGGCCAGCGTCACGCCGCCCAGAAAGCCGAGCACCAGCATCCCGCCAACCAGAGATGGGTAGCCGTACTCCAGCAGCTTGCCGGTGGCGTAGTCGATGAACTGCAGGGCGAAGCCTAGCACCACTACCAGGACGCCCATCACGATCAGCGCCGGCCGTACGGCCTTCAAGTCGCGGGGGATGCGGCGGGGCTGCCCCGGGCGCTTCGGCGGCGCCTTCATCACAAAGAACATGGCCAGGCTGATGATCAGCAGCAGGGCCCGCAGGCCTTTACCCACGCCGGCGGCCAGCAGCTTGTTTCCACCCGCCAGGAGCTTCTGCTCCCAGCCCCCACCGCTGAACTTGCTCATTAGTCCCCCACTGCTCGCCGGTACCGCCTGCGCAGCCTTGGCCGTGGTAGCCGCTGCTTCCAGCGTTGCCGGGTGGGTTAGCAGGTAGTATTCCCCGCCAACAATCAGTAAAAGAGCCATTAGCCCGTACAGGGCTCCCCCGCTGCTCCCGGGTGGTCGTGCTTGTGGTACAGCTGTCATAAGATGAGCTAAAAGTGAGTTTTGGTCGAGTTTATTACGAACTTTAGATTATTTTTCGCAAAAAACCTCATTTTTCCCGGAATACCGATCTACCCTGCTCCTTTCCTGCCCCTATCGCTATGACTGTTTCTGAATTTGCGGCTCTTACCGTCGATGAAAAATGTAACCTGATATGGTATAGCGGCCGCTTTGTAGCCAACTATGTCGAAGGCACATCCATTTTCAACCTGCACTACCTTCATTCGTTCCTGGTTGAAATAAAGCACTCGCCTAAAACCGCCAAGGTGGATAGCGTCATCATCCTGGACCCGCCGGCCCTGGATACGCTGTATCAGTATGTGAAGCGCCTGGTACTCCCCTTGGACGATGATGCTGCGGCCACTGCCGCCTGAGGATGCCGGCTCGCACGATCAACATTGATGGGGTCGAGTTTCGCCTCCGCTCTATCTGGTACCAGCTCTCCCCTACTGACCCAGCCCCTCAGCCGGATGAGCTGCTGGCCAGCGTGGTCGGCGGCGGCACCCGCGTTGGGACCGTTTACCACATCATCACCTGTCGCCGCATCAAGTCCACCCGCTACTGCCGGTATCAGCTCGGGGTAGTCGCTGCCCCCGACCTGCAGGCGGTGGCCACCGTATGCCCGGATGGCGTTTACGTGCGCGACATCAAGGCGCATGCCCTCTATTGGCTTCCCCGCCACCGCCGGTAACTACCGCTCCCGCTCATGGCGTCGGTCGGATTTCTCCGACATATCCTGCGTGTAGTTCTCGCGCTGCCCCCCGGTGAGCTTGGCCAACCCCTGCCCAAACGGCACCACGCTCCGGTTCGCCAACGATGCAGCCCGGCTTACCTCTGCTGCCGGATTCAGCTTGCCAGTGCGCAACAGCGTGTACGGCTCCTCGACTGGCTTACCCTGCTCCGCTCGTTTACCAATCCGGCTCAAGCTTGAATAGAACACCCGGTCAAATCCGCGCTCCTGCCCGATATTCTTCACCCGCTCGGCATCGAGCTGCTTATCTGCCGGCAGCTGTGCATTCACCTGCTCTACCTTCTCCCCCACCTTTTGCCGCCGGCGCGCTATTTCCTCTTCCCCCATTGGTTCCTTACCCAGGATGGCCTGCCGGAAAGTAGCGGTCAGTGCTTTCATGGTGGGTAGCTTGCCTTGCTCACTGGCGTAGTCCAATACCTGGTACTGCATGGCAAACTCGGCCCCTCCTCGGGCGGCAAACTCCACCCTGCTGAACCGGTCCGCTTTACCCAGTGGGTTAAGCGTAATCTTCTGCTCCGCATCCCGTGCTGAAACCATAACGTGGATGTGCGTCTGCAGTCCTTCCTTCTTCGTACCGGCCACGGCCTCCCCCGCCACCACTTCTTTATCCGTCCCGCGGTAGTGTCGCTCGTTGTGCTGCACGGCCGCCCATACGATTTCATCGGGGGCCAGTACCCGCCCATTGGGCAACTTGAATTCGGACGCATAGGCAGCCATTACATCCCGCGTGAAGTCCTGCAGCTTTACGGGGTCATTCCCGATTGCGTGCAATTCCTGTTCGCTGGGACTAATGACCAGCGAGTAAAACTTAGCCTCCTTTTTCGTCAGGCCCTTCACGTTCTCGTCCATCATCTGGGCCGCTTCCGCTCCGCTAATGCTCTCCTCTTCACGGGTGAAAAAGCGCACTTCCTCACTCTTTTCCAATCCCTCCTTTCGCAGATAGTTGACTACTTGCGCCGCGCTACCGTCATTTTTGTAGGCATCGTGGCCGTCCGTTTTCGGGTTAATCACCTTGATATACATGGCACATTCACATCATTTTAAAGCCAAATATTCCTGCCCCACGGCCCATAATCACCTTGCTTTCCGACTTTGTTTTGTCTGTTCCTCCAGGGTTTTGATGAGCAAATCCATCCCGGCTTCTGACTGTTTACTGACGTATTCCTCTCCGGTTGCATTCTGCTTGTCGAACGTATCCAGTTGCCCAAGCTGCTGCAGCAGCAACCGCAACCCCTGTCTCCGACCGGCCGCCGAATGGTTTAAAGCTTCTAGCATAATGCGCGCCATCGGCAGTAGCAGTCCGGTTTCCTGCACCTGTAAAAACCGAAAAAGCCGGTCTGTTGACTTCCGGATTTCATCAATGATGATGACGCTCTCCCGCGCTTTGATGGAACGTGGGTCCAACCCTCGCTCGGCAAAATAGCCCACTGCTGCATCGGCGTAATCACTCAGTGTACATTCAAAACCCTCTGCTACAATGACTGCCTGGCGGTGCGTGGTAGCGCGAATTAGTACATGCTTCGTCTGGCGCTCACTCATGGTACAAAATCATCGTGTTTTTAATCACTTTCAATCTGAATATTAACACATTAAGACTACAAATTAACCAAAAATCAGCTCTGCTGATTGTAAGCAACTACCATACAAGCAGTTAGGCTTGTATGGTAGTTGCTCCTCTTGCTAAAAATTACGTTGAACGGATTCGGGTGCCCGGGTCGCCTGCCGGCGGGGTTGCTGATGCCTGCATTACCACTGCCCCGGCACCCGCTCATCGTGCGTCTTCACTGCCCCCCGGAGCTGGGGCCACTAGCGAGTCATGCGCGCCGCCTGGTGCCCAGTGGGGCCGTAGGGCTAAAGGGGCGCGGGTCCTGCCGGCCGTGTTGCCGGGCTGCCACTAGAGCGGTTGATGCCGCCGGCGAGGAGGGATCTTCTCCGCCGACCGTTGACGATGTTACAAAGTAACTTTATAACATTTTAACAATATCACAAAGTAACTTTTGTTGCTGGCGCTGCTTTGGCGATCTGGGTGCGTATTGTTATAATATTACTTTGTGACATTATAACAATGTTACACGCTTAAATCACGCTGCCATTTAACTGGCAAATGTCTCAAAGTAACAAAGAAACATTATAACAATATAACTTTGTAACCAAGTTATATTATAACATGGTAACATTGTTACTTCATTACTTTGTTTCAAAGTTATATTGTAACATAGTAACTTTATAACTATATTACTTTATAACAAAGACACAAAGTAATAATATTACTTTGTGTCTTTGTTACTTTATAACATTATTACAACATAACAATGGCATAAAGTAACTTTATAACATTGTTATTTTGCCATAAAGTTACTTTGTTATATAATTGCAGCAAACCACTAAAAACACAACTATGTACCTTATTACAATTGCCAGCCAGAAGGGAGGGTCAGGGAAGAGCACGTTAACTACCGCCGCTGCCACAACGCTAGCCGTCACACTTGGCCGGCGAGTGCTCGTCATTGATGCTGACCCACAGCAATCCATTCAAAACCTGCGGCAGTATTACGACAAGCAACTACTGGAGGAGAACGAGACGCCCCCCTACGAAGTGCTGACGATGGATGCGGCGTATGTCTTGGATCATCTCGACAAATTGGCGGAGGATGAAACCACTGCTCCTGAGTTTGTATTTGTGGATCTGCCGGGCCGCTCGGATGATCCGGCCCAAATGCAACTGATCCTGACCTGTGATTTGGTAATTGTCCCAATCGTAGCTTCCTTGTTTGACCGGTTCGCCGTGGCATCATTCGTAACTGGCCTGAGTAACGGCGTATCCGATGGAGCTGATTATACTCTCAATCTCTTGCTGCTACAGAACAAAGTCAATCCAGGCCAGATTGAGGATAAGCAGGTAGAGGAATTTCTGAATGAAATGAAATTCCCCCGTATGAAGCAGGTCGTTCGTGCCCGTGCTTCCTACAACCGGGTATCGACCATTCGGCCATTTTCCGATTCGCGGTACGCCCGAGAGAACAGCATCGTACCGGAGGCCAAACAGGAAATGCTGGCCCTGGCAAACGCTATCATCTCCTCTCTGGAAGGGGAGAACGGTTCAACTAATTAACCTACTGCCATGAGCGACTCATCAAACGAACCCAAAGACCCGAAAAAACGTCGGCGGGCTGATCCTTCCATGGCCATGAGGGCAATGGTCACCCAGCCTGGCACGAACATTCAGGGTGGACCTAATCGCCTGGGTCCACCTCCATCACTGGCCGACACATCTGCGGAAAGAATGCCGGCACCTGTTGCCTCTGCAGCTGCGCCGGTTTCTGCACCAGCTGCGGCCCAGGAGCAAACTCCAACAGTGCCATTGAAAGAACTTTCTCAGATGGACGTAACGGAGGTCCTGCCTGGGAATACTCCTGAGTCCGCTGTTCCCACTGAGCCCACTCAGCAAAGCAAGAAAAACACGACTACCCGCACAGCACCTGTGCCTCGGAAGAGAGTCTTGAATAGCCCGGCTGCGGCGTCAGGTGATGAGCTTCTGCCCCCGATGGTACTCCGGGTACCGGAGTCATACCGGGAGCCACTTACCAAAACCAAACGACTGCTAAAAATCGCTGGTATCTCAACCTCGATTTCTGAGATTACCCAAGCTGCCTTGGACTACTACTTACCGTTAGTTGAGCAGCACCAGCAGCTGATACCCCCAAAGAAGTAGACAAAAAAAGAGGCCCAGCAATGCTGGGCCTTTTTTCGTCGTCTTGTGCAGCAGGAAGAGAAATAAACAGATGGCCCGTTTAGCACTCTGCTTTTCCGATCCGCTGTGACAAAGATAAGGAGGCCCTATACGGTGTAAAGGACGCATGGGCCGAAGATGTGACTTAAGGGAAAAGCTGCGTTAAAATAAGTAATCCAACATATAATTGACTAAAAAGAGGTAAAAAAGCTACTTACGTTGCATATAAGTGTCGGCGCGATGAGTAGTTGTGACATAGATCGTTTAAAAACGAGTGCTGAACTCTTCCGAAAATTGGAAAGAGAAGGGGGCTGTTGGGAAAAGGTGTCTCTGGGTTCCGGGGTAGGGGAGGGGCTATAGTAGGAAGCGGGGGCCGATTCCTGCTGCTGGTCTTCCCTCAGCTCCAGGGGATGCCTGAAAAACCCGGTTTGATATGCGAAACTAGGAATCGAGTGTAAGTGGGCCGAGTAAATCTGCCTTGATTGCCTGGATTGGCCGTTTTACCCCCCGACTCACATATTAAACCGGGCTTTTCAGGCGTATGTCGCACATATCAAACCGGGTTTTATAAATATTAAACCTAACTTAAAATCAAAATAATACAATCCCATAAGCCGTATGGAAAGGTGTTGTGGTGGTGTGGTGGCTGGTCTGCTGGAAACTGCTATCGAACCACAACTCTAAAAAGCTGTCAGTCAGTGGGGCACCAACTTTGTGTATTTATGGGTATTTGTTCTATTTGAGGACCATATAAGCCACTGACTATCAACGAGTAGCAGCGTCTTTAAACCCGGTTTGATACGTGAAAAACCCGGTTTGATATGCGAGAAACCCGGTTTGATACCCCAGAAGCCCGGTTTGATATGTAGAAGAGCCCGGTTTGATATGTGAAAAACCCGGTTGTTTTTCAAGCCGGGTTTTTGTCTATTTGGGCCATGGAGGCTAAACAATCTTTGGAGGTTCGGCAACACAATGCCATCACCACTGCACGCTACGAGTACACCGAACTGCAGATGGATTTATTCTTCTACCTGCTCTCCCAGCTACGCAAGGAAAATCAGGACGGAATATACCGGCTGTCGGTGAAGGATCTGGCTGAAGTTACCGGCAAGAAGCAAAACCACGTCCAGCTGAAGAAAGCCACGGCGGATATGGGCTCCCGGGTTTTTGAGGTGCAGACGAAAAAGAGCTACAAGCAGATCTGGATGTTCCAGAGTGTCGAGTACCTGGATGGCGAAGGCACGGTGGCCGTGAAGCTCTCGGAAGATATTCGGCCGTACCTGTTCGAGCTGAAGGAAAACTTTACATCCTTCCAGCTCTACGCGGCCCTCCGGTTGTCAAGTAAGTATGCCAAGCGCATTTACTCCATCTGCAGCCAGTGGAAGGATAAAGGGGAAACGCCGCTGCTGGAAATTACGGATCTGAAGCGCATGCTCGGCGTCATCGACGAGAAGGGCAACGACAAGTTCAAAAAGATCAGCCAGCTGCGGGAGTGGGTGTTGGACGTATCGGTCAACCAAATCAGCACCCATACGGATTTGCGCATTAAGTACGACCTGCGTAAGCGTGGCCGCAGCTTCGAGCTGATTAAGTTTCTAATCAACCGGCAGACCCAGGCCCCGCAGCTCACCATTGCCTTTGAAAGCCCGATGGAGGATAACAAGGTGGCCGTCTGCAAACGCAACCTGGAGCAGCTCAAAATCATCCGGCCGGACCTGGTGCAGCAGATCCTGGCCAGCCCCGACCTCGTGGCCAAGGTCAACCGGTTTGTGTTTGATCTGCGCACCGAGAAGGTCAAGGCCACCACCAATGCCGGCGGCCTGTTGCTGAAGACCCTGGGCCTGGTGTGATTCTTCCGCTGCAGTAATAGCTCTGGGCCTGGTTGAGCCGTACACAATGGCTTTACCCCAACTATGCGCCTCATGTCTGACGCTACCGCAGCTGCCGTTCCCCCGCCTCTGAATTTTCCCCAGGTCCTGACTTACGAGACCTCCGACAACTGGTGGATTCGCGTAGCGATGAAGCTTCCTAAGCGGTGGTTGCCGGCCCTTTTGAAAATGGTTGGCCGCAAAATATATCCCCGGGTGAAAAAGAAGCACCGCCGTTACCTCGATAACTACCGGTTGTGGCAGCAACAGTTTCCTGGTGCCCAGCCCGATGTGCCGAACTCTCCCACGACAGTTGGGGAGATGAATCAGTTGCTCTTCGAAGGGGAGCTCCCTACGCTGGAGCAGTTCGCCATGTACGAGCTGCTGGGTAGTGAACAGTTTGAGCGTCTGGAAGGGGAGGCGCAACAAGCCCTTGGGGACCAATTGGAGAAAGATGCGGCGCGCAAGTTCCCGCTGTATTCCCGGATACTAGCCAACGGTCGGCAGAGGTATCGCCGCGCTATTCTAATGCGGTAACGCCGGCTGATAAGTCGGGCCCGCTGAGCCGCGCCCCCCCTAGTGTAGAAATTCTCGTTTGTGGCGCCTTCTGGTTCCCAGACATCTCCATACCCACCACGACCGGCGTACGTTCGGCAGACGCGAGATTTCCCGGTAAAAACGGCCGTTCTCGCCCGGCCGGCCCCGAACATCACCCTAAAAGCCAATCGTCTTGGTTACTCGTGCTGGTTTGTTTCTTTATTTTTTTTGGGTTTCTATTCTCCAGAACGATTTCTTCCTGATAGAACGTCTTTCTACCTATAAGGAGTTTGTGAGTAAGAAGTAACTCTCCGTGAGCAAGAAGTAACACTGTGTGAGCGAGAAGTAATTCTGCGTTGTGAGCAAGAAGTAACACTGTGAGCAAGAAGTAGGACTGTGTGAGCGAGAAGTAACTCTTGTGAGTGAGAAGTAACTCTCCGTGAGTGAAAAGTAAGAGGGGGTGTGAGTGAGAAGTAACTGTTATCCACAGACTGGGCCAGGCAGTTTCTGCAGCTGCTGAAGCAGCAAAAGCTACTGTGTGTCTCAGTGGCTAAGTATATAAGCTGCTGATAATCAGGAATGAGGGCACAAAAAAGCACAAACCTATTCCAGATTTGTGCTTTTTTGTACTTTGATAAGTCGCTGATTTTATGCGGCTTGTCTACCATCTTTATGCTTGCGCTGCAGCGTGACGATATAAGCTGGGGCTTCTTTGCCGTACCTGTCCCGGTACGCACTTTGCTCCAGGGGAGTAGCGGCCTCCACGCGGGCGGTGAAGCCGACGCTCGGCAGCTCGCACACCCGTTTCAGGGCGGCCCGCAGGTTACTGGCCCGGAAGCGCATCAGGTTACCATCCAGCTTGCGAAGCTCCTGTTCCGGCAGTTTCCGGCGCTGGGCCTTCTCTGCATCCGTCAGCATCCTTGTCTCGCTGATCATGGCACAGAGCTCGTTGAAATCCGCGTGAAATACTTCCAGGTGGCGGTTCTTCTCACTGCTCATCACGCCGCGCACATACTGCAAGTAAAGGTAGAGGTAACGCCCGGCGACCCAGCATCGACCAGTGGGTTCTTTGGCCGTGGCCGGCGTGCGCAGACTGGTGTAGTCGGCCAGGTCCACCAGCTGCGGCCGTACGTGGTTGTTGGTCCGGAACACGGGCCCAACCAGAAACTGATAACTCACAAAATTTCCGTGGCTGTGGCGTACCTCCAGCTCCTTGAACACCTGCACCGACTTCAGCGACGTCTGCACCAGCTTGGCTTCCTTACCGATTTCAAGTTGGTTGCGCTCGAATAACTGGTTGGAAAACATCAGCGCCCGCTCACACATCGCGTACAGGGTGGTATCCAGGCGGCACTTGCCGTACGTCTCCAGATGTTCCGCCGGCGCCCCACGAAACACGTAGTCCAGCTGCTGGCTGGTTGGCCGGGAGAATAAGGCCGCCGAGGAGTGGCCGAATAGCTCACAGAACTGCGAGGCCAGGAAGTATACGTTACCTGGTTCGTTCAGCTTCCAGGGCTCCTGTCGAAAGGATGGAATGTGCGTCATCTTGGCCGCGTAAACCAGCAAGTCAAGCGCCAGGCCCTCGTTTCTTCCCCACTTCCGCACCCAGTGTGGGTGGCGGCAAAAATTTGAATCTAGGTAAACTTTCTCTATATTTGGCATGTCGATTCCTGTGCAGCCCTTTCGGGCATTCCGACCGCACGGAAGAACTCTTTATTGGCATTCAGAGAGCTTCCGAACATTAAATACCCCCGCTTCCGGCAAGAAGCGGGGGTTTGTCTTTTAAGTGGTTTTCTGCTGCAGCGGCTGCTGCAGAAAGAAAGCCACCAATTCCATCTCGTCAACCTCCAGCTTGGCGGCAATACGCTTTACCTCCTCCAGCTTAAACAGCAGGGGGTTGGCCGTCGCCTCCACGAGTCGATACCAGCCGATATCCAGTTGTTCACGGCAGGAGCGCTGCACAACGCCTCGCCAGCGCAGTAGCTCCATCAGGTCGAAGGAGCCAGCGCGCAGCGCGGCCAGGGGAGCAATGGAATGCGCGTCTTCCGGAACGGCAGGAGTGCGGGGCATCAGAATGGGTTTCGCAGAATGGGATTGGCGAAAGTAGCAATAAATTACCTAATCAAAAGTTCATCTATTGCTAATCTTTGCGAGGTTGGCTACGCCCTGGTGGCCAGCTGCTGCCACTGGTGCAACAGTTGATCCGGGGCATGGTACCAGTGCACGCCCCGCAGCTCGGCTCCGAAAAGGCTGGGAGTCCACCCTTCCCAGGAAACCTGCATCAGCTGACCCTGGCCACAATACGGTACCTGCTCAAGCGGCACGTAGCTCAGCACCAGCACCAGCTTGCCCGGGTCCAGACTGTAGGTAGCGCACATGAGGCGAACGAAAGCGGACATGCTGCTCTGCAGCGGAGCACTCACCTTGGCCACCTGGTTGCGGATGAGCGGCACCTCGCACACGATAACGGTCTGGCGAAAGGAGTGATCCAGGATCTGGTAGCGAGTGGAAAGCTGCACGCCGGTACTATCCTGATAGTTGGCAACAGTGGGTTTCATAGCAATAACGAATTAGTTGCTTTTCTCGCAGGCAATATCCACGAAAGTGGTAGCGCACAGCGAGTGCAGCTCACGGGAGGTGAATCGGTCACAAATAATTTGCTGCGCCTGGCTCGCCAATACTCCGGGCAGGAAACGCCGCTGCCGCCCCAGTAGGGCCCGAGCTTCCGTGGCCATGGTGCCGGGCACCTGAATCACGCGCAGGGCCAGCACTTCGCCGGTATTGGTATCTGCCAGTGCCAGCGCCAGGGGCACCATCTCACGGGGCGGTTGGCGCAACCATAACTCCGCGGCGCCCTTGCCTGGGGTCTCCAGCGTCAGGCCGGCTTCAATCACCCACTGTCGAGGACCCTTCAGGTCCAGTAGCAGGAAACCTACGCCCGGGGCGGGCTCAGCCAGTCCATAGACAATCGGCCAGGTCAGGAAGGCCTCCGACCAGTTCTGGTCGTGCTCTCCTTTGCGACGGTCGATGAAATAAGTTAAATGGAATAAGTCGGGAGTAAACGAGAGTGCTACGTTATCCTTACCAGGATTTGGGTTCTGAACCGGGCAGGTGTGACCAAGCCGAACGCGTGCTACGTCGATATAATCGAGCATGTCTAGGGAGTTTCACCGGGCAATACATGACAAGCACAGGACGGGACCAGAACGGGAAGGAGGACGCAGAATGGGAATTCAAATGTACAAAACTTCGGGGTATTGTACTTTGCTTCTCACAAATTATGCAGGCTGCATTGTAGTGACGGATTCTGAATGCTCATAGTTACAGGTTTCCAGCATCAGCAGGCAGTGGGAAGCGAACCGGTCAGCCTCGGGAGAAGCCAGCAGGGGATTGGGAACGTAGGCCTCTGAGGAAGTGGCGGCCATCGTCTTGGTTTGGGAAGTGGTGATGGTTTCCATGGTAGTCGTAAGAAAAGATAATGAAAGTATTGAACACTTAAGCGGTCGACCATTCAACCGGGTCTTCCGGAAGATGCGCCCAAAAGCCGGCGCGTTGCACCAGCCGGTCATCGTAGGCATCCCGCCGGCGCAGCAGTTCCTGTTCCAGCTCATCCAGCTGCGTGGCTTGCGCCACCAGGCCCAGCTGCTTACTCAGGCAGCTCACCCACCGGGCCGAAAACGCCGGATGTCGCAACAGGGCCGCCGTGCTGACCACTGAGGCCGAGCAAGTCAGCTCCTCGATGGATGGCCGCACGATGCGCACCTGGTACTGCTGCCCCAGCCAGGGGAGTACCCGAACCTGCAGGGCCCAGCTGCTCCACTCGCAGATGACTGTCTCGCCGGCACGAACGGTTCCCACGCGCAGCCACTGGCCGACGTGGTGGGCCTCTGCCCCGGTAAGAATGAATCGGTCTTCCAACTCGAAGAGAATGGCCGCCTGCGGAAACTCCCGGCGCACCTGGTCCCCGATCGACGCGAGCCGACGTAGGTTCAGTAAGGTGGTAGGGTAGCAGTTCATCGAAGTTGGTCTTTAAGTAGCTATACGCGGCGCTGAAATTAATGATTCAATAATTAAATCAAAATATATATCAGATTGTGTCTGCCCTGACTTTCCTCCGCAACAGCCCACCTTTTCAGTACCCAGAACGACAAAGCCCCGCCTTGGGGCGGGGCTTTTCAGCGACTCAGGCGGCGGCTTTGTGAAATTGCTGCTCGGCGGCGGCTAACTCGTCCGGGGTAAAGTCGGCATCCAGCTCCGGCCGCTTCATCAAATCCAATACGTCGGTAGCCGCCGGTTGGCCGGCTTTGTGGGGCACACACTTAGGCGAGTAGGACGTATCGAGCGCGCAGGCCTGGCACACGCTCAGGAAGTAGTTCCCGATGCCGGCATCTTCCTGCAGAAAGCTCTGCTCATCCCTAATCAACTCCGCCCAGCTGTCATAGAACACCATCCGGAAACGGTAATGGCGGGCCGCTTCTTCTTTCTCCAGGGGGGTGAGCGTACGCAGGGCCAGGGGGCCGCTCAGAAAGCCCCGGTGGCGCAAGGTCCGACCCAAGCCAGGCCCGTAGTTGGTTACCACCAGAATGGAAGTGGGAGCCAGCCGATGGGGCTTTCGGTCACTAAAAAACAAGGCTACGTGGAGTTCGTCCTTCATAGTACATTGGGCTGATATACCCACGTATATACGCAAAATCCGGCTCTTTGATGCATTTATTGCATCAAAGAGCCGGATTTGTGTGACCTACTCCAACCGGTAGTTATCCTGGGCGAATAATTCTCCCTGTTCCCACCGCTCGACCACCTGAGGGCGTAACGGGGGGCGCCGGCGGTGGCCGGCCAGTACCAGCGCCGGCAGCATGGCCCGGCCCAGGGCCTCGGCTACCTGAGGGCAAACGGCATTGCCCAGCATGGCCTTCTGTTCAGTCTGGGTACCCAGCAGCTGGTAATCCTCCGGGAATCCCATGATGCGCTTCAGTTCCGGCACTTTCAGCATCCGCATCAGGATATCAGCAATGCCGTGTTTGCGGCACACGTATTTCAGCAGCCGCATTACCAGGCTGTCTCCCTCGGCCGGCGCCAGGTACGAGGGCCCGCGCCGGATCAGGGCCAGGTACTGATGGCGTCGGGAGGCTACCACCGTCCGGGCCGGCTCGCGCAGCAGCCGGGGCGTATTGCTGAACTGGTGGGAGAAGGTGAAGCCGTCGAGGTGCACGGTGGCCACCGCCGCGCAGTCCTTGGTGCGCAGGGTAGGGCACGCCTCCGACGTACGCTTAACGGCCCCGTGCTTGTAGTAGGTCGTCAGCAGCTGCACGCTGGCCAGGAAGAGGTTGCCGCCGTTGGTGGTCACGGTGGGGGAGTACCGGCACACCGGCCGAACGGACCGGGCGGCTTTGTCGCCGGCGCGGGTGC
>NZ_JAHHZN010000015.1 GCF_018760735.1 Hymenobacter piscis
ATTCTTAATTCTTAATTCTTAATTCTTAATTCTTAATTCTTAATTCTTAATTCTTAATTCTTAATTCTTAATTCTTAATTCTTAATTCTTAATTCTTAATTCTTAATTCTTAATTCTTAATTCTTTATACATCCGCAGCAGCTCCTGCTCTTCGTGCTGCCAGCTGAGCAACGGGCGGGCGCGGCGGGCGTTGAGGGCCAACTGGTGGTAGCGGGCCGCGTCGCCGCCCGGCAGCAGGCGGTTGAGGGCGGCGGCCAGGGTGGCGGGCTCCAGGTCGGGCACGAGGTCGGCCACGTCGTACCGGGCGTTGAGGGCGCGGTACTCGGGGAAATCAGTGACAACCTGAGGCACGCCGGCGTGGAGGTAGTCGAAGAACTTGTTGGCCAGCGAGTAATAGTAGCTCAGGCCCATATTGCGCAGCAGGTTTACGCCCACCGTGGCCTGGCGGGTGAGCTCGGCCAGCTCCCGGGGCAGCACGAAGCCCCGGAACTCCACCTGCCCCGACGCCAGCAGCCCCAGCACCTGCGCCTGCCGGCGCAGACTTTCCGACAGGTCGCCTTCGCCGCAGAGCACCAGCCGGCCGTTGACGTGGGGCATGGCCGCCAGCAGCTCCTCCAGGCCCCGGCCCGTATTCAAAGCGCCCTGGTACAGAATAAAGCCGTTTGCTGGCGCTGCCAACGGAGCCGGGGGCAGCGCCGCCGGGCTCAGGCGGCTGATGTTGCGCACCACGGCGAAGGGCCGGCCGTGGCGCTGCTCGAACAGCCCGGCCAGGGCCGGACCCACGGTATAGGCCAGCGTGGCCCGGGGCACGATGAAATCTTCTACCCGCCGCCACAGGCGTTGTACCCGGGGCCGGGCTACCACCTCGGGCACCTCCGTGAACAGCTCGTGGGCGTCATACACGAAGGGCTGACCGCCCAGGCGGGCCCGCAGCCACACCGGCAGGGCCGTATCCAGGTCGATGGCGCACCAGGCCGTGGCGCGGCGGGCCAGCAGAAACAGCAGCAGGCGCAGGTTGAACTCGAAGTAGAACAGCTTACCCCGGTTAAAGCGGCAACGTAGCCGGTGCTGGCGGTAGGGCTGGGGCGTGAGGGGCCGCGAGCCGGGCCACTGCCGGCCCACCAGCAGCACCTCGTACCCGGCCGCGGCCAGGGAGCCGCAGATGCGCTGCATGCGCTGGTCGTAGTTGAGGTCGGTGGTGACGGTAAAAACCAGGCGGGACGACACGGGGGGGCGGAAGATTTCCCAAGGCGGGAAAAGGCGGTAAATTCAGGAATTGTCGCCAATTTAAGAACTTCATTCCGGGTGCGGCCCTTTCCCGCTTCGTTCCGCGTACTTCTGCCCTCCTTCCATGTCCAGTTCCGTGAGCTCCTCAGCCGCCCCTGCCGTCCATGGCTCCAGCCTGTCGCCGGAGCTATACCGGGCGCTGTTTGAGGAGTCGTTCGATGGCCTGCTGCTTTACGATGCCTCGGGCACCCTGCTCGACTGCAACCAGCGTATTGTCCAGTATTTAGGCACCACCCGGCCCATGCTGCTGGGCACCGGCCTGATGGCCTTTGGTCTGATTCCGGAGCCGGCTTCCCCCGTGCAGCTCACGTCCGAGTTGCACCTGCGCGAACAGGTGCTCGACTGCCTGCAAACGGGCACCACCCGCTCGTTTCAGTGGAGTGGCCACGGCACCGACGGCCTGAGCCTGCAAGCCTGGGTCAGCCTCAACCGCATCCGGAGCGACGAAAATCCGCTGGTGCTGCTCACCCTGCGCGATACGGCCCAGTACGTGCCCGTGGTGGCCCCCAGGGCGGCCGTCAGCCGCCCCCGGACCGAGCCGCTGCTCAATAACTTTTCCCGCGGCCAGTTTCGCGACGTACTCAGCCGGGCCGGCATGTGCTACCTGCTGCTGAGCCGCGAAGCCCGCATTCAGGACGTAAACGACTATTTCTGCGAAGTAACCGGCCGCCAGGCCGATAGCCTCATGGGCCAGGAATACTTCAGCCTGTTTGCCCCCGAGGAGGAACGCGAGCCCCGGCGGTTTGCCTTCCAGCGGGCCATTGAGTGCGAGGAGCTCCAGGATTTCTTTGAACGCTCCCTGCTCACAGTTTCGGGCCAGGGGCGCACCTTTTTCTGGCATTCGGAGTTTGAGCGCGATGCGGCGGGGGAAATCAACGGCATCCTGTTCGTGGGCCGCGACATCACCGACAAGCAGGTGGCCGTGCGCGCCCTCACCGACAACCGCAACCGCCTCCAGGACTTCCTCGACAATGCCCACGACCTGATCCAGAATCTGAGCATCGACAACCGATTTCTGTTCGTGAACAAGTCGTGGAAGGAGAAGCTGGGCTACGACGACGAGGACCTGGCCGAGCTCACGCTCTCCAACGTGGTGCACCCCTACTACAAGGCCAAGCTGCTCTACCAGCTGCGCAACCTTTACAAGGGCGAAAAAGTCAACAAGCTCGAAACCGTATTTCTCACCAAAGCGGGCAAACCGATTCACCTGATCGGGTCCATTTCCTGCTCCTGGCAGGACAACGAGCCGGTCAGTACCCGCGCCATTCTGCACGACATTACCGACCGCATCAAGGCCGAGCGGTTGCAGAAAGTGTACTATAGCATTGCCAACCTGGCCATCAGCTCCAAGGACCTGCACTCCCTCTACGGGGCCATTCACCGGGAGCTGAGCAAGATCATCGAGACCAACAACTTCTACATTGCCCTCTGCGATGAGGCCCGCACTCAGCTGCAGTTCGCCTACTTTGTGGACCAGAATGCCCAGGGCGACCAAAGCATGATGGCGCGGCCGTTTTCCTCGGGCGTCTCGGAGTACATCATCCGCACGGGGCGGCCCCAGTATTTGCTGCGCGAGGAGCTGCAGGAGCTGATCGAAAGCGGTACTATCACGGCTTACGGCCTCATGCCGGAAGTGATGCTCTGCTCCCCGCTCAGCATCGGGGAACGCATCATCGGGGTGATTGCGGTGCAGGACTACCAGAAGGCCAACGCCTACGCCCCCACCGACATCGAAATTCTGCACTTCATCTCCAACCAGGTGGCGCTGGCCATTGAGCGCAAGCGCAACGAGGTACAGATTCAGAAGCAGAACGCCCGCCTGAACGCCATCTTCGAGAGCGGCTCCCACCTGATGTGGTCGGTGGATATGCACTCCAACCTGTGCTCCTTCAACCGCAACTACGCCGCCTACTTTCTGCGCCGCAACGGCGTGTATCCGTCGCTGAACGTGAACCTGTGGCAGGCCGACGTGGCCCTGATGGAGGAAGATGCGCGCCGGGCCTTTATTGAAAATTACCGCCGGGCCTTCCAGGGGCACCCGCAGCGCTTCGAGGTGCGCCTGCGCGACGCCCGCGGCCAGGACACGTGGCGCGAAATCTACCTCAACCCCATCTACCTCGACGACGGCTCGTTCGAGGAAATTTCGGGCATTGCCCACGATATCACCGACAAAAAACGCAACCAGCTGGAGCTGGCCGCCCAGGAAGAGAAATTCCGGGCCATTTTCGAGTCGTTCCAGGACGTGTACTACCGCACCGACGGCGTGGGCAATCTGACCCTGCTCAGCCCTTCCGTCTACGACATGCTGGGCTATAAGCCCGAGGAAGCTCTGGGCCATTACATCGGCGACTACTACGTGAACCCGCTGGAACGGGCCACCCTGCTGGAACACGTGCGCCAGAACGGGGAGGCCCGCAACTTCGAAATTGCCATGCGCCACAAGGACGGCCACTCGGTGAGCGTGCTGGTGAACTCGCGCCGGGTGGTGGTGGGCGGCGAAAACGGCACCGAGGGCATCGCCCGCGACATTACCGGCCTCAAGCAGATGCAGAACGAGCTGCGCCGGGCCAAGGAGGAAGCCGAGCTGGCTCTGGAAGCCAAAACGCTGTTCCTGGCCAACATGAGCCACGAGCTGCGCACGCCCATGAACGGCATCATCGGCATGATTGATTTGCTCCACCAGACCGTGAGCAGCGAGGAGCAGGAGGAGTACGTGGACACGCTGCGCAAGTCGTCGGATGCCCTGCTGGCCATTCTCAACGACATCCTAGACCTGTCCAAGATTCAGGCCGGCAAGCTCCAGCTCAACGAGGAGGGTATGGACCTGCACTACACCCTCGACAAGATTCACTCCCTGTTTGCCAACCGGGCCAACCAGAAACGCCTCAAGTTCACTTACCACGTAACGCCCCACACGCCGCGTTTCATCATCACCGACGAAACGCGCCTGCTCCAGATTCTGAGCAACCTGACCTCCAACGCCATCAAGTTCACGGCCCAGGGCACGGTCAGCATCGTGGTATCGTCGGTAGTCACGGATGGCGATGAGCACGTGCTGCGCTTTGCCGTGCAGGACTCGGGCATCGGTATCTCCGACGACAATGAGAAGCTGCTGTTTACCAACTTCACCCAGCTCGATACCACGCCCACCAAGGCCTTCGGGGGCACGGGCCTGGGCCTGGCCATCAGCAAGCAGCTGGCCGACCTGCTGGGGGGCGAAATCGGGGTGTATTCCAACATCGGGGAAGGCTCCACGTTCTGGTTTACCATCCGCTGCCGGGTAGCCTTCAACGAGGCCGAAATCGTGCAGGAGCGTCTCACGGCCCGGGAACGGCCCCAGGAAGTGGTCCGCTTTGAGTCGGCCCCGCGGGTGCTGCTCGTCGATGACAACCCCATCAACCAGAAGGTGGCCACCCGCCTGCTCGACAAGCTGGGCTGCGACATTGTGGTAGCCTCCGACGGCTTCGAGGCCATCAGCCGGGCCATTGCGCCCAACGCCCAGTACGATCTGGTGTTCATGGACATTCAGATGCCCGAAATGGACGGCATCACGGCCATGCGCGAAATCCGCCAGCGCCTGGGCAGCACCTGCCCGCCCATTGTGGCCATGACGGCCTACTCCATGAAAGAAGACGCCGAGCGGTTCGTGCAGGAAGGCATGGACGACTACGTGTCGAAGCCCGTCAAAAGCCAGGACCTGTACGCCGTGCTGCGCCGCTGGACCGACGGCCCGCCCATCAGCGACGCGCTCAAGGCGGCCCCCACCGCGCCGGCCGCCGCCCCCCTGCCCGCTCCCGAAACGCTGCCCCCCCAAGAACTACCTGCGGACTGCATCGACCTCGATATTGTGGAACAATTGCGCCAGCTGGGCGGGGGCGAATTCGCGGCCCAGCTCTATGCCGACTTCGAAACAGAAGCCGAAGGAGTGCTCAGCGAAGCGGCGGCCCTGGTGGCCCAGGGCCAGTACGAGCAGATTTTACCACATTTGCACCAACTTAAGGGTACCGGCTTCACGCTGGGCATCCGGGACGTGGCAGAAAGTGCTAAAGCCCTGGAACATGCGTTAAAAAACGGACGTACGGATAATACAGCCGCCGATTTTCAACATTTACTCGGTTTCTTTGCACAATTCAAGGCCGTCTATCCGGCTGTCACTCAGGCCCCCTGACCTTTTCCACCCTGCGCCGGCGGGCTGAATCCTGTCCGCTGTTCCTCACAACCTCCTTCCTCCTTTTACTCTCTCTCCCTCATGGCCGACTCTAAAACCATCCTGATTGCCGAGGACAGTTCCGTTATTCTGAACCTGACCAAAAAAATACTGGAACTTCAGCAGTACCGCATCGTTTCGGCCAAAAACGGCGGCGAGGTCATCAAGCAGATTGAAAGCCAGCCCATCGACTGCGTGCTGATGGATATTAATATTCCTGTGAAAGACGGCATGGAATGCACCCGCGAAATCCGCCGCAACCCCGACCCGCGCATCGCCAAGATTCCGGTAATTGCCATCACCGGCAACGCCAACAACTACTCCATGGAGCAGTTCCGCGACGCCGGCGTAACCGATTACCTGCCCAAGCCCCTCGACTTTGATGCCCTGGTGCGGGTAGTAAAACAGTACGTAGGCTAGTTTAGAGGGGAGACTATGAGAGGTGAGCAGTGAGACTATGTTCTGACGTCCGCGCCGCATGAACATGGTCTCAGCTCTCAACTCCCATAGTCTCACTTCTCTCGTATGGAAATAACTTTCCTGGGTACGGGCACGTCGCAGGGAGTGCCCGTTATTGGGTGCCGCTGTGCCGTGTGCCGCTCCGTGGACTACCGCGACAAGCGCCTGCGGGTGTCGGTGCACGTGCAGGTGCAGGGCAAGAGCATTGTCATCGACTCGGGTCCCGATTTCCGGCAGCAGGCCCTGCGCGAGCAGATCGACCACCTTGATGCCCTCGTCTTCACCCACGAGCACAAGGACCATACCGGCGGGCTCGACGACATCCGGGCCTACAACTTCCGCCAGCAGCAGGATATGCCCCTGCACGCCGAGCCCCGGGTGCTGGCTCAGCTGAAGCAGGAGTACGCGTACATCTTTGCCGAACACAAGTACCCGGGCATTCCGCAGGTCCAGCTCCACCCCATTCTCAGCGACCAGGACGTTTTTCAGGTGGAAGGCATCGACTTCCAGCCCATCCGGGCCCTGCACTACAAGCTGCCGGTGCTGGGCTTTCGGGTGGGTAATTTCACTTACGTTACTGACGCCAACTACCTTGGCCCCGAGGCCCTGGAGCAGATGCGCGGCTCGGAGGTCATCGTGCTTAACGCCCTGCGCCACGAAAAGCATATTTCCCACTTCACGCTCCAGGAAGCCGTGGCCATTCTCGAAGATCTGGCCCCCGCGCGCGCCTACCTTACCCACATCAGCCACCAGCTCGGCCGCCACCGCGACGTGGAAGCCCAGCTTCCCGCTTTCATCCGGCTGGCCTACGACGGCCTGCGGGTGACGGTGTGAGTTACCGGTTGTCAGTTGTCAGTAAAGGAAACGTACTACGGAGCACAATGCTGCTTTTGCAGGCTGGCACTTCTACTTTTCAAGCCCCCGAGACCCTAAGCCCCCATCTATGAACGTTATCCGGCTCGAGGACAAGTTTGCCCAGTTTACCGACCACTGGAACCCGCGCATCATCGGGGAGCTCAACGACCAGCACATCAAAATTGCCCGCGTGCAGGGCGAATTCATCTGGCACAACCACGCCCGGGAAGACGAGCTGTTTATGGTGGTGAAGGGCCAACTGCTGATTGACTTCCGCGACGGCACGACGGCTGAAATTAACCCTGGCGAGCTGCTGGTAGTGCCTCGCGGCACCGACCACCGCCCCCACAGCACGGACGAAACCTGGATTATGATGCTGGAGCCCCAAACCACGGTAAACACCGGAAACGTGCAGAACGAGCGCACCCGCACCAACCTGGAGCAGATGTAGTGCGGGCGCGTTGCGCCGGTTTATTGGGGCTTTTCGACCCGGAAATTGAGCGTAAAATCCTGTTTTCGGGGGCTGTCCTGGCGGCCGGCATCCAGGGCCCAGCTCTTGTAATACACTACGTAGCGCCGGCCATTGGCCCGTATGCTGGCCGTGTCAATCCAGTTGGGGGAACTGGGCGAAGCTATATTCCGGGCTAGTTGGAGCTGCTGGGTACTACCGTCGGCGGCGGCGATGGCCAGCGTGGGGTTCGCAAAATCGGGCAGGAAACAATTGACGTTTTTTGGGCAGATGCTAAACTGCAGGTCTTCCACCAGCAGCGTCAATTCTGGCGTCTGCGCTGTGGGCAACGTGGCCGACTGGCGGTAGCGGAGGGCGAAATCCTGGTTGAATTCGGCGGCAACGGGTGCGGGAGCAGCGTCGTCGTTATCGGATTTGTGGCAGGCGGCCAGGGCGGGGAGCAGCGCGGCGGCTAACAGATAATGCTTCATAAAGATCCGGGGGGCAGGTGATGGAAAATAAGCCGGTCGGTTCCGGCAGCTACTCCCGTAGAGCCCCGCGTCGGCGCCAGGGTTGCACGCCCGCTGCCCAATCCGGCTGAATTCCGCGTTCTTTGTGGCCTTGCGCCCTTACCGGGCCTGCTTTTTTGCCGCTTTCTGCTCTTCCGCCCATGCCCGCCAACTATTATTTTCTGCGCCAGCTGGCCCCGGCCCTCACCCGCCGCCTGGCCGGCTACCGGGTGGCCACCTGCTTCACCCAGGACAAGGACGAGCTGGTTATCGGGCTGACCAACGAAGCGGCCGAAGAGTTCTGGCTGAAATTCACGCTGGCGGCGGCCGGCACCCTGCTGGCCCTGCCCGAAACCTTTCACCGGGCCCGCCAGAACTCGGTGGACCTGCTGCCCGGACTGCTGGGCCAGGAAGTGACGCTGGTAAAGGCCTGGCCCCAGGATCGGGTGCTGCACTTCTGCTTCCGTAGCGGGGCCTCGCTGGTGTTCAAGCTCTACAGTACCCGGCCCAACGCCATCTTCCGGCCCTGGCCCACGGCCCTGCCCGAGCTGTTTCACCAGCGCTACCTCCCCGACGCCGACCTGCAACCCGTCCCGCCCCCGGACCCGGCCGCCGCGGCCGGCCTGGCGCCCTCCAAAGCCTACCCCGGCCTCGGCGACCTGGGCCTGGCTTACCTGCGCGCCCAGGGCTACGAGGCGGCACCCCGGCAGCGGCAGGAGCAGCTGGTGCGCCAAACCGTGGCGGAACTGGAGCAGCCGGCTGCTTTTTACATTACCCGGCTCGGTGGCCGCACCCGCCTGAGTCTGCTGCCCGTGGGCGAGGTGGAGGAAACCCTGCCCGCCGACGACCCCATCGGGGCGCTGCGCCGCTTTACGCCCCTGCTGCTCAACCGCCAGACCTACGAAACCGAGCTGCGCCAGGTACGCCAGCAGCTGGAGAAGCGCGCCGATGAAGCCGCCACTGCCGCCCAGCACGTGCGCCGCCGCCTCCACACCCTGGAAAATACCGCCGGCTACCGCCAGACGGCCGACCTGATTATGGCCCACCTGACCCAGATTGCCCCCGGCGCGGCGGAGGTGGAGGTGGTTGATTTCTACCAGAACAACCAGCCCCGCCTCATCCGGCTCAAGCCCCCCGAAACACCCCAGCGCACGGCCCAGAACCTCTACCGCAAGGCCAAAAACCAGCAGCGCGAAACCCAGGAGCTGGCCGCCCGCGCCGACCGCCGCGAAACGGAAGCCTTCCGCGCCCTCGAGCAGCTGGAGGAGCTGGCCGCCCTGCCGCCCGGCGAGCTGCGCACCCTGCGCCAGTGGCGCAAGCAGCACGGGCTCGATGCGGCCACCGCCGCCCGTGCCGCCGCCGCGGAACTGCCCTTCAAGGTGTTCGAGGACAGCGGCTTCACGATTCTGGTGGGCCGCAACGCCCAGAACAACGACCTGCTGACCCAGCGCTACGCCCACAAAGACGACCTGTGGCTGCACGCCAAGGACGTGACGGGCTCCCACGTGGTCATCCGGCAGCGGCCGGGCCAGCCGGTGCCGGCGCCGGTGCTGGAGCGGGCCGCCCAGCTGGCGGCCTGGTACTCGCGCCGCAAAAACGACTCCCTCTGCCCCGTTACCTACACGCCCAAGAAGTTTGTGCGCAAGCCCCGGGGCGCCAAACCCGGCCAGGTAGCCGTGGAGCGCGAAAACGTGCTGCTGGTAGTACCCGCCAACCCCTTCGAGCGGGAGTAGTCCGGCTGGCTTCTTGCGGCCTTAGCCACTAAATCGGCCGGCATAACGGCTACGGCCCGGATTCCGCAGAGGCGCACCTCTGGAAATCCGGGCCGTGGTTGTGGCACGCGCGTTTAGCGGATGCGCTTAGCGCAGCGGGCCTTTCATGCCCATCATGCGGGCCATCTGCTGCATACCGCCCTTGGTCTGGCTCATTTTATTCATGGTTCGCATCACTTTGCGCATGTCTTCGAACTGCTTCATCAGGTTGTTGACCTGCTGGATGTCGGTGCCGGAGCCCAGGGCCAGGCGGCGGCGGCGGGAGCCGTTGAGCAGCTCGGGCTGAGCGCGCTCCTGGGGCGTCATGCTCTTGATGATGGCCTCAATCGGCTTGAAGGCGTTGTCGTCGATTTCCACGTCCTTCATGGCCTTGCCCATGCCCGGAATCATGCCCACCAGGTCCTTCAGGTTGCCCATCTTCTTGATCTGGTCCAGCTGGGAGAGGAAGTCGTCGAAGTTGAACTGGTTTTTGCGGATCTTCTGGTTGATGCGCTTGGCCTCCTCCTCATCGAACTGCTGCTGGGCCCGCTCCACCAGCGAAATCACGTCGCCCATGCCCAGGATGCGCTGGGCCATGCGGTCGGGATAGAACAGGTCGAGGGCTTCCATTTTCTCGCCCGTCGAGATGAACTTGATGGGTTTCTCCACCACGGCCCGGATGCTCAGAGCTGCCCCGCCGCGGGAGTCGCCATCGAGCTTGGTGAGCACCACGCCGTCGAAGTTGAGGCGGTCGTTGAAGGTTTTAGCCGTGTTCACGGCGTCCTGGCCGGTCATGGAGTCCACCACGAACAGGGTTTCGGCGGGGTTGATGGCCCGCTTCACCTGCTCGATTTCGGCCATCATCTGCTCATCCACGGCCAGGCGCCCGGCGGTATCGATGATGACGACCTTCTTGTTGTTTTTGCGGGCAAACTCAATGGCGTTGCGCGAAATGTCCACCGGGTTCTTGTTCTCCGGCTCCGAGTACACGTCCACGCCCACCTGCTCGCCGAGCACCTTGAGCTGGTCGATGGCGGCGGGGCGGTACACGTCGCAGGCCACCAGCAGCACCTGGCGGCCCTGCTTTTTGAGGTGGGCGGCCAGCTTGCCGGCGAAGGTGGTTTTGCCCGAGCCCTGGAGGCCGGAGAGCAGAATCACGGCCGGCTCGCCTTTCACCTGAATGTCCTGCTTTTCGCCGCCCATGAGCTGGGTGAGCTCATCGTAGACGATTTTGGTCATCAGCTGGCCCGGCGACACGGCCACCAGCACGTCGCGGCCCATGGCCTCGTCCTTGATTTTATCGGTGACTTCCTTGGCCACCTTGTAGTTCACGTCGGCATCCACCAGGGCGCGGCGGATTTCCTTCACCGTGGCGGCGACGTTGATTTCGGTGATGGAGCCCTGGCCCTTGAGGGTTTTAAAGGCTTTGTCGAGCTTGGTAGAGAGGTTATCGAACATTGAAGACGCTGATTTTGCGCTATTTTACTTGTTTGGCGGCTGTTGGACAGCGGGTCGCAGAAACTCCTGAGTCGGCCCGCAAGGGCCATTTGAACGGTTGACTGGTGCGGGAAACTTCGTTGCCCTGGTTCAGCCTCCAAAAGTAACCAGAAAACCCCGAAAGGCCGCGGGTGCGTACCTTCGCGGCTTCACTCTTGCCCTTGCTGCCCGTGCCCGAGTCTGCCGCCCGCCCGCTGCGTTTGCTGGTGATTACCTATTACTGGCCGCCTTCGGGCGGAGCCGGGGTGCAGCGCTGCCTGAAATGGGTGAAGCACCTGCCGACGCTGGGCGTGGAGCCCACCGTCATCACCGTGGACCCCGCCCAAGCGGCCTATCCGGTGTTGGATACCTCGCTGGAAGCCGACGTGCCGCCGGGCGTGCGGGTGCTGCGCACGGGCACCCGGGAGCCTTTCGGCGCTTACCAGAAACTCACCAACCGCCCCATTCCGCACGGCGGCTTTGCCAACGAAGGCCGGGTATCGGTGGCCCAGCGGGTGGCCCGCTTCGTGCGCGGCAACGTGTTTCTGCCCGATCCGCGCCGGGGCTGGAACGGCTTTGCCCTCCGGCAGGTGGAGGCGCTGGTGGCGGCGGGCGAGCAGTTCGATGCGGTGCTCACGTCCTCGCCCCCCCACTCTACGCAGCTGATCGGGCTGGAGCTGAAGCGCCGCTACGGCTGGCGCTGGCTGGCCGATCTGCGCGACCCGTGGACCGACATCTACTACACCCAGACGCTGATGCGCACCGCCGTGGCCCGCTGGCTCGATGCGCGCTACGAGCGGCAGGTGCTGGAAGCTGCCGACGTGGTCATCACCACCAGCCCCGACACCGGCCGGCTGCTGCAGAGCAAAGTACCCCGGCTGCCCGCCGACAAGTTTGCGGTACTGCCCAACGGCTACGATGAGTCTGATTTTCAGCAGGTGGAGGCCGCTCCCGCCGACCAGCTGCTGCTCACCTACGTGGGCACCATCACGGGGCAGTACCACGTGGGGCCGTTTTTTGAGGAAGTGGCCGCCTGCGCGGCCCGGAACCCGCAGGTGCCGCTGCGCCTGCGCTTTGTGGGGCGGATAGCCAAGGAAGTAGAGCAGCAACTGGCCGCGGCGGGCCTCACGGCGCGCACGGAGCTGGTGGAGTTTGTGCCCCACGACGAGGCCGTGGGGTACATGCAGCGCTGCACCGCTTTGCTGATGGGCATTCCTGATGTAGCTCACAACCGGGGCATTTTGCCGGGCAAAGTATTCGAGTACCTGGCTGCCGGCCGCCCCGTTATCTGCATCGGCCCCGCCGGCTCCGACGCGGCCCGCGTGCTGGAAGACTGCCAGGCCGGCCGCAGCTTCGAGTACGAGGACCGCGCCGCCATGCGGGTGTATCTCGATGAGCTGGTAACCACCTGGCAGCAGAGCAGTACCATCCCGGTGCCCGCCACCGGCCGCAGCCGCTACTCCCGCCGCAGCCTGACGGAGCAGCTGGTAAAGCTGATTTCGGCTGGGGCGTCGGCCGCATTGTAGCGCGAACTTGGTAGTTCGCGTCCCGGACAGCAGTTCCAACTATCCGTCCAGTTTCGTGCTCCGACAACCGTGCAAGGCCGCAAACCACCAAGCTCGCGCTACCATACAAATTACTCGCAACCAACTTGTTGCCACGGTTACTATCATCTGCATGATTTCTCCTATGCGCCTATTCATCCTGCTCGCCGGCCTGCTCCTCAGCACCACCCTTCACGCTCAAACGGCCCCCGCGCCGCCTTTGCAGAAACCCGTGGCGGGCCGCATTGAGCGGCTCGACAACGTGGCGTCCCAGCTGGTGGAACCCCGCCTCGTGGACGTGTGGCTACCGGCCAACTACGATGGCAAGCGCCGCTTCGCGGTGCTCTACATGCACGACGGGCAGATGCTCTTTGACAGCACCACCACCTGGAACCACCAGGCCTGGAACGTGGACGACGTGGTGACGCGGCTGCGGCAGGCCGGCCAACTGCAGGACGTCATCGTGGTGGGCGTGTGGAACGCCGGGGCGCGCCGCCACCCCAACTACTTTCCCCAGAAGCCCTTCGAGCAGCTCACCAAAGCCCAGCGCGACACCGTGCAGCAGCAGCTCCGCCAGGCCGGCCGCAGCCCCGAGGCATTCCAGCCCAACTCCGACGCCTACCTGCGCTACCTCGTGACGGAACTCAAGCCGCTGATTGACCGCAAGTACCGCGTGTATCCCGACCAGGTGCACACCTTCGTGGCCGGCAGCAGTATGGGCGGATTGATTTCGATGTATGCTTTGTGCGAGTATCCGCAGGTGTTTGGCGGGGCGGCCTGCCTGTCCACGCACTGGCCCGGCACCTTCACGCTGCGCAACAACCCCATGCCCGAAGCCTTCCTCAGCTACCTGCGCACCCACCTGCCCGACCCGCGCACCCACCGCCTGTACTTCGACTGCGGCGACCAGACCCTCGACGCGCTGTACCCGGCCATTCAGCGCCGGGTAGATGCCGTGGTGCAGGAGCGCGGCTACACCCCGCGCTCCTGGCAGACGCGCTACGTGCCCGGGGCCAACCACAGCGAGCAGGCCTGGAACCGCCGCCTCGCCGACCCACTGGGCTTTTTATTGGGGAAATAATATGGGGTGCGCTATTGCCGGAGCCGGTCCCACACTTTGCGCACGGGCGTGGGCAGCGCATCCAGGAAGGCGGCCCGCATTTGGCCGACAACCGAGCGTTTCAATTTCCCACCTTGGTGGCAGGCCAGCTCGGCGGCCAGCTGGTCGGCCAGCTGTTTGTAGAGGGGGCGCTGGTAGTGGCGCAGGTTGTTGGTCACGTCGGCGCGGGTGCGCACGATGGGGCGCACATCCACCACCTGCACGTTGGGGGTGCGGGCGGCGAAATCGAGCAAGGCGGCGTTCATCTGCTGATGGCGCTGCACCGCGCCTGCCTCTGCCGAGCCGGGCACTTCCACCTCGGCCCCGGTGAGCAGGATGAGCGGCACGGCAGCCGGCAGCTGCTCCCGCAGCCACGCCAGGTTTTCCTGAAACCGAGCGGGCGTGAGCGGACCGGCATACGTAAACTCCCCCCGAAAGCGGCGCAGAAAGGCCTCATCCAGGCCCCGAAATTTGCGCTGGGCGTAGCGCTGGGCCTGCGCGGCGGGGTCCAGTTGGGTCAGGTCCTGGTAGGCCCCGAAGGGAATGAGCAGGCCGGTGGCCTTTTCGCGGTACAGGTCCTGGGTGTAGTCCATCAGGGGGCTGTACACCAGGGCATCGAAGCCGAGGCCCGGCTCCCAGAGGCGGGGCCGGAAGGCTTCCCGATCAAGGAAGGGCAGACTATCCGCCAGGCGCTGCTGCTCGGCGGGCGGCAGGGTACGGCTCAGGCGCAGTAGCTCGGTGTGCTCGGTGTGCACCGGTACCTGATGGTCGTTCACGTAGTTGAAATCCTCCGTCACGTCCACCTGGTAGGTCTGCAGGTAAGGCGTGAGCTGGCCCAGGTCGCAGCCGCCTTTCAGCAGTACCCGCAGCCGGTTGGCCGCCACCGTTGGGCTTGGGAGCGGGCTGACGGCAGCCTGAGGGGTGGACTGCTGCACCGTTATCCAGGTGGGCTGGTCGGTGCCGTTGAGGGTGGTGGCCACATCGCCCTGCACTTCCAGGGCCGGGAAACCAAGGTGGGCATAGGTGAACTGCTCCACCCCCAGGTGCAGAATGCGGCAGGAAAACACCAGCTGCTCCAGGCGGTTTTCGGGCCGGTTCAGGCAGTAGATACCCACCAGGCCGTAGTCGCCGAAACGGTCCTGCACGCGCACGGTGCCCCAGCGGCGGCTTGGGTCGGTCAGGCTGGCTGCCAGGCCGGCTTTCGTGACGCGGTGCTTGGTAAAGTTGAGCTGGTTGGAGCGGTTGATGAGCTCCTCCAGCCGGTCGAGGTCGGGTAGCACGGCCGCACCTTCCCGGAACTCCACGCGCACCTGCGCATCCTGCAGAAACGCCAGGTTATCATCGTACTGAGTGCGGGCTTGCTGCTGGCGTTCCAGCAGCTTGTACTGCTCCAGGCGCGAAAACGTGGGGTCGGGCTTGCCGCTGGCGCGCAGCAACGGGGCCAGTTGGGGCAGCTCCCGGGGGTCGGCGGTCTGCAGGCCGGGGTTGTAGTACTGCGCCTCCGCCAGGTTGATGGGGTTGTCGTCGAGGAACAGGGCGTTGGGGGCGCGCAGCTGCATCTGTTCCAGCAGCTGCTTAATAATCGGGCCCTTCGGCTGCCAGCTGATCTGCGGAAACACGAACAGGTCGCGGATGCCCAGCTCCTGCAACCTGGCTTCGGCCAGCGCGAAATCGTTTTTGCTCACGATGGTGTGCACCAGGCCCCGGGCGGCCGTATCGCGCACCAGCTGCAGGTTTTCGGCCACCGCCTCCACTGCGCCTTCCGAGAGCGTGCCCCGCCAGAACGTGTCGTCGAGGTCCCAGATCAGGAGTTTGATGGGGGAGTCAGTTGCTAGGGTCATCTAATGAGTTGTCAGTGGCTAGTTGTCAGTTGCCAGCTATCTGATTCGTCAAAGTTACAACGAAGCAGTCACCGCACTCTTTCCTAAACAACTGGCCACTGACAACTGACAACCGACAACTATCCACTGACAACTGACAACCGACAACTATCAACTGACAACTATCAACTGACAACTATCAACTGACAACTGGCCACTGACAACCGACAACTATCAACTATCAACTGGCAACTGAATGCAGAATGCCTACTTTTGCCCTCCCTGCCCGCGGGGCGCCTTTTCGCCGCCGCACTACCTCACCTTTTCCCATGGCCCTCGACCTCAATCATAAATCCATCCTGGTAACCGGCGGCACGGGCTCGTTCGGCAAACAGTTCGTGGAAACGGTTTTCAAGCTCTATCCGCAGGTAAAACGACTGGTGGTGTACTCCCGCGACGAGCTCAAGCAGTTCGAAATGTCGCAGACGTTTCCCGGCAGCGAGTACCCGGCCATCCGCTACTTCATCGGTGACGTGCGCGACGGGGAGCGGCTGAAACGGGCCTGCGAGGGCATCGATATTATTGTGCACGCCGCCGCCCTCAAGCAGGTGCCCGCCGCCGAGTACAACCCGATGGAGTGCATCAAAACCAACATTTTCGGGGCCGAAAACGTGATTAACGCCGCCCTCGACTGCGGCGTGAAGGATGTAGTGGCCCTGAGCACCGACAAGGCCGCCGCCCCCATCAACCTCTACGGGGCCACCAAGCTCTGCTCCGATAAGCTGTTCGTGGCCGCCAACAACATGAAAGGCAGCCGGGATTTGCGCTTCTCGGTGGTGCGCTACGGCAACGTTATCGGCTCCCGGGGCTCGGTGGTGCCGTTTTTCCTGCAGCGCCGCGAAACCGGCGTGCTACCCATCACCCACCCCGACATGACGCGCTTCCACATCTCCCTCGATGAGGGCGTGGACCTAGTGCTGTACGCGCTGGAGCACAGCTGGGGCGGCGAAATCTTCGTGCCCAAGATTCCGAGCTACAAAATCACGGAAGTGGCCCGCGCCATCGGCCCCGACTGCCGCCAGGAGATTGTGGGCATCCGGCCGGGCGAGAAGCTGCACGAGGAAATGATTACCGAAACCGACGCGCTGAGCACCGTGGAGCTGGCTAAGTATTACGTCATCCTGCCCTTCACCCCGCGCTGGGACGTGGACGACTTCATCCGCCACTTTGGGGGCCGCCGCGTGGAGGCCGGCTTCCACTACGACTCCAGCAACAACACCGACTGGCTCTCGGCCGAGCAGATTCAGCAGGAAATCCGCCAGCACGTGGATGCCGGTTTCGAGGCCTGAGCCTCGGTGGAGCTGTAAGACAGCAGGGCCGCTACCCGGATTCGGGTGGCGGCCCTGTTGTTTTACAGCCCTTTATAGCCCCGCCGGGACGTTACCGTTTGCTGATAACCCCGTAATTGGGCAGCCCTACCTGGCAGAGCCGGTCGTTGAGGTGGAGCGCGTCGAGCTGAAAGCCGCAGGCGGCGCCCAGGGCGTTGGGGTCGGTAATTACGCTCAGGTAGATGCGGTTGTACTGGGCCACGTAGATTTTGCCGTCGGGGGCCAGCTGCAGGGCGCCGGCGTAGCCGGAGGTATTGCCCACCTCCACCCGGCTGGCCGCAATGGCTGCCGCCGAACCGGCGCGCAGGTTGAACTGGTACACCCGGAAGCCGTCCAGATCGGTGCCGTAGAGGCGGGAGCCGTCGGGCGAAAAGGCCACGCCGTAGCTGCGGTAAATGCTGGGCAGCCGCACAAAGTGGCTGAGCCGGCCGGTGGCGTTATCGAAGTCGAAGAGCTCAAAATCCTCGTCGCGCACGCCCAGGGCCAGTTGCCGGCCGTTGGGGGAGGCTTTCAGGTAGCCCACGGCGTTGGCGTTGCGCAGGGCGCCCCCCCCCCCGGCGTGCACCGAGCCCAGGGCCGAGGTCACGGGCGCGGGCGCGATGCCCGCGCCCGTGACGAGGTAGGCCAGAAACCGGTCCGACTGCCAGGCGTGCACCACCACCCAGCTGTCGAGGCCGTTGGCGTGGGGCACCACGGTCAGCTTTTCCGTCACGCGACCGGTATCCAGGGGCTGGGCCCGGGTGATGACGGCGCCCCGGCCGGCGTCGGCGGTCAGGTCGACAAGAGAATAGCGCAGGCCGCCGGCCAGGTTGGTGTCGCAGCCATCCACCGTGAACACGTAGTACTGCGTTGCACTGCCCGGCCGGCGCAGAATCACGGCGCCCTGGGTGGCCGAAGAGTGCCCGCCCAGACCGCTGCCGTCAGGCATCAGCTGGTGGTGGCGGTTCCAGACCACCTCGCTGTTGGTGTAGAAGAGCAGCTGGCCGGCGCTATCCGACACCGCGGCGCAGGCCTCGTAGGTGTTCATGGCGCTGTACAGCAGCGGCGTGGGGGCTCCCCCAACGAAGGACAACCCCACGTTCTTCCCGAAGTACCAGTTCTGCGCCTCGTGCTGGGCCCTGGCTCCACCCGCCGACAACAGCAGGGCAAGCAGCAGGAAAATTCGGGTAGGCATTGGCAGCGGCAACAGGCGAACAGAGAGGACCGGTAAGCAGCACGAGCGGGGAGGCCCCGGCTGCTTACCGGTAAAATAACACGAAACCCCGCAGACTTCCGTCATCCGCGTCGGTCAAACGAACTGCGGCCGGACGGGGTTATAGCAGGCCGGGCAACCGAAATGCGCCTCGTATCTTTACCCCACCTTACGCTGATCACCCCGATGTCCTTTTCCCAGCCCATTCCCTACGGCCGCCAACAGATTACGGAAGCCGATATTGCCGCCGTGACGGACGCCCTGCGGGCCGACTACCTCACCCAGGGCCCCAAGGTGGCCGAGTTCGAGCAGAAGTTTGCCGAGTACGTGGGCGCGCAGTACGCCGTAGCCGTGAGCAACGGCACGGCCGCCCTGCACCTGTGCGCGCTGGCCCTGCACGTGCAGCCGGGCCAGCGGGTCATCACCACGCCCATCACCTTCGTGGCCTCGGCCAACTGCGTGCGCTACTGCGGGGGCGAAGTGCATTTCGCCGACATCGACCCCGCTACGGCCCTCATCGACCTGCAGGCCGTGCGCCGCCTGCTGGAAAGCCACCCGGCGGGCCACTTCCACGGCCTGATTCCGGTAGATTTCGGGGGGCTGGCCGTGGACCTGGAAGCCGCCCGCCAGCTCTGCGATGAGTTCGGGCTCTGGCTGCTGGAAGACAGCTGCCACGCGCCCGGGGGCTCATTCCGGGACAGCGCGGGCCGGGAGCAGCGCTGTGGCAACGGGCAGTTTGCCGATCTGGCCATCTTCAGCTTCCACCCCGTCAAGCACATTGCTACCGGCGAAGGCGGCATGATTACCACCAACCGCCTCGACCTCTACCAGGAGCTGCTGCTGCTGCGCACCCACGGCATCACCCGCGACCCGGACCTGATGGAACGCCATGACGGCGGCTGGTACATGGAAATGCAGGAGCTGGGCTACAACTACCGGATGCCCGACATCCTCTGCGCCCTCGGCGTGAGTCAGCTGGCCCAGGCCCCCGCCGGCCTGGCGCGCCGCCGCGCCCTGGCCGCCCGCTACGATGCTGCCTTCGCCGAGCTGCCCGCCGTGCGGCCCCTGGCCGGCTCCCCCGGCCACGCCTACCACCTCTACGTGGTGCGCGTAGCCGACCGCAAGGGCCTCTACGATTTCCTGCGCACCCGGCAGATTTTCGCCCAGGTGCACTACATTCCGGTCCACACCATGCCCTACTACCAGGGCCTGGGCTGGCAGCCGGGCGACTTCCCCCAGGCCGAAGCCTACTACGCCGAGTGCCTGAGCCTGCCCCTGTTCCCGAGCCTGACCGACGCCGAGCAGGACTACGTGGTGGCCAGCGTCCGGGAGTTCGTATAAAATGTGGTTTGAATGTGAGCTGAATGTGGTGATAATGTGCTGATTGTGTCGCAAATAGTCCCCCAGTAGACCTTTTTCCGAGCACATTCAAATTACATTACCGACACATTCCCCACATTCAAATCACATTCTCCACATTACCGACACATTCAACTCACATTATCACCACATTCAACTCACATTTGAAAAAGGTCGGCATCATTACCCAGGCCCGCATGGGCAGCACCCGGCTGCCGGGCAAGGTCCTGCTGACGGCCGGCGGGCAGGCAATACTTGACTACCACGTGCGGCGCCTGCGCGCCAGCGGCCTGCCGTTGTACCTGGCCACCACCACCCTGCCCGAGGACGACGTGCTGGCCGACTACGCCCTGCGTCACGGCCTGCCCTGCTTCCGAGGCAGCTCCGACGACGTGCTGAGCCGCTACGCCGCCACCGCCCTTCACTATGGCCTGACGACCATCGTGCGCGTCACCTCCGACTGCCCGCTCATTGACGGGGAGCTGATTGGCCGGGCCGTGGCCGACTACGAGCGGGCCGCCAACCCCCGCCTCTATCTCTCCAACGGGCTGGTGCGCACCTACCCCCGGGGCCTCGATTTTGAAGTATTTTCGGGGGAGTTGCTGGCCGAGGCCCAGGCCCACGCCACCAGCACCTCCGACCGGGAGCACGTGACGCCCTATATCCACCAGAACCGCTCGGGCCGGGTGGAATTCGGCCACGTAACCCGCCCCACCGACGCCAGCCGCTTCCGCGTTACCCTCGACACGCCCCCCGACCTGGAGCTGCTGCGGCGGCTGCTGGAGGAACACCGGGCGGCCGACTTCTCGGCGGAGCAGCTGATTGTCCTGCTCGAAGCCCATCCCGAGCTGGTGGCCATCAACGCCGAAATTGAGCAGCAGAAGTACGATTTCACCCGCTAAACCTGCCGTGAATTCTGCCCCGAACTCCGCCGTTAACTCCGCCGGGCGTCTGCTCTTCCGGGCCGATGGCAACGCCACCATCGGGCTGGGCCACGTGGTCCGCTCCCTGGCCCTGGCCGATATGGTGGGGGCCGTGGCCCCGGCCCTGGTGCTGGCCCGCCCCGCCCCCGCCGTGGTGCGCCAGCTGGTGGAGCAGGCCGGTCTGCCCCTGCACGAACTGCCGGACCTCCCCCCCGCCCAGGAGGCCGACTACCTCGTGGAGCAGGTGCTGCGCCCCGCCGACGTGCTGGTACTCGACGGCTACGGCTTCGATGCCGAGTACCGCCGCCGGGTGCGGGCCAGCGGCTGCCGGCTGGTGTGCATTGATGATCTGCACGAGGGTTTTTTTCCGGCCGAACTGATCATCAACCACTCCCCGGGCGTTACGGCGGCCGACTACGCGGCCGAATCCGCCACCCGGTTTTGCCTGGGGCCGGCGTTTTCGTTGCTGCGGAAGCCGTTCCGGCGCCACGCGGCCCCGCCCCGGCCCGCCGCGCCGGTGGCCTCGGTGCTGGTCTGCTTCGGCGGGGCCGACCCCTTGCAGCTCACGGCCCGCACCCTGGCGGCCCTGCTGGCCCTAGGCGGACTGGCGCGCATCGGGCTGCTGCTGGGCGGGGCGGCCGAGGCCCCCACGGCCCTTGAGGAGCTGCTGCGGGCCCACCCCGCGCAGGACGTGACGCTGTACCGCAGCCTGTCGGCCGCGGAGCTGGTGCCGGTGCTGCTCGAATATGACGCCGTAATCTGCCCGGCTAGCACCATCCTGATTGAGTCCCTGGTGCTGGGCCGGCCGGTGCTTACGGGCTACTACGCCGACAACCAGCGCGCCCTGGCCGCCTCCGTGCACGCCCACCAGCAGGCCTATTCCATCGGCGACTTCGCGGCCCACTCCGCCCCGGCCCTGACCGCCGCCCTGCGCGCCGGCCTCGCCTGGCTGGCCACCCACCACCGCCCGCCCTACGCCGCCCACCTCGCCCCCCAGGAGCTGCGGGCCCGGTTCCGGGAGCTGCTGCCGGGGGCGTAGCCGTACTGGGTAAGGACTTTCGCGGTACTTCTGCGTTACTTTGCGTTTACATTTCAAAGCTCACACAAAGAGGCTGTAGCGCGAAGCCTTTGCTTCGCGTATTGTTGCTGACTGGCAAACGACGATGTGCACCGATACGCGAAGCAAAGGCTTCGCGCTACAGCCTCTTTGTGTGAGTCCTACCTTTTCGAACCTACTCCTCCGCCCATGCTTACCGCCCCCGACCTTCTGCGCCCCCTAGTAGCCGCCGACCTGGAAATGGTGCGGGAGTGGCGCAATTCCGAGGCCGTGGCCCAGTACATGTACAGCGCGGAGCCGATTTCGGCCGAGCAGCAGCAGGCCTGGTTTGCGCGGCTGCAGCACGACGACACCAGGCAGTACTGGATTATTCTGCACCAGGGCCAGCCGGTGGGCGTGGCCAACCTGTATGCCATTCACCGGGGCTTCCGGACCTGCTACTGGGCCTTTTACCTGGCCGAGCAGCAGACCCGGGGCAGCGGCCTGGGGGCGAAAGTGGAGCTGGCCGTGCTGGACTATGTGTTCGAGGAGCTCAAGCTCAACAAGCTGCTGTGCGAGGTTTTCGTGGATAACGCCAAGGTCATTGCCATGCACGAGAAGTTCGGGTTCCGCCGCGAATCCTACTTCCGGGAGCACATCTACAAGGACGGCAGCTACCGCGACGTGGTGGGTTTGGCTTTGCTCCGCCGCGAGTGGCAGGCCCTGCAGCCGGCCCTGCGCGCCAAGCTCTACCGCACCCCCGCCGCCTAGCCCATGTCCGCCCCGTTGCCCGCCCTGGGGGCCAGCGCCCGACTTCGCAAAACCATCCGGGAGGAAGATGTACGCCTGTTTGCCCAGCTTTCCCTCGACACCAACCCCGTCCACCTCGACCCCGAGTTTGCCGCCGCCACCCGCTTCGAGTCGCGCATCTGCCACGGCCTGCTCTACGCCTCGCTGGTGAGTGCCGTCATCGGGACCCAACTGCCGGGGCCGGGCAGCATCTACCTCGATCAGTCCCTGCGGTTTCACAAGCCCGTGTTCTGGAACGATGAGGTGGAAGCCATTGTCACGGTGACGCGGGTGCTGGCCGAGCGCCGGATTGTGCTCCTCGCCACCCGCTGCCTCAACCAGCACGGGGTGCTGGTGCTTAGTGGCGAGGCCAAAATTCTGGTACCCGCCTAGCGCGGCCGGTTGCCGGCCGCCTGTTTTCGCCTTTGACTTCTGCTTCCCATGACCATTTCCTTTGGCTCCCGCCTCGTGGGCCCCGACCAGCCCCCGCTCATCATTGCCGAGCTTAGCGGCAACCACAACCAGGACCTCAACCGGGGGCTGGCCATTGTGGATGCCATGGCCGCGGCCGGGGCCCACGCCATCAAGCTCCAGACCTACACGGCCGATACCATGACCCTGCCCGGGGCCCACCGCATCGAGGACACCAACTCGCTCTGGTTCGGGCGGGAGCTGCACGAGCTCTATCAGGAGGCCCACACGCCCTGGGAGTGGCACAAGCCCCTCTTCGACCGGGCCCGGGAACACGGCATGCTGGCCTTCAGCTCGCCGTTTGATGAAACCGCCGTCGATTTCCTGGAAACCCTCGACGTGCCGGCCTACAAGATTGCCTCCTTCGAAAATACCGACTGGCCCCTGCTGCGCCGGGTGGCCGCCACCGGCAAGCCCGTGATTATGAGCACCGGGGCCAGCACCCTGGCCGAGGTGGCCGAGGCCGTGCAGGTGCTGCGCGCGGCCGGCTGCCGGGAGCTGGTGCTGCTCAAGTGCACCAGCACCTACCCCGCCACGCCCCAGAACACCAACCTGCGCACCCTGCCCCACTTCCAGCAGCTCTTCCCCGACGCCCTGGTGGGCCTCTCCGACCACACCATGGGCGTGGGTGCCGCCGTGGCCGCCGTAGCCCTGGGCGCCTGCGTCATCGAAAAGCACGTAACCCTGCGCCGCGCCGACGGCGGCGTGGACTCGGCCTTCTCCCTGGAGCCCGAGGAGGTGGCCCAGCTAGTGACGGAAACCGAGCGGGCCTGGCAGGCCCTGGGCCAGGTACAGTACGGCGTGCAGCGGGCCGAAGAAAAGAGCCGCCTCTACAAACGCAGCCTCTACGTGGCCCAAAACGTGAAAGCCGGCGAGGTTTTCACGAAGGAAAACCTGCGCGTGGTGCGCCCCGGCGACGGCCTGCCCCCCCGCTACTACGACCAGATTCTGGGCAAACCCAGCCGCCAGGACCTGCCCGCCGGCACCCCCCTCACCTGGGAAGCGCTGTAGCTTTTAATGTGTTTTTGAATGTGGAGAATGTGGATGGAATGTGAAAATGCGCTCGTTATAGCTGTTTCGTGAACAGTGCAACCCGGCTGATGTAGAGACGCATAGTTGCGTCTCAGTATTGAACGACGCCATAACAACGGCACGGACAAGGAGACGCAACTATGCGTCTCTACAACTGGGCATACCGTTCGCGAAACCACTATAAGAATCCGCTTAGCAACGGCTCCTGAACAACCACATTTTCCACATTTCACCCACATTTTTCACATTGATAAAAACATGCCCCAGCCCGCCCCCCCACCAGAATCGTCAGGCTCCCCCCTCTCCGGCGGAGAGGGGGGCCGGGGGGGTGAGGCAGCCCGCCTGCGCGACATCCTGCAGCTGCGCTTCACCGATCTGTTTGCCGGTCTGCCCGCCCACACGCTGGAGCCCATTTCGCCGGCCAGTCCCGGCAAGCGGCTGCTGAAGGTGGCCGGTTACGCGGGACTGCGACTGGTGGGCAACCTATTCCGGAAGGTGCGCAACCCCGAAAACCTGCACGGCCAGGTGTGGCTGTACGTGGTGAGCCAGAACAACTACGACTCCCTGCACTTCCTGCGTGAAGCCCTGCCCGATACCGTGCTGGTGGCTGGCCAGAGCAAGCAGATCGGGCGCTACAACGGGCGGGTGAACCGGCTTTCCCTGCGCCGCAAATTGCTCTACTACGGCCAGTTGCCGGGCGTGTACCGGGCGCTGCGGCGCACGGAGGGCGCGCGGGCCGGGCGGTTTTTCGATTTGATTTTCCAGGCCATCGGCTACTACGAGGTGTACCGGCGGGCCCTGCGCCACTACCGCCCCCGGGCCGTGGTCTTCGCCAACGACCACAACGACGACGCCCGGGCCCTGCTGCTGGCCTGCCGGGCCGAGGGCGTGCCCACGGCCTACGTGCAGCACGCCAGCGTGAGCACCAACTTCCCGCCCCTGGGCTTCGATTTAAGTTTGCTCGAAGGCCAGGACGCCCTGGACAAGTACCGGCAGTGCGGCCCCGTAGCGGGACGGGTAGAACTGGTGGGCATGCCCAAGGCCGATGCCTTCCTGGCCCGCCGCAACCTCGCGCCCGCCGTGCGCCGCGTGGCTCTGGCCTGCAACACCCTCGACGACACGGCGGCCCTCACCGCCACCCTCGACTACCTGCTGGCCGAATTTCCGGCCCTCACGTTCACCTTCCGCGCCCACCCCGGCGACACCCGCGACTTTTCCTTCCTGGCTGCCCGCCACCCCGCGCTGCGGTTCTCCGATGCCCGCCAGGAAACGGTGTTCGAGTTCCTGCTGGGCCAGGACGCGCTGCTGGCCGCCGATACCAGCACCCACCTCGAAGCCACCCTGCTCAACGTAGCCAGCCTCTACTACCGCTTCGGCTCCCACGCCGGCCCCGACGACTACTACGGCTACGTGGCCCACGGCCTGGTGGCGCGGGCCGATTCACTGCCGGAGCTGGGCGCCTGGCTGCGCGAGTACGCCGCCACCAAGCCCCTCAATTTGTACCAGCGCGCCGCTTACTACAATGCCACCCTGGGCACGCTCGAGGAAGGCCACAGCCGGGAGCGGGCAGCGCGGGTGCTGCGGGAGTGGCTGGCGGAGATGGGTCCAACGGGGCGGGCGTAGCTTCCCGCCGCGGAGGTGCGCGCAAGGGTGCGTGGTGGTGCGCTGAGCTGTTCTGCTTTACTTTGCGGGATGCCTGCTCCGCCCCTGCCCGCTACTGCGCCCGTTACCGCCGAAATCCGCTTGGCTTACGTGCTGCGGCATTTCCGGGAGGCGTACGAGGCGGTGCCGGAGGTGAGTATCGGCTACGCTAGTACGCTGCCGCAGGTGGAAATCAGAGAAGTCGACCACGACTTTTTCGCCGGTACCAATCCCTACCCGGCCGCACCGGGCTGGCGTGAGTGGGGCGGGCAGCAGCCGCCGTTTTTCTTTGCGGCGGACCCGGCCTTGCCCCTGCTGGAACTGCGGCCGGCCGGCCGGGCGCGCATCAACTTCGATTTGATTTCGGCGGCGTTCTACCTGCTTAGCGGCTGGCAGGAGTTTTTCTCAGCGGAGCGCGACCAGCACGGGCGCTTCCCGTACGCGGCCAGCGTGCAATGCCGCTACGGCTTCGTGGCGGTGCCGGTGGTGAACCACTACTTCGAGGTGCTGCGGGCGGCCGTGGAGCACGCAAGCGGCCAGGCCCTGCGCCCGCGCCGCTGGGCCGGTGGGGCCACCTGGGCCGCCTGCATCACCCACGACATCGACAACCTCTACAGCGCCTGGAAAGAGCCCGCCAAAGCCGCCCTGCGCCGGGGCCGGCTCCTTGGTTTCGGCCGGCAGCTCTGGCGGCACTTCACCCAAAAAGACGCCTGGGACAACCTGGAGCTGGTGCAGCAAACCGTGGCCGAATACGGCGCCAAAAGCACGTTCTTCTTCCTGCCCGAGCACCGCCAAGCCCCCAACGGTACGCCCAACGCGGATTATCAAATTCAAGCCATCAGCTCCCGGGTAGAGGCGCTGGAAGCTGCGGGCAGCGAAGTCCGATTGCACGCCAGCATCGGCACGGCCACTGATCTGGACCACCTGACCCGGGAAGCAATGGTAACGCTGGGCACGCCTACTAATGTGCCCGGCATCCGCTTTCACTACCTCCAATGGGAGCCGCGCGTAACGCCTGCGTTGTTGGATGACTTGGCTTTCGAATACGATTCCACCCTGGGCTTTGCCGAGCACTACGGCTTTCGGAACTCGTATTGCCTGCCGTTTCAGCCGTTCGATTTCCGCACCGGGCGGGCCCACGACTTCCTCGAAATCCCGCTCAACGTGATGGACGCCACGCTCCACCACCCGCGCTACCTGCTGTTGACTCCCGAGGAAATTTTGCCGGCCCTGCGGCCCATGTTCCGGGAAATCGAGCGGTTCGGGGGCGTGTGCACGGTGCTCTGGCACAACGAAAACTTCGACCCCGCCAACCAGCGCAACGGCCCCCGGGAGTTCCAGAAACTGATGGAGTATCTTCGCAGCCGCAACGTGGCCTTCGGCACCTGCGGGGATATCTGGAGGCAGGTGTACTACGATTTCTCCTGAGCCGGGGCAGCCCTACCATTGTATTGCAGTTGCTAGGATCAGCATGACGTTCTGGTCCGCCCCGAAGGTCAACTCACCATTTCACCATATCACCATTTCACCGTTTGGGTATCGTTCAGCGGCAGGGGCTGCGTAACACCGTTATTTCTTACTTGGGGCTGGCGCTGGGGTTTGTGAGCACCACGCTGGTGCTGCCCCGGTTTTTCGCGCCCTCGCAGCTGGGACTTACGCTCACGCTGTCGGCCATTGCCACCCTGTTTGCCCAACTGGCTGCCTTCGGGTTTGCCAGCGTCGGGATTCGGTTTTTCCCCTACTTCCGCAACCGCGAAAACGGCCACCACGGCTTTCTGCCCTTTCTGCTGGGCGTTCCCCTGCTGGGCTTCGGGGTGATGACGGCCCTTTACCTGTGGGGGCGGCCGGTGGTGCTGGGGCTGTACGAGCACGATGCCGCCCTGCTGGGCCCGTACTACGTCTGGGGCGTGGTTTTCGCGCTCTTTACCCTGCTCTACTCCCTGCTCGATGCCTATCTGAAGGCGCTGTATCACACCGCGTTTTCGTCGTTTTTGCAGGACATTCTGCTGCGGCTGCTTATTCTGGGCGGGGCCGTGCTGTTTGCCCAGGGGTGGTTGTCGTTTCACGGCTACGTGCTTTGGTACGTGGGCGCCAACGGGCTCCTGGTGCTGCTGCTGACGGCGTATCTGCTGCGCATCGGGGAGCTGCACTGGCGGCCCCGGCGGGCGGTGCTGGCGGTGCGGCCGGTGGGCGAGCTGCTGAGCGTGGGCGCCTTTACCCTGCTCAGCTCCCTGGCCGGCTCCATCATCATGTACATCGACAACCTGATGGTGGGCTCCCAGGTGAACCTGGCGGCGGCCGGCATCTACGGCATTGCCTTCAACATCAGCACGGCCCTGGCCATTCCGGCCCGCTCGCTCAACAAGATTGCCTTCCCCCTGCTGGCCGACTACTGGCAGCAGCAGAACCTGACCGGCATGGCCGATTTCTACCGCCGTACCACCCGCCTCAACACCCTCATCGGGTGCTTCCTGGCCCTGGGCATCGGCCTGAACCTGGACTTCATCTACTCCCTGATGCGGGCCGACTACGCCCAGGGCACCCTGGTGGTGCTGCTGCTGCTGGGCAGCCGCCTCTTCGACGGTATCACGGGCGTCAACGGACTCATTCTGGTCACCTCGCCCCGCTACCGCTTCGATCTGGTGTTCAACGTGTCGCTGTCGGTGCTCATTGTGGTGCTTAACCTGCTCCTGATTCCGCGCCTGGGCATGGTGGGGGCGGCCGTGGCGGCGGTGGCGGCCCAGGTCAGCATCAACCTGGCCCGCACCTGGTTTGTGTGGCGCGCCTTCCGGATGCAGCCCTTCACCTGGCGTATCCCGCTGATTCTGGGCATTGCAGCCGTAGCGTGTACAGCCGCCTGGCTGGTGCCGGCAGTCGGCTCGCCTTTCCTCACCATGCTGGTCCGCTCCACGGTGCTCACGGCCGTGTACGGCGGGCTGGTGCTGGCTACCGGAAGCGCTCCGGAAGCCGGGCCGCTGCTGGCCGCCGCGCGCCGGCGCCTGGGCCGGTAGCCGACCAGCGCACCGAAAAAAAACCCTTTAGGCCTCTGCCATGATGGTTTTAAGACTTCCGGGGACGAAATGAAAAATAAATAGTTGCAAGTGTAAAATTCTGTCACTTACCTTTGGGGTACCAATTCTTTTACCCACAAAGGATTGTTTTTATACAGAGGCGCGGAGAGACAGGCTCGACGAAACGCCGGCAACCAGCGGAAAATCCGCAACGGTGCCAAGTCCTGACCATATAAAAACAACAACCGTGAACCACTTCCTCAACTTCGCCGCCGATTCCGCTACCCTCTGTGCTCTACAGCATGGGTGTTGTGGTATGCTGGGCATGGCCTGTTGTTGCAAGTAAACACGAACCTTTTTCCGTACTGGTTCGGGTGCTGACCCCGGCCGACTGCCGCCCTGCGGGGCCGCTCGTCGGATAGGCACCTTCGGGTTTTCCTGTTCCGCTCCGGGATGTCGGTGGCTGTCTGCCCGCCGCCGGTCCTGACCTGCGCAACCATCTTCCGGCCGGAATGCCGCGCCCCTCGGGCGGGCCGCTTCCTCCTCCCCTCTTTCCTGCTCATGTCCGTAGCTTCTGCTGCGCCGGCCGCCCACGCCTTGCTGGACCGCCTGCGCCCTCACTTGGTGGCCGCCTCCGCCCTGGAGCGGCTGCGTCTGGTAGCCGACACCTTCCCCGGTCAGGCCGTTTTTTCCACCTCTTTCGGGCTGGAAGACCAGATACTCAGCCACCTGATTTTCGCCCACGACCTGCCCATTGAGGTGTTCACCCTCGATACCGGCCGCAACTTCCAGGAAACCTATTCCACCTGGAACAAGACGCTGATCCGGTACCAGAAGCCCATTGCGGTGTACGCCCCGCAGCGCGAAGACCTGGAAAATCTGCTCCTGCAGAAAGGCCCTAACTCCTTCTACGAGAGCGTGGACAACCGCAAGGAGTGCTGCCACATCCGCAAGGTGGAGCCCCTGAACCGGGCCCTGGCCGGCCGCGGGGCCTGGGTGACCGGCATCCGGGCCGAACAATCCCAGAACCGGCAGACGATGGACCCGGTGGAGTGGGACGCGGCACACCAGCTCGTGAAAATCCACCCGCTGTTCGACTGGACTTGGGAGCAGGCTTTAGCCTTCGTGCAGCAGGAGGGCATTCCGGTGAACCCGCTGCACCAGCAGGGCTTCGTGAGCATTGGCTGCGCCCCCTGCACCCGCGCCATCAAGCCCGGCGAGGATTTCCGGGCCGGCCGCTGGTGGTGGGAAGACCTCTCGGCCAAGGAGTGCGGCCTCCACGCCACCGCCCCCCACGACGGCCCCGACCCGGTGGTGGAGCCGGTTCCAGCCGGATAGCACGGCAAAAAAGAACGTCATGCTGAGCGAAGCGGGAGGCGAAGTCGAAGCATCTCTACCGCTGGCTATCAACCTGATTCCAACGACAACCGCTCCATAGCCCAGGGTTTAAACCCTGGGCTATGGAACCACACGAAGCGGTAGAGATGCTTCGGCTGCGCTCAGCATGACGGACAACAACAGAACTGAAATCCAGACAACTATGAGTACCACTTTCGATTACCTCGACCGGCTGGAAGCCGAAGCCATCCACATCCTGCGGGAGGTGGCGGGGCAGTTTGAGCGGCCGGCCCTGCTGTTCTCGGGCGGCAAGGATTCCATTGTGCTCACGCGCCTGGCCGAAAAGGCCTTCCGCCCCGGCCGCTTCCCCTTCCCGCTGGTACACGTGGATACCGGCCACAACTTCCCCGAGGTGCTGCAGTACCGCGACGAGCTGGCCGCCCGCCTGGGGGAAAAGCTGGTGGTGCGCAAGGTGGAGGATACCATTAAGCGGCAGCGCCTGCGTGAGCCGGGCGGCAAGTACCCCAGCCGCAACCCCCTGCAAACCTACACCCTGCTGGAGGTGATTGAGGAGTTCGAGTTCGACGCCTGCATCGGTGGGGCCCGCCGCGACGAGGAAAAGGCCCGGGCCAAGGAGCGCATCTTCTCGGTGCGCGACGAGTTTGGCCAGTGGGACCCCAAGCGCCAGCGCCCCGAGCTCTGGAACATCTACAACGGCCGCATCCAGAAGGGCGAAAACGTGCGCGTGTTCCCCATTTCCAACTGGACGGAGCTGGACGTGTGGCGCTACATCCAGCGCGAAAACATTCCGCTGCCCGACATCTACTTCGGCCACGAGCGCACCTGCGTGGTGCTGCCCTCGGGCCAGCTCCTGGGCCTCACCGAGCATTTGCAATTGGATGAGGAGGACGAAATCGTGACCCGGCAGGTGCGCTTCCGTACCGTGGGCGACTCCACCTGCACCGCCGCCGTGGAAAGCGACGCCCGCACCGTGGAAGACATCATCCAGGACCTGCTGCTGGCCAAAGTAAGCGAGCGGGGCGCCACCCGCCTCGACGACAACATATCCGAAGCCGGCATGGAAGACCGCAAGCGGAACGGATATTTCTAAATGTGTGAAATGTGACGAATGTGGGTGAATGTGAGAAATAAAGGGTGCACCGTCCGACACAATGACGCGCCGCTCTGCTGCTCTTTCTCACCACTCATTCCACTTCGCTGAACAGTCATTTTTCACATTTCTCACATTCACCCACATTCTTCACATTACAACCGTGGACTTACTTCGATTTATCACCTGCGGGAGCGTGGATGACGGCAAGAGCACCCTGATTGGGCGGCTGCTGTACGACTCCGAATCGGTGTCGCTGGACGTGCTGGCGGCGCTGGAGAAGCGGCAGGCTTCTAATGGCACCGTGGATCTGGCCTTGCTGACCGATGGCCTGCGGGCCGAGCGGGAACAGGGCATCACCATCGATGTGGCCTACAAGTACTTCACCACGCCCCGCCGCAAGTTCATCATCACCGATGCGCCCGGCCATGTGCAGTACACCCGCAACATGGTAACCGGGGCCAGCAACGCCGATCTGGCCATTGTGCTGGTGGATGCCCGCCAGGGCGTGATTGAGCAAACCCGCCGCCACACCCTCATTGCCGCGCTGCTGGGCATCCGGCACTTTGTGCTGGCTGTGAACAAGATGGACCTGGTGAACTACGACGAGGCCGTATTTGCCCGCATTGCCACCGACTACGCCGAGCTGACCAACCACTTCAACCTGCCCGCCGCCACGGCCATTCCGCTGAGTGCCTTGCAGGGCGACAACGTGGTGAAGCCCAGCCAGCACCTGCCCTGGTACACCGGCCCCAGCCTGCTCCAGCACCTGGAAAGCGTGCCCGGCGCCCAGGAAACCGAGGCCGCGCCCCGCTTCCAGGTACAGTACGTCATCCGGCCCCAGACGCCCGAGCTGCCCGACTACCGTGGCTACGCCGGCCAGATTCTGAGCGGTCAGTACCGCCGCGGCCAGCGCGTGCGGGTGCTGCCCTCGGGTCTGGAATCAGAAATTGAAGCCATTGAGGTAAACCAGCAGGAAGTGGAAACCGCCGCGGCCCCGCAGGCCGTGGTAATCCGTCTGCGTGACGACGTGGACGTGAGCCGCGGCGACGCCCTGGTGCCCGCCGGCCCCGAGGAGCCCACCCTCACCCGCGAGCTGGAAGCCACCCTGTGCTGGATGAGCGAGCAGCCTCTGTGGCCCGGGCGCAAGCTGCTGGTGCAGCACCACTCGGCCCTCTCGAAAGCAGCCGTATCGGCCATCCTTTACAAGGTGAACGTGCAGACCTTCGCCCGGGTGCACACCGAGCAGGCCCAGCTCAACGACATCGTGCGGGTGCGCCTCAAAACCGCCCTGCCCCTGGCCGTGGACCTCTACGCCGACAACCGCACCACCGGCTCCTTCATCTTGGTAGACGAGCTGACCGGCGACACCCTGGCCGCCGGCCTGGTAGAAGCCGCCAACTCCGAGTACTTCACCGCCCCCGTAGCACCACCGGTAGCGTTTTCAATTTAGGCTGCTGACGAACAGAACGTCATGCTGAGCGCAGCCGAAGCATCTCTACCTCTGGCTAATCAGATGGCAGCACCGATAACCGCTCCATAGCCCAGGGTTTAAACCCTGGGCTACTGAACCGCCACAACGAAGCGGTAGAGATGCTTCGGCAAGCTCAGCATGACCGACAATTTACTCATTCACCACTTCACCATTTCACTGATGCAAACGCCCCGCCTTACGGTACTGGGTGCCGGCCCCGGCGACCCGGAGCTGCTCACGCTCAAAGGGGCGCGGGTGCTGTCGGAAGCCGATGTGATTTTGTACGACGCGCTGGCCAACCGCGCCCTGCTCGGGCACGCTCGCCCCGAGACCGTGCTGGTGCCCGTGGGCAAGCGGCGCGGCATGCGCAGCCACTCGCAGGACGATATCAACGCCCTGATTGTGGACCACGCCCGCCGCTACGGCCACGTGGTGCGCCTCAAGGGCGGCGACCCGTTTGTGTTCGGGCGCGGCCGGGAGGAAATGCTCTACGCCGAAGCTCACGGCCTGCTCACGGACTACGTGCCCGGCATCAGCAGCGCAGTGGCTGCCGCCGGGACAGCGGGTATTCCGGTCACGCACCGGGGCCTGAGCGAAGGGTTCCGGGTGATTACGGCCACCACCGCCACCGGCGAGCTGGCCGGCAGCATCCGGGAAGCCGCCCAGGACGCCCGCGGCACCACCGTCATTCTGATGGGCCTGGGCGAGCTGCCGCGCATTGTGCAGGCCTTCTGCGAGCAGGGCCACGCCGACACCCCGGCCGCCATCATCCAGAACGGCACCCTACCCCACGCCCGGCTGGTAACTGGCCCCGTAGCCGAGCTGCCCGCCCGCGCCGCCGCCGCCGAAATAGGTGCGCCGGCCATCATCATCATTGGCGAAGTAACCCGCCTGGCTACTCCGGAGAAACTAGCGCTGCTGCCGGAACTGTACGCGGCGTAGTCGCCTCACCCCCAACCCCCTCTCCGAAACAGGAGAGGGGGCTCTAACTCTAGCTTTAGCAACTGTTCAGCCATACTCTCCGCCCCGCTCTTTCTTCCTGAACAGGAAGTAACACTAGATCTAAAAACTAGTGCTAGAGCCCCCTCTCCTTTTCGGAGAGGGGGTTGGGGGTGAGGCGACTACGACTAGAGCAGCCCCAACCACTACGTCCTATGTCTCTTCTTTCAGCTTCCCCCACGCTTCCCATTGGCCTCGACGACCAGGCGCTGCAGCAGCTGGCGGCAGGCCTCACCTCCCAGCAACTGGTGTGGCTGAGCGGCTACCTCTACGGCCGCGCCGGCGCGGCAGCGGCTACCGTTGCGGCCGTAGCCCCGGCTCCGGCGGTGGCGGAAGCCGCCGCGGCTAGTCGGCTTACCATCCTGTTCGGCTCTCAGACCGGCAACAGCAAGAAAGCCGCCGGCCTGGTGGCCGAGGCGGCCCGCCGCCGGGGCCTGCAGCCGCAGGTGCGCGACATGAACGACTACCCCACCAAAGACCTCAAAACCGAGCAGCAGTTGCTGGTGGTGGTGAGCACCCAGGGGGAAGGCGACCCGCCCATTGCGGCCGAGGAGCTGCACCAGTTCCTGCTCAGCAGCCGCGCCCCCAAGCTGCCCGACCTGCAGTACGCCGTGCTGGCCCTGGGCGACAAAAGCTACCTGCAGTTCTGCCAGACCGGCTTCGAGTTCGACCAGCGCCTGGCCGAGCTGGGTGGCCGCCGCCTCGTGGAGCGGCTGGACTGCGACGTGACCTTCGAGGACGAAACCCGCCAGTGGGCCGAGCAGGTGCTCAGTCGCATTGCCGAGCTGCAGCCCGCCCCGGCTCCCGTAACGGCTGGTACCGCCGTGGCCGCGCCGGTGGCGGCCTCGGTAGGTGCGGGCTACGCGCCGGAAGTGGCCCCGCTGCCCGCCGCCGTGGAGTACAACGCCCGCAACCCCTTCGGGGCGGAGCTGCTGGAAAAGATTCAGCTCAACGGCCGGGGCTCCACCAAGGAAACCTACCACCTGGAGTTCTCCCTAACTGATTCGGGCCTGACTTACGAGCCCGGCGACGCCCTGATGGTGCAGCCCCGCAACCGCCCCGCGCTGGTGCAAGAGGTGCTGCAGGCTGCCCGCCTAGCCGAAGCTACCCCGGTGCGCCTCGAAGCCGAGGAACTGGACCTGACCACCGTCCTCACCGAGCGGCTGGAGCTGTCGGTTATCACCCGCGACGTGCTGGAGCGCTACGCCGCCGTGGCCCCGCAGTACCCGCGCCTCCGCGAAATTCTGGCTGATACGGCCGGGCTGGGCACCTACCTGTACGGCCGCGACGTGGCCGATTTGCTGACCGAGTTTCCGGTGGAGCTGTCGGGGCAGCAGCTGGCGGCGGTGCTGCGGCCGTTGCCGGCCCGGGCGTATTCCATTGCCTCGTCGCTGCTGGCCCACCCCGAGGAAGTGCACCTGACGGTGGGGGCCGTGCGCTACGAAACCCACGGCCGCGCCAAGCACGGGGCCTGCTCCGGCTACCAGGCCGACCACCTCAGCCTCGGCGACACGGCCCGGGTGTGGGTGGACCGCAACGAGTACTTCAAGCTACCGCAGGACGCCGCCACCGACATCATCATGGTGGGCCCCGGCACCGGGGTAGCGCCCTTCCGGGCCTTCGTGGAGGAGCGGGCCGAAACCGGCGCTACCGGCCGCAACTGGCTGCTGTTCGGTAACCCCCACTTCACCACCGACTTCCTGTACCAGACCGAGTGGCAGCAGCACCTCAAGCGCGGCACCCTCGACCGCCTCGACGTGGCCTTCTCCCGCGACCAGGCCCAGAAGCGCTACGTGCAGCACCGCCTGCTGGAACAGAGCCGCCGCGTGTACGAGCAGCTCGAAAACGGGGCCTACTTCTATGTGTGCGGCGACAAGTCCCGCATGGCCCACGACGTGCAGCAGGCTCTGCGCCAGATCATCCAGCAGGAAAGCGGCCATGACGCCGATTACGCCGCTGAGTACCTGCGCCAGCTCAAAAAGTCGCGCCGGTTTTTGGAGGATGTGTATTAGTAGTGAGACGTGAGTAGTGAGATGGTAATCATCTGCCACCGATGTAGAGACGCAACATCTTGCGTCTCCCGTCAGAACAGCCGGAACTACACGAACCGCCGCCCCATGTAGAGACGCGACACTTCGCGTCTCCCGCCAGAACGACCAGCACCGTTTACCGCTTCAACGAAACAACATCAGCAACGACGAGACGCAAAATATTGCGTCTCTACAACCGCCCAGCCCGTCAGGCTCCCCCTCTCCCCCTGGAGAGGGGGCCGGGGGGTGAGGCCCACATTATGACCAAGACCCGCTCAATTCTGTTGCTGATCCTGCTGCCCCTGGCCCATCTGGCCAGCGGCCAGACCACGCATGAGCGCGGCTATTGGCTGCGGGCTTACCTGCGGGTGCAGCTCTCGGAGCGCTGGGCCTGGCACAGCGAGCTAGATGAGCGGCGGCTGCTCAGCCCCGGCCGGCAGTGGCAGCTCATCACCCACCAGCACCTGCACTACCGGCTTGCCCGGCCGCTGGATGTGGCCCTGGGCCTGAGCTACCCCCGCCAGCCGCCCGCCTCGGGCGGCCGGGCGCTGCAGGAGTGGCGCGGCTTTGGGGAGGCCACCCTCACCACCCCGCTCAGCTCGCGGGTGCGCCTGCAGAACCGGCTGCGCCTGGAGCAACGCTGGCTGGAGCCCGCCGCTGCCGAGCAGCCCGGTCCCTGGGAAAGTCGGGGCCGCCTGCGGTACCGCGTGCAGGCCGACTGGCAGCTCACCCCCGCCTGGAAGCTGCGCGCTTCCGATGAAGTGCTGTTTCATCCCGACCAGTTCGACCAGAACCGCGTGTACGCCGGCGTGGAGCGGCAGCTGAGGGCTGGTTTCGCCGCCGAGCTGGGTTACCTCTGGTTCTACCAGCACCGCTACCACCGCCCCGATTACTTCAGCCGCGACGTGCTACGCCTCACCTTGTTCAAAGACCTGCGCCTGCATCGTCCGCCGCCCACGCCCCAGGGCTGAAGCCCTGGGCTACGCAGCGCCCTGACAGCCTTGAATACGGAAGCCTGTTGCTCCAATAGCACTCCGTAACCCGCTACCTAGCCCAGGGCTTTAGCCCTAGGACCACCGAAACCCAGAACCACCACCATGTCCAACGCCCCCAAACTTTCCGAAGTCGAGCACGTCAAGGAAGCCAGCAACTACCTGCGCGGCACCCTGGCCGAAAGCCTCGTGAACCCGCTCACCGGTGCCCTCTACCCCGACGATACCCACCTGATCAAGTTCCACGGCTCCTACCAGCAGACCGACCGGGACCTGGACTCGGAGCGCAAGCGCCAGAAGCTGGAGCCGCTCTACTCGCTCATGATTCGGGTGCGGGTGCCGGGCGGCATTGCCTCGCCGGCCCAGTGGTTGTGCATGGATGAGCTGGCCGACCAGTACGGCAACCACACGCTCAAGCTCACCACCCGCCAGGCCTTTCAGCTGCACGGCGTGCTCAAGCGCGACCTGAAAAAGACCATCCAGGGCTTCAATGAGGCCCTGCTGGACAGCATTGCGGGCTGCGGCGACGTGAACCGTAACGTGATGTGCAACCCCAACCCGCACGAGAGCCCCCTGCACGCGGCCGTGTACGAGGTGTCGAAGCAGATCAGCACCCACCTCACGCCCCGCACCTCGGCCTACTGGGACTTATGGCTGAACGGGGAGCCGCAGTTCACCAGCGCCCCCAATGAGGGCGAGGAGGACGCCGAGCCCATCTACGGCAAAACCTACCTGCCCCGCAAGTTCAAGATTGCCCTGGCCATTCCGCCCTACAACGACACCGACATCTTCGCCAACGACCTGGGCCTGATTGCCATTGAGGAACGGGGCCAGCTGGTGGGCTTTAACGTGGCCGTGGGCGGCGGCATGGGCATGACCTTCGGCATGCCCGACACCTACCCGCGCCTGGCCGACATCATCGGCTTCGTACCCGCCGATAAAGTGGTGGACGCCTGCGAGAAAATCGTGACGATTCAGCGCGACTGGGGCAACCGGGAAAACCGCAAGTTCTCCCGCCTCAAGTACACCGTAGACCGCGTGGGCCTCGACGTGTTCAAACAGGAGCTGGACCAGCGCCTGGGCTTCCCGGTGGAGCCCGCCCGCCCCTACCAGTTCCGCAGCTCCGGCGACGCCTACGGCTGGTCCATCCAAGCCAATGGCCGGGCCCACCTCACGCTGTTCGTGGAAGGCGGCCGCATCCTTGACCGGGACGGCTACGCGCTCAAAACCGCCCTGCGCGAAATTGCCGCCTTCCACACCGGCGACTTCCGCCTCACCGGCAACCAGAACCTCATCATCGCCAACGTGGCCCCCGAGCACCGGCTGAGCGTGCAGGCGGTGTTGCAGCAGCACGGCGTGGCCGTGGAAGCGGGTAAGGAGCTGACCGGGCTGCGGCGCGGGGCGCTGGCCTGCGTGGCCCTGCCCACCTGCACGCTGGCCTTCGCGGAGGCCGAGCGGTATCTTCCGGAATTATTGGATAGATTGGACCAGATCATTCGCCAACAGGGTCTGGCTCAGGACGATATTCTGCTGCGGATGACGGGCTGCCCCAACGGCTGCGCCCGCCCCTACCTCGGCGAAATCGGGCTGGTGGGCCGGGCCGTGGGCCGCTACAACCTGTACCTCGGTGCCGCTTTCAACGGGGAGCGGATGAACAAGCTCTACAAGGAAATGCTGGACGAAGACGGCATCGTGCAGGAACTCACGCCCCTGCTTGCCGACTACGCCCAGAACCGCCAGCCCCAGGAGCGGTTTGGTGATTTCGTCATCCGCCAGGGCTACGTGCAGCCCACCGCAAGCGGCCTGACGTTTCACGAGTAACCGGTAGAACGAACAACATTAGTACGTCATTCCGAGCAGCGCGAGGAATCTCGCGTGCTGACGTTGTAGCAGCTAATCCTAACAACAGGATTACCATTGCACGCAAGATTCCTCGACTTCGCTCCGCTGCGCTCGGAATGACGTTCTGTTAGTGCTGTTCTGCCTTCCTTTCCATCCGACCCCAACCATCGCCAACCACCATGTCCCTTTCCTCCAACAACGCCCTGCCCCAGCCCGAGCCGCCGCCCGCGGTGCCCGATGGCAACCGGCTTTTTCCGGTGTTTCTGAAGCTGGAACAGCTGCACGTGCTGCTGGTGGGCGGCGGGGCCGTGGGCCATGAGAAGCTCTCGGCCATGCTGGCCAACAGCCCCAACGCGGCCATTACGGTGGTGGCTACCTGGTTTGGGCCCGAGCTGCGGGTGCTGGCCGGCCAGCACCCTGCCGTGCAGCTGCGCGAGCAGCCCTACGACCCCACCCACCTCGTCGGCCACGACCTGGTGATTGTGGCCACCGACGACAAAGCCCTTAACCTGCAGATCAAGGCCGACGCTACGCGCCAGCGCCTGCTCTGCAACGTGGCCGATACGCCCGCCGCCTGCGACTTCTACCTGGGCTCCATCGTGCAGAAAGGCGACCTGAAAATTGCCATCAGCACCAACGGCAAGTCGCCCACCATTGCCAAGCGCCTGCGCGAAATGCTCACCCACACCCTCCCCGACGAGCTGCACGACGTGCTCCAGCGCATGGCGCAGATCCGGGAGAAGGTAGGCGGCGACTTCGCCCACAAGGTAAAATCCCTGAACGCCGTCACGGCCGAGCTGACCGGCGGGCCGGCTTACGAATCACCCGCGGCGGCGCGGTGGCGCAAGATTGCCACCGGGGCCCTGCTGGCTTTTGCGGCCATGCTGGTGTTCAACATTCTGAGCTACTATTTTACCTGGACGCAGGTGTGGTCGGCGGCCACCCACGCCGAAACGTTCTGGCTGTTCGTGGCCATCGGCTTCGGCGCGCAACTCATCGACGGGCTGCTGGGCATGGGCTACGGCGTAGTCACGGCCATCAGCCTGATGAGCCTGAACATTGCCCCGGCGGCCGTGAGTGCCAGCATCCACACCGCCGAAATGTTTGCCAGCGGGGCCTCGGGTTACCACCACTACCGCTTCGGCAACGTGAACAAGCGCCTGTTCAAAGCCCTGCTGATTCCGGGCGTGCTGGGCGCCATTGCGGGGGCCTACCTGCTCTCGAAGTTCGGCGAAACCTACGCTGGCTACGTGAAGCCCTTTCTGGCGGCCTACCTGTTGCTGCTGGGCGTCCGCATCATCAGCAAGGCCTTCAGCAAGCCCGGCCCGCGCAAGAAACACAAGAAGCTGGGGTTGCTGGCCGCGGCCGGCGGCTTCCTCGATTCGTTTGGCGGGGGCGGCTGGGGGCCGCTGGTGACCAGTACGCTCATTGCCGGGGGCCGCACGCCGCAGTACGTGATTGGCTCGGTGAGCGTCACGGAGTTCTTCGTCACGTTTGCCAGCGCCGTTACGTTCTTCGCCACGCTGGGCATCTCGCACTGGCAGATTATCCTGGGCCTCATCATCGGGGGCGTGGCCGCCGCGCCGCTGGCCGCCCGCCTGGCCGGCCGCCTGCCCGTGCGCTGGATGTTTGTGGGCGTGGGCCTGATGGTGATTGTGTGGAGTTTGTGGGCGCTGCGAAAAGTCTTTTTTTAACACCTTTCTTCAAGACATAGGCTTAAGCCGAAAGCGCCACCAACGGCCGTTGGTGGCGCTTTCGGCTTTAAATGGCGTATATGTTTACCCCGCCTGTTTAGTAACGGAAAGTCTGATACGGTGATATCCTGGCAGCTTAAAAATCTGCCGCGCGCTTACTTTCGGCAGACGATCTATTTTATATCCCGATGCGCTCTTTACTCCTTCATTTTCTGGTTAGTGGCTTACTACTGGCTGGCACATCCTGTTCGCAGGAGCCGGTGCCAACGCCCGGTCTACGCACTGTCAATGGCGTGCCTTACTATTTTTTCACGGAAGCCGATGCGCCCTGGCTGCAACTCGCAATGGGCACAGTAGTATGGCAGTTTGAAAACGCGCGCGGCCAACAGCGCACCTACGAGCTTTACCAACGGCTGGAAAAACAACAGATGGAAGAGCGCACCGTGGTTCCGGTGGGCTCGTTCATCGGTAAATCGGACTTGATCAAGTATTACGACGACGTATTAGTACGCGTCCGGCGTACCGACAGCCTCGGCGGTGGCGGCGAGTTTCACATGTACCGGGGCCCGGCACTGCTCGCATCCTACCCATCCCAGGGGACCAATCCTGGCACCAGCCAGCTGTATGTAGAAGGGACCTGGACCGAATTCATCGGTAGCACCGACCCACAGAGCGACTACAACCGCTGCCGGGGAATAAAATTTCCGATGGGCGACGCCCTGGCAGGGCCTTTTCAGCAACTCACTGTCAAGGGTCTAACCTATCCGGAAGTAGTAGAATTGGTGGCTACCAACCGCGGGCCGGACTGTGCCCCCGTTCCAGCTTCCTATATGCGCGTGCTCTACTATGACCGCCATGCTGGTATCGTTCGGATGGTTTCTGACTCCGGTGAAGTATGGGACCGGCTACCCTAGCCTTTCTCCCCCCCGTAACGCAAACAGCCGGAACCTCCCGGCCCCGGCTGCTACAGTGGGCCATAACGCCCCAATTTTTAATTCTTAATTCTTAATTCATTCCCCAGCTTGCTGTGCTTGCGGCCGTAGCCGAAGTAGATGGCCAGGCCGATGGCCAGCCACACGGCCAGCCGCAGCCAGGTTTCCCAGGGCAGGGCCAGCATCATCACCACGCAGGTCAGGATGCCGAGGATGGGCACCAGCGGCACCCAGGGCGTACGGAAACCGCGCGGCGCGTCGGGCTCGCGCTTGCGCATGATGAGGATGCCCACGCACACCATCACGAAGGCCAGCAGCGTGCCGATGCTCGTCATCTCGCCCACCACCGAAATCGGCACGAAGCCCGCGAACAGCGCAATGAACAGGCCCAGCAGCAAGTTCGACTGCAGCGGCGTGCGGAACCGCTCGTGAATCCGGGCGAAAACCGGGGGCAGCAAACCGTCCTTGGCCATGCTGAAAAACACCCGGCTCTGGCCCAGCAGATCCACCAGAATCACGGACGTATAGCCCACGATGATGGCCAGAATCACGGCCGACGACAGCCAGGCGTAGGGCGTTTTCTCGATGGCAATGGCTACCGGCGCGGCGCTGTTCTTGAACTCGGTGTAGTTGGCCAAACCGGTCATGACGTGCCCGAACAGCACGAACAGCACGGTGCAGATCAGCAGGGAGCCGATGATGCCGATGGGCATGTTGCGCTGCGGGTTCTTGGTTTCCTGGGCCATGGTGGCCACAATATCAAACCCGATAAACACGAAAAACACCACGCCCGCCCCGCGCAGAATGCCGCTCCAGCCAAATTCCCCAAACACGCCGGTATTCTCCGGAATGTAGGGCTGGTAATTGGTAGGGTCGATGTACTGCCAGCCCAGACCGATGAACACCAGCACCACGGCCACCTTCAGCGTGACCACCAGCGCGTTAAACCACGCCGAGCCCGAGGTGCCGCGAATGATAATCATCGTAATGGCCAGCACGATAAGCATGGCCGGAATATTGACGAAGCCGTGCACCACGCTGCCGTCGGCCAGCGTGGCCGTTTCAAACGGCGACATCACCAGCTGCGGCGGCACGATAATGCCGTATTTCTCTAAAAACTTGAGCAGGTACTGCGACCAGCTGATGGCCACCGTGGCCGCGCCCACCGAGTATTCGAGCACCAAATCCCAGCCGATAATCCAGGCAAACAGCTCGCCCATGGTGGCGTAGGCGTAGGTGTAGGCCGAGCCAGCCACGGGCACCATGGAGGCAAACTCGGCGTAGCACAGCGCCGAGAAGGCGCAGCCCACGGCCGCCACCACAAACGAGAGCGTGACGGCCGGGCCGGCATTGTTGGCGGCGGCAATGCCGGTGAGCGAGAACAGGCCTGCCCCAATAATCACCCCAATGCCGATGGCAATGAGGTTGAAGCCGTTCAGGCTTCGTTTCAGCGTTCCGGCGCCGGTTTCGGCGGCCTCCTGCCGCAGCAGTTCCAGTGATTTTCTGAGCATAAAAAGGTACGCCCGGCAACTGCCCGGGCAAGCGTGAACGAAAAAAACAGCGTGAGGTCAAGCCGGCCGGCGCAGGCGCCCCGACGGACAGATGCGCCCGCCAACCAGGCCGGCCGCGTCAAGAAAAGGCAGAAATCAGCAGCGCCGCAGCGGGCTGCTCAGGCGCACCGGCCGCTCAGCAACAACAACCCCGGCGCCAACACGCTACCAGCGGCCCGAACGGGCACACAGCGGCAGCAGAAACGACAACACGGGCAGTAAGGCGGGGCAGCACAGGCACGGCAACTTGTTTTTATATGGTCAGGAATTGGCACCGTTCCGCAGCTTGCGGGTGGTTGCCGACGCATCAGTGAGCCTGTCTCTCCGCGCCTCTGTATAAAAACAATCCTTCGGCTAGAAAGAATTGATGGCACAAAGGTAAAGCCGGATTGGTGCCCGGGCAACCCGGCCAAGGCAGCCGCGTCCGGGCAGCCCCCCAATGACTACCTGCCCCGCCCAATTCCGCCCCCCGGCCGCCGCTGCGCCACCCGATTGCCAATCGTAAAAAACTGGCAGACAGCAAATTACTCAAACCGACACCTGAAAGCGCGCAAGGTTTAACGACAAAATTTAAATTTTTTAAGCTGCTTAATATTGGGGGGAGCGGCCAAAACTGGCACCGGAGTTGCCAATACCCCATCAGCAACCCCAGTGCCAGTCCGGACGGCCGGTGGGCCTGCTTTCATCGAACATAAACATTCTCATAAAGCACCATGAAAAAGTTTCTCGTCATCCTCGCCGCCTTCTCGTTCTCCGCCGCCGCCGCTTCGGCCCAGACGGCAGCTCCCGCCACAGCCGCCCACGGTCAGCATCGTCAGGGCGGGCACAAGGGCGAGCACAAAGGCCCCCACGCCAACCTCACCCCCGAGCAGCGCGCCGACCGTTCGTCTCAGCACCTGAGCAAGCAGCTCAACCTCTCGGCCGCCCAGACCCAGCAGGTTCGCCAGCTCCAGCTGAGCCGTGCCCAGGCCATGCAGGCCCACAAAGCCCAGGCTGGCACCGTGGCCAAAGCGGACCGCAAGCAGCACCAGGCCACCAGGAAGGCCGAAAAGGACCGTTACAACGCCCAGCTCAAGCAAATCCTGAGCGCCGACCAGTACGCCAAGTACACCCAGCTGCAGGCCGATAAAATGGCCAAGCGCAAAGCCCATCAGGGCCCCAAGCAAGCCAAAGGCTAAACTTTTCAGCCACCAAAAAAACAGCCCTGACATTTCCGTCAGGGCTGTTTTTTTTTGATGTGTACTGTAGAAACGCGGCCCTTCGCGGCGGATGCCGGAAACTGTAGGGCGGCCACAACATCAGCACGCGCCAGACGCGAAGGGCCGCGTCTGGCTCTACACCTGTTCTGGTAGTCGGCTGTTCTCGGCAAACCAGCGCAGGCGGTAGCACATGATGGCTGTTTCGCCGAGCTGGGCCAGCAGGCGGTAGTTGGCCACGGCCCCCACCGCCGCCCCAATCACGGGTACCAGCTGGGCAAGCTTGGCCAGGTCGATATAGTCGCGGTACTCCTGCTGGAACGTGCGCCAGTCGAAGGTATCGGCCGTAACGGTTTGCTGCGTTTCGGGCCAGTCGGCGAGTTGGTGGTAGGTTTCGCGGCGGGTGTGCTGGCTGCTGAAGGCCAGCTGGAAAATGTGCAGCAGGTAGAGCCGCTCCGGGAAGCTGCGCACATCGTGGCCGTAGAGGGCGGCAATGTCAAACAGCAGCTTGAGCTTGATGCCCAGCAGCAGCGGAAAATCGGCCAGGCCCAGCAGGAAGCCGCCGGCTCCGGTGACACCGCCTTCTACCGCCGCCGTGTTGCGGTACGCCCGGATGCGGGCCCGCACCCGCGCCTCCCGCTCCTGCAGCGTACCCTCCGAAACCGGCTTTTGCGTGGTATGCGTGGAGCCAAACAGCACGCCCTGCACCATCTTTTGAATGGCCGCGGTAATAGCCACATGCACCTTCTCGGGCAGCAGGGCATTCAGACGGGCCTGCACCCGGCGCGTCACGCGGTTCAGCAGCGTGGGCTGCTGCTGCATCCGGCGCTGCCAGGCCTGCAGGTCGTGGAGGGCTTGTTGGTCGGTGTTCATTATTGCCCTAAAATCAACATGGTGGTGTATAGCACGAATGACAACATGCCTCCATAAAAGAGCCACGCCATATACCGCACGTCTTCAGCATTGATATGGGCCGATGAGGAAGAACGAACAACTCCGTACTTAGCCATAGTACAGGGAACAAATTCCCGCGAATATTTACGCCAAAACAACAGCCGGACGATGTGATAAAGAACAAGAGCCAACAACGGAAAAACAGCCGCAACAGGATTCAACAGGCCTAATACAATCGTTATCAGAAGCCAACCTACAGTAACCGGAATATTGCGCAGACGACCCACAATATCGGAGGAGACTGTAACCTGTGCGACTAGGTACGCTACTGCGTAGTAATACGCAACTCCTACTCTTGAAAATGCTGTGTCGCTGTGCCCCGGCATGTAGTTTGAGAAGTTGAGTATAAAACCACCTAAAACGAATAGCAGGTAACTACCCAGCAATATCCCGTCATATCGATTCAATTCTCTAATAATCAGACCGCCACGACATAGTCTCTCCGGCATTTTCTTCCTCACTTAGCTCTGATTTTTCAGCGCATAAATCCGCTCAATCATCTCCACCACTTTCAAGCCTTCCAGAGCGTTGGTGGTGGCTACGCCGCGCCTTTGAATGGTGTCGACTACGTTGTCGATGACGTGGACGTGGTTGGCGGCGGAGCCCTGGTAGGGGCCGTACTGGTTGGCGGGGTTAGTGGGCGCGAGTTCGGGCATCTGGTAGTCGCGCAGGTGGCAGTAGTCAACTTTGTCCATGTACTGGCCGCCGAGGCGCAGGCTGCCGTGCTCGGCCACCACGGTGAGGGAGCTTTCCAGATTCCGGTCCCAGACGGCGGTGCTGTACTGCAGGGTGCCGCTGCCGCCGCGCAGCAGGTCGAACGTGACGAGGCCACTGTCCTCGAACTCGGTGAGGCCGGCGTGGTTGAAGTCGCGGAAGCGGGCCGAGATATTGGTGATGTCGCCGAACACCCAATACAGCAAATCCACGAAATGGCTGAACTGGGTGAAGAGTGTGCCGCCGTCGAGGGCCCGGGTGCCGTGCCAGCTGCCGGGCGTGTAGTACCGTTCGTCGCGGTTCCAGAAGCAGTTGAGCTGCACCAGAAACACTTGGCCCAGGCGACCTTCGTCCATCACCTGCCTGAGCCAGGCGGCCGGCGGCGAGTAGCGGTTCTGCATCACCCCAAACACAAACCGGCCGGTTTGCAGCGCCGTGTGCACGATTTGCTCAGCATCGGCTTTGCTCAGGGCCAGGGGCTTTTCCACCACCACGTGCAGGCCGGCGCGCAGGCCGCGCACTGCCTGCGGGGCGTGCAGACCGTTGGGCGTGGCAATGGTTAGCACGTCGGCGGCGGGGCCGTGGGCGAGGTACTCGTCGAGGGACGCGAAGAACGGAACGCCGGGAAACTCGGCGGCCAGTGCCGACTCCCGGTCGGGTCGGGTATCGATGAGGGCCACGAGGTGGGCGCCGGGGTGGCGGGCCACCAGGGCCGCGTGCCGGCGGCCGATATGGCCCACGCCGCAGATGGCAAAGCGAACCGCCGAAAGAGAATCAGCCACGGGAGCCGGAAGGGAAGGAGAAAAGACTACGAATGCCTCGCAAGCTGCGAAAAAACGGGCATTTCCGCATTCTTCTGATTTATTTGCCGGCTGCCATGCGGCGCAAACGGGCGCGCAGCCCCACCTTTGCACTTTTCCTGCCGCCTCCCCCATGCCCTTCGTTCAGATTGCCGGCCTGCCCATTGAGCTTGTGCGTAAGCGCATGCGCAGCCTGCGCCTGACGGTGTACGCCGGGGGCCGCATCCGGGTCTCGGTGCCGCTGCAAACGCCCGGCGCCGCCATTGAGGCGTTTGTGGAGGCCCGGCGCGCCTGGATTGAGAAGCACCAGCAGCGCTTCGCCACCCGCGAGCCGGTCCCGGCCCCGCTCCGCTACGAAACGGGCGAAACGGTGCCCTACCTCGGCGAAGCCTACGAATTGCAGGTATGTCCGACTCCCGGCCGGGCTCACGTGGACTTCCGGCCCGAAGCCCGCCAACTGCACCTGCATGTACCGGCCGGCAGCACCGCCGCCCAGCGCGAGGCCGTACTCGGGGCCTGGTACCGCCAGCAGCTCAAGCGCCTGCTGCCCGGGTTGCTCACCAAGTGGGAGCCGGTGGTGGGCCGGGCGGCGGCGGCCTGGGGCGTGAAGCAGATGCGCACCCGCTGGGGCACCTGCAACATCGGGGCCCGCCGCATCTGGCTGAATCTGGAGCTCATCAAGCGCCCCCTGCCCTGCCTGGAATACGTGCTGGTGCACGAGCTGACCCACCTGCATGAGCGCCTCCACAACGCCCGGTTCTGGGGCCTCATGGACCAGTTTCTGCCCGACTGGCGCACCTCCCGTACCGAGCTCAACCGCATCCAGCTAACTCCCAACGCCTCACCCGACGCGGACTGAGCAAACCACCGGCCAAAGCACAGCGGAAACACGCGGCTCCTTCCCGTTGGTTGCTGCCGCGCCGCCACCGGACTGCCCCGTACCCCAGGCTCGGTGCCGGAGCACTTCCGGCCTCGCGGCTAGGCAGTTGTCTGCTTCGGCATGAGGTCCAGAGCCGATTCGCCCACGGCGGCCTTCACTACGGCGGCCACGTACCGGATCTGCTCCTCGGCAAGGGTAGGGTGCACGGGCAACGAAAGCACCGTGCGGCACAGCTGCTCGGCCACCGGAAACTGGCCGGGCCGATAGCCGAGGTGGGCGTAGGCGGGCTGCAGGTGGTTGGGCAGCGGATAGTACACGGCACTGGGCACGCCTCGCACCCGCAAAAACTCCTGCACCGCGGCCCGGTGGCCGGGCGCATCAGCCAGGGTGAGGGTGTACTGGTGAAATACGTGGGTGCTGCGCGGGTCCCGGGCCGGAACATGGAGGCCCGGCAGTTCCCCGAGCAGCTCGTCGTAGCGGGCGGCTACGTGCTGGCGGGCCGCCGTCCAGGCGGGCAGGTGGGGCAGTTTCACGCGTAGCAGGGCCGCCTGCAGGGTATCGAGGCGGGAATTGAGGCCCACGTGCTCGTGGTGGTACTTGCGGCTCTGGCCGTGGTTGGCCAGCTGGCGCAGGTAGGCGGCCCGCTCCGCGTCGCGGGTGAACAGGGCGCCCCCGTCGCCGAAGCCGCCCAGGTTTTTGCTGGGAAAAAACGAGGTAGTACCCACTTCCCCTACCGTACCCGCCACCCAGGTTTCGCCCCCGGCCGTCCGGAACGTGGCTCCGAGGGCCTGGGCGTTGTCTTCAATCAGGGCCACGCCGTGCTGGTCGGCCAGCTGGCGCAGGGCCCATAAATCGGCGCACTGCCCGAACAGGTGGACCGCCACGATGGCCCGGGTGCGGGGTGTGAGGGCGGCGGCCACGGCCCGGGGGTCGAGGTTGAAGGTACCGGGCAGCACGTCGGCCGGCACCGGGCGCAGGCCCAGTACGGCGGCCGCCTCCAGCGTAGCCACGTAGGTGAAGGCCGGCACAATAACCTCGGCCCCGGCGGGCAGGCGCAGGCTCATCAGGGCCAGCTGCAGGGCATCGGTGCCATTGGCGCAGGGCACTACGTGGGGGCCGCCCAGGTACCGGGCCAGCTCCCGGGCAAACGCCGCCACGGCCGGCCCCTGCACAAACGCCGCCTCCTCGAAACAGGCCTGCACGGCCGCTTCCAGCTCCGCCCGCAACGGAGCGTGCTGGGCGGGTAAGTCCAGCAAATGAATGGGCGTGGGCGGGGCAGGAATCGACACGGCAGAAGCAGAACTACGCGGGAAAAGCCCCAAAGATAGGCGGCCGTCACTACCTCGCCCGTACCCGGCCCGGCGTAACCACAAAGCGCCCCCCTGCGTTAACTCCCCCAAACGGCAGCGGCCACCCGCAGCTAATACATTGTTCTCTCTCCCTCCATACCTTCCCCGCCATGATCCGGAAAATGCTCACCGTAAACGCCCTGTTGGCTATCCTGCTGATGGGCGGTACCGCCCTTACCCAAACCAGCTGCACCAACGCCCAGCAAAACGAAGTGGGGGCAGAAAGTGACCAGGCTTACAACGACTTCAAGACCTTCGTTTCGGAAACCGAGATGAAAGCCGACGCCGTAGCCAATGAGGCACAGGCCGATTACGACCGCGAAACGACCCAGCTCAAGTCCGACTTCGATGCCAAAGTAGCTTCGGTTGACCGGTACGCCGACCAGTACGACGACGCACGTCGCCAGGAAATCGAACAGCTCCGCACCCGCTATACCACCGCGTACGACAAGCGCGAAATGGCCTGGAACAACCGTCCCGGCGCCACTGATGCCATGTCGTCGGGCACCATGACGATGGGTAAGTACTACAAGCCCAGCTCCCCGGCCAGCCGCGTGACGGCCGCCAACGCCCGCCAGGTGTACGAGTCATTCGTGAACGACATCAAGCGCAACGAAGACCAGTACGATATCAACGACTGGCGCAACATCAATGCCGAATGGCGTGCGCTGGACGAAGCCTACGACAAAATCAAGGGTGATATTCCGGCCAGCGACCTGGCTGAAATCCAGAAGGAAAAGCTCAAGTACGCCGCCTTCAAATCTTACGACAAAGCCGAGGCCCGCGCGGCCCAGGGCGCTGACGCTGTCAGCGGCACGGCTCAGGACGTCGCCAACGGTACTCAGGACGAGCGTTCGGCCGTGGGCCAAGCCGTCAGCAACACCGCTTCCGACGTGAAGGAGGTTGGTAAGAACGTGGGCCAGGGAGCTGCCAAGGTGGGCAGCAAAGTGGGCAGCGCCGTAAAAGGGGCCTACAAGGAAGTGAAGTCGGAAGTAAAGAACACCGACAACGACTAGTTTCCTCCTCAGATTATTAAAGCGCCGGTTCTTCCTCTGGGGAGGAACCGGCGCTTTTTTTATTGGGCGTGCTGTGCCGTTATGGTTATCATTCCCCCGCATGATGCCGGCGCGGCCCGGACCTTGCACGCACGGGCACCAACGTTTACTACGGCCAGGTACCGCCCGACGCTGTTTACCAATCGGCAGCCGGAGCTAGCGTAGTTCCGTCAGAAGCCAATAGAGCTTCAGGGCATCGAGCTGGCGGAGGCTGGGGCGGCCGGAAAGCAGATTGCGGCGCACCTGCTCGCGGCCCAGGCCGAAAGCGGCCCGCACGGCGTGGCTCAACCCCCAGCGCTGCAGGCGCAGGGCCGCCCGGAGCAGGCGGGTGTCGGCCCCCAGTCCTTCGGCCCGGTAGAGTTGCACGAGGTTGCGTACCGCGTCGTGGGTTTTCTGCAGGAAAATGGGCGCCGGTTCCAGCCCGTCGTGCAGTACGGGGTTATCGAGGTGGTGAACGTCAATGGCCGCCCGGCGCAGCAGCCACCCGAACTTGGTGTCCTCGTGGCCGTAGCGGGTCAGGTTTTCATCCAGGCCCAACTGGCAGAATACTTTCCGCTCGATGAGCAGGTTGTTGAGCGTGAGCTGGCCGTGGGGGGCGCGCTGACGTACGGCGGCCGGCCGGGCCTCGCGGTGCCGACCATAGAGCCAGCGCAGCCGCAGGGCCGCCTCCGGGGGGGGCGCCGCCTCGTAGGCGGTGCCCCCGGACAGCACCGCGCCCCGATGGCGGGCGGCGGCGTAGCGGGCCAAAAACTGCGCGTCGGGCAGGCGGCTGTCGTTGTCGAGCAGCAGCAGCCAGGTGTAGCGGGCGGCGGTGGCCAGTTGGTTGCGAATGGCGGACCGGCCCACGTTGCAGTCCAGCTCGCGGTAGTGCACGCCGGGCAGGTGAGCCAGCTCCCGGTTCAGTTGCCGGAAGGCGTCCGCCGAGCCGTCGTCGAGGCAGTGCACCTCCACGGGGCCGGGCCAGTCGGCTACCTGCGCCCGCAGGCCGCGCACCAGCGGGCGTACATCGTAGTTGAATACCGGAATCAGGATGGAAAGCCCAGTCATTCTCTGATAAAAAGAGCAGACGCGTGCAGCAAACAGCGCCGGCCGCCGGCCGGACTTCGGACGAAGAGTACGCTGGAACCCGGATTGGTTGTCAGCCAGCTCGATTTTAATTAGGATTGTCTGCCCGGTTGGTCTTTTTCACGGCGACCAGGGAGGTCAAAACCGGGTCAGCTCAACTCAAAAGGCGTCCGGGCGGAGTCAATGAGCTGCCCCTGCTCGCACTTGAGCACCCGGCGCGGGTACTGCTGAATGAGCTGGTAGTTGTGGGTGGCCATGAGCACGGCCGTCCCGGCGTTGTTGATTTCCACGAACAGCTTCATGATGCTATCGGCCACATCGGGGTCGAGGTTGCCGGTGGGCTCGTCGGCCAGCAGCAGCAACGGCTCGTTGAGCAGGGCGCGGGCAATGACCACGCGCTGCTGCTCGCCGCCGGAGAGCTGGTGGGGCATTTTGCCGGCCACGCTGGCCAGCCCCACGCGCATGAGCACCTCAGAAATGCGCTGCTGCTTGCGGGCCTTGCCCTTCCAGCCGGTGGCATTGAGCACAAACAGCAGGTTGTCGGCCACCGAGCGGTCGAAGAGCAGCTGGAAATCCTGGAAAATGATGCCCAGCTTGCGGCGCAGGTACGGCACCTTGTCGGTGCTGCCGGTGCGGGGCAAGCTGAAGCCCACCACCGAGCCGGTGCCCGCGGGCAGGGGCAGGTCGGCGTAGAGCGTTTTGAGCAGGGAGCTTTTACCCGAGCCGGTGCGGCCCACCAGATAGGCAAACTCGCCCTTTTCCAGCGCAAACGACACCTTTTGCAGCACCGTGTTCACGTCCTGCATAATGTAGGCGTCGTGCAGCTCAATTACGGTCATAAGGAGGATGTGAGGGTCTGGGGGACTAGGGGGCTGAGGGGCGGGGTGCTCGGGAAGGGGGGCGCTGGCTGTTAAACGGAACTTCGCTGGCTGAGTTTTGAACGCAAACCCGGTCCCGCCGTCCTTCCATCAACCCGGTCCCTGATCCACTCAGGCCCCTACTTCCAGCTTTTGCAGCTTCCCGAATTCCAGCCCCGAAATAACGTCGGCCAGCTCAGTTTCCTTGCCAGCCAGCCCGTAGCGGTGCAGGTCCTTCAGGGGCCGGTCGGCACGGAAGTAGGCAATGAGCACGAATTCCTCGTCCCGCAGCTGAATATAGTCCGGAATCTTGGCCTTGCCCTTTACTTTGATGATGTACATGGAGTTAATGTGGGAAATGTGAAAATGTGAAAAATGTGAAAATAGCTAGTCAGCACATCCACCACATTCTTCACATCTCACACATTAAAAGTTAACCATTTACCTTTTAATGTGTGAGATGTGGAAAATGTGAAAAATGTGAAAATGGCTAGTCAGCACATTCACCACATTTTCCACATCTCACACATTAAAAGTTAACCATTCACCTTTTTGTGGTCGGCCAGGAAAGTGGCCAGGCCTTTGTCGGTGAGGGGGTGGTTGAGCAGGCCGGTGATGACGTTCAGCGGGCAGGTCACCACATCGGCACCCAGCTCAGCGCACTGCAACAGGTGGGGTACGTGGCGCACGGAGGCGGCCAGCACCTGGGTGGGGTAACCGTAGTTGCTGAAGATGTCCACAATCTGCTGCACCAGCTGCAGGCCATCGTGCCCGATATCATCCAGGCGGCCCACGAAGGGCGACACGTAGGTAGCGCCGGCTTTGGCGGCCAGCAAGGCCTGCCCGGCCGAGAAAATCAGCGTGCAGTTGGTTTTGATGCCCTTGTCGGAGAAGTAGCGGATGGCTTTCACGCCGTCGCGGATCATGGGAATCTTCACCACAATGTTCGGGTGTAGCTCGGCCAGGGCCTCCCCTTCCCGGATCATGCCGTCGTAGTCGGTGGCAATTACTTCCGCCGACACGTCGCCGTCCACGATATCGCAGATCTGCTTATAGTGGGCCATCACGGCATCGGTGCCCTTGATGCCTTCCTTGGCCATCAGCGAGGGGTTGGTAGTCACGCCGTCGAGCACACCGAGCTCCACGGCTTCCTGAATCTCCTTCAGGTTGGCGGTATCAATGAAAAATTTCATGCGGGTAGGTTGGGAAACAACAATGCCCCAAAGCTACTCACTGATTACGCGGATTCGGTGGATTGGCCGGATTTTGTGTCGCACCTGCGCCGGTTAGCCTGCTCCAACAGGTCCGAAAACAGGAAAAGCGCCCGGTGGGGGCGCTTTTCACAAAAGTCAGGTGATTTTGGCGAGAAACGTCAGCCGCAAAAAACCCGTGATAAAAAAGCGAGCCAAAATCGCACCGCTCAACCACCTACCCTTGCTACCTTCCGGTCCTGGGGGAATTCAGCAGGAGCTGGTCGTTCTGACTCGCCGTGACAAAGGTACGCAGCAATTCAACGGATTTGGTAGCAGGGCCGGCTTTTTTTGCCTGGCAGAGCGGTATCATCAAGGGAATCAGCCGGTTTTTTTTCGGGCGGAGCCCCGGCGCTAGTTTTTCCAGGCCTTGTTAGCGGCTTTGTACTTCTTTTTAAGAGTACGCTTATACCGGTCAACGGTGCGCAGCTGCACCAGTTGGGCTTTGTCAGTGGCCGTCACGACCAGCAGCGTATCGTAATAGCCGGCCGAACTGATGCGCAGGCGGGGCTCGGCCACGGCACTTTTCATCAGAAATTTCCCGTCGGAATTAGTTGTGACGGCCGTTTTCCGATCATCGGCCAATGCGACGGTGGCGCCGGCCACGGGTTTGCCGGCAAAATCGGTTACGTTGCCGAACACCTCCCGGGGCAGGGCCTCCTGCATCGGCGCGGGGGCGGCGGAAGGCGGAGCCGGCGCACACGCAAGACCAGCCGGGAAAAACGGCAGAGAGCAGAACAAGAGCAAAAACAGCACCATGGAAAAAAAAGAAAAGCGAAGTTCCGGCCGCCGGCGTGGCGGCTTTTCAACTGCTCCTTCAACGCCGGGCCGGCCGCTTTGTTCTGCTTCCTCTTCGTCCCGGCGCAGCTTTTTTTCACCCCGATTCCCGGCCGGCTACTGCATCTGGCGCCGGGCTTCTTTGGTGCGCTTCTTCAGGTCGCGGCGGTAGTCGCGGATGGGGTCAAGCTTGAACAGCAGGTCGGCCGGCCCCCGGGCCACGCGCTCAGCATCCTCGTAGCCGGCAAAACTTACCCGCAACAGGGGCGCCGAGCTGCCGAGAGACACCAGAAAGTCGCCGTTGGCATTGGTGGTTACCGAGTGCAACTGGTGGCCGACGACGGCCACGGTAGCGCCCGCCAGCGGATTTCCCCACTCATCTACCACGTTGCCGGCCAGCGTCCGGCCCGCCGGTTGGGATGCCGCCGCCGCTGGCCCCGGCACCGATACGGCCAGCATATCGGGGGAGGTTGCGGGGTTCAGGGAGTCGACGGGAGCCGCTTCGGGAGCTGCCTGCTGGGCCGTAACCGGAGCGGGCAACACCAGGGCGCCCAGCAACGACAAAGCCAAAAGGGGTAACGCTGAATGCATAGAGTATTCTTTGAGCAGGCGAAAACCATCACCTTTTCAAAGGTGCCGGGATTTAGAAGCCCAGGAAAGGCAGGCACCACCCGGTTCGTGACTAGCATTTCCTCCTGAAACGAATAGCAGTATACCCGCTAAAAGAGCTTTCAGCAGGCCAGCAAGCGCATTAGGCTGGTCTGGGTGGGTACCGTGAACGGGCCTTGTGTGACCTTACTTCCGTGGGATGCGCCCTCCGGGTTTCCAGCCCTGAGGGGGCCGCCGGGCGGGTAGGCCAAGAAAAAACGAGCTGGGTGGCGCAGGTCTGAAATCTGCGCGCTAATTTTGCCCATGCCTCAACAGATTCTGATTCTCGATTTTGGGTCGCAGTACACCCAGCTCATTGCCCGGCGCATCCGGGAGTTGAACGTTTACTGCGAAATTCACCCGTATACGCACGCCCCGGACCTCACTGAGGACATCCGGGGCGTGGTGCTTTCGGGCTCCCCGTGTTCCGTGCGCGATGCCAATTCGCCCAACCCCGACCTGAGCCGCTACCTGGGCCGGGTGCCGGTGCTGGGCGTGTGCTACGGCGCCCAGCTGCTGGCCCACCAGCAGGGCGGCGAGGTGCTGCCGGCCACCATCCGCGAGTACGGCCGTGCCCGCCTCACCCATCTCAACCAGCACCACCCGCTGCTGCGCGGCCTGGCGCCCGGTTCCCAGGTCTGGATGTCGCACGGCGACACCATCAAGGAGCTGCCGGCCGGCTTCCTGACTATTGCCGGTACGCCCGACGTGGCCGTGGCGGCCTACGAAATCGAGGGCCAGCAGACCTACGGCATCCAGTTTCACCCCGAAGTAACCCACTCCACCGACGGCAAGCAGCTCATGCGCAACTTCGTGGTGGACGTGTGCGGCTGCCTCCAGGACTGGACGCCCGAGCACTTCGTGGACAGCATGGTGACGACCCTGCAAACCACCATCGGCGAGCAGGACCAGGTGATTCTGGGCCTCTCGGGCGGGGTGGACAGCAGCGTGGCGGCCCTGCTGCTGCACCGCGCCATCGGCCAGCGCCTGCACGGCATTTTCGTCAACAACGGGCTGCTGCGCAAGGACGAGTTCGAGGATGTGCTCCACTCCTACCGCGACCTGGGCCTGAACGTGCGCGGCGTGGACGCCAGCGCCGAGTTCTACCAGGCCCTCGAAGGCCTCACCGACCCGGAGCTCAAGCGCAAAGCCATCGGACGTACCTTCATTGAGGTCTTCGACCGCGAAGCCCAGAAAGTGGACGGGGCCCGCTGGCTGGCCCAGGGCACTATCTACCCCGACGTGATTGAGTCGGTGTCGGTGAACGGCCCGGCCGTGACCATCAAGAGCCACCACAACGTGGGCGGCCTGCCCGAGAAGATGAACCTGAAGATTGTGGAGCCCCTGCGCACCCTCTTCAAGGACGAAGTGCGGGAAGTAGGCGCGGCCCTGGAGCTGCCCCTCAACATTCTGCACCGCCACCCCTTCCCCGGCCCCGGCCTGGGCATCCGCATCCTCGGCGACATCACGCCCCACAAAGTAGATCTGCTCCAGCGGGCCGACGCCATCTTCATCAACGGCCTCAAGGAGCACGGCCTCTACGACCAGGTGTGGCAGGCCGGCGTGATGCTGCTGCCCATTCAGAGCGTGGGCGTGATGGGCGATGAGCGCACCTACGAGCAGGTAGTGGCCCTGCGCGCCGTGACCAGCGTGGATGGCATGACCGCCGACTGGGCCCACCTGCCCTACGATTTCCTGGCCGAAGTGAGCAACCGCATCATCAACCAGGTGCGCGGCATCAACCGCGTGGTGTACGATATCAGCTCCAAGCCCCCCGCCACTATCGAATGGGAGTAGAAGGTGAGGTGGTGAAATAGTGAGATGGTGAGTTTGGCGTTCCGTGGTCCTGTTTGCGCAAGCAGCGCAGCCTTTACCGACTAAACATCAAACTCACTATTTCACCACCTCACCATTTCACCGAATAAAAAAACCCGCTCCGGCGCAAGCCGAAGCGGGTTTTTTTATTGAAGTGCGCGCGGGGAGATTCGAACTCCCACACCCGAAGGCACCACCCCCTCAAGATGGCGTGTCTACCAGTTTCACCACGTGCGCTGATGACGGCTAGCACTCCTTTTACTAAGCGAAGGCCGAAGCTTTCGGATTCACTGAGGCGGCGAATCGATGACAAAAGTAGAGGGTTGCCGGCAAGGGTGCAAGTAGGACGCTGCTTTTTCCGCGTTTATCGGCCGCACATTTCGGTTTCGCACTCATTGTCAGCGGTAAAAATTTCATCTTTCATTCACACAGGCAGCCGGATCTTGCCGGCAAGTGCACTCCCGTCCCTCTTTTTCCCCCTTGCCCGTTGTTCCATGACACCTCCCCTCGCTCCTACCTCGCGGCCCGCCAAGTCCGCTAACTTCTTTGCCCGCTTTGCCGGTGTGGTTACCACCTGGTCGGGCTCCACGGCAGCCTTCTGCCTGGCAGCGGGCGTAGTGGGCGTCTGGGCCCTTACCGGGCCGCTGTTCGGGTATTCTGAAACCTGGCAGCTGGTCATCAACACGGGCACCACCATCGTCACGTTTCTGATGGTATTCCTGATTCAGCGGGCCCAGAACAAGGATTCTTTGGTACTGCACCTCAAGCTCAACGAGCTGCTGGCGGCCCACAAGGGGGCCAGCAACCGGCTCATCAACGCCCAGGACTTCTCGGAGGAGGAAATCAACCTGCTCCACGGCTACTTTTGCCTGCTCGCGGCCAAGGCCAAGCAGGACCACGACCTGGGCCGCACCCACTCAGTGGAAGAAGCCGAAGTAAACCACCAGGAAAAGAAACGCGCCCACCGCTAGCAGGCGGGACTACAAAAAAGCCGGCCCTTTCCCGTAGGGAAGAGGCCGGCTGTAACGCATAGAGGGGGCCAACTACTCGGCGCGGGCCAGCGGGGTGTTCACCACGTGCTCCGACACGAACCACACCTGCAGTTCGTTGGTGCGCATCACGTCGCTTACCACCACGTCGTTGGTACCGTCGTCACCGGCCTCGTCGGCGGCTTTGGCGTACTCGTGGCAGTTTTTTAGGATGATCTGGTGGGCTTCCAGCAGGCGCGAAACCTGTACGGGGGCTTCTTCCCGGTCGCGGGGCGGGCGCGGGATGCTGGTCATCTCGGCCACGTCGGCGGCCATGGCCACGGCTACCCCACCCAGAATCTGGATGCGTTCCGCAATGGTATCGACCAGGGCGCTCTGCTCCTCGTAGTGCTTATCGTAGAGCAGGTGAAGCTGGTAAAACGTAGGGCCCACTACCTGCCAGTGATGCTTCTTGTAGAGGTCGCGCAGGCTGATGGTATCGGCCAGCAACTGGTTGAGCTGACCCACGCTCTGCTGACGGGTTTTTTCGTCGAGGCCAATGGGCAGGCGCTGCGACACGGTGCCGAACTTCTGGAGCGGGGCGGGCGCGTTGAACTGCTGGTTCAGGATGGGCTGCACGCTGGGCGCGGGCCGGCCGGCAGCGGCAGTGGATTTCTTGGGAGCGGCTTTTTCAGCAGCCGGCGCTGATTTGGCGGTGGTTTTGGCCATGATTGCGAAAGGAACAGAAATGTCAGAAAGGAATTCAGTAGGCAGCCAGCTGAGCGGTGCCCGCTGGTGTTGCTACCTTACGCAGAAAAGGTGCGTAGGTTAACCGTACCACCTGCCTTTTGGCCCTCCGCCTCCCGTATGCAGCACGTTCATCCGCACCCCGAAGACCACCTGACCAGCTCGGCCATGCTACAGGATATCGTCATTGGCCTCTCCGACGGGCTGACCGTGCCCTTCGCCCTGGCCGCCGGCCTGAGTGGGGCCGTCGCCTCCTCGGCCCTCGTGATTACGGCCGGACTGGCCGAAATCGTCGCCGGCTCCATTGCCATGGGCTTGGGCGGCTACCTGGCCGGCCGCACCGAAGTGGAGCACTACGAGGCCGAACTGCAGCGCGAGTACCAGGAAGTGCACGACGTGCCCCACGTAGAGCGGGCCGAGGTAGATGAATTGCTGGCCGAAATGGGCCTCTCGGAAGCTACCCGCGCCCAAGCCGTGCGGGAACTCACCGCCGACCCCGACCAGTGGGTGCGCTTTATGATGAAGTACGAGTTGGGCCTGGAAAAACCCGACCCGCGCCAGGCCCCCAAAAGTGCGGCTACCATCAGCGCGGCCTACGCCGTGGGCGGCCTGATTCCGCTCAGCGCCTACTTTCTGACCAGCACGCCCACCGAAGGCCTGGCCCTCTCGGCCGTAATTACGCTGGTGTGCCTGCTGATTTTCGGCTACCTGAAAAGCCGCCTGACCGGGCAGCCGCCCGTGCGCGGGGCGCTTAAAATGGCCGGTGTCGGGGCCCTGGCGGCCGGGGCGGCATTTGTGGTGGCCCGGCAGTTTACCGCCGACTAGCCGCTCCGGCCGGCGCGCTATCTTTGCCGGCCCACCATTTACTTTGCCTGGCCCCATGAACGAAGCCCACCTCCACCTGCTGCTCAACCACACTCCCATTCTGGGCTGCCTGTTCGGGCTGCTGGTACTGGGGGCGGGCCTGGTGAAGGCCAGCCCCCCGGTTATCCGTACCGGCCTGATTACGGTGCTGGGCGCCGCCCTGCTCTGCCTGCCCACCCAGCTGACGGGTAAGGGTGCCGAGGAAGTAGTGGAAAAGCTGCCCGGCATCTCTCATCAGCTGATTGAAGCGCACGAAGAAGCCGCCGAACTGGGATTCTGGGCCCTGGAGCTGACCGGGGCGCTGGCGCTGCTGGCCCTGCTGCAAACCGGCCGGCAGCGGCTCTTCATCCGGCTGGCGCTGGCCGGCGCCCTGCTCAGTTTCGGGCTGCTGGCCCGCACCGGCCACCTCGGCGGCCAGATCCGCCACCCGGAAATCGGGAAGTAGCCCCGACGGCTTAGGGGATGGCGCCATCTCATCTGTCTTGCTGAGTAGAACCCACCAGTGGGTTTTACCACCGCCCGCCCGGTCGGCTTCTTGTCCTACCTAGTCACCACCACACGCATTGCCAGCTCATGCCCTTTCCCTTTTTTGGTGATGATAAGTCCACGGTGGCCCGTTTGCTTTCAACCTTACCCCAGCAGGGCCGGGTAGAATGGATCGGCCTGCGACCAGCCCGGCGCGAGCCCGTGCGGGTAGTAGCGGAGGCCGAAGCCGAAACCGACCGCCATTTGCTGGGCGACCACGCCCGCCCGCGGCCCGGCGGCAAACGCCAGCTTACCCTCATCCAGCACGAGCACCTGGCGGCCGTGGCGGGCTTCCTGGGCCTGCCCGAGCCCCTGGATCCGGCCCGCCTGCGCCGCAACCTAGTCGTGAGCGGCCTGAACCTGCTGGCCCTCAAGAGCCGGCACATTCAGATTGGCGAGGAAGTGCTGCTGGAGATTACGGGCGAGTGCCACCCCTGCTCCCGCATGGAAGAGGAACTGGGCCCCGGCGGCTACAATGCCATGCGCGGGCACGGGGGGCTCACCGCCCGCATCGTGCGCGGGGGAGTTATCCGTACTGGCGACGTGGTAAGCGTGGTCTCTCCACCAGCTGCTTCGCCTTAATAGAAAAAAATCAATATTCTATAAACAATTAAGGAAAAGGCACTGATTATGAATCCATTCCCCGGCTTTATGCCGTAGGTATTCTCACTTGCCGCCAGCCATGTTCCGTTGTTTGGCGGGTCTGCTACCGCTACTGCTCCTACTTCTTTATTGCCTCCCGCCCACACACCGGCCCGAGGTTTTGATCAGTTCTTGTGATGATAAACCCGCTCCGCACATGGATCCTGCTACCTGCACCCCCAATCTGGCGGCCACTGCCCTGGCTCTCCTGATTTTATCAGAATTACTGCCCTCCGCCGGCGTTTCCGTCTCGTGTCCTACTACCCCGGCTGCAGGCACCGATACTACGCCCGAGGCCTGGCATCGGCGCCCCTGAGTTAAACCCAGCTTCTGCGGGCAGAACACCTTCTACCCAGCACCACAAGCCCTCCGACCCGGATGAACGCATCAGGGCCGGAGGGCTTCTTTGGGGGGATTAAGGTAGTTGGGGGCGGCTTGCCAGGAGCCTACACGGCCCCTTCCATGCGCACAATGCGGGGCGTGAAGGAGCCCAGCACGTCTACCAGGCTCGTCTGACTCTGCATTACGGCCCGGATGTCCTTGTAGGCCTGGGGCGCTTCGTCGAGGCCGCCGCCGAGTAGTTCCACCTGGTGCTGGCGCAGGAACCGGCGCAGGTCGGCCTCGCCCAGTTCCGTTTTGGCCCGGGTGCGCGACATCGCCCGGCCGGCTCCGTGGGAGGCCGAGCTCAGCGAGCTGGCCTCGCCCCGCCCCCGCACGATAAACCCGGGAGCCGTCATCGAGCCGGGAATGATGCCCAGCACGCCCGCCCCGGCCGGCGTAGCGCCCTTGCGGTGCACCACCACCTCCCGGCCGTCGGCCAGGTGCTCCTTCCAGGCGAAGTTGTGGTGGTTCTCGACTTTGGCCAGAGGTTTTTCGCCCAACGCCCTGGCCAGCCGGTGATGAATCTGGTGGTGGCAGGCCGAGGCGTAGTCGCCGGCCAGGTTCATGGCGGCCCAGTACTCCTGGCCGGCTTCGGTTTCGAGGCCGAGCCAGGCCAGGTGCTGGGCTTCGGCGGGCAGCTGGCAAACGTCTTTAGCCAGCTTGGTATAATGATTGGCGACGCTGGCCCCCAGCCCCCGGGAACCGGAGTGTGAGAGCAGGCCCAGGTACTGGCCCGGGGCCACGCCCAGCTCATTGGCGGGGTCGGTGATGTCGACCACGCCCCACTCCACGAAGTGGTTGCCCCCGCCCGAGGAGCCGATTTGCGCGGCCGCCGTATCCAGCTTGTTGCGCAGGAAGGGAATATCCTGAAACTCGCTGCGGCTCAGCACCGCGTGGTCGAGGTGCTGGCCGTGGCGGAACACGTCGCGCCCCCCGAACCGGGTGTTGTCGAGCAGCAGCTTACGCAGCTCCGGCACCCGCTGCTCCAGATGCTTGGGCGGCAGCGCAAACACCGACAGGGCCATCCGGCAGCCGATGTCCACGCCTACGGCGTAAGGAATTACGGCGTTATCGGTGGCCAGTACGCCCCCGATGGGCAGGCCGTAGCCGTGGTGGGCATCGGGCATGAGGGCCCCGGCCACGGTGACGGGCAGCTTCATGGCCGTTTCCATCTGATGAATAGCCCCCGGCTCGATGTGCTCGGCCCCGAATACGGCGTAGTCCTTGCGCTCGGACAAGGCGATGTGGCGGCTGGGAGCGGGCAGCAGCGCGGCAGCCGTATGGCTCCAGTCGAGGTGGGTGAGGAAGTTGGCGGGGGCGTCGAGCAGGGCCCGCAGCAGCCCCAGCTGGTCGGTTTGGGAGAGACGCCTGAGGTGTTTGCGCTGCAATTGGGCCAGCGCCAGCCCAATGGCCCGACCTTCCGGGAAGCCCAGTTGGCGAAGGTCGTTGCCACGTAGTTGAGAAGCCATGTTTTGTTGGTTAGTAGTGGAGGGTGGAATCTGGCAACTGGCGCCGGCAGCCGGGAGTCGCGCAGACTACTGCCGCCGGACATCACCGGGCACTTGCCGGCCATCATCGAACGCCCGTTATGCATTGAAAATCAGCAAACGGAAGCTCTCGTCTCTCAGACCGAAGCGGCCGTCAGGGGTTGTAACGCCTGTTCGAAGGCCTGTAGAGTGTGGTGGGGCGGCTTGGGGTCGAAAATGGCGAAGTCGAGGCGGCGGAAGCGGGTGCGGATGCCCGGCTCGGCGAGAACTTCGGCAAAGAGCCGGGCCACCTGGGCGGGGTCGTTGCCGAACACGCCGCAGCCCCAGGCCCCCAACACCAGCGCTTCCGTACCGTGGCGGGCCGCCGCCGCCAGCACCAGGCGCAGGCGCTGGCGCATAAACGGCTCCAGCTGCGGCAGCAGCTCCGGCGAGTTGCGGCGCAGGGCTCCGGCATTAACGGCCGGAGCCGTAATGATATCGAGCGGAAACGGCCGGGGCAGCCACTCGCCGGCCTCGCCCCGAAATACGGGCACGGCGGGAGAGTACACCAGATAGTCGCTGTACAGCCCCGTACTGCCGGGGCGGCTGTTGTGGGCATAAAGCTGGGGAAACTGCGTCAGGCAGGGATAAAGACCCGAGGAGCGGGCCAGACTTTCTTCCTGGGCCTGACTGCCCCCCCGAAATCCGCCCCCGGGGTTTCGGGCCGAGGCGAAGTTGAGGCAGCCCACCCGCCCGAATTGCTGCCGGAGGCGGGCGGCGGCTTCGAGAGTAGTGGCCGGGTACACCCGCAGCTCGGCCGCCGTGGTGCCCGGGGCACTCAGCTCGGTCAGCAGTTCCGCGCCTTCATCGGGCGGGTAGAGGCGGCTGCCGGCTTCGGCGGCGCGCTGCCAACCGGTGAGCTCGACGTACACGCCCAGGGCCGACTCGTAGCCGCCCTGGCTGAGCGCGTCGAGCGTAGTGGAAGCAATGGCTTGGCGGATTTCGCGGTTCATTTCGCGGTTCATGGGATTCATGGGAATAGAGTAAGTTGATCAGGAAATTATCGGGCCTGAACCCGGGAGTGACGCCGCTTTTCTGGTTTCAAAAGTCACTCCCGGGGCCGCCGTCTGGTCACGTAGGATAGCGCAGTAAAGAGAATAAAACACCTGTTGACTGAGACGCTACGCTGGCATTATCAGCCTTCCATCCCACGTCGTCTTTCAATAAAAAAATACCTCACATATTCCTTCAGGAGAGCTATTTGTTTTTAATATAAATAAAAATGGCGACGTATTTTTTTGGGTAATAGTTTCCCTTATTCGTATTTTCCAACGAACAATTTCAGCAGCAGAAAAACAACCGGGGCACCGTCAGCTGCCGTGCTTCTGCAGCAGACGAAAGAAGGCCACGTTACCCCTGAAGGCGCTGGCGGAGCGGAATACCAGGCAGACTGCGCCCGGAACGGGGCCGCGCCCGCAAGGGTAGAAGCAAGGAGGAGAACAGCATAGCGGGAAAATATTCAGCGGATAGACCAACAAGAAAAACGCCCGAATCTGGCTGGATTCGGGCGTTAGCGGAAGCGAATAACAGGTTTAAACCCTCATCTGCAAGCTGGCGCGCCGGACCCTGGCTGGATCTTTTGATCCAGTGAGCTGAGCATTGGCTGATAATCGTTGGCGTGGCGGCGCATGGCGGAGAGGCGTTGTTGATTCGGGGCAGTTGTTGCGCTCGAACGGGACAAAGATAGCGGAGTTTATTTTTCAATTGCAATACAAAATCTTAATAATTTTTAAATTATTTTTTTTCATTCGCTTTAAATCCGATTTATAATCATAAACCACCCCGCTATTTACATCACGAAGCATTCCCGTCTTTTTATTCCCAATGCAGCCTGGCGGTAAACCACGCAGCAGTTGCTGCGCGGCAGCGTTGCCGGGCTGAGTTGCGCCACTACGGACTCCGGCCCGGCCGTCGCTTCAGGTGGGCGGGCCAGTGCTACCGGGCCAAGACCCGACGAAAACTTCCGGCCCCGGGGGCGCGTTCTGCCCTTGTTCTATGCCCCGTCTCGCCACTTCCGACCGTTACGCGCTGCCCCTGCCCACCGGCCACCGTTTCCCCATCGCCAAATACGCCCTCATCCGCGAGCAGCTGCTCTGGCAGGGAGTAGCCACGCCCGAGCACTTTTACGACCCGGGCTTTTGCCCGGAGCAAGACCTGCTGCGGGTGCATACCGCGGCGTACTGGCACAAAATCCGCGACCAGCAGTTGAGCCCGGCCGAGGTGCGGCGCCTGGGGCTGCCGCAAAGCCCGGAGCTCACGCGCCGCTCCCTGAGCAGCGCGGCCGGCACCCTCGAATCGGCTAAGCGGGCCCTGCTCGACGGCATTGGGCTGAACCTGGCCGGGGGCACCCACCACGCCTTCCGCGACCGGGGCGAGGGGTTCTGCGTGCTCAACGACATTGCCATTGCCGCCACCCACCTGCTCCACCACCGCCTGGCCCGGCAGGTGCTGGTCGTCGACCTCGACGTGCACCAGGGCGACGGGACGGCCAGTATTTTCCGCGAGGACCCCCGGGTGTTCACCTTCTCCATGCACGCCGGGGCCAATTACCCGCTGCGCAAGGAGCAGTCGGACCTGGATGTGGCCCTGGACCTGGGCACCGGCGACGCGGAGTACCTGCGCCGCCTGCGCGACACCCTGCCCCACCTGCTGGCCCAGGTGCAGCCCGACTTCGTTTTCTACCTGGCCGGCGTAGACGTGCTGGCCACCGACAAGCTGGGCAAGCTCGCCCTCACCCAATCCGGCTGCCGCCAGCGCGACGAATACGTGCTCGGCCTCTGCCACCAGCAGCAGCTGCCCGTGGCCGTGAGCATGGGCGGCGGCTATTCCGAGCGCCTGGCCGACATCGTAGACGCCCACTGCAACACGTTCCGCGTGGCGTTTGAGTTGTGGGAGGGATAAATGAGTGAAGTGGTGAATGAGTGGCTGGCTGGCTGGCTGGCTGGGCGCCATGCTCAGGATGACCGTATCTTTGCAGCCACTACTTGCTCAACCGCTCATTCACCGAGTCACTCATTTACCATGTACCTGCACAACCCGCTAACTGACCTGCCGGCCGCCAGCTCCTTGCCGATGCCCGGGTCGGCGGAGGCCCCCGGAACGCCGGCCCAGCGGGCCTTCCGGGAGGCGGTGGCGCAGGTGGAGGGGCTGCGGCAGCGCCTGCGGGAGTTGCAGGCCGAGCAGGCCGAGGCCCGGCGGCGCTACTGGCAGCAGGTGGGACCGGCGGCCGCCACAGTGGTAAAGGCCCGCGAAGCCCTGTTTGCGCCCCTGGAAGAGGCCCTGCTACTGGGCTTTTTCAGCCGCCTGGAAGAGCAGCAGATTACGGCTCTCATTGTAGGCAATGCCCGCGCCCTTCAGGACCGGTTCGGGGAAGATGCGGCGGCTATCCTGCGCAAGTATGCCCCCCGCCGCCGGGTGGACGAGGACGACGACAACGAACCCGCCCAGGCCCAGACGCCAGCACCCGCCGGCCCCGGCCAGGACGACCGGCCCGCCCACGAGCGGGCGGCCGAGGCGGCCCGGGGCCGGCGCAAAACCAGGCAGCAAAAAGCCGACGAAGCCGCCGCCCAGGCAGCCCGGGACCAGGAGCAGGCCTTGCTCTCGAACACCAAAACCCTCTACCGCCAGCTGGCCCGCACCCACCACCCCGACCTGGTCCAGGACGCGGCCGGCCAGCAGCAGCGCACCCGGCTCATGCAGCGCATCACGGAGGCCTACGAAACCAACGACCTGTACACCCTGCTTCAGCTCCTCTCCGAAACGCCCAACGCCACCTCCCCCACCGACGACACCGTACTCAAACGGTACACCACCGCCCTCACCCAGCAGCAAACCGAGCTCAAGCACCAGCTCAACGAACTCAAATACGGCGCGAACGGGTTCAGCGGCAGCAGCGGCAAGAAGCGTGAGCAGGAAATCCGCCAGCTCAAGCGCCACCTCAAAGCCGAAGCCGAGTACCTGGCCCACGTGCTGCGCCTCGTGCAGGAGCCTACCGGCCTGCGGGAAGTGCTGCGGGAGCTGGCCGCCGAGGGCCACGACACCGTGTAGCGAAACATGCTACTTCGTTGGCCGCCAGACCAGGCCCAGCCCGGCTCCGCCCCCGGGGCCCGGCAGCCAGGTGGGCGTGAAGCCCAGGCCCTCGGGCAGACGGGGCGGGCGGCCCCACCGGTTGCGGTGGGTGAGGTAGCCCAGGTGAGCCGACAGAATACCAAAGCCCGCGCCCGCAATGACGTCGCTCTGCCAGTGCTTGGTATTAATCATGCGCAGGGCCGCCACGCTGGTAGCCAGCGTATAGGCCCCGATGCCGTACCACTGGCTTTTGTCGCGGAATTCGGTGTGCACAATGCTGGCCGCCAGAAACGCCTGGGCCGTGTGGCCCGAGGGAAACGAGCGGTTATCGGAGCCGTCGGGGCGGGTTCTGCGGGTCAGGTTCTTTACCGTAAATACCGAGGCCAGCATGAACAGCTCCGATTTGGCGATAACCAGCACCGTGTTCAGGCGGTCATCGCGCGACTCCACCCCGGCCAGCGCCACCAAGCCCAACTCGGCGTAGGGGGCGAAGATGAGCAGGTCGTCGAGCTTGGTGCGGTAGGTGGGAAAGAGCCGGTGAATGTCGCGGTTGGCCTGCCGGTCAGTGTAGAAGCCGCCCCCGTTGGAGAGGTACGCCCCGTAGCCAATGAGCACGGCCGGCACGATGGTAGCCCGCACCAGCTTGCCCCGGTACCAGGGCTTTTTCACCACCGTCGGGATGCCCCCCACAGTCTCGAATTTATGGAGGGTATCGGTGGGCGCCGCGGGCGGGGGCGTTGCCACCTGGGCCTGGGCAGATACGAACGGGGTACCGGCCAGGGTCAGCACCAGGGCCAGACGAGCAAAAAACGACATAACCAGTACGCAGAATAGAGAATGGGGGGAAAGCCGAGCCGGGGTGCCGGATACGCTGGCCGCGGCGCGGAAGTTATTCGGCCAGAAACGCCACGATCTGCGCCAGTACCGCCGGGTCGCGCATGATCTGGTTATGGCCCAGGCCGGTGGTGGCCCGGAAGTCGAGGGAGGGCCAGCCGGCGGCAATGTCCCGGGCCTCGCGAAACGGAATGCTGGCGTCCTGCTCGTCGTGGAGCAGCAGGGCGCGGCCGGCCGGGAAGGCCGGGCCGGCGTGGGTCAGGCTGAAGCTCTCCGCGTCGCGGCCGTGCTGCTCCCGGATATGGCGCTTCATGCGGGCCACCACGGCCGGGGGCAGACGCAGCATCTCGGCGAAGCGCCGGGCCACGGCCGGGGTGCTGCCCGGCACGGCCAGCAGCACCAGCCGCGGCAGCTGCCCGCCCGTGGCTTCGTTGAAACGCACCGGCACGCCCACTGTGGTAGCGCCCCCCAGGGAATGGGCCACCACGGCGTACACTTCGCCCAGGGTATCGGCCACGGCCTGTACGGCCCGACCGTAGGCAGGCAGCGTAAGGCGGCTGCCGTACGAAGCCCCGTGGGCCGGCGCATCGAGGGCCACCACCCGAAACCCGGCCGCCACCAGGGCCTGGGCCAGCACGCCCCAGAAACTGGCCCGGTGCTCCCAGCCGTGCACCAGCAGCACCGTGCGGGAACCGGCCCGATTCCACTCGTACGCCGCCACCTGGCCGGCCGGCATCGGCACGAAAAACTGCCGGGCCCCGGCCAGGGCCGCCGCTTCCCAATGCTTTTCGGGCAGACGACGCGGCGTGGTGAACAGCCGCCAGGCCGCCCCGAAGGCCCACTCCGTGGAAACGGCCGCCTGCAGCCGGAGCTTGAGGCGCAGCAGGTTCAGGCCGGGGGGCACGGGGGCGGTAACGGGCGGGGCGGGCGCTACGGGAGCAGACTGGATGGACGTCATAGCCGGCAAATATCCGCTATTCCGGCCCAAGTCCGGTGAGCCGCGTGCCCGCCGGCCGCGGTTGGGGCCGGGTTAGCGGCCACCCGCCCCGCCCCCCATGCCCCACGTATGTACCGACTTCTCTACCTTTGCCCGGCCTGGCCCCGCGCCGGGCCTTTTCCCCGTCACTTCGCGAACCTACTTCTTTATGGCTTCTTCTTCCGCTTCCCTGCCGACCATGACCATGCAGCTCGGCTCGTACCAGGCCGCCGTCGATACCAAACTTCAGGATTTCCGCAACCGTAACTTTACCACCGGCTTCTGGCAGAAACAGGCCGACCTGTGGGTGGCCGACGCCGAGGGCCAGCAGAGCATCCGCAGCTTTATGGGCTGGCTGCGCGTGGTGGAAACCATGCTGCCCGCCGTGGCCGAGATAGAGGAGTTTGTGCAGGAAGTGAAAGCCGCCGGCTTCCGCCACGTAGTGGTGATGGGCATGGGCGGCAGCTCCATGACGCCCATCGTGTTCCGCCAGGCCTTCGAGCACCTGGCCCAGGGCCTGCCCCTGTCGGTGCTCGATACCACCAACCCCGGCTCGGTGCGCGAGATTGAGGACACCGTGCCCCTGGCCGAAACCCTGTTTGTGGTGGCCAGCAAATCGGGCACCACGGCCGAGCCCCTGGCCTTCGGCGACTATTTCTACGCCCGCCTCCGGGAGCTGAAGGGCGAGCGGGCCGGCGAGAACTTCGTGGCCATTACCGACCCCGGCTCCCAGTTCGTGACCCAGGCCACGGCCGAGGGCTACCGCCGCATCTTCCTGAACTTCGCCGAGGTGGGCGGCCGCTTCTCGGCCCTCTCCTACTTCGGCCTGGTGCCCGCCGCCTTGTACGGCATCGACATCAAAACCCTGCTCGAACGCGCCCAGCTTATGATGCGCGCCACCGGCTCGGAAGGCCCCGTGGACCGCAACCCCGGCCTGGAGCTGGGCACCGCCCTGGGCGTGCTGGCCGAGCAGGGCCGCGACAAGCTCACGCTGGTGGTGCCCGCCGACCTCTCCGACCTGGGCCTGTGGCTGGAGCAGCTCATTGCCGAAAGCACCGGCAAGCAGGGCAAGGGCATTCTGCCCGTGGCCGGCGACCCGCTGGGCGAGCCGGCCGTGTACGGCACCGACCGCGTGTTCGTGTACGTGGGCTACGAAAGCCACCCCGACGAGGACAACCGCCGCCGGGTGGCCGCCCTGGAAGCTGCCGGCCACCCCGTCATCACCATCCTGCTCCACGACCCGCTTGACCTCGGAGCCGAGTTCTTCCGCTGGGAAGTGGCCACGGCCGTGGCCAGCGCCGTGTTCGGCATCAACCCCTTCGACCAGCCCAACGTGCAGGCCGCCAAAACGGCCACCAACCAGCTCATGAAGGTGGTGGAAACCGAAGGCAAACTGCCCCAGACCAGCACGCCCGCGGTGAGCGAGGACGGCCTGGACTACTACGCCGACCTGTCGGGCAACAGCGCCGCCGAGGTGCTGGCCGCCTTCTTCGGCCAGGCCCGGGCCCACGACTTCCTCTGCATTCAGGCCTACCTGATGGAAACGCCGGCCGTGAATGCCGAGCTCGACGCGCTGCGCGCCTTGGTGCAGCAGCGCCTGCACCTGGCCACGGCCTCGGGCTACGGGCCGCGCTTCCTGCACTCCACCGGCCAGTACCACAAGGGCGGCCCCGACACCGGCCTCTACCTGCAAATCACCACCGACCACGCCCTGGACCTGCCCCTGCCCGGCCGCCCCTACACCTTCGGCACCCTCCAGAACGCCCAGGCTGCCGGCGACCTGCAGGCCCTCCAGGACTATAACCGCCGCACCCTGCGCGTCCACCTCGGCGCGGGCGGCGAGCAAGCCGGCGTAGAACTGCTCCTGACCGCCCTGAAGAAGGCTCTGAGCACCAACCGCTGATTTTCGCTGATTTTATGTTCAGCGTAGCTTCATGGTACCGCTGTTGACAAAAAACCGCCACCTCCTATGAGGTGGCGGTTTTTTTGTACGCGCCAGAATAGCTCACTACCATTCGGCAACGAGGCGGCATACCAGTAGCTAACCGAACACAGAAATCAGCGCAATCACGATTCATCAGCGGAAATCAGCGATTAAAGTCGTCCTGCACGCGCACGATGTCGTCTTCGTCGGAGGGCCGGGCGGCGTCGGTGTGCTGCCAGATTTCGGCCACGGTGCCCCAGTCGTCGAGGCCGATGAGGCGGTGCCGCTCCCCCCGCTGCAGGGTGATTTGCTCGCCGGGGCCGTAGGTTTTGAGCGGGCCTTCCTCATCGGTGGGGCTGGTGATGACGCCCACCGTGCCGCTGACCACGCGCCAGATTTCGGCCCGGCGATGGTGGTACTGCCAGCTCAGGCGCTGGTGCGGGGCTACGAGCAGGATTTTGGGACTGAGCTTGCCCGCTATCCGCAGCGAATCCACGGTCAGGCCGCCGAAGTACTGGTCGGCAAACGGCTGGGCCTGGGTTTCATCGAGTACGAAGAAGCCGCCCCAGGGGCGCTGCGTATCCTGGCGCTCGATGCGGAAGCCCTGGCCGATCAGGTGGCGGGCGGTGTGGTCGAAAAGGGCCGTTTTTTCGGAGTTGTTGGTCATGGCGAAAAAGGAGTAGCACAACAAATGACCGGCCGGACAGCATCCATTCCGCCCCGGACTGTGGCCTAAAGTAACATTTCGGCGCTGTCGGGCCTACTGCGCGGCCCGGAATTTCGGCGGCAGCGGCGGACGGCAAATCAAATTGCCTGCCGCCGCCGTACTGTCAGGTATCCTTCCACTTACTCCCGAACTCATGGAAAAAGTAGCCGCTGGGGTCCACCAGCTCTCTATTCAGCGCTTTGTGAATGTCTATTTCGTTGAAACCGGTACGCCCGGCGAGTGGGTACTGGTAGATACCGGTCTGCCCGGCTCGGAGCAGGCCATTATTGCCGCCGCCGACCAGATTTTCTATCCCGGCTCGCACCCGGAGGCCATTATTCTCACCCACGGCCACATGGACCACGCCGGTTCGGCCCAGGCCCTGGCCGAACACTGGAAAGTACCCGTGCTGGCCCACCCGCTGGAGCTGCCCTTCCTCACGGCCCGGGCGGTGTACCCGCCCGCCGACCCCACCGTGGCCGGCGGCGGCTCGCTGGCTTTCGTAGCCCGGTTCTTCCCGCCCCAGTCGTTTCAGCTCACTGACTATGTGCAGCCGCTGCCACCCAACGACGTGGACCCGCCCTTCCTGCCCGACTGGGAGTGGCTGCATGTGCCGGGCCACGCGCCGGGTCAGATTGCCCTCTTCCGCCAGCAGGACCGCACCCTGCTCGGGGCCGACGCCTTCGCCACCTGCAACCACGAGTCGGTACCGTCGGTGCTGCTGCAGCTGCCCAAAATCAGCATTGCGGGGGCTCCCTTCAACTACAACTGGCAGCAGGTGGGCGAGTCCATCCGGCAGCTGGCTGCCCTTGAGCCCGAAGCCATCGGCTGCGGCCACGGCCCGGCCATTAAGGGGCCGCAGGCGGCCGACGGGCTGCGCCAGCTGGCCCGGGAGTTCCGCGTGCCGGCCCACGGCCGCTACGTGCAGCACCCCGCCCGCACCGATGAAAACGGCGTGGCCTACGTGCCGCCCGCTCCCCACGACCCCATCCGGGCCAAGTTTGCCGTGGCCGGAGCCGGCCTGGGCGCTCTGGTAGGAGCCGCCTGGCTGATGAAGCGCTATCAGAAGCGTAAGCAGAACGAATATCCGCGCCCCCTGGCTGCCGAGCCCAAGCACTCGCGCACTGGGGAAGTGATGCGCTGACCGCCGGCCGGCTGACCGGCATCAGAACGCTGCAAAAAAACGTCCTGACGAACTCATGCCTCACCGGGCAAGGGGTCGTCAGGACGTTTTCGTTGCGATGCGCCGCTTAGTCGTTGTAGAGCAGCGAGTCGGCCGGGGCGGCGGGGGCCTGGGGCGGGCGTTCCTGCGCCACTGTAATGTTACCGTTCACGGCGCTTACCTTCAGCGTGGGGCCGCCTTTGCCCAGCGTAGCAGCCAGGTTGTGGGGCAGCACGCTCAGGCGTTTGGTATTGAGCTGGGCCGTGACGCGGCCGCGGGTAGTACGGCCCAGCAGAGTGGCCGCGTAGGTGGCCGGCAGCTGCCAGCTCACGTCGCCGTTTACGGTACTCACCTCCAGGCCCGGACCCGCCCAGGCTTCGCCGGTGAGTTGCAGGTCGAGGTTGCCGTTGGTGGTTTTGCCGCGGGCGTCGCCGCCCACGCCGCGCACGCTAAGGTTGCCGTTGATGGTTTCGAAGCGCAGGGCGCCCCGCACGTTTTCCAGGGCAAGGTGGCCGTTGACGGCCGTCAGCGTCAGGTCCGTCTGGGCCGGTACCAGCACCTCGTAGTCCACGGCCCAGCCGTCGAGCGACTCATTGGCGCGGGCGGCGCGCAGGCGGTTGTTCAGGGTGCTGATGGCCACGGCCGCCGCTAAGGCCCGGGCGGCTTCGGGCGTGGCGGCCCGGCCCGTTACCCGGGCCCGTACCCGCACGCCCGGCCCGGCCCAGGCGCGCACCGTGATGCTGCCGTTGGCGCGGGCGTCCACCGTGAGCGGGGTGCCAGCGGGCGGCGCGGGCAGCTTCAGCTCCCGGAGTTCGCAGTGCAGCTTCTGCAACGGGCCGGCCGGCTGCGGGCCCTGGCAGCTCAGCGTAAAAGCCGGCGCCGGCGCAGCGGGCGGCGCCGGCTTTTTGGCAACCGGCCGGGCCGGCGTTTTCTGGGCCCGGACCGGGCCGGCCGCCAGCAGCAGCCCCAGGGCAAGTACGCGTAGTTTCATAGCAGAAGATGAGACGTAACAAAAGACGGGCATTGGCCCTGCCTCAGCTTTCCAGGGCCGCGGCCACCCCCGTAAGATAGGCCGCCAGGATGGTAGCCGCAAGCCGGGCGGTCTGGTTGTCGCGGTCGAAAAGCGGATTGAGCTCGACTAACTCAAAGAGCAGCACCTCGGGTTCCCGGCCGGCCAGAAAGGCGGCTTCCACCGCTTGGCGGGGCGTAAGGCCGTCGGCGCTGGGCGCGCTCACGGCCGGGGCGTAGGCCTGGGCGCAGCAGTCCAGATCGAAGCTCACGAAGGCCGGTCCCTCGGCTGTGGCATGGCGCAGGGCCCGGCCCATGTACTCGGGCATTCCATCCTGCTGCACCTGGGCCAGGGGCACCAGCCGGGCCTGCTGCTGGTGCAGAAAGTCGATGTCTTCCCAGGCATTTAGGTTGGAGTGCAGGCCGATTTCGGTGAAACGGGGGCCGGCCAGCACGCCTTCGCGCAGCAGCTTGCCGAAGGGGGTACCGCTGCTGAGCAGGCCCGGCCGGTCCTTCACGTCGGCGTGGGCATCGAGGTTGATACCGCCTACGGGCTGCCCGCCGGTGGCGTCGCGCAGGCCACGCACGGTGCTGTAGGTACCGTCGTGGGAGCCGCCCAGCACCACCACCCGCGGGTAGTGGTGGAGCAGGCGCGCCAGCTCGCTGCGGATGGTCTGGTGGTTGGTTTCGTGGTCGGGGTGGCGCAGGTCGAGGTTGCCGGCATCGGCCAGGCGCAGGCCGTCGAGGCGCACGTTGTGTTCCAGGTTATAGGTTTTGTGGTAGCGGCGCAGTTCCCGCCGGATGGCCTCCGGGGCGTGCATGGCGCCGGCCCGGCCGCCTTCCAGCACCGTCCCGAAATCGAGGGGCAACCCCACCAGGCACACGTCGGCTTCGGGCAACTCGGCGGCGGGGCGAATCAGGTCACGCAGAAAAGTGGACATGATTCAAATGTACCCGGAAATTGACGTAACTCGCACCCTGTCACCTAATCGGCCGGCGGCGCAGGGGCGGGGCACCCCTACCTGCCTCCCCGGCTAAGCCGCCCGCATGTTTCGTTTGCCTAACTTTCTGCCCCGGGAAGAGTACAAAACACCCTGCCCCTGCCCCGCACTTATGTCTGCCCCCGACCAAATTCTACTTGACATTCCTTCCCTGCTGCTCAGCTACAATGCCCAGGAGCAATTGCTGCGGGTGCAGTGGCGCGGCCGCTTCGATGGCGTATCGGCCCGCACCCAGTGCGAAATGGTGCTCGATTACCTGGTAGACCGGCCCTGCCGCCGCCTGATCAATGACAGCAGCGAGGCGTTTGGCGAATGGTGGGAAGCGGGCAAGTGGATCGGGCAGGTGTTTGCGCCCGAGCTGGCCGCCCGGGGCATACGCGCCGCCGCCTGGATCAACGCCATGGACTGGCCCTCGCGCTACGCCGTGGCGTCCACCATGCCGCTGGTAAAAGGGCTTATTATCAAAGCCTTCGATTTCGACGAGCAGCGGGCGGCCCACGCGTGGGTAACCAGCGTGGAGGTATAGGCCGCAACTTTACCGCGCGGCGGCGGGGGTCTGGGACCGGTACTGTATCTTTCGGCATGACGGCACGAACTTTCCTGCTTGCGCTGGGCGGCGCCCTGTTGCTGGCCGGCCTGACCGCGGCCCGGCCCGCGGCCTCGTTTTTCACCACCTACACTTACCTGTCCTACGCCATTCTGGACCGGGAAAGCAGCCCCCGGCCGCTGCCGGCCCAGGGCGTGGGCGGTACGCTCACGCTGCAGGCCAACGGCACCTACCAGAAACGCCTGACGATGAGTGCCAACGGTGGCACCATGCGCTTCGACCAGGATGGCCGCTTTACCTTCACGCCCGGCCACATCCGCTTCACCTACCCCGATAAAACCGGCCGCTCCCGCACCGATGAGGGCACCTTCCAGCTCCACCAGGGCCAGCTCACGATTACGCTCAACGGCTACCCGGCCGGCAACCAGAGCATCTATACGCTGCGGGCGCAGTAGCACAACGCCCGCCCCGGCCCCGCCGGCCCTCTTTCCGCCTCGTACTCTCGCCATTTCAGCCGCTGCCTATGCCGTCCATTGTGATTACCGGAGTATCGAGCGGGGTGGGGCTGGCGGCGGCGCGGGCCTTTCTGGCCAGGCAGTACCGGGTGTTCGGCAGCGTGCGCCATGCCGCCGACGCCGCGCGGCTCCAGCAGGAACTGGGCCCGCAGTTTACGCCCCTGCTCTTCGACGTGACGGACGGAACGGCCGTGGCCCGGGCGGCAGCCGAGGTGGCCCGCGCCCTGGGGCCGGAGCCACTTACGGGCCTGCTCAATAACGCGGGCGTGGCCTTCGGCGGACCGCTGCAATATCAGCCCCTGGACGTTATCCGGGAGCATTTCGAGGTGAACGTGCTGGGGCTGATCCAGGTCACGCAGGCGTTTCTGCCCCTGCTCGGGGCCCGGCCGGGCTTCTCGGGCCGGCCGGGGCGGGTGCTGAACATGGGCTCGGTGAGCGGGCAGGTGGCGTCCCCGTTTCTGGGCGCTTACGTGGGCACCAAGCACGCGCTGGAAGGCCTGTCGGCTACCTGGCGGCGGGAGCTGCGCCTGTTCGGGGTGCCGGTGGTGCTTATCGGGCTCGGCGTCACGCAGACGCCCATCTGGGACAAGGGCATTGACCTGTCGCCTTACGAGCACACGCCCTACCACGGCCCGGCCCAACGCTTTCTGCGCTTCGTGAACAAAACCCGCGCCCAGGGCCTGACGCCCGAGTACGTGGCCGGCCGGCTGGTCGGCATCCTGGAAACGCCCCGCCCCCGGGTCCGCTACACCATTGCCGCCGACCTCTTCCGCGCTTACATCGTGCCCCGCCTGCTGCCCGCCCGCGCCCTCGACTGGCTGCTGGCCCGCGGCATTGGGCTGGAGGTGAAATAGTGAGGTGGTGAGATGGTGAGTTGATGTTCGAGGGGCATACTGGCGCGAACTGCGTAATCAGGCCCCTCGAACATCAACTCACCATTTCACCACCTCACTATTTCACCTCCTCACTTTGAGCCCCGCCGGGCTTTCTGCTAACTTGCGCCATGTTTCGCCCCCGGGCCGAAACAACTCACTCATTCACTTACTCACTCATTCACCAATAGATGGGACGCGCGTTTGAATTCCGAAAAGGCCGCAAAATGAAGCGCTGGGACCGGATGTCGAAAGACTTTACCCGGATTGGCCGCGAAATCGTGATGGCCGTGAAAGAATCCGGCTCCAACCCCGATACCAACTCCCGCCTGCGCACGGCCATGCAGAACGCCAAGGGCGTGAACATGCCCAAGGACCGGGTGGAAGCCGCCATCAAGCGGGCCTCCTCCCGCGAGGAAAAAGACTACTCCGAAGTGGTGTACGAGGGCTACGCGCCCCACGGCGTGGCCGTAGTCATCGAAACCGCCACCGACAACCCCACCCGCACCGTGGCCAACGTGCGCATGTACTTCAACCGGGGCAACGGCGCCCTGGGCACGGCCGGCTCCTCGGACTACACTTTCACCCGCAAGGGCGTCTTCAAACTGGCCGCCGAGGGCCTCGACCTGGAAGAGCTGGAGCTCGAACTCATCGACGCCGGCGCCGAGGACGTGTACGCCGACCAGGACGAGGACGAGCAGGGCAACGTCACGGAGTATATCGTGGTGGAAACCGCCTTCACCGACTTCGGCCAGATGCAGAAGGCCCTGGAGGAAAAAGGCCTGAACGTGGTGTCGGCCCAGCTCCAGCGTATCCCCAACACCACCGTGCACCTGGAAGGCGACGAGCTGGAAGAAGTGATGAACCTGATTGAAAAGTTTGAGGACGACGACGATGTGCAGGCCGTGTACCACACGCTCGGCTAAATCACCGATGTTGCCAATGATGAAATGTCGCAGATTTGGCGACTGATCCCGGCTTATTTGGCGGGCCGCTCCGGTTGGGGCGGCCCGTTTTCGTTTGACCGCCCGGGCAACGCTTCGGGCTTGGTTTGCCTCTGACGTTACTGCTACCTGTCCTCCCCCTTTACCTGCCTCTATTCGCTCCCGCTTATGAAACTGCTTTATCTGCTACTGCTAGTATTGCTGCCCCTGACGGCCCCGGCCCAACGGGCGGCACTGGAAACGTTGCTCCGGCAGAAAAACGTGGCCGGGCTCCAGCTCATCCATACCAAAGGCAGCAATGCCACGGCCTACTACCTGGGCCAGCGCCGGCAGGGCACGGCCGGCGCGGTGGATGCCGAAACCGTGTTTCAAGCGGCCTCCCTGGGCAAAGTGGTGCTGGCCTACCTCGCCCTGCGCCTCCACGACCAGGGCCGCCTCGACCTCGACCGGCCCCTGCTCCGCTACGCCCCTACCCCCGCCTCACCGACCCCGGCCGCGCCGGCCGCGTAACGGCCCGCCTGGTGCTCACCCACACCACCGGCCTGCCCAACTGGGCCGATAACCCGCTGGAACCCGCCTGGGCCACCTCGCCCCTGTCCTTCCGTTTCGCCCCCGACAGCTGCTGGAACTACTCCGGCGAGGGGTTCGTGTGGCTCCAGCACACGCTGGAACAGCTCACCGGCGAATCGGTGGAAACCTTGGCCCAACGGGAAGCATTCGGGCCCCTGAAGATGGAGCGCAGCAGCTTCCAGTGGCAGCCCCGCTTCGCCGGTAACGTGGCCTGGGGGCACGACGACGCGGGCCGCCCCACCCAGGTTCGCCACTTTGCCCAGCCCTACGCCGCCTACAGCCTGCTCACCACCGCCGCCGACTACAACCGCTTCCTGCAGGCGCTCAGCAACGGCCGGGGCCTGAAGAAATCCACCGCCCGCCTGCTCACTACCGCCGCCTCCGAGGCCAACCGCTGCGGCCGCGCCGCTACCCCCACCGACCCGTTCGTAGCCTGGGCCCTCGGCGTGGGGCTGGCTTCCACCAGCGCCGGCCCCGCCCTCTGGCACTGGGGCGACAATGGTGACTTCCGGGGCTTCTTCCTGGCCCTCCCCGCCCGCCGCGAAAGCCTGCTCTTTTTCACCAACAGCGCCCACGGCCACGAGCTCACCGACGACCTGCTGCACTTGTTCCTCGGCCCCGGCAACTACCGCGCTACGCAATGGCTGGCGGAGGAGTAATTGGTCAGTGGTCGTTGTTGATTGTTGGTTGTTGGTTGTTGGTTGTTGGTTGTCAGGAAGAACGTCATGCTGAGCTTGTCGAAGCATCTCGCGTGCTGATGTAAGAATAGCATAGCAGCATCAGCACGCGAGATGCTTCGGCAAGCTCAGCATGACGTTATGATTGTCAGCAACCGGCACCTGAACACCGGCAACTGATTACTGGTAACTCACAACTACTTCCTACATTGCCGGCATGCTGAAAAAACTCCTCTCCGGAGCCCTGCTGGCCCTGACGGCGGCGGCCTGCTCCCCGGCCCCTACCTCCCCGGAAACGGCTGGCACTGCCGGCCTTACCACCTACTTCCCCGCGCCCGATACCGCCGTGCTGGCCGATGGCGGGGTGAAAATGGTGCCCATCACCACGGCCAAGGGCACGTTCAAGGTCTGGACCAAGCGGTTCGGCAGCAACCCGCGCATCAAGCTGCTGCTGCTCAATGGCGGGCCGGGGGCTACGCACGAGTATTTTGAGTGCCTGGAGAGCTTCCTGCCCCGGGAAGGCATCGAGTTCATTTACTACGACCAGCTCGGCTGCGGCAACTCCGACAACCCCCAGGACACCAGCATGTGGAGCCTGCCGCGCTACGTGGAGGAGGTGGAGCAGGTCCGCCAGGCCCTCAAACTCGACAGCAGCAACTTCTACCTGCTCGGTCACAGCTGGGGCGGCATCCTGGCCGCCGAGTACGCCCTCAAGTACCAGCAGCACCTCAAGGGCCTCGTCATCAGCAACATGATGATGAGCATCCCCGCTTACGGCAAGTATGCCAACGACGTGCTGGCGCCCCAGTTCAAGCCCGAAGTGCTGCGGGAAATCCGGGCCATTGAGGCGCGCCAGGACTTCCAGAACCCGCGCTACATGGAACTGCTGCTGCCCAACTTCTACACCCAGCACATCCTGCGCCGCCCCCTCGAGCAGTGGCCCGAGCCGGTGAACCGCTCCTTCGCCAAAATGAACCAGTCCCTCTACGTGACCATGCAGGGCCCCAGCGAGTTTGGCGTCTCGGGCAAGCTGCTCCACTGGAACCGCGTGCCCGACCTGCCCAAGCTGGCCGTGCCGGTACTCAGCATCGGCGGCCAGTACGACACCATGGACCCCGCCCACATGCGCATGGTGGCCGAAAAAGTGCAGCACGGCACCGCCCTCATCTGCCCCAACGGCTCGCACATGAGCTTCTACGACGACCAGCCCACCTACATGCGCGGCCTGATGAAATGGATGCAAGGCGTGGACCGGGGCGAGAAAGAAGTAAAATTGTAGTTCCGAACGAGCAGGGTGAGCCGCCGGGCCAGTTGGCAGCCGATGGTTCACCCGTTTCTTCGCTACCTCATTTATGTCTTCCCCTGCTTATCTGCCTGCTGCTGTTCGTGCCGGCGGTGACCCTGCTCTTTTACGCGTTGTAAGTCCTTTTCTTGTCCCATGACCTTCCCCTACCGCTCCCTGTTTCTGTTCGAGGCCGATTCGGCCACCATCTTCGAGATCAAGCGCCTCGATATCCAGAGCAAGAATCCCGGTCACCTCTACTTCTGGCTGTATTTCGACAACGCCAGTGGCCAGCTCACCCAGCTCGATTTTGAGGACATGAGCACCGCAGAAGGCGAGCACCTGCGCCAGTTCCGCCAGGGCCGCCTGCAATTCAACGCCACCGAGGCCACCTTCTCACCCACCGACTCAGGCCCGCCGCTGGCCCTGCGCACCGTCACGCCGCCCGCGCTGCCCGCCGAGTTGGAAAAGGCCCTGTTCGCGTTTTTTGCCTGAACCGGAGGCCGGGCGCGCGGCGGCCCGTTGGTTATGCCGTATCTTTGCAGGCTGCCGACCCTTCTGCTGGGGGCCGGCAGCCTGTTTTTTACCGCCGCCCCGGCACGAGGCACCACGCACTAAGCACCCGATTATGGCCACCCGACTCAATAAATACATCAGCGAAAGCGGCGTGTGCTCGCGCCGCGAAGCCGACCGCCACATCGAGCAGGGCAACGTGCTGGTGAACGGTAAGCGCGCCAGCGTCGGCGACCAGGTGACCAGCAAGGACCGCGTGGTGGTGAACGGCGTGCGCATCGAGCCCCGGCCCGAGGAAGAGGCCGTGTATATTGCCTACAACAAGCCCCCGGGCATCGTCACGACCACCGATACGTCGGTGCGCGACAACATCATCCGCAGCATCAAGCACTCGGTGCGCATCTTCCCCATCGGCCGCCTCGACAAGGAGTCGCAGGGTCTGATTCTGCTCACCAGCAACGGCGACATCGTCAACAAAATCCTGCGCGCCGGCAACCAGCACGAGAAGGAGTACATCGTGATGGTCGACAAGCCCCTCAAGGACGACTTTATCGAGGCCATGGCCAACGGGGTGCCGATTCTGGGCGTGATGACCCAGAAGTGCAAGGTCAGCAAGGAGACGCCCTACATCTTCCGCATCACCCTCATTCAGGGTATGAACCGCCAGATCCGGCGCATGTGCGAGTATTTCGGCTACGAGGTGGTGCAGCTCGAGCGTATTCGGGTGATGAACATCAACGTGAAAGGCCTCGGCCCCGGCGAGTGGCGCGAACTGCGCGAGAAGGAGCTGAAGGTGCTGTTCGAGATGATTGAGCACTCCAGCGGCACCGACGACGGCGCCGTGCCCCGCCGCCGCAAGGTGGTGTCCACCGCCGAGCAGTGGGGCGACCGGCCGGGCCGCAAAACCGCCCGCCCGGCCACCCTCCGGCCCGCCATTGCCCGCCCCGCCTCCGGCCCCACCGCCGACGACGAGGCCCTGCCCCGCCCCGCCAAAGCCCGGCCCGTGGGCACCTGGCTCGATAAGGGCGCGCCCAAGCCGGGCGCGGGCCCCAAAAAGCTATCCACGGCCGGCCGCAGCGCCGGCTCGGGCCGCCCCAGCGGCGTGGCCGGCACCCGCCCGGGCAAACCCGCCAGCCCGGCCAGCGGCCCCAAAGGTCCCGGCAAGCGCCCCGCCAAAGGTCCCGGCAAAGGACCGGCCGCTGGCCCTTCGGCCAAAGGCGCCAGCGGCCGGGGCCGCCGCGGCGCCAGCCGGCCCGGCAAGCGCTAAGCGTCGCGAAGTACCCCCATCAGCCCTGCTGGTCCGCGCGGACCGGCAGGGCTTTTTTGCGCACGGACGCACAGCTCGGCCCTGAATAGGGAAACTTCATCGGATTTTTAAAGTCTGGCTGGGTCATATTTTTCGCAACCTGCCGCCGCGGGGAAAGCATCCCAAGCGCCGTTCCATTGCTTTTACTGCATTCAGGCACTGTTTCGGATTGCACCTGCCGGGGACTTGGACGGAGAGAGCGGAGTTTTATAAAGTCTGATAAACGGAAATATGGCGCTGGCGCAGGCCGAATATCCGGGTATGTTTGAGGCGTCGGGGAGGTACCCCGGTTCTGACCTTCTTCCTGCTACCTGATTGCCATGAACACTGCCAAGCCCTCCAACGCCTTTATTGCCGCTTCCTGGTTTGCTTTGCTGGCCGGGATGGCCGCCTTCATCATCGGCCTCTGGAACGCCCAGATGGCCCTCAACGAGAAAGGCTACTACTTCACGGTACTGATGTACGGGCTGTTTTCCGGGATTTCGCTTCAGAAATCAGTGCGCGACCAATTGGAAGGCATTCCCGTCACGGGCATCTACTACGGCCTGAGCTGGTTTTCCACTATCCTGGCCATCGGCCTGCTCACGGTGGGCCTCTGGAACGCCACGCTGCTGCTAAGCGAAAAGGGCTTCTACGCCATGGCGTTTCTGCTGAGTTTGTTCGGGGCCATTGCGGTGCAGAAAAATACCCGCGACGCCAAAACCACGGCCGCTCCGGAGCCGGAACCGGCGTTTCACAACTAACCGCCGGCAGTAGCGCGAACTTGGCAGTTCGCGTCCCCGCGCCATAAGAACGAAATCACCCGAACGGCGCGGGGACGCGAATTACCAAGTTCGCGCTACTTTTAGCCATGAACCTGACCCCGAAACAACAGATGCTGGCCGGCGAGTTGTACCAGGCCAACGACCCCGAGCTGGTAGCCGAGCGCCGCCACGCCAAGCAGCTCTGCCACCGCTACAACCAGGAACCCGTCGACCTCAACCGGGCGGTGCTGGCCGAGCTACTGGGCCGGGAAACCGACGCCCACATCGAGGCGCCCTTCCGCTGTGACTACGGCTACAACATCCAATTGGGCCGGAATTTCTACGCCAACTACAACCTCACGGTGCTCGACTGCGCCCCGGTCACTATCGGCGACAACGTATTTGTGGCCCCCAACGTGGTGCTGAGCGCGGCCGGTCATCCGGTGGAGGTGGAGCCCCGCGTGGCGGGCTGGGAGTTTGCCCGGCCCATCCACATCGGCGACAACGTGTGGCTGGGCGCGGGCGTGCTGGTGCTGCCGGGCGTGACGATTGGGGCAGGCACCACCATCGGGGCCGGCAGCGTGGTTACGCGCGACATTCCGGCCGGCGTGGTGGCCGTGGGCAACCCCTGCCGGGTAATTCGGACGCTCTAACTGCCCGACAAATCCGCTTCTCCTGTATCTTGCGGGCCGCTGACTGCTTCGGCGGCGGCGGCCCGCCCCGTTTGGCCCCCTTGCCCAACGACTATCAACCACCGAAACACATCCCACCCATGACCCTCCGTACCGACTGGACCCTCGCCGAAGTATCCGCCATCTACCACCAGCCCGTGCTGGAACTGGTGACTAAAGCCGCCGCCATCCACGCCGAAACCCAGGCCACCGGCGAAGTGCAGGTGTGCACCCTGCTGAGCGTAAAAACCGGCGGCTGCCCCGAAGACTGCGCCTACTGCCCCCAGGCGGCCCGCTACCACACCGGCGTGCAGGCTCACAAGCTGCTGCCCGACGCCGAAGTATTGGCCTCGGCCCAGCGCGCCAAGGATGCCGGCTCGACCCGCTTCTGCATGGGTGCCGCCTGGCGCGAAATCCGCGACAACAAGGATTTTGACCGCGTGCTGGGCATGGTGGAGCAGGTGAACGGCCTGGGCCTGGAAGTGTGCTGCACCCTCGGGATGCTCAACGAGTACCAGGCCGAGCGCCTTAAGGAAGCCGGCCTCTACGCCTACAACCACAACCTCGACACCAGCCGCGAGAAGTACGACGACATCATCACGACCCGTACCTACGACGACCGGCTCAACACGCTGGAGCACGTGCGCAAGGCCGGTATCTCGGTGTGCTCCGGTGGTATCATCGGCCTGGGCGAAACCGACGAGGACCGCGTGGCCATGCTCCACACCCTGGCCACCCTGCCCGAGCACCCCGAATCGGTGCCCGTAAACGCCCTGGTGCCCGTGGAAGGCACGCCCCTGGCCGAGCAGCCCCGCGTGAGCGTGTGGGAAATGCTGCGCATGATTGCCACGGCCCGCATTCTGATGCCCCGCACCATGGTCCGCCTCTCGGCCGGCCGCCAGGAAATGCCTGTCACGGAGCAGGCCCTCTGCTTCCTGGCCGGGGCCAACTCCATCTTCTCGGGCGAGAAGCTGCTGACCACGCCCAACCCCGACTTCGACGCCGACCAGCAGATGTTCGCCCTGCTCGGCCTCACACCCCGCAAGTCGTTCAAGGACGTGCCCGAAGGCGCCGTGCTCATGGGCCGCGGCAAGGCTCCGGTAGAAGCGTAACTGCTGTCTGCTGACAAAGTATAGAAGAACGGGTCATGCTGAGCGAAGGCGCAGCCGTAGTCGAAGCATCTCTACCGGAATGGTAATCCTTTCGGGTGCAGAGAAGCGGTAAAGATGCTTCGACTTCGCTCCGCTGCGCTCAGCATGACACGTCCTTTTATCACCTTTTCTATCTTACTTACTTTCCCATTTCATCCGCCCTATGGAAATTGCCTTCGACCTCAACCTCGACCACACCTACGCCGAAACCATTCGGGCCGGGCACGAAGCCCGCGAGGCCCACGAGCTGATTTCGGAGCTGGAAGACAAAATTGGGGCGGCCCTGAGCCTGGTGATGCAGCGCCACGGCGTGCTGCCCGCCGTCGGCGACCGGGTGGAAGTGGACTCCGAGTGGCTGGTTATCAGTGCCCGCACCTTCGGCCAGGATGGCAGCGTCTGGCTCTCGGCCAAGCAGTTTGAAGGGTAGGCATACCCGTCGTTGGCCGTTCTATACCAGTAATAGTGAGCTTTTTCTTTTGCCAGATAGCTTAGCCTATGATTCGCCTGGTCCTACTCCTTTTGCTGGTGCTGGTTACCTCCGGCGTACAAGCCCAAACCGGCCCGATGGCGGCGCTACTGGCCCTGGATGCTGCGTATGCGCTACATGGCATCCGTTTTGGCACGCCCGAAGGCACCATCGTAGGGCTGCTACCGCAGTTTTCGGGCGTCGGCAAACGGTGGCAGTCCAGCCACGTTTATTCACTGACGGCAGATACCGCTACTATCGGTCGCCAGCCCGTAAAGCCCGAGCTCTGGTTTCGGGGCCAACGATTTGTCGGGGCAACTTACATGCTCACTAAACAGGAGCAAAAAACCCGTTTGATTCGGCAAGAACTGGAACGCCACTATGGCCCGCCGCGGCCAGGTAATGTACCCGGCGCTTTTTACTGGCTGGGGCAGCGCACCTACATTTTGTACGAAGATGCCCTCCCAGGCGTAGCTGTTCACATTGCCAGCCTGGATATGCTTAACGAGCAGGTCATCGAAACTTCGGTACGACAGGATGCCCGAGCTTCACTGGGGTGGCAACCTGATTCACTGGGCTTGCCCCGGCAGTTTCCGCTACCTTCTGAGAAGAAGCCGATAAAGTAGTGCTCACTCCTCTCCACGAACGACTCGCCGCTGAGTTGGCCCGGCGTGAGGCCGTCGGCACCCGCCGCCGCCTGCCCGCCCCGCCCGGCCCCGGCCTCGTCGATTTCAGCTCCAACGACTACCTGGGCCTGAGCCGGCACCCGCGGGTGCGGGCCGCCGTGGCCGAATCGGCCCAGCTGCCCGCCGGCAGCACCGGCTCCCGCCTGCTCACCGGCAACTCCGCCGCCGCCGAAGCCCTGGAAACCCGGCTGGCCCAGTTCCATGGCACCGAAGCCGCCCTGCTCTTCAACTCCGGCTACACCGCCAACCTGGGCTTCTTCAGCGCCGTGCCCCGGCGCGGCGACACGATTCTCTACGACGAGGCCAGCCACGCCTCCGTCAAGGAAGGCATCCGGGCCAGCTTCGCCACCGCCTGGAGCTTCCGCCACAACGATTTGCAGGACCTGGAGCGCAAGCTGAGCCGGGCTACCGGCGCGGTGTTTGTGGCCGTGGAAGCCCTGTACTCCATGGATGGCGACATGGCCCCGCTGACCGAGTTGGCTGCTTTCTGCGGGCCGCGGGGGCTGCATCTGGTGGTTGATGAGGCCCACTCCAACGGCGTGTACGGCCCCGGCGGCGAGGGACTGGTATCGGCGTTGCAGCTCGAAAGCGAGGTATTTGCCCGCATCCTCACCTTCGGCAAGGCCCTGGGCAGCCAGGGCGCGGCGGTGGCCGGCCCGGCCGTACTGCGCGACTACCTGCTGAGCTTCAGCCGCCCCTTCATCTACACCACCGCCCTGCCCCCGGCCACCATTGCTGGCCTCGCGGCGGCCTACGAGCTGCTGCCCGGCCTCCACGCGGAGCGGGCGCAGCTACTGGCGCTGTCGGAGCAGTTGGTGGCCACCCTCAACGCCGTTTCCGGTTTGCGCGTGCCGGCTACCAGCCACATCATCCACCCCGTTTTCTTCCCCGGCCACCCCGGCCCGGCCCACGTTCGGGCCGTGGCCGCCGCCGCCCAGACCGCCGGCTTCGACGTGCGCGCCATTGTGTCGCCCACCGTGCCGGTGGGCACCGAGCGGCTGCGGCTGATTGTGCACTCCTACAACACGGCGGCGGAAATTGCCGGGCTGGCAGCAGTGCTGGGGAAGGAGGTGTAATCGAAGCAAAATCTTGTTCACTTTAAAGCATTTAGATAAAATATAGCGGTTTCGTGAACGGTGTACCCGTCTGATGTAGAGACGCATATTTGCGTCTCAATACCTGCGCCGTTGTCACGTCTTCGTTCAATGCCGAGACGCAAATATGCGTCTCTACATCAGACGGGTACACCGTTCACGAAACCGCTATACACCTTACCAAACCATGAATTGCAAATCGATCAGATTATTCATTTCACTCGGATTATTATTTTTTGTTGCCTGCCAACAAGAGTGCAAATCCATTGTATCAACTTACGATAACAAGGAAGCGCATGTAATTTTATTATATCCTAATTGCAACGACACAAGCTACTATCAGCTTCAGAAATTTTATAATAATGGCCAAATAGCTTACGAAGGTTTTTATAAAAACGGGGAGAAAGTAGGACACTTCAAGAGTTGGTCAGAAAGCGGACATCAAACGGCTGACTGGACAATGTTAGATGGAAAGGAGCATGGGCGTATCAATTGTTGGTACGATGATGGAACAAAGAAGCGTGAATCAACTCTGAACAGAGGAGTCAGAAATGGATACATCAGAGAGTGGCATAGCAATGGGAAGCCGGCGAGTGAGGGTACCTATAAAAATGGCAGACAGGTGGGCATGTGGAAAACCTGGGACCAAAACGGCACCTGGAGAGTAAGACAATATAGAAATGACACACTATGGGGTAGTACCATTGAGCATCTAATTGATTCAACGGGTATAACCCTGGTTGCTGGTCAATATGAAGCAGGATTAGAAGAGGAAATCTGGAAATGGTTTGATAAAGACAGTATCCTATACGAAACTTGTACTTATAATAAGGGTAAATTAAAAGGAGAAAATATTGAATACTATAAAAATGGGCACATCAAATCGAAAGCCAACTTGTCCGATGGACGATACAACGGTTTCATCTACTACTTTGATAGCACAGGGCATCCAACCAAAAAATTATTATATGAGCGTGGCAATATGGTAGTGACAAAGTAGATACCACATCTATCTCGCCCCCCCTTTCACTTCAATCATTCCAAGCATTACGTTTAAAATTGGAAAAACTTTTCATCACCGGCATCGGCACCGATGTGGGCAAGACCTTCGTCTCGGCCATTCTTACGGAGGCACTGCAAGCCGATTACTGGAAGCCCGTGCAGGCGGGCCTCACCCCCACCACCGACGCGGCCACCGTGCGCAGGCTGGTGCAGAACCCCGTCAGCCGCTTCTGGCCCGAGCGGCACCGGCTGCTGCTGCCGGCTTCGCCCCACGCCGCCGCCGCCGCCGAGGGCCTCACGCTCCGCCTCGACGATTTCGAGCTGCCCGCCACCGACAACCACCTGCTGGTAGAGGGTGCGGGCGGCCTGCTGGTGCCCCTGGCCCCCGGTCTGCTCATTGCCGACTTGGTGCAGCAACTGGCCCTCGGCGTAGTGGTGGTGTCGCGTAACTACCTGGGCAGCATCAACCACACCCTGCTCACGCTGGAAGCCCTGCAGGCCCGTGGCCTGCGCGTGCGCGGCCTCGTGTTCAACGGGGAGCCCACCCCCGCCACCGAGGAGTTCATTACCGCGCACACCGGCGTGCCGATTATGCCCCGCGTGCTGCTGGAGCCGGAAGTAACGCCCGCCGTAGTGAGCCGCTACGCCGCCGAGTTCCGGGCGTGGTTTGGGCTGTAAATCGTTCTGGTGGGCGCCTCACCCCCCGGCCCCCTCTCCGGAAGAGAGGGGGAGTCTGACGTTGGTATTGTACTTGTTGCGCTCTTTTCTTCAAGAGGAAGTTTGACGCCCAGGCAGAACTGGTGCCCCCTCTCTTCCGGAGAGGGGGTCAGGGGGTGAGGCGCCCGCCAGAACGATACGTAGCCCCAAACCACCACCAGCGCGGGCGGTTGTAGCTTTGCAGCGGCCGGTCCCTCCGGCCCCACCCGTAATGCCTCAACCTACTTCACTTGCCCTCCGCGACGCCGCCGTGCTGTGGCACCCCTACACCCAGATGCAAACCGCCCCGCTGCCCATCCCCGTGGTGCGGGGCGAAGGCAGCTGGCTGATTGCCGAAGACGGCACCCGCTACCTCGACGCCATTTCCTCGTGGTGGGTGAACCTGCACGGCCATAGTCACCCCGCCATTGCGGAGCGCGTGAGCGAGCAGCTGCGCACCCTGGAGCACGTGCTGTTTGCCGGCTTCACCCACCCTACGGCCGTGGAGCTGGCCGAGCAGCTGCTGGCGTTGCTGCCCGCCAACCAGGCCCGCGTGTTCTACTCCGACAACGGCTCGACGGCCGTGGAAGTGGCCCTGAAAATGGTGCTGCAGTACTTCCACAACCAGGGCCAGCCCGCACGCCGCACCTTCCTCTGCTTCCAGAATTCCTACCACGGCGACACCTTCGGGGCCATGGCTGTGAGTGCCCGCGGGGCCTTCACGGAGCCCTTCTGGCCGCTGCTGTTCGACGTGCAATTCCTCGACGTGCCGGTGCCGGGCCACGAGGCCGCAACCCTGGCCCAGTTGGATGCCCTGCTGCTGCGCCCCGACGTGGCCGGTTTTATCTTCGAGCCGCTGGTGCTGGGCACGGCGGGCATGGTGATGTACGAGCCCGCGGTGCTGAGCGAGATGCTGCGCCGCTGCCACCAGGCCGGGGTGTTGTGCATTTCGGATGAGGTAATGACCGGTTTCGGCCGCACCGGGCCGCTGTTTGCCTCCGAGCTGCTGACGGAGCAGCCTGATATCATGTGCTTCTCCAAGGGCCTCACCGGCGGCACCCTGGCCATGGGCCTGACCACCTGCGCCGCGCCAGTGTACGAGGCGTTTCTGAGCCACGACAAGATGCGGGCCCTGTTCCACGGCCACTCCTACACGGCCAACCCCGTAGCCTGCGCCGCCGCTTTGGCTAGTCTGGAGCTCACGCGGGCCGACGAATGCACCCACCAGCGCCAGCGCATTGAGGCTGCCCACGCCGCGTTCCGCCAGGAAATCGAGGGCCAGCCGGGCATTCGGGCGGTGCGGCACCGGGGCACCATTCTGGCCGTGGAGTACGACCCCGGCGAGGGCACCAGCTACTTCAGCCGCCTCCGCGACGCCTTCTACCAGCTCGCCCTCGACCACCGCGTGGTGCTGCGCCCCCTGGGCAACGTAGTGTACCTGCTGCCGCCCTACTGCACCACCGACGCGGAGCTGAGCCTGCTCTACGACGTGCTGCGCCGCATGCGTGAGTTGGTGCTCGACTTCACCCCCGCCCCCAACCTGCCCGAAATCCTGCATGACTAACTCCCGCACCGGGGCCGAGGCCATTACCGTTATCCGGGGCCGGGGCCGGGTATCGGCGCTGGGCCTGGCGCTGCCGACGGCTAGCGAGGCCCCCGCTTCCCCCTTCACCACCCACCCCACCGGCGTACCCGTAGCCGCCCTGCCCGCCCCCGCCGAAGCGGCCATAGCCGAGCTGCGCCGTCACCCCAGCTACCGCCAGCTCGACCGCACCGTATTACTAGCCCTGCTGGCCGCCCGCCAGGCCACCGCCCAGGCGGGGTGGTCGGCTGGAGGAGAGTTGTCAGTTGGTAGTTGTCAGTTGTCAGTGGCCAGTGACGACGATAGTGCTGCTGGCATCGCGCAAGCTGCTACCGCCCCCGATGCTTCGGCCGCAGTGCTGAATCCGGGAAACGCCAGTAACCACAGCAACGCCGCCACCTCGCATTCCCTGCCGACCACTAACAACCAACAACCAACAACCAACAACCAACAACCAACAACTCAACTCGCCGTGAGCATCGGCAGCAGCCGGGGCGCGACGGGGCGGCTGGAGGAGTTCCACGCCGGGTTTCTGGCCGAAGGCAGCGTGCCGGTGGCGGCTTCGCCGCTTACCACCCTGGGCAACGTGGCCAGCTGGGTGGCCTACGACGCAGGCCAGGAAGGCGGGGCGGCCCTGAGCCACTCCAGCACCTGCAGCAGCGCGTTTCAGGCGTTGGGTAATGCCCGGGCCTGGCTGAAAGCCGGCATGGCCACCCGGTTTCTGGCCGGCGGCACCGAGGCCCCGCTCACCAATTTCACCCTGGCCCAGATGCGCGCCATCGGCATCTACTCGCCCCTGGCTGCCGCCGACTGGCCCTGCCGGCCGGGCGCGGGCCGACCTTCCTCGTTTGTGCTCGGCGAAGGTGCGGCCGTGTTTGCCCTGGAGCAGCTTTCCGCCGCCCAGGCCGCAGCCGAAACCGGGCCGCTGCTGGTGCTGGCCGGCGTAGGCTTCGGGTTTGAGGCCATCGGCAGCAAAACCGGCCTCTCGCTCGAGGGCCAGCACTTCCAGCAGGCCATGCGCGAGGCCCTGGCCCAAGCCAGCCTCACCCCCACCGACATCGACGCGGTGGTGCTACACAGCCCCGGCACCCCGGCCGGCGACGCCGCCGAGCGGGCCGCCCTGCGCGCCATCTTCGGGCCGACGCTGGCGCCGCTACTCTCCAACAAGTGGCTGGTGGGCCACACCCTGGGGGCTTCCGCCGCGCTCAGCCTCGATTTCGCCTGTCACGTGCTGGAAACTCAGCAGTGGCCCTCGGCTCCGTTTGCTACTGATCTGGCTTCGGCAGTTGATAAACCTATCCGGCGGATTCTGGTGAATGCGGCCGGCTTCGGCGGCAACGCGGCCAGCGCGGTGGTGGAGCTGCGGTAAGCGTGTTGTAGCGCGAAGCCTTTGCTTCGCGTATCGCTGCTGGCGTTGAAGCTGTATGCTCCTGCCTGCTGCAATACGGCGGCCTACACCAGCATACGCGAACTACAAAGTTCGCGCTACTTCCCGCAACGCTGGCCGAAATCCTGCGTCTATAGCCTTCCCAACCACAACCAACCTATGCGTCGTTTCTCCCCGTTGCTGCTGGCCCTCGGTTTATCCGCGCCGGCGCTGGCCCAAACCCAGCCCGCCACCACGCCCAATCCGCTCATCACCCGCATGGTGGAGGAAGTCTCCGAAAAGAATCTGCGCGACGACATCGACAAGCTCGTGAGCTTTGGCACCCGCCACACCCTGAGCGATACCAAAAGCAAGAAGCGCGGCATCGGGGCGGCCCGCAGCTGGGTGGAAGGCGAGTTTCGCAAGTACAGCAAGGCCAGCGGCGGCCGATTGAAAGTCGAGCAGGACACGTTCACCATCAAGCCCGACGGCCGCCGCATCGACCGGCCCGTGCTGATGGCCAACGTCATGGCCACCCTGCCCGGCACCGACCCCACCGACAAGCGCGTGTTCATCGTGAGCGGCCACATCGACTCGCGGGTGTCGGACGTGATGAACGCCACCGCCGACGCGCCCGGGGCCAACGACGACGGCTCGGGCACGGTGGCCGTGATGGAGCTGGCCCGCGTGATGAGCCAGCAGCAGTTTCCGGCCACCATCATCTTCGTGGCGGTGCAGGGCGAAGAGCAGGGCCTCTACGGCTCCACCTACCTGGCCAAGCGCGCTAAAAAGGAGGGCTGGAATCTGGTGGCCATGCTCAACAACGACATCATGGGCAACTCCACCGGCCACGACCCCGAAATCAAGAACACCACCCAGCTGCGCGTGTTCAGCGAAGGCGTGCCCGCCACCGAAACGCCCGACGAGGCGAAAGTACGCCGCACGCTGAGCAGCGAAAACGACTCGCCCAGCCGCAACCTGGCCCGCTACGCCCGCACGGCCACCAAGCAATACGTAGCCGGCCACGAGGTAATCCTGGAGTACCGCCCCGACCGGTTCCTGCGCGGCGGCGACCATACGCCCTTCAACCAGCAGGGCTTCACGGCCGTGCGCTTCTCGGAAGTGAACGAGGATTTCCGCCACCAGCACCAGGACCTGCGCACCGAAAACGGCGAGGAATACGGCGACCACGCCAAGTTCATGGATTTCGCCTACCTGCGCAAAAACACCGGCGTAAACCTGGCTACCCTGGCTTCCCTGGCCCTGGCTCCCGCCGCCCCCGAAAACGTGGGCGTGCTCACGGCCAACCTCACCAACCGCACCGAGCTGAAGTGGACCGCGCCCCAAACCGGCGAGAAGCCGGCCGGCTACTACGTGCTCATGCGCGAAACCAGCGCCCCCGAGTGGCAGCAGAAGTTCTTCGTGACCGACACCAAAGCCGACCTGCCCCACAGCAAGGACAACTTCATCTTCGGGGTAGTAAGCGTGGACGCCGAGGGCCACGAGAGCCTGCCGGTGCTGCCCAAGCCGGTGCGGTAACATTTCCGTTTATCTATACAAGAGCCCATTATGCAGTGCATATTGGGCTCTTGTATGTATTTTCAGGCTGTATATAACCTATCCTATGCGCTACTGCTTCTATGTCTTTTCCCTGCTATTGCTGCTCACCGCCAGGCCGACAGCAGGACAGTGCTTGTCTCAATGGCATATTACAGTATGGCCAGAAGGGGATGCTACTATCCAACCCCGCCAAATACTTCTGTTTTCCGCGGGCGCAAATACAAGTGCCCACCCTAATCTACCGCAGTTCGGACGCCAGATTCAGGTGTATCTATGGTCAAGGCATGACTCAGTGCCATTACTGTTGCTTGACCAGCCGGTTAACCCGCTCAGCAGTGACCTGCAGGTTCTGATGCAGCCAGCCCGGCCATTGCTGCCCGACACGGTGTACTACCTACGCACGAGCCTGCCGCCGACTGGCTACAGCTTGTTTCGAATGCAGCGCGCCCGGGCTGGCAGCAAGCAACTCGTTATTGCACATCACTGGCGCGTCAGCAGCGCACCGCCCGATACGCAGGCTCCTCGCTGGGTGGCTACGCCCACTGTCGTGCGCAAAGAGTACTCAGAAAACAGCGAAGGAATCAACAACTACGTGCTCTTCTCGTATCCCGTGCAGGATAGTTCGCTGGTGCTGGTGCGGGCTACCATTCGAAGTGAGCGACTGGAGAAACCAAACGTCAGCTACCTCAAGTCCTGGCAGAATCAGTTGGGCATTGGCTGGTTTACCTGCGGCGGCGACTTCCAGTTTGCTTCTGGTGAAGAATACACCGTACTGTTTGAAGCCTTGGATGCGGCCGGTAACCGTAGCCAAGCTACCGGCCACCCTATTCCGTTCCGGAGTCCGTCCCGTCCAAGACAAAAACCAACCAAAACAAGTACACGATGAGTAGAGCCATTTGCCCCCCCCACGTTAGCAATACTAGGGCTTCATCTTTTACTGTCGACTTAAAGCTATGCCGATGCCCCACTTTCTCGATTCCATACTACTCTCCCCATTCTGAGTAATTCCGCTATCTTGTGGCCCTTCTGTTACCCGTATTGCTTATGAACTATCTGATACCTTTTCTGGCCGCCGGGCTGGTTACGCAGCAGGTACACGCGCAAACTTCCGCGCCGGCTCCCTACCACGTGGCGCTGGGCTTGCTGGGCTCCTACCGGACGCGGTAGGGGTGCTGGGGGAAGCCCGGTTGACGCCTCATTTCGGCCTGAAACTGGCTGGCGTGCGCACCTCCGACGGTACCGTACCGGGCGAGTACAGCAACGCCGGCGTCGGGCAAGTGGTCTACTACCTGCCTTGCCGGCTCACGTGGCTGGAGCCCACCGTGGGCCTGGGCGGCATCTACACCAGCTACCACTGGAAGCAGTATGGGCAAAGCGGCACCGTCCGCGACCTGAACGTGAGCGGCAGCTTCGGGGCCAACGTACGGTTTCAGGAGCACCTGCGCGCCGGCCTGCAGCTGTTCGTGGCCAACGGGTTCCACGGTACCTACGCCGACAACGACATGCGCCGCAGCGGCCGGCGGCTGCTGGCCTTGCCGGCTCTCACGCTGGAAGTGCTGCTGTAAATTGGGGGTACACAGGGCTTGGGCGGCTGAAACCGGGTAAGTGCGCTGTAGAGACGCGTATTCGCGTCGCGTCATTGAACGATGCCATTACAACGATGCGGACAACCAGATGCCGACGGGCACCTCTACCGGCCCGCTAAAACCCAACCACCCTTCCGTTCTTCGTATACCAGAGAAGCGGCCGGCCATCGTGCGGTCCGGCGGCCCTGTCCTCTCTACCATTTATCCCATGAAACCCACCTTCCTGTTACTATTGCTGACGCTGCTGCTCGGCGGCCCCGCCGCCCGGGCCCAATCGGGCTACCAGGTGCCCGAGTATACGTTCCGGCTGCCGGAGGATTACATCCGCTTCGAGCCCCAGGTGGTGGAGGCCGTGAACTGGCTGGAGAAAACGCCCGCCGGCCAGCAGACCACTCAGCGGCAGGCGGTCAACAAGTTCGTGTTTCAGTGGCTGAGCGGCGCGCCCAACGTGCAGGTGCAGCTGCAGAAGTACGTGGCCGACCTCGTGAAACAGAACCCCGACCAGCTGCTGCTGTTCATGGGCGGCTGGGCCCGCTACCAGCTCCGGCACCCCGAGGTGGAAGACCAGGTGATGCTTAACGTGGCCGGCCTCAACACCCTGCTCACGGCTTACGAAGCCGGCGGCTACCCCAAAAGCAAGCAGCTGCAAGAGCTCCTGCGCCTGCGTCAGCAGAACCAGCTGCCGGCCTGGGTCGCCCGGCAACTGGGCCGTTAACCACCGGCCCGGGACAGGTTCCGCCGCCACCCCGGGCCGGGACAGCACAACTTTTTTTTCAGGTGCCCACTGGAATATTGCTAATCCGGAGCGTACTTGCGGCCGCAACGAGGCCGAACTACCCGTTGCATCCCGATTTTCCACTGCCCCATGTCGCGTTTGTTTTCCGTTGCTTCTGCCCGTTTCGCCAGCCCTGCGGCTTGCGTGCTGGGTGTATGCGCCGCTGGGAAGCGCGTGGGCGGCAGCCCCGTGATGGTCAAGAAATCGAAGAAACCTACCCCGACCCGACCGTCGCACTAGTTCACCGCACCCCATCTGAACGTTCAAGCGCCGGTCCTGCCCAGGGTCGGCGCTTCTTTTTGTCCTGTTTTTTTCCTGGCCCACCCGCGGCCGGGGCCTTTTCCGACACTCGTTTTCTGCTTTCCTGGTTTATGAAGATTTTGAAGTTTGGCGGCACGTCCGTCGGGTCGGCGCAGCGGATGCGCGAAGTAGCGGAGCTGATTCACGCCCCCCACCTGGCGCGGCGCATCGTGGTGCTGTCGGCCATGAGCGGCACCACCAACGCGCTGGTGGAAATTGCCGGCCTGCTCTACGGCGGCGACGCGGCCGCGGCCGAAGCCCGCATCCGGTTCCTGCAGCAGCGCTACCACGAAGTGGCCCGCGAGCTGCTCCCGGGCCACGCCGAGGCCGTACTGCCCACCCTCGGCCAGCACTTCCAGACCCTGCTCGACCTGACCGCCGCGCCCCTCTCCGCCGATGGCGAGCGGGTAATTCTGGCCCAGGGCGAGCTGCTGAGCACCCTGCTGGTGCACGCCTACGTGACGCGGGTGCTGGGCCGCCCCGCCGTGCTGCTGCCCGCCCTCGACTTCATGCGCATCGACACCGACGAGGAGCCCGATGCGCCCGCCATCCGGGAGCTGCTGGCCGCCACGCTGGCCCCGCACGCGGCCGAGCGCCTGTTTATCACCCAGGGCTACATCTGCCGCAGCGCCCAGGGCTCCATCGACAACCTCAAGCGCGGGGGCTCCGACTACTCCGCTTCCCTGATCGGGGCGGCCGTGGGGGCCGAGGAAATCCAGATCTGGACCGACATCGACGGCCTGCACAACAACGACCCGCGCATCGTGCAGGGCACCTACCCCATCCGGGAATTGTCGTTTGACGAGGCCGCGGAGCTGGCCTATTTCGGGGCCAAGATTCTGCACCCCAGCTCGGTGCTGCCGGCCCGCCAGCACGGCATTCCGGTGCGGTTGCTCAACACCATGCAGCCCGAGGCCCCGGGCACGCTCATCTCGGCCAAAACCGGGGCCGAAGCCATCAAGGCCGTGGCCGCCAAGGACGGTATCACGGCCATCAATGTGAAGTCGAGCCGAATGCTGCTGGCCCACGGTTTCCTGCGCAGCCTGTTCGAGATTTTCGAGCGTTACCGCACTTCCATCGACATGATTACGACCTCGGAAGTGGCCGTGTCGCTGACCATCGACGACGCCGGCCGCCTGCCCCAGATTCTGGACGAGCTGCGCCGCTTCTGCTCGGTGGAAGTAGACGAAAACCAGAGCATCATCTGCCTCGTGGGCAACCTGCTCCAGGATGCCCACGGCGCCGCTAACCGGGCTTTCACGGCCCTCAAGGACATTCCGGTGCGCATGATCAGCTACGGCGGCTCGCCCAATAACATCAGCATCCTGGTCCGTACCGACGACAAAGTGCGTGCCCTGCAGGCCCTGAACGCCGGGCTGTTTCAGCGGTAGAGTAGAACCGTATAAGAACGGCGTCATGCTGAGCGCAGTCGAAGCATCTCTACCGCTTCGGTCTTACATCTCGCCTCACCCCCCGGCCCCCTCTCCGAAAAAGGAGAGGGGGAGCCAGCCGACAGGTTTACTATTGCGGTAGAGATGCTTCGACTTCGCTCCGCTGCACTCAGCATGACGGGCTTTTTGCCTCAGCTCCCCAGTCCCCAAGTACCCCAACACTCCAACCCATGCCTTTTCAACTTCCGGCGGAATTCCGCGACCAGCCGACTCCGTTTTACTACTACGACCTCGACCTGCTCGACCAGACCCTGGCGGCCCTGACGGCGGCCGCCCGGCCGGGCAATTTCCAGGTGCATTACGCCCTCAAGGCCAACTCCAACCTGCCCATTCTGGCGCGCATAAACCAGGCCGGGCTGGGCGCCGACTGCGTGAGCGGGGGCGAGGTGGCGCGGGCCCTGGAGGCCGGTTTCGGAGCTGAGCACGTGGTATTTGCCGGCGTGGGCAAGTCGGATGCCGAGATGAACCTGGCCCTGGCGGCCGATATTTTCTGCTTCAACGCCGAGTCGGTGCCGGAGCTGCGGGTGCTCGACGAGCTGGCCCGGGCCCAGGGCCGGCGGGCGCGGGTGGCGCTGCGCGTGAATCCGAACGTGGACGCCTACACCCACCCCCACATCACCACGGGCCTCGACGCCAACAAGTTCGGCATCAGCCTGCCCGACCTGGCCGGCGTCATCGACCAGCTCGACCAGCTGCCGAACGTGGAGCTGATTGGCCTGCACGCCCACATCGGCTCCCAGATTACGGAGCTGAGCGTGTTTGCCGCCCTCAGCCGCAAGCTCAACGACCTGCAGACCTGGCTCGAAGACCGGGGCCACCGCCTGCCCCACCTCAACGTGGGCGGCGGTTTGGGCATCGACTACGAGCAGCCCGACCAGCACCCGATTCCCGACTTCCGGACCTACTTCGGTATGTTTGAGCAGCACCTGGTGCGGCGGCCGGGCCAGCAGGTGCACGTGGAGCTGGGCCGGGCCGTGGTGGCCCAGTGCGGCACGCTGCTGAGCCGGGTGCTCTACGTGAAGGAAAGCCAGCACACGCGCTTTGCCATCCTCGATGCGGGCATGACCGAGCTTATGCGCCCGGCCCTCTACGGCAGCCACCACCACATCCAGAACCTGAGCCGCCCGGCCGGCAGCCCCGAGCAGGCCTACGACGTGGTGGGCCCCATCTGCGAATCCACCGATACCTTCGGCCGCGCCCGCCTGCTGCCCGAAACCAGCCGCCACGACCTGCTGGCCATCCGCTCAGCCGGGGCCTACGGCGAGGTTATGGCCTCGGGCTACAACCTGCGCGGGAAAGCGCCGGCCTTGTACCGGTAGCGCACCTTTTACCGGCCGAAACCGGGCGTTGGCTTGGCCCCAGGCCTTGTTGATCAAAACTTCTACCACCCCTGCCAGGCCGTTATCTACCTTTGTTTTACTAACAAGCGGCGCTGGCGAGGTGTATGGAAAGGAGCACCTCTCGCAGTGGAGTGTTAGGATCGGTACGTAGGGTGGAACTAAACAAGACCGATCATAACCCCGTCAGGAAAAAGCCGCTGCCTCTGGCAGCGGCTTTTCTGTTGGTACGCCCCTACTTGCTCTCCGACCACAGGATAGTCCACTTGCCCAGCTTCTGCTGGTGGGAATAGGGCGCGGCCAGCCACCGACGATGGGCCGGCAACTCGCCTTTTACCAGCAGCACCGGGCGCCGGCGCAGCAGGCTATCCAGAGCGGGCCGCTGGGTGGAATCCGGCAGATACAGGAGTTGCTGCCGCCAGGCTTTGTTGGTCTGAAACTGGGTTTCGCGGTTGAGGCTGGCGTTGCCATCGTGGAGCGACACGGGAATCTGCCCCAGCTCGAACGCCAGGGAGGGCAGCAGCTCATTGTACACCGCAATGGGCTGTCCCGTGAGTTTTCGCGCCCGGATAAAATCGGCCAGGGGACGGCTGCCGTTGAATTTCAGCTCGTTCTGACGCAGGATGGGCTTGGCCGACACCAGCAGAAAAGCCGTGAAAATGGTGGTGGCCACCAGCAGCCGGGGAGCTATGCGCACCTGGTTCCAGAGCGTGAGCGTGAGCACCAGCGTGATAACGCCCAGGGCCGGCGCCAGGGCCGTGAACGGGTGTACTGCCAGCTCCAGCTCCAGGGCGGCCGCCAATACGGGCACCAGGCACAACGCCCCGAGCACCAGCCCGAAAAACGCCACGATGCCCACGTACCACTTCAGCAGCACGGCCTCGGTGCAGCGGCCCAGGTAGTACACCGTGAGCAGCACTACGCCGGGAAACACGGGCAGCACGTACAGCAGCAGCTTGGATTTGGACAGGGAGAAGAACAGCAGCGGCACCAGCACCCAGAAAATGAGCACGTTGCGCCACTGCCGCGGCACCGTGGCCCAGGGCGTGCGCACGGCCCGCACCACCAGCGCCACGGCCCAGGGCAGACTGGTAGCCGGGGCCAGCACCAGGTAAAACCACCAGGGCTTGCTGCGGTTAAAGGTGGCCGCGTTGGCAAACCGCTCCACGGTGTGCTCCACCAGGAAGTAGCGGATAAAGGCCGGATTCTCGGCCATCAGGTACAGGTACCAGCTCAGGCCCACGCCCACGAACAGAGCAAAGCCCAGAGCGTGGTGCACCGTAAACGGCCGGGGCACAGCTTTTTCCGTCCGGAAACGGGTGCTGATGACGGCCATCAGGGGCAGCAGGAAGCCCACCGGCCCTTTGGTGAGAAACGCCAGGCCCAGCCCCAGCCAGAACAAATAGAGCCAGCGCGCCCCGCCGCTGGCGTAGTAGCGCAGTATGCCGTAGGTGGCGGCCAGCTCCAGGGTGGCCAGGTAGGCATCGGTAGTCACGTTGAGGGCCGCAATGAGCACCACCGGCAGCGTGCCGTAGATAACCGCCGCCGCCAGGGCCCGGGCCCGGTCCTGCTGAAACAGCAACAGCGCCAGCGCGTACATCAGCCCCACCTGCCCCAGCACGGCCAGCACCGGCAGCAGGCGCACGCCTACCGTGTTCACCCCGAACAGGCCCAGGCCCGCCGCCGTGAGCCAGTACGTGAGCGGGGGCTTGTGGAAGTGGTAAATACCCAGCAGCCGCGGGTGCAGCCAATCCTGGCCGGTGAGCATTTCGCGCCCGATTTCGGCGTAGCGGGCCTCCGAGCTTTCCAGCGGCCCCCAGCTGCCCAGCTGCCAGGCGAAGGCTCCGCCCAGCACTAACAGAAACAGCCAGAGCCAGCGGCGGGAAGTCATGGGAAACGGCATAGCACAGCAGTTAGGCAAAAAGAAGCAGCAAAGGTAGACGTTTGGGCAAGGCAATAGAAAAGAACGTTGTGCTGAGCGAAGGCGCAGCATGACGTGTTATTTCCACCCTCTCCCACTCCCTATCTTTGCCAGAGCGAAGCGGTGCTGCGCCCTACCCTGCATGAACGACGCCGATATCCGCCCCTTTCTGTATCCCCGGCTGCTGGGCGGCGTCTGGATTGATGAGCTGCCCACCGGCACCACCCGCGCCGACGTGGTTCACATCACGGAGCAGTTCATGCACGGCTACGAGCTCAAGGGCGACGCCGACACCCTGCAACGGGTGCCCCGACAGCTGCCCTGCTACGCCCGGGCCTACGATTTCGTCACGTTCGTGGTCACCGACAAGCATCTGGCCAAGCTGCTGCCCCTGCTGCCCGGGTGGGTGGGCATTCTGGTAGCCTCGGCCGAGGGGCTGCGCGAGCTGCGCCCCGCCGCCTACAACGCCACCGTGGAGCGCCCCGCCGTGGCCGGCCTGCTGCGGGTATCCGAAATCAAGCAGTTTCTGCTTTCCCAGGGCTTGCCCGGCGTCAGCACCCTGCGCCGCCGCGACATCCTGAGCTTCCTGCGCACCACCCGCCTCGTCTCGCTCGCGGAGCTGGCCCACTTTGTTCGCCGCCAGCTGCTGGCCCGCCACGAGGAACGCCTGCTGCTGCGGGCCGTGCGCAAAGCAGAGCGCGACCAAGCCGCCGCCCGCCGCAAGCGCCGCCCGAAGCATAAGTAGCCGTGGGAAGTGAGAAGTGAGAAGTGAGAAGTGAGAAGTGAGAAGTGAGAAGTGAGAAGTGAGAACGTCATTCCGAGCGCAGCCGAGGAATCTCGCGTGCTGACGTTGCCATAGTAACCCTTCCGTCAGCACGCGAAACCTTCCGTCAGCACGCGAAACCTTCCGTCAGCACGCGAAACCTTCCGTCAGCACGCGAAACCTTCCGTCAGCACGCGAAACCTTCCGTCAGCACGCGAAACCTTCCG
>NZ_JAHHZN010000016.1 GCF_018760735.1 Hymenobacter piscis
GCGTCTGCGCCCACACCTGCGCCTCGCCAAAACCGGTAGAAATGCTCATGCCCGCAAGCTACCCACCGGCCACAAAAAAAGCGCTGACCCACTGGTCAGCGCTTTCTGAGTTTTGGGTAAGGACAAGGCAGAACCGGGGCTTCAGGGTAGGGGGCAGCCAAGCAGCCGGACTGCTAGAAAGGCAGTTGATCCAGCTCGGGTTCCTGGCGGAACGTGACGGGGGCTTCGGCAGACGTTTCCGCGGCGGGTGCCCCCTGAGGGCCACTTCCGGGCCGGTGACCGAGCAGGGAGAGTTCCTCGGCAATAATTTCGGTTACGTAGCGGGTCTGGTTCTCCTTGTCCTGGTATTGGCGGGTGCGGATGCGGCCCTCCACGTATACCTGCTGGCCCTTGCGCAGGTATTTCTCGGCCAGCTCGGCCAGGCCGCGCCAGGCGGCAATGTTATGCCACTCGGTGCGCTCCACGCGGGTGCCCTGCTTGTCCTTATAATACTCGTTGGTGGCAATGGTGAAGTTGGCCACCGAGTTACCGCCTTCCAGGTGTCGCACTTCCGGGTCCTTGCCTAAGTGGCCAATCAGAATAACTTTGTTGACGCTTGCCATGGGGTTTATAATGAAGGGGTTGAAGAAAGTGGTGAGAAATAAATCAACTGAATAAAGATAACTCCTAATATTCTGATTGCCAAAGAAATTAGGTAATTAAATTCCTGAATTGCTAATATAGTTGGTAATGAGAATCGATTTAGGCAGCTCCTCTATTTCCCGGCTGTCATAAGGCTGCAGGTCCGCCGCCCCGGCGGCGGCCGGCAGAGGCTCGGCCAGCCACACGGTGTGGAAGCGCGCCTCCACCTTTTGGTGGCTCAGCACGTGGCGTAGGGCCGCTACGGGTTCTTCGGCCCGGTCAGTGGCCAGGCGGCCGCCCAGCGCCTCCACCGCCGCCAGCAGGGCCGGGGCCGTCAGTTCCATCGAGTCGGTTTCTTGTAAGGCGAAGTCGTAAAGTCCTTCCCAGATGTCCTTGGGGCCGCGCTTGCGCAGGTACACCGTATCGGCGTGGCGCAACACCAGGTAGTGGAAGTAGCGGGTGCGGGCGGCCTTGGCCTTGCTTTTCACCGGCAACTCCTGCACCAAGCCGCGCTGGAACGCAAAGCACTGCGGCTGCAGCGGGCAGAACAGGCAGTCGGGCTTGAGCGGCGTGCACTGCAGAGCCCCGAATTCCATAATGGCCTGGTTGAACTCGGCCGGGTGGTCGGCCGGAATCAGCTCGTCGGCCAGCTGCTGGAATACTTTACGGCTGGCGGGCGCAGCAATATCCTGGCTGAGCCCAAACACCCGGGCCAGCACCCGGAACACGTTGCCATCGAGCACGGCCACCCGCTCATCGTAGGCAAAGGAGGCAATGGCCGCCGCCGTGTACTGGCCCACGCCCCGCAGCTTCAGCAGCTCCTGGTAAGAGCCCGGAAACCGGCCGCCGTATTCCGCTACCACCTGCTGGGCGGTGTGGTGCATGTTACGGGCCCGGGAGTAGTAGCCCAGGCCCTGCCAGTGGCGCAGCACTTCGTCCGGCGGGGCCGCGGCCAGGTCCTGCACGGTGGGGTAGGTGGAGCTGAAATCCTGGTAGTAGGGGAGACCCTGTTTCACGCGGGTCTGTTGCAGAATTACCTCCGAGAGCCAGATCAGATACGGGTCGCGGGTGTGGCGCCAGGGCAAGTCACGGCGGTGGCGTGGGTACCATTCTCGGAGGGCGGCCGCGAACCATGTGGTAGAAAGTGGTGTTGCGGCAGAAGTAAAGGAATCGGGCAAGGCTTTGAGAAAGAATAAGTTGGATGCAACCGGGACGCAGAAACGGATTGCAGGAAAACGGTTTGTAAAACCAAAAAAGCAGGCTACCTTTGTGCCCCTCAAAACGTAGGCAAACTCTTACCGGGCAAGTGCTTACGTTTCGAGGGAGGCACCCGGTGCCAGCACTTTTTTTTCACTCCCCAGTACACCTACCAGCGTGACTAAAGCAGAAGTAATTGCCGAAATTGCCGATAAAACCGGCATCGAGAAAGCCGACGTTTCGGCTACCGTAGAAGCCTTCTTCAAAGTTGTAAAAGACTCGATGGCTGACGGCAACAACATTTACGTGCGTGGCTTTGGCTCCTTCGTAAACAAGAAGCGCGCGAAAAAAGTAGCCCGCAACATCTCGAAAAACACGTCGATTATCATCGACGAGCACTTCATCCCGAGCTTCAAACCGTCGAAGACGTTCATCGGGAAAATCAAGAACAGCAAGAAAATCAAAGAACTGGCGGCCTAAACGGCCCCTGTTGTACTATTGCCGGCTGAGCCGCCGGGAATTCCTCTTCGGAAACCCCGGCGGCCGGTCTTTTTCCTCCCCCTGCCGATGGCTGTTACCACGTCTTCTTCCAAGCACCAATTGCTGATTCTGGCCCTAGCGGTTGCGCTGGTGGCCGGTTTGTTTTTGTTGCCGAAGGTGATTGTCAAGCCCAAGGAGGGTAAAGGAATGCTGGCCCAGGACGCCGCCCGCACGGCCAACCGCGACAATGGCGCGGCGACGCCCGCGGTAGGGGAACTGGATGAGCATGGCCACCCGGCCGGTAGCCACGAGGGTGCCACCGCTGAAAAGCCCCACATGACGCTGCCTCCGGCCCAACGCCGGGAAATCAGTGCGCTGGTGGCCAAGTTCGGCGCGGAAACCGACCAGACCGCCAAGCTGCGGCTGGCCCAGCAGCTGGCCGAGAAGTACAAGGCCGTGGAGCGCTTCGACAGCGCCGGGTATTACCTGGAGCAGATTGCCCTGGTGCGCCCGGGCGAGCAAACGTGGAAGCGGGCCGCCGACGAGTACTACGAGGCTTTCAGCTTCGCTACCACCGAGGAGCGGCAGAAGCTGCTGGGGGCCAAGTGTCAGGAGCTGTACGGGAAGGTGTTGAAGAACAACCCCGACAACCTCGACGCCAAGACCAACCTCGGCATGGCGTACATGGCCAGCACCAATCCGGTGCAGGGCATTACGTTGCTGCGCGAAGTGCTGGCCGCCGACCCCCGCAACGAAAAAGCCCTGTATAACCTTGGTTTACTGGCTATTCAGAGCGGACAGTACGACAAAGCCGCCGACCGTTTCCGGCAACTGACGGAAGTCAATGCTGAAAACCTCAACGGACAGTTCTATCTTGGCGTTTCGTTAGCCAAAACCGGCGCGAAAGAGGAGGCCCGTAAAGCCTTCCTCAAAGCCAAGAGCATCAGCCCCGATCCGGCCCTGGCCGCTTCGGTGGACGAAGAGCTGAAAAAACTCCAGTAGCTGAGTTGTCAGTTTTTGGTTGTTAGTTGTCAGACCTTAGAAGCCTGACAACTGACAACCAAAAACTGACAACCGAACCAAAACATCATTCAACCCCTTAACCCACATCAACATGCCTTGCGGTAAAAAAAGAAAGCGTCATAAGATTGCCACGCACAAGCGGAAGAAGCGTCTGCGCAAGAACCGTCACAAGAAGAAGTAAGCCCCGGCGGGGTTTGCTGGCGGTGGTTTTCCTGCGGGAAACCGGCCGTCTATCTCTCACTTAGGTTCTCTGAGAGTGGTCAGAAACATGCTTTCCCCGTGGCTTGAAAGGGAAGCCGGCGCCGTGTGCGCTGGCTTCCCTTTGCGGGTTTCGGGGCCGGGCGGTTGCTGGGGCCACGCTTGCCGGGAGTCTATCTTAACCGCTTAATCCATTGAGTAACGAATTAATCATTAATTCTACTCAGGACGGAGAACGGATTGCCCTGCTACAGGACAAGCGGCTCATCGAATATCATTTCGACCGCAACGACACCGCCTACTCGGTGGGTGACATCTTCCTGGGCACGGTCAAGAAAGTTATGCCCGGTCTGAACGCCGCGTTCATCGACATCGGGTATCAAAAAGACGCCTTTTTGCACTACGGCGACCTGGGGGAGAATTTCCCTTCCCTGGTGAAGTGGGGCAGAGGCGTTCAATCGCAGAAAATTACCGTCGGCCCCCTGAAAACCTTCCAGTTTGACGGGACGCTCGATAAAGTCGGCAAAATCGACGCCACGCTCAAGAAGAGCCAGCAGCTGCTGGTGCAGATTGTGAAGGAGCCGATTTCCACCAAGGGCCCGCGCCTGTCCACGGATATTTCCATGGCCGGCCGCTACTTGGTGCTGGTGCCGTTTTCGAATACCATCAGCGTATCCAAAAAAATTGTCAGCCGCACGGAGCGGGACCGTCTTAAGCGGCTCATCGCCTCCATCAAGCCCGAGAATTTTGGCGTGATTATCCGCACCGTGGCCGAGGGCCGCGAGGTGGCTGAGCTCGACCGGGATATGCAGAACATGGTGGAAAAGTGGAACACGCTGTTTCAGAACCTGAAGGCGGGCAAGCCCAACGACAAGATTCTGGGCGAGCTGGGCCGCACTTCTTCCATGTTGCGCGACATGCTCAACGAGTCGTTCGATGCCATCACCGTGGACTCGCCGGCTATGTACGAGGAGATGCGCAGCTACCTCCAGCAGATTGCGCCCGACAAGCTCGGCCTGCTGAAGCTGCACACCGGCAAGGTGAAAATCTTCGAGCACTACGGCATTGAAAAGCAGCTCAAAACGTTGTTTGGCAAGGCCGTAACTGTGCCCGGCGGCGGGTACCTCGTCATTGAGCACACGGAGGCCCTGCACGTCATCGACGTGAACTCCGGCAACAAGAGCAATCAGGAAGGCGACCAGGAGGCCACGGCCCTGCACGTGAACCTCGCGGCCGCCAAGGAAGTAGCCCGCCAGCTCCGGCTGCGCGACATGGGCGGCATCATCGTCGTCGATTTCATTGACATGAAGTCGGGCGAGAGCCGCAAGAAGGTAGAAGACGCCGTGCACAGCATCATGAAACATGATAAGGCCCGGTACACGATTCTGCCCATCACCAAGTTTGGCCTGCTTCAGATTACCCGGCAGCGCGTGCGGCCGGCCGAAGCCATTGTCACCGGCGAGGTATGCCCCACCTGCGGCGGTACGGGCAAGATTTCGGCTTCCATCCTCGTGACGGACGAAATCGACAACAGCATTGACGACCTGCTGGTAGCTCAAAACCAGTCGGGCATTACGCTTTCGGTGCATCCTTTCCTGCACGCCTACTACACCAAAGGGTTGGTAAGCCGGCAGATGAAATGGTACCTGAAGTATTACAAGTGGGTAAAGGTGATGAAGGACACCAGTCTGGGCCTCACCGAATACCGCATCGAGGACGAGCACGGCGAGGAAATCGAGCTGCACTCGGCCGCCGCGGCCATGAGCCGGTTGCAGGACCGGGAAATTGAAATACTTGACTGACGGATTTTTTCTGCGAGAAAACTCCCCTGAATAGAAGAAAAGCCCGCGCTGCTGCTAGCAACGCGGGCTTTTTCGTGGTACCTGAGGCCGACCGAGGGTTAGAACTTAATGCCCAGATCCAGCGCAAACTCACTGTTTTTGAGTTCGGCATCCTGGATGCCCCGGCTGTCTTCGAAGTACTTATCGATATTGAGCAGGCCGCGGTGGTAGCTCAGGCCGGCAATCATGCGCGTGCTCTGGCCCAGCTGGTACTCTACGCCGGCGCCCAGGCGCAGGTTGGCTTCGGGAATGATGGCGTGCTTGAGAGCTTTGGAACGCTCGCCCGAGAGGGGGTCAGTGTAGTACTTGTCGCCGTCGATGCGGCCGGCAATGCTGCCGCCCAGGGCGCCGCCCAGCTGGAAGTACACCTTCGTATCGGTGGCCACATCGTTGGTAAACAGCTTTACCGTGATGGGCACCTGCAGGTACTGAAGCCCGATTTTCTGCTCGTAGCGCTTCTGGTTACGGCTGTCGAAGTAGCTCACGTTGCCGCCCCGGCCCACCAGCTCCAGCCCGGTGCTGAAGGCGTAGTTCTGACCGAAGAAGTAATCTACTATGATGCCGCCGCCAAGGCTGAGCTTGGCGTTTTCGGCTTTCAGCTCGTCGCCATTAGGGGAGGCGGCGCGCAGGTTGGTAACGGAAGGGGAAATCTTGAGGCCGATTTCGACCTGGGCGGAGGCTGCCCCGAGGGTGGCACCGCTGAAAAGGAGAACAAGCAGAGCTTTTTTCATGGCAGCTGAAAATTTGTAAGGCCAGTAAACACGAAGCCCGGCCGCAGGCCGTTGGGATTTGGCTAATTTTGTTCCAAAGATAGAAGCGAGATGCACATTCCTGCCCGTTTGCGTACCCTGATGCTGAGTGCTGCCGCCGCCCTGGGGCTGGCAGCCTGCTCCAAAAGCTCCGAAACCTGCGAGATGGACCCGGCCGTGGCCCAAGTGGAAGCACCGGTGCGCTTGGAGCGCCTGGAGAAATCCTTCTTCCAGATCCGGACCACCGCCGACGCCGACCGGTTCCTGCGGGAGCACAGCCTGTTTGCGCGCCAGTTCCTGCAAAGCGGCCAGTACCCGGCTGGGGTGCTGAGCGCCACGCTGACGCGCCTGGCCACGAATGAGGGGCTGCAAAAGCTCGGGGCCCAGGCTGACACCACCTTCACGGCCGCCGGTCTGGAGCAGCAGCTCCATCCCATGTTCCAGTACCTGCGCTACTACTTCCCCGATTTCAAGGTGCCGCCCGTCAAAACTTTTGTGAGTGGCCTGAGTCAGGACCTCTTCGTTAACGACAGCCTACTGGTTATTAGTACCGACTATTTCGTAGGCCCCCAGGCCGTGTACCAGCCCAACGTGCCGGCCTACATTCAGCGCCGCTACACCCGGGAGCACGTGCTGCCTACGGTGGCTTTGGCCATCAGCAGTAAGTATAACCAGAAGCAGCTCACTAACCAGACGATGCTCAGCGAAATGGTGCAGTTCGGCAAGGCCCTTTACTTCGCCGAAAAAATCCTGCCCTGCACCGCCGATTCGCTGCTTATGGGCTACACCGACAAGGAAATGGCGGGCGTGTACTTCAACGAGGGCAAAATCTGGGCGCACTTCCTCGAGAAGAATTTGCTCTATAATACGGCCCCGTTTACCATTCAGAAATATATTGGGGAGCGGCCCAACATCCCGGAAATCGATAAGACCTGCCCCGGCCGGGTGGGCGCCTGGATGGGGTGGCAGATTGTGCGCAAGTACATGGCCGAGCACCCGGAAATAACCCTGAAGCAGCTCATGGCCGAAAAAGATGCCCAGCGCATCCTCAACGGTTCCCGCTACCGTCCTAAAGTAAACCGGGGGAAAGTTTAAGTAAGAAGTAAGAAGCAAGAAGCAAGAAGTGCAGCTGAAGGCCTGATTAGCTACCGGTTAGGAAGTGAGGGTAAGATTGTGCCGCTTGGTTTCGCCAAAGCAATTCCTAATTGAAAAACGCATGCACATTGCCGTCTTCAGCCAGTATCACACCAACCCCGATTGCCCGGCCACCAGTCGGCACTACTCGTTGTTGGCGCAGCTGGCCCGGACGCACCGCATCACACTGATTACTACCCGCACCTGGGAGCCGCAGCGCCTGACGCAGGAGTTTGCCTGGGTGCCGCCGGGCGTGGAGCTACGGGCCGCCGATATTGCCTACGAGAACCGCATGGGCGTAGCCCGGCGGGCCTTATCATTCGGGCAGTACGCGGCCTACGCCCTACGCGAAGGGCTGCGCATCGATAAGCCCGACGTTATCTGGGGCATCAGTACGCCGCTCACCGCGGCCTGGGCGGCCGCTCAGGTGGCCCGGTGGCGACGGGTACCCTGGGTATTCGAGGTGCAGGATCTGTGGCCTTCCTTCCCGATTGCCATGGGTGCCGTGCCCAGCCGTCTGGCCCGGCAGGAACTTTACCGCCTCGAAGGCCGGCTCTACCAGCAGGCTCATTCCATCCTCACCCTCTCGCCCGACATGACAGACTACGTGCGGCAGGTGGGACAGGGGCAGCGCTGGCCTTTCGCGCCGCAGAAAGTGCACACCACCCTCAACGGCACCGATTTTGACCTGGCCGAACGGGCTACCAATGAGGCCGTGGCCGCCCTGAGCCGGGAGCAGGAACTGGACGGCAGGCAGGTGGTGCTGTACGCGGGTACTTTCGGGCGGGCCAATGCCATTCCCCTGCTGCTGGCCGCCGCCGCCACGCTGACCATCACCAATCCCGCAGTAGTATGGGTATTCATGGGCCACGGCTTCTACGCCGACGAGCTTCTGGCCGCCGCCCGGGAGCACGCCTACATTCGGGTGGTGCCGCCCCAGCCCCGGCACGCGGTATTCACCTGGTTCCGGTTGGCGGAAGTGTCCGTGGTGTCGTTTCTGGGGCTGCCCGTGCTGGATACCAATTCTCCGGCCAAGTTTTACGATAGTCTGGCCGTGGGCACTCCGGTTATTGTAACCAACCCGGGCTGGACCCGCGAACTGGTGGAGCAACACGGCTGCGGCTGGTACGCCCCCGCCGATGACCCGCCCGGACTGGCCCGGCGCCTGGGAGAACTGCTGGACGAGCCGGCGCAGCTGCGCCAGGCCGGCGAGCGGGGCCGGGTGGTGGCCCGGGGGCAGTTCGACCGCCAGCAGATTGGTGTTGCGGTGCAGCAGTTGCTGGAACAGGCCGCTGGAGCAAAGCACTGATATTATAAACCCCCTATAACTACTTATAGACTATGTTGTGCCTCACGCCTTTGATTTTGCGGCTGTACGAGCCGTAGAGGGCTTTTTTGCCGGTGTCGTCATCTCTTTGCTGACTACGTCGGCGTAGTACTTGCACCAACCCGTGAGCGGGCATTGGGCGCATTTGGGCTGGCGGGCCAGGCAAATATAGCGGCCGTGCAAAATCAGCCAATGATGGGCCTTGGGAATGAGTTCCTCCGGAATATGGGCCACCAGACCCTTCTCCACGGCCAGCGGGGTAGTAGCCGTTTTCAATACCAGGCCCAGCCGGTGCGACACGCGGAACACGTGGGTATCCACGGCCATGGCGGGCTGGTTATAGATGACCGATACTACCACGTTGGCCGTTTTGCGGCCCACGCCCGGCAGGCGCTGCAACTCCTCAATGGTGCTGGGCACCTCGCCTCCGAAATCCTGGACCAGCAGCCGGCCCAGCCCCACCAAGTGCTTGGCCTTGTTGTTGGGGTAGGAGATGCTACGAATAAACGGGAAGATATCCTCGGCCGAAGCCGCCGCCAGGTGGGCCGGGGTCGGGTACTGCTGGAGCAGGGCGGGGGTCACCAGATTCACGCGCTTGTCGGTGCACTGGGCGCTGAGCACCACGGCCACAATCAGCTCGTAGGGGTTGGCATAGGTCAGCTCCGTTTCGGGCTCGGGGAAGTTGGTGGTGAAGTAGTCAATAAACAGACGAAACCGCTCGGCTTTACGCATCGGGGGGAGGGTAAAAATGAGAAAGCGGGTCACCGGGCACTGGGCACAAAAACGCCGCGCCCCGAAGGTACCACTTAGGGCACTTCGGGGCGCGGCTTTTGGCCGGATTAAGCGCTATTCCTTACGCAGGAAGGAACGGGAATATTGCAGAATGGTCTCGGTGGACTGGGCGCTGGGTGCGCGGCGCAGGCCATCGAGGGCGCGTTGGGCCAGCAGCAGGTCGGCGCAGGAGGCCGCCAGGTCGGCGTCGTGGAGCAGGGCCTGTTCCACCTCCTGCTGCTCCTTAGCTGGCAATTCGTTGTACACGTACCGAAGTAGTGTCTCCTGGGTAAAGATTTTGATCATAGAAAACGGGTTGTGCGGTCATTTTCTTCCGCAGGTTAATCAGCGCATAACGCATCCGTCCCAGCGCCGTGTTAATGCTGACCCCCGTGGCATCCGCAATTTCCTGAAAGCTCATGTCGCCGTAATGGCGCATGATCAGGACTTCCTTCTGCGCGGCGGGCAGTTCCTGAATCAGTTCCCGAAGCCGCGCGTGGGATTCCTCCCGAGTCAGCGCGTCATCGGCCCCCTCTTCTGCCAACGACAACGAAGTAAAGGGGTGAGTTGTTGTATCGACGGTCATGACCGGGCTGCGTTTTTCGCGCCGGAAGCAGTCGATGGCCATATTGTGGGCAATACGGCAGATCCAGGAGGAAAACTTTCCTTCCTCATTGTAGCGCCCGCTCTTGAGCGTGTGAATGGCTTTGATGAAGGTGTCCTGCAACAGGTCCTCGGCCACGTCCGCGTCGCGGACAATCAACTGAATAGTAGTAAATACGCGGGCTTTGTGCCGCTCAAGCAACTGAGCGAAGGCACTTTCCTGGCCAGCAATATAGAGGGAGATGAGCGCGGAATCGCTCGGCTGCATGGTTTCCATAAAGACTACGAAAAATTAGGGGACGTAGAGCTTTAGGCCATAGAGTGCAGTTATCGGAGAAAGCCGAAATCGTGAAGGAAAGAGGAAGAATCCGCGGAAATCAAATGTAGAAAACCGCCGGACCATTCACAACGACTGTTGAGCAGAAATGACAAAATTTTTTCCTGCTTCCCCGGAAACATGCTATTCGACCGATATTATGGGATTTGCTGGATGGCGCCTGAGAAGTTATCAGGCCTACTCCTGGCCCGGAACGCGGGCAGCAAAAACCATGCTTCAGGGGCGAAGCTGTTGCGTGAGTTGCTCAATCTGGGTATCCAGCGCAGGGTTAGGGGCCTTGCCGGCCGCCAGGGCCGTAGCCCGCTCATTGACCAGGGTGCTTAACTGCTGTAATTGGGCCAGCCGCTGGGTGGTACTGGCCAGCAGCGGCACCAGCGCCGCCACATTGGCCACCGCGGGTGTTTCGATAACGACGGTGCTGCCGCCAGTGACCTGCTCGTCGTGGCGCTCAATGGCAGCGGGCGTCATCATATCGTCCTTGTAGAGCACCACGTCGCCCTGATTGTTGATGGCCTTGCCGTTCTCCAGCAGCTGGCGGATGCCACTTTTGCTGACCATGATACCATCGGGCCGCAGGGTAAGACCGTTGTCGAAGCGCAGGGGCACCGTGAGCGGGAACTGCTGACCAGCCTGCAGGCGGTACACCTTGCCATTGCGGCGGAAAGCACCGTCCTTGAGCTGAGCGGGGGCGGGGGCGGCACTGGTCTGGGCCAGGGCAGTGGCTTCGGTGGCGAGCAACACGGCAGCCAGCAGCAGCAGGCGGGGGAAAGTGGAAAACTGGGCCATAAAAGGTAGGAATTCAGTGGAGAAAAGGTCCCCCCGGGCGTCAGTAGCACGTTTAGGTGTCGGACTGATGGGGAAAAGGGCCAGCCTGGGCAGTCCGCCGACTCAAGTATACAGCTTCTGCCGACTACACGCCGGTTGAGAAGCTATACGGGCGAAGTCGGGCGGCAGGTTGAGCCGACCAGAGTACGTTGGATGGCGGGGGCCTAACTTTGGGTAGCCGTTGGTTTTCCGGCCCGTTGCCTTATGTCAGTACCCGCCGCCGATTCAGCCCGGCACGACCCTTACGCCGCGCTGCGGATTCCGGATTTCCGCCGCTACATTTCGGCCCGGATTTGCCTGACCCTGGCCACCCGCATTCAGGGCCTGGTTATCGGCTGGCAGATCTTCAAGCTCACCAACGACCCGCTGGCCCTGGGTCTGATCGGGCTGGCCGAAGCCGTGCCCAGCATCGGCGTCTCGCTCTACGCCGGGCACCTGGCCGATTCCGTGAAGCGCAAGAACATCATTGTGGCCACCGTGGCCAGCCTGCTGCTGTGCGCCGTGGTGCTGGCGCTGCTGGCCACGCCCGCGGGGCTGCAGCTGCTCACCCGTGACGCGCTATCGACGCTGCCGCTGTACGCCGTAATATTTGTGAGTGGCATTGCCCGCGGCTTTCTGGGGCCGGCCGCGTTTTCGTTCATGCCCCAGCTGCTGCCCGACCGGGAGAACCTGGCCAATGCCATTACCTGGAACAGCACCACCTGGCAGGCTGCCTCGGTGCTGGGGCCCGCCATTGGCGGCTACCTGATTGCGCACCTGGGCGTGGGCAACGCCTACGCCGTGGCGGCCGGGCTGCTGGGCCTGGCGCTGCTGCAGTTCGCGGGCGTGGCCTCCCGGCCGTTGCCGGTAACGGAAGAAGTCCGGCCGGATCTGAAAACCAGCGTGCTGAGCGGCATCCGGTTTATCTGGAGCAACCAGCTGATTCTGGCGGCCCTCTCACTGGATCTGTTCGCGGTGCTGTTCGGGGGAGCCGTGGCGCTGCTGCCCATCTTCGCGGCCGATATTCTGAAAGTGGGGGCTACCGGTTTCGGGCATCTGGAAGCTGCCCCGGCCGTGGGCTCGGTGCTGATGGCCGTAATGCTGACCTACTTTCCGCTGCGCCGGCACGCCGGCCGCAAGCTGCTGTGGGCGGTGGCCGGTTTCGGCGCGGCCACCATTTGCTTTGCTTTGTCGAGCAACTTCTGGCTCTCGCTGTTCCTGCTGTTCCTGACGGGCGTGTTCGACTCCGTGTCGGTTATTGTGCGCTCCACGCTGCTGCACACTTTCACGCCCGAGCACATGAAGGGCCGGGTGTCGGCGGTGAACAACATCTTCATCGGCTCCTCCAACGAAATCGGCTCCTTCGAGTCGGGCACGATGGCACGGTTGCTGGGCGTGGTGCCTTCCGTCATTTTCGGGGGTACGATGACGCTGGTCGTGGTGGCCCTCACCGCCCTGCGCGCCGATAAACTGCGCCACCTGGATATGACCCCGGAAAAGAAAAGCGCGGCGTAAAGGGCCGGCAGAAGCGGGTACCAGACTACGCCCGGAGGCGCGGGCTGCGTCGTCAGGAAAAGGGCCACCCCAGCTCCTGCCTGCCCTCTGACCCTAGCGCTGCGGGCAGATAGGATCCGGCTTGATTTCCAGAATTTTATCGACCAGCAGGCCGGCCTCCGCGGAGCCGGCGGCGGCTTGCACGGTAGCCGAAACGCGCAGAAACACCGGCTGGCCATCATTACGACGGATGGCGGCGTATTGGCGGGCCAGCTCGGCGTCCAGGCTGCCAGTTGTCAGCGTGTAGCGGGTATCGGTGCCGCACTCGGTAAAGGCCGCGCCGGAGTACAGGCCGGTAAACTCCCGACGGGTGCCCGCCTCGTTCAGGTCGCCATCGGAGCGGTAGCGCAACGTGTAGCCCTGCGCGCCGCCGGGCATGGGTTTGCCGGTCGCATCAAGCAGCTGCAGCGTGTTCTCGGCGGCCACCTGGTAGCTGCGGCCGGGCGCATTACCGCTGGGAGCCAGCGTGAGCACCTGCCCGCGCACCCGCCAGGGGCCGCGCTGATACACGGCCGGATCGGGCCGACCCAGGTACTGCTCCTGTAATACATAGAGGCTGTCGGGCTTGAGCGTGAGGCGGGTGGCGATGCCTTGGCAGTCGTTGCAGGGTACGGTATCAGCGTACACGCCGGCCAGCGGGCGGGCGGCGGCCCCGCTTTCGGGTTCGGCGGCGGAATTTTCGGGGCCGGTGCCGTAGGGTTGTTCGCGGCCCTGGCAGGCGGCCAGCAGGAGTAGGACAGAAGCGGCGGGAAGCAAGCGAGGCATATACACGTCGGGTTTAGCAGAAAAGAAAGGAACCGGGTACTGCTACGTAGCGCTGCGGCCCTGGTTGGTTGTAGGCGCCGCCGCTGGTCAAACTTCCTTGCCAAATTCGCCGGCGTGCTGCTACCTGCCACCCGGCCCGGCTCAGGCGCCGCCCCGGATGCGCGGAAGGCCATAAAAAAAGCAGCGCCACCCCTCGGGCGGCGCTGCTCCAGCGGGCCGGAGGCTGGTGAATCAGCGGCTGGCCTGGGTTGATTTCAGGGACTTTTTCAGGGATTGGCCCGAGGGTTTGGGCGCGGCCTCCGCCTGGGTGCCGCCCGTTGTCGGCAGGGGCGCCGGCCGTTCCGTATTCGCAAAAATCCATTCCCGCACCACATCCAGGGTTTTGGGCGAGAAGGTGGGCTGCTGCTCGCCATCCACCAAGGGCCAGTCCTTCATCTCGGGCTGAAACCAGTGGTTGACGCCGGCCAGGCGCGTGGTCGTGACCTTGGCATTTTTCAGCCCCTTCTTGAGGGGGGCAATGTTCTGACGGGCGTCCACCTGCAAATCGTGGGAGCCGCCCAGCAGCAGCACCGGGCACTTCACCTCGGGCAGGGCCCGGGTGGGGTCGAAGTCGAGGAAATAGCGCGACCAGGGGGAGGTGAGCTGCACGGCCCGGGCGCGGGCCATGTGCGGGTCCATATCGGTGTTGTTGAAGCGCAGGGTGGCGGCCACCTTGCCCCGGGCCTGGTTGTCGTTGGGCGTCTGGCGGATGATGCGGATCATCTCCTGGTTCATTTCCAGGGCCGCCTTCACCTGGGCCGGGTTGGAGCCAATCAGCCGCATGATTTCCAGCTGCTGGCGCTGAATCACGTCGCGGCCCGGTACGCCGTAGCCGGCCAACGACACCACAAAGGCCGGGGTGGCCGGCTGCTGCTGGGCGGCGGCCAGCAGGGCCACGTTGGCCCCCTCGCCGTGGCCGAGCAACCCAATGTAGCGCTGGTCGATAAGCGTACGGGCCCGCAGGAACACCATGGCCGCCTGGGCATCACTCACCAAATCGACGGTGGTGGCCGTCAGGTTATTACCCTGCGACTTGCCCACGCCCCGGTCGTCGAAGCGCAGTACGGCAATGCCGCGGCGGGTGAGGTGGTCGGCCAGGGAGCCGAACATGCGGTAGTCCTGCTGCTCCACGTCGCGGCTGTGCGGGCCGTTGTCGGAGAGCAGCACCACGGCCGGGAAAGGGCCCGGGCCGGCCGGCGTGGTCAGCGTGCCCACGAGGCGGATATCGGCCTGATGGTTCGTAAACATCACCTCCTGCTCGCGGTAAGGCGGCGTGAGGCGGGGCTTGCTGGCCACCACGTTTTTGGGTGCTTCGAGCCGGGAGAGCGTAAGCGGGGCCGACAGGCCGGGTTGCGTCCAGGTGCCCTGGAAGACGGTGCCCCCGGGCTTGATTTTGCCCACGAAGCGGCTACCGGCCTGCTCGATGCTGATGGTGATATCGGTGCCCTTCACCTGCACTTCGGCGGGCATGCGGCTGATGCGCTGCTGGGGCGCGTCGAGGGCGGCGTAGTAGGTGCCGTTGGAGAGGGGCACGATGGTGATGATGAGCTTGAGCTGCCCGCCGGGAACCTTCAGCGGCCCGGCCCATTGACCATTCAGAACGGGGCCGCTGCCGGCCGCCATCACACCTCCGGGTAGCCAGCATACGACTCCCAGAATGAGAAGTAGAGCGAGTAGGAGTTTCTTCATATAATGAAAGTCAACAAAGGTATTTTACCGCCTCTGGTGCAGGGTGGAATTGAAATTATTAAAATGGACGCACTCTTGCCAGCTTATGTTTCACGCGCTGGAACAGAAGTAGGCACAGCGCAACAAAACGGCTAAAAAAAATTGCTGGCTCCGGTTGAAGTCCCATAAAAAGGCATCGGGCCCACGCTATATTCTGGCGGGAAGTCTACCCCCTGCTTTTGCTGCCATCCGGCTGCCCTGCACCCCCCCTTTCCCGGGCCCGACTCTTACGCGTTTTGCTGCTTCGCCTTCCTTCTATGAAACCATACCGGCGCCTGTTCTCCATCCCTTCCGTGGCCGTGGGAGTCCTTTTCAGCCTCGTTACCGGCTGCGCCAGCGCCCCGCTCCCGGCGGCGGCTCCCGCCCTGAACCCCGGGCAGTGGACCGGCGAGCTGCGCGCCTTCGCCCGCCAGGACAGCCTCACGCCCCCGCCCGCCCACCCGATTCTGTTCTACGGCAGCTCCTCCGTCCGGAAATGGGAAACTATGGGCCAGGACTTTCCCACCCATCCGGTGCTCAACCGCGGCTTCGGCGGCTCCCGCTTCCCCGATGCGCTGCACTACTTCGATCAGCTGGTCGTCGCCTACCAGCCCCGGCAAGTGGTGCTTTACGAGGGCGACAACGACCTGGCGGCCGGTGCTACGCCCGAAGCAGTGTATCAATCGTTCCGCCGTTTTGAGCGGCGGATGCGCCGGCAGCTGCCCCGGGTGCCGCTGGTCTTTCTGGCCATCAAGCCCAGCCCCGCGCGCTGGGCGCTCTACCCGCAGATGCAGGAGGCCAACCGCCGGATCCGGGCCTACATCGAGGCCCACCCGCAGCGCCTGCGCTACGTGGATACGGCCACGCCCCTGCTGGGCCCCAACGGCCGCCCCCGCCCGGCGTTCTACGTCGCCGACAGCCTCCACATGACGCCCGCCGGCTACGCCCAGTGGCAGCGGGTGCTGGAGCCGGCGCTGGTGCGGTAGGGGAAGTGAATCAGAAGGCTACCGCCACGGCGGCGCTACCCGGCAGGATTTTCAGCACGTGCAGGGCGTTGGCTACGCAGTCGGGGGCGCTGTAATTGGTGTAGATGAACAGGGGGCGCCCTTGGAGCACGGTTGCCACGTAGCCAATGCCGGCAGCCGGTTTCTGCCAGTCCAGCAGAAACTTCTTTTTGCCGGCTTTGTCCGGATAGGGTATCGACGTGTTGGGTTGCTGCCCGAGCACGTACAAGCTGGTTTTCACCAGAATATCCTTCCACGTCTTGATGGCCACAACTGAGCCGTCGGGTAACCGAAGCAGCTTTGGCTTCTCATTAGGACCGGAAGAACTGGGATGTATCTGCGCCAGTTCCGTGAATGATGACGAGGACGACGTTTTGATCGGAGAAGCCGGCGCAGCTGCCACGGGGGCAACCGTTGGCGGAGCTTCGGGTGAGATGGGCGGGGGAGACGTAATACCGTGGCCGCTGTGGGCGGCATCGAGCCACTGAATCAGGTGCAGCGCCGCGGGCAACATGTCGTCGGTCAGGGAAAACGTAACGGCCTCCGTGTTGCCCTGGTGCAGATTGGAGTAGCAGTGCCAGTGCAAACCGTCGGTAATGAAAACGGTCTGGACTTTAAAGCCCAGCGCATAGCCCAGGATTTTGCTCACGTACCCGTGCTTGTCGAGGCTGGCGTCCAGACATTTGGCTTCGATAACCAGCCGGGGCTGGCCGGCCGCGTCGCGCAGCAGGTAATCGACCCGCAGGTCACCGCCGAGCGTCTTTTCCGGCTCTACCACCTGCACGTTGGCCGTGTCCCAGCCCAGGGCGCGCAGCACGGGGTCGATGAGGGCGGCGCGGGTGGCGGCTTCGTTCCTGCGGAGCAGGTGGGCGTTGGCTTGGGCGTTCAGGCGGGCGGCTTGTAAAACGGGATAGAGGGAGGCTAATGGGCTGCTAGCAGACATAAGGAAATGGCAAATTGACGACTGGCAATGATAAGGGTTTGTGCGAACCAAACAGCAGGGGTTGATTCGCTTGCTCCTCCCGCCCGCCCGATGATAGGGCCCGCCACCTGCCCGGCAATTGAGGCGCTCAGGGGGATAAACATAGCCAGAAAAAAGGCCCGGCCGCAGGGAGCGGCCGGGCCGGGGTTCCGGGCAGCGGGGCGCGGGGCCAGACTAGCCGGCCGCCGCCGGAATCGGAATGGGCTGCACTTTGGGGGTGGGGTTGATGACGTAATCGGCAGCTTTGCTGGCGTCGGTGAGCTTCCAGTAGGCTTCGCCGATGGCGCAGAGCTGGGCCAGCTGGCGGTAGAGGCCGTTGGCAAACAGCGTGCGGGCGCGGGTGGCCCCGCTGCGGGTGCTTTCGGCCTCCTTGCGGTCGGTGAGGTGGTCCACGAAGTCGGCGTTCTGGGTTTCGATGGCCGTCAGCATGGCGTCGGTGAGGCCCACCGGGGCGTACTCGGGCAGGTACTTGCGGCCCTGTTTTACCAGCATGGTGGCGGCCAGGTGCAGCTTGGCGTCGCTGATGCTGGACACGTCGGCGGCCCCGAACCGCTTGTAGCGGGCCGAGCGGGGGCTGTCCTGGGAGGCGATAATGCCCAGCACCTGCTGCATGGCCGTTTCCAGGGCCACGCGCACGGCGTCTTTTTCCGCCGTTACTTCCTTGCTTTCCTGCTGCACCACCGCGTCGGGCGCCATCTCGCCAAAGGCGGCGGTGTCGTCCTTGAATTGCTGAATGCGCTGGGCCGTTACGCCGCGCGAAGCCAGCAGGGCCGCGTCGCGGTCGAGGGCGGGTTGTAAATCCAGGCAGCGTTGCCAGAGCGCGGCCTGGGTAAAGGGATAGTCGGCAATCGGATTTCGGTCGAGCATAACGGGTAGTGGTTAAGGGTTAGAAATAGCCGTCCGGCCGTCCAGGAGGTGGGCCGCCGGCTTGCCAAACTACTGATTTGCAGCCTACTTTACAACCCCGCGCCCCGGGCCGCTGCCGGCCTCCCGCCAGCCCTTCCCGGCCCCCGCCAAGCCTCGCCCGGCGCCCCCGAAGCGCCCCCCGGCCTCCCCGAAGCTCTTGCCGGCGTACCCGATGTTCTTCCCGGCATACCCGATGCTTTTCCCGGAGCAACCGAAGCGCTTCCCGGAGCAACCGATGTCCTTCCCGGAGCAACCGAAGCCATTCCCGGCGCTACTGCCGGGGCATCGGGTGCGCCGGGCCAGGTTGCGCGGGGGCCGCAGACTGCATCGGCCGGGCCGGCCGCTACCGGCGGCAGCCCGGCCAGCCCGTCAGAAAACACCCGCGCCGCTCGGAAGGCTCCGGGCGGCGCGGGTGGAGGAGGTGTTGGCTGTTGGAGTATGCCCTATGCGTTATGGCAGATTCGAGTTGTACGCTTGCGCTAGACAGAGGTAAGCAGGGGCGTTAACGTACAGATTTTGTGGCAGGTGGGGAATTTGAAACTCGTCTACCATAGCGGTTTCGTGAACGGTATGCCCAGTTGTAGAGACGCATATTTGCGTCTCCTTGTCCGCGCCGTTGTTACGGCGTCGTTCAACGCTGAGACGCAAATATGCGTCTCTACATCAGCTGGGTTGCACTGTTCACGAAACAGCTATAAACGTCAGCTGATATAAATTAATGCTGTTGAGTTACTTGCAATTGTTTAAAAGATTTCCGTCAGTTGAAATAAAAGTGCAATAAAGCTACTGATGCTCAATTGCTTACGTCAGCCATACTTGCTGTAGAATCATATTAGTGGCAGTTTTTATTTTATTTCAATTTTTAAATTTCGCAATTAGCTTGTCAATTCTTCTCTTATTCTGTTGTTGTAGTAAAGAGGGGTGTAAATTCATAAGTATATTTGCTGCTAAAATTATAAATGCAAATAGATACTCTTGATTGTAAAGTTTAATGACGATAAAAACACAAGGAAATAGAAACGCAAATAAGTGAGCTATTTCTGATTTTGTCATTTCATCTCTTAAAAATTTTAAGTCCACAAGATTAACTCTTCTATCTATTTTTATTGTTTGATTGAAAAACTTAAAAGGAGTATTTTTTACAATCCATTTTATAACTCCAATTCCTATAATTTTATTGAAATTCTCGTTTTTTATAAAATTTAGATTCGATATTTTTGTATTGTAGAAATCTGTTTTTTTAATCATAGCAATCACCATCAGCCCAACCATAAATGAAATAAATCCTAATGAAATGCCGAATCTCAAATATTTTAATATCATCCTGATTTTAGAAATTAATATTGGTTTTTGATTTTACTCTCTAGAATTTTCTCGTTAAAACTACCGCTAACATTCTGTTTGATGCTACTCAGCGCTGAGGCAATATAGCGTCAAACATCCATTAGTACGCATAGCAGTAGCGTCAAACATACCAACGGTGGCGCGCTTGCCGCTACTCGGTCCTTTTGTCTGCGTTGCGTAAAACACCCAACCCAGCCGGCCCCGCCGTACCTTCGCCTACCCAAACTGGGCCGGGCCGAAACCAAACCCGGCCCGCTTGCTGTTTACCGACCTATGGCCGACAACTCCGCTTTGCAAGTAGCCGCCCCCGCGGCCGACCCCATTGACCAGACGAGTTGTATGCGCGCATTAGAGAGGGGTAAGGAGAACTGCTAACTTCCCGGGGCTTTATGCGGTTGGGGATTTTTGTTTCTTTAGTTTGTTTTATTGCTAAGTCAAATATACAAAAAGAAGTTTCAGTTTTGCCCTAAAACCCCAATTGCATAAAACTCCTGTTAGCACGCGTATTTATTTTCCAGATCGGTATGCCGTGTTAGTAAAATTAAATTTTGAAAAATCTTTAAATAATAAAATTCTATTTTCTTCGGTCAAGTAGTTTTCAATTACAGTGAAATTTCCTTTGGGAAAACTAATTTTACTTCCTTTTTCCGCATCGTATAGATTGTCACCACATTCGCATACACAGAGTTTTCCACGTAAAGGAGTTGCGTAAACAGTAACTGTTTCTTTGTGATTTTTTTCCCATTGTTTTTTTATTACTTGAATTTTACGCCTGTTGTTTTTAACTAAGTCACGTAAACTATTTAAATACTCACTATAATTTTCAGGAAAATCAAATTTAGAATTAGTAAAGTACGAGTAAGGATATGAAGTTTTTCCTAAACAGCATGATTCTAGTTGATCGCTACTATAAAATTCATGTAGAAAAATAGAGTAGATTTCAGGTTCTTTATATTCATCTACCTTTTCATATTTTTTCAGTTCTGCAATCCAATAGTAAATAAATTTTCCATGTGAATCTTTATTTCTATCCATTTCGAAAGTTATGATGACAAAATCCTTTTCTGAATTATCTTGAGAAAATATTTTTCCGCAAGTCAAAATGAAAATTAATGCTATTAGGTTCTTTATCATGAAGTTTGGTAATATGTGTGCTAACATTTGTATTGCTGCTACTCCTTATAGTGGCAAGCTGTCCTTGGTACGCAAGATAGTAGCGTCAAGCATACCAACGGTGGCGTGCTTGCCGCTACTCGGTCCTTTTGTCTGCGTTGCGTAAAGCACCCAACCCAGCCGGCCCCGCCGTACCTTCGCCTACCCAAACTGGGCCGGGCCGAAACCAAACCCGGCCCGCTTGCTGTTTACCGACCTATGGCCGACAATTCCGCTCTGCAAGTAGCCGCCCCCGCGGCCGACCCCATTGACCAGCTCGACCCGCGCGAGTTCATCCTCATCAAAAACGCCCGGGTTCACAACCTCAAAAACCTGAGCGTGGCCCTGCCGCGCAACAAGTTCATCGTCGTGACGGGGTTATCGGGGTCCGGCAAGTCGTCGCTGGCCTTTGATACGCTTTATGCCGAGGGCCAGCGCATGTACGTGGAGAGCCTCAGCAGCTACGCCCGCCAGTTCCTGGGCCGCATGGACAAGCCCGACGTGGACTACATCCGGGGCATCTCGCCGGCCATTGCCATCGAGCAGAAGGTCAGCATCAAGAACAACCGCTCCACGGTGGGCACCAGCACCGAAATCTACGACTACCTCAAGCTGCTGTTTGCGCGGGTGGGCCGCACCTACTCGCCCGTGAGCGGCGAGCAGGTGAAGAAGGACAACGTGGCCGACGTGGTGGACTTCCTCATGCAGCTGCCCGCCGATACGCGCCTGACGCTGCTGGCCCCGCTGCTGCCCGCCGAGGCCGGCCGCCCCCTGAGCAAGGAGCTGGATCTGCTGCTCCAGAAGGGCTACAGCCGGGTGGTGGTGAACGGCGAAACGGCCTTCATCGAGGATCTGCTGGCCGAAGGGCAGCCCGAAGTAACGGGCGACATCTTCATCATGATTGACCGCGCCGTCATCGTGCCCGGCGACGAGGACCTGGCCTTCCGCCTCGCCGACTCCGTGCAAACCGCCTTCTTCGAGGGCCACGGGACGTTAGTTGCTAGTTACCAGTTGTCAGTTGTCAGTGACCAGAACGAACTAACAACTGACAACCAACAACTAGCAACTAATCTGACAACCAAACAATTCTCCGACAAATTCGAGCTGGATGGGCTGGTGTTTGAGGAGCCGAGCGTGAATTTCTTCTCCTTCAATAACCCCTACGGGGCCTGCCAGACCTGCGAGGGGTTCGGCTCGGTGCTGGGCATTGACGAGGATTTGGTGATTCCCGACAAGAGCCTGACGGTGTACGAGGGCGCCATTGCCCCCTGGCGCACCGACAAGCAGAGCGAGTGGCTCAAGCCCCTCATCAAGAACGGCATCCGCTTCGATTTCCCGATTCACCGCCCCTACAACGAGCTCACCGAGGCCGAGCGGGCCCTGCTCTGGAAGGGCAACAAGTACTTCGACGGCCTCGATGCCTACTTCAAGTGGGTGAGCGAGCAGACCCACAAAATCCAGTACCGGGTGCTGCAAAGCCGCTACCGGGGCCGCACCACCTGCCCCGACTGCCGGGGCACCCGCCTGCGCAAGGATGCCCAGTACGTGAAAATCCAGGACCGCAGCATCACCGACCTGGTGCTACTGCCCGTGAGCGAGGCCCTGGCGTTCTTCCGCACCCTGGACCTGCCCGCCCACGAAGCCAAAGTCGCCGACCGCCTCGTAACCGAGGTCACCAACCGCCTGGAGTACCTGAACCGCGTGGGCCTGGGCTACCTCACGCTCAACCGCCTCAGCAGCACGCTCTCGGGCGGGGAGAGCCAGCGGATTTCGCTGGCGACTTCGCTCGGTTCGGCGCTGGTGGGCTCCATGTACATTCTCGATGAGCCCAGCATCGGCCTGCACCCCAAGGATGCCGAGCAGCTCATTGGCGTGCTGCGCTCCTTGCAGCAGCTGGGCAACACCGTGATTGTGGTGGAGCACGAGGACAAGATGATGGAGCAGGCCGACCAGATCATCGACATCGGCCCCGAGGCCGGCAGCGGCGGCGGCATCCTGCAATTCCAGGGCACTTACGCCGAGGTACTGGCTTCCGACACCTACACCGGTGAGTACCTGAGTGGCCGCCGCGAGGTAGCCGTGCCCAAGCACCGTCGCCCCTGGCGCAACGCCCTGGAGCTGACCGGGGCCCGCGAGAACAACCTCAAGAACGTGAGCGTGAAGTTCCCGCTGAACGTGATGACGGTGGTTACGGGCGTGTCGGGCTCCGGCAAAAGCACGCTCATCCGGCGGATTCTGGCCCCGGCCCTGCTCAAGCAGCTGGGCGGCGGCGCGGGCGAGGCCACCGGCAAGTTCGACCGCCTCACCGGCGTCAACGGGCAGGTGACGCACGTGGAGTTCGTGGACCAGAACCCCATCGGCAAGAGCAGCCGCTCGAACCCCGTGACCTACGTGAAGGCCTACGACGCCATCCGCACCCTGTTTGCCGATCAGCCCCTGGCCAAGGCCCGCGGCTTCAAACCCTCGCACTTCTCCTTCAACATCGACGGGGGCCGCTGCGAGGTGTGCCAGGGCGAGGGTCAGGTGAAGATTGAGATGCAGTTCATGGCCGACATCTACCTGACCTGCGAGGCCTGCGAGGGCCGCAAATTCAAGCAGGATGTGCTCGACGTGAAGTTCCAGGGCCAGGCCATCAACGAGGTGCTGGAAATGACCATCGAGGACAGCATCCAGTTCTTCAAGGGCCAGCCCAAGATTGTGGAGCGCCTCAAGCCCCTCGAAGACGTGGGCCTGGGCTACATCCGCCTGGGGCAGTCGGCCAACACGCTCTCGGGCGGGGAGGCCCAGCGCGTGAAGCTGGCCTCGTTCCTGACCAAGGGCAACACCCTCCAGAACGACAAAATCCTGTTCATCTTCGACGAGCCCAGCACCGGCCTGCACTTCCACGACATCAACAAGCTGATGATGGCCCTCAACGCGCTGGTGGAGCAGGGTAACTCGGTGCTCATCATCGAGCACAACATGGACATCATCAAGTGCGCCGACTGGGTCATCGACCTCGGCCCCGAGGGCGGCCTCAACGGCGGCCACCTGCTCTTCGAAGGCACCCCCGAGCAGCTGGTGAAGCTCAAAGACACCAACTCCACCGCCCGCTTCCTGGCCGAGAAGCTGTAGAAAGGGAGTCTGTAGCGCGGACTTTATAGTTCGGTGTCTCCACGTCTTTGCAGTCGTTTAAACAGCGCTAAAACTGTCATTCCGAGCGGAGCGAGGAATCTGAGTAGGCCCCAGGCGGGTAACCCAGATTCCTCGCTCCGCTCGGAATGACAGTTTTAGGAGCATATTCGCCCTATGAATTCCACTACTTCTTCCGCCGCTTTTGATACCCTGACGGCGCCCACCACCAGCCGCGCTTGGCGCTGGGCGGCCGCCGCCGCCGTGGTGGGCAACATCGCGCTCAATTACGTGTCGCAGGCGTTGCCCTTTAATGGGCAGAACAACGCCGTGGTATCGGGCAAGTACCCCACGCCCGTGACGCCGGCGGGTTACGCGTTCAGCATCTGGGGCGTGATATTTCTGAGTCTGCTGGCCTACGCCGGCTGGCAACTGCTGCCAGCCCAGCGCGCCGCCCGCCTGCCCGATGCCGTGGCCCGGCCCCTGGTGCTGGCCAACGTGCTGACCGGTGGCTGGCTGGTGGTGTTTGCCTACGAGCTGATGCCCCTGAGCGCGGCCGTAATGGTGGGCATTCTGGCGGCGCTGGCCGTAGTGTACGGGCGGGTGCGCCAACTGGCCCGGCAGGGGGAAGCGCCAGCTTGGGTGAACGTGCCGTTCGGCCTCTACCTGGGCTGGATTTCGGTGGCCCTGGTGGTGAATCTGACCGTGGCCCTGGGTACGCGCTGGCTGGTGAGCGAAGCCCGGGGCGGGGAGCTGGCCATCGTGCTGGTGGGCGTAGTGGCGGGCCTAGCCCTGAATGTCACCAGGAACTTCCGGGAGCTGGCTTACCCCGCCGCCGTCACCTGGGGCCTCGTCGGTATCTGGGCGGCCCGCCGCGCTACTGCCGATACGCAGCTACTGGCCGGAATGGCCCTGGCCGCCGCCGGGTTGGTAGCCGTGGGCGCGGTAGTGCTGGTGTGGTGGGGGAGAAGAGGTGATGGGGTGAGGAGGTGAAGAGGTGATGGGGTGAAGGAAGGGTTGAACGAAACAAACAGAACGTCATTCTGAGCGAAGGCGGAGCCGTAGTCGAAGGATCTCGCGTGCTGACGTGGCAGTGGTATTCCTGACGGCTGGTTACCACTGCCACGTCAGCACGCGAGATTCTTCGACTACGGCTCCGCCTTCGCTCAGAATGACGTTCCGTTTCTTGTCCTCACCTCCTCACCTCCTCGCCTCCTCACCTCCTCACCTCCTCACCTCCTTACCTCCTCACCGCCTCACCTCCTTACCTCCTCACATTATTCTAACTTGCGGGCCAACTCCCAACCTCAACCCTTTCCGCTATGCGTAAGAATATTGTAGCCGGCAACTGGAAAATGAACACCACGTTGCAGGACGGCCAGGCCCTGATTTCCGAAATCGTACATATGGTGCAGGACGAAGTAACCGGCTCCGCGGTGGAGGTGGTGGTGTGCCCGCCCTTCCCGTTCCTGAGCGCCATTGGCAAGCAGCTGCCCGCGGGCGGCCGGTTCCATTTGGGCGCCCAGAACTGCCACCAAAAGGAAAGCGGCGCGTTCACCGGCGAGGTATCGGCCAAGATGCTGCAATCCGTGGGCTGCGAATACGTGATTCTGGGCCACTCGGAGCGGCGCCAGTATTTCCGCGAGGACGATGAGCTGCTGAGCCAGAAGCTGAAAGCGGCCCTGGCTGCCGGCCTCAAACCCATCTTCTGCGTGGGCGAAAGCCTGGAAACCCGCGAGCAGGACGAGACCTTCGATTACATCAGCAAGCAGCTGAAAGACGGCCTGTTTCACCTCAGCAATGAGGAGTTCGACCAGGTAGTAGTGGCCTACGAGCCCATCTGGGCCATCGGAACCGGCAAAACGGCCACCAGCGCCCAGGCCCAGGAGGTACACGCCTTCATCCGGGAGCAGATTGCCCGCGCCTACGACGCCGAGGCGGCCCTGAACACGAGCATCCTCTACGGCGGCTCCTGCAACGCCCAGAACGCCCGCGAGCTGTTCAGCCAGCCCGACGTGGACGGCGGCCTCATCGGCGGCGCGGCCCTCAAATCCCGCGACTTCACCGAGATTATCAAGTCGTTTTAGAAATCAGAGCCCAGAAGCAAGAGCCTGGAACTGAGAAATAGTCGGCTACATTTTTGCTTCCCACTTCTCAGGTCTAGGCTCTCACTTCTCACTTCTTTCGAAGAATGCTTTCCACTCTGCTGCTTTCCGGCCTGCTGGCGCTGAATCCGTTTGCCGCGCCCGCGCCGCGGGGGCCGCTGGCCGCGCCGGCCGCGGTGGGCTCCGTGGACCCCTGCCGCCTCTACGGCTCGGTGTACCTGGAGCGCGACCCGCGCCGCCGCAGCGGCTGCTTTGCGGTGGTGTACCTGGAGCCCGAGGAAGCCTTTGCCGACTTGCTGGTGTACCCGGAAACCAACAAGCTCTTCGCCGACCAGGCCGGCCTCTGGTACCTCACCGAAGGCCGCAGCTTCGCCGATTACGCTCTCTTCGTCACCGACAACCGCAACCTGGCCGACTTCTCCTTCCAGTACACCAACGTGCGCAACTACGCCGGCTGCCGGCAGCGGTGAATGAGTGGATGAGTGGATGAGTGAAGGGGGGAGCACCGGCGTACAACACCCTGATTGAGCATCGCCGCAGCAATTCGCCATTCTCCTGCCTGCCAGCTTCGAGCTACTGCAAAAACCCCTGACGTGCGAACGTCAGGGGCTTTTTGGTTAAAGGGATGCTGCGCGCGTAAGCAGAAATAAACGCCGCCGCGCGCCGCTGTGGCCTGTCTGCACTGTCACTCATTCACTACTTCTCTCATTCACGGTTTCCGCCTACCTTGCCGCCGGGTGCCGCATCCGGCGCCCGTTACGGTAGCTGATCAGATGGAATTAGAATTACGGAACCTGACCAAGAGCTTCGGGGCCAAAACGGTGCTGCGCGACCTGAGCCTGCGGGCGGAAACCGGCTACTGCGTGGGGGTGGTAGGCCGCAACGGAGCCGGCAAAAGCACCCTGTTTAACCTGCTGGTAAACGTGCTGCTGCCCACGGCCGGCAGTATTGTGCTGGATGGGCAGGCGCTGGGCGAAACGTTTCCGCTGGCCGTGAAGCGGCGCATCGGGGCCCTCATCAACCAGGGCCACCTGGTGGAGCAGCTCACGGCCGTGGAGTATCTGCAGTTCGTGGCCCGGGTGTACGAACTGCCCGAAGCCAATAGTCGCATCGAGAGCCTGCTGGGGCATTTGCTGGAAGAGTTTGAGCAGGTGCGCCACAAGCGGATCAGCGCCTTTTCCACGGGGATGAAGCAGAAAGTGGCCCTGGCCGCCTGCCTGCTGCACCGCCCCGAGCTGCTGATTCTCGACGAGCCCCTCAACGGCCTCGACGTGTTTTCGGCCGAGCGGGTGCTGGCGCTGCTGGGCAGCTACCGCGCCCAGGCCCTCACGTTCATTTCCTCCCACAACCTAGCGCACATCGAGCAGGTAGCCACCCACCTGCTCATTCTCGACGAGGCCGAGGTGAAATTCTGGGGCACCATGCCCGAGTTTCTGCAGGGCCGCGAGACCTACCTTTCCGCCGCCCTGCTCGAACTGCTTCATCCTGCCACCTCTACCCAGGACCTGACATGGCTCACCGCAACGGCACGCTAGGCCACTTTCTACCCTACCTGCTGGGCCGGCAGCTGCGCACGGTCTTCTGGCCCGACGGGGCCGGGCAGATGGCCACCCTGCTGCTGGGCGGCCTGAGCGCGCTCTACGGCGTGGGCCTGGGATATTTCCTCAACCACGCGGGCATGATGCCGGCCGGTACCCTGCCCAAAATGCTGCTGGGCGTGAATGCCATGCTGTTCATCACGGCTTTGCTGGCCGACTTTCTGCCCAGTTACCGGCCCGTGCAGCGGCCCCTGCCCGAGCCCCTGCCGGTGTCGGGCCGCCTGAATGCCTGCACGGCCTTCGTGCTGGATCTGGTATCGGTGCGGCGCGGGCTGCTGCTGCTGTTTCTGGTGGCGGCTTTGCTCGCGGCCCCGGCTTACTGGCGGCCCTTGGGGCTGAGCGTGGGCGTGTGGCTGAGCGCCGCGGTCCTGAGCTTCAACCTGCGTCTGCTGCTCTCGATGGGGCGGTGGCGGCACCCGCTGCTCTGGCTGAATCTGGCGTGTTTGGGGGCGGCGGCACTCTGGCTCGGCAGCGGCCTGGCACTGCCGCAGCCCCTGCCCGCCACCGCCCTCACGGTGCTGGCCGTGCTGGGGCCATTGGTGCTGGGCGCGGCCGGCCTGCACCAGCTGGGGCCGTATTTCACGGCCCGCCACATGCCCGAGCCAGCCGACACGGCCACGGACAACCGCTGGCTGGCCCGTCTCTCGCCCGAGTGGAAGCTCTACCTGCGCAAAGCCTGGCCAGCCCTGCTGATGGGCTTGGTATTCAAGACGCTGATTCTGGTGGGGTGCGGCTTTCTGATGCGCCGGAACCAGGATGAAAGTGCCAAAACGTTCTTCTACCTGGCTTTTTTGCCCTTTATCAACTTCACCTACGTCAACAACAACCTGTTCGGCTACCGCTGGGCGGCTACGGCCGACGAGGTGGAACGCCTCGGGCTGACCCCGCGCCTGTTGGGGGTGTACCTGCGCCTGGTGGTCCCCGTGCTGCTGCTCGACTGCCTGCTCTCGGCGGGGTTGCTGCTGGCCCTGTATCCGGCCCGGCTCTGGCCGCTGCTGTGGCTGCTGCCGCTTACGGCGCCCCCGCTGCTGGCACTGGGGCTGTGGGGCAGCCTGTTCAAGGCCAAGCCGGTGCGCAAAAACATCGACTTCAACAGCCTGCGCAACAACGCTTCCACCCTCATGAACATCCTGACCATTGTGGTGGCGGCGGCCCTGTACTTTATGCCCTGGTGGTGGGCGCGGCTGGCCCTGGCGGCCGTCGTCACGCTCTCGGCCGCGGTGCCCGTGCACCGTCTGCTGCGTAACCACGGCCCCACCCGCCGCCGGCTCTGGCGGGCTATTACGCAGGCCTGAGCCGCGCACCAGGTTTTTCACAAACCCCTGCTAAACACGAAGCCCCCGGCGTCTGCGCGTCAGGGGCTTCGTGTTTGGCAGCGTACTGCACTGCGTGTAAGGAAGGATAAACGCCGCAGCGGGGCTTCGCGTGTAGCAGAACGGTCACTCATTCCCCACTTCACTCATTCCCCGCATCACCGTTTCACCAGCTCCACCCGGCGGTTGCGGGCGCGGCCGGCTTCGGTAGCGTTATCGGCCAGGGGCTGGCTGGGGCCGAAGCCGGCGGCTTGGAGCCGTTCGGCGCTGATGCCGGCCTGCGTGAGGGCCGCCACTACGGATTGGGCCCGGGCTTCAGAAAGCTGCTGGTTGTGGGCGGCCGGGCCTACGTTGTCGGTGTGGCCCTGCACGGCCAGGCGCAGCGCCGGATTCTGGCGCAGCAGCCGGGCAACCTCCGCTACCGTCGGTTCCGATTCGGGCCGGATGGTGGCGTTATCCGTGTCGAAATGCACGTAAAGCGCTACCCGGCCTTCCGCATCTAGTTTTTTTTTAGCTCCTCGGCCGGAATCGTAGCTACCTGCTGGGGCATGGCGCCCCGCTCAATAACGTTGATATTCATGTACGTTTCGCCGGGTTTTACCTGAATCCAGACTTCCTTGTTCTGCTGCCGGATCACGTAGGTGTCTACCAGATCCCCGCTGGAAATATCGGCGTTGTACTTGCCGTACGTGTCGCGGCCTACTTTCTCTATGGCTTCGCGGGGCAGCTCGCCCGAGGAAACCTGCACGCCCCCCAGGCTATTGATCAGGTTCTCGTAGTTGCGCTGCTGCATCAGCTCCGAGGTCTTTTTATTGTCATCCATCACGCGGTACTGGCGGCGCAGTACTTTGCCTTCTACTGGTACAAGTTGCTTGCCGTCGTACACGTACACGCGGTCAAACTCATAGTAGGCACTGTCGCTGGCGTTCGGAAATTTATAGCCCTTGGGTCCGCTCACGTACGGAAACCGTCCCAGGTTGGCCGTCGAAACGGGTACGGCACTCAGGTCGAAGGTGGCGTCGGGAGAGGTAGCGGCGGCAGTTGTTGCGGGGGCTTCGGCCGGGGGCGTGGCAGTAGTAGCTTCGGCGACAGGGGCTTGGGTGGTGGTAGCTTCGGAGGCCGTCTCAGCTGCCGGGTCTTTGCTGCCGCAGCCGGTAAGCAGCGGGGCCAGCAGGGCGGCAGTCAGCAGGTAACGCAAAGAGTGCTTCATAGGAAGAAGGAAGAAGGGATGAAGCGGCAAATGAAGTAATATTTCTATAATAAAATACTTTTATACTTTTTTTGGTTTCGGGCGTGGGTGGGAAGCCGCCGTTTTTTGGCCGACCTTTGCGGGCCCGGCCCGGCCGGATAGTTCCTGTTTTCTCCTGACTACATTCCTGATGGATTTTATTGAACTGCGCGTTACGGCGCCCGGCGAGCTGTCGGATATTCTGGTGGCCGAGCTGGCCGAAATCGGCTTCGATACCTTCGAGGACAACGACGAAGGCTTCTGCGCCTACACCACCCAGGACCTGTTCAGCGCTGATAGCGTGGCCGAAATCATGAGCCGCTACCAGGGCGTGGGCGAGCTGGAGTTCGAGCACCGCATCATCACGCGCCAGAACTGGAACGCCGAGTGGGAGAAGAACTTCCAGCCCCTGGTCATTGCCGATCAGGTATCGGTGCGGGCGCCCTTCCACGAGGCCCGCCCCGATCTGGCCCACGAAATCGTGATTATGCCCCGCATGTCCTTCGGCACGGGCCACCACGATACCACGGCCCTCATGATTACCAACCAGCTCCACCTCGACCACCGGGGCAAGCGCGTGCTGGACATGGGCTGCGGTACCGGCATTCTGGCCGTGATGGCCGTGCAGCTGGGCGCCGCCTACGTGCTGGCCGTGGACGTGGAGCCCTGGACGGCCGAAAATGCCGCCGATAACGCCCTCGAAAACAACGTGCAGGACCAAGTGGAAGCCCGCCTCGGCGACGTAACGGCCCTGGAAGGGGAGGAGCCCTTCGACCTCATTCTGGCCAACATCAACCGCAACGTGCTGCTCGAGGACATGGGCGCCTATGCCCGCTACCTCAAGCCCGGCGGCCCCATTCTGTTCTCGGGCTTCTACGAAGACGATCTGCCCCTGATCCGGGCGGCGGCCGAGCAGGCGGGCTTCCGGTACGAAAGCCACCGGGTGCAGAACCACTGGGTGTCGGCCGTATTCCGCCAGCCAGCTTAGGGCCCGCGGCCCCTTCCGGCTGGTGCAAACACTGCTGCCCGGGCCTGCTGGCTCGGGCAGCAGTGTTTGGCAGGAAAATGGCTGGCCCCTGGAATTGAACGAAAGTCGGCCGAAGTATGATTGTGGCGAGGCCGGGGCGGAAAGCCCGCCGCCGGCCGCCGGAAAGTGCCGGCTTTTGCTGAAATTGTAGGCGACTTACTGGGTAGGGAGTCGTAGAAATCAGGCAATTGGCCGACTTGGAGTTGTGCTGAATACCTTGTTTCGACCGGTTTTCGGCCTGCTGATGACAGGACCGCGACGGTTGTCCGGAGCGGGTGGGGCAGGAGCCGGCAGCGGCTGCGCGCCCGCCCGGCCGGAGCAGCCGGGGCGGATTAATTTGGTACTACATCTGGATAATGCGGTATATGAAGCACGTTGCCTTTCAATGGGTGCTGGTGGTGTTGGTAGGGCTGGGGCTAGGCGTACCGGCCTGGGCCCAGCAGAAACCCGCCGCCCCCAAATCTGATGTTCCGGCCGCCGCGCCGGTGCTGCCCAAATTCACGGGCAAGTTCAGCTCGGACCCCGAGCAGTTCATCACGGAGGTGCAGTCGTTGATGGCGACGACCAAAAACGCCGGGGCCATAGCGGCCGGCACCCGCCTGCAGCAGGTGTGGGGCAGCAACCGCCTCACGGCCACCCAGCAGCGCTACATCGTATCGCTGAGCCAGTACATGCTGGCCCGTAAGATGCGCGCGCGCCCCTACTTCGAGAGCTTCTACACGGCCATTGCGGCCGGGGCCACGGTGCAGAATCTCTCCGACCAGCAAATGACGGAGCTGCTCAGCACCATGGGCAAATCCCTGGAAAAAGACCCGCCCGCGGCCTCGGAGAAGTTCCTGGCCGACGCGGCCCTCTTCCTTGATACCAAATTTCTGCACCGCTCCCGCTACAGCTCCCTGCGCGTGGTGGGCGGCACCTTCCGCTTCGCCTACAACGACGCCGACCTGCCCTCCCTGGCCCCGCCGGCCCCGGCGCCCGCGCCCGCGCCGGCCGGTAAGGCGGCCCCCGCCAAAAGCAACGGCTGGGGCGACGAAGACCCCTGGGGCTCGGCCGATACGGGCAAGAAGGACGCCAAAGCAGCCGCTTCGGGCTGGGATGCCGTGGCCGCGCCAACCTACGGCGGCTACGTGGCCCCCACCACCCGCGGGGCCGTGATTATGCTCCAGGAGGCCGACCTGTTCCTGGCCTCGCCCGCCGACTCGGTGTACATCCGTAAAACCCGCGGGGCCGTGGTGCCCGGTCAGAACCGTTTCGTGGGCTACGGGGGCGAGTTTGCCTGGCAGGTGAAAGGCAACCCGGTCTCGGCCGCCCTCACCACCTACGACTTCGATATTACCAAGGCCGAATTCGCGGCCAACCCCGTTACGCTGACCTATCCGGCCGTGCTGGAAGCGCCCGTAACGGGCTGGATGGCCTACAAGAGCGTGCAGCGCAAGGCCGGGGCCGATACGGGCTACCCGCGCTTCATCTCTACCACCAACGACGCCCGCGTCAAGAACATCGGCCAGAACATCCGCTACCTGGGCGGCTTCTCGCTGGCCGGCAACCGGGCCTTATCGGCCTCCCTCGACGGGTCTCTGTCGCGCATTATCGTGGACGTGGACGGCAAGCCCAAGTTCCGGGCTTCGTCGCGGGCCTACGAGCTGGGCGACTCGCTCATCACGGCCGAGCGCGCCTCGGTTTCGATTTTTCAGGGCAAGCAGGACTCGCTCACCCACCCGGGCGTGAAGCTCAAGTACAACAAGGGCAACCAGGTGCTGCAGCTCACCCGCGAAGCCGGCCTCTACAAAAGCACCCCTTACTACGACTCCTACCACCAGATGGAGGTGACTACCGAGCTGCTGACCTGGCCCGTGCTAACGCCCTACATCGACTTTTCCATTCTGACCGCCAAAAACCAGGTAACGGCCGATTTCGAGTCCAAGGAGTTTTACACCAATACCCGCTACCAGCAGGTGAAGGCCATCAACAAGCTCCACCCGCTCCAGATGATTGTGGGCTACAGTGCCGAAAACGGCAATAAGCGCCTGTTTACGGTGCAGGACGTGGCCACGTCCCGCAAGCTCAAGCCCGACAACGTGCGCTCCCTGGCCGCCGGCCTGGCCCGTGACGGGTACGTATCCTGGTACCCCCAGAGCGACCAGATTGTAGTGCTGCCCAAGGCTTACCACTACGTGAACTCCTCCCGCGGCAAAAAGGACTACGACCATATCTCCATCAAGAGCCTCTCGCCCTCGGGCCACAACGCCACCCTCGACCTGACGACCAACGACCTGATTGTGAGGGGTGTGGACCGCTTCAACTTCTCCGACGACTCCGTGACGGTGTTCGTGAAGCCGGATTCCAGCATCGTGCGCATCCAGAAAAACCGGGGTGTGCTCTTCAACGGCACTGTGGTAGCCTCGGCTTTCGTGTTCAAGGGCAAGGAGTTCAAGTTCGACTACGACGGGTTCTACATTGATCTGGTCAAAATTGACTCCATCATTGTGAAGGGCAAGGGCTCGAAGGGCTCGGTGATGAAGGCCCGCAAGGATGTGGACTGGACCCTGACCAACAAGAAGAAGAACTCGGCCGGCCGCCTCTACATCAACGCGCCTAACAACAAATCGGGCCGCAAGAAGCTGGGCGCCTACCCCACCTTCGATGCCAGCACCGGGGCCTACGTGTACTTCGATAAGCCCGAAGTGCTCGGCGGGGCTTACGACACGACCATGTACTTTGATATTCCGCCCTTTAAGCTGGATTCGCTCAACAACAAGAACCGGGCGGCCGTGGGCTTCAAGGGCAAATTCGTGTCGGGGGGCATTATGCCCAGCTTCGATACCAAGCTCAGCATGCAGGACGATGGCTCCCTGGGCTTCGTCTACAACGTGCCCAAGGCGGGCTTCCCGCTCTACGGGGGCAAGGGCACGCTCTACAATAAGGTGAGCATGAGCAACCGCGGCCTGCAGGGCATCGGCAACATCAAGTACCTGACCGGCGACTTCCAGAGCGACCAGTTCATCTTCTACAAAGACTCCGTAGTGACGGTGGGTAAAACGGCCACCATTCTGCCCGGTCCGCTCAAGGGCACCGAGTTTGCCAAGGTGAATTTCCTGCCCGGCTACCAGATGAAGTGGGCCGTGCGCCAGGATTCGATGTACCTGACTACCCAGGACAAGGGCGAGAGTTTCCGGATTTACGACGTGGCCTACGGCTTCAAGGGCACGCTCACCTACACGCCCGGCGGTCTGCTGGGGCGCGGCGCCATGGACGGCCCCCAGTCGTTTATCCGCTCCAACGACTTCGTGTTCAAGCCCACCCAGTTTACGGGCCGGCGCTCCACGTTCAACGTGAAGTCGGCGGAGGTGAACAAGCCGGCTCTCACGGCCAACAACGTGAACTTCACCTACGACCTGAAGGGCGGCAGCACCGAATTCGCCCGCGAATCGGACGATACCAAGTCCAGCATCGACCTGCCCTACTCCGACTACCGCACCACGCTTTCGGGCGGTAAGTGGGACTTCAAGAAGAAGCTGGTGCAGCTGCGCGTGGCAGCCGGGGCCGACTCCTCGCGCTCCTACTTCTACAGCACCAAGCCCGAGCAGCAGGGCCTTAAATTCCAGGCTGCCAGCGGGCAGTACGACCTGAGCCGCTACCGGCTGGTGGCCGGCGGGGTGCCCCGCATTTCCTCGGCCGACGCCTGGATTGTGCCCGACTCGAACAAGGTGTACGTGCTGCCGAATGCCGAAATGCGGGCCTTCCAGAACGCCAGCATTGTGATGGACACCCTGCGCAAGTACCACAACCTCTACAAGGGCGAAATCCGCATTCTCTCGCGCACGGCTTTCAGCGGCAACGCGCTTTACAACTACAAAACCTCCGCCGACTCGTTTGCCATCAAGTTTGCCAACTTCCGCGTCGATTCCACGGCCCTGATTACGGCCCTGAACACCGGCGGCAAAAAGGGCGGCGGGCTGCTCAAGCGCGGCCCTGCGCCGGACGACCTGCCCGCCTCGCCGCCCACCCTGGCCGTGGCCAGCATTCAGGCCACCGACAAGTTCAACCTGGCCCCGCGCATTGCCTACCGGGGCGGCATTGCCATGAATTCCCAGAAAAAGGGCTTCACCTTCGACGGGCAGGCCAAAATGAACTTCGTGAAGACGGCCTCGGCCTCCGACTGGTTTGCCGTGCAGGACACCATCGACCCCCAGCGCATCCGCATCAAGCTCAACCAGCCCAAGTCTGAAGACGGCACGCCCATGCTCTCGGGCCTGTTCCTCTCGGAAGGCACGGGCAAGGTGTACCCGCTGTTTGTGGCCACCAAGCCCGGCGTGACCGACCAGAACCTGTTCACGGTGGACGGCACGCTCAGCTACGACCAGCGCAACCGCGTGTACGCCATCAGCCAGCACAACCCCTTCGACCCCGACGTGTACGAGGGCTCGGTGCTCACGCTCAAGGACTCGACCAGCGAGCTGAACTTCCGCGGCAAGTTCGAGCTCATCAACTCCAACAAGGATTACACCCTGCAGGCCGCCGGCCTGGGCTACGCCAAGCCCGACAGCGCCCTCTACGACCTCGATACCTTCCTGACCTTCGACATCAACCTGCCCGAGAAGGCCATTGAAGCCATGGGCCAGGACCTGGCCACCAACGCCAAGGGCGCGCCCGAAGCCCTGACCGGCTCCCAGGCCCAGCTCTACAAAATGGGCGAGTTCATCGGCAGCAAGGCCGTGCAGGACTACAGCACCCGCAAGGGCAGCTACGTGCCCCTGCAGAAGGTGTCGGCCAAGTTCCTGCACACGCTGGTGCTGAGCCAGGTGAACCTGCGCTGGGACGAGAAGCTGCGGGCCTGGTACTCGGTGGGCAAGATTGGCCTCGTGAGCGTGGGCAAGAAGGACATCAACGCCCTGATTGACGGCTACATCGAAATCAAGAAGGAAAGCACCGGCGACGCCGTGGAAATTTACCTGGAAGCCGAGCCCCAGACCTGGTACTACCTCAAGTATTCCAACAACGTGCTGCTGACCAAAGCCCAGCACGGCTCCTACGACGAGATTGTGGGCCTCAAGGCCAAGGGCGACTACAACACGGCCACCGAGTACGGCTTCTACCTCGGCGACGACCAGGAGGTGCAGCTCTTCCTTAACCACTTCCGCAAGGACTACCTCAAGGAAACCGGCAAGCGCAAAGTCAACAGCACCCAACCCCAGAGCACCGGCAACTTCGACTTCGATGAGGATACCAGCAAAAAGAAGAAGAAGAAAAAGAACGAGCCGGTAGACGAAGCCGCCCAGGACAACCCGCCCGCCGATGAGCCGGCCGAAGACACCGGCCGCAAAAAGAAGAAGAACAAGCAGGAGCCCATCGAAGATGCCCCCGCCGCCGATGCGCCCACCGAGGACACGGGCCGCAAAAAGAAGAAGAACAAGGACGAAGCCGTAGAGGCCGCTCCGCCCGCGGCCGATGAGCCGGCCGAGGAGCCCAAAAAGGACAAGAAGAAAAAGAAGAAAGCCGGCGACGACCCCTTCGGCGAGTAACCCCCCAAAGACCCGGTAGCCCAGCTGCCGGGTCTTTTTGCTGGTGCCCACCCCGCAACCCGGGTGACAACCATCATCCGGGCTACGGACGAAAGTCCGGGCCAGGGCCGCGCCACATTTCGCCGGAACCGTACCTTTACTTCCCTGACTGAACTGCTACCCGCTCTCTTCCTATGAACCTCCCCCTCGTGCTCGGCCTGCTGGTGGCCGCCTACCTCATTGGCTCCATCCCGACGGCCCTGTGGGTGGGGCGGGCGTTTTTCGGGCTCGATATCCGGGAGCACGGCTCCGGCAACTCCGGGGCCACCAACACGTTCCGGGTGCTGGGCAAAAAGCCGGGCTCCTTCGTGATGGCCGTGGACGTGCTCAAGGGCTGGGTGGCCACCTCCCTGGCCTCGGTGATGCTTCAGCAGGGCGCCATTCTGCCCGAGCAGCTGCTGTACTACCAGCTGGCCTGCGGGGTGCTGGCCGTGGTGGGGCACATTTACCCCATCTGGGCGGGCTTCCGGGGTGGCAAAGGCGTGGCCACCATTCTGGGCGTGATGCTGGCCATTGCCCCGGCCACGGTGGGCGTGTGCATTCTGGTGTTTATTGCGGTGCTGCTGGTGTCGCGCTACGTGTCGTTGAGCAGCATGACGGCCGGGGTAGTGTTTGCCCTGCTCCAGCTGCTGCCCCCGTTCCGGCCCGAGAACCAGCTGCTGCTGTGGTTCGGCTTCATGGTGGCCGGCCTGCTCATCTACACCCACCGCGCCAACATCCAGCGCCTGCGCGCCGGCACCGAAAGCCGCGTGCCCATGCCCTGGGATAAGAAGTAGGTGAGATGAGCTACCAATGTGCCTGTTGCGGCGAAACGCACGAAGGATTGCCGGATATTGGTTCCGCAATGCCCTACATGATACACGACATCCCGGAAGATGAACGGCCGGGCCGGGTTGCGCTGACGGCAGATACATGCATCCTGGATGATGAGTACTATTTCATCAGAGGTGTACTGGAAATTCCGGTGCATGAGCAGGAGCAAACCCTGGGCTTTGGCGTGTGGGTGAGTCAGACAGCAGAACATTTCCATGCTTATCGTGAACAGCCTGATTCAACCAATATAGGGCCGTTTTTTGGCTGGTTCTGCACTGAAGTCAACGCATTTTCGCCCACTATTCTACTGAAGTCAAAAGCGCACTTCATCGGAATCGGGCAGCGTCCGAGTATCGAGCTAGAACCTACTGACCATCCGCTGGCCGTAGCGCAGCGGGAGGGCATCAGCTTAGCCCGCGCCTGGGAAATAGTGCACGAGTACCTTCCGAAGGAATAAGCTGCTTCTACCGCCCCGCCTTTCCTACCTTTACCCCCGCATTTCCAACCCAAACCACCCCGTATGGCTTCCTACCTGCAAGACCACCAGGACCGTTTCCTGACCGAACTTATCGACTGGCTCCGCATCCCGTCGGTATCGGCCGACCCCAAGTTTCATGGCGACGTGCTGAAGGCCGCCGAGTACCTGAAGGCCCGTTTTGAGGAAGTGGGCCTGGATAACGTGGAGCTCTGCCCCACGGCCGGCAACCCCATCGTGTACGGCGAGAAAATCGTGGACGCGAGCCTGCCCACCGTGCTCGTGTACGGGCACTACGACGTGCAGCCCGCCGACCCCTACGAGCTCTGGGATTCGCCCCCCTTCGAGCCCGTTATCAAAGACGAGAAGATTTACGCCCGCGGCGCCTGCGACGATAAAGGCCAGGTGTACATGCACGTGAAGGCCCTGGAAGTGATGCAGCAGGACGGCGCCTTCCCCTGCAACATCAAGGTGATGATTGAGGGCGAGGAGGAAATCGGCTCCAACAACCTGGCCATCTTCGTGCGCGAAAACAAGGCGAAGCTGAAGGCCGACGTCATCCTGATTTCCGACACCGGCATGCTGGCCAACGATGCGCCCAGCATCGAGGTGGGGCTGCGCGGGCTGAGCTACCACGAGGTGGAAGTAACCGGCCCCAACCGCGACCTGCACTCGGGCCTCTACGGCGGCGCGGTGGCCAACCCCATCAACGTGCTCTGCAAGATGATTGCCTCCCTGCACGACGAAAACAACCACATCACCATCCCCGAGTTCTACAACAACGTGGCCGTGCTCACGGAGGAGGAGCGCGCCGAACTGAACCGCGTGCCCCACTCCGACGACGAGTTCAAGCAGAGCATCGGCCTGCCCGACGTGTACGGCGAGCAGGGCTACACCACCGTGGAGCGCATCGGCATCCGGCCCACGCTCGACGTGAACGGCATCTGGGGTGGCTACACCGGCGAGGGCGCCAAAACGGTAATTGCCTCTAAGGCCTACGCCAAAATCTCGATGCGCCTGGTGCCCAACCAGACCTCCGACGAAATCACGGCCCTGTTCCAGGAGCATTTCAACCGCATTGCGCCCAGCGGCGTGACGGTGAAGGTGAAGCCCCACCACGGCGGTGAGCCCGTGGTAACGCCCACCGATTCGGTGGCCTACAAAGCCGCCGCCGACGCCATGGAAACCACCTTCGGCAAGCGCCCCATCCCCACCCGCGGGGGCGGCTCCATCCCCATCGTGGCCATGTTCAAAACGGAGCTGGGCCTCGATACCGTGCTGCTCGGCTTCGGCCTCGACTCCGACGCCATCCACTCGCCCAACGAGCACTATGGCGTCTTCAACTTCCTGAAAGGCATCGAAACTATCCCGCACTTCTACCGCAACTACGCGGCAGCCATGAAGTAACGAGTTGCCAGTTGCCAGAGTAACAAAAGCGCCCCTTCCAAGCTGTTTGGAAGGGGCGCTTTACGTTAGGGCGTGCCGAGTTCCGGAGCGGTAGGATCCGGGGTGGGCGCAGACGGGCGACCGATGGCGCGGATAACAGAAGACGGCCCGGTATAGAAAAGAAACCGCCCACCTTTATAGAGCGCGACGGGCAGTTTCACGAACACTAAGCGGCCGGCATTTACGGTGCCCCGGGCCAGCTGCCGGGGTTCGAACAGGTAGTTCAGGTAGAGTTGCAGGCTGCCATTACGGATCTGCCGCTGACCGGATCCGCTGATTTCACCGGGCCGGAATACATTGTGCAGCCCTCCCACGTAGCGCCAGCCCACCGACAGCCCCCCCCGGATCCTGGTAGCCAAAGCCCACCACGAAACTGACCTCGCGCGGGCGCACCGTCAGCTCATTGAGCCGGAAAACGGGCTGCAGGTTCGGCGACTCGTTCAGCAGCCAGCTGTACTGGGCGCCTGCTTCCACAAACAGATCCTGCTGGTGATACTGCAGCAGCAGGGGGGCATCCAGGTAAGTCAGGCGCCGGCCGATGGTAAAGCCGTACGCCGTGGCATTGTCGCCGCGCTGGGAGTAGAGCCCTTCGGCCTGCAGCGCCAAACCACCCGGCAGCGACAGGCGCGTCAGTACGCCCCCGTGTCCACCCAGGCGCAACGTGCTACCCTCGGCATCGGCCCCGATTCCGTTGGAAAAAGTAGCGCCTCCCTTCAGGCCCAGCAGCAGGCGCTGGCCGGCGGCAGGAACACTCAGGGCAATAAAAAGGATAGGTAATAATCGGATAGCACGTGTCATGAGTGGATGTGAGAAGGGAATAGCAATAGCGGATAACAACGCCCAGGGCGTGGTTTTTAGTTGAACGAATACGTCAGGTATAGCTGGAAAACGCTGTTGCGCACGTCGTTCTGGATGGTAGAGCTGCCTACGGTGCGGGATTTTTCTACTTTGGTCAGCGCGCCGTTGTAGCGCAGCCCGATGCCGGGGCCGGCCTTGCGCTGGTAGCCCAGCCCGAAAACGTAGCCCGCATCCACCGTATTGTAGCGCGACTTCACATCGGTGCTCACGGTACCTACTTTGTTGCGGGCCGCCACCAGGAAGCCCACCTGCGGGCCGGCCTCGAAGAACAGGCCGTCGGCATTCACGTGCAGCAGCAGGGGCACATCCACGTAGTCGAGGCGGGTGGTGCGGTCGGGGTTGGGCAGCTTGGCGCCCTTGCGCGAGTACAGCAGCTCGGGCTGGAAGGCCAGCATGCGGGTGAAACCGATATTGGCGAATACGCCGGCCTGAAAACCCACCAGGCTCTGGTACGGGTCGGCCTGTTTGCCCACGAAGTTGGCGAGGGAAGCCCCGGCCTTGAGGCCCAGCGAAACGTCGCTCTGGGCCTGGGCGGTGACAGCGGTACCCAGCAGGCACGCAGCAGAAAAGAGTAACTTCTTCATAGAACAGGAAAACGGAATCGGAGGGCCGAAACTACGCCCAAAAGCCCAATGCGCTGGTAGCCGGAAAACAAAACAGCCCCAATCCGTTCAGATTGAGGCTGTTTTTAAAGCGTTGTGGTGGTCCTACCGGCCCGGCAGCAGGAAGCCCACCGAGGCCTGGAATACCTGGTTGCGGGCGTTGCGCACGTCGGAGTCGCCGGTGTAGCCGTCCTTGGCGAAATCAGTAAACGAGCCGTTGTAGCGGATGCCGATCATCAGCCCGTTGTTGGCCTGGTAGCCCAGCCCGGCCGCGTAGCCGATTTCGTTACGGTTCACGTTATCGAGGTTTTCAGTATTGTTGCGCTGTACGGCTGTGGCGCCATTAACGGAAAACTTGCTGTCGTCCTTTACCTTCAGCAGGTAGCTGTACTGCGGACCGGCTTCGAAGTAGAAGCCATCGGCATTGACTTTGAGCAGCACCGGTACGTCGATGTAGTTGTAGGTCCGGTCGCCTTCGTACTTGAGCTTGTTGCCCCCGATGTTAAACTCGCTATCGGCGTACTGGAAGCCCTTCTGCGAAAACAATACCTCGGGCTGTACCGAGAGGAAGCCGTCACCGACGAGGCCGATGTTGAGCATGGCCCCGCCGTGGAAGCCGAACTTGTTTTCGTAGCGGTCCTCGTCGGTCAGGTCGCCGGAGAGGTTGGAGAGGTTACCACCGGCTTTGAGGCCGAAACGCACGCCCTGGGCTTTGGATTCGGTAACGGCAACGGTGGCCAGCAGGGCCGCAGCGGCCAAAAGAGACTTTTTCATAGGGGTGTTGAGTGAAAGGTGGAAGGAAAAGGAACTTTTGGCTGACTGACGAAAAGCGTGCCGCAATGCCGCCGCTAACGAAACCGTAAACCAGAAAATGTATAGCTCAGACCAACTACCAAGGAAAAAAAGGGGAGAACAACAGCCGGCGGAGGCCGGTCGGGCACAGCCACCAACTAAGGGGAGGCTTAACTAACGCGGCGTACTCCTGCCCAACCACCTGCCGCCACCGCCGCGTGCGGAAGCGTTGCTGGGCCTCATAGCGCAGAATCGGGGGCCAGGGTTGCGTGCCAGAGCATCTGGCGTACCACTTTGTCCGCGAGGCAGGGGCCGGGTTTCCGGCTAAGGTAAAACAGCTTAGCGGGTTACCCGGGGTCGCCAATCCCGAAGTTTCCGGCCGGCCCGGCCGCAGGTTTTCGCTACTTTTGGGCCGCGTGCAAGCCGTGGACTTATGAGAATCTGGTACGAAATGCTCCTGCTGGGGCTCCTGCTGGGGGCGGGTACGGAGGCAGCCCGGGCCCAGCACGCCCCGGCCGGCCCGCTGGTGGTGGGCGCCTCCGGGCTGGGCAGCTTCATTCTGCCCCACACGCCGGCTGTGCGCCACCTGGCCGTTTCGCACCCTACGGGCGTGGAAGTGAACGTGCAGCGCCAGACCAACGGCTCGGCGCCCTGGCATGCCTGGTACCGCTACCCCAAAGTAGGGCTGGCCTTTACCTACTACAACTACCACAACCCTATGCTGGGCCGCTCCTACGCGGTCAGTGCCTACGTAAACAAAACCTTCTGGCGCCGGGCCCGGCAGGAAGTGAACTTCCGCCTGGGCACCGGCCTGGGCTACTTCCCGGTCCGGTTCAATCCGGCTGCCAACCCCAAGAACACCATCGTCAGCTCCCGGCTCAACGCCACCCTGCTGGCCCGCCTGGAGTACGATGTGGCCCTGACGGAGCACCTGGGGCTGCTGCTGGGTTTGGGCCTCAACCACTACTCGAACGGGGCTACCACCAAGCCCAACTTCGGCATCAACCTGCCCACCCTGCTGCTGGGCCTCAACTACCACCCACAACGCCCCTTCGTGCCCCTGAGTACTGCGCCCGCGCCGGCGCCGGCCGACCTGGGCCGCACGTTTCTGAACCTGAGTACCTCCGTAGGGTGGAAGCAGCGCAGCGAAACCGACCCCGCCCGCTACCTGGTAAACTCCCTGACTCTGGCTGCGGGCCGCCGCATAAACCGCAAGAGCAACCTCGTAATTGGCCTCGAAGGCTTCTACGACCGTAGCCTGCTGGCCCAGCAGCGCGCCGATGAGGCGGCGGCCCGGCTCCGCGACCCGGCCTACGCCGGCGGCCCCCAACCCGACGTGAAAAAGGCTGGTGTGTACGTGGGCCACGAGCTGCTGTTCGGGCGGCTGGCCTTCGTTTCGCACCTGGGTTTCTACCTCTACAATCCCTATAAGTCCAACAAATTCTACTACGAGCGCCTGGGCCTCAAGTACCACTTCACCGACCGCCTGTTCGGCAACGTGGACCTGAAAATACACCGCGGCGCGGCCGACGTGATTGAGTGGCGCCTGGGCGTGAAGCTCTAAGCCGGACCCCGCCCGGCCGGGCTGTTCCTGGCCGGGTGGGGTGGGGAAGGGCAGAAGGGGCGCAAGTGCTTCTACCGCAAACGATTTCAGAGTTTATTTTCAGGATTACCGGGTGATAAAGGGCACACCCGGGCAGGGGGGCGGCTATATTTGAGTTCCCCGGAACCGCTGCGTGGCCGGTGGGCCGGCCCGCTTCCGGGCGGCTACGTTGGCTGCTGGCCCTGACGGATTCCGGTGGCGTCTCACTTCCTAACCTTCCTGCCCCTTGTTGTTCTCCCGATTTGCTCCCGCCCTGCTGCCCGGCCTTGCGGTGGCGACCCTGCTGCTGCCTGCCTGCCAGAACCAGAACCCCCCGGAAACGGCCGAATCGGCCGCGGCACCGGTCACGGCCCCGGCCGATTCGGCCGCCCGCCGCTACCTGGCCCAGCCCCTGATCAGCAACATCTACACCGCCGACCCTTCGGCCCACGTCTTCAACGGCAAAATCTACATCTACCCCTCGCACGACATCGAAACCGGCATGCCGGAGAATGACAACGGCGACCATTTCGCCATGCGCGACTACCACATCCTGTCGATGGACAGCGTGGGCGGGCCGGTAACCGACCACGGCGCGGCCCTCGACGTGCAGGATATTCCCTGGGCCGGCCGCCAGCTCTGGGCCCCCGACGCGGCCTATAAAAACGGTGCCTACTACCTGTATTTCCCGCTCAAGGACAAGCAGGACGTGTTCCGCATCGGGGTGGCTACCAGCTCTTCGCCCACCGGGCCGTTCAAGGCCCAGCCCCAGCCCATGGCCGGCAGCCTGAGCATCGACCCGGCCGTGTTCACCGACACCGACGGTACCACCTATATGTACATGGGCGGCATCTGGGGCGGGCAGCTCCAGCGCTGGCGCAGCGGCAAGTACGACGCCAGCAACCCGAAGCTACAGGAGCCGGGCGCCCAGGAAGTGGCCCTGGGACCCAAAATGGCCCGGCTGAGCCCCGATATGCTGAGCCTGGCCGAGCCGGTAAAGGAAATCCAGATTCTGGGCCAGGACGGCCAGCCCTTCCGCGCGGGCGACAACACCCACCGCTTTTTCGAGGGCGGCTGGCTGCACAAGTATCAGGGCAAGTACTACTTCTCCTATTCCACCGGCGACACCCACCTGCTGGTGTACGCCACCGGCGACTCGCCCTACGGCCCGTTCACGTACCAGGGCGTCATCATGGAGCCCGTGGAAGGCTGGACCACCCACCATTCCATTGTGGAGGTAAAGGGCAAGTGGTACATCTTCTACCACGACACCCAGCTTTCGGGCAAAACGTGGCTGCGCAACGTGAAGGTAACCGAGCTGCGCCGCCGCCCCGATGGCCGCATCGAACCCATCAAGCCCTGAAAAGCCGGTGGATGTGAACGGCGTAGAGACGCAACATCTTGCCTCTCATCGTTGCTGACATTGTTCGTCATCGTTCGAACGTCAGCAACGACGAGACGCAATGTTTTGCGTCTCTACACCGTTCGAATCACCCCGGCCATCTGGCCAACAAAGCCGCCGCCGCGGCCGCCACGCCCAATTTGGATGGCGGCCGCGGCGGCGGCTTTGTTGGGAGGCCCGCTTAGATGGCGAGCTTGAAAAAGGCCGATTTACGCTTCTCGCCCTTGGCCTTGAGCGAGGACTGCCGGATGACCAGGTCGCCGGTAATAACGAACGTGCGGGGCTTGAAGCTGTCCTGCTCGTGCACCTGCTCCAGAAACAGGCGGGCCGCCTGCTGCCCGATGCGGTAGGGGTGCAGGTTCATGGTCGTCAGGCCCGGCTCAATCATGGCGGCCATGAATTCGTCGCCAAACCCGACCACGGCCACGTCGTCGGGCACACATACGCCCCGGGCCTTGAGGGCGATAAGCAAATCGAAGGCGTTGGTGTAGTTAACGGCGAAAATGGCATCGGGGGGCTCGGGCAGGGCCAGCCAGGCATCCAGGGCCGCCACCGCCGACTCGGGCCGGAAGTGGATGTGGGTGCGCAGCTCGTCGCGCAGGGGCAGGCCGTGCTTAAGCAGGGCGCTGCGGTAGCCGGCCACCCGGTTCTGGCTGATGAGCAGGTTCTCGGGCCCGGCCAGGATGGCAATGCGCCGGGCGCCCTGTTCAATGAGGTGCTCGGTAACGGTAAAGGCCCCGTTCCAGTCGTCGAGGATGACTTTGGCCGTATCCACCTCGTTGCACACCCGGTCGAAGTGCACGACGGGAATGCCCCGGGTGGCCGAAGGTTTCACGTGGTCGAAGTTCTCGGTTTCGCGGGAGTGGCAGATCAGCAGCCCATCCACGCGGCTGGCAATGAGGGCCTGCACGTTGCTGACTTCCATTTCGTAGGATTCCTTCGACTGGCAGATCATGACCCGGTAGCCGGCCTCGCCCACCACCTGCTGAATTCCGCTGACGGCCGTAGCAAAAAACGGCCGCTCGATGTCGGGAATCACCACCCCGATGGTTTTGGTTTCGCTGCTCTTCAGGCTCTGGGCCAGCAGGTTGGGCTGGTAATCAAGCTGGCGGGCCATGTCTACAATGGCCTGGCGGGTGTTCTCATTGATATCGGAGTGGCCGTTGAGGGCGCGCGACACCGTGGACGGGGCCACGCCCAGCTCCCGGGCCACGTCGCTGATGGTGGTCTGCCGGCGCTTTTTCTCCACTGCCGGCGCGCCCTCGCTCAGGGTGAAATGATAGTGGCAGGCCCGGCAGTGGTAGCGCTGCCGCCCCCGGATGAAGCCGGCCCGCATCACGGCATCGGCCGAGTGACACCTGGTACATTTGGTCATGGGTGGAGAAATTGAATTATTTCGGAATGAATGACGGGCTGGGTGGTAACCGGCTGCTGGTCACCGGGCTTGGCTGAGCATTGAACCTACGAATTTTTTTTCGCTATCGGAAAATCGGGCTGACCTATCGGAAACGTTTTCGAAAACGTTTCCGATAGTTTTTGTGCCTGTAAGCTCTGTAAATGAGGTTTTTAAAGACGTGTTTCTGACGGAATAGGTTTTATATTCGATAGTAAGTACTCGCTAACCCCTAGCTAATCCCCAGATGAACCGTTTTGGCAAAAGCGGCCTAAATTGGGGGTGCTGAAATGAGGAATATAAATTTTCCTGCCTAGCTCAACCATTTCCATGCTGCACACCATGCGTTGGTTTGGGTCGCACGACCCGGTTCCGCTTTCTGCTCTCCGTCAGGCCGGCTGCTCCGGCGTCGTTACGGCCCTGCACCAGCTGCCGGTGGGCGTGGTGTGGCCGGTAGCGGAAATCCGGGCCCGTCAGCAGCTGGTGGAAGCCGATAACCACCGCTACGCGCCCCTGCACTGGACGGTGGTGGAAAGCCTGCCCGTGCACGAGGCCATCAAGAAGGGCCTGCCCGCCCGCGAGGAGTACATCCGCCACTACCAGGAGTCGTTGCGCAACCTGGCCGCCTGCGGCATCCGCACCGTGTGCTACAACTTCATGCCCGTCCTCGACTGGTCGCGCACCAACCTGGCCTACGAGTTGCCCGACGGCTCGCGGGCCCTGCGCTTCGTGTGGCAGGATTTCGCCGTGTTCGATATCTGCATCCTGGGCCGTCCCGGCGCGGAAAACGACTACGCCGCCGACGTGGTAACGGCCGCCCACACGCAGTGGGCCACCATGTCGGAGGAGGAGGAAGCGGCCCTGACCAACACGGTGCTACTGGGCCTGCCCGGCTCCGAGGAGTCGTTTGAGCTGGAAGGCTTCCAGGCTCTGCTCCACGAGTACGCCGCCATTGATGCCGCCGCCCTGCGCGAAAACCTCTACTACTTCCTGCGCGCCGTAGGGCCCGTGGCCGAGGAAGTGGGCGTGAACCTCTGCATTCACCCCGATGACCCGCCTTTCCCGCTGCTGGGCCTGCCCCGGGTGGTGAGCACCGAGGCCGACCTGCGCGGCCTGCTCGCCGCCTACGACTCGCCCGCCAACGGCCTCACCTTCTGCACCGGCTCCTTGGGCGTGCGCCCCGATAACGACCTGCCCGGCATGGTGGCGCGCTTCGGTGCCCGCATTCACTTTGTACACCTGCGGGCCACCAAGCGCGAGGAAAACCCGCGCAACTTCCACGAGGCCGACCACCTGACCGGCGACGTGGACATGTACGCCGTGGTGCGCGCCCTGGTGCTGGAAGAAGCCCGCCGGGCTGCCGCCGGCCACCCCGCGCCCCAGTTGCCCATGCGCCCCGACCACGGCCACCAGATGCTCGACGACCTGGAAAAACGCACCTACCCCGGCTACTCGGCCATCGGGCGGCTGCGCGGGCTGGCCGAGCTGCGGGGCCTGGAACTGGGCATCCGGGGCGGGCTGGCCGCCGCGCCAGTTCCGCTGCAAACTGCCGCCGCCGCTTACTGATTGCCTTTCCGCTCCCGCCGCCCCACCTGCCTTTCCCCACCCATGTTCCTCCGGCTTCTCCTGTGCGCCTGCCTGCTGCTGACTTCCCGGGCGGAAGTACGCGCCGATGACGGGTACCGCCTGTGGCTCAAATACGACCAGCTGCCCGAAGCCGGTCTGCGCAAGGCCTGGCAGGCCCACGCCAAAGGCATTCTACTTCCCGAACCTACTACTCCCACCCTGCAAGCGGCGGCCAGCGAGCTGCAACTCGGCCTGCAAGGCTTGCTGGGACGCCCGGTGCCGAAAGGGGCGGCGCCGGGCGGCAGGGGGAGTATCCGGCTGCGCGTGGCTTCCGCCGAGGCCGCGCTGGGCCGGGAAGGCTACCGCCTCACCATGACCGGCGGTGGCCTCGAAATTACCGGCGCTACCGACGCGGGCGTGCTCTACGGCTGCTTTGCGCTGCTGCGGCAGGTGCAGACCGGCCAGCGCCCCGAAGCCCTCAACCTCACCAGCCAGCCCCGCATTCAGCATCGCCTGCTCAACCACTGGGACAACCCCAACGGCACCGTGGAGCGCGGCTACGCGGGTTCCAGCATCTGGAAGTGGTTGGAGCTGCCCGAGCGGGTGGACCCCCGCTACCAGGACTACGCCCGCGCCAACGCCTCGGTCGGTATTAATGGGGTGGTGCTCAACAACGTGAATGCCAGTGCCCGCTACCTCACGCCGGAATACCTGCGCAAGGTGGCCGCCGTGGCCAACGTGCTGCGGCCCTACGGCCAGCGGGTGTACCTCTCGGTGCTCTGGGCCGCGCCCAAAGTCATTGGCGGGCTCAAGACCTCCGACCCGCTCGACCCGCAGGTGCAAGCCTGGTGGGCCGCGCGCACCAATGAAATCTACCAGACCATTCCCGACTTCGGCGGCTTTCTGGTGAAGGCCAACTCCGAGGGCGAGCCCGGTCCCCAGGACTACGGCCGCACCCACGCCGACGGGGCCAACATGCTGGCCCGCGCCCTGGGCCCCCACGACGGCATTGTGATGTGGCGGGCCTTCGTGTACCAGGCCGGCAGCGGCGACCGGTTCAAGCAGGCCTACGAAGACTTCAAGCCCCTCGACGGGCAGTTTGCGCCCAAAGTGCTGGTGCAGGTGAAGAACGGGCCGATTGACTTCCAGGCCCGGGAGCCGTTTCACCCACTGTTCGGGGCCATGCCGCGCACCCCGCTGGTGCTGGAAGTGCAGCTCACCCAGGAGTACCTGGGCTTCGCCACCCACCTTGTGTACCTGGGTCCGCTTATCAAGGAGTGCCTCGAGGCCGATACCTACGCCCAGGGCCCCGGCTCCACGGTGGCGAAAGTAGTGGACGGCACCCTGGAGAAGCACGCCATCAGCGGTATTGCGGGCGTGGCCAACATCGGTGCCGACCGCAACTGGACCGGCCACCCGGTGGGCCAGGCTAACTGGTACGCCTTCGGCCGCCTGGCCTGGGACCACACCCTCGACCCCGCCGACCTGGCCCGGGAGTGGACCCGCATGACGCTCACCCGCGAACCGGCCGCCGAGGCTGCCATTACCAGCGTGCTCAACCAGTCGCGCAGCATTTACGTGCGCTACACCACGCCCCTGGGCCTGCACCACATCATGGGCCAGACCCTGCACTACGGTCCCGAGCCCTGGCTGGCCAGCAGCGCCCGCCCCGACTGGACGGCCGTGTACTACCACAAGGCCGATGCCGCCGGGCTGGGCTTCGACCGCACCGCCACCGGCTCCGATGCCTTGGCCCTCTACGCCCCCGAGGCCCGCGCCCGCTGGGCCGACCCCGCCACCTGCCCCCTGGATTACCTGCTCTGGTTTCATCACGTGAGCTGGAACCAGCCCCTGCGCACCGGCCGCACCCTCTGGCAGGAGCTCACCACCCGCTATTACTCCGGCACTGATTCGGTGCAGTGGATGCAGCAGCAGTGGGCCCGCGCCGCCCCGGCCGTGGACGCCGAAACCCACGCCGACGTAACGGCCCGCCTGCGGGTACAGCAGCGCGAGGCCCAGTGGTGGCGCGACGCCTGCATGCTCTACTTCCAGCAATTTGCCCGCCAGCCCCTGCCGCCGGGCCTACCCCCGCCCACCCGCACCCTGGCCGACATCAAGGAGCAGGTCGATATCTACCAACTGCGCTGATTCTTTCTTCCCGCCTTATTTCGCTTTTCTATGGTGCATTCTGACGCGCTGCCGGCCGCCCAACCCCGGGCCGCCGGGCAACTCAACCCCTTCTCCCTGGACGGCAAGCTGGCCCTGGTGACGGGCGGCGGCACGGGCATCGGCCGGGCCATTGCCCGCTGCCTGGTGGCGGCCGGGGCCCGGGTCGTAATTACCGGCCGCCGCGAGGATGTGCTCCGGCAGGCCGCCCGGGAGCTGGGCGAAGCGGCCCACTACCTCACCAACGACGTGGGCGAGCTAAGCCAGCTGGAGGCGCTGGTGGACCACATCGAAACTACCTTCGGGCCCCTGGATATCCTGGTCAACAACGCCGGCGTGAACCTGAAAAAACCGGCCCTGGACGTTACGGACGCCGAATTCGGCCGCATCATGCACACCAACCTGCACGCCGTGTTTGCCCTCACCCGGGCCTGCGCCGCCCGCATGGTGCCCCGTCAGCGCGGCGTGATTCTGATGATTTCCTCCATGGCCGCCTACTACGGCATCGACCGGGTGGTGGCCTACTCGGCCTCCAAATCGGGGGTGGAAGGCATGGTGAAGGTGCTGGCTTCCGAATTCTCGAAGCACAACGTGCGGGTGAATGCCATTGCCCCCGGCTTCATCGACTCCGAAATGAGCCGCACTGCCCTCAACGCCGACCCCGAGCGCCTCGACCGGGCCATGCGCCGCACGCCCATGGGCCGCTTCGGCGAGGCCGAGGATATCGGGCACGCGGCCGTGTTCCTGGCCTCCGAGGCCGCCCGCTACATCACCGGGGCTTCCCTGCCGGTGGATGGGGGCAACGCCATCGGCTTCTGAGCCGGCTTTTTCTCCCACTGACTTCTTTTCCTAACTCAAATTCCCACCATCCATGTTCAAACCACTACGCAATACGGCCCTGGGGCTGAGCTGGCCCCTGTGGGCTGCCGCCGGGCTGCCGGTGGCCGCCGCCCTGCTGCCCACCGGCAGCGCTTTGGCGCAGGCTACACAATCGATTTCCGGGAAGGTGACCAGCCTGGACACGGGCGAAGGCCTGCCCGGCGTGACCATTGTGCAGAAGGGTACCACCAACGGGGTATCGACGAACATGGACGGGAGCTTCGTGCTGAATGCTCCCCAGGGCAGCCAGCTGGTGGTAAGCGCCATCGGCTTCGCCAGCCAGGAAATTACGGTGAGCGGCAGCACCCTCACCGTGCGCCTGTCCACCAACACCACGGCCCTGGATGAGATTCAGGTGGTGGGCTACGGCACGCAGAAGAAAAGCCAGGTAACGGGCGCCATTTCCTCCGTGAGCGAGGAGCAGCTGCGCGACGTGCCGGTGGCCAACGTGGCCCAGGCCCTGCAGGGCCGGGCGGCGGGTATTACCATTTCCAGCAACGGCACCGCGCCGGGCCAGTCGCCCACCATCCGCATCCGGGGCAACCGCTCCCTGTCGGGCAGCAACGACCCGCTGCTGGTGGTAGACGGCATTCCCTACGACGGCAGCATCAACGACCTGAACCCGGACGATCTGACGTCGGTGGAAGTGCTCAAGGATGCGTCCTCCACCGCCATTTACGGGGCCCGGGGCGCCAACGGCGTGATTCTGATTACCACCCGCCGGGGCAAGAGCGGGGCCGCCCGTGCTACCTACAGCGGCTACTACGGCCAGAAGCGCATCTACGACCGGTTCGATCTGCAGGACGGCCAGCAGTTTTACGGTTACCGCCTGGAAGCTTTCCGGGCCCAGAATCCCAACTTCGACCCCGCGGCCGCAACGACCTTCCTCACCAACGATGAGCGGGACAACTACGCGGCCGGCCGCACCACCGACTACCAGGACCTGCTCTTTCAGAAGGGCCACCTGCAGAACCACACGCTGGGCGTGAGCGGGGGCACCGAGCAGACCCAGTACTCGGCCTCGCTGGGCTACTACGACGAAACCGGCATCGTGCCCGTGCAGCGCTTCCGGCGCTATTCCCTGCGCGGCACCCTCGACCAGCAGATCAGCCCGCGGGTGAAGGTGGGCGTGAATACGCTCAACACGTTCACGGATGAAGACGACCCGAACGTGAACGTGCTCTACCAGATTCTGACCACCAGCCCCCTGGCCTCGCCTTACGGGCCCGACGGGCAGCTGGTGCTCTACCCCAACGGCGACCAGCTTTCCAACCCCCTGACGCTGTACGCGCCCAACGCCCACCTGGACCGCCGCCGCCGCCTGCGCACCTTCAACAGCCTCTACGGCCAGGTTAATATTCTCAAAGGCCTCGATTACCGCCTCAACGTGGGCCTCGATGGCCGCACCCAGGCCGATGACGCGTTCTACGCTTCCGTGACGCCGCAGAACGGGGCCGGCAACAACACGGCCAGCTCGGCCTCCAGCATGGCCTACAACCTGCTGGCCGAAAACCTGCTGACCTACAACCGCACTTTCGCCGAGCGCCACGACCTGAACGTAACCGCCCTCTACAGCCGCCAGACCTACCACGCCGACGGGTTCGGGGGCTCGGTGCAGAACACGCTGGCCGATTACCAGCTCAACACCAACCTGGGCGCCGGCACGCCCAACTCCCTGCGCAACACCACCCAGCCGATTGACTGGGCCATTGAGTCCTATATGGGGCGCATCAACTACGCCTTCGCCGACCGGTATTCGGTTACGCTCACGGCCCGGGCCGATGGGTCGTCGCGTCTGGCGCCGGGCAACAAAACCAAGCTCTTCCCCTCGGCCGCCCTGGCCTGGAACCTGGCCAACGAGTCGTTCCTGCAGGGCCAGTCCTGGCTGAACGTGCTCAAGCTGCGCGCCAGCCTGGGCCGGGTGGGCAGCACCGCCGTGAACCCCTACCAGACCCAGGGCGCACTGGCCTCGGGCCTGGGCGCGGGTTACTACAACTACGGCACCGTGGGCGCCGTGGGCGTGGTGCCGTCCAACATCCCGAACCCCAACCTGGGCTGGGAATACACCACCACCACCAACTTCGGCCTCGACTTCGGCTTCCTGGATAACCGCTTGGCGGGGTCGGTGGAAGTGTACCAGCAGCGCACCAGCGACCTGCTGCTGCCCGACGCGCTGCCCGCCGCCAGCGGCTACACGTCCTTCGTGCGCAACGCCGGCCAGACCCAGAACCGCGGCATCGAGCTTTCGCTGACCACGGCCAACGTGCGCTCCGGCAACGTCGGGGGCTTCGAGTGGAGCACCGACTGGAACTTCACCGTCAACCGCGAGAAGCTGCTCGACCTGAACCTGTACAACGAGGACGGCAGCCCCCGCGACGACATCGGCAACCAGCGCTTTATCGGGCAGCCCCTGTACGTGTTTTACGACTACAAAAAGCTGGGTATCTGGCAGAGCAACGAGGCCGATGAGGCCAGAAGGTACGGCTCCAAGCCTGGCCAGATTAAAGTGGAGGACGTGGACAACGACGGCCGCATCACGGCCGCCGACCGCCAGATTATCGGCACGCGCCAGCCCAAGTTTGAGGCCGGCCTGACCAACCGCTTCCGCTTCAAGGGCTTCGATATGACGATTGTGGCCCTGACCCGGGTGGGCGCCACGGTGGTAGATCCGTACTCCTTCGGCCCCAGCTACTACGCCACCAACACGGGCCGCCGCAACCAGCTCAACTTCAACTACTGGACGCCCACCAACCCCTCCAACGACTACCCGCAGCCCGACCAGACGGCCCGCTCCGATGAGTGGCCCAACTACGGCTCCACGCTGGGCTACCACAGCGGCACCTTCATCAAGGTGCGCAGCATTGACCTGGGCTACAACCTGCCCACGGCCTGGGCCAAGGCGGCCCTCATGAGCACGGCCCGCATCTACGTGCAGGTGCAGAATCCCTACATCTGGGCCCAGTCGGCCTACTTCCGGCGCAACAAGGCCATCGACCCCGATGCGCTGTCGTACTCGAGCCGTTTCAACGCCGGCAACACGGCCCGCCAGGGCGGCATCGAGTTTCAGGGCGGCAGCAACTACCCCGTTACCCGGGCCTTCCTGGTGGGGGTAAACGTGGGCTTCTAGCGCCGCGGCGGGCCTAGCCGGCCCATCTTCCCATCCATTTCCCTCCTCCGTCATTCCCATGAAAAAGATAACCTTACTTACGCTCGGCACCGCCCTGCTGCTTACGGCCAGCAGCTGCGAGAAAGATATTCTCGACGAAAACCCCCAGTCGGTGCTTACCCCGGCCTTTCTGCGCACGGCCCAGGGCATTGAGGCCGGCGTAACGGGCGTGTACTCGGGCCTGCGCCAGCTCTACGGCAACGACGCGGCTTTCTTCACCACCGAAGCCGGCACCGACCTGTTCACCAACGGCGTGGCCGTCAGCAGCGGGCTGAGCGACTACAACAACAACGACCTGACCCCGCTCAACGACGGCTCGCACTCCTTTATCTGGAGCGTGTGCTACGCCCAGATCAATAACGCCAACGGGGTGCTTCAGTACGGCCCCGAGGCCCAGGGCCTGGCCCCCGCCCGCCTCTCCCAGCTCACGGCCGAAACCAAGCTGCTGCGGGCCAACTACTACTTCCGGCTGGTGCGCGACTTCGGGGATGTGCCCCTGATGCTGAGCTTTGTGGATGCGCCCACCAAGGACATTGTGCGGGCCCCGATGGCGGATGTCTATGCCCAGATTATCACGGATCTGACCGAGGCCCTGGCTACGATTGCCGACCGCCCGGCCCAGCCCGGCCGCGTCACCCGCGCCACGGCCCTGCACCTGCTGTCCAAAGTGTACCTGACGCGCGCCACGTCCTCGGCCAAACAGGCCTCCGACTACGCCAACGCCCTGCTCTACTCCAAGGAGCTCATCGACACCCAGAGCCGCTACGGCCTGGCCCTGGAGGCTGATCCGGGCGCGCTGTTCGTGACCGGCAACGAGAACGGCAAGGAGGTAATTATGAACGCCCAGTTCAACGGCGACGCCACCTTCTCCCGCATCGATGGCTTCACGTACGGGGGCGAAAACGTGGGCGGTTTCAACTTCCGCAGCCGCTACGACCTGCTGCCCAACATGGCCCGCGACATTGCCAACGGCCGCCCCTTCGCCCGCCACGTGCCCACCTACTACCTCGAAAACGCCTACATCCTGCGGGATGCCAGCGGCAACGCGCTGGAATCGGGCGCGGCCCTGCGCACCACCGATACGCGCTACAACAAGTGGTTTACCACGGTGTACCGCGTCAACCGGCCCGGAGCCAATGGCGGTAATGCCCAGGCCGTGGTCGGCGATACGGCGGCCTGGTACCCGGGGCGCGAGCTGTCGGCGGCCCGCCTGGCCCAGATTGCGGCCCGCCAGCCCGTGCCCTACCGCGTGATTCAGCCCAGCCAGTACACCACTGAGTATTTCCCGACGCTCAACAAGTACGATTCGCCCACCCGCACCTCGGTAAACGGTTTCTCCATCCGGCCCAACATTGTGTACCGCCTGGCCGAAACCTACCTCATTGCGGCCGAAGCCAGCTACTACCTCGGCAACGTGGACGAGGCCCGCGACTACCTCAACGTAATCCGCCGCCGCGCCGCCGCCCCGGGTAAGGCCGCCCTCATGGACATCACCTCGGCCCAGGTCAACATCGACTTCATCCTGGATGAGCGCGCCCGCGAACTGGTGGGGGAGATGACCCGCTGGTATGATCTGCAACGCACCGGCCAGCTGCTCGTGCGCATGCGCAATACGGCCTACGCCCCGGCCTTCACTACCCGGCCCAGCGGCGTGTACGGCTCCAACGCCGCCATCAACATCCGCGACTTCCACGTGCTGCGGCCCATTCCGCAAACGGAAGTGGACCGCACCAGCGGCAAAATCACCCAGAACCCCGGCTACTAAATCCGTTTCGGACGACGGGGCCTCCCTTCTCCGGGAGGGAGGCCCCCGCGCCGTACCGCCCCGCTTGCCCTATTCGTCTTACCCGCTTTTCGCCTTCCGATGCGCCAACCGTTCCTGCTTCCTACCTTATTCCGTTCCGCGCTGCTGACGGCCGGCCTGCTGGCCGCTGTCAATGGCGCCACGGCCCAGGTGAGCCTGCCGCGTTTGGTAAGCAATGGTATGGTGCTTCAGCGCGACCAGCCGGTGCGCGTGTGGGGCTGGGCTGCAAAAGGAGAGAAGGTGAACGTGGCCTTCCAGGGCAAAACCTACCAAGCCACCACCGGCCCCGACGGCCAGTGGCGCGTAACGTTGCCGGCCCTGAAGGCAGGCGGACCTTACGCCATGACCATCAAAGCCAGCAACCAGCTGGAGCTGACCGATATTCTGGTGGGTGACGTGTGGCTGCTCTCGGGGCAGTCGAACATGGAAACGCCCATGAGCCGCCTGCGCGACAAGTATCCGGCCGTTATTGCGGCGGCGGCTAATCCGCGCATCCGGCAGTATGAGGTGCCCCTGACTTACGCTTTCCAGAAGCCCCGCGCCGATGTAACGGGCGGCAAGTGGGTGGCCGCCGACCCGCAGACGGTGCTGCAATTCTCGGGCGTGGGCTACTTCTTCGCCAAGGAAATCAACGCCCGGTACCAGGTGCCGGTGGGCCTGATCAAGGATGCCGTGGGCGGCTCGCCGGCCGAAGCCTGGCTGAGCGCCGCCGCCCTGCGCCAGTTCCCCACCTATGAGCAGCAGGGCGCGAAATACAAAGACAGCCTGCTGGTCGCCAGCACCAAGCAGCGCGAAAGCGCCGCCGTGGCCGACTGGTACCGGAAGCTCTACCAGACCGACCAGGGCGAGGCCCCGGGCCAGCCGAAATGGTCGGCCCCCGGCTACGACGCCAGCGCCTGGGCCACCATGAACGTGCCCGGCTACTGGGCCGGCCAGACGCCGCTCGGCCCCGTGAACGGCGTGGTGTGGTTCCGCAAGGAAGTGGATGTGCCCGCCGCCATGGTGGGCCCGCCCGCCCGCCTGGAGCTGGGCACGCTGGTCGATGCCGACTCCACCTACATCAACGGGCAGCTGGTGGGCACTACCGGCTACCAGTATCCGCCCCGTAAGTACGAGGTGAAGCCCGGCGTGCTGAAAGCCGGCAGAAACGTGGTGACGGTGCGCCTGATCAGCAACGGCGGGCGCGGCGGCTTTACCCTCGATAAAAACTACCAGCTCACGGCCGGCGGCCAGACCCTGGATTTGCGCGGGCCCTGGCAGTACAAGCTGGGTGCTACCATGCCGCCCACGCCCGGCACCACCACGTTTCAGTACCAGCCCGGCGGCCTGTTCAACGGCATGATTGCGCCCGTGCTGCCCTACGCCATCAAGGGCGTGCTCTGGTACCAGGGCGAAAGCAACACCGGCCGCCCCCAGGACTACCAGGCCCTCATGACCAGCCTGATTGCCGATTGGCGCACGCACTTCCAGCAGCCCAGGCTGCCCTTCCTGTACGTGCAGCTGGCCAACTTCATGGCCACAAAGCCGGAGCCCGGCGAGAGTGGCTGGGCGGCAGTGCGCGACGCCCAGCGCCGCACCCTGGCCGTGCCCCACACCGGCATGGCCGTAATTACCGACGCCGGCGAGTGGAACGACATTCACCCCCTGGATAAGCAGACGCCCGGCCACCGCCTGGCCCTGGCCGCCCAGAAAGTAGCCTACGGCGACTCCAAAGTGGTTTCCTCGGGCCCCCTGTACCAGGAAATGCAGGTAGCCGGTAACAAAGCCACGCTCAGCTTCGGCAGCCTCGGCGGTGGTTTGGTGGCCAAGGGCGGCGGCCCGCTCAAGGGCTTCGCCGTGGCCGGCCCCGACAAGAAATTCGTGTGGGCCGAAGCCCGGATTGAGGGCAGGAAAGTGGTGGTCTGGAGCGACCAGGTACCCGTGCCCGCCGTGGTGCGCTACGCCTGGGCCGACAACCCCGAGGGGGCCAACCTCTACAACCGGGAAGGCCTGCCCGCCTCGCCCTTCTCCACCGAGCCCGATCCGGCAGCCGGGGCCACGGGCCGCCGCTAAGCCCCGCGCCAGATTGCCAAGCCACTTCCTTCTCCTATGAAATACCTTCTCGGCTACGACATCGGTAGCTCTTCCATCAAAGCCTCTTTGCTCGACGCGGCCACCGGCCGCTGCGTGGCGGCGGCCACCACGCCCACCACCGAAATGGGCATGGACGTGCCCCAGCCGGGCTGGGCCGAGCAGCGCCCTGAGCGGTGGTGGCAGGAAATCATCAACGCCACCCGCCAGCTGCAGGATACCTACGGCTTCGAGGGGGCGCAGGTGGCCGCCATCGGCATCACCTACCAGATGCACGGCTTGGTGCTGGTGGATGCCCAGGGCCAGGTGCTGCGCCCAGCCATCATCTGGTGCGACAGCCGGGCGGTGGAGCTGGGCAACCAGGCCTTTGCCGACCTGGGCGAAGCGCACTGTTTGGAGCACTTCCTGAACTCGCCCGGCAACTTCACGGCCTCCAAGCTCAAGTGGGTGCAGGACCACGAGCCGGCGGTGTACGCGCAGATCCACAAAATCCAGCTCCCCGGCGACTACATTGCCTTCAAGCTGACCGGCCAGCTCCAGACCACCGTGTCGGGGCTGTCGGAAGGCGTGTTCTGGGATTTCAAAAACCAGGCCCTGGCCCAGGATCTGCTCGACTATTACAACATCAGCCCCGAGCTGCTGCCCGAGGTGGTGGATACGTTTTCGGTGCAGGGCCGCCTGAGCGAGGAAGCGGCCCGCACGCTGGGCCTGGCGGCCGGCACGCCCGTGAGCTACCGCGCCGGCGACCAGCCCAACAACGCCTTTTCCCTGAACGTGCTGCAGCCCGGCGAAATAGCCGCCACGGCCGGCACCTCGGGCGTCATCTACGGCATCACGGAGGCACCGGCTTCTGATGCCCAGTCGCGGGTGAATGCCTTTGTGCACGTGAACAGTACGCCCGGGCAGCCCCGCAACGGCGTGCTCATGTGCATGAACGGCACCGGCATCCTCAACAGCTGGCTGCGCCGCATGGTGGGCGAACTGCCCTACAACGAAATGAACCGGCTGGCCGCCGAGGCGCCGGTAGGAGCGGAGGGGCTGGTGTTCCTGCCCTTCGGCAACGGAGCCGAGCGGATTCTGGCCAACCAGCCCGCCGAGGCCGCTCTGCTGGGTCTGAACCTGAACGTACACTCCCGCGCCCACCTGCTCCGCGCCGCCCAGGAGGGCATCGTGTTTGCCCTCATGTACGGCCTGGGCATTATGCGCGACATGGGCGTGGCGGTGCACACCGTGCGCGCCGGCAACGCCAACATGTTCCTGAGCCCGGTGTTCCGCGAGGCCTTCGTGAATACCGGCAACCTCACCCTGGAGCTCTACAACACCGACGCGGCCCAGGGCGCGGCCCGCGGGGCCGGCGTGGGCGCGGGCATCTACGCCTCGGTGGCCGAAGCCTTCGGCGGGCTCGAATGCCTGCTCACCGAAACGCCCGATCCGGCCCTGCAGCCGCAGTACGCGGCCGCCTACGCCCGCTGGCAGCAGGCCCTGCAGCAGCAACTACACGCATCAACTATTTCATCCTCCAACCTCCCGACGCATGTCACGCAACTCGCTTTCTAAAACCGAATTCTTCACCGGCATCAGCCCCATTCAGTACGAAGGGCGCGAGTCGGACAACCCGCTGGCCTTTAAGTGGTACGATAAGAACCGCGTGGTAGCCGGCAAAACCATGGAGGAGCATTTGCGCTTCGCCGTGTCGTACTGGCACACGTTCACCGGCACCGGCGGCGACCCGTTCGGCCCGGGCACCAAGCAGTTTGCCTGGGACGCCCAGGGCGACATTCTGGGCCGCGCCCAGGACAAGATGGACGCCGCCTTCGAGTTCTTCACCAAGCTCGGCACGCCCTACTACTGCTTCCACGACATCGACCTGGTGGACGAGGGCAGCTCCCTGAAGGAGTACGAGCACAACCTGCGCGCCATTGTGGAGTACGCCAAGCAACACCAGCAGGAAAGCGGCGTGAAGCTGCTCTGGGGCACGGCCAACGTGTTTTCGAACCCGCGCTACATGAACGGCGCCAGCACCAACCCCGACTTCCAGGTGCTGGCCCACGCCGGTACCCAGGTGCTGAACGCCATGGATGCCACCATTGCCCTGAACGGCGAAAACTACGTGTTCTGGGGCGGCCGCGAAGGCTACATGACCCTGCTCAACACCAACATGAAGCGCGAGTTGGAGCACATGGGCCGCTTCCTGACCATGGCCCGCGACTACGCCCGCAAGCAGGGCTTCACCGGCAAGTTCTTCATCGAGCCCAAGCCCGCCGAGCCCACCAAGCACCAGTACGATTTCGACGCGGCCACCGTCATCGGCTTCCTGAAGGAGTACGGCCTCCAGGACGACTTCATGCTGAACCTGGAAGTAAACCACGCCACCCTGGCCGGCCACACCTTCCAGCACGAGCTGCAGGTAGCCGCCGACGCCAATATGCTGGGCTCGATGGACGCCAACCGCGGCGACTACCAGAACGGCTGGGACACCGACCAGTTCCCCAACAACCTCAACGAGCTGACCGAGTCGATGCTCATCATCCTGGAGCACGGCGGCATCAAGCCCGGCGGCATCAACTTCGACGCCAAAACCCGCCGCAACTCCACCGACCTGGAGGACATCTTCATTGCCCACATTGCCGGCATGGACACCTTCGCCCGCGCCCTGGTAACGGCCGACAACATCCTGGAGAAATCCGCCTACCGCACGTTCCGCACGGAGCGCTACGCCTCCTTCGACAGCGGCGCGGGCGCGGCCTTCGAGAAAGGCCAGCTCACCCTGGAAGACCTGCGCCGCCTGGCCCACGAGGCCGGCGAGCCAACCCAGCGCAGCGGCAAGCAGGAGTGGCTGGAAGCCATCATCAACCAGTACATCTAGGTTAAGTTGTCAGTTGCTAGTTGTCAGTTGTTGGTGTAAACCGACAACTAGCAACTGACAACTGACAACCACCACCTGAAACAAACAAACCCGGCTGGTCTGGCGAAGGGCGTGGGAACCCGGGGCGAAAGATCAGTCGGGAATGTTTGTTGGCTGTTTCTCAGGCCGTAGCTTGGAGGCAGTATTCCCCCCGTTTCCCACTGGCGGCCCTCGGGCCAGTCTGCAACTCGTTTCAATGGAACACCAACTCGCGACCCTCGACTACGTCGTCTTTTTCACCTACTTCCTGATCGTCTCGGGCTACGGTATCTGGATCTACCGCCGCAAAACCGGCCACGACGGCACGGCCGAGGGCGACTCAAAAGACTATTTCCTGGCCGAAGGCTCGCTCACGTGGTGGGCCATCGGCTCCTCGCTGATTGCCTCCAACATCTCGGCCGAGCAGTTCGTGGGCATGTCGGGCTCGGGCTTCAAGATGGGCCTGGCCATTGCCACCTACGAGTGGATGGCGGCCCTCACGCTCATCATCGTGGCCGTGTTCTTTATTCCGGTGTACCTGAAGAACAAAATCTTCACGATGCCACAGTTCCTGAGTCAGCGCTACAACGGCACCGTGGCCATGATTATGGCCGTGTTCTGGCTGGCCTTGTACATCGTGGTGAACCTGACTTCCATTCTCTACCTCGGGGCCATTGCCATCAGCAGCATTGCCGGCCTCAACCTGGAGTTCTGCCTCTACGCCCTGGCCTTGTTCGCGGTGATTATCACGCTGGGCGGCATGAAGGTAATCGGCTTTACAGATGTGATTCAGGTGTTTTTCCTGATTCTGGGCGGTTTGGCTACCACCTACCTGGCCCTGAACATGGTGGCCGACCACTACGGCCAGTCGGGCGTGCTGGCGGGCTTCAACCTGATGACCGACCAGGCCGGGGACCATTTCCAGATGATCTTCAAGCGCGACAACGAGAACTACATGGACCTGCCCGGCCTCACGGTGCTGCTGGGCGGCATGTGGATTGTGAACCTGAACTACTGGGGTTGCAACCAGTACATCACCCAGCGCGCCCTCGGGGCCGATTTGCCCACCGCCCGCGGCGGGCTGCTGTTTGCCGCCTTTCTCAAATTGCTGATGCCCCTTATCGTGGTGCTGCCCGGCATTGCGGCCTACGTGCTTTTCAAGGCCGATGTGTTCGGGGCCGCCGAGTTTGGCTCGGGCGCTGACCTGAACCCCGACCGCGCCTACCCCGTGCTGCTCAACATTCTGCCAATGGGCCTGAAGGGTCTGTCGTTTGCGGCCCTTACGGCGGCCGTGGTGGCCTCGCTGGCCGGCAAGGCCAACAGCATTGCCACCATCTTCACCCTCGATATCTACCAGAAAGTCCTGAACCCCGGGGCCTCCGAAAAGAAGCTGGTGAACGTGGGCAAGATTGCCGTGGTAGTGGCCATGATTCTGGGCGTGCTGATTGCCCCTCACTTGGGCATCGACAAAAAAGGCGGCTTCCAGTACATTCAGGAGTACACGGGCTTCGTGTCGCCGGGCATTTTTGCCATGTTCATCCTGGGCTTCTTCTGGAAGAAAACGACTTCCACGGCGGCCCTGTTCGCCACCATCGGCGGCTTCCTGCTGTCGGTGCTGCTCAAGTTCCTGCCCACTTTCGCCGACCTGTCGTTCCTGGCCCCCTTCGGGTTTGCCGTGCCCAATGCGGCCGGCGTCTACGAAATTCCCTTCCTCGACCGGATGGGCTTCGTGTTCATCATCTGCGTGGCCATGATGGTGCTGATTAGTCTGTTCGAAACCAGCCGCGGGATGCAAACCAACGGCCTGGAAGTTGACCGGAGCATGTTCAAAACCACCCGCGGCTTTGCCATCGGGGCCATGACCATCATGGTTCTGCTCACCGTGCTGTATACCGTGTACTGGTAGACTTCCGGTCGGAAGCCTGCCCTCTGAACTGATTTCATGCGTATGAAAACGAACTTCGCTATGCGGCGGGGGCTGGCCTGTATTGCCCTGCCGCTGGCCCTGCTAAGCGCGCCTGGCTGCCAGCGCCCGGCTACCGAGAAGAACCTTTCTTCCGAGGCCGCTCCAGCCACTGAAAAAGGCCTTAAAGACTATTACAAGGACTATTTTCCGGTGGGCGTGGCCGTGGGCCGGGCCCAGCTGCAAGGCCCCGAGGCCGCGCTGATCAAGCAGCAGTTCAATAGCGTGACGCCGGAAAACGCCATGAAAATGGGCCCGATTCATCCGGAGGAAAACCGCTACTTCTGGACCGATGCCGACGCCATTGTGGACTTCGCCCAAGCCAACAAGCTGCGCGTGCGGGGCCACAACCTGCTCTGGCACGAGCAGACGCCTAAGTGGCTGTTCAAGAATGCCGACGGCTCCCGTGTGAGCAAGGATGTGCTGCTCAAGCGCCTGCACGACCATATTTTCACGGTGGTGAAGCGCTACCAGGGCAAGATTTACGCTTGGGATGTGGTGAACGAGGCCATTGCCGACAACCCCCAGGAGTTCCTGCGCAACTCGGAGTGGTATCAGATCTGCGGCGACGAGTTCATCCGTAAAGCCTTCGAGTACGCCCACGAGGCCGACCCGAAAGCCCAGCTCTTCTACAACGACTACAACACCGAGCGGCCCGAAAAGCGGGAGCGAATCTACAAGCTGCTCAAGCAGCTCAAAGATGCCAAGGTGCCTATTGACGGCGTGGGCTTGCAGGGGCACTGGTCGTTGCAGGAACCTACCGAGCCGGAGCTGCGCGCCGCCCTCGACCAGTACGCCTCCCTAGGCCTGAAGGTGCAGATTACCGAGCTTGACGTGTCCATCTACCCCTGGGAAAAGGACCGTCGCGCCCGGCGCCCCGATGAGTCGGATGCCTACACGCCGGAACTGGCCCGGCAGCAGGCGGCGCAGTATAAGATGTTCTTCCGCGTATTCCGCGACTACAAAAAGGTGCTCACCGGCGTCACGTTCTGGAACGTGTCGGACAAGTACTCCTGGCTGGATACCTACCCCGTGGCCGGCCGCAAAAACTACCCGTTGCTCTTCGACCAGAACCAGCAGCCCAAGCAGGCTTTCTGGGAAGTCGTGCAGTTCTAATTCCTACCCGCCCGTCATCCTGAGCTTGCGAAGGACCTTATAGCAATTGAACGATAGTCATCAGCACGGCTCGTTCCCGCGTGATAAGGTCCTTCGCAAGCTCAGGATGACTGGTTGCATTAAAACCCGCCCCATGCTCATTCCTTTCCACCGTTCCGCGCTGCTGAGTCTGCTGCTCCTGCTGCTGCTGACGGGCTCCGTTGCCGCCCAGCCTGCCGCCTACATTTCCGCCAAAAAAAGCAGTGGCAGCTTCCCTCTGGCCGTTTCCGGCAAAGCGGCCCCGCTCTACGCCAGTGCCCAGGACTGGCCCGGCGTGCTGCGCGCCGCCCGGGATTTGCAGGCCGATATCCAACGCGTAACCCAGCTCACGCCCACGCTCACGCTTACCACCGATAAGGCCCCGGCCGGCCCGGAGGTGGTGCTGATTGGCACATTGGGCAAAAGCCCGTTGATTGACGGGCTGGTAAAGGCCGGTAAGCTGGATGCGGCGGGCGTGGCTGGCAAGTGGGAAACCTTCGTGGTGCAGGTGGTGGAAAAGCCGCTGCCGGGCGTGGCGCAGGCCCTGGTTATTGCGGGCTCGGACAAGCGCGGCACCATCTACGGCATCTATGATGTGTCGCAACAGATGGGGGTGTCGCCGTGGTACTGGTGGGCCGACGTGCCGGTGACGCCACAGCCGGCGCTGTACGTGGCCGCTGGTCGCCACAGCCAGGGCGAGCCGCAGGTGAAATACCGCGGCATCTTCCTCAACGACGAGGCTCCGGCCCTCAGCGGCTGGGCGAAGGAGAAGTTCGGCGGCATCAACTCCAAGATGTACGGGCACGTGTTTGAGTTGCTGCTGCGCCTGAAAGGGAACTACCTCTGGCCCGCCATGTGGGGCAACGCCTTCAACGACGACGACAAGCAAAGCCCCGTTCTGGCCGACGAGTACGGCATCGTGATGGGCACGTCCCACCACGAGCCCATGCTGCGCGCCCAGCAGGAGTGGAAGCGCTACGGCAAAGGCCCCTGGAACTACCAGACCAACGAAAAAACGCTCCAGGATTTCTGGCGGCAGGGCATCGTGAACATGGGCCACGAGAGCATCGTGACGGTGGGCATGCGCGGCGACGGTGACGAGCCCATGAGCGAGGACAGCAACATTGCCCTACTGGAGAAGATTGTGGCCGACCAGCGCCGCATCATCGGGGACGTGACCGGCCAGCCTGCCGCCCAGACGCCTCAGCTCTGGGCCCTCTACAAGGAAGTGCAGGACTACTACGACCGGGGCATGCGCGTGCCCGATGATGTGACGCTGCTGCTCTGCGACGACAACTGGGGCAACCTGCGCAAGCTGCCCAAGCCCGGCGAAAAGCCCCGGGCCGGCGGCTACGGCATCTACTACCACTTCGATTACGTGGGCGGGCCGCGCAACTACAAGTGGGTCAACACCAATCCGCTGCCCCGCATCTGGGAGCAGATGCACCTAGCCCACGAGTACGGGGCCAACCAGATCTGGATTGTGAACGTGGGCGACCTGAAGCCCATGGAGCTGCCCATCAGCTTCTTCCTCGATTACGCCTGGAACCCCAACCGCATCAGCGCCGACCAGGTGGCCGCCTACACCCGGCAGTGGGCCGCCCGGCAGTTCGGCGAGAAGCACGCCCCGAATATTGCCGACATCCTGGCCAAATACGCCAAGTACAACGCCCGCCGCAAGCCCGAGCTGCTGGATGCCACCACCTACAGCCTGGCCACCGGCGAGTGGGCCGCCGTGGTGGCCGAGTATAACGCCCTGCGCACCCGCGCTGAGGCCATCGAAAAGCAGTTGCCGGCCGCCGCTCAGGATGCCTACTTCCAGCTGGTGCTGCACCCGGTGCTGGCCTGCGCCAACCTCAACGAGCTATACTACACGGTGGCCCTGAACCGGGAAGCCGCCAAAACCAACCAGCCCACCACCAACGAGCTGGCCGCCAAAGCCAAGCGGCTCTACGACCAGGACGCCGCCCTCACGCGCCGCTACCACGCCCTGGCCGGCGGCAAGTGGAACCACATGATGGACCAGACCCACATCGGCTACACTTACTGGCAGCAACCCGAGCAGAATGCCATGCCCGCCGTGCAGACGCTCCCGCAACCGGCCTCGCCGGCCGCTGCGCCACCCGCCGCGCCGGCTCCGGCCGCGTACGTGTCGGTGGAAGCGGAGAACTACAGCCGGGCCGTGAGTGCCGGGGGCATCAGCTGGCAGCGCCTGCCCGACCTGGGCCGCACGGCCGGAGCCGTTACCACGTTTCCGGTGACGGCGGCGGCTACAGCCGCGCCGGGCGGCAGCAGTCCGCACCTGGAGTACCGCTTCACGCTAACCCAAACCGGCCCCGTAACGGTGCACGCCTACCTGGCCCCCACGCTCAACTTCCCCGGCGGCCCGGGTCTGCGCTACGCCGTATCCATCGACGACGAAGCGCCCCAGCTCATCAACCTGCACACCGGCCTGGTAGCCGACAACGGCAACCGCCCCTGGGAAAAAGCCGTGGCCGACAACATCCTGCTCAAAACCTCCGCCCACACCCTGGCCCGGCCCGGCGAGCATGTGCTCCGGTTCTGGCGCGTGGACCCCGGCGTGGTGCTGGAAAAGCTGGTCATCAGCACCGGCCCGCTGCCCGCCACCTACCTCGGCCCGCCACCCACCGGCAAGCGGTAATGGGTTGATAGTGAAAAAACAGAACGTCATTCCGAGCGAAGGCGGAGCCGAAGCCGAGGAATCTCGCGTGCTGACGTTGCCGAATCGTTCAGCAGCAACCGTTCCATAGCCCAGGGTTTAAACCCTGGGCTAGTGAAAGCACACGAGATTCCTCGGCAAGCTCGGAATGACGTACTGGATAGCCCTGGCCAGCCGCCGCCTCGGCCCCAAACCTGAACTCTCCATCTGAAACCCGAACGAAGGTGAACCACACGAAACGCACACTTCTGCTGCTGGCCGCGCTGGCGGGGGCGTTGCTGGGGGCTCCGGCCGCCTCGGCCCAGTCGATTACCCTGCCCAATCCCATCCTGAACGGTTTCTACCCCGACCCCAGCGTGGTGAAGGTGGGGCTGGATTACTACCTGGTGACGTCCACGTTTTCCTACTTCCCGGGCATTCCGGTGTTCCACAGCCGGGACCTCAAAAACTGGCGGCAGGTGGGCAACGTCATCAGCCGGCCTTCCCAGATGAACTTCCTGGGCGACCGGATGACGCGCGGCCTGTTCGCCCCGGCCATCGACTACCACAACGGCACCTACTACCTCACCTGCACCCTCATCGACCGCAAAGGCAACTTCGTGGTGACGGCCAAGAACCCCGCCGGGCCCTGGAGTGACCCCATCTGGCTGCCCGAGGTGAAGGGCATCGACCCTTCGCTGTTCTTCGACAACGACAAGGTGTACGTCATCTACAACAGCGACCCGCCCGACAACAAGCCGCTCTACGACGGCCACCGCTCCATCAAAATTATGGAGCTGGACCCGGTGAAGCTCCAAAGCATCGGGGAGGCCCGCATGCTGGTAAACGGGGGCGTGGATCTGAGCAAGAAACCCGTCTGGATTGAGGCCCCGCATATTATGAAGCGCAACGGCTGGTACTACCTGTACGCGGCCGAGGGTGGCACTTCCGTCAACCACACCGAGGTGGTGTTCCGCGCCAAATCGGTGCAGGGGCCGTTTGTGCCCTACGAGCACAACCCCATCCTCACGCAACGCACGTTGCCTGCTGACCGCAAGAATCCCATTACCTCGGCCGGGCACGCGCAGTTTGTGGAGGGCCCCGACGGGCAGACCTACGCCTTGTTTCTGGCCGTGCGGCCCTACGAGGGCAACTACTACAACACCGGCCGCGAAACGTTCATTGCCCCCGTAGTCTGGAAGGATGACTGGCCCATCGTGAACACCGGCCCCCAGGGCGTGCAGTACAGCTACAACGCTAACTACCGCGAGGTGAAGCAGCCCGGGGCCCGGCCCCAGAGCGGCAACTTCCGCTACACGCGCACCTTCGAAAAGCAGCTGGACCCGGCCCTGCTGTTCCTGCGCACCCACGACAGCACCCTGTACTCGCTGAGCAAAGCCGCCGGCCTCACCTTGAAGCTCCGGCCCGAAACCTGCGCCGGCCTGGGCACCCCGGCATTCATCGGCAAGCGGCAGCAGCACATGTACTGCACCACCGAAACGGAATTGAACTTCACCGCCAAATCAGCCAGCGAGAAGGCCGGACTGGTGGTGTTTCAGGACGAGAAGCACTACTACTACCTCTGCAAATCCCTGGCCGATGGCAAGCCAGTCCTTCAGCTGCTCAAGAGCCGCCCCGAGGCCGCCGAGCCGGAGCTGCTGGCCCAGGCTCCCCTAAAATCGGCCACCGGCAAGGTGCAGCTCCGCGTCACGGCCGCCGCCGACACCTACGGCTTCCAGTTCTCGGAAAACGCCAAAACCTGGACCTCGCTTAAGGAAAAGGTCGATGGCAAGTTCCTGAGCACGCAGGTGGCCGGTGGCTTTATCGGCTGTCTGATCGGGATGTACGCCACCTCCTCGGGCCAGCCCACCACCAGCACAGCCGCCTTCCAGTGGCTGAAATACGCCGGCTCCGACCCGGGGTTGCGGTAGCGGCCGCCACGGTTCGGAAGCAGCCGGCGCTGATTCGTCCTGGAAAGAAGGTGCCTGGGGGAAAAAAACGGGCAAATCCGCAGCCTAATCCGTTGCTTCGGGTAGTCATTTAGCCCTGCTGCCCTATGGAAACCTTCCTGCTTTGTAACCGCTGGCTGCACATCGCCGCCGGCTTTACCGGCTTTTTCGTGGCCCCAGTGGCCCTGGTGGTGCGTAAGGGCAGGGCCGCCCACCGGCTCTGGGGGCGGGTATTCTTCTGGGCCATGGTGCTAGCCGGCACCACGGCCCTGGCGGCGGCCAGTCTCAAAGGGCTGTCTTTTCTGCTTCTGACGGGTATTTTCAGCCTCTACCTGGCCCAGTTCGGCTACCGCTCGTTGCAGCACAAAGGAATGGGACAAGGTCGCGCCCCGGGCCTTTATGACTGGGCAAGCGCGCTGGCGGGGCTGGCCGTTTTCGGAGGCACCCTGGGCTACGGCCTGCTGAACCGGCCCTTTAATCTGGTGCTGGTAGTGTTCGGGAGCATTGGGGTGTTCATTACGGTGCGGCAGCTGCAGGGCTTCCGACGGCCCGGGGGCTGGCCCGCCGGCCAATGGCTGCGCAACCACATTTCGGGCTTCATGGGGGCCTACATTGCGGCGGTTTCGGCCTTCTCGGCCACCAGCCTGACGTTCATTGCTTTTCCCCTCAATTTCCTCTGGCCCACGCTGATATTTGTGCCCCTGCTGCTCTGGCTCCAGCGCCATTACGTGCCCAAAACCGGTGTCAGTCCACGCGTACTCACCCGCTGAATGGCTGTTGAGCGGCTGTCTGAACGCAAAAAGAGCCGCTCCAACGAAGGAACGGCTCTTTTCTGGGAAGCCTGAAACTCAGGCAGCGTGGGGCAACGCGGGTACCGGCCGCAGGGGAGAGGAGTACGGAGGGAAGCGGGTGGCGAGGGTGGGAAGCCAACCGCTCGGGGCCGGTGCGCCGGCGGTTACCGGTACGCTACCTCAGGCTCCATTGACTTGGCATGACTCACAATGTCGGCCACGTGCAGCATGTCGGGCACCTCCTGAACGAGGTTACGCTTCTGGTTCGTGGAAACGAGCTTGCTGTGCAGGCTGAACGGCGAACGGCCGCGCAGGTCAAGCATGGTGGTAATGCCTACTTCTTCGAGCAGGGCAGTGAGTTCCGGATCCAGCCCGTCGATGCGGGACAGGTCGGCGTAATTCACCCACTTAAATAATTTGATTTCCTCAATACCGGTAGCCGAAGCCAGAGCCCGACGGTCGGCCGGGGTGCGGGCCGCGCTCAACAGGGCGTCGGCAGTCTTGATGCCCTGGGCCTGGAGCTTATTCACTTGATTGGAGGGGATGCTGGTAATTTCATTGAGTAAGTACTGCATTTAATATGGTTTAGTGAATGATTTCGTTTTGTAATGATACAAAGATAGGCAATAATTAATTAAATGGCAAAAATTAATTGATTTTCAAATCTATTTTGGTGGAATTTACAGGCTGTTTTTAGTAGTTAAATTGCTTGTAATGAGGAATATGTGTTGTGATGGAAAATAAATAATAAATAAATAAGGCAGCATGGTTGTGAATAATAAGTGTATTCAAAATAAAGAATAAGTTGGTTCGAGATAATTATGGGTTTTATATCAACTGTTGCTTGATGAGAGCGGCCTGCTGCAAGGTCTGGAGCCAGCTGCTGACGGGCTCTGCGCGGCCCCATACGGCAACCGGTCCGACAGCTTGCCGCCGCCGGACCGGTTCAAACTGCCCGCCTGTCCCGCTCAGATTGCCGCCGTATGGGGCGTAGTGGCCAGGGCCCGGTTGATGTTTTTCACCAGGGCGGGCCCCTCGAAAATGAAGCCCGAATAGAGCTGCAACAAGCAAGCCCCGGCCTCCAGCTTCTCGCGCGCATCCTGCGCCGACTGAATGCCGCCCACCCCAATAATGGGCAGCTGGCCGCGGCTGTGGCGGCTCAGGTAGCGGATGACCTCGGTGGCCCGCTCCCGCAACGGCCGCCCGCTCAGGCCGCCCGCCCCCAGGCGGGTTACTTGCTCGGAGTCGGTGCGCAGGCCGGCGCGGCTGATGGTGGTATTGGTGGCCACCAGCCCGCTCAGATTGGTTTCGCGGGCAATGAGCAGGATGTCGTCGAGTTGGGAATCGGTGAGGTCGGGGGCAATTTTGAGCAGCAGGGGGCGGGGCGTGGGCAGGGCCTGGTTGCGCTCCTGCACCTGCTGGAGCAGCTCAATCAGCGGCTCCCGCTCCTGAAGCTGCCGCAACCCCGGCGTATTCGGCGACGACACGTTCACCACGAAGTAATCCACCACTTCGTGCAGGGCTTCTACGCAGGCCACGTAGTCGTGAGCGGCCAGCTCGTTGGGCGTATCCTTGTTCTTGCCAATGTTGCCCCCGATAATCAGGGCCTGGTCGCGGCGGCGGCGCAGGCGGGCGGCGGCGGCGGCGGCACCTTCGTTGTTGAAGCCCATGCGGTTAATCAGGGCGCCATCCTGGGGCAGGCGGAACAGGCGGGGCTGGGGGTTGCCCGCCTGGGGCCGCGGCGTCACCGTCCCGATTTCCATGAACCCGAAACCCAGCGCCCCCAGCTCGTCGGTGAGCTCGGCATTCTTGTCGAAGCCTGCCGCCAGCCCCACCGGATTGCGGAACGGCAGGCCGAACACCTCCCGCTCCAGGTTGGGATGACGGAAATCGTAGAGCCCCCGCAACAGCGCCGGCGCCCCCGGCATGCCGTAGGCCCGCTTCAGGTTATCGAAGACCAAATGGTGGGCCCGTTCCGCATCCAACCGAAACAACAGGGGCTTGACGAGGGACTGGTACATCGGGGAAGGAGTGAAGTGGAGAAGGAGGGCAACGAAACCGCACGCAAAGGAACGTGATTCAGGGCAAAACGAAGAATTCCGCGTTTGGTCGTTGAATTACTATCACAACGTCAGCACGCGAGATTCCTCGGCTGCGGCTCCGCACGCTGGCTTGATGCGCCACATGCTCGGAATGACGTTCTTTTATCCACTCATCCACTCATTTGCCTCATCCCGCCCAGCCTTCACGGTCGAGGCTGCGGTACTGAATGGCTTCGGCCAGGTGCGGGAGCTCAATGTGTTCGGAGGCGGCCAGGTCGGCAATGGTGCGGGCCACTTTCAGAATCCGGTCGTAGGCGCGGGCCGAAAGGCCGAGGCGCTCCATAGCCGTTTTGAGCAGGGTGATGCCGGCCGCATCAATGCGGCACAGGTCCTTCACCATCTGGGAAGGCATCAGGGCGTTGGAGTGGATGGCGGGGAAGTCCGCGAAGCGGGCGGCTTGGCGCTGCCGGGCCTGCTCTACCCGGGCCTGAATGGTGCGGCTGTCCTCGGCGCGGCGGGTTTCCGTCATCTGGTCGAACGTGACGGGCGTAACCTCCACGTGCAGGTCGATGCGGTCCAGCAGCGGCCCCGATACCTTGTTGAGGTAGCGTTGCACCACGCCCGGCCCGCACACGCACTCTTTTTCGGGGTGATTGTAGTAGCCGCAGGGGCAGGGATTCATGCTGGCAATGAGCATGAAGTTGGCCGGAAACTCAATGCTGAGTTTGGCCCGGGCAATGGTTACGCGGCGCTCTTCCAAGGGCTGGCGCATCACCTCCAGCACCGTGCGCTTGAACTCGGGCAGCTCATCCAGAAACAGCACCCCGTTGTGGGCCAGGGATATTTCGCCGGGCTGGGGGTTGCCGCCCCCGCCCACCAGGGCCACGTCGGAAATGGTATGGTGCGGACTGCGGAAGGGCCGGGTGTGGAGCAGAGAAGCGTGGGCGCCGAGCTTGCCGGCTACTGAATGGATTTTGGTGGTTTCCAGGGCCTCCTGCATGTTCAGGGCCGGCAGAATGCCCGGCAGACGCTTGGCCAGCATGGTTTTGCCCGCCCCGGGCGGCCCGATCATTATCACATTGTGGCCCCCGGCGGCGGCAATTTCCAGGGCCCGCTTGATGTTTTCCTGGCCCTGCACGTCGGCAAAGTCGGCCTCGTACTGATTGGCCGTCTGACGGAAAACGTCCCGGGTGTCCATGACCACCGGCGGAATAGCCAGGCGGCCCTCCAGAAAATCCACGGCCTCCTGCATGGTGTCCACCGGAATCACATCGAGGCTGTTGACGATGGCGGCTTCCTGGGCGTTTTCGCGGGGCAGAATCAGGCCCTTGAACCCCTCGCGCCGGGCCTGAATGGCAATGGGTAGCACGCCCTTAATGGGCCGCAGGGCCCCGTCGAGAGCCAGCTCGCCCATAAGCACGTAGTCGGCCAGCAGCTCGGTGGTTAGCTGCTGGGAGGCGTGCAGAATGCCCAGGCCGATGGGCAGGTCGTAGGCTGAGCCTTCCTTGCGGATATCGGCCGGGGCCATGTTCACCACCACCTTGGTGCGCGGCATCCGGTAGCCCCGAAACTTGAGGGCCGCTTCCACCCGCTGCTGGCTTTCCTTGATGGCGTTATCGGGCAGGCCCACCACGAAAAACCCGGTGCCCTGCGACACGACCACTTCGATGGTAATGGTGTAGGCGTTGACGCCCTGCACGGCCGAACCGAAGGTCTTGGTAAGCATAACGTAGCAGATCAGAGGTAAAGAAATGGAGCTGCTGGAAGATAGAGAGAAGTTGAAAAAGTAAGGGGGATAAATGCAAAAAAGAACTGTCATCCTGAGCTTGCGAAGGATCTTGCCCTGCTGGGACGACCGTGACGACGATTCGCTTCAGCGTGATAAGATCCTTCGCAAGCTCAGGATGACAGTTTTTCTATAACAACTCTTTTTGAGCCTGGGTGCTTCCTGCTCTACTCCTCCACCAACTGCTCAATGAGCATAATCAGGATGTGGATGGCCTTGATGTGGATTTCCTGGATGCGGTCGGCGTAGCCGGTATGCGGGGCCCGGATTTCCACGTCGCTCAGGGCAGCCAGCTGGCCGCCGTCTTTGCCCGTGAGGCTGACCACCTGCAGGCCCTGAGCGCGGGCGGCCTCGGCAGCACGCAGGATGTTGGGCGAATTGCCGCTGGTGCTCAGGGCCAGCAGCACGTCGCCGGGGCGGCCCAGGGCTTCCACGTAGCGGCTGAACACGTAGTCGTACCCGAAGTCATTGGCCACGCAGCTCATGTGGGAGGCTTCGGTAAGGGCCAGGGCCCCGAGGGCACGGCGGTTCTGGCGGTAGCGGCCGGTGAGCTCCTCGGCAAAATGCTGGGCGTCGCAGAGCGAGCCGCCGTTACCGCAGCTCAGGATTTTGCCGCCCTGCCCAAGCGAAGCGGCCATGAGGCGGGCCGCCTGCTCAATAGCCTGTAGGTTGGCCGGATTCTGCACAAACTGGTCGAGTACGGACTGGGCCTCGGTCAGCTCGGTTCGGATGCGTTCGGTAAGCGAAAACTGGGTCACGGAAAGCGGGTATTACAGAGCCCGGGGGCTGTCGGCGGGCGGAATGATGGAATCAGGATTCTCCAGGGGCGCGTTGTTCAGGCTGGAGTCCGACTGCGGGTACAGGGCTTGGTCGGGGTAGGTCGTCACGCCGGTGCGCGGGCTGATGGGCGGACGCTCGGCGGCGCGCTGCTGCTCCATCTGGTGGTCGTAGAGACGGGCCTTGAGCTCGTTCACTTTGCGCTCCTGGGCAGCCACTTCGCGGCGCAGCAGTACGCTATCCAGGTTCTCGGTGAGCAGGTGCAGGCCCAGCAGCACCACGGCCGTCACCAGCAGCCCGTAATACAGGGCTTCCGGCGAGCCGGCCATGCCCACAAAACTGGTCTGAACGGACGGAATCAGCAGTACCAGCAAAGCCAGCAGCAGGAAAACCATGACCAGAATCGTAACCAGGCGTTTGAGGGCGAGCATAAGCGGGAAGGCAGGGAGTGAAGACAAATAGCCTATTCATACGCAGGATTGAATAAGCGGACTAAATATAGCGCTTTGCAAATAGCCAGCGCCGGGGCAATGGCTAAGCTTAGCCGCTTACTCACACCAGGCCGCCGGTGGTCTGCATCTGGCTCAGGCGCTGATACAGGCCGCCTTCCCGGCGCACGAGCTGCTCGTGGGTGCCGCGCTCCACAATGCGCCCGTGCTGGAGCACGATGATTTCATCGGCGTGCTGCACGGTGCTCAGGCGGTGGGCAATGACGAGGCTGGTGCGGTTCTGCATGAGGCGCGTCAGGGCCTCCTGCACCAGCTTCTCGCTCTCAGTATCGAGGGCCGAGGTGGCCTCGTCGAGAATCAGAATGGGCGGGTTGCGCAGGATGGCGCGGGCAATGCTCAGGCGCTGGCGCTGCCCCCCCGAAAGCCGGCCGCCCCGGTCGCCGATCAGGGTCTGGTACCCCTCGGGCGCGGCCATAATGAAGTCGTGGGCGTTGGCAATGCGGGCCGCTTCCAGCACTTCGGCCTCGGTGGCCTGGGTGTTGAAGCGGATGTTGTTGAAAATGGTGTCGTTGAACAGGATGCTTTCCTGGGTCACGATGCCCATCTGGTCGCGCACGGAGTGGATGGTGCAGTCGCGCACGTCGTGGCCGTCGATGAGCAGCTGGCCGCCGGTAGGGTCGTAGAAGCGGGGCAGCAAATCGGCCAAAGTACTCTTGCCGCCGCCGCTGGGGCCCACCAGGGCTACCGTTTTACCCTTCTGAATGGTCAGGTTAATGTTTTCCAGCACCGGCGTATCGCCGTAGCCGAACTGCAGGTCGCGCAGCTCAATCTGGTGCTCAAAGGCGGGCAGAATCTGCGCGTCGGCTTTGTCGCGGATGGCGGGCTCAGTATCGATGATGCTCAGCACCCGCTCGCCGGCCACCAGTCCGCGCTGAATGTTGCCAAACGACGAGGACAGGGCCTTGGCCGGCGTGAGCACCTGCGAAAACAGCACCACGTAGCCGATAAAGGCCGGTCCGGTAAGCGTGGGAGTAGCACCGAGTACCAGCGTGCCGCCAAAATACAGCAGGCCCACTACGACTGCTACCCCGGCCACTTCGGAGAAGGGCGAGGCCAGGTCCCGGGTATTGTCGATGTTGCGGGACGTACGGGCGTACTGCGCGTTCTGTTCTTCGAACTTGCCTTTGATGTAGGTCTGGGCGTTGAAGGCCTTCACCACCCGGATGCCTCCCAGGGTCTCATCAATAACGGAGAGCATAGAGCCCAGCGTGCTCTGGCTTTGCTTGGCCTGCGCGCGCAAGCGTTTGGCCACGCCTGCAATCAGGCCGCCGGAGATAGGCAGCAAAATCAGCGCAAACAGGGTGAGGGGTACGGAAATGTAGAAAAGCAGGGAGAAGTACACGATGATGCGCAGCGGTTCCTGCACAACGGCCGTCATGGTGTTTACCACCGATGACTCCACCTCCTGCACATCGGAGGTAAAGCGCGACATAAGGTCGCCTTTGCGCTCTTTGCCAAAAAAACCGAGGGGTAAATCAATGATGCGGTAGTATAAATCGCGCCGCATGTTGCTGATGACCAGTGCTCTGACCATAGCCAAGATGCGCAGGCTCAGGTAGCGGAATATGTTGCTGGAGAGTACGGAAACCACGACAACGCAGCAGACGAAGGTGAGCGCGCCCATTTCGCCATACTGCTCCAGTATTCCGGCAAAGTAGTAGTTGAAGGAATCTTTCACCCAATCGAGCGTTGGCGCAAAGCCGGGCAGCTGAGCCGGGGCCTGAAACGCCACCTGCTCTGATTTATCGAACAGCACGCTCAGCAGTGGAATAACCAGCGTGAAGTTGGCGGTGCCGAACAGCGTGCCCAGCAGGGTGAACAACAGGTACTGGGGCAGGAAGGCGGCCCAGGGACGGGCGTATTGCAGAATGCGGAGGTAGGTCTTCATGGGCGGGTGCAAAGGTAGGGCATCCGGCGGCCCGGCCCAGCAGGCTCCCTGATTCGGCCGGGGCGGCCCGCCGAAGAAGTCTCACCCGGCGCGTTCGTATATTAGAGGAAGGCAAGAGCCCCTGCCAATCCACGACGGATACCGCCGCCGTTTATTTGATTTTCCACCGCTAACGTTTTCTCGCATGGACCGCAAGGATTTTCTTCAACTGTTCGTGCTGGGCACGGCGGCAGCGGCCACGGGCTGCCTCGGCGGCTGCAGCTCCGAGAGCAAAGCCAACGACCCCACGCCACCGGCCACCGGCGTCGATTTCACCCTCGACCTCACGGCCCCGGCCAACGCCCAGCTGGCCGCCGGCACGGGCTTCGTGTACGGAGCCAGCAACCGCGTGCTGGTGGCGAAAACCAACGGTACCTACGTGGCCCTGCAAGCCTCCTGCACTCACGAGGGCGTCACGCTGAGCTTCGATAGCGCCACCAGCCGCGTGGTGTGTCCGCGCCACGGTGGCACTTACAGCAGCACCGGAGCCGTGCTGGCCGGCCCGCCGCCCGCCGCCCTCAAGCAGTATACCGTGGTACAAACCGGCAATTTGCTCCGTATCACGGGCTGAATGCTACTCACTACCGAATAGGGCAGACTGCAAAAAGCCCCGTCGGTTCCATACCGACTGGGCCTTTACCTGAAACGCCGGAAACAGGTTAGCCGGCCTGAAAAATGGCCACTACCTCAATGCGGCCCACAATCTGGCGGTTGAATTCGGCCAGCTCTTCGGCTGGTACCCACAGTTCGTCGTGCTCCCGGCCGCCCACGTTCTGCACCGGAAACTGGGCCGCGTAATCGGCATCCACAGCGAAGCGCAGCACGTAGCCCACGCCATAATAGGGCACGTTCCAGTCGCGGGCAATCTGGGCGGCATACTGCTCGTTGAGCACGGGGTAGAAAATCGGCTGCTCCGGCAGCCGCGGCGGAAACGCCAGCCAATCGGCCGCCGCAATCAAGTCCAGCTCCGCCTGATTCACGGGCCGGTACAACAGCAGGGTGGCCGGGTCGTGGCGCATTTTGAAGTGAGAAGGGGATGAAGTGAGGAGGTCGGGAAGCACGTCATTCCGAGCGCAGCCGAGGAATCTCGCGGGCAGTGCTATGCTCGTCGTCAGGTTAGTTGAGGTAACGTCAGCACGCGAGATTCCTCGGCTGCGCTCGGAATGACGTTCCTTTTCTGACAACTGATAACTGACAACCGTCAACCGTCAACTCAAAACTCATGCAGGCGCTGGGCAATGTTCCAGCGCAGGGCCACGGAAGCCAGAGCCCCGCCATCGGCCGTGAAAAAGGGCGGCGGGGGCTGGCTGCCCGAGAACGTGCGGTGCCGGTACACCAGCTTGCCATCCAGAAACAGGTTGTGGGCGGCCTGATAGCTGGCCGTAAAGTCGCCGTGCAGCAGGTAGGAAGTGATGCCACTACCCACCGAGAAGCCGTATTCGCTGGGGCGGGTGGTGTAGGGCAGCAGTACGTTGGAACCATAGTTCTGGCCGGCCGCGTCGAGGCCCTGCTTTACCAGAAAGCCTTTGGCTACCACCTGCAGGCGGGGCAGGGGCTGGTAGCTGGCAATGCCGATCAACTCCCAGAGGTTGGCGCCGAGGGGGTGGGCCAGGGGCTGGGCCGCGTGCTGGTAGTCGCGGTACTTGTCCTGGGCCTGATAAGTGAAAGGCCGGATAAAGTTGAACTCGCCCTGCAGATCGAAGTTGCGGATGCCGGCCACGTTAAGGTACCGCGCCCCGAGCTGGGCAGCCTGCTTATTGGCCCACCAGCCATTGCCGTCCCGAACCTGGCTCAGCACAAACTCATCGAGCACCAGCTGCCCATAGAGCTGCACCCGCTGCTTTATATTCCACTTGAAATCGAGGCCCAGCAAGGCGTTGCCATCCTCCGAGCCGACGCTTTGCTCAATGGCCCGGTAAAAGATGATGGGGTTGAGGTACTGTATTTCAAAAGTATTGCGGTTCTGCAGTTCCACGCGGCCATTCACCAGCACCGAGTCGCGCCGCCGCGAGCCGGACAGAATGCTCTCGAACACGCCTACATTCAGGTTGGGCAGCACATCGAGACTCAGGTGATGCATGGCCAGAAACTTGCGCCCGTAGGTATCATCCCGGTTTGAGGGGTCGGTCACGAGCTGGGCAAACAGGTTCTGGTACTTGAATTTCCAGATGCGGGTCTGCACCTTCAGAAACAGGTAGGGCGAGGCGTAATCCGAGAGAATTAGACTGCGGTACCCGTTACCGATCTGGTTCCGGTCGTGGCCCAGCTGCAGACTCACGTGGCGGCCGGCGGCATACGTCAGATACCCCCGCGCCGAGAGAAAATCATACTGGCCGGGCGTGCTCTTAAACCGTTTCCAGAAGCCTTCGTGGGGTACGGCCTGGTCGCGCTGGATGCGCTCCTGCACGTACAGCGGCACGGCCATCTGGTTATCGGCCAGAAAGGTGTAAAAGCCCAGGCGCTCATCAATGGTGCCTTCTACCTGCACGCCCCGGGTATTGAGGAAGCTGTAGCTTTTGGCCCCGTCGTTGTTACCCAGACTCAGGCCCGCCACCGGGTTCACGCGCAGCGAAAAGCCCGGCGTTTCTACGCTGTAGAAATCGGAGGGGCGACGGTAAAACGTGTTGAAAAAGGGCTTCTCCCGCTGATTAATGGCCGAATCCTGGCGGGTATCGTGCCAGTTGTCGCGCAGCAGGTAGCGCACGTTGAAGCGGTCCTGGCGCGAGAGGCCGCTGGCCGAATCGGCCAGAATCCGCTCGGCCAGCCGGGCTACGGCCGCGCGGGTGTAGGGCCGCACGGAGGTATGAATTTCCCCCAGCGAATCGGGCCCGTGCAGGATGGCATACCGATCAATGAGGCGGTAAATATCGTTATCGAGGGGCACGTACGTGGTGCCCATGGTGGTTTTGGTGGGCGGAGCGGCCTGGGGAAGTGAGGCGACTTTGGGCGCAGGCGCGGGCTTGGACGGCTGGTCGTATATAAGCCAGTTGCCCTGGCCATCGGTGGGGCGGGTAGGGGTGTCCTGGGCCGCGGCCGGGGCAGCTAGCAGGCCCAGCAGGCCCGGGAAAAGTAGGTAGGATTTTTTCATAAGCTGAGCCGTGTACGCCAAAGCCGACATACGGGTGGACAAACCTACGCAGTTTCGGTGGTGAATGGGTGCGGGTGAATAGTTGGACTGTTGGATGGGTGAACTGATGAACTGTCACCCATCCAACAATCCACCTTTTCAACCATCCTTCCCTCTACCTTTGCGCCATGCCTGTTCGCCTGCTGCGCTTCTCGGAAATCAACCTGGCTGCCTGGGATGCCTGCGTAGCCGGTGCCCGGCAGGTGGTGCCCTACGCCCACAGCTGGTGGCTGGCGGCCACGGCCGGCCGCTGGGAGGCCCTGGCGGACGTAGATGCAACGACTGGCCGCTACCTGAGTGTGTGGCCGCTGCCCGTGCAGCGGCGCCTCAGCGGCCGGCAGGTATACCAGCCGCCCTTCACCCAGCAGCTGGGCCCAATCACGTCGGCGCCCGCAACTTCGGGGATGAACATGAACCAGCTGGTCGCGTTGGGGGCACGCCGCTACGCCCGGTTCTATACCCAGCTCAACGACGCCACCAGCCCGCCCGAAACGGCCCTCTTTACAGTCCAGTCGCGCCAGACGTATCATCTCGACCTTAGCAAACCCTACGACCAGCTCCGGGCCGGCTACTGCGCCGATTACCGCCGCCGCCTGCGCCGCCACGAAGCTGCCGCTTCCCCGCTGCGCGTAGTGGAACTGCCCGAAGCGGAGCCGCTGCTCCACCTGTTCCGGCAAACGCAGGGCCCCGCCGCCGGTCTGCGCCCCCGGCACTACGCTCGCCTGCGCCGATTGGTGGGCGAGCTGCGCAACCGGGATTTGCTGGAAGCCCGGGCCGTTTTTCACCCCGAAACCGGGGCCCTGCTGGCCGGGGCCCTGCTGGTGACTTACCGCACCCGCCTGATTTATTTGTTCGCGGCAGCTTCGCCGGAAGGCAAAAAGGTGGCCGCGCCGTTACTTATTCTGGATGAGGCCATTCGCCGGCATGCCGGCACGCCGGGGCTGACGCTCGATTTCGAAGGCGGCATGCTACCCGCCATTGCCCGTTTTTTTGCCAACTTCGGGGCCGTGCCCGTTCCGTACGCGGCGTTATCTTTCCACCAACGACCCTGGTATCTGAAATGGATCCGCTAACCCCTACTGCTGCCGATTCTCTCGCTGCCGCTGCCGCCAACCCCCGCGTGCGGGTCGTGTGCGCCCAGCCCTCCATTGCCAACCACTTTCTGGCCGAGCTGCGCGACGTGGAAGTGCAGAAAGACTCCCTGCGTTTCCGCCGCAACCTGCAGCGCCTGGGCGAAATCACGGCTTATAACATCAGCTCCCAGCTCAGCTACACCGACAAAACGGTGCGCACGCCCCTGGGCGAATCCAGCAGCAAGCAGCTCCACGACTTTCCGGTGCTGGCCACGGTACTGCGGGCCGGGCTGCCCTTCCACCAAGGCTTCCTGAACTACTTCGACCAGTCGCCCTCCGCCTTTGCGGCCGCCTACCGCATCGAAGGCACGGCCCAGGTGCAGGTGCAGGTCGATTACCTCTCGGCCCCCAGCCTCGATGAGCGGGTGCTGATTCTGGTGGACCCCATGCTGGCCTCGGGCAAGAGCTTGGTGCAGACCTACCGGGCCATGCTGCGCTTCGGCACGCCCCGGCAGGTGCACATTGCGGCCGTCATTGCCTCTCCCCAGGGCGTAGCATACGTGACCCGCGAAATCCCCGAAGCCACCCTCTGGCTGGCCGCCATCGACGACGACCTCAACGCCCAGGCCTACATCGTACCCGGCCTCGGCGACGCCGGCGACCTGTCGTACGGCAGTAAGCTGTAGTTTTTTAACTGTGAGCGGAAAGCTGCTGGCTCCGGTTCTATTGAACACTTCTGCGTCCCAGGCGCGTTGGGCAATGGCCGGACGTTTACGCGCAAGCAACGCCCCGTTGGTGCAGTAAGCTCCTGCCGATACCAAATTCTACCATACAGAAGCTAACAGCTGTCGGCTGTCAGCTAAAAGCTCAAAAGCGTGCTGCCTGTCCTGCTCAAATACGCTACCGTCTTCGCCATCGGCATGTTCAAGTTTGTGGCCGCTCCCGTAGCCGGAGTGGCCGCCGGTCTGCCCATGCCGGTGGTCTGGGCCCTGTCGGTGGCGGGCATGATGACGACGGTCATCCTGATTTCGGGGGTAGGGCAGGCCTGGGCGCTGCATTTGCGGCGGCGGCGGCAGCTGAAGGGCAAACCCCTGTTCAGCCGGCGCAGCCGCACGGTGGTGCGCATTTACCGGCGCTTCGGCATGGTAGGCATTGCCTTTCTCACGCCCATCCTGTTCAGCCCGGTGGGCGGCACCGTCATTGCCACCCAGCTGCACGTGCCGCGCTGGCGCATCCTGTTGCACATGAGCTGGAGCGCCGTGCTCTGGGGTTTTGCTTTCACCCTGCTGGCCGTCAAGTTCAGCCACCTCCCCATCTTCGACCACTATCGGTGAATGAGTGAATGGGTGAATGAGTGAGTTCGGTCATGGCGAGGCGGAGCCGAAGCCATCCGTCCTTCACGCAGTTCCAAGCCCTGATAAACGCAAAGCCCCTGACGTCAGCTGACATCAGGGGCTTTTCCGTAGGTCGGGGTTGAGAGGAGGGTAAAGGACGGATGGCGTCGGCCTCCGGCCTCGCCATGACAGAACTAACCCGTTCGCCTATTCACTCACTCACCGCTACCGCTTCTTGCGCTTGTATTCCACGCGGCCCTGGGCGGCTTTGAGGGCTTTGGAGGCGGGAGTAGAGTTCTTGCCCTTGCCGGGGTTGGCTTTGTTGCCCTTCTGGCTGCGGGCGGGCTTGGCCACGTACTCGCGGCCGGTGCGCTTGTCGATGGTCACGCCGGGCTTCACCCACTCTTTCCGCTCATGGAAAGCGCCCTGGAAATTGGGGTCTTCGCGCTTGCGGCGCTCATCCTTTTCGCGGTCCATGCTCTGCTGCTCCTCGAAGGAAGTGGGCACTACTTTCACCTCGGGCGGCAGGGGTAGCAGCGGAATCGGCTGGCGGATAAGCTCGGAAATGCGCTCCATGTGGTGCATTTCGGCCTCGTTGGCGAAGGTAATGGCCGCGCCCGTGTGCCGGGCCCGGCCCGTGCGCCCGATGCGGTGCACGTAGTCGTCGTAAATCAGCGGCACATCGAAGTTGATGACGTGGCTGACCTCGGGCACGTCGATGCCCCTGGAGGCTACGTCGGTGGCTACTAGGAACCGGACGTTGCCGGCCTTGAAGGCCTCCATGGCGTTGATGCGCGTGTTCTGGCCCTTGTTGCCGTGAATGGCGCGCACCTCACCGTGGCCCTTGCGGGCCAGGAAGCTGGCCACGTTCTCGGCGTTTTCCTTGGAGCGGGTGAAAATCATGACCCGGTGGAAGGTGTCCCAATCCAGGAACAGGTACTCCAGCAGGTTGATTTTGGTAATGAGGTTGGGTACTTCATAGAGGCTCTGGCTCACGTTCTGGGCCGAGGTGGCGGCCGGCGTCACTTCCACCCGCACCGGAAACTCCAGGAATTCCTCGCTCAGCGTGGTCACCTTATCGGGCATGGTGGCCGAGAACAGCACGTTCTGGCGCTTGCGCGGAATAACTTCCAGCAGCCGCCGGATCTGGGGCATGAAGCCCATGTCCATCATCTTGTCGGCCTCGTCGAGCACTAGGGTTTTCAGCTCCTTGAGCACCAGCGCCCCTTTTAGGTAGAGCTCCATGAGGCGGCCGGGCGTGGCGATGAGGATATCGACGCCCTTGGCAATGGTTTCGATCTGGGTTTTGGGGCCCAGGCCGCCGTAGATGGCGAAAATGCGCAAATCAGTGTGCACGGCCAGCTTTTGCAGGTGGCTTTCCAGCTGCATGGCCAGCTCGCGGGTGGGCGCCATGATCAGGGCCCGCGGGTGGTCGCCCTGGGCGTACTTCACCTTCATGAGCAGGGGCAGGCCGAAGGCGGCCGTTTTGCCGGTGCCCGTCTGGGCGATGCCCAGCACGTCGTGGCCGGCCAGCAGTAGCGGAATGGTTTGCTCCTGCACCGGCGTGGGTTCCGTGAAGCCCGCCTCCGCCACGGCCGTCAGGAGTTGCTTGTTGAGCTTGAAATCGGCAAAGGTGAGCGGCTGCGGCGTATCGGACATGACAAAAACGGGTTGTAAACCACAAAGGTACGGCGAATACCGCCGGTACTTGCCATACCTTCCCGATTTGCGTTAGGTGGTTTGAATCAGCCGCTTCCGCCGCGAGCGAGGAAGGCAGAGGGGAGGAGGTTGCAAAAAAAAAGCGCCAAACTTTTGTAAATGCCCGGCGGCCCGCTACTTTTGTGGCATCAATACCCAACACGGTAGATATAGCTCAGCTGGTTAGAGCGTCGGATTGTGATTCCGAAGGTCGTGGGTTCGAGCCCCATTATTTACCCACCCCCAAAAGGTCTCTCCGCTCCGGTAGAGACCTTTTTTGTTTGGCCGCCCTGGCGCCGGCCCGTCTTTTCCCGGCCTTCGGGAAGGATTTGGGGGCCGCGGCTGTTGCAGGACCTGCGAACTTTGAGTTGAACACTTTTTCCCCGTTTGTTTTATGAGTCTGGTTGTTATCGGTACCGTGGCCTTCGACGCCCTGGAAACTCCCTTCGGCAAAACCGACAAAATCGTGGGCGGCGCGGCCACTTACATCGGGCTGTCGGCCTCGTATTCCGTGAAACCCGTGAAAATCGTGGCCGTGGTCGGCGACGACTTCCCGCAGTCGGATATCCTGAGCCTGCAGGAGCACGGCGTGGATACCGAGGGCCTCCAGATCAAGGCCGGCGAAAAGTCGTTCTTCTGGTCGGGCAAGTACTCCAACGACCTGAATTCGCGCGAAACGCTGGTGACGGAGCTCAACGTGCTGGCCGATTTCGATCCCATCCTGCCCGATTCTTACCAGGATTGCAAGTACCTGATGCTGGGCAACCTCTCGCCCCAGGTGCAGCGCCTCGTGATTCAGCGCCTCGTGAACCGGCCCAAGCTCATCGTGATGGACACGATGAACTTCTGGATGGACATTGCCCTGGAAGAGCTCAAAACGACCATTGAAATGGTGGACGTGCTCAGCATCAACGACGAGGAAGCCCGCCAGCTGTCGGGGCAGCACTCGTTGGTGAAGGCCGCTAAAATCATCATGGCGATGGGGCCGAAGTACCTCATCATCAAGAAGGGCGAGCACGGCGCGCTGCTGTTCCATAAAAACCAGATTTTCTTCGCCCCGGCCCTGCCGCTGGAGGAAGTATTCGACCCCACCGGCGCCGGCGACACGTTTGCGGGCGGCTTCATCGGCTACCTGGCCGCTACCGACGACATCAGCTTCGAAAACATGAAGCGCGCCGTCATTCACGGTTCGGCCATGGCCTCGTTCTGCGTGGAGAAATTCGGGACCGAGCGCCTGCTCAACCTGACGGCCGCAGAAGTGGAAGCCCGGGAGCAGAAGTTCGCGGAGCTGGTGGCCGTGCAGCCCGTAGAGGCCGTTGCCCAGAGTTAATCTGTTGAGCAAAAGGCTGTAAGTTAGATTCCTGCCCCGGCCGTTTGGCTGGGGCAGGAATTTTTATGGCCGAAATCCTATGGGACCTAAATACAACCTTTGGCGGCGGCGCGGGGTAAAACAGAGGGTAGTTTATCTTCTCATCCGTAAATCCCCACTGTCATGAGCAAGGACACCCAGTATAAAGAGAACCGCGACGTACCGAACCTGCAAAACCCCGACGGCGGCAGCGAAAATACCCATCCCGCCAACACCGACAGCAACAATTCGGTGGTGCAGAACCCCAGCCGTAACTCCATCACCCAGGACGGCAACCCTACCAAGGGCAACACCGCCGGCGGCAACCTCAACGACACCACGCAGGCGTCCTACAACAAGCCCCGCAGCAACCCCCAGAACAACAAGCCCATGTCGGTGAACAAAGGCCCCATGAAAAAGGGCGCCGACAACAGCCAGGACCATTAATTCTGGCTGTTAGCTGTTGGCTTTCGTTCCGGAAAGCCAATTGTTTCGCGTAAAAAAGGTCGTTGTACTCAACTGAGTGCAACGGCCTTTTCGTTTTTCAACTAACAACTAACAACTAACAACTAACTAAGGCACTACCTGCAGCCGCACGACGCGGGTATCCACGTCGCCTTTGTCGAAGAAATCCTGTTCGAAGAGGATGGTTTTGTTGTCGAGCCAGCGGGGTTGGGTGCAGCCCCACTCAGTTTGCCGCTCCCAGAGCAGGCGTGGGGCGACGTCGTCGAGGCTCCAGAGTTGCAGCCCGCTGGGCTCGAAGCGGGCCAACACATCGGAGTTGCCGCACACGAAATGGCGGCCGTCGGGGGCAATAACGGGCGGGGCCATGAGCTGGGTGCGGCGGCCGGTACGCTGGTCGATCAGCAGGTAATAGCCGCCCTCGTAGAGATGCACCGAAAGCAGCCACTGTCGGATATCGGGCAGGGCCGTCAGGTACTCGTAGGCGACGTTGTCCTCGGTTTCGGCGGGGTTGTTGAGCAGGCGTACTTCCTTGGCCGCCGTGGGCCGCAGCAGCAGGGCCCGGCCGGTACGCTGTACCCGCGGGCCGGCCTTGGCCAGCTGCCGCCGCTCCTCCGCCGTGAAATCCAGGAACGAGTCCTCTTCCTCCGCCGACGCCGGCTTGGCTACCACCCAGGTGGGCGTGGGCAGCTGCTCGTACACGGGGCGGGCCGCCGGGTAGATGCGCAGCACCCGGCCGGGCAGCTGCACCAGCGTATCGAGGTGTTCGAGGCGGTAGATGCGGGGCGGTTTGGGAGCCGGCAAGGCCACCACCGGCACGTTGGGCCGGGGTTTTTCGGCGGGCTGCATCCGCAACGAACAGGCCGGTAGCACCACCACCAGCGGGAGGGCAGTAGCTACGGTACGAAACCGAAACATGAGCGGGAGGGTAGACTTGGGTCGGAAGGCGCGCAGTGGTCGGGGTGGACAGAGAGCGGAGAAAAAAGGCGGAAAAGCTCTTCAGCAAATGAAGCCGAAGCGGCTCAAAACCCTGCAAACGGGCCGTGAACTTAGTTTAGCTTTTTACGCTCCTGTAAAGGTACCAACTGCCCGGCAGGCGGCCCAATCCGGGGCTAGAAATCCTGCTTGAGCCACTGCCGGAAGCTGGCCCGCTGCTCAGGCGTGGGCGCTGGCAGCCGGTCGATGGTGATTTTCGGCCAGAACCGCTGCCCGGCCTCCGTTCCCAGCACCACCGTCAGCAGGCGGTTCTGCCGGAACACGGTCAGCTCGTGGTGGTCGGCCCCGTCGCTGAGCAGGGTTTGCAGGTTCATATCCACCCGGCGGCCATTCACGGCCACCACCTCGTCGTCCACGGTCAGGGCCAGGGCGGCGGGCGAGTCGGGCAGGATGTCGGTTACTTGCGTCCGCTCATTCTTCAGCACTGCGCGGAACCCGTAGCTGCCTTCGGAAGCCGAGGCGTTTTCTTCGATAACCAAGCGGCAGCCTACGAAGCCCAGCACCCTGTTCAGGGGCTCTTCCAGCGGCGCAGTGCCGTAAATGAACTTGTCGAAATAGGCCTGCATATCGCGGCCAGCCACTTCGTTGACCACCCGCACGTAATCTTCCTCGGTGTAGCCCACGCCGGTCTGGCCGAATTCGGTCCAGAGTTGGCGCATCACGTCGTCGAGGCTGCGCTGGTGGGCCGAAAGCTGGCGCAAGGTGAGGTCGAGCAGCAGGGCCACCAGCGCGCCTTTGTGGTACACCGACACCTTGCGGTCGGGTACGCCGGGCTTGTAGCCATCCAGCCAGAGGTCCATGCTGGCATCGGCCACCGAGAGGTGGTAGCGGCCATAATCGTCGAAGTGCTTGCGCAGGACCGTGTTCAGCTCCTGGAAGTACTGGTCGGCGGTGCGCACCCCGGCCCGAGCCAGCAGGTATTCGCCGTAGTAGGTGGTAATGCCCTCGGCAATGAAACAGGTGCGGAAGTAGTTCTCGCGGGCATAGTCGTAGGGCTGCATTTCGGCCGGGCGGATGCTCTTGATGTTCCAGGCGTGGAACAGCTCGTGGCAGCTCACGCCCAGCAGCTCCTTATAGAGGCCCTCGGTCATGAGCAACTCGGCCGGCCCCAGCGTAATGACCGTGGAGTTGAGGTGCTCCACTCCGTGATAGTGCTTGTAGGGCAGAATCTGGTTGAGAAAATGGTAGTCGCGGGCCGGAAACGAACCGAACAGGGCCAGCTGCTCCTCGCTGAAGGCCCGAAAATCCTGCACCAGCCGGGGCCAGTCCACCGGGCACTCGCCCTGAATCCAGACGTAGAAAGGCAGGCCCTGCACCTCGTAGTTGCGGTATTGCAGGCTGGGGCTGGCAATCAGGGGCGAGTCGGCGAGGTGGTCGAAGCTCTGGGCCTCGAGGGTGTTGGGCCCGCGCTGGGGCAGCCCGCAGGCAATCTGCCAGCCTTCCGGAATATCAAGCAGCAGCTGGCACTTCTCGTCCTGGCGGCCCTCCACGTACAGGAGCGCCTGCACCGGGTTGAGGTAGAGCTGGGTCTCATCGAGCCAGGAGCCGCCGGCGTCCATCTGATGGGCGTAGAAGTTGTAGCGCACCCGCACCGTGCGCCCGGCTGCTCCGCTCAGCTGCCACCGGTCCTTGGTGATTTTGCGGGCCGCCAGCGGCTCGCCCGAAGCCGCGTCTTCCAGCACCACATGTTGCAGCTTCTGGGCGAAGTTCTGAATCTCGTAGCGGCCCGGCCGCCACGCCGGCAGCTGCAGCTCCAGAGGCGCGGCAGCCTCGGCGGCCACCTCAAACGTCATCTGAATCTGGAGGTAAAAAGTAAGCGGGTTCTCGAAGGAAACGTGGTAGTGAATCATAGCGAAAAGGGGCGTAGCCGGGGGAGGGGAGGCGTTTGCCGACGCAATTTACCGCATATTCCAGCGCCCGGGCTGATTCTTTTTTCGGGGCGGCTACTCTTTTCAAGGGGGGCGAAAAGGGGCTATCGTTATCCCCAACGGGGTAAATGGGTGGAAATAGAGGCCGCAAACCAGAGTTGGGACTTGTCTTTTTCAAATCATCCTCCTACCTTTGCCGGCCCTAGTTGTAACAGAGTCACTTACCCATACCATGAAACGTACTTTTCAGCCCTCGCAGCGCAAGCGCCGCAACAAGCACGGTTTCCGCTCGCGCATGGAATCCGTTAACGGCCGCAGCGTAATCGCTCGTCGTCGTGCCAAAGGCCGCAAGCGCCTGACCGTATCCGACGAAGGTCGTCATAAGCGCTAGCCCCAGGGCTATCAGCGCTCCGCTGCTAGCCGTTAGCCTTTTTCGCCCTGCGAATACGCCTCCTGTGAACGAGCTACCAGCTAGCAGCTTTCAGCCAACAGCGAAGAAATACTCGTTTCCGAAAGAAGAACATCTGTGCCGCAAAAAGCTCATCGACGAGCTTTTCGGCCGGGGTTCTTCTTTTGGTTTATACCCCCTGCGGCTCATCTGGCTGCCCACCGAAACGCCTTCTACCGCGCCGCCCCAGGTGCTGGTGAGCGTGAGCAAGCGCAACTTCAAGCGCGCCGTCGACCGCAATTACCTCAAGCGCCTGCTGCGCGAGGCCTACCGTCTCAACAAGTACCGGCTGCTCGAGGCCGAGGGCGGCCACCGCGTGGGCCAACTGGCCATTATTTATACCGGCAAGGAAAAAAAGCCGTTGGCGGTGGTCGAAAAAAAATTAATTTCAGGGCTGGAGCGTTTGCTTACCGAAGCCAGTGTACCCCCCGCGGGGCCTGCTGCTTCTTAAGGACAGACGCGCGTCGCGTGGGGTGGCTTTTCTTTGAGAACTGAAAACCGGCCGCACGACAACCGTAGGGTCGTTTTGTCGCTTTCAGCCCCCACCTATGCGCAAGAAATCTATTGCCGCCGCTGCCGTTCTGGGTGGTGCTGCCCTGCTCGTATCCTTCCGTCCGGCTTCCGATAACGAGCGGTATTTCGAAATTGCCAAGAACCTCGACATCTTCGCCACCCTGTTCAAGGAGGTGAATACCTTCTATGTGGACGAGGTGCCGCCGGCCAAGCTGGTGAAAACGGGCATCGACGCCATGCTCAAGTCGCTCGACCCTTACACCAACTACATTCCCGAGGACGACATCGAGGATTTTCGCACCATGACCACCGGCCAGTACGGGGGCATCGGAGCGGTGGTGGTGAAGCGCAACGGCAAAACGGTGGTGCAGGCGGCCTACGAGGGCTACCCGGCCCAGAAAGCCGGTCTGCTGCCCGGCGACGAAATCCTGAACATCAACGGCGTGGTGGTCGACAAGAAGTCGAACGCCGACATCAGCAAGCTGCTCAAGGGCCAGGCTAACTCGGTGGTGAAGCTCATGGTGACCCGCTATGGCCAGGATGCGCCCGTGGAAATCAACATCACCCGCGACAAAATCCAGGTCGATAACGTGCCGTATTACGGGATGCTGACCCCCGAAATCGGCTATTTTCAGCTGGCCGGCTTCACGGTAGACGCCGGCAAGGAAGTGCGCCTGGCGGTAGCCCGGCTCAAGGAGCAGGGCGCTAAAAAGCTCATTTTTGATATCCGCGACAACCCCGGCGGTCTGCTCAACGAGGCCGTGAACATCTCCAACCTGTTCGTGGACAAGGGCCGCGACATTGTGAGTACCAAAGGCAAAGTGTCTGACTGGAACAAGACCTACAAGGCCCTGGACATGCCCTTGGATACCCAGATTCCGATTGTGGTGATTACCAGCAACCGCTCGGCTTCGGCTTCCGAAATTGTGTCGGGCGTGCTGCAGGACTACGACCGGGCGGTGCTGGTGGGGGAGCGGACCTTCGGGAAAGGGCTGGTGCAGGCTACGCGCCCGCTCAGCTACAACTCCCAGCTCAAAGTCACGACGGCCAAGTACTACATTCCGAGCGGACGCTGCATTCAGGAAATCGACTATTCTCACCGCGCCGACGACGGAACGCTGGGCAAGGTGCCCGATTCCCTGCGCACAGCCTTCAAAACCCAGGCCGGCCGCACCGTTTTCGATGGCGGCGGCGTGGCGCCTGATGTAGAGGTAGTTGACCGTGAAATTGCCGACATCACCCGGGTGCTGCTCCAGAAAAGCTACCTCTTCGACTACGCCACGCGCTACCGCGCCCAGCATCCGAGCATTGCCTCGGCCCGGCAGTTCAAGCTCTCCGACGCGGACTACCAGCAGTTCGTGGACTACCTCAAGGATAAGGACATCAACTACAGCACCGACGCCGAAAAGGCTCTGGCCGACCTCACCAAGAAGGTAAAAGCCGAGAAGCATTACGAAGACGTGAAAGTGGAGCTGGAAGGCATGCGCCGCAAGGTGACCACCAATAAAGCCAACGACCTGACCCGCTTCAAGCCGGAAATTCGGGAGCTGCTGGAGCAGGAAATCGTGTCGCGCTACTACTTCCAGAAGGGCAGCATCGAGGCCACTTTCGACGACGACCCCAACATCCTGATGGCCCTGAACGTGCTCAACGACCAGCCCCGCTACGCGGCCCTGCTGCGCCCCGGCACCGAGGAAGCCAAGGCCCGCCCCGAAGCCCGCCGCAACGTGAGCACCGGCCGGCAGTAGGATCTCTTTATTCGGATAACAGCAAGAGCAGCCTCTTCTGAGGTTGCTCTTTTTTGCTGGAGTAGATTGGAACCTGACGTTCATTTGTCCGAGGCTACAACGCAAACGCAAATGACTAGCAGTTGAAAATGAAGTAATGGCTGATTATATCCGCCGTAACCCGAACTTTGTGGCCGAATAATTTGCCCTATGTCCACGCTGCTCCTGTCTCTTGAAACCTCCTCGCCCGTTTGCTCCGTGGCCCTGCATCACCTCACCACGGGGCGGCTGGTGGGCCAAACGGAGCTGCGGCTGGAAAAGTCGCACTCCTCGCACCTGAGCGTGCTCATCAGCCAGCTGCTGGAAAACACCCTGCACACGCTCACCGATGTGGCGGCCGTAGCCGTGTCCGACGGGCCGGGCTCCTACACCGGTTTGCGCATCGGCGGGGCCGCCGCCAAGGGCCTGTGCTACGCCCTGGACGTGCCGCTGCTGGCCATCAGCACCCTGCAAAGCCTGGCCCGGCAGGTAGCCAGTCGCACCGCCCGGCCCGAGCAGTACCTGTACTGCCCCATGCTGGATGCACGCCGGATGGAAGTGTACGCCGCCCTCTATTGCGCCGACGGCTCCGAAGTACTGGTGCCCACGCCCTTGCTACTCGATGAAACCACGCTGGCCGAACAATTGGGCGGGCAGTCGTTGTTGTTCTTTGGTAGCGGGGCCGCCAAGTTTCAGCCCTTGGTGGCCGATAACCCGCGGGCCGCTTTCCTGGCCGGCATCGAGCCTTCTGCTGTTTCGGTGGGCGAGCTGGCCTTGGCCGCCTACCAGCGGCAGGAATTCCGGGACGTAGCCTACTACGAACCGTTTTACCTGAAGGAAGTGTACACGACAACTCCCAAGGGGAAGTGAGCTGAACGACGTTCAGCTTGTTTCTCCCGTTTCTCCTCAACAACATGGAAGATTTCATCAACCGCGTGGCGCAGAGCGCCCTCGTTACGCTCAACCTGGAAGAATTCATTCATCCCGGCGAGCGGGTGGTTTACGATATCAAGGACAACCTCTTCCACGGCCTGATGCTGCGCGAAAAGGATTTCCGGGCCTTCGTGAAGGACCACGACTGGAGCCAGTACGATGGCCAGAACGTGGCCGTCATCTGTTCCGCCGATGCCATTGTGCCCACCTGGGCCTATATGGTGCTGGCCGGCAAGCTTCAGGGTCACGCCCACCGCTACGTATTCGGCAGCCTGGAAGCCCTGGAGCAGGAGCTGTTCCACGAAGCCATTGCCGGTATCAACGCCGAAGACTACCGCGACGCCAAGCTGGTGATTAAGGGCTGCGGCGAAAAACCGGTGCCCACCTACGCCTACGTGGCCATTATGCAGAAACTGCTGCCCGTGGCCAGCAGCATCATGTACGGGGAGCCGTGCAGCACGGTGCCGCTCTACAAGCGGCCCAAAGTAGCGTCGGCCTAAGGTCGGTGGCGTTTGCGAGGTAGAAAATCGTGGTCCTGTGGCGTCTTTGCCGCAGGACCACGCGCGTTAGGGCCAGTCCCGCCGGCTCTCGGGCACGGAAGCGCAACAATAGCCGCAACATCTGCATCTTTGGGCCTCCAACCACGCGTGCATGACCCAGGCCTCCGGTTCTCCCTATAAAATCAGCGTACTGACGGGCGTGGCCATCGTGGTGGCCAATATGGTGGGCACCGGCGTTTTTACCAGCTTAGGGTTTCAGGTAATGGGTATCCAGAGCGGCTTTGCGCTGCTGATGCTCTGGGCCGTGGGTGGCATCATTGCCCTGTGCGGGGCGCTGTGCTACGGCGAGCTGGCGGCGGCCATGCCCCGCTCGGGCGGCGAGTACCATTACCTTTCGCGCATTTACCATCCGGCCCTGGGCTTTTTGTCGGGCTGGGTATCGGCTACGGTGGGGTTTGCGGCGCCCACGGCTGCTGCCGCCCTGGCCCTGGAGCAGTACGCCGGCAGCGTGTGGCCCGGTTTGCCGCCCAAGCTGCTGGCCGTGTCGGTGGTCGTGGGGCTCACGGCCGTGCACGCGCTCAGCAGTCGGGCCGGCAGCCGCCTCCAAGTGATGATAACCGCGGTGAAGGTGCTGGTGCTGGCCGGTTTCATCGGGGTGGGCCTGCTGGTGGCCTCGCCCCAGCCCCTGGCCTTCGTGCCCCAGGGTTCCGCCGACTGGGCCCAGCTGCTGAGTCCGGCGTTTGCCGTGTCGCTCATCTTCGTATCCTACGCCTACTCGGGCTGGAACGCGGCGGTGTACCTGACCGGCGAAGTGGACCAGCCCCAGCGCAACCTGCCCCGGATTCTGCTTATGGGTACGGCCTTGGTGCTCGTATTATATGTAGCCCTGAACTTCGTCTTCCTCTATTCCACGCCCATCAGCGCCCTGAAAGGGCAGGTGGAAGTGGGCTTCGTGGCCGCCACCACCTTATTTGGGCCGGCTGGTGGACGGCTCATGGGTGGCCTGATTGCGGCCTTGCTGGTGTCCACCATCAGCTCCATGATATTCGCCGGACCGCGCATTGTGCAGGTAATGGGCGAAGATTTGCCGGCCCTTCACTTCCTGGCCCGGCGCAGTGTGGCCGGCGTGCCGGTGCGGGCCATGTTGTTTCAGCTGGTTCTCACGCTGCTGTTCGTGCTCGAATCGTCGTTTGCGCAGGTGGTGGTGTACGCGGGCTTCGTGCTTAACCTGTTCACCTTCCTCACCGTGCTGGGTTTGTTCGTGCTGCGGGTGCGCCAGCCCGATTTGCCCCGGCCGTACCGGGCCTGGGGCTACCCGTTTACGCCGCTGCTGTTTCTGCTGCTCAATGGCTGGACGCTCTGGTTCATTGCCCGCGACAAACCCACCGAAACCCTCTACGGCCTGGCCACGCTCGGGGCCGGCCTGCTGGTGTACTTTCTCGGCCGGCGCCTCACCCGAACGCGGCCGGCGCGGTAGGAGGGAGGAGCGCCGTTTCTGATGACTCTTCAACGACCCTTTCCTTTATGCGCTTTCCTTCCGTAAAAGCAGTATTTCCGGCGCTGCTGGTCCTGCTGTCGGCTTGCTCCGAGTCAACTTCCACCAAAACCGAGCAGCCGGCTGCCCCGCCGGTAGCGGCTTCGGATACCACGGCCGCCGCTGTGGTGACGCCGCCCGCCCCTGATACGGCGGCTATCCACAACGTGGCCGCCTTCCTGGCCGGGCTGCCCGTAAGCACCCGTAGTGAGCTGAAATCCCTCGCGGCCCAGCCCGCCTGGCAGGCCCACGCCGCCGACCAAAGCCAAAGCTGGGACAAATACCACAGTACCCGCACCACCAAAATCGAAGCCTGGGCGGCCACGGAGCTGGATTCGGTGCGGGCCGCCAGTCCCACGGTGTTCTACCCCTTCAGCGGCCCCGATTTCCTGAACGTGACCACCATGTTCCCCACCAGCGCCACCTACGTGCTGCTGGGTCTGGAGCCCGTGGGCACGGTGCCTGGGCCCGCCACGCTGGAAAACTCGCAGCTCTTCCCGGCCCTCAAAGCGTCACTCTGGTCGGTGCTCAACTTCAGCTTCTTCCGCACCAACGACATGGCCGTGGAGCTGAACTCGAAAAAGCCCGACAGCAACACGCTCAGCAAAGCTAATTCCATCGTCAAAACGGCTGAGCGAGCTAACCAGCGCGTCAACATCGGGGGCGTGGTGCCCCTGATGCTGCTCTTCGCCACCCGCACCAATCACCAAGTGGAGGCCCTGCGCTATGTGCAACTCACGCCCGAAGGCCAGCTCACGGAGGCCGATTCGGCTATCATTCGCAAACCCGGCCCGAAAACCGTGCCCGGGGTAGAAATAAAGCTGCGCACCCGGAGCGGCCAGGAAAAAACCGTCCTCTATTTCTCCGCTGACATCAGCGACTGGAAGCTGGGCACCACCCAGGATGCGGTGCTTAAGTATGTCCGCACGCTTGGGCCGCTTACCACGTATGTGAAGTCGGCCACCTACCTCATGCACAAAAGCTACTTCAGTAAAGTGCGCAACCTAGTGCTGGAGCGCAGCAACTACTTGCTGCAGGATGATTCGGGCATTGCCATGAAGTACTTTAAGCCCACTGACTGGCAGTTCACCTACTACGGCACCTACAAGCGGCCGATTAACCTGTTCGCCAAGCAATACCAACCCGAGCTCACGGCTGCTTATACCGATAAGGCCCATCCGCCCCGCCCTCTGCCCTTTGGCACCGGCTACAACTGGCGCGAAAACGATTCCAATCTGCTACTGGCCCGTCGGGTTACGCCGGTAGCGGAGTAACGGGAATGAGTGGTTGATGCCAGCAAGAGCGAGGTTCTGAACGGAAGCCTCGCTCTTGCTTTATATAGAGGTTGGGCCAGTCGTGGCAGGTAAGGGAGGAGTTTTTACCGAACTTTAGAGGATGATGCGCCCTCTTTCCCTATTGCTCGGTGGCCTGCTCCCGTTGTTGCTGACGGCTTCGGTTGCCGAACCCGTCCCGCCGGTTCATGCCGCTCCCTCCCCCAATAGTCCCCTGCTCGATAGTCTGCTGCGGGCTGATGCGCGCTTGCGCCCGGTGGTGGAGCGTGCCGAAGAATATGAGTTGCAGGTGATTTACACCCAGATCAACCGCAACGAGCAGGGGCAACCCACGTTCGTACCGCATACTTTCCGGCTCGATGCCGGCCAGTACTTCAATCCGGCCAGCATGGTGAAGCTGCCCACCGTGGCGCTGGCCCTCGAAAAGCTGAATCACCTGAACCAATCGGGCCTCACGCGCCGCTCGCCCATGCGCACTGGCACGGCCTTCCGCTGCCAGACGCCCGCGCCCTACATTACCTCCCCGGACTCCGACCGGGTGAACACCGTGGGCAACTATGCCAAGCGCATGCTGCTCGTCAGCGACAATCAGGCCTACAACCGGCTTTATGAGTTCCTGGGTCAGCGCCCTCTCAACGAGCGACTGGCCGCGTTGGGCTATCCGGAGACGCGCATCGTCCGCCGTTTTGCCCCCTGCGATACAGCCGCCAACCGCCACACCAACCCCATAGAGTTTCGCAACCCGGACACGGGTGCTATCAGCTACCAGCAACCTGCCGTCGTGAACCCTCAGCCCTTCGGGTTTCCGTTGGGCCGCATCACCAAAGGCCGTGCCCACCAGGCCGGCGGCCGCCTCGTGCCCACGCCCTACGATTTCACCACCGCCAACTATCTGCCCCTGCAGTCGGTCACCACCATGCTGCGGGCCGTGCTCTTCCCCGAATCCGTACCCGCCCGCCAGCGTTTCGACCTGACACCAGACGATTACGCCTTCCTGCGGTACTACCTGCATCAGAGCCCGCATGGCTCCAGCTACTCCTTATATAAAAGAGAACGGTATTTTGACTCATATAAGAAGTACCTGTATTACGGCCGCCGGCCCACTGCCGCGGCCGACCCAAACCTGCGCATCTATAATATAGTAGGCATGTCGCACGGCTACCTAGCCGACGTGGCCTACTTCGCCGACGCATCCCGCCAAATCGAATTCATGCTGAGCGCTGTGCTATACGTGAACAAAAACGGCGTCCTCAACGATGGAAACTACGAGTACAGCACTGTGGGGCTACCTTTTCTAGAAGCACTAGGAAAGCATATCTATCAATATGAAGATTCGCGAGTAGGTCCGTCAGCCCGTATTCCGGTTCAATTTACCGGCCCGGAAGAGAGTCAATAGACATTCAGCACCAACAATAGAAAAAGAAAGTCGCTGATTTTCTGAGCAGAAGCGGGACTTGTACGGGTATTTTGGGGGGCGGGTTTGCAGAATTGCGGCCAATGCCCCACTTTTGCACTCCCAATCCGACACGCGGAGGGGACCGGCCGCTTCGGCAGCCACTGCTTGAAAAAAGATTTTCGCCGCGGGCTTGTAAAGTAGCAAGCAGTTTTGCTACCTTTGCACCCCGCTTCAACCGGAAGCGCTCTTCATCGCCTGCCTGCCTCGGCAAGGGGTCTTGAAAAAGTGCAACCGCCGCCGCTGACCTGCTTCTTTCTGTCAGGAAGGAAAATAAGGCAGCCGGTGCTGAGAAGGCCGAAAAGAAAAAAGAAATTTTTCTTCGGGTTTCTTGGAAAAAGCGAAAAGCTGCTTACCTTTGCATCCCGCTTCAACCGGAAGGGGGTACGGCCACGAAAACGAGCAACACTTCAAAAAAAGTTTTTCTCTTTTT